>CAZREB010000003.1:0-421600 GCA_964599095.1 uncultured Bordetella sp.
GACGGACACGCAGACGGTGACGATCACGGTGACGGGCACGGACGATGCGCCGGACATCTCGGTGAAGTCCGGGGATACGGCGGCCCAGTCGTTGACCGAGACGGACGCGGGGTTGACGGCGAGCGGGACGTTGAGCCTGACGGATGCGGACCTGTCGGACACGGTGAGCGTGGCGGTGGACAGCGTGTCGGCGGGCGGGACGTTTGCGGGGACGAACCCGCTCACGAACGCGCAGCTGAAGGCGATGCTCAGTCTGACGAGCGCGAGCGCGAACGCGGCCGAGCCGGGATCGGCGAACAACCTTGGGTGGAGCTTCGATTCGGGCAGCCAGGCGTTTGACTTCCTGGGCCAGGGCGAGACGCTGGTGCTCACCTACACGCTGAAGGCGACGGACTCGGCGACGGACGCGAAGACGGACACGCAGACGGTGACGATCACGATCACAGGGACGGACGATGCGCCCGTGGCACTTGCCGACAGCGGCGCGGCGCTCGAGTCCGGCGGCGTGGCGAACGCGCTGCCCGGGACGCCGGCCACGGGAAATGTGCTTTCCAACGACACGGATGCGGACGCGGGCGATACGAAGACGGTGAGTGCGGTCCAGGGCGCCGGCGGGAACGTGGGCGCACCGGTGGCAGGTACCTACGGGACGCTTACCCTGCGGTCCGACGGCAGCTACACCTATGCAGTGGACGAAACGAACGCGAAGGTCCAGGCGCTGAGGCTGGCGACAGATACCGTTACCGAGGCTTTCGCCTACACGATGCGCGATTCGGCCGGCCGGACTTCGAGCGCGACGCTTTCGATCACGGTGAGGGGTGCGAACGATGCGCCTGTGGCCGAGGGAACGTACAAGCACACTGTCCACGGCGGGACGGCCGGGACGATTTCCGCGGTTTCCGGAAAGCTTGTGGCGACCGATCCGGATGCGGGCGATAGCCTTACTTGGGCCGGCAGCGCCAAGGGAGGCTACGGAACGTTGACCGTCGACGCGAACGGGTCCTACAGCTATGCGGCCGACACCGCGGCGGTGAACGCGCTGGGCGCGGGCGTGAGCCGCACCGAGACGTTCACCGCTCGCGTAACCGACGCCGGCGGCTTGTCGGACACGCGGACGATCGAGATCGTGGTGACCGGCCCCGAGCATGCGGTACCTACGGTCAATTCGATGACGACCGATTCGGGGACGCCTACGCTGACCGGCAGCATCACTCCCCTGCGCGAAGGAGAAACACTGTCGATCGTGGTGAACGGCAGGACGTACGCGCCCACCGTCTCTGGCAATACGTGGTCGATTTCGATCCCGGGGGAGTTCGCTCTTGCTGATGGCACCTACACCATCACGGCGACGGTCGGGGATGCGGCCGGCTACAGCGGTGCCGCAAGCGGCACGGTTACCGTCGCGCGGGTCACGGTGCCGGTGGTGCCGGTGCCTGCTTCGCCCCTTCCGGAGTCGACGCAGGCCCCGGCGCCCGTCCCGCCCTCGTCGTCGTCCCTGCCAGCCATCGGCAACCAGGCTGCAACGCCCATCGACACCGCGACACGGCCGGTGGACCCGGGTCTGTGGACGCAGCCGATCGACATCTCCGGAGGACTGGGTGGCGGCGTCCCGGCGCAGTCGTCGAGCGTAGCGGGGGTCATCGAGAGCCTGCCTGCAACTGCGGCCGGGGGCGGCGCGCAGTCCTCGCCCACTTCCGCGCCTGTCCCGGAGGGATTCCAGGTCGCGCGCATCACCGAGGCTGCCAACCCGGAGCGGGCCGCTGAGATCGCATCGGTCACCGCAGGGCGGCTGTTCGTCCTCGAGGGCGTGCCTGATGTGCAGACGGAAGGGTCATTCCAGCTGCCGGCCGAGGCTTTTGCGCATACCGATTCGGACGCGGTCATCAAGCTCGAAGCGCGCCAGTCAAACGGCGACCCGCTGCCGTCGTGGATGAGGTTCAACACAGCCAACGGGACGTTCACGGGGACACCGCCGGATGGCAATCCCGTTCCCGTCGAGGTCCAGGTCGTCGCACGCGACAGCCAGGGACGCGAGGCGTCGGTCATCTTCAAGCTCGAGATGGGGGTGACCGGGGGCAGTGCGACCGCGTCCGGCGGTGCAATCCTCGACTCGACCGACCGCGGCTTCCCGGTCGCGCGCGTGGGCGCGGACGCTTCCGCCCAGGCCCTGGGAGGCACCGGCGAAGCGCAGACACTTACCGGCGACAGGCTGTTCGTTCTCGAAGGCGTCAAGAATGCCGTCGGCGACCAGAAGTACCAGTTGCCGCAGGAGGCGTTCGCCCATACCGACGGCAAGGCCGTCGTCAAGCTGGAGGCGCGCCAGTCCAACGGCGACCCGCTGCCGGCGTGGCTGCAGTTCGACGCCGCCAGCGGCCTGTTCCGCGGCGTGCCTCCCGACGGCCAGCCGACGAGTATCGAGGTCATCGTGGTCGCCCGCGACAACGCGGCTCGTGAGGCGAGCGTGGTGTTCAAGCTCGAGATGGGCGTTCCAGGCGCGGATGCGCCCACTACAACGCCGGCGGGCGGACGGGCGGCGGCAGGCGATGCGCGCTCGGGAGCCGGCACGCCGGGAGACTCCTCTTCAGGGACCTCCCCGTCGCAGCCCGGCGCAGGGCTGGGCGCTGATCCGGCAGCTGCACTGAAGCTTACGCAACAGGGTCTCGCGGCTACCGAGGCCGGTCCGCTCGGTTCGGCGGCCGCGGGGGACAAGGGATTCCCTGTGGCGCGCGTGTCTGCCGAGGGCCTGCAACAGGTCGCGGGCGCGGATGGCCTCACTGCCGGGGAGCAGCGGCTGTTCGTGTTCCAGGGCCTGCTGTCCGCCCGGGGCGAGAACCAGTTCCAGGTGCCGTCCAACGCATTCGGGCACACCGACCCGGCGGCAATCGTCACGCTGGAGGCACGTACTGCCGACGGGACTCCGCTTCCCCCGTGGCTGACTTTCGATCCTGTGCTCGGCATGTTCCGCGGCACGCCTCCTGGTGGCGGAACGTTCTCGATCGACCTGATCCTGACCGCACGCGACAGGGAAGGCCGCGAGGCCAATCTCTCGTTCACCCTCGAACTCGGGGTCAAGCCCGACGCGGAGGAGCCGGCGAAAGCGGACGCCCCCGCGCCGACTGCGGAGCCGAGAGCTTCGGTGGACGATGAAGAAGCCGGAGACACCGACAAGCCTGTGGATGCCCAGGCCGAATCCGGCGACGCTCCGGCGAAGGGCAAGCTCGAGAAAGGCAAGCCGGCCAAGACGGGCGCGGCGCCATTTGCCGAGCAGATCCGGACTGCAAAGCTCGCGCGTGATCCGCTGCTGGCAAAGATCCTCGGCGCCGACAAGACGGCCAAGGCCCCTGCGCCGAAGCCTACGGGGCGTCCCATCGTCTAAGCATTGGACAAAACCTGACGATCGGCGTACCAGACAACCAGCTAAAATAGCCCGCGGGCAAAATGAGAACTGCTCCCGGGTAGACTGGTGCGGCCTAAATTTCCAATTCAAGTCGTTCGTTGCGGAACATTCCTCGCGGGGGTGGCCGTTCTGCTTTCAGGGTGCTCGATCATCCCGGTGCCGCTGGATCCGGCCCAGCGTGAGCGCGTCGCCACCGAGGCCGAGGAGAAGCTGTTCGCCGGCCAGGAGCCGCTCGCCAAGCCGGTCACGCTCTATGAGGCGACCGCGCGGGCGCTCAAGTACCAAATGGAATACCGGGTCAAGATGATGGAGCAGGCGGTCGCGCTGGGCCAGCTCGATGTCGGCAAATTCGACATGCTGCCCAAGCTCACCGCCACCGCCGGTTATTCGTCGCGCAACAACGATTCGTTCGGATTCGGTTTCTCGCCGAACGGGACGATCGCTACCAACCCGTCGGCGTCGCAGGAGCGCACGCGCGAGACGTCCGGCGTGTCGTTTACATGGAGCCTGCTCGATTTCGGCCTCGGCTACTATCGTGCCCGGCAACTGGCCGACCAGAGCCTGATCGCGGAGGAACGCCGCCGCAAGGCGATGCAGAACCTCGTGCAGGACGTACGGCTGGCGTGGTGGAAGAGCGAGGCCGCGCAGCGCCTGCTGCCGCAGATCGACGAACTGCTCGAGGAGGTCGACCTCGCAATCGAGAAGTCGCGAGTGATCGAGAGCCGCAAGCTCCTTCCGCCGATGCAGACGGCCACGCTGCGCCGCGGCCTGCTCGACCTCGAGCAGCAGATCAGCCTGCGGCGGCAGGACCTCGCCCAGTCGCGGGTCGAACTGGCCGCGCTGCTCAACGTGACGCCGGGCACCCAGGTGATGATCGCCCCGCCGACGCGCTACCCCGCCGCGACGCTGGAACTCAAGACCCGGATGGAAACGCTCGAGGCCGTCGCGTTACGGAGCCGCCCCGAACTCGGGGAAGAGGCATACAAGACGCGCGTAAACACCGATGAGGCGCGAAAGGCGGTGCTCGGCCTGCTTCCAAACCTCAATCTCGATGTCGGCACGAACTACGACAGCAACAGGTTCCTCGTGAACAATACCTGGATGTCGGTCGGGGTCAACGTCGCGTTCAACCTCGTCAAGGCGTTCTCGCTGCCGGCGGTGAAGCGCTCGGCCGAAGCCCAGCGCAAGCTGGATGAGTCAAGGCGCCTGGCGATGGCCATGGCGGTGATGACCCAGACACGGATCGCAGCGGTCCGTTACTCGCTCCTTGCGCACGAATTCGGGGTCTGGGACCAGGCCACCAAGGACGACGAGCAGATCGTCGGGTATCTCGCTTCGAGCAACGAAGTCGGGGTGGACACCGAGTTCGAGCTGATCCGCGCGAAGGCGCGATTCCTCGTCAGCAAGATCAACCGCGACATCACCTACGCGAACCTCGAGGCGGCGCTGGGCAAGATCTACAACTCGGTCGGGCTGGACGCTCTGCCTTCTGAGGTCGCGAGCCATGAGACCACGTCCCTGGCCGAGCAGATGCAGGCGAGGCTGGTCGGCTGGGAAGACGAAAATTTCGCGCCGCGGGCCGGCCCGCTGGACCTTCCGGTCATGATCGGCGCAGTCGACGGGGTACCGTCCGACACGCAGGCGGCATTCCGCGCATCCATGGCGCGCATCTTCGACCTCTCCAAGGTCACCGTGGCGGAAGGCGAGACGGCGAAACTCAGGATCAATTCGGCCGTCGTCCTCGAACCCCCGCGCGACGGGGGGCGGCCGGCGCGCGTGAAAGTCGCCTTGTTGGACGCCAAGTCCGGCGAGGTCCGGTTCTCGTCCGAGTTCAAGACCACACTGAGCGAACCGGTGGACGCGGAGCAATGGCGCACGCTGGGAGAAGGTGCCGCATACCGCGTCGTGGGTCCCGTGGCGCGAATGCGCACAGGCCGTGTCGTCACCCAGAAGAAGCTCTCGGCGCCCTGGGGCGATCCGGAACTCAGGCTTGCGCGCACTTCAGGCGAGGCCGGCCCCGAGGCCCCGCAGCCGGCCGCCGCAGCCGAGGGAAACGCGCCGCTTGCGTTGCGCATCTCGTTCGATCTTGCCTGGCCGGCAGTGGAACGGGTGTCGAAGATCGATTTCACCGAGGACCGCCGTGCGCAATAAGGCAATCGCAGTCATCTCCGTGCTGCTCGCCGCCGGCGTGCTTTTCGAGTCGCTCGCACAAGCGCCGGCGACGCCTGCCAAGCCGGCGGCAAAGTCGTCGCCGGCCGCGGCCCCCGCGCAGCCCCAGGCGCCGGCGTCGCAAGTCGCGCCCGTGGCGCAGGGCCGCACCGGGATGGGTGCGCTGCTCGACCAGTTCACCACGCTCGACGAACGCGAGATCTCCGTGCTGGTGACCTCGGGCGACGAGACGACGCTCTCCAGCCAGATGGCCGGCAAGATCAAGAAGATCAACTTCGGGCTCGGCGACAACGTGGCGGCCACGGCAGTGATCCTCGAGTTCGACTGCGAGGAGCAGGCCGCACAACTCGAGGCGGCCGCCGCCGAATATCGCGGTGCGCGCGAAACGCACCTGACCAAGCTGCGACTGCAGGCGCTCGGCGCGGCCGGGGAGCTCGAGGTGACCGTGGCCGCCTCGGCAGCCGACAAGGCCAAGAGCCAGGTCACGCTGCGCGAGTCGCAGCTCGCCTATTGCAAGGTCGTTGCGCCCTTCACCGGCCGTCTGGTCAAGCTCAAGGTCAAGCTCGCGGAAAGCGTTTCGCTCGGGCAGCCGTTGCTCGACATGGTCAATCCGGGGTCGCTCAAGGCGCAGCTCTACGTTCCGGCGGCTTGGCTGGGCTGGCTGAAGCCGGGCACGCCGTTCACCGTCAAGATCGCGCAGGACGGGCGCGCCTACCGGGCGCGCGTCTCCAAGCTGAATGCCCGGGTCGAAGGCGTGAGCCAGTCACTCGAACTCGAGGCCCGCTTCGAGGGGTCCACCCAGGGACTGCTTCCCGGCATGGTCGGCACGGCCGTGTTTCCTGATCGCCCGAAGCCGTGACCGAACCGCAGGAAGAAAAGAAAAGCACGAACATCGCCGCCGAACTGCTGGAGTTCCAGCGGAAGCTCCAGGCGTGCAAGTCGATGCACGAGCTCGCTTTCGTGGCGGCGAACGAGGGCTTCAGCGTGCTGCGGTTCGACCAGGCCGTCCTCTGGCAGTACGACATCCGGTCGCAGGTGGTGGTCGAGGCGGTGTCGGGGCTGGCCGAAGTGACGGCGGAAGCGCCCTACGTCCAGTGGCTGGTGCGCGCTGCGGCGCATTTCTCCGAGGCGCCCGGGCAGCCGGTGGTCGTCTCGGCGCTGGCTGACCTGCCGGAGTCGCTGGCCGAAGACGGGGCCGAGTGGGTCCCCGACCAGGTCCTGCATTGCGCCCTCCAGTCGCCCGAAGGACAGGTCATCGGCGGGCTGTTTTTCGCGCGCGACGAACCGTTCGGCGACATCGAGCGCGCAATAGCGCAATGGATGGGTGCCGCGACCGGATTCGCGCTCTGGGCCTGGCGCCGGGACTACCGGCCGGTGCGCCGCTGGCTGCAGCGCACCTCGACCAAGCACCTGATCCTTGCCGTGGGGCTCGCAATTGCGCTGATGTCGTTCGTGCCGGTGCGGCTGTCTGCGCTCGCGCAGGCCGAGATCACGCCTGTGCGCCCCTACCCGATCACCGCGCCGGTCGAAGGCGTGGTCGATGCGATCAAGGTCCAGCCCAACCAGATCGTCGGCGCAGACGAGCCGCTGGTGGTGCTCAACGATACGACGACCCGAAACAAGCTCGCGGTCGCGGTCAAGGCCCTCGATATCGCCAAGGCCGACCTGCAGCGCGCAATCAACAAGTCCTTTACCGACGAGCAGAGCAAGGGCGAGCTCAACCTGCTCGATGCGCGTGTGCGCGAGAAGGTGGCGGAGGTCGCGTTCCTGTCCGAAATGCTCGACCGCTACACCATCGCGGCGCCGCAGGGAGGGCTTGCGATCTTCGCCGACGCCGAGGAGTGGCGCGGCCGCCCCGTGCAGCCGGGCGAGCGGATCATGGTGATTGCGGACCCGTCGATGGTCGAGGTGACGGTCTACGTGCCGCCGGAGGACGCGGTCCAGCTCGATATCGGCGCGGAGGTCCAGGTCTTCCTCAACGTCGATCCGCTGTTCCCGCTCAAGGCGAAGATCGTGCAGACCAGCTACGAGACCATCACGATGCCGGACAACACGCTGGCGTACGTCGTGAAGGCGCAGCTTGCCCCCGGGTCGCTGCCGCGCATCGGGTTGCGGGGCACCGCAAAGGTGTACGCCGAGGAGGTTTCACTCGGGTATTACCTGATGCGCAAGCCTATCCTCTTCCTGCGCAAGAGCCTCGGGGTCTGATCAACGCGTGCCGGGCGCCTGCGCCCAGTTGGCGAGATGTACGGCCCAGGCGGTGAACGCCCCGTAGACGAACATCGCGACTGCAACAACCGAGAATACGGCGGAGACGGGCGCGCCCAAGCGTACTGCGGCCAATCCGCCGGAACTCGCGATCAGCAGCCTGAAGGTGCCGGCGAGCAGCGGCATTCCCATGCGCCCCGCGCCCTGCGAGGCGAAATACAGCGCCACGCCCACGGACAGGAACGGGTACAACGGCCCCACCCGCCGCAGGTACTGGCTGCAGGCCTCGAGCACCGCCGGGTCGCTGCTGAACAGGCCTGCCCACGCAAGCGGGATCGCGGCAACTGTCGCGCCTATGCCCAGGCCGATGCAGGCGGCGATCGATGCGCCGGTCCAGGCGATGCGCTTGGCTCGTGCGACCTGACCGGCGCCGATGTTGGTGCCTACATGCGCGACCAGCGCCTGCCCGATCGCGAAGACCAGCGGGACCTGCATGAGTTCGAGGCGTACGCCTACGCCGTAGCCGGCCAGCGCCGCCGTGCCATACGTGCCGACGATGCCGGTGAGGAGGACCGCAGTGAGCACCGTCAGCATCGAGTTCAACGACGAGATCGCACCTACTCGCAGGATTTCCCAGAACATGCGGGGCTGGAGTTTCATGTCGCCGCGCGTCGGCCTCAGACGGCTTCCCGGGCGCAGCAGGTAGGCAAGCATGACCAACGACGCGCAGGCGAAATTTGCAAGGTACGCCACGCCGGCCCCCGCGATGCCAAGCGCCGGCCAGGGCCCGCTGCCGAGCACGAGCATGCCCGACAGCGGGATATGCACGAGCGTGGAACCCCCGAGCGCGAGCGCCGGCACCACCATGTTGCCCGAACCGCGCAGGATGCTGGCCAGCGTGTTGGCCAGCCACACCAGCACCGCACCGCCAAAGATGATGTCGGAATAGGCGAGCGCCTCGCGCAGCACGGCGCTGCTTCCGCCGAGCAGCCGGTAGATCGCATCGCCTGCGGCCAGGACGCAGAAGGTGAATGCCAGCCCGAATGATGCGCCGATGACCAGGGCATGGACCGCGAGGGACCGGGCGGCCTTCTCGCTGCCGGCGCCAAGCGCGCGCGCTATTGCCGAAGCGACGCCGCCACCCATCGCGCCGGCCGACATCATCTGCAGCAGCATCAGCATCGGGAAGACCAGCGAAAGCCCGGCGAGCGGCGCGGTACCCAGCCGTCCGACGAAGTAGGCGTCGCTAATGCTCACTGCCGACTGGAAGGCGACCAGCACGATGCCGGGGGCGGCCAGGCGCACCACCGTCGCGGCGATCGGCGCCTTGAGCAGGCCCTCGACCCGGGGGTTGCGTTGCGGCGCAGGCGATGAAGTCACGCCGCGAGACTAGCAGCCCGGGTGCCGTCCCGGACGGGCGTTTCGCGGCGCGCATACTCGCCCTGCATCGATCAAGGTCGGAATTGTTCGGAATTGACTTTCGGAGATCCAATACCGGCGCGGGTCGCAGGCCGATTCAAATCACAGAAGAGATATAGCCGGCACGGTCCGTTTAGAACAGGTCCCTTTGTCCCGTGGCCGACGGCGGCCGGAACAGCGTGGTGTCCAGCCCCGGGGCGTCGCGTCCGCCGGTGTCCCGGCCGTCGATTCCCAGCCGCTTGCAGGCGATGGCGAAGCGCTTGCCGAGAAGGTCGGCGAACAGTCCGGTGCCGGTCATGCGCTCGCCGAATCGCGGGTCGTTGTCCCGCCCGCCGCGCAGCTGGTTGACCACGCTCATGACGTGGTCGGCGCGCAGGGGATAGTGCACGGCCAGCCATTCGCGGAAGATTTCTTTCAACTCGTTCGGCAGCCGCATGACGATGTAGGCCGCCGACCCGGCGCCTGCCTCGCTCGCGGCTTCGAGGACCTCTTCAATGCTCTTGTCCGAGAGTGCCGGCACGATCGGCGCGACCATCACGCCGCAAGGGATGCCGGCGCCCGAAAGCGCGCGCAGCACGTCGAGGCGCCTTTGCGGGCTGGAGGCGCGAGGCTCCAGCCGCCGCGCAAGTGCCCTGTCCAGGCTCCCGATCGAGACGAACACCTTGGCGAGGTTCTTCTTCGCCATCGGCGCGAGCAGGTCCAGATCACGCTCGACCAGCGCAGACTTGGTCACGATCGTCACCGGGTGGCTGCATTCGGCCAGCACTTCGAGGATGCCGCGCGTCAGGCGGTACCTGCGTTCGGCCGGCTGGTAGCAGTCGGTGTTCGCGCCAAGCGCGATCGGGCTCGGCACGTAGCCGCGGGCGCCGAGTTCCCTCCGCAGGAGATCGACCGCGTTGACCTTGGCGAACAGCCTCGTCTCGAAATCAAGGCCCGGCGAAAGCTCGAGATAGGCGTGGCTCGGCCGCGCGTAGCAGTAGACGCACCCATGCTCGCATCCGCGATAGGGATTGATCGACTGGGTGAAAGGCACGTCCGGCGAGTCGTTGCGCGAGATGATCGTTCGAGCGCGCTCCTCGGTGACGGTAGTCTCGCGCGGAGACGGTGCTTCGTCCTCCGAAGTCCAGCCGTCGTCGAAGGCTTCGCGCGCCTCCTTCTCGAACCGGCCCTGCGGCGCGTTCGTTGCGCCGCGCGACCTTTCCACGAGATCTGTGCGGGCTGCGTGCACCTTGATCGAGCGAATTTCGCTGCGAATGTCCTTCTGCATGGTCGCGGTCGGTAGAATGGCTGCGGATCGCCTTTCGATGACTCCCCAATGATACTGTATATATGACCAGCACCGGTCGAAACGTTGCATTGCTCGCCGCCTGCCAGGCGATGCTCTTCAGTAACAGCTCCACCCTGGCCTCGATCAACGGGCTGGCCGGCATGGCGCTGACGAAGAACCCGGCGATCGGCACGCTTCCGGTGACCACCTGGGTCCTGGGCGGGGCGATCGCCACGCTGCCAGCGTCGCTCTACATGAAGAAGGCGGGGCGCACTCAGGGCCTGATCGCGGGCGCGGCGACCGGGATCGCCGCGGCGCTGATTTGCGCAATGGCGATCGGGATGCACAGCTTCTGGCTGCTGTGCCTGGGGACGCTGATCTTCGGCGCATCCAACGCGACCGGGCAGTACTACCGGTTCGCGGCGGCCGACGTCGCGCCGGCCGACTACAAGGCGCGCGCCATCTCGCTCGTGCTTGCCGGCGGGTTGCTCGGCGGCATCATCGGGCCGGGCACCAGCCGGTTCTCGGTCGACGCGTTCCCGGAGCGCTTCCTCGGCGCCTACCTGCTGCTGATCGTCTTCTGCCTGGTCACGATCGGGTTGCTTGCGTCCACGCGGATCCCCAATCCCACCGCCGCCGAAATGGCGAGCGGCGGGCGGGCGCTCCGGCAGATTGCAAGGCAGCCCAAGTTCATCGTTGCGGTGCTTGCCGGCGCAATCGGCTACGGTGTGATGAACCTGCTGATGACCGCGACGCCGATCGCGATGGGGCTGTGCGGGCACCCGTTTGGCGATGCCGCGTTCGTGATCTCGTCCCATGTGATCGCAATGTTCGCACCGTCGCTGGTGGCCGGCTCGCTGATCAGGCGCTTCGGCGTGCTCAACATCATCCTCGCGGGCGCAGCGCTCAACCTGATATGCATCGGCATTGCGCTCAACGGCGTCGACGTTGCGCATTTCTGGCTTTCGCTGGTGCTTCTCGGGGTGGGATGGAATTTCATGTACATCGGCGGCACCACGCTGCTCACCGAGACTTACCGGCCCGAAGAGCGCGCCAAAGCGCAGGGCACCAACGACATGTGCATCTTCGTGATGATGGTAATCTCTTCGCTGACTTCCGGCGTCCTCGTGAGCAGCGCCGGCTGGGACAAGGTCAACCTGTTCGCGCTGCCGCTGCTGGTGATCGTGGTTGCCGCCACGCTCTGGCTGGCCCTGCGCCGGGCGCCTGCGGCGGCATGACCGCGGTCCCGCCCACCCGGCCCGGGCAGAGCCTGGCCGAAGTCGACACGCCGGCGCTCGTCATCGACCTCGATGCCTTCGAGCGCAACATCGCAAGCCTCGACCGGTCTCTTGCGGGCCGGTCGATCCGCGTGAGGGCGCACGCCAAGACCCACAAGTGCCCCGAAATCGCGCTGCGACAGGTGGCGGCTGGCGCCGTCGGCGTGTGCTGCCAGAAGGTGTCCGAGGCCGAAGCGATGGTCGAAGGCGGTGTCGGCGACGTGCTGGTGTCGAACGAAGTGGTCGGCGCGCAGAAGCTCGCGCGCCTGGCTCGGCTCGCGAAGCGGGCTCGCATCGGGATCTGCGTCGACGACCCGGCCCACGTGCGGGCTCTCGGCGAGGCGGTGAAGGCAGCGGGTGCGCAAATCGATATCTACGTCGAGATCGACGTAGGCGCGCGACGCTGCGGCGTGGCCCCGGGCGCGCCGGCGCTCGCCCTTGCGCGGCAGATCGTTTCCACGCCCGGACTTCGCTTTGCCGGACTGCAGGCTTACCAGGGCTCGGCGCAGCATGTGCGCACGATGGCAGAGCGGCGCGCGAAGATCGATGCCGCAATCGAGGCGGCGCGCTCGACTCGCGCGCTGATCACGGGCGAAGGCATCGAGTGCCCCGTAGTCACCGGCGCCGGCAGCGGCAGCTTCATGTTCGAAGCGGCCAGCGGCGTCTACGACGAACTGCAGCCGGGTTCCTACATCTTCATGGACGCCGACTACGCACGCAATGAATGGGCGCCGCCGATGCCGCGCTTCGAGCATTCGCTGTTCGTGCTCGCCACGGTCATGAGCCATCCCGTGCCGGAGCGTGTCGTGGTCGATGCGGGCCTCAAGGCTTCGAGCGTCGATTCCGGCCTGCCCACCGTCTGGCAACGCCCCGGACTCGAGTTCACGCGGGCGTCGGACGAGCATGGCGTGATCGAGGTTCGAAACGGCGCGCAGGCGCCGGCTCTCGGCGAAAAGCTGCTGCTGGTCCCGGGTCATTGCGACCCGACCGTGAACCTTTACGACTGGTACGTGGCAGTGCGGGGCGGCACCGCAGCCGGTGTGGTCGAAGCGCTCTGGCCGATCACGGCGCGCGGCGCGCTCGCCTGAGGCGGCGTTGAACCGGGGACACGCGCGCAGCCAGGCTCGCAGCCAACCATACTACGGCTGGGCCGTCGTCGCCGCGTCGTTCACGCTCATGTTCACCGGCTTCGGCGTGGTCTACACGTTCGCGGCATTCTTCAAGGCCTTCCAGGCCGAGTTCGGCGCGCCGCGGGCGGATGTTTCGCTGGTGTTTTCGCTTTGCGCGTTCCTCTATTTCATGCTGGGCGCACCGGCCGGGATGCTGGCCGACCGCTTCGGTCCGCGACGCGTGTGCCTTGCGGGCGCGGCGGTGCTTGCATTGGGCCTTGCGGGCGCGAGCTTCGCACCGTCGCTGGCCGCCCTCTACGTGACCTACAGCGTCGGCATCGGGGTGGGCATAGGCCTGACCTATGTGCCTTCGGTGGGTGCAGTGCAGCCGTGGTTCAACCAGCGGCGTGCGTTTGCGTCCGGCATCGCGGTGGCCGGCATCGGCGCCGGCAACCTTGTCGTCCCGCCGCTTGCCGCATGGTGGATCGGGCTCTTCGGCTGGCGCGGTGCGTACCTTGTCCTTGCGGGCTTCACCCTCCTGCTGGCCGGGATCGCGGCCTGCGTCATCGACAACGACCCGGAGCGCAAGGAGCGCCGCACCGGCGAGAAGCCCGGGGCGTGGCCGCCGTCCGAGCCGCTGCCCGGCTACACACTCGGCGAAGCGTTGCGATCGAGGGTGTTCTGGGTGCTGTATGGATCGCTGTTCCTGCCTACGATCGGCGTATTCGTGCCGATGGTGCACCTGGCGCCCTATGCCACCGACCTCGGCCACCCTGAGGGTGCCGGCGTCATGCTGGTGAGCCTGATCGGCCTGGGCAGCCTGATCGGGCGATTCAGCATCGGCGGGCTGGCCGATCGCCTGGGGCGGATGAAGTCGCTGTCCCTGATGTACGCGGGCCTCGGTGCATGCTTCCTGGCCTGGTGGCAGGCGCAGAGCCTGTGGGCGCTTGCCATGATGGCGGTGGGTATGGGGCTCTTCTACGGCGGCTTTGTCGCCGCAGCGCCCGCGGTTGTGATGGACATTTTCGGCGGCCGCGCGGTCTCGGCGATCATCGGCTGGCTCTACACTGCGGCGGGGTTCGGCACGCTGATCGGGCCGCCGCTCGCCGGCTACGGGTACGATCGGATGGGCAGCTATGACGCGCCAATCCTCGGCGCCGCGCTGCTTTCGTTCATGGGCGCCGGCGCGGTCTACCTCCTTTCTCGGAACCGGAAATGGGCTGGGTGAAGAAGATGCGCCGTCTCGTGCGGCCGGAGATCACGGTCAGCGAGGAGGACGGCGTGCGCTACCTGCACCTCGGGGGCGAGCATATCCAGAGCGCGATGCGCATCGACGCGCCCGAGGACCTCGAACTCGACTACACGCGCACGATGATGGCGTTCCTGCTGTTCCATCCGCGTCCGCGGGAGTGCCTCATGGTGGGGCTCGGGGGCGGGTCGATCCCCAAGTTCATCCACAAGCGCCTTCCCGGCGTGCGCGTGCGCGTGGTGGAACTCAATCCCGCCGTGATCACCGCCGCGCGGGGCCTGTTCAACGTGCCCGCCGACGGCGCGAAGCTGCGCATCGAGCTGGGCGACGGGGCGGCCGCAGTTTACGCAACGAAGGAAGGCTGCGACGTCCTGATCGTTGACGGGTTCGACGACGGCGACCAGGTGCCCGCGCTGGTGAGTGAAGAATTCTACGCGGCTGCCTATCGCGCGCTGCGTTCGCCCGGCGTGATGATCCTCAACTTTTTCGGCCACGACAGGCGGTTCGACCGCTACCTGCAGCGCATAGAGGCGGCCTTCGCGGGGTGCGTGGTCTGCCTCAACGCGCGCGAGGACGGCAACGTAATCGTATTCGCCCTCAAGGGCGGGCCGCGCGCGATCGAGTGGGAGGAGTTGAAGCGCTGCGCGTTCAAGCTCGAAGCAAAGCTCGGCCTGCCTTTCGTGCGCTACGTCGCGGGTCTGCGCAAGATGAACCGGTGGACGCGCAAGGAGCTGTTGATTTCGCCGGGGGCGGTATGAAATCCCGCGCGACGCGGCGATCGAGCCGCCGGTGAGCGCGATCGACTACGCAACCCTGGCCGCCCTCGCCGCCATAGCGTTCGGCGGCGCCTTCATCTTCGGCATGACCGGGTTCGGGTCGGCGCTGTTCACGATCCCGCTGGCCACGCACCTCGTATCGCTGCCTTTCGCGCTGGCGATGTTTGCGCTGCTCGACTGCACCAGCGCCTGGCGCATCGGCCTTTCGGACCCGAAGAGCGCGGTGGGCGGCGAATGGAGGCGGATGGTGCCGGCAATCGTTGCCGGCACCGTGGTCGGCATGACGCTGCTGGTCAGCCTGCCCCGATCGGTCTCGATGGCCGCGCTCGGCGTTTTCGTGCTTGCGGTCGCGGTGGCGAACCTGGTGCGCGCCGGTTCGATGGGCACGGTACGCCGGGGATGGGCGTATCCGGCGGGTTTCGCAGGCGGCATCACCAGCACGCTGTTCGGCGCGGGCGGGCCGCCGTATGCGATCTACCTTTCCCGCCGGCCCCTCAGCAAGGAACAGTACCGCTCGACCCTCGGGATCTGCACGATGTTCAGCATCAGCCTGCGCGTCCTCGCCTTCACGATCGCCGGCCCGCTGCAGTCGGGCAAGCCCTGGCTTTACGCGCTGGCCGTGCTGCCGGCGTCATTCGGCGGCCTGTGGGTCGCGTCCAAGGCGTTCTCTCGCATCTCGCGTGATGCGCTGATTCGCGCGATCGGCATCGCGCTCGCCGCCAGCGGCCTGTCGCTGATTGCCCGGGCGCTGGCGTAGGGGCACAGGGCCCTTCCGTGCGGGGAGGTCTGAGGAGGGGCGGGCAGCCCCTCCTTCTTATTGTTGCTTGATCCCCGCGTCGCGGATGATCCTGCCCCACTTGTCCTGTTCGCCCTTGATGAAGGCGGCGGTCTGCTCGGGCGAACCGCCCAGCGGTTCTGCGCCAAGCTCGGCAAAGCGGGCGACCACCGACGGCTTCGCGATCGATGCGTTGATGTCGGAGTTCAGGCGCCGGACCACTTCCGGGGGCGTCTTTGCCGGCGCGAGAAGCGCGAACCAGCCGAGCACCTCGAACCCGGCCAGGCCGGTCTCCGCAACCGTCGGCACGTCGGGCAGCAGCGGCGTGCGCTTCACGCTCGAAATCGCGATCGCCCTCAGTGCTCCCTTCCTGATATGCGGCGTCATGATCGCGATGTTCTCGAACATCATCGGCACCCGCCCGGAAAGCAGGTCCGGCATCAGCGCGCCGGTGCCTTTGTAGGGGACGTGCACGATGGTTACGCCGGCCATCCGCTGCATCAACTCGCCCGCCAGGTGCTGCGCGGTGCCCGGGCTGGAGGACGCGTACTCGACCTTGCCCGGATTGGCCTTGAGGTAGGCGAGCAGCTGGGCCATGGTGGTTGCCGTCATGCTCGGGTGCACGACAAGCACATAGGGGGTGGTGGCGATCAGCGCGGCCGGGGCGAAGTCCCTGTCTTCATATGGGAGCGAGGCATAGAGCGCCGGCGCCGTGCCGTGGGTGCTGGGGACCAGCAGCAGCGTATGCCCGTCCGGCGCCGACTTCGCCACGATGCCGCTGCCGATCGTGCCGCTTGCACCCGGGCGATTCTCGACGACCACCGCCTTGCCGAGCGACTCTGTGAGCTCCTGCGCGACCAGGCGGCCAATGACGTCGGTTGTGCCGCCCGGCGGATAGCCGACGATGATCCGGACGGTCTGCGTGGGCCAGGACTGCGCCTGCGCGGCGGCCGAGGCCAGCGCAAGCAGCGCGCCGGCGAATGCGGTTCTGAACATGTCCCCTCCTGTTATTTTCCTGAAACGGCAATCCCGTTGTCCGGATGACCGCACGCCTGTTGAATCTTCAGGAATTAAAGTTCAACAATTCCGGTGCTGTCACGGCACCGTGAATTCGATCAGGAACGGCCCGCGCCGCGAGCAGGCCGCGCGGAAGGCATCGGCAAAAGTATCCAGCGAGCCCACACGGGTGGCTTCCATGCCCATCCCGCCGGCCAGCCTGACCCAATCGAGATCCGGCGGCCCGAGGTCGAACAGCTGCCGCGCGCTCTTGCCCGGCGTGGCGCCGACCGCCATGAGTTCGCCCATCAGGATCTTGTAGCTGCGATTGGCGAAGATCACGTTGACGACGTCGAGCTTTTCACGGGCCTGCGTCCACAGCGACTGGACGGTGTACATGCCGCCGCCGTCGGATTGCAGGCAGATGGTCTTGCGATCCGGGCAGGCGACGGCCGCACCGGTGGCGATCGGCAGGCCGCAGCCGATCGCGCCGCCGGTGATCTGGATCCAGTCGTTCGGCGCGGCGGCAAAGGTCGGTGCGAACAGCTGGCGGCCGGAGGTCACCGCGTCCTCGGCCACGATCGCGTTCTCGGGGACAAGGGCCGCAAACGTGCCGGCGAACGCTTCAGGCGTGAATTGGCCGCTGCCCACGGTGGCCTTCGGCGCCTCGGGGATCGGCGTGTCGCGCGGCGCGCCGAGTTCATCGGCGAGCGCCTCGAGCGCCGCAACGTGGTCTTCCTCGAGGCGCGTGAGCACATGGACCGCGCAGTCCTTTGGCCAAAGTTCGCTGGGTTTGCCCGGGTAGGCGAAGAAGCCGACCGGCGGCTTCGCGCCGACGAGCACCAGGTTGGCCAGGCCACCCAGGACCTCGAGGGCGCGATCGACCGCGTACGGAATCCGGTCGATCTGCGGCCGGCCGCGGCCACGGGCCATCCGGCCGATCTGCGTGGGCACGCGCAGCTTGGCGCCGGTCTTGACCGAGATGCGGTGCGCGGCGCGCAGGCCGGCCTCGGACAGTGCGCTGCCGGCAAGCACCAGCATCGCCGCTGCGCCGGTGCGCAGGATGCGGGCGATGTTGGCGAGCGTTTCCGGCGCCACGCGCGTGCGCGGCGGCACCGGCAGCGGCGCGGCGGGGCCGGTGCTCTCGTTCCATGCGGTGTCGGCCGGCAGGATCAGCGTTGCGATCTGTCCGGCCCCGCTGCGCGCGGCCTGGACTGCGGCTGCGCCTGCGCCCGGGACCTCCTCCGCAGTCGTGCATGTGCGCACCCAGTGCGACACCGCGCGCGCAAGGCCTTCGGTGTCGGCGGTGAGCGGGGCGTCATACGGACGGTGGTAGGTCGCCTGGTCGCCGACCACGTTGACCATCGGCGAAAACGCACGGCGCGCGTTGTGCACGTTTGCGATGCCGTTGGCGAATCCCGGCCCGCAGTGGAGCAGGGTGGCGGCGGGCCGGCCGGTCATGCGGGCGTAGCCGTCGGCGGCGCCGGTGACGACGGTCTCGTGCAGGCCGAGTACGCAGCGCAGGCCGGGCACGCGGTCGAGCGCCGCGACGAAATGCATTTCAGACGTACCCGGATTCGAGAAGACGACTTCGATGCCCGACGCGAGCAGCGTGCGTGCGAGGCTCTCTGCGCCGTTCATTGAAACGCCTGCGCGCGGGATTTCCTTCGGGACGCTTGCCATGCGCTTACCCCTTATTGGGTGGATTTTTCCCGCATCGTGACGAACTCTTCCGCCGCGGTGGGATGGATGCCGATGGTCGAATCGAATTGCGCCTTGGTCGCGCCGCACTTCAGCGCGATCGCGATGCCCTGGATGGTTTCACCGGCATCCGCGCCGATCATGTGCGCGCCGAGCACGCGCTGCGTCGGCGCATCGACGACCAGCTTCATGAAGGTTTTTTCCTCGTTGCCCGAGAGCGTATGCTTGAGCGCGCGGAACGAGGTCTTGTAGATCTCGACCGCATGGCCGCGCGCCGCGGCCTGCTCCTCGGAGAGCCCTACGGTGGCCACGTTGGGGATTGCGAAGATCGCGGTCGGGATATTGTCGTAGTCCATGCGCGTCGGCTCCCCGCGGAACAGCGTCCTGGCCAGCGCCATGCCCTCGGCCGTCGCCACCGGCGTCAGGTTGATCCGGTTGGTCACGTCGCCGAGCGCATGGATCGAATCGACCGAGCTTCGCAGGTACTCGTCGACCTTGATCGCGCCATCGTCTGCCAGCCGGACGCCTGCCGCTTCGAGCCCGAGGTTGCGGGTGTTCGGCTTTCGCCCGGTCGCGAACATCACCGCGCCGGTCTGGCCGCTGCTGCCGTCGCGAAAAGTCACTGCGAGCGAACCGTCGGCCATCCTTTCGAGCGCGGCAATGTCGCTTTCGAGCCGCACCGTTACGCCTTTCTTGCCCATCTCTTCGGCGAGGCGGGCGCCGAGGTCGGCATCGAACCCGCGCAGCACGCGCCTGCCGCGGTAGAGCAGGGTGGTCTTCACGCCCAGCCCATTGAAGATCGACGCGAATTCCACGGCGATGTACCCGCCGCCCACGACGATGACCGACCCGGGCAGCGCCGGCAGGAAGAAGGCTTCGTTGGAGGTGATCGCGAGATCGCGGCCGGGAATCTCCGGCACCGTCGGCCACGAGCCGGTGGCGACGAGGATGTGCTTCGCGGTGAATGTCTTGCCGCCGCATTCGACGCTATGCGGGTCGAGGATCGTGGCGCGCGCCTTCAGGATCGTTACGCCGGCCCTCGTAAGGAGCCCCTCGTAGATGCCGTTGAGGCGCGCGATTTCCTTGTTCTTGTTCTCGAGCAGCGTGGGCCAGTGGAAAGACGGTTCCGGCCCGCTCCAGCCGAACCCCGCGGCGTCATGGAAGTCCCCGCGGACGTGCGCCGCATAGGAAAAAAGCTTCTTCGGGATGCAGCCGACGTTGACGCAGGTGCCGCCGAAATACCTTTCTTCGGCGACTGCCGCTTTCGCGCCATAGGTGGCGGAGATGCGGCTGGCGCGGACACCGCCGGAGCCGCCGCCGATGCAGAACAGGTCGTAGTCGTAGCGGGACACCGAATGCAGTCCCGCGCCCGCAGCCTAGATGTTGCGCAGGTTCAGCTCGGCCATCTCGAGCTGCGCGGAAAGGCCGGCATGCTCGGGCTTGTCTGCGAGCCACTTGAGCGCATTGCCCACGCGCTGCTCGAGTTGCGCGCGCGGCATGCCGTCGACGCCGTTGAACAGGGACGCCAGCTCGTTCAGGTTCTTCGATTGCGCCTTGGCCCGCACCTCGGAGAGCAGGGCTTCGACCCCGGCACGATCGAGATTGGTCACAATCTTCATGGTCTTTTCATTTTCCATGGGGGCTCCTTGGATTGTGCGGGGCCTTCGGGCGGGCCGCCGGATGCAGCTTCCGAATCTTAGCACCCGGGCGGGATATTTCCATTTGCGCTCGCGTTTGCATTGGCCCGCAGGCTGCGCTCAATCCTGCAGCTGCCACCGGCCGCCCTGTTCGCGCGCACGGCGCTCGGCCGAGAGCTTGCCAAGGTGCGCGGACAGCGAGCGCGCGGCCACCGGATAGAGCCGGGGAGAAACGTCGTCATAAACCGCGGGGACAAGTTCGTCCAGCGTAGCGGCACCGAGCCTTTGCAACGCGGCAACCACCTTGGCTTCGCGCGCCATCCGGTGCGCGACCAGGCGCGCAACTTCCTTGTGCGGGCGGCCGATCAGGTAGCCGTGTCCCGGCGCGAAGATCGCGATGTCCTCGGCTTGCAGCATTTCGAGCGATGCGAGATAGGCGCGCATGTCGCCGTCCGGCGGATTGATGACCACCGTCGACCCCTGCATGACGTGGTCGCCGGTGAACAGCAGGCGCGTTTGCTCGAGCATGTAGCACAGGTGGTTCGACGCGTGGCCGGGGGTATGGATCGCGCGCAGCGTGACCGGGCCGGCCGTGATCCGCTCGCCGTGCCCGAGCACCCGGTCGGGCGCGAAGCCCTGGTCCTGGCTACCGCCTTGCGGCGCCGGGCGGCCCATGACGATGGCGCCGGTGGCCTCCTTGATGCGACGGGCGGCGGGCGAGTGATCCTTGTGCGTATGCGTACACAGGATCCATTTGATGCGGCCGGTGCCCGCGGCCAGCAGCGCATCGATGTGGCTGTCGATTTCCGGGCCAGGATCGATCAGCGCGAGCTCGTCGGTCCCGACGAGGTACGAGTTGGTGCCGGGCCCGGTCATGACGCCGGGGTTCGGCGCGATGATGCGCGTGACGAACCGGTCGAGCCGCTTGGGCACGCCGGGGACGAGATCGTAGCTGGTGTCGCCGGCTTCCTCCGGGTCGGACCAGTGGATCTCGGCGTACGGCGGGTCGTTGCGGCGAAAGAGCTTCCTGCCGTCCTTGCCGTTGGCCCAGCACGAAGCGTCGGCTTCGATGTCGATGCGGCTGCTGGCGTAGTTGAAGGCTTCCGCCGCCGCACTGAAAGGCGCGAGGTCGGTAAGCGAAATGCGCGTCGGGTGCACGAGTTCGATCTCGCCCTTCGCGCAGCGCTCGAGCGCCACGTGCGGCCGCACCCATTCGCTGGCGACCGTTTCGGACTCGTCGTGCGAGCCGTGCTGGCCCTCGGGGGCGTGCGCAACGAAAAAGCGCGCCGAGAAGCGGCGCGGCCGTCCCGGCGCGGTGATCCAGTGGCTGAAGTAGGCGATGCGCTCGGCGGGGATCGCGAGCCGTTCGCGCTCGAGCAGCTCGCCGAACGCGAGCTTGCCGGCGTTGACCGCGTCGCGGTGCACGGCAAGCTCGTCGGCGTGCGCCGGATCGATCGGCCGACCCGATTCGTCCGTCGCGATCAGGATCCCGGCTTCCTCGAAGCATTCGCGCACCGCCGCCACCCAATACGCGAGGCCGCCCGATTCGACGCCGAGCCTGCGATTGGCCTCGGTTTCGCTGAGGCCGCGGACCCGGTCGAGCGCCTTGTGGTCGGCTGCGTCGAGACCGCCGCCAGGAAAGACATAGGCATTGGCAACGAACGCCGCCGACGGGCTGCGCTTCAGCATGAAGATCTCGGGACCCGCATGACCGTCGCGCAGGAGGATCAGGGTCGCCGCCGGGCGGGGAACGATTTGCGCCATGGGAACCCGGCGATCAGGCCGCGCGGCCGGTATCGCGGGGCCGTCGCCTGGACAGGACTTGTTCGGACATTCGCTCTCCACGCCCGGAGCATCCGGGGAAAGCGGCTATTGTAGTCGCGGACCCTGCGGCGCCCGCCCGGATCCGGATCGATACGCGAACGCGCGGGCCCCGGAGGAAAGCCGCGCCCGCCAAAGGAGGATTGGAGGAGAGGCGGGCGCGGTGTGAAGCTGTGTGCAGCCTAGGCGATCGACAGCGTCGCCGGCGTAAGGGCCTGGATCAGCGTGAGCCCGGCGCGCTTGAGGCGCACGCACGTCCCGGCTTCGAGGACGACGTCGCGCGGCTGGTCTTCCTCGGTCAGCCAGACCGTGCCTTCGCTGCAGGTGACCGTGGTGCCCGCCGCGTCGACGACCCGCAGCGTCTGCCCGTCGGTGAGGTGCACGGCGCCGGCATTCCTGAGTTCGATGCGCATCCTGTACTCCTTGCGGTTCAGATGAAAAAGCAGCATGCTTTTCCATCGATTGGAACGAATCTTCATTGATTGCTGCGGCGCCGTAAAACGCAAATTCGGAAGGATATGCATGAGTATTTGGAATGCGAGACCAGGGACGCCGAAGCCAACCCGCACACCGGGGGCGAACGCGAACCCGCCGCCGCGCCTGCCGTCGCTCGACTTGTTGCGCGGTTTCGAGACGGCCGCGCGCCTGCTGTCCTTCACGAAGGCCGGCGAAGAGCTGCACCTGACCCAGTCGGCGGTCAGCCGCCAGATCAAGGAACTCGAGGACCAGCTGGGCGCGGCGCTGTTCGAAAGGCGACACCGCGCGCTTGCGCTGACCGACGCCGGCCAGCAGTTCTACCCGGTCGCCGCACAGGTGCTTGCGATCATGCGTTCGGCCACCGACCGCCTGCGCGCCGCAGCCGGCACCAAGTCGCTCTACGTCAGCACTACGGCGGGGTTTGCCTCGCTGTGGCTGATTCCGCGCCTTGCCGGTTTTGCGAGGTCCCACCCGGGCGTGGACGTGCGCATCTCGGCGGATGTGCGCATCCAGGACCTCGACCGCGACGGCGTGGATGTGGCGGTGCGCTATTGTCCCCCGGCCATCGCCGGCGAAGACGCCGTGCGCCTGTTTGCGGGTGAACGCGTTTTCCCGGTCTGCAGCCCGCGCCTGATGGCCGACCCGAAGCGGCCGCTGCGCGAGCCTTCGGACCTCAGCCGCCACGTGCTGCTGCACGTGGACGATCCCGAAGGGCGCTGGCCCTGGCTGCACTGGCGGGTGTGGCTGGAGGTGGCGGGGATTCCGGACCTGCGCTCGGCCGGCAACCTGCGTTTCTCGGGCTATGAGCAGGTGATCCCTGCGGCGATCGCGGGGCACGGCGTGGCCATGGGGCGCACTCCGCTGGTCAGCGAAGCGCTGGCTTCGGGCGAACTGGTGGCGCCATTCGAGGGCGTCGCGCAGACGGCGCGGGCGTATTTCGCCAAGGTGGCTCGCAATGCGGCCGCGCGCCCCGAAGTGGCCGATTTCGTCGCCTGGCTGAAAAGCGAGGCGGCGCAGGATGCGCGCTCCGCCCCGGCGAAGAAGCCTCGGGCGAGGTCTTGAGAAGAGGCGGAGCGGTTCCGCCTAGACCGTAAGGACGATCTTGCCGATGTGCGTCGAAGTCTCCATCAGTTTGTGGGCTTCGGAGGCTTCGGCCAGCGGGAAGGTCTTGTAGAGCACCGGCTTGATCTTCCCGGCATCGATCAGCGGCCAGATGCGCACGCGCAGCGATTTCGCCACCTGCCCTTTGAACTCCACCGTGCGCGGGCGCAGCGTGGAACCGGTGACTTGCAGGCGCTTTTGCATGATCACGCTCAGGTCGACCTCGGTCTTCATGCCGCGCAGGAAGGCGATCATCACGAGGCGGCCTTCCTCTGCGAGCAGTTTCAGTTCCTTCGGCACGTAGTCGCCGCCGACCATGTCGAGGATCACGTTGACGCCCTTGCCGCCGGTGGCCGCCTTGAGTTCCTCGGCCCAGTCGGCGGTGCGGTAGTTGAAAGCCTTTTCCGCGCCGAGCTTCACGCAGGCGGTGCATTTCTCGTCGCTGCCGGCGGTGGCGAATACGCGGTTGCCCATGGCTGCGGCCATCTGGATCGCGGTCACGCCGATGCCGGACGAGCCGCCCTGCACCAGCAGCGTTTCACCGGCCTTGAGTGCGCCGCGGTCGTACACGTTGCTGTAGACCGTAAAGAAGGTTTCCGGCAGCGACGCGGCTTCGGTGAGCGACAGGCCCTTGGGCACCGGCAGCGCCTGCACTTCGGGCACCACGCAGTACTCCGCATAACCGCCGCCGTGGACCAGGGCGCAAACCTGGTCGCCGGCCTTCCACGTCTTCACGTCGGCACCGGCAGCCACTACCGTGCCGGCGATCTCGAGGCCCGGCAGGTCGGAGGCATCCGGCGGCACTGCGTAATGCCCCATGCGCTGCAGGATGTCCGGCCGGTTCACGCCGGCGGCGGCCACCTTCACGAGGATTTCGTGGGACTTGGGCTGCGGCAGCGGCCGCTCGCCGATCTTGAGGACTTCGGGGCCGCCGGATTTCGTGATTTCGACGGCGCGCATCTTTGCGGGCAGGGTCATGGGATTCGGATTCCGGGTTGGGGATCGCTGGAGGCGCGGATGATACCGCAGGCTGGTGCCGCCGAACTTACCGCGCGCCAAGCCTCTGCCGCGCCGCCCAGTCGAGGTCGACGTTGCCGCCGGAGACGATGACGCCGACCCGCGCGCCTTTCGCGTCGAGCTTGCCTTCGAGCAGCGCAGCGGCGGCGAGCGCGCCGGTGGGCTCGACCACGATCTTCATGCGTTCCCACAGCCAGAACATCGTGCGCAGCAGTTCGGTGTCGTCTACGGTCAGCATGTCGCTCACATAGTGCATGACCAGCGGGAACGTGACCTTGCCCATCGAGTGCGTGCGCGCGCCGTCGGCGATCGTCTCGGGGTTGTGGCAGGTCTGCAGTGTTTTCGACTTGAACGAGCGCGTCGCGTCGTCGCCGAGCGCCGGCTCCACGCCGATCGACTTGCAGCCGGGCGACAGGGTGTGCGCGGCAATCGCGCAGCCCGAGAGCAAACCGCCGCCGCCGCAGCACACCAACAGGAAATCGAGCGGTCCGGTCTCCTCTATCAGTTCCTTTGCCGCGGTGCCCTGCCCCGCAACCACATGCGGATGGTCGAAAGGCGGGATCACGACCAGGCCGCGCTCGGCGGCGACCCGGCGCGCGAACGTCTCGCGGTCGGCCTTGTGCTTGTCGTAGAGGATGACCTCGGCGCCATAGCCGCGTGTTGCCTCGACCTTCACCGCGGGCGCGTCGTCCGGCATCACGATCGCAGCCTTGACGCCGAGGAGCCGTCCGGCGAGCGCGACGGCTTGCGCGTGGTTGCCGGAGGAGTACGCGAGGACCCCGCGCTTCCTTTCCTCCGCCGACAGCAGCGACAACGCGTTGTAGGCGCCGCGGAACTTGAAGGCGCCCATGCGCTGGAAGTTCTCGCATTTGAAGAACACCTTCGCCCCGGTGCGTGCGTCCACGGTGGTCGAGGTCATGACCGGCGTGCGGATCGCCTTGCCTTTGATGCGGAGCGCGGCTCCGGCGACGTCGTCGTACGCAACCAGAAGGGGGCCGAAATCGCTCGGGTTCATCGGTGTCAGCTCTTCAGTCGAAATGTTCGAGGGCGCGGCGGGCGATGTCGTCGCCCCACTCCTGCGCGAAATGGCCGGCCTCGGGGTGGATGTACGCCGGCGGGCAGCCGCGGATCCATCCGCGCAGCACTTCCATGACCGGCGGGCCGAGCACCGGGTCCTTGGCGCCGACGGCCATGAAGGCATCGCCTTTCCACGCGTGGGTCCACCAGTCGCGCGCTTGTCGCGAGATCGCGGCGCCCGGGGCGTCCGGACCGTCGGGCACCAATGCCGGAAAGCGTCGCGCACCGCCTTTGTAGGTCGAATCCGGGTAGGGCGCTTCATAAGCCGCAGCCTCCTGCGGCGAAAGGTGGCGGCACGCGCGGCCGAGCAGCTTTCCGCAGTCGAGGTCCGGGTTGGCGGCCACCCACGCCCGCCAGGCGACGAACCCGTCGGTGAGCGGGAGGTCGCCGGTCGCGAGCATCGTGTTCATGACGAGCAGGCGCGAGAAGCGCTCCGGCATTTCCATCGGCAGCGTGAGGCCGAGCAGTCCGCCCCAGTCCTGCACGACGAGCGTGACGTTCACGAGGTCCATGTGCTCGATGAAGGCGAGCAGCATCCGGCGATGGAAATCGAACGTGTAGGCCGCGTCCTCGGCCGGCTTGTCGGAGCGGCCGAAGCCGAACAGGTCGGGCGAGACGCTGCGATGACCCGCTTGCGTAAAGACCGGGATCATGCGCCGGTACAGGTAGCTCCAGGTCGGCTCGCCGTGCAGGCAGAGGAAAGTGTGGCGTGCAACGGCCGGGCCTTCATCGATGTAGTGTGCGCGCAGGCCCTCGAAGCCGGGCAGGCTTTCCAGATAGCGAGGCGCATACGCAAATCCTGGCAGGTCCGCAAAGCGCTCGTCAGGGGTTCGCAGAATGGAACTCATCGGCCAATTGTAAGAGAAGCCGCGCCGGTCCGCAGCGTAACGACGCGAATGCAAGCGTAGAATCGGCGCCTTCACCAGGCATAAGTGACATCGGGGATCGCACATGGACTATTCGCACTACAAGGACCTGCACGTCCGCACCATCGAACCGGGCATCCTCGAGATCGTCATGGGCTCGGAAGACGGCAAGCTGTCGACTGCGGGACATCGGATGCACGCCGAACTCGCCGACATCTGGCGCGACGTCGACCGGGACACGGACACGAGGGTGGCGATCATCCGCGGCGCGGGCCGCGGGTTCTCCGCCGGCGGCGACCTCTCGCTCGTGCAGGACATCGCGGACAAGGCGGAGGTTCGCGCGCGTGTCTGGCGCGAGGCGCGCGACATCGTCTACAACGTGATCAATTGCTCGAAGATCGTCGTTTCGGCGATGCACGGGCCGGCCGTGGGCGCCGGGCTGGTCGTGGGCTTGCTCGCCGACATTTCGATCGCAGCAAAGAACGCCCGGATCATCGACGGGCATACGCGGCTGGGCGTGGCCGCGGGCGACCACGCGGCCATCGTGTGGCCGCTGCTTTGCGGGATGGCGAAGGCCAAGTATTACCTGCTGACCTGCGAGCAGGTCAGCGGCGAGGAGGCCGAGCGGATCGGTCTGGTGTCGCTGTGCTGCGAAGAGGCCGAATTGCAGGCCAGGGCGCTCGAAGTGGCGCGCAAGATGGCGAACGGCGCGCAGAGCGCGTTGCGCTGGACCAAGTACAGCCTGAACAACTGGCTGCGGATGGCCGGGCCGACGTTCGATGCATCGCTGGCGCTCGAATTCATGGGCTTCACGGGGCCCGAAGTGCAGGAGGGGATCGCCTCCCACCGAGAGAAGAGGAAGCCGAGCTTCCCGGACGGGACGGCCTAGCTGTCGAACGGGACCATCGCGGCTTCCGCGAGCCTGGCAGCGTCGGCCACGTTGTAGACGCCGGCAAGGTCGCAGTCGATCAGGACGCCGGTGACGGTTTGTCCTTGCCTGATCGGTCCGGCCCACTGCTTGCGCGAAATCGGGGGTTGCCGGGCCGGAATATCCGCGTCCTGTACGACCATCCCGATCTTTGCAGCGAGGGTGAGCGCGTCGTCCAGGTTCTCCCGATAGTCTTCCGGCTGCGCGTTGAGGTCGGACAGCATCTGGCGGACCAGGTATTCCCGGTCGACTTCGAGTTCCGCATCGTCGGGGAAATAGGCTTCCTTGCACCTGAGCTTGGCGTTGGCGATGATGATGTGCAGGTTCTGGGTCGGGATCAGCGAGGGGTGGATCATCGCGGCCTTGGTCGTGCGCTCTTCCTCGAGGTAGCGGTCCAGCCGCGGGCTCTTTCGGCCGTGTGCCAATTGCGCGGCCCCGGTGCTGCTGCCGGAAACGCCGCGGATAGCCAGGGGCCTGGTCGAGTAGACGAACCTCTCGCACAGGTGCAGGTTGAGGATTCCCGAACTGATGTCCGGCGCCACGAGGGGCGGGACGAAATAGGCCCCGTAGAGCGCGGTCGCGCGCTCGATGATCGACCGGTGCACGAAGCTGCTGTAGATCAGCGGCAGCTTGAAGAACGGTACCCGGGCGCCGTAGAAATCCCGCAGGGCTTCCCGGGAATCGAATGTGAAAACCTCGTTCCCGAAGTCGACGGACAGCCTGTTCGCAAGCCAATAGAGCAGGATGTCGGGCCAGTGATAGATGTGCAGGCCCCAGCCGAGGAGCAGCGTCTGCGTGCTGTCGATAAGTCGGCGCGCCACGGGGAGCGTGGAAGGCAAAAGCCCGTCGTCGTCGCCCAGGATCGTCACGTAATCCCCGCTGCAGGCGCGCAGGCCGCGCTCCCAGTTCTCCGCCATCGGCAGGATTTCGTCGGACCGCAGGTAGACGATCGGGCGCGAGCGCGTCGCCGCAGCATCGGCGATCATCCGCACCGCATGCGAGCTGCAATTGTCCGCCACGACGACTTCGTAGTCGTTGCCGGGCTGGGAAACCGCAGTTGCGAGTGCGTAGCGGAACGTGGCCGGGCGGTCGCGCGTCGGGATCAGGATCGAGAATCTTGGTCTGCTCATGGGGGATGGACGGCCCGGAGGCCGCACATTACGCCGTCCGTTTGACGCGCTTAAGGTAGCCTTCGGGCGAAACGCTGATCAACAGCTTGCTGTCGATGCGCCGGTCGACCTCGAAATCGGACTGGGACTCGAGGAATGCCCGCATCGCGGTCTTCGGATTGTTTCCCGGCCCCCACGGGCGATCCGGATAGAAGCCGGCGGGAAAGTCTTCGACGATCGTGTCGAAAACGACACAGTAGCTGCCGACCGAGGTCAACGGCGCATAGCCGTTCAGTTCGGCAAGAACGTGGTCATGCGTGTGGTTGCTGTCCAGGCACACCAGGACCCGCTGCTTTCCGGCGGCCCTTGCGGTGACCTCCGCGATGGTCTCCGGGGCGATGCTGGAGGCCTGAATCATCGAAATTCGCCTGAACATCGGATGCTTCTCGATCGCGGCCCGGTTGTGCGCGCGGATGTCGACGTCGATTCCCAGCACCGCTGCGTCCTGCGGCCCGCCGCAGGACGCGTTCAGTTCGAGCATCGACGCATAGAAGATCAGCGAGCCGCCGTGCGCGATCCCGGTTTCGATGATCAGGTCGGGCTGCACCGCCCAGATGAGCTCCTGCATTGCCAGGATGTCCTGGGGGTACTGCATGATCGGCCGGCCGAGCCAGGAGAAGTTGTAGCAATATTTCGGGACCGTGGATGCCCGCATGAAAGATCGGGCGATGCCCCGGAGTTCTTCGTTGCGGCCGTTGTCCGCGATCCGCTGTTCGACCTCCAGTTCGAAAGATGTTTTCAATATTTCCTCGCGTTGCGGTGCGGGCTGTCTGTTGTCGTACCGAAAATTCCCGCAGCCTCCTGGCCTCGGGCCATCGGGTGACAGGGATCCGGCGAGCCGTTCAACTCTTCCCGACGATATTGCTGAAGTCCATGTCGCCTGCGTCCGCCGCGGCGGACGCCGGGGGCGCCGATGCAGCCGGGGTCGGACCGCCACAGAGCCTTTCGAGGTCCTTCTGGATCGCGGCCAGGTCCGGGCCCACGCGGCTCTCGTAGGCCATCAGGATCCGGACCGGCAGGTCGACCAGCGTGGCCTGCGGCCGGTCGCGCAGGTGCGCCGCGTTGCTGAGCACGGGCATGATGTGCGTGCTCTTCGCGCCGGTCATCGCGCGGTCGACGCCGTTGATGATCGCCGATTGCGCGCGCGCAATGCCGGAAAGCAATTCCGCGAGTTGCTGAGCCGAAATTTGCAGCATGACGTTGCTCCTGGTGAATTTCCGCGTTCGCGGCCGAGGCTGCGGCGATGTTAACATCGCCACATTCGCCCCGGAAGCGATCGGCCGCATGCTGAACAGATTCCTGCAGGTGACGGGCCTGCTGCTCGCGGGGGCGATCGCGGGCACTGCGCTGCACACCGCGCTCACCAGCTGGCTGCATTCGGGAGACACCGTGTTCGCAGGCAAGCGCCCTTCGCATCTTGGCGTCACCGACGGCCGGCTGGCCCGGCCGAAGAGCACGCCCAACTGCGTCTCCAGCCAGGCCGATCCGGCCGACGCCGGACATTTCATTGCGCCGATCGCGTTCAAGGGCAGCGCACCCGAAGCGATTGCCGCGATCCGCAGGATCGTCGAAGGCACCGGGCGCACCCTGGTCGTCAGGCACGAAGCAAACTACCTTTACGCCGAGTACAAGTCGAAGCTGATGGGGTATGTCGACGATGTCGAGTTCCTCGCCTCCGAGCGCGAAGGCGTGATCCACGTGCGCTCGGCGTCGCGCCTGGGCCGGCGCGACTACGGCGTCAACCGCGCGCGCATCGAGGCTATCCGCGAGCGCTTCGCCGCCGTGCAACGGGGTTCTGTCCAGGCCTGAAGCCGCCCCGATGGCGGTATTTCGCCCACTGGCCCAGTAGCGGCGCGGGGTTTGGTCGAAAAATGGCAGTATTCAGCCGAGTTCTATCGCCACCGGCTGATGGTCGGAGTCCTGCGTTTGCACGTCCACGCGCACGCTCTTCAGGCGCGGGGCGAGGTTCTCGGTGACGAACACGAAGTCGCAACAGTAAGGCTCCTTCGCGTATTCCTTGCCGAACAGGCAGAACGTCGGCGGATGCTTCTCGCCCGGATGTGCATGCGCCCACGCATCGACCAGGCCCGGGACGTTGCCTTCGAAAGGCTCGCGCAGTTTCACGCAGGCGGGCTCGTCCGCCTTCATGTTGAAGTCGCCGGTGAGGATCGCGGCGACCGGGCGCTCGAACGGCTCGAAAGGGCCGGATCGGTACTGCGTCGAGGATTTGGCCCGGGCGTGGCCGCAGGCCTCGACATGCAGCTCGCGCAATCGCTCGACCTGCGCCATGCGCTGGCGTGCCGAGTAGTACTCCAGGTGCGTCGTGATCACGCGCACCAGGCCCACATCGCTTTCGACGACCGCTTCGACCGCAACGCGGGGCATGCTCGGCGTGTTGTTCTCGGCCGGCCAGGGCAGCGCGTGGCGAAACACCTGCCGCACGGGAATGCGCGAAAGGATCAGGTTGCCGAACTGGCGCCGGCCGCCGGCGCCGTCCGGGACCTCGACCCCGGCCCCGAAGATCGCGGTGTAGCCGGGGAACTGCGCCTTCAGCATTTCGACCTGGTCTTCGCCCGAGGAGCCTTCGAGCGCAGGGAAGTTGATCGCGACTTCCTGGAAGCACGCGACGTCGGGATCGGCAAACCGCTTTGCGAACCGAGCGATTCGCGCCGGATCGACCACGCCGTCCATCCCGCGGCACCACTGGATGTTCCATTGCAAGAGCTTCATCGGATCCCCGCACGCATGAACGATTGCACGAACTGCCTCTGGAAAAGCAGGAACGCCACCAGCAGCGGCCCCGAGGTCATCAGGGTCGCGGCGGTGATGATCGACCAGTCGATGCCCTGGTCGGAAGAAGAGAACACCTGCAGGCCCACGGTGAGCGGGCGCGAGCCGACCGAGTTCGTGATGATCAGCGGCCACAGGAAGTTGTTCCAGTGGTAGCTCACCGAAACCAGGCCATAGGCGATGTAGACCGGCTTTGCGAGCGGCACGTAGACCTTCCACAGTACCTGGAGCGAGCTCGCGCCCTCTACGCGCGCGGCTTCGTCCAGTTCCTTGGGCACCATCTTGAAAGTCTGGCGCAGGAGGAAGATCCCGAACGCCGAGGCCATGTAGGGCAGCCCGATCGCGGTGATGGTGTCGGTAAGCCCGAGCATCGCCATCGTGCGGTAGTTCTCCACCACCAGCACCTCCGGCATGACCATGAGTTGCACCAGGACGAGCATGAAGACGACGTCTCGACCGAAGAAGGCGTACTTGGCGAACGCATAGGCGGCCAGCGTGCAGAGGACCAGTTGCACGGCGAGGATCATCGCGACCAGCAGCGTCGTGTTCAGGAAATAGCGTGCAAACGGCGCGGCCTCCCATGCATTGCGAAAATTCGCGAGCGTCAGCGGCGCCGCGAGGTCGAACCTGGTCGCGAATTCGGCGGGGTGGAAAGCCGTCCATGCCGCGTAGGCGAGCGGCAGGATCCACAGGAGCGCAAGCAGCCACGCGCCGGCCGTCTCGAGGGCGCGGTCGGTCCCTTGCGGCTCCATCGGATTCCTGGTCGATGCCGGATTCACTGGTAGTGCGTGCGCTTCTCGAGGAAGACGAATTGGGCGACCGCGGCCGATGCGAGGATCGCGAGCAGCACCACGGTCAGCGTCGAAGCGTAGGCCGAGTCCCAGAACTTGAACCCGACCTCGTAGATGTAGTAGAGGAGCAGCGCGCTCGCATTGTCCGGTCCGCCCTTGGTCATCACGATGATGTGCTCGACCAGCCGGAACGAATTGATCACCGCGTTGATGAGGACGAACAGCGTGGTCGGCATCAGCAGCGGGAAGACCACCCGCCGGAAGAAATACCAGCGGCCCGCGCCCTCGATGGCGGCGGCTTCGGCGAGCGACGGCGGGATCGCCTGCAGCGCGGCGAGGTAGAAGATCATGAAAAAGCCGGATTCCTTCCAGATCGTCACGACGATGAGGCACCCCAGCACAGTGTCCTGCGTCCCGAGCCAGTTGTGCGACGGCAGTCCGAGGGCGCCGGTGATCTGCTCGAGCAGCCCGTAGGTCGGCGTGTAGAAGAACAGCCAGATGTTGGCCACCGCGATCATCGGCAGCACCGTGGGCGTGAAGTACGCCATGCGCAGGAACGAGCGGCCGGCGAGCCTGCCGTTGACCCACACCGCCATCAGCATCGCGAGCGCGATCGACACCGGGATCGTGCCGAGCGCGAACCACAGGTTGTTGGTGAGCGCCTGCCAGAACACCGGGTCTTCGACCATGCCCTGGTAGTTGTCGAGGCCGACCCACACCGAAGGCCGTTCGCCCTTGGGCGTGGAATAGAAGCTGTGCAGCAGCGTGGCGACGGCCGGGTAGTGCGTGAATGCGGCGAGCAGCACCATGGCCGGCAGCAACAGCAGCCAGCCATGGACCTGCGCGCTGAAGCGGCTCACCGCGGTGCCCTCCGGCTGCGCGCTACTTGCGATAAGGCCGCAGGATCCGGTCGGCCTCGCGTTGCGCGTCCTTCATGGCCTGGTCGGGTTTCTTGGTGCCGGTCAATGCCGCCTGCAGGCCGTCGTTCAGGGCCTTGGTCACGCGCTGGTTGTCGTGCGTCGAGAGCTCGGCCACGGAAAACTCCAGCTGGTCGCGGGCGACGGTGGCCGCCGGGAAACCGGCCGTGTACTTGCGCATGGTCACTGTCTCCCAGGCCGCGGGGCGCACCGCGACGTAACCGGTCTCGATGCCCCACTGCGCGGCGCGCTCGGCCGAAGTGATCCACTTGACGAACTTGAGCGCGGCCTGCTGCTGGGCCGGAGTGGATTTCTTGAACAGGTAGAAGTTGCCGCCGCCGGTCGGGCTGCCGCGGCGCTTGTTCGCCGGCAGCATCGCGACGCCGAAGTCGAACTTCGCATTGGCCTTCACGTTGGTCAGGTTGCCGGTGGTGGTCCACATCATCGCGATCTTCTTCTCGAAGAAATCCTTCGGCGTGGTGCCCCACTCGATGATGCCGGGCGGCATCACTTTGTGCTTCTGCGAGAGGTCCACCCAGTACTGCAGCGCTTCGATGACCGCCGGGTTGTCGTAGTAGGTCTGGTTGCCGGCCTTGTTCATCAGCACCACGTTGTTCGGCGTGGTGAAGCCCTGGAAGAGCCAGTACGGAAACCCGGAGGAGGGCACCTGCACGCCCCATTGGGTCACTTTGCCTGCCGCATCGCGCTTGGTGAGCTTCTGCGCGTACTGCAGCATCTCCTTCCAGTTCTCCGGGGCGCGGTTCGGGTCGAGACCGGCCTCCTTGAACATCTCCTTGTTCCAGTAAAGGACGATGGTCGAGCGCTGGAACGGCACGCCCCAGACCTTGCCGCCGGTCTGGCTGTTCTCCATGAAGGCCGGGTAGAAACTCTTCAACCAGGCCTGGTCGTCGGCGCTGGTGGCAAGGCCGGTCCAGTCGACGATCGCCCCCTCGTCGATCAGCGTGTACATGTCGGTCGACAGCAGCACCGAAAGCACCGGGGCTTCGCCGGACTTCATCGCGGTAAGCGCCTTGACGATCGACTCCTGGTAGGTGCCCGAATAGATCGGCTTGACCTTGATGCCCGGGTTCTCCTTCTCGAAATCGGCTGCAAGGCCATCCACCAGCTTGGTGATCGGTCCGCCGACCGCCACCGGGTAGTAGAAGGACACTTCGGTGGTCTGCGCAGTTGCAGCTGTGGTCAGGAATGCCGCGGCGGACGCGGCCGCACACAGCACCGCCAGTCGTTTGAGTCTTGCAATCATCGTCAATCCTCCTCTGTGAATCAGTGGGTCAGTGCGGCCTGCCGCGATTCGCGCTCGACGCGCAAGCCGCTGGCGGCATCGAACAAGTGGACGGCGCTCGCGTCCCACGCCAGCCTCGCTTCGCTCGAACGTCCGAGCGACACCTGGCCGGGCAGGCGGACCGTAAGCAGTTCGGTGCCGACCCGGCAGGTCACGATCGAGTCCGCGCCGAGGTACTCCACCGAGTCGACCTGGGCGGTGACCCCGTTGTCGTCGAGTCGGATGTGCTCGGGCCGGATCCCCAGCAACAGGCCTTCACCCGTCAGCGCGGGGAGCGACACCACGTTCATCGGCGGCGTGCCGATGAATCGGGCGGCGAAAGCGCTTGCCGGCCGCGAATAAAGCTCTGCCGGGCTGGCGTTCTGCACGATGCGGCCGTCCTTCATCAGCACGACCTGGTCGGCCATGCTCATGGCTTCAGTCTGGTCGTGCGTGACGTAGACCATGGTAATGCCGAGTTCCTGCTGCAGCGAGCGGATCTCGCGCCGCATTTCGTGGCGCAATTGCGCGTCGAGGTTGGAAAGCGGCTCGTCCATCAGGCAGACGGCCGCCTCGGCAATGATGGCGCGCCCGAGGGCGACGCGCTGCTGCTGGCCGCCGGAGATCTGCGAGGGCTTCCTCTGCAGCAGATTCGAAAGCCCGAGCAGGCCGGCCACGCGCTTCAGGCGCTTGTCCTGCTCCGCGGCAGGCACACCGCGGACCTTGAGGCCGAAGAGGATGTTCTCGGCGACCGACAGGTGGGGAAACAGGGCGTAGGACTGGAACACCATTGCGATCCGCCGCGCCGCGGGAGGGAGCGCAGTGACGTCTTCGCCGCCGATCAGCACGCGCCCGGTGCTGACCTGCTCGAGCCCCGCGACCAGCCGCAGCGTGGTCGACTTCCCGCAGCCGGAGGGACCGAGCAGCACGGCAAAGCGACCGGCGGCTGTCTCGAAGCTGACGCCATCGACCGCGCGCGTCTCGCCCCAAGCCTTGGTCACGTCCTGAAGGCTGATCGCGGACAAGCGGGAAGTCTCCTGGCGTTTGGGGCGTATCGCGGAAAGCGGCACTTTGATGCCGTTCTGTTTCAACCACGTTAACGGAAAGTCCGAAGCGATGTCAAAGCCGTGACCGGCAACGGCCGCCGCACTCGAATTCGCGAAGCCAGGCGCGCGGATCGCAGCGCGTACTGGCCTGCCGGTCACGGCGGGTCTAGAGTGAGCGCCAGACTGTCCGGCCGGCCGATGGGGGCTTGCGATGAATCTGGCGTTCCGACTCTTGCTGTGGGTGTTGCTGCTGTCCGTGCCGGCCCTGAACGAGGCGCGCGCACAGGACAAGGCCCGCGACGAAACCTCCGAGACGCTCTCGGCCGTCGTCAAGGTCAAGTCGCGCATCCTGCCGAATGCGCGTTCGGCGGAGTTTCTCGGCATGGCACGCGAAGGCAGCGGCGTGCTGATCCGCGACAACCTGGTGTTGACGATCGGTTACCTTGTCATCGAAGCGGAATCCATAGAAGTAACGGCGGGCGACGGTCGTGCCGTCCCGGCGACATTGGCGGGCTACGACCACGCGACCGGCTTTGGCGTGCTGCGGCTCGTCGCCCCGATCGGGGGCAAGCCGCTGGCGCTCGGGGACTCCGGCCAACTGGCCGAGCGCGATCCGGTCATGGTGGCGACGTACGGCGGGCGCGAGGGCGTGAGCCTGGCGTACGTGGTCTCGCGCCGGCCGTTTGCCGGAAGTTGGGAGTACATGCTCGACGCCGCTATCTATACGTACCCGCCGGTGATGAACTGGTCGGGAGCCGCGCTGATCGGCCCCAAGGGCGATCTCCTCGGCATCGGGTCGCTGATCGTCGCCGATGCGATGATTCCCGGCACGCAGTCGCCGGGCAACCTGTTCGTGCCGGTCGACATCCTCAAGCCTATCCTGGACGAACTGGTCGACAAAGGGCGGGCCGGCCCGGCGCGCCCCTGGCTTGGAATGTCGACCGAGGAACTGCGCGGGCGGCTCTTCGTTTCGCGGGTATCGCCCGACGGGCCGGCGGCCAGGGCGGGCCTGCGGCGCGGCGACATCCTGGTGGGTGTCGGCAACGAAGAGGTGACTTCGCTCGCCGATTTCTACAAGAAGGTCTGGGCGCGTGGTCCCGCGGGTGTCGAGGTGCCGCTCAAGGTCCTGCAGGGCACGCAGGTCAGGGAAATCGGCGTGCGCTCGATCGACCGCTTCGAGTATTTCCGCGCCAGACCTACGTTTTAAGCGGCGATTCCCGAGGTCGTCGGGGGAAGTCTTGAGGAGGGGGGCGGCGCCCCCTCTTCCCGTCTCGTCTAGTCGAATTTCATGTCCGGCGGGTAGGGCCGGACGCCCGGCAGCAGCGTATAGGGTGGCAACCGCCGCAGCATCCGCGTGCCGCCGTTCGCGACGACCTTTGCGTACTCGACGTTCTTGCGCATCTCTTCGAGGTACAGGTTCTGGCCGCCGAAGTGCTTTTCCGCATACGCATAGGCGCCGTTAAGCTGGTGATCCAGCCGCTTGAGCGCATTGACGTAGAAGCCGGGCGTCTTGCGCACCAGGTCGTCGCCCGAACTGAACAGCACGCTCATGGTGCCATCGGGCATGCGCCGGTGCGCCAGGCCGCCGAGCACGAATTCCGGGTACAAACGATCGCGGCATTTTTCGAGGTAGCAGCGGTCCGACATCTGCGCGATGATGTCCGCGGTGCCGAGGAATTCGCCGACACGGCGCAGCATCGGGTCGGAAATCCGGATCGTGTCGGTATTGCGTTCGTAACCGGTGAAGTGGACCAGTTGCGAGCCGGTCGCAGCCTGCCGGCCCAGGCCGAGGTCCCGCAGGTAGCTGCGCAGGAACACCGATCCCCTGGTCACGTGCGTGAGCGTGTATTCGGAACCGTACTTGTGCGTGCGGTCGCCCTTGCGGCGCAGGTAGCCGATGTCATGGAACAGGGCGGTGACGATGCCGACCTGGAAGTGCTCGGCGCTGAGCGGCGCGTGGCCGTTGCGGTGGCGCTCATACCCGTCCATCAGCCGTGCCATTGCAAGGGTGACGTCGAGCACGTGCTGGATGTCGTGGTATTCCGTGTCGCAAGGATGGTGGTTCGCGTCCTTGCCGGAATACAGGCCGGCGAGGTCGTCGAACGCCCGCTTGATCGGCGTCGCCGAAACGGACGGATAGGTGCGCTGGAAGATCTCCCCGACCTCGGCGCCGACCTCGGCGCTGCCGGTCGTGCGGATCGAATCTGTAACGTCGTAGTCGCTGCGTCGCATCGGTCAGGTTCTGCGGGGCGTGGTAATGCGTCCCATGCGTCTGCGCTTTCTTCGCGCGCCGCAACGGCTGGTGGCTGGGCTCGGCCGGGGATCCCCTTTCCCCTGCCGGCCACTCCGGATAGGATGTGGGCAATGCGCACACGTTGCCAGTGAAGTAGTTCACACCGACAGGCAATAAGACGTCAAGTGCGGTGTTTTCCGGCATGCGGCGTCCCCGGTGCGCACGCCGGACCTGGAAGGCAGTCATGGGCACCATCGCGCTTACCGAAGAGGAACGCCGTGAAATCGAACACCGCATTGCGGTGCTCGAGCTGGAGCACGGCGACCTCGACGACATCATCGCCCGGCTGGCCGAGAACCCGACCCAGGACCAGCTCCAGCTGCGCCGCCTGAAGAAGCGCAAGCTGCTGCTCAAGGACACGCTGGCGCGCCTGAGGGACAAGCTGATCCCCGACATCCTCGCGTGATTGCGCTGATCCAGCGCGTGACGGACGCCCGGGTGGTGGTCGGCGCCGAAACCACCGGCTCGATCGGGCCGGGGATCCTCGCGCTCGTCGGGGTGGAAAAAGGCGACGGCGAAGCGCAGGCGCGGCGATTGTGCGAAAGGGTGCTCGGCTACCGGATTTTTCCCGACGCCGAGGGCAGGATGAACCGGTCGCTGTCCGAAACTGCCGGCGGCCTGCTGCTGGTGCCGCAGTTCACGCTTGCGGCCGATACGCACAAGGGCGCGCGCCCGAGCTTTTCATCCGCCGCACCGCCGGAGGAAGGCAGGAGGCTGTTCGAGTTTTTCGTCTCGGTGGCGCGCACCGGCCACGCAAGCGTCGAGACCGGCCGTTTCGGCGCCGACATGAAGGTGCACCTGGTCAACGACGGGCCGGTCACGTTCTGGCTGCGGGTGACGCAGGGGCCATAGGGCTGCCGGCCACGCCGGCCGCCTTGTCTCAGGCGTCGAGGGTCTTGAAATCCGCCGGCGCGACGACCTCGATCATCTCGACATCCCTGGAGTGGGCGATCTCGCGGTGGCGGATGTTCGGCGGCTGCTGGAAGCAGGTGCCTTTCCTCATCGTGATCTCGCCGACACCCTCGTACTCGAAGCGGATCCAGCCCTTGAGCACGTAGACGAACTGCAGCCTGCAGTCGTGGCGATGCCATTCGCCTTCGGGAGACTTGCCCGGCCGCGCGCGGATCACGTGCGCGACCACTTTGCCCTTGGACGCGTCCGCGATGCCGAGGTCGCGGTACTCGAAATAGTTGCGCAGGCCGCGCCTGACGAACTTGGTGTCCCCGAGATGGTTGACCGAAAAGGCCTTTGCGCGTTTCCTGGCCGCCGCGGTGATGGTCTTCATCGTTTCTCCTCCAGCATGCGTGCATCGCGAAAAGCACTCTCGCCCACGCGGCAGGATTCTAGCGGTTCGCGGCCGCAGGGGGCGGCGCCATTGGCAGCGGAAGGCGAAACAGCGTAAGCTTTTGCGCTGCGAAAGCCGTTCCGCAAGCCCTCCCGACAACAATACGCGCAAGACGCCTTCCCCGCATGTCTGCTTCCAGTTTCGATCAGTTCGTCGGCACCAAGCCGGTCGAAGAGCGCCACCGTTTGGACACCGCGCGTCTCGATGCCTTCATGCGCGCGCACGTCGAAGGCTATGCCGGACCGGTCGAGGTGGAGCAGTTCAAGGGTGGCCAGTCGAACCCGACCTACCGGCTGGCCGCGGGCGGAAAGCATTACGTCTTGCGCAAGAAGCCGCCGGGCAAGCTGCTCCCCTCGGCGCATGCGGTGGATCGCGAATACCGCGTGATCAAGGCGCTGCACGGGGTGGGTTTTCCGGTGCCGCGCCCGTACGCACTTTGCGAGGATGACGGCGTCATCGGCACGATGTTCTACGTCATGGATTGCGTCGAAGGCCGCGTGCTGTGGGACCAGGCGCTGCCGGGCATGACGAAGTCCGGGCGTTTTGCGATCTGGGACGAGCTCAACCGGGTGATCGCGCAGCTGCACACGATCGACTACAAGGCCGTGGGGCTGGAGACTTTCGGCAAGCCGGGCAACTACCTGGAGCGCCAGATCGGGCGCTGGACCAAGCAGTACCAGGCGTCGGAGACGGTCAGGATCGAGGCGATGGACAACCTGATCGCCTACCTGCCCAAGCACATCCCGCCCGGCGACGAGACCACCGTGGTGCATGGCGATTTCCGCCTCGACAACACCATATTCCACCCCACCGAGCCGCGCATCCTCGCGGTGCTCGACTGGGAACTGTCCACGCTCGGCCACCCGCTGGCCGATTTCTCCTATCACTGCATGAGCTGGCATATCCCGGCGGGCAAGTTCCGCGGCATCGAAGGCATGCCGTACGAGGAGCTTGGCATTCCCACGGAGCAGCAATACATCGACATGTACTGCAGGCGCACAGGCCGGTCGGGCATCGATCCGGCGACTTGGGATTTCAACATGGCCTACAACCTTTTCCGGATCGCGGCCATCACGCAGGGCATTGCGAAGCGCGTGGTCGACGGCACGGCCTCGAGCGCGCACGCGGTGGAGGCCGGATCGAAAGCGCCGCTGCTGGCCGAGCTCGGCTGGCAGCAGGTCGAAAGGTCGTTAAAGAGAAGCGGCAAAGCCGCATAGGAGAAGGCAATGGATTTCGAGCACTCACCCAAGGTCAAGGACCTGCAGAAGCGCCTGATCGCGTTCATGGACGAGCACATCTACCCGAACGAGGCCAGGTACTACGCGCACGTGCGCGGCGACAAGCGCTGGGAGCCGGTGCCGGTCATCGAGGAGCTCAAACCCAAGGCGCGCGCCGCGGGCCTGTGGAACCTTTTCCTGCCGCACTCCAAGCGCGCGCCGGAGGGCCTTTCCAACCTCGAATACGCGCCGCTCTGCGAGATCATGGGCCGGGTCAGCTGGGCCCCGGAGGTCTTCAACTGCTCGGCGCCCGATACCGGCAACATGGAGACGATCGAGCGCTACGGCACCGAAGAGCAGAAGAAGCAGTGGCTGGAACCCTTGTTGCGCGGCGAGATCCGCTCGGCCTTCCTGATGACCGAGCCGGCGGTGGCGAGTTCCGACGCGACCAACATCCAATGCCGCATCAAGAAGGAGGGCGACCAGTACGTCATCAACGGCACCAAGTGGTGGTCTTCGGGGGCCGGCGACCCGCGCTGCAAGGTTTACATCCTCATGGGCAAGACCGACCCCGACAACGCCTCGCGCCACAACCAGCAGTCGATGATCCTCGTGCCCGCGAACACGCCGGGCATCAAGATCCTGCGCCACCTGCCGGTGTTCGGCTACGACGATGCGCCGCACGGGCACATGGAGATCGAACTCAAGGACGTGCGCGTGCCGGTGTCGAGCATCCTCCTCGGTGAAGGCCGCGGCTTCGAGATCGCGCAGGGGCGCCTCGGGCCGGGCCGCATCCACCACTGCATGCGCTCGATCGGCCAGGCCGAGAGGGCGCTCGAAAAGATGTGCAAGCGGGCCAGTTCGCGGGTCGCTTTCGGTCGCACGGTCGCCGAACAGGGCGTCACGCGCGAGCGTATCGCGGAGGCCCGCATCATGATCGATTCGACCCGCTTCATGGTGCTGCACGCCGCCTGGCGGATGGATACGGTGGGCAACAAGGTCGCACGCAAGGAAATCGCAATGATCAAGGTGCTTGCGCCGAACATGGCCTGCCAGGTGATCGACTGGGCAATGCAGGTGCACGGCGGAGGCGGCGTGTCGGACGACTTCGGCCTCGCCAATGCGTACGCGCACCAGCGCACGCTGCGTTTTGCCGACGGCCCGGACGAGGTGCATCGCAACGCGATCGCCAAGCAGGAGATTGCCGAACAAACCTCGATCGGCGAGGCGCTGGCTACCAAGAAGCACTGAGCAGGGCGCTGCGCGCTTGGACATCCGGGGCAGGGTCGCGGTAGTCACCGGCGCGGCGAGCGGCATCGGCCGCGCGACCGCGCGCCGCTTTGCGGCCGGCGGGGCGGCCGGCGTCGTGGCCGCGGACCTCGACCTCGCGGGCGCCGAGGCAGTCGCGGCCGAGATCGGGGGGCACGCGGTCCGCTGCGACGTCAGCCGCGAGGCGGAGATCCAGTCCTTGGTGGCCGCCGCCGAGGCGCGCTACGGCCGCGTAGACGTGTATTTCTCCAACGCAGGCGTCGTGATGCGCGGCGGCATCGAGACGCCCGACGAGGTCTGGGAGAAGAACTGGAAGATCCACTGCATGGCCCACGTCTGGGCCTCGCGCGCCGTGGTGGAGAAGATGGCCGCGCGGGGCGAAGGCTATTTCCTCGTGACCGCATCGGCGGCCGGGTTGCTCAATATCGTCGAGTCGGCGTCCTACGCCGTGACCAAGCACGGCGCGGTGGCGTTTGCCGAGTGGCTGGCGATCGCCTATGGCCGCAAGGGGGTACGCGTTTCGTGCCTGTGCCCGCAGGCGGTGATCACCGGCATGTACACCGGCCGGGGTGGATCGGCCGGCGTGGACGGTGCGCTCTCGGCCGAGCAGGTCGCGGACGAAATCGTGAAGGTGATGGCGGCGGAAACCTTCCTCATCCTGCCGCATGCGACGGTGCTCGACTACATGCGCGCCAAGACCTCGAACTACGACCGCTGGATCGGGGGCATGCAGAAGCTCTACCTCAGGCACCGGGAAAGCGGCGGCGACGCCTGAACAAACGGAGGAAAGATCATGCTCAAGCTTTGCGGCTTTCATATCAGCAACTACCATAACAAGGTGCGCCTCGCGCTGCTCGAGAAAGGCATCGCCTTCGAGGAGGATCCCAACTGCCGCCCGTCGCAGAAGGACGAATGGCTCGCGCGCTCGCCGGTGGGCAAGGTGCCGATCATCGAAACCGACGGCGGGTCGCTGGCCGAATCGCAGGTGATCTGCGAATACCTCGAGGACGCATACCCGCAGGTCCCGCTCTACCCGAAGGACCCGATGGCGAAAGCCAAGGTCCGGGAGTTGATCACCGTGGTCGAGCTGCATCTCGAACTGGTTGCACGCCGGCTCTACGGTGGCGTGTTCTTCGGCGGCACGGTGTCGGACGAGACGAAGCGGGAGGTCGAGCGCGATCTCGCCAAAGGCGTGCGCGCGCTCTCGAAGCTTGCGAAATTCGATCCTTACATTGCCGGCAAGGAGTTCTCGCTCGCCGATTGCGCCGCGTTCGTGAGCCTGCCGCTGGTGTCGATGGCGACCAAGCTCGCCTACGGCAGGGATGTCCTCGAATCGATTCCGCAAGTGCGGCCGTACATCAAGATGCTCGGCGAACGACCGCATTTCGCGAAGGTGAGCGCCGACCGCAAGGCCGCGCAGGACGCGGCAGCCGCCGCTGCGGCCGCCAAGAAAGCCGGTTGAAGCTCCACACGCTCGGTACCGGCGGGCCGCGGCCCGATCCGGCGCGAAATTCCGCCTGCCATGTCCTGGAGGCCGGCGCCGACCGGCTGATGTTCGATGTCGGCCGCGGTGCAATCCAGGGGATCGCGAAAAAGCGATTCCCGCTCGCGGAGGTCGGGCCGCTGTTCATCACGCACCACCACGTAGATCACATCGGCGAGTTCTCCAACTACCTGATCACCAGCTGGCTGGCCGGGCGCAGGAAGCCTCTGCGCGTGTTCGGGCCGCCGGGCACCGCGGGGATCGTCGACGTGCTGATGAAGTCGGTTTACGACCGCGACATCGCCTTTCGCACCGAAGGGGAGACTGCTTTCGGGCCTTTCATCGGTGCGGAAGTGACCGAAGTCACCGCAGGGCCGGTAACCGAAGGCGACGGCTGGAAAGTGAGCTGCGAAGAGATGGAGCATGGGCACGGCCTGCCGTTCGGCAAGGCGTTCCTTGCGCGCTGGCGGTGCCTTGCCTACCGTGTGGAGGCCGAAGGCAGGGTCTTCAGCTTCAGCGGCGATGCGGTGATGTGCGACCCCCTCGTGCGCATTGCGGCCGGTGCCGACCTTCACCTGCAATGCTGCTACATGGCGGCCTCGGAGCTGACGAGCGCGCATTTCAAGGGGGTGGGCAAGTACACGCTCGCCTGCTCCGACACCGCAGGCAAGATCGCGGCCCGCGCAGGCGTCAAGCGCTTGGTGCTCACGCATTTTCGCGAGACGACGCCGGCGCTCGTCGAGGAAATGCACGCCGACATCGCGCGGGATTACGCGGGACCGATGCAATTCGCCAGCGACCTCGACGAGTTTACGGTCTAGAAATCGGTCGACTCCCGGCGCCTAATCCAGCTTCGCGCCGGTCGAGATCACGAGCTTCTTCCATTTGGCCGCTTCGTCCAGGATGAACCGGCCGAATTCCTGCGGCGTCATGCCGCCCGGTTCCGAGCCCAGCGTGGCGAGTTTCTCGGCCACGTCGGGCTGGCGCAGCGCTTTGGTGATCTCGGCGTTCAGCCTGGCGGTGATCTCGGCCGGCATGCCCGCGGGCCCGACCATCCCGCCCCAGCCGTAGAGGTCGTACCCCTTGAGGCCGGCCTCGTCGAGCGAAGGCAGTTCGGGGAGCAGGCGCGAGCGGTTCTTCGTCGTCACCGCCAGCGCGCGCGTGCGTCCGGCCTTCACATGCGGGATCGCGGAAACCGCGGTGTCGAACATCACCTGCACCTGCCCGCCGATCAAGTCGGTCTGCGCGGGCGCCGAACCCTTGTAGGGCACGTGCACCATCCTTACGCCGGCGATCTGGTTGAACAGCTCGCCGGCCAGGTGCGGGGGGCTCGCATTGCCGATCGACGCGAAATTGATCGAGCCGGGCTTCGCCTTGGCGAGCGCAATCAGTTCTGCGACGTTCTTCGCCGGGACCGCGGGATTCTCGACGAGGACCAGGGGAAACGTCCCCAGGAGCGCGATCGGCGTGAAGTCTCTTGCGAGGTCGTAGGGAACCTTGGGAAACAGGCTCGGGTTGATCGCAAGGGCCGCCGGAAAATACTGCAGCGTATAGCCGTCGGGCGGCGACTTGACGAGCAGTTCGGCCGCGATGTTGCCGCTCGCGCCGGGGCGGGCGTCGACCACGATCGGCTGGCCCCACGCTTCGGTCAGCTTCTGCCCGACAAGACGGACCTGCGTCTCGCCCCCGGAGCCGGGAGGGAATCCGATGATGATCCTGATCGGCTTGGACGGGTAGGTCTGGGCCGAGGCGGCCAATGCGGCCGCAAGCAGCACACACCCGGCGATGAATCGAAACGGTGCCATGGGAGTTCCCTCTCGTGTTTCCGGATATTGTAATTCGCGCATGCAACCCCTGTGCCAGAATGCGCCAAATGCAAGAACTTGCCGACCTGCGCGACTACGTGCGCTTCTTCATCACGCTGATCGCAGTGCTCGATCCTTTCCTTGCGGTGCCGATCTACGTCGGGGCTACCGCCCATCGGGGCGAGGCGGCGCGAAACTCGCTGGCGCGGGTCGTCACGCTCACGGTGCTGGCGGTGCTCGCGGTTTCGGCCGTCGCCGGCGAGGGGCTGCTCGGCCTCATGGGCGCCAGCCTGCCGGCGTTCCGCGTCGGCGGGGGGCTGGTGCTGCTGCTGATGGCGCTCGCCATGTTGAATGCCCAGGCGGGGGGCGTGCGCCAATCGAGCGCCGAGGCCCAGGAGCTGGAGCAGGGCGACCTGTCCGGCGTCGTCCCGCTGGCCGTGCCGCTGCTCGCGGGGCCTGGCGCGATCAGCACGACCATCATTGCATCGGAGGCCGGCGGCATGGTCCACCGGCTGCTGATCATCGGGTGCATCGCGCTCGCGTGCGTCCTGCTGTGGATGACGCTGCGGCTCGCGCACTCGATCGCGCGTCGCGTCGGCCAGACCGGCCTCAACATCGCCACGCGCATCCTCGGATTGCTGCTCGCCGCGATCGCGATCGAGACCATGGCCGAAGGGTTGAAGGGGTTGTTCCCGGCGCTGTCCGGTCAGTGACTTGCCTTTTGCGGAAAGTCCGTTGGCAGGAAACCCGCTTCCCTGTTGAATCCGGGCATTTGAATGTTTTACTTTGTCGGGCGGCAGGCGGCCGGAAGCCAGGCTTCCGGGAGGTCCGTCGCATCCTTGCCGGCCACCGTCAGGCCGGTCGGGATGCGACCCGGACCGCACACCCAGGAGACCGGCACCTGCGGCGCGTCCGGCACGTAGCCCGGTCGCAAAGTGACCTTCTTGCCCTTGATATTGCTGACCGCGAGGTTGCCGAAGACCAGCGTGATGGCGCCGTCGGCGACGGTCCCCGATGTCACGAAGTTGCCGATGACCTTGTCCGGCGCTGGCAGGCCTGCCGCGGCATTGTCCTTCGGCAGCGTGCCGGTCAACGCGTAGGCGGAGGCGACGCCGCGTTGCATGAACTCGGCGAACGCAAGGCCGTCCTTGACCTGCTGCTGGACGTTTCGCTCGATATACAGCGGCAGGGTCATCAGCGCGAGGATCGCGATGATGCCGAGCACCACCACCATCTCGATGAGCGTGAAGCCGCGCGACGCTACAGGCTCATCGGGTTTCGTGGCGGCCGTCCTTCGAGGATGTCTTCCATGCGCGCCCGGATCGCGCCCTTGATGCGCGGATGCGTGAGGATGTAGAAGCGGTTGTCCTTCACCGCCGCGAGCACCGCCGCGCCGATGTCGTCGGCGCTGAGCTTCCCGGAGCGAACCGCCTTTTGCAGCATCGCCTCCTTGGCAAGTTGCTCGGGCGACTTCCGCACGGAAGCCGGGTTGGCGAGTTCGGCCGGGCGGTTGCGCTCCGAGTCCGCGATCCCGGTCGGCACGTACGCAGGACAGAGCACCGAGCAACCGACCTTTGACTTCTTCTCGCCGAGGTCGTGATGGAGCGTTTCGGTGAGCGCGACCACGGCATGCTTGGTGACGTTGTACATGGCCGAGTTCGGCGGGTTGATCAGGCCGGCCACCGACGCCGTATTGACGATATGGCCTTCATCCTGCGCGAGGAGCAGCGGCGTGAAAGTGCGCACGCCGTGGATCACGCCCCACAGGTTGACGCCGAGCATCCACTGCCAGTCGGCGACGGTGTTCTCCCACGCGAGACCGAGCGGCGAGACGCCGGCGTTGTTGCACACCACGTGCACCCCGCCGAGTTCGGCGACGACGCGCCTTGCCAGGGCTTCGACATCGTCGCCCCTGGACACGTCGGCCCGGACGCCGATGGCTCTGGCGCCCAGGGCCTTGAGTTCGCCGGCCGTCGCGTCCAGCGCCGCCTGGTCGATGTCGGCAAGCGCGACATGCATGCCTTCACGCGCGAAATGCATCGCCATCGCGCGGCCTAGGCCGCCGGCGCCGCCGGTGACGACGGCAACCTTGCCCTTCAGGTTGTTCATTTCCTCTCCACCAGCCAATCCGCGGCCGCTTTCCACAACGTATCCCGAAACCGGTCCCGGAAGAAGCCGAAATGCCCGATTTTCTCGGCGCCGACCAGGCGCGGATGGACTTCGACGATCTCGGCGGGGGAGGAGGGGTAGAAGCCGAGCAATGCCTTGACCGCCGGCAGCGGCGCATACGAATCGTCCGCGAGCCAGACGGCGCGCACCGGCATGCGCAGGCGCCGGTACTGCGCGCCGGCGTCGAGGGCGCCGACTATGTAGCCCGGATGCCTGCACCAGCTGGCCCATTCGGTCGCGACGCCGGCCGGCAGGTCCTCGCCCTGCCCGAGCCGCTGCGCCGGGAAATAGCCCAGCGCTTTCGACAATCCCGGCAGGACGACATGCGTAGCCAGCCACATGCCGGCCCGGCCCGGGCCCGACCAGTGGCGCCAATAGCCGCTCTGCGAGGCCACCGCCAGCAAGCCCGCATAACGCTCGTTGCCAGGCACGATGCCGAGGCACTGGCCGCCAAAGCTGTGGCCGACTACAAGGACGCGCGCACCCGGCGAGACGTGATGCAGCAGGTCGAGGGCGCCGGCGGCATCGTGCGTGGCCCATTCGCGCATGCGTGCATTGAACCCGCGCAGGTCCTTGGGGCGCGAGCGCCCGATGCCGCGATAGTCGAAGGTCAGTGTGGTGAAGCCGCGTTCGGCAAGATATGCGGCGAACTTGCCGTAGTACTCCTGCCGCACGCCCGAGGCCGCATGGATCACCACGGCGCCGCCATTTGGTGCATCCGGCCGGAACAACGTACCGCCCAGCGTCAGTCCGTCGAGGGCGGCAAACTCGACCTGCTCTATCGCCTGCGGCATTATTTCTTCGGTATCGGGCGCGGCTGGCCGTTCGGGTCGATCGCCACGTAGGTGAGCGTCGCTTCGGTGACCTTGACGACTTTCGGATCGGAGGGGCGGCGCTCCGCGTAGACCTCGACATTGACCGTGACCGACGTGGTGCCGATGCGCACGATGTCGGCGTAGAAGGACACCACGTCGCCGATCTGCACCGGCTGCTTGAACACGAACGAATTCACCGCCACCGTCGCGACGCGCCCGCGCGCCACGCGGCCGGCCATCGTGCCGCCGGCAATGTCGACCTGCGACATGATCCAGCCGCCGAAGATGTCGCCGTTGTGGTTGGCATCCGCCGGCATCGGCACCACGCGCAATGCCGCATGCCGTCCGGTGGGCAGCCTGAGGTTCGGCGGCTGGTGGGAGGCTTTCCCCATCTTTCGCCGCCCCTTGTCAGTGGCCTTCATAGATGCGCGCCACGGCCGATGCGTTTCGATCGATGATCTGCGCGCGCTTGGCCTTCAGCGTCGGCGTCAGCAGGCCGTTTTCGACCGACCACGGTTCGGTGGAGATGGCCGCGCGGCGGATCTGCGCATAGCCCGGAAAAGGCCGCATGCGCGCCGAGATGCGCTCCAGCACGACTTTCTCGGCACCGGGCGAAGCGAGCACGACCGGGTCGATGCCTGCGGCCCTGGCCGCCTCGTCCCAGAGCTTCGGGTTGACCACGACCAGCGCCGAGAGGTACGACTTGCCTTCCCCGAGCACGAGCACCTGCTCGAACAGGCTGTCGCCTAGGATCGCCTCCTCGATGTCTCCCGGCGGCATCTTCTCGCCGTTGGCCAGCACGATGATGTCCTTGATCCGCCCGGTGAGGTACACGTGGCCGGTCTCGTCGATCCGTGCGACGTCGCCGGTGTGCAGCCAGCCGCCCGCCAGCGTGGCTGCGGTGGCGGCAGGATTGTTCCAGTACCCCATCATCACGTTCGGGCCGCGTGCGAGGAGCTCGCCGTTTTCCGCGATCCTGATCTCGACGTTCGGGATCACCTTGCCCACCGAGCCCGGGATGTTGTCCTTTTCGGTGTTGGTGGTGATCACCGGGCTGGCCTCGGTCATGCCGTAACCCTGGATGACCGGCAGCCCCAGGCCGATGAAGATGCGCGAAATCTCTGGCGCGAGCGCAGCGCCGCCTGCGCCCGCGGAACGCAGGCGGCCCCCGAGCTTGACCAGCACCTTGTCGGCGACCAGCTTCTTGAGGATCGGCCAGAGCAGGAAGGATGGCTTCCACGGCCCGCGCCCCTGCGAATGCTCGAACCGGGCGTAGCCGATGTCCACCGTGCGATGGAAGAGCCTGCGCCGGCCCTCCGGGGCTTCGTCGAGTTTAGCCTTCACGGCGGCCCACACACGCTCGAAGATCCGCGGCACTGCATGGAAGAGGGTCGGCTTCACGATCTGCAGGTCCTCGCCAAGCTGGGCGATGGACCGGGCATAGGTGGTCTTGAAACCGACCATCACGGCCATGTAGTAGCCGACATTGCGCTCGAACACGTGCGAAAGCGGCAGGAAGGACAGGAATTCGTCGTCTTCCGAGACGTCCGCGTTCTCGAGCGCGTCCCGGCAATTCGACAGCAGGTTGTCGTGCGACAGCATCACGCCCTTGGGGCGCCCCGTCGTCCCGCTGGTATAGATGATCGACGCGAGTTTCATGCCGTCGACCGATACATGGCGGTTGGCACCTTCTGCGGGCAGCCAGTCGGCGACGCTCACGACCCGCGGATCGCCGAACGGGGCGCCCGAGGGGTTGAGCACGAGGATGCGTTCCACGCCGGGCAGCTCGAGCTTCAGCACGCGGAACTGCTCCCACTGCTCCTGTGTGTCGAACAGGACGAGCTTCGCGCCGCAATCTGCGAGGATGTAGGCGACGTTGTCCGGCCGGTCCACCGTGTACAGGGGCACCACGACGAGGCCCTCGCCGTAGGCCGCCTGGTCGAACATGACCCATTCCGGGGAATTCCTCTGCATCAGCGCGACGCGGTCGCCGGGCTGGAGGTTCTCCTTCGCAAGTCCTGCCTGCCAGCGTCCGATGGCGGCGTACATCTCGCCCCAGGTCCGGGTGCGCCAGCGCCCGGTGTTCGGGTTGAAGTCGACGTAGGCCGGGCGATCGGCGGAGCGCTTTGCTCGCTCCCTGAACAGGCCGTCGAGGGTCCTGGCGTCCTCATAGCGGACCCGGCCGGTTGCTGCCTGCATGCTGCCTCCTCGTCGAGGAACAGGGAAACCCAGGTTTCCCCGTTACCCCTTCCTAGTTCTTCTTTTCCCCCGAGTAGTTTAGCGGGCCGCCGCGGAAAGGGGCGAATCCGGTGCCGAAGATCAGCCCGGCGTCGATCAGGTCGGCGTCCGGGACGATGCCTTCGGCCAGCACGGCCTTGGCCTCGTTGACGTACGGTTCGACCAGCGAATCGATGATGTCCTTGGTGACCGGTCCGGGCTGGCCCTTGATCGGCTTGCCGTTCTCGTAGCGGTAGACGCCCTGGCCGGATTTCTTGCCCAGGTGCCCCAGCGCGACCTTGTCGAGCAGGACCTGGGGCGCGGCCGGCTCGCTGCCATCCGCGCTGCGCTTGCCGAGCGCCTTGCCGGCCGCAAGGCAGATGTCGAGCCCGACCGTGTCTGCGAGCTCGATCGGGCCCATCGGCATTCCGAATTGCTCCATGGCGGCATCGAGCGTTTCCGGCTTCATGCCCTCGTCGAGCATCCTGAAGGCCTGCTGCATGTAAGGCCCGAGCACGCGGTTGACGAGGAAGCCCGGCGAGTCCTTTACGGGGAGCGGCAGCTTGTCGATCTGGCGGACGAAGGCGGCCGCCTTCTTCGCATCGGCCGGGTTCGTTCCGGCCCCCGAAACAACCTCCACCAGCATCATCTGCGGAACCGGGTTGAAGAAATGGATTCCGACAAGACGCCCCGGGTCCCTGAAGTTTGCGGCGATGTCCGACAGCTTGAGGCTCGACGTATTGGAGGCGAGGATCGCGCCGGGCTTGGCCAGGGGCTCGAGCTTCGCAAACAGCGCGCGCTTCGCCTCGACGTTTTCGAAGATCGCCTCGATGATCACGTCCGCCTTTGCCGCGCCGATGCCGGTCGTGTCCGGGATCAGCCGGTCGAGCGCATCGCGGATCCGGCGCGGGTCGCGCAGCCTCCGCTTGAAGAGTGCTGCGGCGCGCTTGATCGCGGGCGCGATCCGCTCCGGCGCGGTGTCCTGCAAACTGACTGTAATGCCGCGCATCGCGCAGATTGCCGCGATGTCGCCGCCCATTACGCCGGCGCCCACGACATGCACGTGCTTCGCAACGAAGTCGGAGTCCTTGCCGAGCGACTTCATCTTCTCCTGCAGGAAGAAGATCCGGATCAGGTTCTTCGTGGTCGGGTGCGCGAACAGGGCGTTGATCGAGTAGGGTGCCTCGGGTTCGATGAAAGGGTTGCCATCGTGTTTTTGCCACAGGTCGAGGATCGCGTAGGGCGCCGGGTAGTGCTCCGGTCGAGCACGCTTTGCGACCTGCTTCTTTGCCTGGGAGACGACGAAGCCGCGCAGCGGGCCGAGCATCATGCGCTGCATGAAGGGCAGTTCCCTGCGCGGCTTGGCCTCGAGCGTCACCATGCGGGCCGTGTTTTCCAGTACGCGCAGCGGCACCGACTGGTCGGCCAGGCCGGTGCGCTTGGCGCGGCCGGCGTCCAGCGCCTTGCCGGTCAGCAGCATGTCGAGCGCAGCGCTCGGGCCGATCTTCATCGGCAGCCATTCGATGCCGTGCCAGGCGGGCACGATGCCGAGCATCACTTCGGGAAACGCGAACCGCGTCGCCGGATCGTCGAGCGCCACGATGTAGCGGCATGCCAGCGCAAGCTCCAGCCCGCCGCCCATGCAGTAGCCGTTCACCATTGCCGTCGTCGGGAACGGCAGGTCGCGAAGCTTCTGGAAGACGTCCCAGCCGGCGCGCACGAAATCGAGCGCTTCGGCAGGCGTCGCGAACTTCGTGAACGCCTCGACGTCGGCGCCGGCGATGAACGCCGCCTTCGCCGAGCGGATGATCATGCCCTTGGGCGACAGCGCCTTGATCGCGTCGAGCGCCGCGGAGAGTTCGTCCAGCGCCTCGCGCGAAAACGTGTTGGTCGACTCGCCCTGCTTGTCGAACGTCAGCCAGGCGAGTCCCTGTGCGTCCTGCTCGTGGCGCCAGTGCTTGTACAGCGTGTTGGTGTTTGCGCGATCCATGGTCAGAGGGCCTCCACGAGCATCGCGCCGCCCAGTCCGCCACCAATACAAATCGAGGCGATGCCGCGCTTGGCATTGTTGCGTTTCAGGACTTTAAGCATGTGCAGCACGATCCTCGCGCCGGAAGAACCTACCGGATGGCCGAGCGCCACGGCGCCGCCGTCCACGTTCAGCTTCGATTCGTCGAGCGCGCCCATCGCCCCGTCGAGCCCGAGCTGCTCCCTGCAGTACTTTTCGTCCTTCCAGGCCGCAAGGCACCCGAGGACCTGTGCGGCGAATGCTTCGTTGATCTCCCAGTAATCGAGGTCGTTCAGGCCGAGGTTGTTCCGCTTCATGATCGGCGTGGCTGCGTGTACCGGGCCGAGCCCCATTTGCGCAGGGTCGAGTCCGGCCCACTCCGTGTCGAGAATCCGGCCGATGGGTTCGAGGCCGTGCTGCCTGACGGCCTGTTCGTCGGCCAGCAGCACCCAGGCGGCGCCATCGGTGATCTGCGACGAGTTGCCGGGCGTGACGTTGCCGAACTTGCGATCGAAGAAGGGCTTCAGCTTCGCGAGGTTCTCCACCGACGAATCGCGCCGCACGCCGTCGTCAAGCGAGTACGCGTTTCCTGCGCTGTCGTAAACCGCCTCGACTTCGCCGCCGCCCGGCGCAAGGTAGCCGGCATCCTGCGCGGCCACCACGCGCTTGTGGGAACGCACCGAGAACTCGTCCATCTGCGCGCGCGTGATGCCGAAGCGATGGGCGAGGTTTTCCGCGGTCTGGCCCATCAGCAGGCCGACCATCGGGTCGGTCAGGCCTTTCATGATCGCGATGACCGGCGCAAGATAGCCCAGCTTGAGTTTGGCGAGTTGCGCTACCCGCTGCCCCGGCGTCTTGGCGGCGTACCAGTTCGACAGCCAGAGCACCATCGCGTCCGAAAAGAGCAGCGGGGCACGCGAGAGCGCGTCGGTGCCGCCGGCCAAGACGAGGTGTGACCGGCCTGCGAGGATGTTGTTGATGCCGGAGTCGATCGCCTGCATGCCGGACGCGCAATTGCGCATCACGGTCCAGCCGGGCACCTTCTGGCCGCAGCCCATGCGCAGCGCGACCACGCGGCCGATGTTGACCTCGTCGACCGAGGGCGACGCGCACCCGAGGATGACTTCGTCCAATTCGGTCGGCGAGAACTTCTGCCGCATGAGCAGTGCGCGGCCCGCCTGCGTCGACAAGTCCCCGGCCGAGAACGGCCCCGGCTTGTTGCGTGCCTTGAGAAACGGCGATCGTGCGCCGTCGACGACATAGACTGGTCTGGATAGTGCGCTGGCCATGGCCGGCTCCCCCTTTGTCGAAAAGCGGTGACGCACGGTTTCCCGCACGCCGTGCGTTGTCTGCTCGCGCTTATGCCGCCTTGGCGATGACCGGCCGGGCGTCTTCGAGCCTTGCGAGCGCCTCGGCGCGGCCGAAGTCCTGCGGGAAGTCGTCGACCTTGATGACGCCCTTGCGCAGGGTTTCCTTGCGCTGCCAGAGGGTGAATTCGTCAGCGCTGATGATCCCCTTGTCGCGGGCCAGCGTGGCCAGGTCTTCCTGCATGCGGCGCTCGAGCCTGCCGTCCCTGACCGCTTCGCGCAGCTTCTTCTCGATCGGCTCGCAGGCGATCGTCGCCGCGAACGCGGCTTCGAGCTGGCCCGTGGGGTCGGCTTCGGACCCCGAGAGGTACATGCCCGCGGTCAGGCGGTCGCGGGCGGCAGACGGCGCGAGCAGGAGCGATGCGCACTTGTGGTTGAGTTCGTCCGAAGGCGGTGCGAATCGCTTGCCCAGCGGGAACAGGACGATCCGCAGGCCCGCGGCCACGATGCGGCTCGGGAAATTGGCAATCACGCCGTCGAGCGCCTGCTGCGCCTGGTAGAGGATGTCCTGCATCGCAAAGTGGACCAGCGGCAGGTCTTCGGCCGGACGGCCGGTGTCTTCGAAGCGCTTCAGCGTCGCGCTGCCCAGGTAAAGCATGGAAAGCGCATCGCCCAGGCGGGCCGAGATCTTCTCCTTCCGCTTCAGCGAGCCGCCGAGCACGAGCATCGACACGTCGGCAAGGAAGGCAAATGCCGCCGAAATTCGTGACAGGTCTTTGTAGTAGCCCAGTGTTTCGGGTGCTGCGATCTCGGGCGCCGACGCGAAGGCCGATCCGGTGAGCGCATGGAAGAACGCGCGGAGCTTGTTGGCCGAGGTGTGGACGATATGGCCGGCCAGCGCGCGGTCGAATTCGATCGAGGCCGCGGCGTGGTCCTCGTTCTTGGCCGCGAGCATTTCGCGCAGCACGTACGGGTGGCAGCGGATCGCGCCCTGCCCGAACACGATCAGGCTGCGGGTCAGGATATTCGCGCCCTCCACCGTAATCCCGACCGGGATCACCTGGTAGCCGCGGCCGACCCAGTTGTTCGGCCCGAGGCAGATGCCCTTGCCGCCGTGGATGTCCATGGCGTCGTCGACGACCTTGCGCACCCGCTCGGTCATGTGCAGCTTCATGATGGCCGAGACGACCGAGGGCTTCTCGCCCGCGTCGACCGCCCCCGCGGTCATGATGCGGGCGGCGTCCATCATGTATGCGTTCGCGCCGATGCGGCCGAGCGCCTCCTCGACGCCTTCCAGTTTCCCGATCGGGGTCCTGAACTGGCTGCGCACGCGCGCATAGGCGCCGGTGTAACGCGCCATCGCCTTCGCACCGCCGACCGACGAAGTCGGCAGCGAGATCGCACGGCCCGCGGCGAGGCAGTTCATCAGCATCATCCAGCCCTTGCCGGCGTATTCGCGCCCGCCGATGATCCATTCGAGCGGCATGAACACGTCCTTGCCGGAGTTCGGGCCGTTCTGGAATACCGCATTCAGCGGCAGGTGGCGCCGGCCGATGTTCACACCGGGCGTGTTGGTGGGTACCAACGCGCACGTGATGCCCAGGTCTTCCTTGTCGCCGAGCAGCTTGTCCGGGTCATACAGGCGGAACGCGAGGCCGAGCAGCGTCGCCACCGGCCCGAGCGTGATGTAGCGCTTGTCCCAGGTGACGCGCATGCCGAGCGTCTCCTTGCCCTGCCATACGCCTTTGCAGACGATGCCGAAGTCGGGAATCGACGCGGCGTCGGAGCCCGCTTCGGGGCTGGTCAGGGCAAAGCAGGGGACCTCCAGTCCCTTCGCAAGGCGCGGCAGGTAGTAGTCCTTCTGCTCCTGGGTCCCGTAGTGGAGCAGCAGTTCGGCGGGCCCGAGCGAGTTGGGCACCATGACGCTTACCGACGCCGCGTTCGAGCGGGTCGCGAGCTTCATGACCACCGCCGAGTGGGCCAGCGCCGAGAATTCCAGGCCGCCGTACTTCTTCGGGATGATCATGCCGAGGAAGCCCTTGTCCTTGATGTATTGCCAGACCTGCGGCGGCAGGTCGTAGCGCTCGTGCGTGATTTCCCAGTCGTTCGTCATCGCGCACAGTTCCTCGCAGGGGCCGTCGAGGAAAGCCTGTTCCTCTGCCGTCAGGCGCGCCTCGGGCGTATGAAGGAGCTTGTCCCAGTCGGGCTTGCCCGAGAAGAGGTCGCCGTCCCACCAGACGGTGCCTGCGTCGATGGCCTCCTTCTCGGTCTGGGACATGTCCGGCAGGATGCGCCGGTAGATCGACAGGACCGGGTTGCTGAACACCGCGCGACGGATTGGCGGCACCAGCGCGATGGCCGCGAGCGCTGCGAGGACGACTAGGACGGCTGTCATGGGCATTCTCCTTTTCTTGCGGCTTGTCGGCTCTTAGGCGGCCTTGCGGACATTGTTCGACGTTGCTCCGGGCACCGGGGCCAGCAGCCCGGCGGTAAGGAACTGGACCAGGCGCTCCTGCAGCGCGCGCGAGTCGTGGCGGTCTTCGGGCTTGAAACCGGCGATCAGCTGTACCGTGTCGGTCGCCGCGAGCGTGTACGAAAGCGTCCCGAACATGAAATGCATCCGCCAGAACAGTTCGCCGCTCGGCAGGTCCGGCAGCGCGCGAGCGAAGGCCGCCTTGAAGCGCTCCATAGTGCCGGCATACATGCGGCCGATCAGCGTGCGGATCGGCTTGGCCGGCTCGGTGTAGGTGCGGCCGAGCAGGCGCACGAAATTGCGTCCGCCGTTCTTGCCGTCCTCGATCATCGAAAGCGATTCGCCGATGAAGGCGCGGATGATCGCCTCGGGCGAGAGCGGCGCTCCGCCAGCCTCCTTCTCGAGCCGGTCGAGTTCGGCGAGGCGGGCGGCATTCATCGGGTCGAGGCGGCGCTGGAAAACGGCTTCGATCAGCGCGTCCTTCGAACCGAAGTGATAGTTGACCGCGGCGAGGTTCACGCCGGCTTTGGCGGTGAGCAGCCGCATCGAGGCGCCCTCGAATCCGTGCTGCATGAACAACTCTTCCGCAGCGTCGAGGATGCGGCGGCGGGTTTCGTGCTGGGGCTTTACTGCGCGTAGCGTCATGGCGGTCTTGGAACGGGAGTGAAGTTATTCAAACGAACGTTTGAATGATACCCAGCCGAATTCCGCCGGTCAATCCCGGCCGGTCCAGAGGGGCAATCCGCGGCGAACTAGTCGTCCAGCCCGGTCAGGCCCTTGCGATGCGCGAGCAGTCTGGCGCCGGCGATCCGGAAGGCGACCTTGCCGGGCCACGCAAGTTGCCCGTCCGGTTTGCGGCTGAACAGGATGCCGTCGGTGCGCGCCAGCACCTGCGTCCGCGCCTTCGGTCCGCGCGGATCCGTCGGGTCGATCACTTCGCACACCGCCATTCCTTTGCGCACGCGGGCACCCTTGGCGAGGTGATAAACGAGGATCCCGGGTTTCGGGCAGTAGCCGACATCCATCCCGCCGATCGGCGTTCCCGGCGCCTTGAGCCTCGGAAGCGGCCCGGCTCGGCCCGCGATCAGTCCGCGGCGGACGAGGAAGCGGTACAGGTTGCGCGCGTCGGACGCCCCGAGCTTATGGTTGACTTCGTGCTCGCTGCGGCACTCGACGGTCGCCGACAGGCAGGCTTGCGGGATGTCGGCGTGCGGAAAGCGCTCGGCGAGCCGCCCCCACAGTGCGCCGTTGGTTCCCATGAAGGTGAGCGCGACCGGGTAGGGATCGTTGTACATCGTCGCCTCGGCGCCGAGGTCGGCCGCAAGGGCCTCGGCCGCGCCCGGCCAGTCGCGGCGCCCGATGAACAGGTGCAGGATCGCCTCCGAATCGCAATGCAGGTCGAGCACGATGTCGGCGTCGATCGACAGCTTCATCATCTCCACCCGCAGCACCTGCAACTCGTTCACCGGCTTCATCACGCGAAGCTCGGCGAGCGCGGCGGCGCGGATCATCGCGACGTTGTCGCGCGCGTTCCGCCCCAGGCGGTCGCCGATGCGGCCGGCCACGGCTGCCGACAGGTCGTGCCAGTTGCGGTTGAAATTGTCCCGCCCGAAGAAGTCGTAACGGCCTAGGTGGTTGTTGAAGCTCACCTGCGACATGCCGATCGGGTTGACTGCCGGCACCACCACGATCTCGCCCTTGACCCGGCCGAGCCGGTCGGCCTCGACCAGCATCGGCATCAGATGGTGCAGCGCCATCGAGCCGGGGAATTCGTTCGCGTGGATGGCGGCCTGGAGATAGGCCTTGGGTCGCGCGCCGGCCTTGCCGAAGCGGTGGTACACGACCGCGCGCCGGGTGCCCGGCGTCATGGATGGAAGGTCGATCGTCCTCTTCTGGTGCGCCATCGGTGCCTCCGCAGCCTTTCGAAGTCCGGGTGGCAGGTATACCATCGCTCAGCTTCGGCGTCTGCCACGCCGGGCCTGCGGCACACCAAAGGCAGTCGATGTCTTATCGGGAGGGGAACAACCGTGGACGAAAAGGAACTTCGATCGCTGATTGACGCAGTCAAGGGCCATCGGCTCTCGCGACGCCGCTTCGTGCAGATCGTGGCCGGTGTCGGCCTGACTGCCCCGATGGCCACCCAGCTGCTCACGTTCTCCGGGGTCGCTCACGCGCAGACCCGGTCGGCCTACAAACCGGTGAAGCGTGGCGGAGGCGGCGCGCTCAAGCTCCTCTGGTGGCAGGGCGCGACCCTGCTCAACCCGCACTTTGCCGTAGGGACCAAGGACCAGGAAGGCTCGCGCATCTTCTACGAGCCGCTTGCCGGCTGGGACCCGGACGGCAACCTGGTGCCCATCCTGGCCGCCGAGGCGCCGAGCGTGCAGAACGGCGGCCTCGCGGCGGACGGAAAATCAGTGACATGGAAGCTCAAGAAGAACGTCAAGTGGCACGACGGCAAGCCCTTCACCGCGGACGACGTGCTGTTCACCTACGAATACGCCTCGGACCCGGCGACCGCCGCGGTGTCGATCGGCAGCTACAAGGACGTCAAGGTCGAGAAGATCGACGCCTATACGGTCCGCGTCCTGTTCCAGAAGCCGACACCGTACTGGGCCGATGCGTTCGTCGGCGTGTACGGGATGATCATTCCCAAGCACCTGTTCGACGCCTACAGGGGCGCCAAGTCCCGCGAAGCCCCCAACAACCTCAAGCCGGTGGGGACCGGGCCCTACAAGTTCGCTGATTTCAAGCCGGGCGACATGGTGCGGGGCACGATCAACATGGACTATCACGAGCCGAACCGGCCGCATTTCGATTCGATCGAAATGAAAGGCGGCGGCGACGCGGTATCCGCGGCCCGCGCGGTGATGCAGACCGGCGAATTCGACTATGCATGGAACATGCAGGTCGAGGACGAGATCCTGCTGCGGCTGGAAAAAGGCGGGCGCGGCCATGCCGAGATCGTGCCCGGCGGGAACATCGAGCAGATCCAGGTCAATTCCACCGATCCCTGGACCGAGGTCGACGGCGAGCGTTCGAGCCTGAAGACCAAGCACCCGACCCTGTCGGACCCGGCCGTGCGCGAAGCGCTCAACATGCTGGTCGACCGGGCCGCGGTGGAAAAATTCATTTACGGCCGCACCGGCGTCGCGACGCGCAATTTCGTCAACAACCCGAAGCGCTTCGTCTCGAAAAGCACGCAGTTCGAATTCAACATCGACAAGGCGAACCAGGTCCTGGAGGCGGCCGGCTGGAAGAAGGGGGCCGACGGGTTCCGCGCCAAGGACGGCAAGAAGCTCAAGTACGTGTTCCAGACTTCGATCAACGCGCCGCGCCAGAAATGCCAGGCGATCATCAAGCAGGCCTGCCAGAAGGCCGGGATCGACATCGAGGTGAAGGCGGTCACCGCTTCGGTGTTCTTCTCCTCGGACGTGGCCAACCCCGATACCTACCCGCATTTCTACGCCGACCTGCAGATGTACACCACCACGATGACCCAGCCCGACCCGGAGGTCTTCATGAACCAGTTCTGTTCATGGGAGGCCGCCACCAAGGCGAACAAGTGGCAGGGGCGCAACGTCTCGAGGTTCCGCAGCGACGAGTACGACAAGACCTACCGCGAGGCCGAGGCCGAACTCGACCCGGTCAAGCGAGCGTCCCTGTTCATGCGGATGAACGACATCGTGATCGAGTCGCGGCTCAACATTCCGCTGGTGTACCGGCCGAGGGTGGCCGCCGTGTCGAACAAGCTGCGGCCGCAGCTTTCGGGCTGGGACAACGACCTGTGGCTGCTGAAAGACTGGTTCCGAGAGGCATGAGAGCGTAGCAGGATGGGCAGGTACGTCCTGCGGCGCCTGCTCATTGCGGTCCCGAGCCTCATCGGGATCAGCATCGTGCTGTTCACGGTGCTGGCGCTGGCGCCCGGCGACCCGTTCGAGGAACTCGCTACCAACCCCAATGTCCCGGCCGAGGTGCGCGCCAACCTGCGCGCCCAGTTCGGCATGGACGATCCGGTGCCGGTGCGTTACGTGCGCTGGGTGTCCCAGATGGCGCGCGGCAACTGGGGCTTCTCGTTTGCGAGCCGCGTGGACGTCGATACGCTGATCCTGCAGCGCTTGCCCACTACGCTGCTGGTGATCGGTTCGTCGCAGTTGCTCGCCCTGCTGATCGCTCTGCCGATCGGTGTCTTTGCGGCGACGCGCCCGTATTCGCTCTTCGACCAGGTCGCGAACACGCTCGCCTTCATCGGCTTTTCGCTGCCGTCGTTCTTCACGGGGATCCTGCTGATCCTCGTCTTCAGCATCAAGCTCGACTGGCTCCCGATGGTCTACCGTGCCGACGTCAGCGGAACCGGCTGGCAGTTCTTCTGGGAGCATTTCAAGCAGGCGTTGATGCCGGTGGCCGTGCTGGGCGTCTTCCAGGGGGCGTCGTGGACGCGCTACGTCCGCTCCGCCGCGCTCGACGTGATCCGCCTGGACTATGTGACCACTGCGCGCGCCAAAGGGCTCGCCGAGCGCGTGGTGATCGTCAAGCACGTGGTGCGCAACGCGTTGATCCCGGTGGTGACGCTGGTCGCCCTGCAGATGCCGGCCATCTTCGGCGGCGCGATCGTGACCGAGCAGATCTTCCGCGTGCCGGGAATCGGCTCGCTCCTCATCTCGGCGATCCTTGCCAACGACACGCCGGTCATCCTGGCCGTCACGTTCGTGCTCTCGTGCCTTGTCATCCTGTTCAACCTCGCTGCCGACATCCTCTATGCCTGGCTCGACCCTCGCATCTCCTACCGTTAGCAGCGCGCCGCGCGCCGCGAGCCGGACGGGTGGCATTTCGCCCGCGGCCGACGCCTGGCGGCGCTTTCGCCGCCACCGGCTGGCGCTCGCGGGCGCGCTTATCCTCGCAGTGCTTGTACTCGGGGTCGTGCTCGGTCCGTGGTTGTGGAGGGTCCCGATCAACGATATCGATTTCACCGCGAAGCTGGCAGGCCCGTCGCTGGCCCATCCTTTCGGTACCGACGATCTCGGCCAGGACCTGCTTGCGCGCATGTTGTACGGCGGGAGGATTTCGCTGGCGGTGGGCTTTGCGGCAATGCTGATTGCGGTGTTCTTCGGCACCCTGGTCGGCGCAGTCGCGGGCATATCGCGCGGCAGCGTCGATGCGGCGCTGATGTGGCTGACCGATTTGTTCCTCTCGCTGCCGCAACTCCCGTTGCTGTTGCTGATCATCTACCTTTTCCAGAATGCACTGAAGTCACTGGTCGGGCCCGAAGCGGGCATGTTCATCATGGTCGTCGTCGTGATCGGGGGATTTCGCTGGATGCAGGTGGCGCGGCTGGTGCGCGCCCAGTTCCTTTCGCTGCGCGAGAAGGAATTCGTCGAGGCGGCACGCGCGCTGGGCGCGACGACTTTCCGCCAGGTCGTGTGGCACATCCTGCCCAATTCGCTCGGCCCGGTGATCGTCGCGGCCACCGTAGACGTGGCCGCTGCGATCATCGCCGAATCGACCCTCTCTTTCCTCGGCCTCGGGTTCCCGCCCGACATCCCGAGCTGGGGCCGCCTGCTGTACGACGCCAAGGACTACCTCGATATCGCGCCGCACTGGGCGCTGTTTCCGGGTGGCGCGATCTTCCTCGCCGTGCTGTCGATCAGCTTCTTCGGCGACGGGTTGCGCGACGCCCTCGACCCACGCAAGGTGATGTAGTTGGCGGCACAATTCACGCCTGCCGATCACCTGCTGGAAATCCGGGGGCTGAAGACCCAGTTCATGACGGACGACGGCCTGGTCCATGCGGTCGACGGCGTGGACCTCACGGTGGATCGGGGCGAAACGCTGGGCGTCGTCGGCGAATCCGGCAGCGGCAAGAGCGTGACTGCGATGTCGGTATTGAAGCTGATCGCGAGCCCGCCGGGGCGTATCGCGGCAGGCGAAGTCCTCTGGGAAGGCCGCGACCTGGTGCCGCTCCCGGCCGAGGAAATGTGCAAGCTGCGCAGCAAGGAAATCGCGATCGTTTTCCAGGAGCCGATGACTTCGCTCAACCCGGTCTACACGATCGGCGACCAGCTGGCCGAAGTGATCCGGCTGCACGAGGGCCTCGGACGCCGGGCGGGCCTGGAAAGGGCGGTCGAGATGCTCAAGCTGGTCCACATCGCGCAGCCGGAACGCCGGGTGCACGACTATCCCCACCAGTTCTCCGGAGGCATGCGCCAGCGGGTCATGATTGCGATGGCCCTTTCGTGCAAGCCGAAACTGCTGATCGCCGACGAACCGACCACCGCGCTCGACGTCACGATCCAGGCGCAGATCCTGGACCTTCTGGCCGAACTCCAGTCCAGGCTCGGGATGGCGGTCATGCTGATCACCCACGCCATGGGGGTGATCGCCGAGACGGCCCAGCGCGTGGTCGTCATGTATGCCGGCAAAGTCGTGGAAGAAGCGAGGGTCGAGGCCCTGTTCGACGAGCCCCTGCATCCTTATACCCAGGGCCTGATCCGCTCGATCCCGCGGATCGACACCGCGGCCACGAGCAAGAAGCGCCTCGAGGTGATCGGCGGAGTCGTGCCGAACCTGCTCGAGCCGGCGTCCGGCTGCCGCTTTGCGCCGCGCTGCCGGGTCGCGAGGCCCGAGTGCACCGAGCGCGTCCCGCCCCTGCGCGAAGTGCGCCCGGGGCACAAGGTGGCCTGCGTGCTCTATTGACGGCCATGCCGGGACCGATGCTCAGAGTGGAGTCGCTCGTCAAGCACTTCCCGGTGAAGGCCGGGATGTTTTCGCGCGTCTCGGACTTCGTGCGCGCCGTCGACGGGGTGAGCTTCCATATTGATGCAGGCGAAACCCTGGGACTGGTAGGCGAGTCGGGCTGCGGCAAGTCCACCACCGGCCGCTGCATCCTGCGGCTGATCGAGCCGACTTCCGGCAAAGTGGAATTCGAGGGCAGGGATGTCATCACCATGGGCGAAGACGAACTGCGACGGCTGCGGCGGGACGTGCAGATCATCTTCCAGGATCCTTATTCCTCGTTGAATCCGCGCATGTCTGTCGGCGCGATCGTCGGCGAGGCGCTGACGATCCATTCGCTCGCGGCAAGTGCGCGGGAGTACGAGGAGCGCGTGGTCGACCTGCTCGAGACGGTCGGCCTCGCCGCCGACCACATGCGCCGCTATCCGCACGAATTCTCGGGCGGGCAGCGCCAGCGCATCGGCATCGCGCGCGCGCTGGCGGTTTCACCCAAGCTGGTGGTCTGCGACGAGCCGGTCTCGGCGCTCGACGTGTCGGTGCAGGCGCAGGTCATCAACCTGCTCGAAGACCTGCAGGGAAAATTCAACCTGACCTACCTTTTCATCGCGCACGACCTGTCGGTGGTCGAGCACATCAGCACGCGCGTGGCGGTGATGTACCTCGGCAGGGTCGTCGAGATCGCGCCGTCGCGCGACCTTTACACCGCCCCAAGGCACCCTTACACCGAAGCGCTCCTGTCGGCGGTCCCGATCCCCGACCCGAAGGTGAGAAAGAAGCGCATCGTGCTCCAGGGCGACGTGCCGAACCCGATCCGGCCGCCGCGGGGCTGCCACTTCCACCCGCGCTGCCCCAAGGCATTTGAGCGCTGCTCGCGGGAGTCGCCGGTCCTTCGCGAAGTCGCTCCGGGACACTTGGCGGCCTGTCACCTGAACGACTGACCTTTCGGGCCGCCGGATGCAGCGTCAGGGCGGCCGGGGCTCCCAATCGGCGATAATCGCCGCATGTCCGCAGTACACCCGGTAGACGCAGCCCCCTCCAGCAAGCCCGCCCAGCAGCCGCGCCGCAGCGATTGGCGTACCGTGGCCGGCCTGCTGCCGTACTTGTGGGACTACCGCTGGCGCGTAGGCCTGGCGCTGGGGTTGCTGGTTGCCGCCAAGCTGGCCAACGTCGGCGTGCCGCTGGTGATGAAGTCCATCGTCGACAGCCTGGACCCGACGCTGGCGGTGGTCGCGGTGCCCCTGGCCCTGCTGGCGACCTACGGCTTGCTGAGGTTCATGACCACGCTCTTTGCGGAGTTGCGCGACGTGGTCTTCGTGCGCGTCGCGCAGCGCGCGATCCGCCGCGTGGCGCTCGGCGTATTCCGCCACCTGCACGACCTGTCGCTCAGGTTCCACCTCGACCGCCAGACCGGCGGCATGACGCGCGACATCGAGCGCGGCACGCGAGGGATCTCCACGCTGCTGTCCTACCTGATCTTCTCGATCATCCCGGTGATCCTCGAATTCGCGCTGGTCGCCGCGGTGCTGCTCGCGAGGTTCGACTGGCGGTTCGCGGCGATCACCTTCGCCGCCGTGGCCGCCTATATCGCCTATACGTTCTTCATCTCCGAGTGGCGCATCGAGATCCGCAAGCACGCCAACGAGCTCGACTCGAAGGCCAACACGCGCGCGATCGACAGCCTGCTCAACTACGAAACGGTCAAGTATTTCGGCAACGAGGAGTTCGAGGCGCGCCGTTACGACGAGAGCCTGCAGCGCTACGAGGCGGCCGCGGTTCGCAATGAGATGTCGCTCGGCCTGCTGAACATCGGCCAGAGCCTGATCATCGCCGCCGCGGTGACCGCGCTGATGGCGCTTGCGGCCGGCGGGGTGGCCGAGAAGAAGCTCACGCTGGGCGACCTGGTGCTGATCAACGGCCTCCTGATCCAGCTCTACGTGCCGCTCAACTTCCTCGGCATGGTGTACCGCGAGATCAAGCAGTCGCTGGCCGACATGGACAAGATGTTCAACCTGCTTTCGCAGAACCTGGAGGTCAGGGATGCCCCGGGTGCCCCCGACCTGCCGCAGGTGCCGGCGCGGGTCGAATTCCGCCACGTCGATTTCCACTACGAACCGAATCGCCAGATCCTCTTCGACGTGTCGTTCGAGATCCCGGCCGGTGCGCGGGTCGCGGTCGTCGGCCATTCGGGCTCGGGCAAGTCGACGCTGGCGCGGCTGCTCTACCGCTTCTACGACGTCACCGGCGGCTCGATCGCCGTCTCCGGCATCGATGTGCGCGAAGTGACGCAAAAGAGCCTGCGCGCCGCGATCGGGATCGTCCCGCAGGACACGGTGCTCTTCAACGACTCGATCCGCTACAACATCCATTACGGCCGCACCGGAGCGAGCCAGGAAGAGGTCGTGGAGGCCGCGCGCGCGGCGCATATCCACGAGTTCATCGAGACCCTGCCGGCAAAATACGAGTCACCCGTCGGCGAGCGGGGGCTCAAGCTCTCGGGCGGTGAAAAGCAGCGCGTGGCCATTGCGCGCGCAATCCTCAAGAATCCCCGCATCCTGATCTTCGACGAGGCGACTTCGGCGCTCGACTCGGAGACCGAGCGCTCGATCCAGGCCGAACTCACGCGGATTGCCGAAGGCCGCACGACGCTGGTGATCGCGCACCGCCTGTCCACCATCATGGATGCCGACCAGATCCTCGTGATGGACGGCGGGCGCATCGTGGAGCGCGGCACCCACCGGGAACTGCTGGAAGCCGGCGGGCAGTACGCGCAGATGTGGGCGTTGCAGCAGCAGGAAGAAGGCTCCGCGGCCTAGACACGCGCTATAGTCAATTCGGTGTACGGGGGATAAAGTTCATGCCGAATTTGAGATATATGGCCCAGGGCCTTAATTTTGCTTGCTTTTTGCCATTCCGGCGACTAGACTGCGCGAAAATCCACCCAGGGCGAATGACGATGGAAGCGATGGATGCGCAACCCAGACACCTCCACAGGCTGGAAAAGATCGTTGCCATCTTCGCGTTATTCGCCGTTCTCGCGCTGACCTTCGGGTTCGCGCAGGGCGCGGGCAACAAGAAGAAAGTCAAAGTCGACGAATTCGACCGCGCCCAGGCCGCGCAACCCGAAAAAGTCTTCCTCCGTTCGAGCAGCGTGCTCGTGCAGGACGCGTCAAACGGCGAGACCCTCCTTGCAAAGAATGCCGAGGCAGTCCTGCCGATCGCATCGATCACCAAGCTGATGACCGCCATGGTGGTGCTCGACCGCGGCCTCGACCTCGAGGACCGCGTGGTCATCAGTACCGAGGACATGGACCAGCTCAAGGGCACGCATTCGCGCCTGCGGCCGGGCGCGGTGCTCTCGCGCAACGAGCTGCTGCTGCTTGCACTGATGTCCTCCGAGAACCGCGCGGCCGCCGCGCTGGCGCGAACCTATCCGGGCGGGATGCCCGCCTTCATCGAAGCGATGAACGAGAAGGCGCGCACGCTGGGCATGCAGAACTCCCGCTTCGCCGATCCCACCGGCCTGACTTCCGCCAACGTCTCCACCGCGCCGGACCTCGCCCGACTGGTCCAGGCCGCGCACGAATACCCGGTGATCCGCCAGTACTCGACGACGGACCGGGCCGAGGTAAGCGTGTTCGGCCAGCCCCTGCTCTACCAGAACACCAACGGTCTCGTGCGCGGCCACACTTGGGACATCGGCCTTTCGAAGACCGGGTTCATCAACGAGGCCGGGCGTTGCCTGGTCATGCGGGTGCGCCTCGCGAGCAAGGACCTCGTCGTGATCCTGCTCGACTCGTGGGGCAAGAATTCGCGGATCGGCGACGCCCAGCGCATCAAGAAGTGGCTGGAGACCAACGCCTTGCTGCGCCACCGGAGCTAGGTTTTCCTGTCCGGGCGGACAGGAGCACCGCATGACCCGCAGCGGCGCAGTAAGCTTTCATGGCGGCGCCGTGCCGCCCGACAATTTCCTCGAAGATGTCGTTGCCGGCCTCGCGCTCGCCCAGAAATCGCTGCCGCCGAAATACTTTTACGACGCGCGCGGCAGCGAACTGTTCGAAGCGATCTGCACCCTTCCCGAGTACTACCCGACGCGTGCCGAACTCGCGCTCACGCGCCAGCACATCGGGGCGATCGCAAGCTTTGCCGGCGCCGGCTGCGAACTGATCGAATATGGCAGCGGCGCAAGCACCAAGTCGCGGATCCTGATCGAGGCCCTGAAGCCGGCTGCCTACGTTCCGGTCGACATCTCGGAATCAGCGCTCCGCGGGGCCGCGGCGCTATTGGCGGCCGAGTTCCCGTGGCTGAACGTGCGGGCGGTGACCGGCGATTTCGGCCGGCCCCTGGCGATTCCCGCGTTCGGCGGCGAAGGCCGCAAGGTCGTGTATTTCCCGGGATCCACCATCGGCAACCTGACGCAGGAGGAGGCGCTCGCCTTCCTGCACATGACGCGGGGCCAGGTGGGCACGGGCGGGGCGATGCTGGTCGGCGTCGACCTCAAGAAGGACCCGAACGTGCTCCACGCCGCCTATAACGACTCGCGTGGCGTGACGGCCCGGTTCAACCTGAACCTGCTCCTGAGGATCAACACGGAACTCGGCGCGAATTTCGACGTGGCGAAGTTCGTGCACTACGCGTTCTACAACGCGCCGATGGGCCGCATCGAAATGCACCTCGCGAGCCTCGAAGCGCAGGCGGTCGACGTAGGCCGCCACCGCTTCAGGTTCGCGCCGGGCGAGACGATCCACACCGAAAACTCGTGCAAGTACTCGGTCGAGGAATTCCAGGCGCTGGCGGCGCAAGCCGGCTTCGGCGGTGCGAAAGTCTGGCTCGACGACGCCGGGCTCTTCAGCCTGCACGGCCTGGTCGCGGTATAGGGCCGGCCGACGCGGAGGTGCCGGCTAGCGACCGGCCTGGTGGCCGAGCGCGCGACAGATCCGCTCGGCCGTTTCCTTCACCAACGGACCCCACTGCGCCTTCATGCGGTCCGCGGGCGTGGAGAGCGACAGCGCCGCGATCATCCGGCCGTCGTCGTCGCGCACCGCGGCGGCCACGCAGCGCACACCGGCCTCGACCTCCTCGTTGTCGGTGGCGTAGCCCTGCTTCTGGGTGCGTTCGAGGTCGCGTTCGAGCATGGCCAGCGTGGTGATCGAATTCCTGCTGTGCGGGGCGAGGCCGGTGCGCTTGGCGTATTCGCGCAGCCGGGCCTGGCCGTCCTCGAGCAGGAACAATTTGCCGGCCGCGGTCACGTGCAGCGGCGCCCGTGCGCCGATCACGTGCACGATGCGCATCGCGGACCGGCCGCTGCTGGTGCGCTCGACGTAGACGATCTCGTCGTCCTGGCGCACCGACAGGTTGACCGTCTCGCCGGTCTGGGCGTGCAGCTCGCGCATGATCGGCAGCGCGACCTCGCGCACGCTGATGCGGGAACGCACCAGGGTGCCGAGTTCGAGCAGGCGCATCCCCAGCCGGTAGCTGCCCGGTTCGATCCGGTCGACGAGCCGGTCGGCCGACATCGCGGCCAGGATCCGATGGGCGGTGGAGGGGTGCAGCCCGGTGAGGTGGGCAATCTGCTTCAGCCCGAGGGGCTCGGGATGCGCGGCGAGCACGTCGAGCAGCTTCGTCATCCGCTCGATCACCTGGATCGGATTCTTCGGGTTGTCTTTGGTTGCGGCCATGCGATTGCTGCAGAGCATCAAAGCAGTGAGGCGCTCATTGTAGCGATCTTTATCCCACGATGTGAAACGAAGAAAGCGAGGCCTGCGTGATAGGATGTGGCCTCACAAGTCGCTGATTTCGTTGGGGGAGAATTCCGATGCCAGTGATCACTAACATTGCCGACCTGCGCCGCATGGCCCAGAAGAGGGTAGCCAAGGCGATCTTCGACTACGTGGATAGGGGCTCCTACGACGAAAGTACCCTGAGGGCCAACTCGGCCGATCTCGATGCCCTCAAATTCCGGCAACGTGTAGCTATAAACGTCGATAATCGCTCAACGTCTGCGGAAATGATCGGAAATGTCGTCAAGATGCCGGTTGCGATCGCGCCGACCGGGCTGACCGGCCTGAACTGGGCCGACGGCGAGATGCTCGGCGCCCGGGCGGCCGAGAAATTCGGCATCCCGTTCACGCTCTCGACGATGTCGATCTGCTCGATCGAGGATGTGGCCGGCGCGGTGACCAGGCCGTTCTGGTTCCAGCTTTACGTCATGCGCGACCGCGGCTTCGCGGCTTCGCTGATCGAGCGGGCCAAGGCCGCGAAGTGTTCCGCGCTGATGCTCACCCTCGATCTCCAGATCCAAGGCCAGCGCCACCAGGACCTGAAGAACGGCCTCGCGGTGCCGCCCAAGCTCACGCTGGAGACCCTGCTCGACGTGATGACCAAGCCGGGCTGGGCGCTGAACGTGATGACCGGCAGGCGCAAGTCGTTCGGCAACCTTGAAGGCCGCATCAAGAACGCGGACACGCTGACGACGCTGTCGCAATGGATCGCGGGCCAGTTCGATCCGACGCTCTCGTGGGCCGACGTCGAATGGGTGAAGTCCCAATGGGGCGGCAAGCTCATCCTCAAGGGCATCCTGGACGCCGAGGACGCGAAGATCGCGGCCGGCTGCGGGGCCGATGCGCTGGTGGTGTCGAACCATGGCGGCCGCCAGCTCGACGGGACGGTTTCGTCGATCCGTGCGCTGCCCGAGGTGGTGCAAGCGGTGGGCGACCGGACCGAGGTCTGGTTCGACGGCGGGATCCGCTCGGGGCAGGACGTGCTCAAGGCCGTCGCCCTCGGCGCGCGCGGCACGTTGATCGGGAAGTCGTTCCTCTACGGCCTTGGAGCTATGGGCGAGGCCGGGGTCACCAAGGCCCTCGAGATCATCCACAAGGAACTCGACGTGACCATGGCGCTCTGCGGCCTGAAAGACATCAAGGACGCCGGCCCGTCGATCCTGCGGCCGGCGTAGGGACGCGCTCCTCCCTACCGGGCCTTGCCGGTGCGGCGCTTCGCGCGCAAGGCAAACCGACCCGGATCGACTGCATCGGCCAGCCGCGCCTCCACCGGCAGCGGCTCGCCTTCGAGGCGGCTGGCCAGCAGTTCGGCCATCAACGAGCACCAGAGGATGCCGCGCGAACCGTAGGCGAATGCGCCGTGCAGGCCCTCTGCACCCGGAATCGCGCCGACCAGCGGCAACCGGTCCTGCGCCACGGCCCGAAAGCCCACGCGGCCTTCCAGCGTCGCCGGGTCGAAAGCCGCTTGGGCACCCGGCAGGATTCTCGCGAGCCGCTCCAGGTTGCCCGCGTGGCTGTCGACTCGCGGCGACGGGTCCGGGTCGTCGATGTCGAAGCTCGCGCCGGCCACGGCGAGCCCTTCGACGGCGGGGGTCACCATCCCGCCCCGCAGGAGCACGGCTCGCGGCGCATGAAATCGTTCCGCCGGAAGGTAGGTGACTTGTCCCCGCACGCTGCGCAGCGCGACGTCGGCGACCGGCGCGAGCCGCAGCGCGTCGGCGGCGTTCCCAAGGATCACCACCGGTGCTGCTGCAATCGCCCGGCCGCTCGTGTCGCGCGCGGCCCAGCCGTCTGCGTTGCGGGTGAGCGATGCCACTTCGGTACCGAATTCGGCGTGCGCTCGCGATCCGGCGAGCAGTGCCTGCGCTAGGCTCGCAGGCTGCACCCAACCCGCGCCTTCGAACCACAGGCCGCCGGTCGCAACCGGAATTCCGGCCTTCCCTGATGCTTCCGCAGCCGAAAGGTGCGCCGCGTATCCTGCCGGATAGCCGAGACGTTCGAGCGCGGTGCGCTGCGAAGCATCTTCCTCGTCGTCGCGCGGCATCTGCAGGACACCGCATTGCGACCACGCCAGTCCCTCCAGCCGCTTCCAATGCCTGAGCGAACACAGGTACCCGGCGCGGCTCAACTGCGCGAGTACGCTGTCGTCGCGCGTGACCAGCGGATGGAAGACACCCGCATGGTTGCCCGAGGCTTCCATCGCCGGCGCCGGGCGGCGCTCGATCAGCACGATTTCCCAGCCGCGCGCGGCGAGCCGTTCGCAGACCGCGCTGCCGGCGAGGCCGGCGCCGATGACGATCGCCCGTCTGGTCAGAGCCGCAGGCGGCGCGACCGCGCGTGCAAATCGGCCGCAGAGCATGTCGCGCTTGCGCGCGAATCCCGGGCGCTTTTCCACGCTGAAGCCGGCCGAAGCGAGAGTGTCGCGCACTGCGGACGCGGCCGAGTAGGTTGCAAAGGTCGCGCCATCGGCTGAAAGCCTCGAAAGTGTCCCGAGCGTCGGCGCCGACCACATGTCCGGGTTCTTCGCCGGCGAGAACCCATCGAGGTAGAACGCGTCGGCCGCGAGGCGCAGCTGCGGCAGCGCGGCCGCCACGTCGGCGAAACAGAGCGTCAGCACGACGCGACCGCCCTCCAGCTCCAGCCGGTGCATGCCCGGCACCAGCATCGGCCACGCTTCGAGCAACTCGCGTGAAAGCGGCGCGAACTCGGGGTGCAAGGCATGGAGCCGCGCGAGATCGGACGCCGCGAACGGGTGCTTCTCGACCGAAACGTAGTGCAGCTTCGCGCATCGTCCGGGGCCGGCCTTCCACGCTGCCCAGGTCGCGAGGAAGTTCAGCCCGAACCCGAAACCGGTCTCGAGAATCGTGAATCGCGTCTTCAGGCGCCACCGTTCCGGCAGGCCGTTGCCTTGCAGGAATACGTGCCGCGCCTGCCCGGGGCCGCCTTCGCCGGAGTGGTACACGTCGCCGAATGCAGCGGAATACGGCGTCCCGCCTTCGTCGAATGCGAGCGTTGCCGGGACGAGGGGCTCGGGGAAATTTCGGGACGGCATCCCGCTATTGTGCTGGACTCGAGGACGCCGACGCCTAGCCGATCGGCAGCGCCTTTGCGGACAACAACATTCGACTCGCCTGGCCCGGCATCGGCACGAATCCGAAGTGCGCATAGAAGCGCGCGGCAGGGGCGTCTTTGGCGTCCACCACAATCCCGGCTACGGCAAGTACCGCGCTGGCTTGAATCACCTTGCGGCAGGCATCGGCCAGCAGGATCGCGCCCAGGCCCTTGCCTTGGAATCCCGCATCGACGGCGAGTCGACCGATCAACGCAACCGGTATCGGATACCTGGGGAGCTTGCGCGCAAGCGCCAAAGGAAGATCGGAGCAGGCGACGCTGCCGGCGCTGAGGGTGAAGTATCCCGCCAACCGTTGCGAATTGTCGGCAGGGGAGGCGACGAATACACGCGCCAGGTTCCTGCGGACGTCCTGGGACGCATAACGGAGGATGTACTCATCCAGCGCCGCCTGCCCGCAACGAAATGCGGAGGCATCCAGGCCCTCGTCGAGCGGCGCGATCCGCCAGACAGTCACCGGACCGGGTTTGCCGCGTGTCGCTTGAACGCGCGCTTCATTGCCGCGTTTGGTTTCGCAGGGCGATCGAGTTCCGTCAGGAAGGCCTGGAAATCCTTCGGATTCAGGGTGATCGATTCATGGGCCTGGACCACCTGCTCGGCGGAAGCAAGCGCATGAGAGAGCACGAACTCCGAAACGCTTACACGTGCGTAACCGGCCGCCTTGTCGAGCAGTTGCCTCGCGCTGTCGTCGCAGCGAATGTGAAGGCGACTCTCCTTGATTGTCGTGGTTCCCACAAAAGGCTCCGTATTTCCAATCCTCGATATTGTACGCCAATTGTGCGTACATCATCTCCCGTCCCCGCGATGATCCGGCCCGTCGCCAGGATCCTGCATGGCCGGCGGATACCGGCGGCACGCGATCCGGAAAAGAGCTAAATTCACGGCCTGTCGAAACAAGGAAGGGATTTTCATGAACAAGCCCGCCGACCTGAAGCTCGCGACCGTCCCGATGTGGATCAACGGCAAGGCCGTCGTTCCCGCGCTGCGCATGGGCGAGGTGTTCAATCCCGCCACCGGTGCCGCCGCGAAGCAGGTGCCTTACGCAGACGCCGCGACCATCGATGCCGCCGTCAAGGCCGCCGCCGCCGCGCTGCCGGCCTGGCGCGATGCGCCGCCGCTGCGCCGCGCGCGCGTGATGCAGAAATTCCTGCAGCTTCTGCAGGATCACCAGAAGGAACTCGCCGAACTGGTCACCGCCGAGCACGGCAAGACGCTGCCCGATGCGATGGGTTCGGTGCAGCGGGGCATGGAAGTCGTCGAGTTCGCCTGCGGCATCCCGCACCTGCTCAAGGGCGAGTTCTCCGAGAACGTCGGCACCGGCGTGGACTGCCACACGCTGCGCCAGCCGGTGGGCGTCTGCGCGGGAATCACGCCGTTCAACTTCCCGGTGATGGTGCCGCTGTGGATGTTCCCTGTGGCGATCGCCTGCGGCAATACGTTCGTGCTGAAGCCCTCGGAGAAAGTGCCGTCGGCGTCGGTCCGGATGGCGGAGCTCTTCAAGGAGGCGGGCCTGCCGGACGGCGTGCTGAACGTCGTGCACGGCGACAAGGCCGCGGTCGACGCGATCCTCGCGCACCCGGGAATCAGTGCGGTGTCGTTTGTCGGCTCGACGCCGATCGCGAAATACATCTACGAGACCTGCGCGCACCATGGCAAGCGGGTGCAGGCGCTCGGCGGCGCGAAGAACCATGCGGTCGTCCTGCCGGATGCGGACATGGAGTTCGCGGCCGACGCGCTGATCGGCGCGGCCTACGGCTCGGCGGGCGAGCGCTGCATGGCGATCTCGGCCGTGGTCGCGGTGGGCGATGCGGCCGACCCGATCGTCGCCCTGCTGAAGAAGAAGGCCGAGGCGATCAAGATCGGCCCGGGCACGATGGACGGCGCCGACATGGGGCCGCTCGTCACCGGCGCGCACCGCGACAAGGTCAGGGGCTATGTCGACGCCGGCGTCAAGGAAGGCGCGAAGCTGGTGTCCGACGGCCGCGGCTACGTGGTCAAGGGCCACGAGAACGGGTTCTTCATCGGCACCACGCTGTTCGACGACGTGAAGCCGGAAATGAGCATCTACAGGGACGAGATCTTCGGCCCGGTGCTGATCGTGCTGCGCGTGAAGACGCTGGACGAGGCGATCGCGCTGGTGAATTCGAACCCGTATGCGAACGGCACCGCGATCTTCACCGAATCCGGCGGCGCGGCGCGCCGGTTCGAGAACGAGATCCAGGTCGGCATGGTCGGCGTCAACGTGCCGATTCCCGTGCCGGTTGCGTTCTACTCGTTCGGCGGCTGGAAGAACTCCCTCTTCGGCGACCTGCACGTGCACGGCGCCGAGGGCGTCAAGTTCTACACCCGCACCAAGGTCGTCACCACCCGCTGGCCGCATACCGACACCCCGGTACGCGGCGGGTTCAGCATGCCGACCCTGGGCTAATCGGGGACAGACCACGTTTTTCCGGCGCGTCAACGCGCCGGGTGCGGCCTGCGTTGATCGAGGCATGCCACGCCGCGCCCGATTAATGCTTCCCGACGTTGCCGTCCATATCATCCAGCGCGGCAACAATCGAACTGCGTGCTTCTTCGCTGAGGGGGATTACGCGCTCTACCTGTTCCACCTGGAACGGCTTGCCGCGCGATTCGACTGCGCAGTCCACGCATGGTGCCTCATGACCAACCACGTGCACTTGCTGGTGACACCCGGTACGGACAAGTCCTGCGGGCTGCTGATGAAGCACCTTGGGCAACGCTATGTGCAGTACGTCAATCGAGTCCGGAAGCGCACGGGCACCCTCTGGGAAGGCCGGTTCCGGTCATGCCTTGCCCAGACCGAGAGCTACGTGCTCGCCTGCTATCGGTATATCGAACTGAATCCGGTGAGGGCCGGGATGACCCGACATCCGCGCGACTACCCGTGGTCGAGCTATCGCGTGAATGCCGAGGGCAGGGCCGACAGCTTGTGCGCCCCCCACCCGGAGTACGCACGTCTCGGTGAGTCGGGTGAAACACGGCGAGCCGCGTATCGAGGGCTCTTTGACGAACAGTTCGACGATCGGGTGGCCGACGAGATCCGGTCGGCAACCAATGGCGGATTTGCTCTGGGCGGCGAGAATTTTCGCGCCCAGGTGGGCCAGAGTCTTGGTCGCCGAGCAAGCAGGGGACGACCGGGAAGGCCGGTCGCCGCGCGGCAAGGATCGCGCTGACGAGCGAATTGACGAGCGTCAGTCGAGCTGGCTCCCGGCTCGCGCGGCGAAATCCCCGAACGCGTGGTCAGGAATCAATCCGTCCCTTTCCGGACGGGTTGCCGAAAACGTGGTCTGTCCCCGAATCTACCCGGCGAACCGTGCTTCAGGCAGGCCGCGCACGCCGGGGCGCACTGCCAGCACGCTGCCGGCGAGCGGCTGCTTCGCGAGGTCTTCGGGCGTGAGCCGCTGAGTCGCCGTGGTCACATAGAGCGTGTCGAAGTCCGCGCCGCCGAAGCAGCAGCAGGTCGGGTTGGCCACCGGCATCTCGATCACGCGGTCGATCTTGCCAGCCGGGGTGTACCGCACCAGCCGCCAGCCGCCATACTCGGCATTCCACAGGCAGCCTTCGGCATCGATGCACGAGCCGTCCGGCCGACCCGGATGCCCGGTGGTGTCGCAGAACACGCGTTCGTTCGAAACCTCGCCGGAAGCGAGGTCGAAGTCCCATGCTCGGATCACCTGCCGGTAGGTGTCGGCGAAGTACATTGTCCTGTCGTCCGGGCTCCAGGCGATGCTGTTCGGCACGATCACGTCGCTGCGCATGCGCTTGCACGAATGGTCGGCCGCGAGCCGATACAGCGAGCCGGTGGGTTCGCGTCTCGCATCGCTCATCGTCCCGGCCCAGAAGCGTCCCGCGCGATCGCAGCGCCCGTCGTTGAAGCGGTTCTCCGGCAGGTGAGCTTCCGGCTGCGCGATCGCCTGCAATGCGCCGCTCTGCGGATCGAGGAAATAGAGCCCGCTCTGGAGCGCCGCGAGCATTCCTCCGCGCTCGCGGAACGCAACGCTCCCGACGACGGACGGCAGCGCCGTGGTCTTCACGCTTCTGTCGCGCGGATCCCAGCGCTTAAGCGCAGGCCCGCGGCTGTCCACCCACCACAGCACCTGCTCGCGCTCGCACCAGAGCGTGCATTCGCCGAGGCGGTCATCGCCCTTGACCACGCAGTCGACCTGAAATGCCATTGCCCGATTCCCTCCGGGCGGGCACGATAGCACGCCATGAACGTTGTCTTCCACGGAACACTCATCCACCACCTGAAGGACCTCTTCCTCGCCAAGGCGAAGACGCCGTGGGCGGTGCATCGTTTTTTCGAGCAGGATCCGCGCGAGGATTTCGAACGTGCGCTGGCAGACGCCGACGTGCTGATCACGATGGCGTGGAACGCGAGCCACCCGCCGGCGCCCAAGCTCAAGCTGATTCACCTGCCGGGCACAGGTTACGAAGGCATCGATTTCAGCGCGGTGCCCGAGGGCGTCGCGGTCTGCAACGCCTACGGCCATGCAGAGGGGATGGCGGAGTACACGCTGCTCGGCATGCTCGCCTGGTGCCATCGCTTCTACGAGGCCGACAAGACCTTCCGCGAAGGGAGCTGGGAATTCAGCGGGCGCATGAACGGCCCGGTCAACGAGGAGCTCTACGGCAAGACGCTCGGCATTGTCGGGTTCGGCTCGATCGGGCGGGCAGTGGCCGAGCGCGCGAAACCCTTCGGCATGAAGGTCGTGGCAATCAACCGCACCCGGCGCGAGCCGCCGCCTTGTGTCGATACTTGGGTCGGGTTCGACCGCATCGACGCAATCCTGCCCGAGCTCGATTACATCGTCGTGGCCGCGGCGCTCGGGCCCGGGACGGAGTCGCTCATCGGTAGCGCACAGTTCGCGAGGATGAAGCCCTCGGCAGTGATCCTCAACGTGGGCCGGGGCCCGATCATCGAGGAAGGCGCGCTCTTCGAGGCACTCAGGTCCCGGCGCATCCGCGGCGCGACCATCGACGTCTGGTACGGCGACTACCCGTCGAAAGACAATCCCCGCGTGCCGCCGTCGAAATTTCCGTTCCACGAACTCGACAACCTCTACATGACGCCGCACACCTCCGGGTGGACCACCGGCATGATCGACCGGCGCTGGACCGAGATCGCCGGCAACCTCGACCGCCTTGCGCGCGGCGAGCCCTTGCTCAATCGCCTCAAGTGAATAGCTCCCGATGAAGCTCGCCCGGTGGTCGCTGCACTTCTACTCGCTGCCCTACGAGCGCGAAGTCGTCTGGGCGAACGCGGTAGAGTCTGCCGGCCTCTATGCGTTGCTGACGCTTACCGACGAGAACGGCGTTACCGGCGTGGCCGAGGGCACGATCAAGGCGACGTGGGCCGGCGTATCGCCGCGCTCGCTGGCCGCGTCCTTCGAGGATTTCCTGATCCCGAAGGTGCTTGGTGTCGAATGCGACAGCGTCGCCACCCTGATGAAGCGTCTCGATGGCATCCCGGAAAACCGCCTCGCCAAGGCGATGATCGACAACGCCGCATGGCAGATCGAGGCCTGCCGCGCGGGCCAACCCCTGTGGAAATTGTGGGACGGATCGCCTTCGGTGGACCTTACCTGGGCCATCACGCGCCAGCCGCCTGCGGTCATGGCGGCGGAAGCCGCGGACGTCTGCTCCCGCTACGGGTTCGGCACGCTCAAGGTCAAGGGCGGGCAGGGGCTCGAGACCGACAAGGCGGCGATGCGCGAGATCCGCGCGGCGGTCGGCGACCAGGTGATCCTGTACGTGGACGCCAACAGCCACTACAAGCGCTCCGAGGGGCTCTCGTACACGCACGCGATGCGCGACTGCGGCGCGACGGTGTCCGAGGACCCTTGCCCGCTGCAGCCGGACGCGCAGTTCACCGAACTTCAAGCCGGGGCCGGCATCCCGGTCCTGGTCGATCGCACCTGTACCTCGGTACTGGACGCGGCCCACTATCTCGAAAAAGGCGCGAAGGCGCTCTCCACGAAAACAGGGCGCATCGGCTGTTCCGAGTCGCGGGCGATCGCGGAGCTCGCCGCCGAGCGGGGCGCGCGGGTCGCGCTCGGCCTGTATGCCGAGAGCGCGCTCGGCACGCTCATCAGCCTGCAGTACGGCGCGGCAATCCCGCCGGCCCTGCGCCTGGTGGCCGCCGAGCAGACCTTCTACCTTGGCCTGCGCGAGCAGGTGATCACGACGATGCCGCCGGTGAAGAACGGCCGGATCGAACTGCCTGCCGACCCCGAAATCGCGAAGCGGGTCGACTGGGAAAGGGTGAAGCGGTTCGCCCTCGCCGGGGCCTAGCTGGGAGTCAGGCCGCTTCGAGCAGGACCGAGTCGCGCATCGAGTCCATGTCGTTGGTCGTCGTGCGGCGCAGTTCGCGCGGCTCGTTGATGTCGAAGCGCCGGCCGCGATGGATCGTGGCGCGGTTGTCCCAGATCACGGTGTCGCCCACCCGCCACTCGTGGCGATAGACGAACTCGCGCTGCGTCGCGTGCTCGAGGAGTTCGGCGAGCAGCATGCGGCCCTCGGCCAGCGTCTTCTCGACAATGTGGGTGGCGTGGATTCCCACCCAGAGCACCTTGCGCCCCGAACCGGCGTGCGTGCGCACCAGCGGCCATTGCACCGGCGGCATCTTCGCGATCTCGGCGGCCGAGGGCTTGTCGCCGAGCCAGATGCGCGAATGCAGCGCCGCGTGCACGCTGTGCAGCGGCGCAATCTCGGCCTTGATGTCCTCCGGCAGCGCGTCGTAGGCCGCGCGCAGGTCCGCATATTCGGTCTGGCCGCCCCTGGACGGCACGACGACCGAATGCAGAATCGAATACTTCGCCGCCGGGCGCTGGAACGAGCTGTCGCTGTGCCACAGCTGGTTGGCGAGGTTGGAGATCGTCTTGCGGTCCGCGGCGCCGTGCAGCCCGCCCTCGGGGCGCACGTTCGAGATGTCGATCGTCACTTCGTGCTTGAACCGGGTCGGCGCGCCCGGGTAGAGCTTCTTGAGGCCTGCGTCGAGCGTGCCGAAGCTCGATGCGAACGCCACCTGCTGGTCCTCGGTCAGCGGCTGGCCGCGGATCACGAGCACGGCGTAGCGGTCCATCGCCTCGTCGACGGCGCGCACGGCGGCCGCATCGACCGGCCGGGTCAGGTCGATGCCGCTCGCCTCGGCGGCGAACAACGGGTGCAGCGGTTTGAACTGGAGGCTCATGGCAGTCGGTCTCCGCGGTTGGCTGGATTCGAAGATATTATGCGCCGATGAACAAGACCAGAGGGTGTTTCGCGGCGAACTATGCCGAGGCCCGCGCAGGATTCGTTGCGGCCGCAGGACGCCGCGGCCTCGGCGTGGAAACGGCAATCAATCCGCTCAAGGGCGCGCAGGGCGAGGACCTCGCGACCGATGCGGTGCTGCTCGGCCCCGCGGACGCGGCGTCGCTCCTGATCGTCACTTCGGGCACGCACGGCGTCGAGGGGTTCTGTGGATCGGGCTGCCAGCGCGCATTGCTCGGCGACGAGGACCTGCTCCGCCGGATCGACGCCGCGCAAGTCGCGGTGCTGCTGATCCACGCCGTGAATCCCTACGGGTTCTCGCACCTGCGGCGCGTCAACGAAGACAACGTCGACATGAACCGCAACTTCCGCGATTTCTCCGACGCGACGGAACTGAACCCGGCCTACGCCGAAGTGCACGACCTCCTGCTGCCGGCCGAGTGGCCGCCGACCGAGGGAAACCGCGCCGCGATCCTGGAATGCATCAAGAGAATGGGCATGCCTGCGTTCCAGGCGGCGGTGTCGGCCGGGCAGCGTTCGCACAAGGATGGGCTTTTCCATTGCGGCAACGCGCCGACATGGAGCAACCGGACGATCCGCTCGCTGCTGAAGAAGCACGGCGCCGGCCGCAAGCGCATCGGCTGGATCGACATCCACACCGGTCTCGGCCCGTACGGGCACGGCGAGAAGATCTTCGCGGGCGCAAACGACCCGGCGGAATTCGCGCGCGCCAAAGCCTGGTGGGGCGCCGACATCATGTCCTACTACGAAGGCAAGTCGGCCTCGGCCGAGGTGCAGGGCTCGATGGTGATGTCGATCTACGGCGCATGCCCGCAGGCCGAAGCCACCGGCATGGGGCTGGAGTTCGGCACCATCCCGTTCGACGGGGTGCTCTCTGCGTTGCGCGGCGATCACTGGCTCGCCGTCCATCCGGATGCGCCGGCCGCGAAGCGTGAAGAGATCAAGCGCGCGATCCTCGGCGCGTTTTATATCGATGCCGACGACTGGAAAGGCATGATCCTCGGCCAGTCGCGCGCCGCGATCCTGCAGGCGGTGCTGTCGCTCGCCGGGCGCTGAGTCCGGGTCAGGCCTGCAGCACGAAGTCGATGCGCAGGGTGTCGCCGCTGCGGCGCGCGATCAGTTCCGGCCGGACGAGCGAATCGCGCGCATTGCCTGCATCGCCCGGGAAGTAGACCTGCGTGGTCAGGATGCGGCCGCCTTCGCGCCGGCTCACCTTGACGTGGATATGCCGCGCGCGGCCCGGGTAGAGAGCCGGCAGGATCGTCAGCAATCGATAGCGCCCTTCGGCATCCGCGGCCTGGTGGCCGCGCAGCCTGAACCCGGTGTTGTCGTATTCGCCCGCGGAGTCCGCGTGCCAGAAGTCGAGCCATGCAGCGGCGATCGGCCTGCACTGCGTGTCGAGCACCAGGCCTTCGAGCACGATCGGCTCGCCCGGCGCGTCCTTGCGGAAGTCGGCCTTGAGCGGCGTGCGCGGCGAGTAGAACGGGCCTTCGGTCTGCGCCGGCGTCGCGCGCCCGGGGCATTCGGGGGTGGGGGCGAGGCGGGGGGGCGACGTCGACGGTGAAGGACCGGTGGCGCCGGCCGTGCCGGTGGCGAACGCGAAAGCCGCCGCCAGCAGCCCGCGCCGGCGTGGATCATGGGGGCCGTTCTTCATGGAAACGGATTATGCGCCCGCGGCCGAGGGCGTGGGCCGACGACAGTCAATGGCAGTATTTCGGCCGGAAGGCCGCGCCCAGACTGGGGCAGAAGGAAAACTTGGCAGCAATCAGGCGGTGCCGGAAGCGAATGCCGCAGCGGTGACGCGCAGGTCGGCTCGCGCCGGCACCGGCTCGTCGCGTGCCGTGGCCAGGCGGAGCCGCACGTGAAACACGGTGCCTGCGCCGACTTCCGAGTCGAGCCACACCTTGCCGCCGAGCATCTCGACCGCCCGCTGGACGGTGGCGAGGCCGATTCCGGTCCCTGGCTGCGATCCCGGTAGGTGAGCGCGTTGTCGAAAGGGTTGAGGAAGATCTGAGTCAGCAACGTGACGGCGCCACGCATCTCGGGAGGCGCTCCCGGCATGCGAATCTGCGCGGACAACTCGGCCGGCCTCGACTGCAGCTGGCGAGTCAGATCACCGATGACCTCGCCAGGGCTCACCGGGCAAAACGAAATCGAGCGGCAGCCCAGGCGCGAGTAGGTGAGCAGGTCCTCGATCAACCGGCCCATGTGCGCGCTCGCGCGCACGCGGGAAGTGATGTTCTCGAGGGACATCACCACCCTCGCCGGGCCGTCGTCCGCGAAGCGCGTTACGCGCGCATGAAACCAGCGCTGCTCCTGCGGGGAGTGGCAGGCGTACTCCGTCTTGAATTCCGGGGTCGAGCGCGACAGCACGGAGCGAATACCCGCGGCCATCTGCCCGGCTTCGTTCTCGGAGGCGGCTTCGCAGACTTCGAGATAGTTCACGCCTTCGAGGATTGTTTCCGGCCGCGCGTGATTGGCGGCCGCGAATTCGCGCCAAGCCCGGTTGACGGCAATGATGGTGCCGTGCTCGTCCAGCACGCAAATGTGCTTCCCCAGGCGTCGAGGGTCATTTTCGCGAATCGTGCTGAATTGCGGAGGGCCTGCTCTGCGGCGATCCGTTCCCGGATGTCCCGCGAAACGGCCGCGATCGGGTAACCCGCCTCAGTGGCCGCTCGTCGGGCTCGCGGCCAGGTCTTCGCGGTGCGTGAACCGTGCAGAGGTCTTTCAGGTCGAGCGGGATCAGGTCGGGCAGCGGGTGCGCCCTGCGGTCGGCGTGCTCGCCTTCGCCGTGCAGGCAGGCGAGCGCCTGTTGCCCATTGCACGCAACGTGCACCGAGTTGTCGAGATGCCTTTCGCGGAAGGCATCCGGCGTCAGTCCCACGTCCATGCGGTTGTCCTCGACCAGGAGGATGTGTGAGGGCCTATTCATTGGTGGGTCCATTTGTTGCGGCCTCCCCGGCCAGGCCGGTGAGGCGCTCGATCAGCGAGTGCAGGTGTGTGACGACTTTCGACTTCGCGAGGAACGCGTCCGCGCCGGCGATGTACGCGGCAGCCTGGTTCTCCGACGCGTCGTCGAGCGAGATCACGATCACTTTCGGTGGAAAGCGCTCGGCCTTGATCCGCGTGGTGGCATCGAGGCCGTTCATCGCCGGCATGTGGAGATCCATGAGGACGATGTCCGGGCGCTCGGTTTCGACGCGCTCGAGCGCTTCCGCGCCCGAACTCGCCCACCCGATCATCTCCAGGCGCTCATCCCCGGCAAGAAACTCGCGTGCCGCCTGCGCGAATACCGGGCTGTCGTCTACAAGCAGGACCCTGGTGCGCTTCATGGTGGGTTCTATTCCCGAAACGGGCCGCGGGAGATGCGGCGGACCGGACTGCAGGTCCACGGTCGTCTGCGTGCTATCAGGCATTGCTCTGGGCGGGCCATGGGCAATACTGTGGGATAACCCGGCGGGCGTCGCAGCGCCTCGATCCGGAAAGTTCGATCCAGCTTGATCAGGCCGTTCTGCAGGACGTACTCGCCCTGGCCCGCGACGTCGCCGAACTGCGGCCGATCCGAGGTCTGCGCGCGGTTCGCTCCGCCGGCGTCTCGAACCTCCATGACCGCGTCGAGCTGGCGGGCGGGTCTCTCGAAATCCGCTCCGGTCCCGGTGCCGGGACCGAAGTCATCGCCCGATTCCCGCGCATCCCGGCGGCAAACGCACTGCTCTGAGCCGGTCACGCGCCACCGGCGATCCCTGGTGACGCGCATTGCCTGCGCGGCAGATGACCCGATCGTGCTCGACGGCCTCGAGCGGACTCTGCCAATGGCAGCATTTTCGCCTGTGAGCAAGCAAATACGCGGGGGTAGTGTGAAAAATGGCAGTATTAACATCACATCCGGACCGGCCGCCGGCGCGGCCCGATTGATCGGCGATCGCTCGCACATTCCCCGATCAGCCCTTGCGCAAGATGAACGCGTCACTCCCGCCGGGACCCGCGGGGCCGTCGTCGCGAGCCCGCCCCGAGCCCGGTCCGGCTTGCGTTCGCGCCGATGACGCAAGGCGTTGCGCCGGCGCGCTTGTCGAAAGATCGCCTTCCACGCGGTTGCGGCCGCCATTTTTCGCCCGATAGAGCGCCCTGTCGGCGCGGCCCAGCAGCGAACTGCCGTCTTCGCCCTCGCCGAGCGTCGCCACGCCGAAACTGGCAGTGATCCGGTGCGGATAACCCTCGACGCGCAATGCCTCGATCGCCGCCCGCAGCCGTTCGGCGCATCCGATGGCTGCATCGAGGGCGGTGTCCGGCAGCAGCAGGACGAACTCCTCGCCGCCATAGCGCGCCACGACGTCGTAGGGGCGGCTGCACGACTTGAGCGCCGCCGCCGCCGCGATCAGGACGGCGTCGCCTGTGCCGTGGCCGTAGCGATCGTTGACCGACTTGAAATGATCGAGATCCATCATGACCGCAGAGAGCGCCGACGGATCGCGTTGCAGGCGGCTGGTCTCCGTGCCAAGCGCCGCATCGAAATGGCGCCGGTTGAAAGTCCCGGTCATCGGATCCGTGCGCGCCAGTTCCGCAATGCGCCGGTTGGCCTGCTCCAGGGCCGCGTTCTTCTCCTCCAGGTCGGCGAGCGCGCGCACGAGCGCCTGTTCCTTGCGCGCGCTCTCGCGCGAGAGTTCGACGACTTCGTTGTTGATCTTCGTAATCTCATCGAGCAGGGATTCGTCTCCCCGCACCCGGGGCTCGGCAAGCAGGATGAAGCCGTCCGGGCGCAGGTCGACCCGGCAGTCGAGCGACGGCGCGCCCGCGCGCGGCCGCAGCTCGAACCGCTCGGACGGCGTGCGCCGGCCGTTCGCAACTCGCCCGCGAAGGCGCGCCGCGGAATCATCGTCGAGCAGATCCCAGAACGGCCGGCAGGCGAAACCCGTCGGATCGGCGCCGAAGCAGCGCGCGGCAGCGGGATTCCAGCACCGGACTGCGCCGTCGCCGGAAGCCAGAACCAGCATGGCCGTCGCGTGGCGCAGGAACTGCGCGAGGAATGGCGCAGCGTCGGCGGCGGCAGCATCCAGCCCATCCGCGGCATTGCCGCTGGGGATGCGTTTCATGACCGAAAGCCGGGTCAGCGCCTTGTCGAGCTTGATTCCCCTTGGTATTCCCCGGTGGGACTCATGGTGCGCGTCGCTGCGGTGCCAGGCTTCGAAGGACGCCCGGTCCGTCCAGCGCGTGACCAGGTAGAACAGCGCGTCGTCGGCGGCGTCTACATACACCTCCAGGCCAAGGAACCCGACGACCTTGTCGACCAGCCCGACCCGGTGTGCGAATGCGTCCGCGACGGCGGCCTGCGTGCCGTTGGCAATCCGGAAACGCGAGATCGCGCTGATCATGGCGGCGACGCCGCCGTGCCGCCGGCCGAAAGCAGCCGTTCGGCGACCGCCACCGCCTCGCGCGCGTCGCGCCCGGTGCCGTCGGCTCCGACCTGCCGCCAAAGGCCAGGCGCCCGGTTGAACGGGTCGCCGCCGACGAGAACCTTCACACTTGCGCACCCAGCGTGCTCGCGCACGCTCGCTATCAGCGTGCGGACTGCGCCCAGGTGCAACGTGATGGTGGCCGACACCGCAAGCGCATCGGCCCGGCGCTCGACGAGCGCGTCGATGACGCCGGCATGCGGCGTGTTGGCGCCGAGATAGTAGGTATCCCAGCCGGCCATCTCGAAGAAGTCGGCCACCATGCGGGCACCAAGCTCGTGGAGTTCGCCGGCAGCGCAGGTGGCCACCAGCGTCCTTCCCGTGCGTTCGCTTGTAAAGAGCCGTGGATAAAGCTGCGAAATGACCAGCTGCGTGGCGGCGGTGCAGTAATGCTCCTGGGCCACGCTGATGTCGTTGGTCTGCCACAACCGCCCAATTTCGTGCTGGGCCGGTTGGAAAATCTGCATGTAGATATCGCTCACCGGCGTGCCTCGGCCGACCGCCTCGATCACCAGGCGGCTGGCAACGTCGCGTTCGCCGCGCAGCAGCGCCTGGGTGTACTGGTGCGCCAGCAGCGATAGCGGCCGGTCGTCGTGCAGGAAAGTAGGTAGCGAATTCGGCATCGACGGCAGGACGCGCACCGCATCGTCCACGAAATCCGCTGCCAGCGCGCCGGGCTCCCCGCCGATCTCGGTGCGCAGCATTCCGGCCATCTGCTCGAGATGGGCTGCCAGATCCTGCTCGGGCACCCCCCGTTGGTGCAGCATTACCTTTGCCCAGGCCACGTAGTCGGTGAACAGGGCTTGGTTGTCGAAGGCAAGGGCCTCGGCCAGGTACGCCAGATGATAGAGCGCGTCCTGCCGGCATTTCTCTCGTCCGCGCGCGCCGTAGCGCAGCTCCAGGTCCGGGCGCAGGACGAACTGCCGCGCGACCAGCGCCTCGGCGAGCGGCATTCGCCGGTCCGCAAGCGCCTCGCATGCCCTCATGGCAACCGAGGTCACGATGACGCGCTTCCGCCTGCTTTTACGTGCTGCAGCAGGCGCGTGAATTCTTCGAACGGCACCGGCCTGCTGTAGAGATAGCCCTGCATCTCGTCGCACTTGAGCAAGCGCAGCATGCGCGACTGCTCCTCGGTCTCGACGCCCTCGGCCACCACCTTGAGCCTCAGGGAATGCGCCAGGTTGATGATTGTGGACACCAGCGCCAGGCCCTCGGGCGCGGTGGTCATCTCGATCACGAACGAGCGGTCGATCTTCAGCGTGTCCAGCGGCAGCTTGGCGAGATAGCTGAGCGATGAGAAGCCGGTGCCGAAATCGTCGACCGCAACGGTCACCCGCATGTCGCGTATCGACTGCAGGCTGGCGATCGTGTGCCTGACGTCTTCCATGATCAGGCTTTCGGTCATCTCGAGTTCCAGGCCGTCCGGCGCCTGCGCATCGACGCCGACGACCGCGCCGATCTCGTCGATGAACCCCTGGTCGCGCAGCTGCAGCGGCGACACGTTCACCGCGATACGCACCGCCGGCAGTCCGGAGGCGCGCCAGCGCAGGAAATCCGCGATGGCCTTCTTCAGCGCCCAGCGCCCGACTTCGTGGATCAGCCCGGTTTCCTCGAGGACGGGGATGAAGCGGCCCGGCGGGACCAGTCCGGAGTCCGGGTCGTTCCAGCGGATCAGCGCTTCGGCGCCGGTGAGCTTGCCGTCGGCGAGGTTCACCTTGGGCTGGTAGTGGAGCACGAATTCCTCCTTTTCGATCGCCAGGCGCAGCTTGTTTTCCAGCGTGAGCTTCTGCGCGACTGCCTCGTTCATGTCCGGCGCGTAGAACAGGTAACGCCGGCCGCTGGCCTTGGCTTTCTTCAAGGCAGCCTCGGCGTTCCTGAACAGGGTGTCGGTGTCGGTCCCGTCATACGGAAACAGGGCCGCGCCGATCTTGGCGGAAACGCGCAAGACGGCCTCGTTGAGCTGGAAGGGATTCACCAGGAACAGGGCCAGGGCTTTTTCCAGCAGGCCCGACACGTTGCGTTGCGGTTTCAGTTCCGGCAGCACCACCGCGAAATGATCCGCCTCGAGCCGTGCCAGCAGGCTCGCGTCCCCGGCGTGGCGCACCAGCCAGGCCGCCACGTGCCGCAGCAGCGCATCGCCCGCCGGACGGCCGAGGCTGTCGTTGATGTTCTTGAACCGCTCCAGGTCGATCAGGAACAGGGCGAGCCCGTGCCCTTTGCCGCTCGCGCTGCGCATGTATTGCGCGACCCGTTCGATGAACAGGCTGCGGTTGGCCAGGCCGGTGAGCGCATCGTAGTAGGCGAGGTAGTCGAGCCGCTCGCGCTTGCCGATGTGATCGATCCCAAACGCGATGTCGCCGGCGAGTTCGGTCAGCAGCCGCATTTCCTCGTCGTCGAAGAACCCGGTTTCATCGGCGTAAAAGGCGATGACGCCTGCCGCGTCGTCCTCGACCAGCAAGGGCAGTACGCACATGGAGGCAATGCCGCGCTCGATGCGATCCGCTGCGAACAAGGTCCCGTCCTTTCGGATGTCGTTGGACACGAACGCCTTTCTTTCCCGGATTGCGCGTGCGGTCAGAGTGTTGCCCATGGGGGCGTCCGCGCGCAGCGAGAAATGGTCCCTGATCAGCGTGAGAAACTCCGGCTCGGCACCGGCCGAGGCGACCGGCACGACTTTCATCGCGTCCCGGTCGACGATGCCGATCCAGGCCATCTTGAAGCGGCCGTGCTCGACGGCGATGCGGCACGCCTCCCGGAACAGTTCGTCACGGTCGCGCACGCGCACGATGAGTGAGTTGATGCCGCTCAGCACCGCGTAGACGCGGTTCAGGCGGCGGATGCTCGTCGCAGCGCGTTTGCGCTCGGTGATGTCGTGCCCGATCGTGGCGATCAGCGTCCCGCTTGCGGTGCGCAGCGCACGGCGCTGCAGTTCGGTCCAGCCCTGCGAGCCGTCGCTCCTCGAAAACCGGGCCTCGGATTGCAGTCCGGCGTCCCCGGCCGCGCTGACCTCGTCGTACTCGCGCCTGAGCGCCTCCTCGTCCATGCCCAACACCTGCGCGGGGTTCATCCGCAGCAGTTGCTCGCGGGTGTAGCCCAGCCGGCTGCACGCGGTGGCGTTCACGTAGACAAAGCGCATGGCCGCGGGATCGGTCAGGTAGATCGAGTCGATCGAGGTGTCCATCGCCATCTGGAACCGGAGCAGCTTCTCCTCCCACAGCTTGCGTTCGGTGATGTCGCGTGCGATGGCCACGACGCCGGTGACTTCGCCGCGCTCGCCCAGGACCGGGGCCTTGATCCTGGAGAACCAGCGCGCTGCCGCGTCCGGCCGGTGGCGTTTCTCTTCGGTCTCGAGCGGTCCGGCGCCTGCAAAGATTTGCTCGTCCTCGTCCCGTATCGCCCGCGCCCTGGCCGGATCCGGGAGGAGGTCGGTTTCGAGCCGGCCGGTCGCGGCTTCGGGCGCGCCGAGGCCCAGGCCGCGCGCGGCCGCCCGGTTCACGCGGATGAAGCGGTTGTCGCGTCCGGTGAAGCAGATCTCGTCGGGCACGTTGTCCATCAGATTGCGCATGAGCGCGCGCTCGAAGGCCAGGTCGCGCGCAAGGCGGTGGTGCTCGGCCGCCTTCTGCAGCGTCATGCGCAGTTCGCTCTCCTCCCAGGGCTTCGTGACGTACGCGAAGATCTTGCTCTCGTTGACCGCCCGGATCACGGCCTTGAGGTCGGCGTATCCGGTGATCATGACCGGTGTCGCGTCGCTGATCCGGGCCGCGCGCGCGAGGAGCTCGTCGCCCCGCATCCCGGGCATGCGCTGGTCGGTGAGCAGGACCGAGACGTCCTTCAGTTCGGCGAGCAGTGCGAGCGCCGCGTTGCCGCCGGTCGCGGCGTGCACCACGAAGTCGCGCTCGAGCTGGTCGCCGATCGCATTGAGCACCTGCCGCTCGTCGTCGACGACGAGGATGTTCGGTTTGGCGCCGCTGTCGAGCGCCCGGGTTCTCGCATTCATCGCGTATTCCTGTTCATGCCTGCAGCGCCTGCGGCGCGCCTTCGAGCGGCAACCGGATGACCATCCGCGTGCCGCGGCCTTCCTCGCTTTCGAACGCAATCGAGCCGCCGTGCCGGCGCACGATCTGGTAGGTGATCGACATGCCCAGGCCGGTGCCTTCGCCCACCGGCTTGGTGGTATAGAACGGCTCGAAGATGTGCTCGCGCGCGCCGGCTGGGATGCCTCTCCCGCTGTCCTGCACCTCGATCTCATAGCCCGCTGCGCAGGCGCCCGAGGTGATGCGGATCTCGCCCTCGCCGTCGATCGCCTCGATCGAATTCGAGATGATGTTCATCAGCGCCTGGTTGAGCAGCCCTGGGTAGCAGCCGATCCGATCGGGCGCCCCGAAGCGGCACACCAGCCGGATGCGGCCCTCGGTGCGATGGCGCAGCATGGTGAGCACGGCCTCGACGTTCTCGCGCACGCTCGCGACCTTGAATTCGCCTTCGTCCAGGCGCGAAAAGGTGCGCAGCTTCAATACCAGGTCGCGCACCCTCTCCAGCCCCAGGCCGGAGTCCTTCAGGCGCTGGTGGACGCGCTCGAGCTTCTTCGTCGCGGCTCCGGACAGATGCGGCCGCGCTTCTGCGGCGACCTCGTCGCACAACCCGATCACCGTCTGCAGGTGCGCCGCGACGAAGGCCACCGGATTGTTGATTTCGTGTGCAATGCCGGCCACCAGCTGGCCGAGCGAGGCCATCTTGGCAGACTGCACCAGTTGCGACTGGGTTTCCTTCAGCTCGCGGTTGGCGCGCTCCAGCTCTCCCACCAGCGCCGCGCGCGCCTCGGCCACCTGGCGCTCGGCGCGCTCGCGCAGCAGCGCACGCTCGCGCTCCTGGAACTCGCGCGTGATGCGGCCGTTCTCGTCGAACAGCAGCTTCCTGCGCACCATGGCCCGAACGCGGGCGCGGATCACCGCCATGTCCTGCGATTTGCCGATGACGTCGTCGGCACCCGCCGCGAGAAGCGCGCCCATGTCCTCGCGCGTCTCGCTCGCGGTCAGCGCCATCACCAGGACCGCGTTGTCAAGCGTACGGCGCGATTCGGCCATGCGGCGGCAGATCTCGGCGCCGCTCATGTCCGGCAGCACCAGGTCGAGCACCACGACGTCGAACGGTTCCATCGCCAGCAGGGCGAGCGCCTGGGCGCCGGTTTCCGCCTGCGCCAGCCGGTAGCCTTCCTGCCCCAATTCGGCCAGCAGCAGTTGCCGGTAGGTGGCGCTGTCCTCGACCACCAGCACCTTGACCGTGCCGACGCGCCTTGCCGCCGTCGAGAGCACTTCCCGCACGTTCGACTTGCGCAACAGCGCCTGCACGCGCAGCAGCAGCGTTTCGGCGTCGCCGTCGGACTTGCTGACGAAGTCGTCCGCGCCGCTCTCCAGCAGCCGCGTCTCGATCGCCGCGCCGGCCTCGCTCGTCAACAGCATGATCGGCACGGCGCGCGTGTTCAGTGCCATGCGCATGCGCCGGCAGAGTTCCTCGCCGCTCGCGCCGGGCAGGTTGAGGTCAGTGATGACGAGATCGGGAAGCTCGCGCTCCAGGTGCTCCAGCGCCGCTTCGGCGCTTTCGACCACGCTTGTTGCATGCCCGTACCGGTCGAGCAGGTGCGTCAGCTGCATCGCCTGGGTGCGCGAGTCCTCCACCAGCAGGATGTGCGCGGGGCGCTTTTCGCGATCGGCCGCGCTCATGCCGGCAATCCGGTGGGTGTTTCGCCATCGCGCGCCAGCGCCGCGAGTTCGGCCGCAATTTCCGCCGGCGACATTACGTGGCGCGCGGCGTCGAGCTGCAGCGCAACGCCCGGCATGCCGTAGACGACTGCACTCGCCTGATCCTGCACGAAGGTGTGGGCGCCGCAGCGCCGCAGTTGCAGCAGTTCGCTTGCGCCGTCCCTGCCCATGCCCGAGAGCAGCACCGCGGCCGCTGCGTTGCCATACACGGTGCGCACCGAACGCAACAGATGGGCCACTGAAGGCCGCAGACCGCCGTCGGGAGGCAGGTCGCTCAGGCGGATCCGGCCGCGGGCGTCGATCCCCATGTGGCTCCCGTCGGGCGCCACATAGGCGCATCCCGGAAGTGCCGCTTCGCCGTCGACCGCGAGTCGCGCCTTGAGCGCGGCCGAGCGGTTGAGCCAGTCGACGAAGCCCTCGACGAAGCCCTCGACGATGTGCTGCACGATCAGGACCGGGACCGGGAACTCCGGCGGGAGCCGCTGCAGCAGCGTCTGGATGGCGAGCGGTCCGCCGGTAGAAGCGCCGATTGCGACCACTTGCAGCCGCGATCCGGCGGCGATCGCGGCGCGTGGCGCGGCGCTGCCGCCGTCATGACGGCGCACCACCCGGATTTCCGACATCAGCCTGACCGTGCGCAGCAGGTCGCCGGCCTCGCGCGCGTGGCGCGCGTTGCCTATGCCGGCCGGGCGCGGCACGAAGGCGAGCGCGCCGGCCTCGAGCGCCCCGAAAGTGGCCGCGATCTGGTCCGTGACGGTGCCGCTGACGATCACAATGGGCAGCGGTGCCTCCCGCATGATCCGCCGCGTCGCCTCCAGGCCGTTCATGTTCGGCATGTGCACGTCCATGGTTACGACATCGGGACGCAACTCGCGCACTGCAGGCAGCGCTTCCATCCCGTCCGAAGCGGTCCCGACCACCTGGAACGCCGGGTCGGAATTGAATATGTGAATCATGAAATCTCGCACCACGGGCGTGTCTTCGACCAGGAGCACGCGGATCGGCCGCCGGCTCATGCCAGCCTGCGCAGCACTTCAAGCAGCCGCTGCTGGTCGAAGTCGCCCTTGGGAAGATAGGCGTTGGCGCCGGCTTCGGCGCCGCGCTCGCGATCGGCGCCCGACTCCAGCGCGGTGACCAGCACCACAGGCAGGTCCGCGAGCCGCGCGTCGGCGCGAATGCGCGCGGTCAGGTCGAAACCGTTCATGCGCGGCATCTCGACATCGGACACGACGAGGTCAAACGGATCGAGTTTCAGCGCGGCCCAGGCGTCGACGCCGTCCGCCGCGGTTTTCACCTCGTAGCGGGCGGCCTCGAGGATGTTCTTCAGCAGGCCGCGTGCCGTGATCGAATCCTCGACCACCAATATGCGGGTCCGCCGCTCGCGTTGCGTCGCAGGTACCGCGGCGGGCGCTGCGACCCTTGCCTTGCGCGCGGACTTGAGCAGATCGTGCGAGTTGAGGACGAGGGCGGCACGGCCGTCGCCGAGCACGCTCGCGCCGGCGACGTTGCGCACGCGCGCCAGGCACGCGCCGAGGGGCTTTACCAGCACTTCCTGATCGCCGGAGATCGCGTCGATCTCGAACGCGACGCGCTGCGCCGCGGCACCGAGGACCACGGCCAGCAGCACGTCGCGGTCCGCCGCGGACCCGGCCGCCTGCGGCAGCTCGAGCACCGCGGCCAGGCTGACAAGCGGCACATGGCCGGCGGGAAGCGCGAGCGCAGGCTGATTCTCGATCGTGCGCAGCGCCGTGCGCCGCTCGCGCAGCACGCGCTCTACGCCCAGCGTCGGGATGATGAAGGTCTGCTGCGCAGCGCGCACCTCGATGCCGTGAAAGGTCGCCAGCGTGAGAGGCAAGACAGCCCGAAACGTCGTTCCGGCGCCGGCGCGCGTCTGCACCGCGATCGTGCCGCCGAGGCGTTCGACCCGTTCGCGCACGATTGCCAGCCCCAGGCCGCGGCCGGAGACGCGGGTAATCATCGGGCTGGTGGTCACGCCCGACTGGAACATCATGGGCAGCAGTTCGGCCTCGCTCGCTTGCGCTGCGCGCTGCGCGGGCAGCAGGCCTGCCTTGACTGCCGCAAGACCGAGCAATTCGAACCGCACCCCCGCCCCGTCGTCGGCGACGGCGAACTCCACCTTGTCGCCGTCCCTGCGCGAGAGCGCGAGGCGCAGCGTCGCGCGCCGGGGCTTGCCCTTCTGCACGCGCTCGGCGGGTCTTTCGATGCCGTGGTCTATGGCATTGCGCACCAGGTGCAGCAGCGGTTCGCGCATCTCCTCAAGGACGCGGCGGTCGATTTCCAGGTCGCTGCCTTCGGCGATCAGGTCGACTTCCTTGGCCTGGTCGCGGGCCAGGTCGCGCACCGTCTTTGCGAAATCTGCCAGCAGGCCGCGGCCTTCCAGCATCAGGATCTGCCTGATGTCGCCTTGCAGGCTGTCGATGCGTGCCGCCGTCGCACGTGCACCCACCGCCGCGGACGCGGCAATGCCGCGCAGGAGCGTCTCCAGCGCACCGATCCGGCTTTCGCTCCGGTCGAGAAACTCGTGCAGCCCTCGATCCTGGCCGGGGCGCGGCGAACGCGGCGCGGCACGCACCCGCTTCAACTCGGCTTTCCATTCGGCCAGGCCGGCAAGCGGCGCGGCGAGCGCCGAGGCCTGCGCCCGCGCAGCCAGCTTCACGGTGAGGAGATCTTCGGTCTGCCGCAGCAGCGCATCCAGTCGCTGCGCGGATAGCCGGATGGTGTCGGCGGCCGACGCTGCAGGCGGTGGGGAAGCGGTCGGGACTGTCGCCGGCGGGACCGCGCCGGGTTGCGGTGCATCCCCTGTGAAAGCGGCATCGAGCGCGCGCAGCAGCGCGTCCAGTCGATCGCGCCCCGGGCCGCTGCCGCCATCGTGGCCGGCCGCAAGCAAATCGGCCATTGCATCGTTGGCGCCGTGCATCGCATCGAGCAGTTCGCGCGACGGTTCGGCGTCGCCGCGCTTGAACGCGGCGAACACCCCCTCGACCGCCTGGCAGACACGTTCGATATCGGCGTTGTTTACCGCGCGCGCGGCCGCCTTCAGGCTGTGGGCCTCGCGAAACGCGGCCTCCACGATGCGGCTGCGTTCGGCGCCATCGGCGCGTTCCAGCTCGGACAGGCCCTGTGCGATGGCAGCAATGTGCTCCTGTGCTTCCAAGCGGAACGTCTCGAGGAGCCGCTTGAGGAACTGCTGCTGGTTCGAGTCGGCCACCGGCTTCGCCTAGCTGGGAACGGTCTGCCCGCTCAGGCGCGCCAGGCGTACGCCGAGCTCATGGAGGCTCCTGACCGCCGCCTCGGCCTGGCGGATTCCGGCGGCGTTCTGCGCGCTCGCCTGCTTGATCGAGGCCATCGCCTCGGCGACCTGGTTGACCCCGACGAGCTGCTGCTGGCTCGATGCCGCGATCTGCACCGCGGCCTGCGCCGCGTCGGCCACGCTTCCGGCCAGCACCCGGATCGATTCGCCCGCGCGCTCCGACTGCTTCACGCCCGCTTCGACCGACTTGGCGCACTGCTCGGTCGCCAGCACCGCCGCGCCGGTGGCCTTCTGGATTTCCCCGAGGATCGAGCGCACCTGCGCCGTGGCCTGCTTGGACTGCTCCGACAGGTTCTTGACCTCCTGCGCGACCACCGCGAAGCCGCGGCCCTGTTCGCCTGCGCGTGCCGCCTCGATTGCCGCATTCACCGCCAGCAGGTTGGACTGGTCGGCCAGGTCGTTCACCGCGGCGATGATTTCCCCGATCGCCTGGCTCTGCTCCGACAGCCGCAGAATGCTCGAACCGACGGCGTCGACCTGCTCGCGGATGCGCTCCATGCCGCGCACGACCTCCTCGACCGCCTCGCGCCCGGACTCCGAGACTTCCTCGACGCGCTGCGCGCTCTCGGACACCGCCCTGGCCTTCTGGCTGGACAGCTCCACCGTCTGGCGCACCTCCTGCACCGTCGTCGAGGTCTGGCTCACCGAGGCCGCGGTCTGCGCCGCAGACGAGGCTACCTGCGCGGTCACCGTGAGAATCTGCGTCGCCGAGGTCGTGATCAGGTCCGCGCCGCCGGCCAGTTCGTCGCGCGACAGGGTGGTGGCCTTGAGCTTGGCGGTCATCTCATCGAAGGTGCGCGCCACGTCGCCGATCTCGTCGCGCGCCGTGATCCCGAGACGGTGCTCGAGGTTGCCGGCGCCCACGATGGCCATGCCTTCGCGCATCCGCGCGATGGGGCGCAGGATGCCGGTGAATTTGTGGATCATGATCGTCATCAGCGCCAGCGCGAGCAGGCCGACGGAAGCGGCGACGGCCGCGGCCCCGGCGCGCTGGGTAGCCTCCATTTCCACGCGGCTGCGCTCGAGCAGGCGGAATGCGTCGGAAATGATGTTCAGCGTGCGGTTGAAGATCTGCCCGCGCAGGCTGGTGCTCAGGTCCTCGAGGCTCGCCTGCAGGTCCTTGTTGGCAGGCGCCCTCGTTTGCTGCGCCTCGGCAAGCTGGGCGAAGACCTGCTCCAGCCCCCGGTGGGCTTGCCGGATCCGCGCAACCACTGCGGCCTGTTCGCGTTCGGTGGGCAGATCGGCGGACTCGAGTTGCTGCCCGAGCGTCGCGTTGGTCGAGCGCCATTGACTCTCGATCCGCTCGCCGCCGCGCAGCACGAATTCCACCGTGAGGAAGCGCAGCGCGCTCGCCGACTGGACGATCCTTCCCACGATTTCGGCGCGCGCAGTCTCGGCGCGCATCGAGCGCCAGGAATGCCACAGGGCGCCGCCCGATACGGCGATCGCGACGCCGGAGATGACCGCCGTGATCACGATTCTGGTCGCTATTCGCATGCCTGTTCCTCAGTGAATGACGGTCATCGCTTCGGGTCTTACGGCGAGCATCCCGTCGAGATGGAAGTGATCGAGGAAGTTCGGCGCGCTCGTGCGCTCGACCAGCTTGTTGCGGATCGCCCAACGCGCCTCGTCCTCGAGCGCGCCGAGCAGGCTCTGACCGAGGCGCACATTGAAGCGAAAGGGTTCGAGCAGGCTCTTGACACCTTCCGCCTGCTCCTTGCGCAATCCCGCGATCAGCGCCTGCGCCTCGCCCGGCCCCTCCGCGTAGTAACGCTCCGCGCGTACGAGTGCACGCAGCGCACGCCGCACCGCTTCGGCGCGCTTCGCGGCAGTCTCGCGGCGCGCGACCAGCAGCCAGGGCGTTTCGTAGATGCCGGCGCCGGCGAAAGTCTCGCCGTTGGGGCCGAGCGCTTTCCTCGCCGCCCCGACATAGGGTTCCCAAGACGCGACGGCATCGACTTCGCCCGCGGCCAGCGCGCCGGCCATCCTGCCGGGCGCGAGGTCCGCCAGCCTGACCTGGCTGGATGTGAGGTGCTGCCGGACCAGCATCCCGTCGAGGAAGTAATGCCCGCTGGTGCCGAAGGTGACGCCGACCCGCTTGCCCTTGAGCGCCGCGATCGACGCGATGCCGCGATCACGGCGCACCACGATCGCGTTTTCCTCGCCGGAGGTCGTCGCCATCGTGGCGAGGACCACGACCGGCGCGTCCCTCATCGTCGCGAACATGAACGGGATGTCCGCGACCGTGCCGAAGTCGGCCTTGCCGGCGATGACCGCATCCAGGCACTCCTTGCCGGTCGGGTACTCCAGGATCGCGACCTGCAGGCCTTCGGCCCGAAAATGGCCGAGCGCGCCGGCGATGGCGATCAGGCTCGAGCCCGGATAGGCCACGGACGCTGCCAGCGTTATCACTTCGGGCGGTCCCGCAGGCGGCCTGTCCGCGCCACGGTTCCACCACCAGTAGCCGCCGGCCGCGATCGCGGCAACGACCACCGCGGCGAGAAGCAGGCCCGACGCCGCCTTGCCTGCCGAAAGTTTCGCCGTGGTGTTCATGTCTTTTCTCCCTGGGTCAAAGTGGACCCGGCTCTTGTCACGTTTGGTATCGCTCGACCAGGACTCCCGGTTTTCGCTCCTGCGAGCCGAGACTGCGTGCAGCTTGCTGTTTTCCGGCCATCAACCCGACGCCGGCATGGCGGGCGGCCCCGACTGCCCCTCGCACAGCGGCAGCGATCGGAACGCCAGCAGTGATCCGGGTGCCGACGCGAGGCGTCATGTCGATGGGTCCAGGTTCGGCCGGCGATCGCGATCGGGCCCGGGCTCGTCGACCTCGTCGTCGACGATCATCGCCGGATGCGCGATGACCCTCGCCGCGTCGAACACGATCAACCCCTCGCCGGTCACCCCGCGCAGGAATTCGGCATTGATTCCCGCCAGGGTTGCCGGCGCCGGCAGGATCGCGGCCGCCGGCACGGCGCGCACACCCACGACCGCGTCGGCCACCACCCCGAACTCGATCGCGCCTTCGCGCAGGACCACCGCGCGGGTCGCGTTCGTCAGGCCACGCTCGGGCAGGCCCAGCAGGCGCTTCAACTCGATGACCGCGACGATCTCGCCGCGCAGGTTGACGATGCCCAGCACGTGGGGCGGGGTGCACGGCACCGGCGTGAGCTCCTCGAGCGTGAATACGTCGCGCACATAACGCGTCTCGAACGCGTAGTGTTCGCGCGCCAAATCGAACACCAGCAAGTCGACGTCGTTCGCGGCGCCGCGCGGCGCGACCGGCCGTCCAAGACGCCGCGCGCGCTCCCCGAGGACGCGCTCACGGCGGATCGCTTCGCTTTCAGGCGTCGGCATGGGTGAGTTCCCGCATGGACTGGACCGTCCGCGCGAGGCCGCCGGCGCTCATGCCGTCGGTTTCGGGAACGAGATCTTCGGGTGCCTGCCGCGCGAGGAGCGCCAGCGCGATGTCCAGGTGTTTGCGCGCCAGCGCACCCTTGCCGCGGCGCGCGGCGAGCGTGGCGAGCGCAATATGCGCGGGCACGAAGTCGCCATCCAGGTAGAGAGTCCGCCTCAGCGATCGCTCGGCCTGCGCGGGGTCGCCCGCCTCGGTTTCGATCAAGGCATGCACGTAATGTGTCGCCGGATCGAGCTTGTTGGCGGCAAGCGCGTTGCGGCTGCAGGCGAGCGCGGCCGCCAGGTTTCCGGCATTGGCATGGCAGCGCGCGAGCAGGGCGGCGCTCCGGGCGCAGCCCGGGCCGGCGCGCGCGGTCTCGAGGAGCGCGGCGGCTGCGGCGTAGCGGCCCTGCGCATAGAGCGCGCGCGCGTCTTCCAGCAGCCCGCCGGCGCTCGCCGCCTGGGCCTCGGCACCCGCGGGGCGGGCGGCCGGCGCCGCGCGCGGCTTCGGCGGCCTTGCCGCGTTTCGACTCCGCTTTACGGATGCGGGCGTGCCGCCGGCCACGGCGGACTCGTCCGCGCCGGCCTTCCGGAAGATCGTGCAGTCACCCGGCCGGTACGCCTGCCACGCCGGCAGCCGCAGCGGCAGTTGCGGGGTCTCGGCAGCACCCGGGATCAGCCAGCCGCCGTCGCCCAAGGCGCGGTGGAAGCGTTCGAGCACGCGCTGCGCCGAATCCGGCGTGAAGTACATGAGGACGTTGCGGCACAGGATGACGTCGATTGCGTTGGTGCCGGTCGCGAGCGAAGGAAAAGCATCCTCCGCGAGATTGAGGTAGGCGAACGTCACCTTCTCCCGGATCCGCGGCAGGAGTTCGAAGCGGCCGCCCGAAGTCCTGCGGAAATAGCGCGCCTGGATGTCCGCCGGCACGCCGCGGAACGACCATTCCCCGTAGCGCGCCTGCGCAGCCTTGCGCAAGGCCTCCGGGTTGATGTCGGTGGCGAGGATGCTCACCGCCCAGTCCCGCAGCGGTTCCTGCAGGGTGTCGAGCACGATCGCAACCGAATACGCCTCCTCGCCGGTGCTGCAGCCAGCGCACCAGATGCGCAATCGGCATTCGGTGCGGCGCCGGGCGATCAGTTCGGGGAGGATGTGCCCGGCCAGCGCCGCCAGGCTCGGGCTTTCGCGGAGGAAGTAGGTTTCGCCGTTGGTCAGGTGAGCGGCGAGCACCTCGACCTGCGTGCGCGTCAGGCATGCGTGCATCAGCCAGCGCATGCACGAAGCGGCATCGGCATGCCCGAAAGCGCACGCGACGTCGCGCATGCGGTGCTCGAGCTCGCGCCATTGATCGGGCCGGAAATGCAGGCCCAGGTTGGCGGCGAGAAAATCGCCGAAGTCCGCAAGCAGCGCCTGCGATTCCGGCGCACCGGGTGCGCCCGGCTCACACATGGACCAGTGCCTCGTCAAGCACGCGTTGGTCCTCGAGCGACAGGAAGAGCGCCGGGTCGTGGATCAGGACGAGGCCGCTTTCCAGCCGGGCGATGCCCGCAATCGCTTCGGCGCCGCGCACCACCGTTTCGGTCTTCACGATGTCCTCGGGCGCACAGGAAGCGATTTCGGTATCGCCCTCGGCGAGCAGGCCCAGCAAGCGCTGCCGCGTGCGTGCGACCACGATCCGGTCCTCGAGCGCGACCTCGCGCTCGGCAAGGCCGAGCCGCCGGCGCAGGTCACCGACCGGAACGATCGTGCCGTGCAGGCTGAATACGCCGCGAATCGACGCCGGCGCGCCGGCGAGCGGCGTGAGCAGCACCGCCTGCACCACGCGCTCGACCGTGCCGAGACCCAGGGCGTAGCGCTGGCCGTCGAGACGGAAGGTGAGCAGCATCGATGGATCGCTCACGCAACGCCTCGGCCGACCGCGCCGGCCTCCGGCACGCCCGCCGAGCCGGCCTTTTGTCGCAGCACGGCCTGCAGCACCCTCGGGAGTTCCTGGAACAATTTGCGCCTGGAGACGAGGGCGATGACGTCGGCGTCCGGCGCGCTCGCGACCTGCGCGCGATCGTTCATTGTCGTCAGTATCACCACCGGTACGGTGGGCGCGCGTGCGTGGATCAGGTGCGCCGCCTTTATGCCGTTCAGCCCGCGGATACCGACGTCCAGCAACACCGCGTCGACGCCGATCCGGTTTACGATGTCGAGCGCCTTGCTGACGCGGCTGACGCTGAGCACGGTCAGCTCCGGCATCCTCTCGGCGAGCCAGTCGTGCAGGACCACGCGCAGCGCGTCGTGGTTTGCGACGATCAGCACCATGGCATTTCCCGCGCGCGGAGCTTCCAAGGAAAGTTTCCCTGTGTGCGCCCGGGCGCCGATGCACCGAAGCGCGTGGAAGATGCTGGCAGGACCGTCGCCCGGCGTCTGTGCGGCCGATCCTGAAACTGCTGTAGGGGAAAACCCGATGGCCGGGGCCGCGAACCGGCGTCGCGAGCGCCTACTCGAGCGAGGTCACACCCTGCCGGATGGCGAAGCGCACCAGGCTGGCCAGGTCGTGGATGTCGAGCTTTCCGTACAGGCGAGCGCGGTAGGTCTCGACCGTCTTCGGCGAAAGGTTGAGCGCCGCGGCAATTTCGGCGATCGCCTTGCCCTCGGCGAGCAGTTGCAGCACCTGCCGCTCGCGTGCGCTGAGCGCATTCAACGGGTCCTCTCGCCGGGCCCGGCTGAGGTAGCGGCCGATGACGCTGGCGGTGACCTGGGGGCTGAAGTAGTGAAGGCCGCCGTGCACCGCCCGGATCGCCTCCACCAGGTCGCGCCCGGCCGCACGCTTGACCACAAAACCCTGCGCGCCCGCTTCGAGGGCCCGGTAGACGTATTCCGGCCGCGAATGCATCGAGACCGCGATCACGCGGATGCGCGGATTCCGGTCGTAGAGCACGCGCGTCGCCTCTATGCCGTCCGTCCCGGGCATCGACAAGTCCATCAGGACGATGTCCGGTTCGAGTTCGAGCGCGCGGCGCGCGGCCTCGGCGCCGTCGCCGGCCGTGGCGATCACCTCGAAGCCCGGTTCGACGGACACGACGTGCCTCAGGCCTTCAGCGACCATGGCATGGTCGTCGGCGATCAGGATGCGGATCGGCATGGCTCAGCCCGGCACCCGCGCGACCAGGCGGGTGCCTCTCCCGGGGGCGCTGTGCAAATCGAAGGTCCCGTTGACCGCGAGGATGCGCTCGCGCATCAGCGCCAGGCCGAGCCCTTCGCGATCGCCGCGCCTGCGGTGCCTGAATCCAGCGCCGTCATCGGACACGTCCAGTTGCACCCCATCGTCGCGCCAGTTCAGCGCCACGTCGACCTGCCGCGCGTTGGCGTGCTTCGCGACGTTGTTGAGCGCTTCCTGCAGCACGCGGATCAGCGCGATCTCCGCCCGCCGTGCGATCCTGCGCGGCCTGCCCGTCGCCCTCACGCGCACGGCGAGGCCGGTCCTGCGGCGGAACTCGTCGGCCACCGAGGCCATCGTCGGTCCGAGCCCAAGGTCGTCCAGCATCGGCGGGCGCAGTTCATGCAGCGCGGCATCGATGCCGTTCGAGACTGCGTCGAGCAGGTTGCGCGAATCCTGCAGGCGACGCCGCGTGTCGGCGTCGAAGGCGCTCATCCTTCCGATCAGGATGTCGCAATTGATGCTGAGCGCGGTCAGGTTCTGCCCGACCTCGTCGTGCAGGTTTTCGGCCATGCGCCTGCGCTCGCTTTCCTGCGCGTTCACCAGGCGCCGGGCCAGCGTCCGCACGTCCCTGACGGCCGCGCGCAATTGCTCTTCGCGCATGCGCTGACCGGTGATGTCCAGGCACGTCCCGATGACCTTGGTCATCCGCCCGACCGCGTCCTTTATCGCTTCGCCTGAGACGATGGCGATCCGCTCTCCGCCGTCGAGGGACGCGAGCCGGGCTTCGAATTCAAACGCCTTGCCCCGGGCGATGGATTGCTCGGCGGAGGTGCGAGCGCGCTCACGGTCCCCGGCATGGATGAATTCGAGCACCGTTTCGAGCGGCTGCGGCGGGAGGTCATCGGCGATGCCGAGCATGCGGCGAAACGCCCGCGACCCGCTGACCGCGGCAGTTGCGGAATCGTATTCCCAGTAGCCCAGGCCCGCGATTTCCTGCGCCCGCGCTAGCTGCCGGCGGCTTTCGCGCAGCTGCTGCTCGGAGCGCTTGAGCGCGGTGATGTCACGCGAACTGCCGATGCTGCCGAGGAAGCGGCCTGCTTCGTCCCGGACAAGGTAGGCATTGGCGCTCAGGACGACGATGCTGCCGTCCTTGTGACGTACCCGGTTCTCGTAATCCACGACGACGTCCGTCCCGGACTGGATGCTCCGGGCGAAGAACGCCTGTTCCCTGGCATGCAGCTCCGGCGGCATGAAATCGAGGAAATGCCGCCCGATCATTTCTTCGGGTTCGCGCCCGTACACGCGCCGGCTGGCCGCATTCATGAAGGTGATTCGCCCGTCGCCGTCCACCGCCCAGATCACGTCGTGAGACGTTTCGACCAGGATGCGATAGCGTTGTTCCCCTTCGGACAGCGCTGTGCGCAGCGCCAGTGGCGATTGATCCATCTATATCGGCCTGGGGCGCCTGTCGGCGGCGCCGGCCACGCGATCGCCGCGCCGGGAATTGGCGCTGCCGATTGGCGTGCACCCAGGATGAGCAGGGTTAACTCGCTGCATCGTCCCGACTGCTCCGCGGGACGACTGCAGGCAAGGTGACATCGTTGCCGATCGTATCGGAGGAGCCTGCCGGTGTCTGTCGCCGATACGCGACAATTCGTGTCGGGAAAATCACTACAAGAAGTCGGATTCCGGCGGGAAATGACCTTAATCGAGTGGGGTCATCCCCTGCTGGATGGCGTATTTCACGAGATCCGCGAGGTTGCCGATGCCCAGCTTCTGCATCAGCCGCGCGCGGTAGGTTTCGACCGTACGCGGGGACAGGTTCAGCGCTGCGGCGATTGCCGCCGCGGTCTTGCCCTCGACCAGCTGCTGCATGACTTCCCGCTCGCGCGCGCTCAGGCTGTCGAGCGCGCGTCCCGGACCACGTTCGCGCATATAGCCATCGAGCACGACTTCGGCGATTCTCCTGCAAAAAAAACGCTTCCCGGAATGCACCGCACGAATCGCCGCAACGACGTCGCTTCCCGCGGACGCTTTGAGCAAGTAACCCCTCGCCCCCGCCTCCACGGCCCGCAGGACGTGCTCGGCATCGGAGTGCACCGACAGCATGACGACTTTCACAGCGGGGTTTCCTTGAAGGACCAGCCGGGTTGCGTCGATGCCATTGAGATCCGGCATCCCGATGTCCATGACCGCAACGTCGGGCCCGAGCACGGCAATTTCCCGCACTGCGTCGCGACCGCTGCTTGCATGGCCGACGACGGTGATGTCGGGCTCGGCTTCGAGCAGGGAGCGCAGCCCGTCGACGACTACCGCATGGTCATCCGCGATGTACGCCTCGATGGCCATTTGCTAGCGATCGAGGACCACCAGGATTCTGGTGCCTTGCCCCGGCGCGCTCTCGACACGCAGCAGCGCGCCGATCGAACGCGCGCGCTCATGCATGATCCACATGCCCCGCCTCGGCAGAACGCCGGGCGGCGACGCGGAGGCGGGCTCGAAACCAACGCCGTCGTCGGCAACGGTCAGCGCGATCGATCCGGCATCGGACCGCAGGCTGACGTCGATGCGCTTCGCCCGTGCATGCTTGACGACGTTGACCATCGCCTCCTGCGCGATACGCAACATCGCGATCTCGCAATCGGCGGGCAGGCGCGGGGTCGCCTCATCTCCGTCCAGCGCGACCTTGATGGCGGTGCGCTTTTCGAACGACGCGGCATGCCAGCGCAGCGCAGCGAACAGGCCGAAACTGTCGAGCATCGTCGGATGCAGATCGTTCATCACGTCTTCGATGCAATCCGTGGTTTCCTCGAGAACCGCCAGCGAGTCGGCCAGGCGCGCGCGCAGGTTCGCGAAATCGTCGGCCCTGCCGGTCAGCTGGTTCTGGATGAATGTCAGGTTGAGATTCAAGACCGTCAGGTTCTGGCCGACGCGGTCATGCAGCTCCTGCGCGAGTCGGCGCCGCTCGGACTCCCCGGTCTTGATGAGGCGGTTCGAGAGTTCGCGCAATTGCGAGGTCGTTTCGGAGCGCTCCTGTTCGAGCTTCTTGCGCTCGGAAATGTCGGTGGCGATGCCGCCGATCGCCACGATTGCTCCTTGCGCGTCGTGAATCGGGAACTTGCTGACGATGCTGACGCGCTCGCCGCGGTCGTAAATGGCCGTCTCCTCGAAGTCCGCGGGCGCGCCGCGCGCCAGCACAACGGCATCGTTCGCGATGAAGCGTTCGGCTTGAGCGCGCGCGAATATCTCGAGGTCGGTGCGCCCGATCACCTGGTCGCGTCGCAGGTCGAAGCGCCGCAGGAACTGCTCGTTCGCGTACACATAGCGTCCGCCGGGGTCTTTGGCAAACATCACCGCGTTGCTGAAATTCATGAATGCCTGCAGGCTCGCCTCGCTCGCGCTCATGCGTTCGGCGGCGCGGCGGGGCTCGGTCATGTCGCGCGTCACCTTGAGATAGCCGCGCAGCTCGCCGTCGGGCGTTCTCAGCGCGGTCAGAACGATAGCGGCCCAGAAGCGGCTGCCGTCCTTGCGCACCCGCCACCCTTCACCCTGGAAGTGGCCTTCTGCGCGCGCGACCCGCCGCACCGAATCGGGCAGGTCGGATGCCCGGTCTTGCGGCGTGAAGAACACGCTGTATGGCTGCCCGATGATTTCCTCCGCCCCATAGCCCTTGATGCGTTCGGCGCCGGCATTCCAGCTTGCGACATTGCCGTCGGGATCGAGCAGGAAGATTGCGCAGTCCGTGACGCTTGCCACGAGCGCACTGAAGGACTCATCGGCCAGCGGGATACCGGCAATGTTGACCCTCATCAGCACGCGAACCTCCTGCCGGTCTTGCGGTCGGCGCCGGTCGATTTTCGACCGACTGCGCCGACTGGATTTCGACCAGGGATCCGGGCCGCCCGATGGCCGGGCGCCCACGCGTCAGTTTACGGGATCGCGAACATTCGGGCATGTCGACCTGCGCCGCCTCCGGGTTCTGCCTTTCCGTGCTTTGCGCTCGGCGATCGGCTTGAGGATTTTGTACCGCAGCGCAGCGAGCAGGTCGGCTGTGGCAATGCGCGGTTCCCCGGAAGCCTTCGACCTCCGGTTGGGTGGCCCCCGCACGGCCTCGGTTTGAGCGCAGGCGCAGACTGGCTCTCGCTTGGCGTTCGCGACGACGGTGCCGGGACCGAAGTCATCGCCCGACGCGCTCCAGAAAGGCCGCTACCGTAGCCACCCGCTCCGCGCGCGCGAAGACGAACCCGTCGATGTGCCCGCCGCGCATCTCCAGGAACGCCTTCGGTTCGCCGGCGGCGGCGAACAGCGCCTGCCCGAGCGCGAACGTCACGAGAATGTTCCAGAGCATGCGCAAATCCGGCCTGCCTTCGTTGTCGGGCGACGATACACGACTCCTCCGTTTCGGGCCCGGGCTTGGGGCCTGCCCGCCCAATCGCCTACAATTGGTAGTATTCGTCCCCGCGCGGGACCCCTACGGATAGCGGTACGTGGCCGTCTTGCGGCAAACACTGCGCATCTTTTCAAGCACTTAGAGCATGTCCAAAAAAGCAGTCTACGACGCTTCATCGATCCAGGCCCTCAAGGGGCTCGAGCCCGTGCGCCGCATGCCGGGCATGTACACGCACACGATCCACCCGCTGCACATCATCCAGGAAGCCATCGACAACGCGGTCGACGAGGCGCTGGCCGGCTACGGGAAGAGGATCACCGTCTCGATCCGCAAGGACGGCTCGGTCGAGGTCGAGGACGAAGGCCGCGGCATCCCGGTCGACATGCACCCGGTCGAGAAGAAACCGGCGGTCGAGGTCGCGTTCACGATGCTGCACGCCGGCGGCAAGTTCTCGAAATCGAGCGACGCGGTGTATCACATCTCCGGCGGCCTGCACGGCGTGGGGGTGGCGGTCACCAATGCGCTCTCGACGCGCCTCGAAGTCGACGTGTATCGCGACGGCGCGAAGCACACGATCGCGTTCGAAGGCGGCGAGCTGGTGCAGAAGCTCAAGTCGGAGCGGGGCAGGCAGTACGCCGGTCGCACCGGCACCGTGGTGCGCGCGTGGCCGGACCCGAAGTATTTCGACAGCCCGAACATCCCGATGGCGGAACTCGAGCACCTGATCCGCTCGAAGGCCTACCTGCTGCCGGGCCTCACGACGGTGCTTCGGGTGGAGGGCAAGGAAGACAAGAGCTGGCTGTACGAGCGCGGCATGGCGCAGTACTTCGAATTCATGCTGCAGGGCCGGGAACTTGTCGCACCCCTCTTCACGGGCGAGCGTTTCTTCGATGAAAAGACGGCGGCCGAGTTCTCCGACATCCAGGCGGGCGAAGGCGCTTCATGGGCGATCGGCTTCGTGCCCGATGGCGACGTGTTCCAGGACAGCCACGTCAACCTGATCCCGACGCGCTCCCACGGTACGCACGAAGCGGGTTTTCGCAACGGCATCTTCGAGGCGATCCGCGCCTTCATGGAAACCCGCAGCATGACCCCCAAGGGCGTCAAGCTGATCGCGGAAGACGTCTGGGGCCGCGCGTGCTTCACGCTCTCGGCGCGCATCGTACGCACCCAGTTCCACGGCCAGACCAAGGAAAAGCTCACCACTCGCCATGCGGCCAAGCTGGTGGAGACCTGCGTCAGGGACGCCTACGAGCTCTGGCTGAACCAGCACCCGGATGAAGGCAAGCGGATCGTCGAGCTGGCGATCGAGCAGGCCAACACCCGCCTGTCCAAGGGCAAGAAATTCGAGCGCAAGAAATCCTCGGGCGTGGCCACGCTGCCGGGCAAGCTGGTCGATTGCGCCTCGGACGACACGTCGCGCACCGAGCTGTTCCTCGTCGAGGGCGATTCGGCCGGCGGCTCGGCCAAGGAGGCGCGCGACAAGGACACGCAGGCGATCCTGCCTTTGCGCGGCAAGGTGCTGAATACGATGTCCAAGGACGCGCGCACCGTGCTCGCCAACAAGGAGCTGCAGGCGATCGCCACCGCGATCGGCTGCGATCCGCACGGCGTGGACGACAACCCGGACCTCGGCGGGATCCGCTACGGCAAGATCGTGCTGATGACCGACGCCGACGTCGACGGCGGCCATATCCAGGCGCTGCTGCTGACCTTCTTCTTCATGCACATGCCGAAGATCGTCGAGACCGGCCGCATCTGGGTCGCCCAGCCGCCGCTCTTCAAGGTCGAGGTGCCTTCGCAGGGCAAGGGCAAGCCGGCGCGGCGCGTGTACTGCCTGGACGAGGACGAGCTAGACGAGGCGCTCGCCGCGCTGAGGAAGGAGAAGGTGCGCGAAGGCAGCTGGGAGATCTCGCGTTTCAAGGGCCTGGGCGAGATGAGCCCGGAGCAGTTGTGGGAGACCACCATGAACCCGGACTCGCGCCGGCTGGTGCGGATGCAGCTCGACCGCGCTGGTATAGACAAGGTCCGCGGCACGTTCGAGCTGCTGATGGATTCCGGCGAGGCCGAAGGCCGGCGCAACTGGATGCGGGAGCATTGGCGGACGGTGGAGGCGGATGTATGAGGTTGCGCAGCACTCTTGCTGGCGCAGGAGCAGGTTTTGAATTCCCCGGTCTCCTCATTTTGAGGCAGGAGCAGCTTTTGAATTCCCCGGTCTCCTCATTTTGAGAAATCCCCGGCGTGCCCGATCGGGCACGCCTTGATTTCTCAAAATGAGGAGATCTGAGAAAGGCAAACCCGACGAGACAGCTGCTACAGGCACAAGCTATTTCAGGAAAGACACTCAGGAGATCACATGGCCCGCAAAACAAGAAAAGCCCTCTGGGAACGCGGCTACAAGTCCCACTGCCTGTGGCGCGGCAAGGAAAAGCTGGCCAAGGTGCGGCTCGAAGCCGGGGCCGAACTCAAGTACATGTGGGAAGCGGCAGGGCGCACCGGCGAGTCCGGCACGCTGTCGGCCGCCAAGGCGGCGGCCGAATATGCGCTGTTGCTCGCCGACAGGCAGCTGCCCCTCTTCGAATTCGAGGAGCCCCGGCTCCAAATGACGACCTAGGAAATGGACGACACCAACACCCTCGACCTCTTCTCGGCAGATTCCGGCGACGACGCGGCGCCGATCGAGCAGCACGCTTCGCAGGCCTACCTCGGCTATGCGGTCTCGACGGTCAAGGCGCGGGCGCTGCCGGAAATCGCCGACGGGCTGAAACCGGTCCAGCGCAGGATCCTCTATGCGATGGGCGACACCGGCGCGGACGGCTACGCCAAGTGCGCGCGGTTCGTCGGCGAAGTGCTCGGCAAGTACCACCCGCACGGCGATTCGTCGACCTACGAGGCCATGGTGCACATGGCGCAGCCCTTCTCGATGCGCTACCCGCTGATCGACGGGCAGGGCAACTTCGGCTCGCGCGACGGCGATTCGGCCGCGGCCTACCGCTACACCGAGGCGAAGCTCTCGCGCTATGCCGAACTGATGCTCGGCGAGATCGGCGAGGGCACCGTCGATTTCATCAAGAACTACGACGGCAAGTTCGACGAGCCGCAGTTGCTGCCGGCGCGCATGCCGTTCGGCCTGCTCAACGGTTCGTTCGGCATCCCGGTCGGCTTCTCCACGCGGATCCCGCCGCATAACCTGCGCGAAGTCGCGCTGGCCGCGGCGCTCGTCATCAAGAACCCGAAGGCGAGCGTCGACGACGTGCTCGCGCTGTTGCCCGGCCCGGATTTCCCCGGCGGCGGGCACATCATTTCGAACCCGGCCGAGATCCGGCAGGCCTACGAGACCGGGCGAGGATCGATTGCAATGCGGGCGCGGTGGCACGTGGAGCCGCTCGCGCGCGGCCAGTGGCGGATCGTGATCGATGAGCTGCCGCACGGGGTCTCGTGCCGGCAGGTGTTGGAAGAGATCGAAGCCCTCGTGAATCCCAAGCCCGCTGCGGGCAAGAAGGAAGTCTCGCAGGAGCAGAAGCGCCTCAAGCAGTTCGTGCTCGACATCGTCGAGACGGTGAGGGACGAGTCCGACCGCAAGAGCCGCATGCGGATCATCATCGAGCCGCGCTCCTCGCGGCAGGATGCAGACGAGATGATGAAGGCGCTGCTGGTGCACACCAGCCTCGAGATGCGCTACCCGATCAACCTCACGTGGCTGGGCCTGGACGGATTGCCCGAAACCAAGGGCATCGTCGGCGTGCTGCAGGAGTGGACCGGCTTTCGCATCTCCACCGTCAGGCGCAGGACCCAGCATCGCCTGGACAAGGTCGAGGACCGCCTGCACATCGTCGAGGGCCGCATCAAGGCCTTCGTCAGGATCGACGAGATCATCAAGCTGATCCGCTCGTGCGAAGACCAGGCCGAGGCCAAGCGGAAGCTCTCCGAGAAATGGGGTTTCTCCGAGCGGCAGGCCGAGGACATCGTCAACCTGCGCCTCGGCCAGCTGACCCGACTGGACGGCATCAAGCTGAACGACGAGAAGAAGGGGCTCGAGAAGGAGAAGGACGACCTGCGCCGCGTGCTCGATTCGGAGCGCGTGCTGCGCAACCTCGTGGTAAAGGAACTGGAAGAGGACGCGAAGAAGTACGGCGACGATCGCCGTACACTGATCCGCGCCGACGAGCGCACGCAGATCGAGCGCACCGTGCTCGAGGAGCCGGTCACCGTGATCCTATCGAAGAAGGGCTGGATCCGCGCCCGCGTCGGCCACGGCATCGACCTTTCCACCGTCAGCTTCAAGGACGGCGACGGCCTTGCGCAGGCGGCCGAGTGCAAGACCACCGACCAGGTGGTGTTCCTCGGCTCGTCGGGCAAGACCTGGACCCTGGATGCCGCGAGCCTGCCTTCGGGCCGCGGCGACGGCGCGCCGGTCAACAGCCTGGTGAATGCCGGCGGCGACGCCATCGTCTGGATGGGCACCGGTTCGATGGAACAGAGCCTGCTCTTGCACACGACGGCGGGACACGGTTTCGTCGCGCAGCTCAAGGACATGGTCACCCGCATGAAGGCCGGCAAGGAATTCATGAAGCCGGCCGAAGGGGCGCGCGTGCTGCCGCCGGCCCCGGTGCCGGACTTCGCGGGCGACGTCAGCCCGCGCGTCGCGGCGCTGTCCTCCGACGGGCGGCTGCTCGTGTTCCTGCTCGACGAAGTGCCGCTGCGCCCGAACGGCGGGCTGGGTGTCCAGCTGATCGCCTTGCCGGAAAAGGTCACGCTCGCCTCGGTCGCGGTCACCGACGGCAACCGGCTTGTGATCTCCGGCATGAAACGCGGCAAGCGCCAGACCGTCGAGCTCGGCAAGAAGGAGATCCGCGACTACGACGGCAGGCGCGCGCAGCGCGGCCGCGTGGCCGACGTCGGCCTCAAGGACATCGACCAGCTCGGCAGTTAGCGCAGGGCGATCCCGGACCCGGCCGGCGCACGCCGGCTTGACGCCGGGCGAACGCGGCTCCTACACTGGGTCGTCCCCAGGAACGCTGTACCGATAATCGGAACACTGCGGTGAGCCTCGCCAACCAGTCCGTCGCCCGCGCGCTGCAGATCATGCGCGTGCTGGCCGCGTCGCGCGAAAGCCTGGGCGTGCGCGAGGTGGCGCGGGTCATCGGGGTGTCGCCCTCGATCGCCCAGCGGCTGATCTCGACGCTGGCGGATTTCGGGTTCGCCGAGCAGGAGCCCTCGCGCCGCTACCGCGTCGGGGTCGGGGCTTTCGCGGTCGGTAATGCGTTCCTCTCCGGCAACACGCTTGCGCGGGAATCGCTGCCCGAGCTGCAGGCGCTGGCCGAGCGCCACCACCTGAACAGCTACCTCGGCGTGCTGCGCGGCCGCTCGATCGTCTACCTTGCCGCGTTCCAGAGCAGCGGCCCGATCGCGATCAAGAGCGCGCCGGGCGCCGAGACCTGGCTGCATACCACCGCGCTTGGCAAGGCCATCCTCGCGCAGATGCCGCTGGAGGAAGCCGCACGCCTGCTCGGCGCGCAGCCCTACAAGCGCCTGACGCCCCGCACCAAGACCCGGTTCGCGCCGCTGGCGGCCGAGCTTCGCGCAGCGAAGGAGAGCGGCTACGCGATCTCCGACGAGGAAAACCTGGTCGGCGTCTACGCGATCGGCGCGCCGGTGCGGGACGCGAGCGGGGCGACGGTCGCCGCGATCAGCGGCGCGCTGGCGCGACACGAACTCAGCCGCGCGAAGCTGCCCGGCCTGTGCCGCCTGGTGCGCGAGGCGGCCGAGCGGATATCGATGCGCCTTGGCGCAGCGCCTGTCCCGGCGCGTAACGGACTAACGCAGAGGAGAACCTGATGCTGATGAACACCCCGCGCCTGATGGAGCGCATGAAACGCGAAGGCATGGATGCGATCGTCGCCACCGCCCCCGAGAACGTGACCTACACCAGCGGCTTCTGGGCGATGAGCCAGTGGATCCGCCGCGGCCCGCAGGCCTACGTGCTGACACCGGCCGAGGGGCGGGGCGAGCAGGCCGTGATCGCCAGTACCGGCACGCTCGACCTGCTCGCCGACCAGGAGGTACCGATCAAGGACGTACGCCGCTACGGGTTCTTTGCGATCGAGAGCGACATCTGCGTCGACCACGACGAGCGCGACCAGCGCGTTTCCAGAATGCTCGACGAGGAAGACTGCGGCGATGCCGTTAATGCGCTCGTGGCAGCGATCAAGGATCGGGGTCTCGACACTGCGTGCATCGGCGTCGACGAGATTGGCATCATCCCGCAGTACCTCGACAAGCTCGCCGTCGCGCTGCCGCGGGCGAAGATCAAGCGTGCCGCCGAGGCCTTCCGCCATGCGCGGGCGGTGAAGACTCCCGAAGAAGTCGTCCGGCTGCGAGGCTCGGCCCGGGTGGCGGAGCTGTCGATCGACGCAGCTCTCGCAGTCGCCAAGGAAGGCGCCACCGAACGACAGCTTGCCTATGCGTTCCATGCCAAGACCATCGCCGAGGGCGGCACGCCGGTGCTCGGCGTGATCTGCACCGGCCCGCGCAGCGCCCTGTCCAGCGGCCAACCCACGGAGCGCAAGCTCGTGCGCGGTGACGTGATCCGTTTCGACGTCGGCGGCCGCCATGGGCACTATCGCGCCGACATTTCGCGCATCGCGGTGCTCGGCGAGGCGTCCGAAAAGGTGAAGACGTATCACCGAGCGATCCGCGCCGGGCTGCTACACGCATATGACTTGATCAAGCCGGGGGTGCGCACCGCGGACGTCTTCAACAAGGTGGTCGAAACCGTCCGCAAGGAAGGCATCCCGCACTACAAGCGCAACCACGTGGGCCACGGAATCGGGCTGGACGGCTACGACGCGCCGAACATCACGCCCGGCAGCGGCGAAGTCTTCGAGCAGGGGATGTGCATCTGCGTGGAGACGCCCTATTACGAAATGGGCTTTGCCGGCCTGCAGGTCGAGGACATGCTGCACGTGACCGCCGACGGCGTCGAATCGCTGATGAGCACCTCCAGCGAACTGCGCATCGTCTGAGATGCAGGCCACCGGACTCCAATGCGTGAGATGCTCGGCTGCGTACCCGCTCTCCCACCACGACCTCGATTGCCCCGCCTGCAAGCAGGGCGAGTTGCGCGCCAACCTGACGGTGACCTATGGCGAGCGATTGAGCGGCGCGCGCCCGCGTCCGGGCCCTGCGCAGGCCGGCTCGATGTGGCGATTCGCCGATGCGCTGCCGGTGGGGCGCAACGAGGCGGTCAGCATGGGCGAGGGCGGCACGCCGCTCACACTGCTGCCACGCGCCGCGGCCGAGATCGGCGTAGAGGCGCTGTACGCCAAGGACGAGTCGCGCAATCCGACGTGGTCGTTCAAGGATCGCCTCGCAAGCGCTGCGATCTCGTCGGCCCGGGCCCTGGGCGCGAAAGTCATCGCATCGAGTTCCTCCGGCAACGCCGGCGCCGCCGCAGCCGCTTACGCCGCGCGTGCCGGCCTGCCGTGCATCGTGTTCACCTTCCAGGGCACCGCCGGCCCGATGGTGACGCAGATGCGCTCCTACGGCGCGATGGTGATCGCAACGCGCGACAAGACGCATCGCTGGACGCTCCTCGAGGAAGGCGTGCGCAAGTTCGGCTGGTTCCCGACTTCGCCGTTCTTCGGCCCGGCCGCAGGCAGCAATCCTTTTGGCATCGAAGGCTACAAGACGCTCGCTTACGAGATCGCCGAGCAGCTCGACTGGCAGGTGCCCGACTGGTGCGTGCTGCCGGTGTGCTACGGCGATGCGCTCGTCGGGATGTGGAAGGGTTTCCTCGAGATGCGCGCCTGGGGCTGGATCGACCGGCTGCCGCGGCTGGTGGCCGCGGAGATCTACGGCTCGTTCGGCAAGGCGCTCGCCGACAACCTCGAAGGCCCGCCGGCGATGCCGAGAACGCACGACACGCTGGCCGTTTCGATCGGCGCCGCGCAGGGCACGTTCCAGGCGCTCGACGTGTTGCGGCGCTCGGGCGGCTGCGCGGTAAGCGTCGCGAACGCGGACCTGGTGCGCTGGCAGTCTGCGCTTGCATCCAGGGAGGGCCTGTACGGCGAGCCTTCCGCGGTGGCGCCGCTTGCCGCCGTCGAGCAATTGCGCCGGACCGGCGTGATCGGCGCAGGCGACCGCGTGGTGACCCTGTTTACCGCGGCCGGCCTCAAGGATCCCGAGGCCACCGCCCGCAGCCTGCCGGATCTGCCGGTGGTGGACGGCCGGTTCGCGACCACCGTGGATGTGCTCACGGAAAAATTCGGGTTCGATGCAGCCGCAATGAAAGCACACTGACAAGGAGAGACCACAATGAAACCGATGAACAAAACGTTTGCCGCGGCGGCAATGGCCTGCGCCGCGGTCTTCGCCGCAATCCCCGCGCAGGCGGACTATCCGGACAGGCCGATCACGCTGATCGTGCCCTGGGCCCCGGGCGGCAGCACCGACGTCAGCAGCCGGGCGCTTGCAAAGGCAGCCGAAGGCGCCCTCGGCCAGCCGGTGGTGGTCGTCAACAAGCCCGGCGCCTCGACCACCATAGGCATGGCCGACCTCGCGCGCGCCAAGCCCGACGGCTACACGATCGGCACACTGTCTTCTTCGTCCTACATGCTGAAGGCGCAGGGGCGCGACCTTCCCTATGACGCGGTAGAGGCGTTTACCTATGTCAGCTACTACGGCGACAACCTGATCGGCATCGCGGTGCTCAACGATGCGCCCTGGAAGAAGCTCGCCGACCTGATCGCGGACGGCAAGGCGCATCCGGGCAAGTTCAAGTTCGGCACCGCCGGTGTCGGCAGCACCCAGCACCTGACGATGGAAGCCCTGATGCTCGCCACCGGCGCGAAATTCGTCCATATCCCGCAGCAGGGCTCGGCCGGCTCGATGCCGGCGCTGCTCGGCAAGCACGTCGATTTCATCTCCGAAGTTTCGGTCTGGGCGCCGTTCGTCGCGCAGGGCCAGGCGCGGCTCCTCGCGGTGTCCACGCCCAAGCGCGCCGCCGCCTATCCCGATGTGCCTTCCCTGGGCGAACTCGGGTTCGATTCGCTGCGCTCGCTGCAGGCGATCATCGGGCCGGCCGGGCTGCCCGAGCCGGTGCGCCAGAAGCTCGAAGGCGCGTTCCGCAAGGCACTGCAGGACGACGGCTTCAGGAACGCGATGAAGAAACTCACCATGGAGATCGTCGACCTGCCGGGCCCGGAAGTCAAAAAACTGGTGCAAAGCGAGTTGCAGCGCGCGACCAGCCTGGTGCAACGCATGAAAGCCGCCGGCGGCTGACGAACGGCATGTTCGCCATGCGGACCGGCCGGGTGGCCGCCGGCGCGCTCGGCGCGCTGGCCGCGGTTTTCTGCGTGGCTTCGTGGAAGCTGGGGTACTGGATCAAGGGCGCGCCCGGCCCCGGCCTGTTGCCGCTGGGGACCAGCCTGCTGCTGGCCGCATGTGCGGCATTCCTCGTGCGTGCGCCGGTCGTGGATGACGAAGACCCGGGGTTCGGCGGCGCGCCGCTGGCCGCATTTGCGCTGCTGTGCGCCTACGGGGTGTCCCTGCCGTGGGGCGGTGTCGTGCTGCCTTCGGTGGTCTTCGGCACATTGTGGATGCGCTTGCTGCACCAGCGTCCGGTGCTCGCATCGATCGCGATCTCCGCGGTGATGAGCGGCGCGGGCGCGGTGCTGTTCAAGGTGGCGCTCAAGATCCCGCTGCCCCTCTGGCCGGCAATTTCGTGACGAGCGCAACCGACCTGCTGATGTACGGGTTCTCGCTGGCGATCCGCCCCGAGAACCTGATGTATGCGTTCATCGGGTCGGTGGTCGGCACGTTTGTCGGCGTGCTGCCGGGCCTCGGCCCGGTGGCGACGATCGCGGTGTTGCTGCCGCTCACCTACCAGGCCGGTTCGCCGCTGGGCGCGATCATCATGCTTTCGGCGATCTACTATGGCGCGATGTACGGCGGCTCGACGACCTCGATCCTGATGCGCCTGCCGGGCGAGGCCGCCTCCGTGATCACCTGCCTGGACGGCTATGAAATGGCCAGGCAGGGGCGGGCCGGACCGGCGCTCGCGATCGCGGCAATCGGCTCTTTCGTCGCAGGCACGCTTGCTATCGTCGGCCTGTCTTTCGTCGGCCCGGCGTTTGCGCGCTTCGCGGTCGACTTCGGCCCGCCCGAGATGTTCGCGCTGGCGCTGCTCGGCGTGGCGCTGTGCGCATCGCTTTCCGGCGGCCCGCCGCTGCGCGGCATCGCGATGGCGCTGGCCGGGATCCTGCTCGGCCTCGTCGGCGTCGACACCATGACCGGCGTCGAGCGGCTGACGATGGGCTCGTTCAACCTGACCGGCGGGATCGAACTGGTGCCGATGCTGATGGGCCTGTTCGGCCTGGGCGAAGTGCTGCACAACCTCGGGCAGCGGGCCGGCGCGACGCTGCTGACGACGAAGATCGGCAAGCTGATGCCGACGCGAAGCGACTGGAAGGAGTCCGCGCCTGCGATCGGGCGCGGTTCGCTGATCGGGTTCCTGATCGGCCTGTTGCCCGGCGGCGGCGCGATCCTCGGCTCGCTGATCAGCTACGCAGTGGAGAAGAAAGTTTCGACCCACCCGGACAGGTTCGGCAAGGGCGCGATCGCGGGCGTTGCGGGGCCCGAGTCGGCGAACAACGCGGCGGCCACGGCCTCGTTCGTGCCGCTGCTCACCCTCGGCCTGCCGGGCAATGCAGTGACCGCGGTGCTGTTCGCCGGCCTGATGATCCAGAACATCCAGCCCGGGCCGCTGATGCTGGTGCAGCATGCCGACATCTTCTGGGGCGTGATCGCCTCGATGTACCTCGGCAACCTGATGCTGCTGGTGCTCAACCTGCCGCTGGTCGGGTTGTGGGTACAACTGTTGCGCGTGCCGTTCTGGCTGCTCGCGCCGGCGATCGTGATGGTCGCGGTGTTCGGTACGTATTCGCTGCGCAACAACTGGTTCGACGTCGGCGTGCTGCTGGTCTCGGGCGGGGTGGGCTACCTGTTCCGCGCGGCCGCCTACGAGGCCGCGCCGCTCGCGATGGCTTTCATCCTGGCCGACATCCTCGACACCTCGCTGCGCCAGGCGTTGCTGATGGGCGACGGCGGCGCTTCGATCTTCTTCACGCGGCCGCTTTCGGGCACGGTGCTCGCGATCGCCGCACTGGTTGTCGCGGTGCAGCTCTACAGCTACGGCCGGCGCCGACGGGAGGCCTGAGATGGATGCGGCAAGGCACCTTTACACCGGCGCGGAAATCCGCGCCGACTACCTCGACAAGGTCACCGGTGAAGCCGTGTTCGCGAGCGACGTCGTCGTGCCCGGCATGCTTCACGGGCGCATCCTTCGCAGCACGATGCCGCATGCGCGCATTGCGAGCATCGACGTATCTGCCGCGCTCGCGATGCCGGGCGTGGTCGCGGTGCTGACCGGCGCCGACCTCGCGGGCCTCGACTCGTGGGGCCTGTACCTGCGCGACCGGCCGGTAATTGCGATCGACCGGGTGCGCTACGTGGGCGAGCCGGTCGCCGCGGTGGCCGCGGTGGACGAATTCACCGCCGAGGAGGCGCTCGACGCGATTCTGGTCGACTACGAGCCGCTGCCGCACGTCACCGGCGCCGAGGAGGCGATGGCACCGGGAGCGCCGCTCGTCCACGAGAAGATGGACAAGCTGAAGGACTTCTACTTCCGGGGCGAGACGAAGACGGTGCCCGGCACCAACATCTTCCAGCACTACCAGTACGAGACCGGCGAAGTGGACAAGGCGTTCGCCGAGGCGCACCGTGTCTTCGAGGACGCCTTCACGTTCCCGATGGTGTTCCACTACGCGATGGAGCCCCACGTGGTGGTCGCCGATTACCGCGACGACTCGATCGCGCTGTGGAGTTGCGCGCAATCGCCCACCGCGGTGCAGAAGGTGCTGTCGCGGCTGTTCTCGATCCCGCTGGCGAAAATCCGCGTGGTCACGCCATTCGTCGGCGGCGGCTTCGGCGGCAAGGCCTCGGTCAAGATCGACCCGCTGGTGGCGGCGCTGTCGAGGAAGGCAAAGCGCCCGGTGCGCGTATGCCTGTCGATCGCCGAGTCGATGCTCACGTGCCGCAGGCTCGACGGCAAAGTCGAGTTGAAGACGGCGGTCACTGCCGACGGCACTCTGCTCGCCAAATCCGTGCGCGTCGTGCTGAACGGCGGCGCCTACGCGGATACCGGGCCGGCCGTGGCGGTCAAGGCCGCGATCCGCGCGATCGGGCCGTATCGGATCCCGAACCTCAGGCTCGAATCGTTCGCCGTCTACACCAACACCGTGCCCGGTGCGGCGTTCCGCTCGATCGGCGGGCCGCAGGCCGTCTGGGCGACCGAATCGCAGATGGACGTGATCGCAGACGCCCTGGGCATCGACCCGGTGGCCTACCGCCTCGCCAACATGCTGGGCAAGGGCGAGCACGTGCGCCCGGACCTGCGGCCGCTCGACGTCGACATGCCGGCCATGATGGGCAAGGCGATTTCCCTGATGGACGCAGAGGCCGGCAGCGATGCGCGCGCGCGCGGCGTGGCACTGGCCGCGACCGACCCGGGCGTGCTGCCGGTGGGCGGCGCGATCGTGCGCATGAAGGCCGACGGCTCGGTGCTGGTGCTCGCCAACACGGTGGAGATCGGGCAGGGCACGCACGGCGTGCTGCGCTCGATCGCCGCACGCGCGCTATCCCAGCCGCTTGCAAACGTCAGCGTGCCGCCCCCGGACACCGACATCGCGCCTTACGACTGGGGCACCGGCGCGAGCCGCTCGTCGGTCGTGATCGGCCTGGCGGTGGAGGAAGCCTGCGCGCAGATTTCAAAAGAGGTGCGGGAACTCGCGGCCGACCTGTTCGGCGGCGATCCGACCGCCTATGTGCTTGCCGACGGCGGTGTCGCCGGCCCGCACGGGTTTACGACGATCGCAGAACTGCTGCACCGGCTGAACGGGGTGGACAGCGGCGAGTTCGTCGGCATCGGCAGGATCACGCCGCGCTCGAAGAACGGTGGCCTCGCGCTTGCGCCGCTTTTTTGGGAGACCGCGGTCGGGGTAGGCGAGACCGAAGTCGATACTGACACCGGCGAAGTGCGCCTGGTGCGCTACGTAAGCGCGGCCGATGTCGGCCGGGTGCTGAACCGCAAGGCTGCCGAAGGCCAGGACGAGGGCGCCGCGGTGCAGGGCCTCGGCCATTCGCTTTACGAGGAACTGCTTTACGAGGACGGGCAGCCGATCAACGCCAGCATGGTCGACTACCACGTCCCGGCCATGGACGAGACGCCGCGTAAATTCGTGACCCTGCTGGTCGAAAGCGGCGACGGCCCCGGGCCCGGCGGCGCGCGCGGCATGGGCGAGGGCGGCATCCTGCCGGTGGCGCCGGTGATCGCCAACGCGCTGGCGCGGCGCTACGGCGCGCGGGTGCGCGACCTGCCGCTGACGCCCGAGAAAGTATGGCGCGCACTGCGCGACGCCGCGGCGCGCGAGGACAGGAAATGACATCGATCACCATGAATAACGTAAGCATCTCGGCTGACGGGCGCGACGCGCCCGAGGCGTTCGACGCCAAGTTCGCCGCCGGCGAGGCCGGCGGCGCCGCGCAGGTCTGGCTCGCCAACCACCTCTTCCAGCGCGATCCGGTGGCGCTTGCATCGCGCGTACTCGGCGCAACCAGGCGCATGCGGGTGGCATTGATGGCAATGAGCCCGTTCACCGTGCATCCGGTGCAGGCGGCCATGGCGGCGGCCACGCTGGACGAGTACTACCCCGGACGCGTGACGCTGTGCTACGGCGTCGGCGCCCCGGTCGACCTCGAATCGGTCGGGGTCGCGGCGGCCAGGCCCCTGCGCCCGATGCGCGAGGCGCTCGAGATCTCGCGCGCGCTGCTGGCAGGCGAAACCGTGAAGAACGAGGGCCAGGCTTTCCGCGTGCGCGGGCGCGGCCTTGCTTCAGGCGCGCGCCGCGTGCCTATCGTGCTGGCCGCCTCGGGCCCGCAGATGCTGGAACTGGCCGGTGCCGCCGCCGACGGCGTGCTGATCAGCGCATCCAGCTCGGTCGAATTCGTGCGCTGGTGCATGGACCATGTGCGCCGCGGCGCGGCCGGGCGCAAGGTGCGGGCCAGCGGCCTCGTGTACGCCTCGGTGGATGCGGATCGCGCAGCGGCCGAAGCGCGCGTGCGCCGGATGCTCGCGATCACGCTGCGCGGCGAGCACCACCGCCTGAACCTCGAGCTGGCCGGCACCCGCCTCGACCAAGCCGCCTTGCGCGCTGCGGCTGCGCGCAACGACTGGGCGGCGGCCGACGCACTGATTTCCGCAGAGGTCGTCGCGCATCATGCGGCCGCCGGCGATGCGAGCGGCGTGCGGGCGCGCTTTGCCGACTACCATGCGGCCGGCCTCGACGAGGTGGTCATTGCAGGCGCGCGCGACGGCGCGCAGATCGCGGCGCTGCTTGCTGCCGTGCAACCAGTTCCCTGAAAGGAGTGCCATGAAATTCAGCGTTTGCCTGTCGACCGGCTTCGAAGGCGTGATGTACCCGGTCCCGTTCGCCGGTCCGGAGGATTTTGTCGCGCAGGCGAAACTCTGCGAGCGCCTCGGTTACGACTCGGTGTGGGGCAACGACCACATCACCACCCAGGACTATGTGAAGGACCTGTTCCCCGGCAAGCCGCCGAACTTCTACGAGCCGCTGATCACGCTCGCGGCGATCGCCGGCGCGACGACGAAGATCAAGCTGGGCACCGCGCTGCTCGTGCTGCCGATGCGCGAGCCGGTGTACCTTGCCAAGCAGGCGCTGACGCTCGACCAGATGAGCAACGGCCGCTTCATTCTCGGCGTCGGCCTGGGCGCCTATCGCGAGGAATTCACCGCGTGGGGCGGGCACCGGATCAGGGGCGCGCGGCGCGGCGACCTCATGGACGAGGGGCTCGAGGCCCTGAGGCTGCTGCTGAACGAGGCCGAGGCGAGCATGGCCGGCAAGTACGTGGGCTTCGAGCGCGTGCAGATGTTCCCGAAAGCGCGGCGCCAGCCATTCCCGCTTTACGTCGGCGGCCACAACGTCGAGGCGGTCGAGCGCGCCGCGCGCGTCGGCCAGGGCTGGTTGCCCGGCTGGCGCCCGTGGAACGAGCTCGCCGAGCGCATCGTGCTGCTCAAGCGCCGAGCGGCCGAGCAGGGCCGGGACCCCGCGCAGGTCGAAGTCGCGCCGCAGTTCTCGGTGACCGTGGGCAAGACGCCCGAGGCGGCCGAGAAGCGCTACATGGCCAGCGGCCTCGTGGCGCATCGCCAGTCGCTCGCCTACACCGGGCGCGACCTCAGCCAGCAGGTGACCGCGAACCTCGTGGGCTCGCCCGAACTGCTGCGCGAAAAAGTGGGCAAGCTGGCCGCGATCGGCGTCGACCACTGCTGCGCGCTGATGTTCCCGGCCAACACGGTGCAGGAGATGAACGACCAGGTGCAATGGTTCGCCGAGGACGTGATCGCGAAGATCGGCGCCTGATGGTTTCGCCGCGATGAGCACGCAAGCCCATTCGGCGGACGACTACGAGTCGATCCTTCCCGGGTCGCTCGACCGCGCGCACCGCTACAAGCTGTTTACCGGCACGGTGATCCCGCGGCCGATCGCGCTGGTCACGACCCTCGGCGCGCAGGGCCAGGTCAATGCGGCGCCGTTCAGCCAGTTCATCATCGTTGCGGTCGACCCGGGCCTGCTCGGGATCTCGATCGGCCCCGACCCGCGCGGCCTCAAGGACACGCTGGTCAACATCCGGCGCGAAGGTGAGTTCGTCATCAACACCGTGCCCGGCCCGCTGGCCGAAATCGTGCAGCGCTGCGGCGAGGACATGCCGCCCGAGGTCAGCGAAATCGACGTCACCGGATTGGGGCTGCTGCCGTCCATGGCGGTCAGGACACCCCGTGTCGCGCAATCGCGGGTACAGTTCGAATGCCGGCCTGAAAGGATCCTCGAGATCGGCAACGGGCCGAACCATTTCGTCATCGGGGAGGTGGCGCTGGTGCACATCGGCCGGGGCCTGCACGAGGACTGCCGGGTAGATGCGCGCCGCCTCGACCCGCTGGCGCGCATCGGCGGCAGGAACTATTCCCGGCTCGGCGACATCATCGAGACCTGAGCGCGGCCGGCGGGCCGGTTATTTCTTTATTTGGCAAGTGAATTCGAAGGAGAGCCGCGCGGCTTCTGGGTCCAAGGAATGGAAAGTTCCACTTTGAGGCGGGTTCACGGATGACGCCTGCGGCGCGCCCGGAGGCGCGGGTCGCGGTGAAGCCCATGCTGCGGCCGGCGATCGCGCCGGTGGCCATCGTGGCGCTCACGGTGCTCTGCGTCGCGGCGGGCCCCGCCCTGCCGCCGTCGCTGTCCGGGTTGCCGGCCCTCGGGCCCTTCGTCACGTTGCTGGCCGCCGGCGCAATCGCGCTCTGGTTCAATCGCGGCCGGGCCTTCATCGCGGCGATGTCCATGTTCCTTGGCTACGCCGGCTGCCTGTTCGCGGCCGGGCACGGGCCGTTCGCCGCCAAGGCCGCCTACACCGCGCTCGCCGTGGTCGTGCCCGCCAACATGCTCGCCTCGCTGCTGCAGGCCGAGCGCGGCGTGTTCCACCACCACAACTATCGCTGGCTGCTGGTGGCGGCGGCCGAAATCCTGCTCGTGCTGTGGATAGGGAGCGCCGGCCACAGCAGCCTGTCGGGCGTCGCGTGGATCGCGCTGTTCGACCACTGGGCGCTCAACAGCCCGCCGACGCCGCTGGCCGGGCGACTTATGTTCGCGGCAGCGTTTGCCGCTGCCGTCTGGCGCGCGCTCCCCAGGCTGCCGGCGATCGAGCCGCGTGCGCTCGACGTCGGCCTCGCGGGGGCGCTTGCCGCCGCGTTCATCGCGACCGCGTGGGGATCCTCGCCGGCCGTGTTTGCCGCCTTCATGACCGCGGCCGGGGCCGTGCTGTTCGTCGCGGTACTGCAGGAGACTCACCGCATTGCCTTCGCCGACGAGCTTACCGGGCTGCCGGCGCGCCGGGCGCTCAACGAGCGGCTGGCCGCGCTCGGGCCGGTCTGCGCGGTGGCGATGGCCGACGTCGACCACTTCAAGAAGTTCAACGACGTGCACGGCCACGACATCGGCGACCAGGTCCTCAAGCTGGTTGCGGCGCGGCTCGCGGAAGTGAAGGGCGGCGGGGTCGCCTTTCGCTACGGCGGCGAGGAGTTCTGCGTCGTGTTCGACGGCCGGACCGCGGCCGAGGCGTTCCCGCACCTCGAGGCGATCCGCGCGTCTATCGAGGGCTACAGGATGGCGGTCCGCAGCGAAGAGCGGCCGCGCGACGCCGAGGCCGGCAGCCGCTTGCGCGGCGCGTCGTTGCCGCAGAAGATGATTTCGGTGACCATCAGCATCGGCGTGGCCGACCGGAAGGGCCTCGACGTCAAGCCGGCCGCGGTCGTCAAGGCGGCCGACCAGGCGTTGTACCGGGCCAAGGAAGCCGGCCGCAACCGAGTCTCAACCTGGGAAGGACCCGCATGGCAATCCTCGTGATCGGTTTGATCGTGTTCCTCGGCATCCACCTGGTGCCGGCCCTGCCGCCGCTGCGCGCAGCTTGTGCCGCAAGGCTCGGCGAGAACCGCTACAAGGGGGCATTCTCGATCGTCTCGGGAATCGGCCTGGTGCTGATCGTCGTCGGCTACGCCTATGCGCCGCGCGGCGAACAGCTCTTTGCGCCTTCGGTCGGCGCCCGCCATGCCGCGCCGCTCGTGGTGGCGCTCTCCTTCGTGCTGCTGGCCGCGGCGAACATGCGCGGCCACCTGCGGCGCGTCCTGCGCCACCCGATGCTGATCGGGATCGGGCTTTGGTCGGTAACCCACCTGCTGGCCAACGGGCATGCGAAGGCGACGCTGCTGTTCGGCGCTTTCCTCGCCTATGCGGTGCTCGACCTCGGGTCTGCGGTTACGCGCGGGGCGGTCAAGACATTTACCCCGCAGGCCAAGTACGACTACATGGCCGTCGGCGGCGGGATCGCGCTCGCGCTGGGGGTGATGTGGATGCACCGCCTCCTGTTCGGCGTCGCACCGGTGCCGTGGAGCCTGTAAGCCGCCGGTAGCGGCCGTGCCGGCGCGCTGCCGGCTATTTCTCGCCGATCTTCTTGGTCGGCTTGAACTTCAGCGTGGACTCGAGGACCGTGCCGATCGCGGCGCCCGCGACCGTGCAGATCAGGGTCCACCAGGACCAGATGCTCGAGAACACCTGCATGTCATTCATCGCGACGCGCACGATCGCGACGATGATGAACACCGGGAACAGGAGGCCGAAAAAGAATCCGAGTTTCATGGCAGCAACAGTACCAAAGAATCAGGCGGCGCGCAGCCGGGTTTCAGGATTTCTGCATGCGCCCGGTTGTCCCGCGGTTCACGCCGGACCTGCGCCTTGCCTTGATAATATGCCGGAATTCGCGGCACGCGCCGCGGAAAACTCACCGGGAGCCGTGCAAATGCTCGAGTCCGTCAGCGGGAAGCGCCGTCGCATCATCGTGCCCGAGGTGAAGGAGCCGCCGGAAGGCTACTGGTCGAACTGTTTCGTGATCGGGAACCTCGTCGTGATCGCCGGCATGGTCGGCAAGAACGACCGGGACGAGATCGTCGGGCTGGGCGACCCCTACGTGCAGTCGGTCGCCGCGTTCGAGCGCATGAAGCTGTTCGTCGAGGCGGCCGGCGGGAAAATGAGCGACATCGTGAAGCTGACCGTGTACCTGGCCGACATCCGCGACCGCATCCAGTTCGTCGAGGCGAGGAAGAAATTCTTCGCGGGCGACTTCCCGCCCTGTGCGGTCGTCGGCGGCCTGTCGTTCGCGCACCCGGATTACCTCGTCGAGATCGAGTCGATGGCGATCCTCGGGTCGGGCGGCTGAGGCGTGGCGCCGGTCGTCGGCAAGCGGTTCCGCGACGCCCTCGTCTGGGCGGCCGAGCTGCACGAGGACCAGAGGCGGAAAGGCGGCAACATCCCCTATGTGGCCCACCTGATCGGCGTCGCCGCGATCGTGCTCGAGCACGGCGGCGACGAGGACCAGGCCATAGGCGCGCTGCTGCACGATGCGCTCGAGGACCAGGCGCACCGGATGACGCCCGGCGAGATCCGCGCGCGCTTCGGCGAGAGGGTCGAGCGGATCGTCGAGGCCTGCACCGACGGGGACCCGGAGGAGCAGCGCGACCGCGACCCGGTGAAATGGCGCGTTCGCAAGCAGAAGTACATCGACGAGGTCGCCACCAAGCCGGCCGAGGCGCTGCTGGTGTCGATGGCCGACAAGCTCCACAACGCGCGGGCGATCCTCGAGGACTATCGCGAGCTGGGCGACAAGCTCTGGCTGCGCTTTACCGCCGGCCGCGACGGCACGCTCTGGTACTACCGCGAGCTGCTCGCCGCCTTCAGGCCGCGCGCCGAGAACCGGCTCTGGCAGGAGCTGGACCGCACCGTGGCCGAGATCGGCCGCCTCGCCGGCGCCTGAGGGCGATCCCGGCGCGGACAACGCTCAGCCGCGAAAGCCGTTGCCCATCAGCGCGAGGAATTCGCGCCGCAGCGCCGCGTCCTCGAGGAAGCACCCGCGCATCACGCTGGTGGTCATCTTCGAGTCCATGTCCTTGACGCCGCGCCACTGCATGCAGAAGTGGTCGGCCTCCATCACCAGCGCCAGGCCGTCGGGTTTCATGCGCGATTCGAGCAGGTCGGCCAGCTGCACTACCGATTCCTCCTGGATCTGCGGGCGGCACATGATCCACTCGGCCACGCGCGTGTATTTCGACAGGCCGATCAGCTTGGACTCCTCGTTGGGCATCACGCCGATCCACAGCTTGCCTATGATCGGGCACAGGTGGTGCGAGCAGCAGCTGCGAACCGTGATCGGGCCGACGATCATCAGCTCGTTGAGGCGCTTGTCGTTCGGGAACTCGGTCAGGCCCGGCAGCGGGACGTAGCGGCCGCCGAAGATCTCGTTGATGTACATCTTGGCCACGCGCCGGCCGGTGTTCTGGGTGTTGTGGTCGGCCTCGATGTCGATGACCAGGGACTCGAGCAGGTCCTTGACCTTGCCTTCGACTTCGGCGAGCAGCTTCTCGCGCTCGCCCGGCCTGACGAACTCGGCGATGTTGTCGTTGGCGAAGAACCGCCTGTTGGCCGCCTTGATGCGTTCGCGGATGATCTGCGACACCGGGACGCCGGCGTCGCTGCGGGGTTTGGGCATCGGATGCTCCGTGGATTCGATCGACCGGATTGTAGGGCAGGACGCCCCGGCCGCCCGCGTGAATCCCCTGCGGTTTCGATGGGTATACTGGGACGATTCGAAACGGAGGAAGAGTCCATGGCCGCAGAGACGGGCGTCGTGCTGGGCAGCGGTGAGCACCGCTACCGGGTTGTACAGGACTGGGCGAAGCTGCCCGAGGGCTGGGAGTTCAAGGACGCGGCGGCGGTGGCCGTGGACAGCAAGGACCGGGTCTACGTCTTCAACCGCGGCGAGCACCCGATGATGGTATTCGACCGCGAGGGCAACTTCATCAAGTCGTGGGGCGAGGGCAGCTTCCCGCGCGCGCACGGCCTGCATATCGACGCTAACGACATCCTGTATTGCACCGACGACCTCGGCCATATCGTCCGGAAGTGCACCACCGACGGCAAGGTGCTGATGGAGCTGGGCGTGCCCGGCAAGCCGCAGCCGTACATGAGCGGCAAGCCTTTCCACCGCTGCACGCATACCGCGCTGTCGCCCAAGGGCGAGATCTACGTGGCCGACGGCTACGGCAATGCGTGCGTGCACAAGTATTCGCAGGACGGCAAGCTGTTGAAATCGTGGGGCGAGCCGGGCACCGACCCGGGCCAGTTCAACATCGTGCACAACATCGTGACCGATGCCGAAGGCTGGGTGTACGTGGCCGACCGCGAGAACCACCGCGTGCAGGTGTTCGACGGCAACGGCAAATACGAGACGCAGTGGACCAACATGCACCGGCCCTGCGGCCTGTACTGCTGCCAGAAAGGGGCCAGGCTCGAATTCATCATCGGCGAGCTCGGCGCCGCGATGCCGGTCAACCGGCAGATGCCGAACGTCGGTCCGCGCCTGACCATCGTCGACAAGAAGGGCAACAAGATCGCGCGGCTGGGCGGGGAAGCGGGGCCGGGGCTGGAGACCGGCAAGTTCGTCGCGCCGCACGGCCTCGCGGTCGATTCGCGCGGCGACATCTACGTGGGCGAGGTCAGCTACACCGAGTACCCGCGCCTCTTCCCGGACAGCAAGGTCCCGTGGCGGTTGCGCTCGCTGCAGAAGCTGGAGAAGATTGCCTGAAGCGGCATATCAATTGACGGGAAAGACAGCAACCCGGCCGTTCTCGAAGAAGTAAAGTACCGAAAAGTCGCCGCCATGGAACGCACCGAGCGCTTCTACCGGATGGAACAGCTGCTGCGCTCGCGCCGGAGCGTGCCGCGCAGCGTGTTCCTCGCGGCGCTCGATGTTTCGCCGGCGACCTTCAAGCGCGACCTCGAATACCTGCGCGACCGCTTCAAGGCGCCGATCGAGTGGGACGCCGAAACCGGCGGCTACCGCCTCGACCCTGCCGCGCCCCGGTTCGAGCTGCCCGGCCTGTGGTTCTCGCCCGCCGAGACCTATGCGCTCCTTACGATGCAGCACCTGCTCGAGACGCTGCAGCCGGGCCTGCTGACGCCGCACGTGAGGCCGCTGCTCGAGCGCCTGCGCGCGTTGCTCGACAAGGGCGACCATACCGCGGAGGAAGTCGGGCGGCGCATCCATGTGCTCCAGCAGGCGGCGCGCAAGGCGAAGCTCGAGCACTTCGAGGTGGTGGCCGCCGCGGTCCTCAAGAGGAAGCGCCTCACGATCAGGCACCACAACCGCGAGCGCGACGAGGTGACCGAGCGCACGATCTCGCCGCAGCACCTGGTCCACTACCGCGGCAACTGGTACGTCGATGCGTGGTGCCACAAGGCGGAGGGCGTGCGCAGCTTTGCGCTCGATGCGATCCGCGCCGCGGCGATGCTCGACGAGAAGGCGGAGGACGTGCCCAGGGCCGAACTGGAGGCGCACTTCCAGTCCGGTTACGGCATCTTCGCCGGGAAGAACGTGCAGTGGGCGAAGCTGCGCTTCACGCCGGAGCGCGCGCGCTGGGTAGCGAACGAGGACTGGCACCCGAAGCAGAAGGCGGCCTTCGAGGCCGATGGGAGCTACGTGCTGGAGGTGCCGTACAGCGACGACCGCGAGCTGCTGATGGATATCCTCAAGTTCGGCGCCGACGTCGAGGTGCTCGCGCCGCCGGCCCTGCGCACGCGGGTGCGCGAGAAGCTGAAAGCGGCGCTGAAGCGGTACTGAACCTGGCTGGCGCTAGTGCGCCGGCCTTCTCAGCTTGCCCTTCTCCAGGTTCGGCAGGAACCACACCAGCAGCCCGAGCGCCGGCAGGTAGGCGGTCAGGTTGTAGACGAAGGCGATACCGTGCACATCGGCCAGTTGCCCCATCACCGCCGCGCCCAGGCCCCCGAGCCCGAACGAGAATCCGAAGAACATACCCGACACCAGGCCGATGCGTCCCGGCAGCACCTCGTGTGCAAAGACCAGGATCGCCGGGAAGGCCGACGACATCAGCAGCGCGATCACGATCGACAGCACCCCGGTCCAGAAGAGGTTGGCGTGCGGCATCATCAGCGTGAACGGCAGCGCGCCGAGGATCGAGATCCAGATCATCGGGCGGCGGCCAATGCGGTCCGAGATATGACCGCCCACCAGCGTGCCGGTGGCCACCGCCGCCATGAAGATGAAGAGCTGCACCTGCGCCGCCTGCACCGGGAGGTGGAAGCGCTCGATCAGGTAGAAGGTGAAGTAGGTCGTGATGCTCGAGGTGTACACGTGCTTGGAGAAAACCAGCACCATCAGCAGGAACACGAACAACGCCGCGCGCTTGTGCGGCAACGGCGCCGGGCCCGACGCCTTCGGGGCGGCGCGCAGCTTTGCCAGGTGGGCCGAGTACCACATCCCCACGCGGACCAGCACGAACATCGCCAGCAGCGCGACGAGCGAAAACCACGCGATCGAGCCCTGCCCGCGCGGCAGGATGATGAAAGCCGCGAGCAGCGGGCCGACTGCGCCGCCGAGGTTGCCGCCGACCTGGAAGATCGATTGCGCGAGGCCGAAGCGCCCGCCCGAGGCCATCCGCGCGACGCGCGAGGCCTCCGGGTGGAACACCGCCGAGCCGGTGCCGATGAAGGCCGCCGCCAGCAGCACCGCCAGGTAGTTGTGGGCCATCGACAGCAGCACCAGGCCGGTCAGCGTGCCGCCCATGCCGATCGCGAGCGAATAGGGCTGCGGTTTCCTGTCGGTATAGATGCCGATCGTCGGTTGCAGCAGCGAGGCGGTCAGCATGAACGCCAGCGTGATCAGGCCCACCTGCCCGTAGTCGAGGTGGAAGTCCGCCTTCAGCATCGGGTACAGCGCCGGCAGCAGCGACTGCATCAGGTCGTTGAGCAGGTGGCAGAAGCCGAGTGACAGCAGGATGGGGAAGGTGGTTTCCTGCGCGGTGAGCGGGGCGGTGGCGGTGGCTGCTTTCGGCATTTTCGGGTGGGTCCGGGAGGGCTTTTCGCCATTATCCGGCAGGCTCACGCCCTGAGCCACCCACCGGTTCACACTGGCCCCCCAACCGTCGCAGGAGGCCGTCATGCAATCACCTGTCAGCCCGCTTACTTCGGGCGCACCACCGCTCAGTTTCCACGCCCGCGCCCGCATGCAGCAGCGCGGCATCCGCGAGGACGCGCTCGACCTGCTGCTCTCGTACGGGCGCGAGGCGCACGACCACCACGGCGCGGTGATTTTGTATATGGACAAGGCCGCGCAAAGACGCCTGGAAGCGGCCTCGCGCGCCAAGAGCGAGGTCCGCCGCCTGGCCGGCCTGTATGCGGTGCTGTCGCGGCACGGGCAGGTGATCACCGTCGGGCACCGCACCCGGCGGATCAACCGGGCCTAGCCGCCATGTTCCGCGAACAACCGATCAGCCTGCGTGTGGGGGAGCCGAACGCTCGTCTCGATGCCCTGCTCGAGAAAGTGGGTATGGAGACCGCGGCGTGCATCCGCGCCGGGCGGGAGAGCGTGCGGCGGAATCTCGCCGAGGCGCTGGAGGAGGAGGGGTATGTGGGGATGGGCGAGGGGAGCGTGCTGGTGGTGGGGATGGGGCGGGGGAAGGCGAAGGAGCTGGGGCAGAGGTTGCGGCAGAGGGCGGTGATTTTTCACCGAAGGGGGGAGAGGACGGAGTTGGTTTTTGTGGGGTAGGAAAGTGCTTTGGATACAGGCGATTTATTTTTATGGCTCTGCGCTAGTCGAGGCTGATCGTGACGTTCCATGAAGACGTGTTTCATGAATACTTTCGTCCATTTCGACATCCTTCAGCGAAATTCGATCATTGGGGCGGATACGGCTTAGAAACGTTTGGCGAGGACTTGCGGCTCGTTCAAAGTTTCGCGTCGGAGTTTGTTTGGACAGTAGTAGACGGAGTGCAAGATCAGTGGATCGTTCCTGGTCGCCGCTATGTCAATCGCATTTGTTACGTACTAACTGAGTTGCCACACAATCATGCATCGGTCGAAATTCGCGTCGCCCGATATTCTCGACCCCTTACTACTTTAGGGCTGGTGCGTCGCGTTCGCACACTTCGCCGAATGATCGCGCAGTCGCTATAGGGACTGCGAGGCTACTCAGTCTGAGCCTTGACGCAAAGAGTGGCTCGCCAGAGTTCACCCGGGGTGTTGCGACGACTGAGATACACTAAAAACTGACAGTCGTTCGTGCCACTGCGTTGAGGCGAAGGGGGGCGAGTGCTCGAGACTTCGAATCATAGACATCATTCTGCTTGGTACTACGGGACGCGTGAAGAATTTCTCGCCGAAGAAAAGGATGCAATTTCTAATCAGCTAGCGGGTCGTGCCGCTGATGAAAGCCTTGCAATCGAACCGACGCAAACTGAAGAGTGGCGCCAGAGTGTCGAAATCCTGCAACGGAATCTCGACGAGCGGATCCCAATTCTGCGCGACGCACTGTTAGCGCCCGGATGTGAATCGGTACGGCACGTCATCCTCGAATTCGACTTTCGCCGTCGCGGATTGCGCATGGATTGTCTGCTCCTTGCCGACGGTGTTTTGTTTGTTGTCGAGTTCAAGCGAACGAAGATTCAACGAGCGGATCGAGATCAAGTGATGACTTATGCAGTCAACTTGCTCGAGTTTCACCGAGTCACTCGCGAGTGGTGCGAGAAAAAAGCCGCGATCGTAGTGCCAATTGTTGCATTGACGAATGGTCGTGCAAGACAAACTGTTATATGGCCGGGATTGGCGGAGCGGAGTTGGTCTGCGTTAGCAAACAAGCCTCTCGAGTGTGACAGACGGAACTTAAAAGACGTGATTCAAATTGGCATTCGGAATCGACGGTCGGATGCGCAAGTATCAAGATCCGGATGGCTCGACTCGCCATTTAGTCCGTCTTCCTCAATTCTGGATGCGACTCTCTCCCTGTACGGCAATCATGACGTCGTTGCCATTCAAGAGCACGCCGCACCCAAAGCGGCGATTCAAGCGAGCGTGAACGAGATCCAAAAGCACATCGAAACGGCGCTGGAAGAGGGGAAATATCACATCATTTTTCTTTCAGGCGCTCCTGGCGCGGGAAAGACATTGGTCGGTCTTGAGATTGTGATGCGTGGCAAGCATGTGGATGGGGCAGTATTCGTCACGGGAAACGCGCCGTTGGTTGACGTCCTGAATACGGCGCTTGGAGCTTCATATCGAGGTCAGGGTAAGGGAACCTCGACGTGGACGCCGACTGGCTATCGCCGGGCGGACGCGAGCCTCGTTGCGGCAGCGGCAAGTTTCAAGATCGTCAAAGCACACAGCTTCTTGGGAAAGCGAGGGGCGGAGCATCTCCAGGAAGATGGTCGCGTGCTGGTATTTGATGAGGCTCAACGGACCTATGAACAGGGAAGGAGAGTGCTCGGGCAGCCGCTCGAGGAACATGAGGCTGATCTGATTCTTTCTGTTCAACGGAAGGCATTTCCAATAGGTGGTGCCGTCGTTGTGGCGCTTGTTGGACACAATCAAGCAATCAATCGTGGAGAGAGAGGCATCGTTGCTTGGCTGGACGCCGCCGTAAGCAAAGGCTGGACGTACTCAATTGCTGATGAAACGCTGGCTCTGGCAGAAATTGAAGGTCGTGAGAAATGGGCAACGCATCCGAGTCGTCGGCAACTGAGGTACGGCCATCTCCATCAATCGATGCGCTACTACCGGAATGCAGTGGTTGAGGAATGGGCCGGAGCGGTGCTTTTGGACGATGTCGAACGAGCGCGCTCATTCGTAGTCACCATGGAAGCACACGCAAACAAGATCTGGATTACTCGAGACCTCGGGTCTGCCCGAACATGGGCCAAGAATTCTGCTTTTGGCGGTCAGCGTTCTGGACTTATTGCGTCAGGACAGGCGAGGCGTCTTGCTGCGGAGGGGCTGTTTGTCGACTTTAAGCCTGATATCGCAACGTGGATGTTGGCGCCTAGTAGTGACATCCGTTCCTCCAACGCATTAGAAACGGTACAAAATCAGTATCAAATCCAGGGCCTGGAGTTGGATTTCTGCGTAGTTTGTTGGGACGCGGACCTGCGTCGCGAGAATGGGAAATGGGTTGCATACAAGCTATCGGGATCTGATTGGCAGACCGACGGCCTGCCCGAGGTCGCCAAGAATGGTTACCGCGTCTTGCTCACGAGGGCTCGCAAAGGGATGGTCATATTTGTTCCGACGGGAGACCGCACGCGAGAGGACATAACGCGGAAAGCCGAGTTCTATGACGGCATTTGGGAATACCTAAAATCCTGTGGTGCGAGGGAACTTCAGTAATCGGTGGCCTGCCAAGCGCTCTATACTCCGGCCAGCGACCATGGCCACGCTCATTCCCTCGCTAGGAACCTGCCTCCGCCGCATGACCTCCGGCGAAAAGCGCTTCGCCAACCGTCTTGTAGACAAGCTCGAAGAAGACTATCTCTGCTGGTACGACGTGCCAGTGGGCCCGCGCTCGCTGCATCCGGATTTCGTGATTCTCAATCCGCGGCGCGGGCTGCTGATTGTGGAAGTCAAGGATTGGAAGCTAGATTCCATCAGGGCGGCAGACAAGGCGACATTCACCCTGCTGACCGACAGAGGGCAGAAGCTCGAGGCGAACCCGATCGAGCAGGCGCGCCAGTATGCGCATTCAGTCGCTGATCTCCTGGAGCGGGATCCGCTGCTGACGCGCTCGGAAGCCGGGCGATACCAGAATCGCTTGAGCTTCCCATACGGGTATGGCGTGGTCTTCGCCAATATCGACAGGAAATCGTTTGAGCGCACCGATCTTGGCCTGGCGATCGATCCGGCGCGCGTGATTTGTCAGGACGAGATGTACGAGTCCGCGCAACCCGAAGCGTTTCAGCAGCGCTTGTGGAACATGTTCACGGTCAATTTCAGGGCGTTGTTGTCGATGCCCCAGATAGACCGGGTGCGCTGGCATCTATTCCCGGAGATCAGGATCCGAACTGAGCAACTTTCGCTGATTGAAGAGCCAGGCATTCCGGCGTCGGTTGCGGACACGGTTCCGGATCTCATCAGGGTGATGGATCTTCGTCAGGAGCAACTTGCGAGAAATCTGGGCGAAGGCCACCGGATCATTCATGGGGTCGCCGGGTCTGGAAAAACGCTGATTCTCGGCTATCGGTGCGAACGTCTGGCGTCGCTGCTCGCGAAGCCTGTATTGGTCCTTTGCTACAACGTCACGCTGGCGGCGAAACTCCAGGATACGGTGAAAGCCAAGAATCTCGGGAACAAGGTCAACGTTAGGAATTTCCATGCCTGGTGTCGGGATCAATTGCGTCTGTACAGCGTGCCCCTGCCTCCAAGCGGTGAGACGTTTCACGAAAAGGTGGTGGACGCGGTAATCGAGGCGGTCGAGAAAGGGCAGATCCCGCCAGCACAGTACGGCGCGGTAATGGTCGACGAAGGACACGACTTCCGTCCCGAGTGGCTCAAGCTGGTCGCTCAAATGGTCGATCCGGACACCAACTCGCTATTGGTTCTATACGATGACGCTCAGTCGATTTACGACACAAAGACAAAGCGCAAATTTAATTTTTCGAGCATCGGAATCCAAGCCAAGGGAAGAACGACGATTCTGCGCGTGAACTATCGGAATACAACCGAAGTTCTCGCGGTTGCCTACGACTTTGCAAAGGAATTCATTTCGCCGGCGGAAGCCGAAGAAGACGATGTTCCGTTGATTCAGCCGCAATCTGGCGGGCGTCACGGGCCGCGGCCAATTCTCAATCAGCTGGCGAGCCTTGATCTTGAAGGCGATTTCATCGCGCGAGAGTTTTCCGCGATCAACAAGGAAGGTTATCCGTGGCGCGAGATGGCCGTGCTCTATCGAGTGCGTTTCATAGGGGAAAAAATTGTCGCGCGCTTGAGAGCCGCAGGGATTCCTGTCGAATGGGTCGGCGAGGGTGGCGGAAAAAGGAAGTTCGATCCCAGCGAGGACAGCGTAAAGGTGATGACCATTCACATGAGCAAGGGTTTGGAATTTCCCATTGTGTCAATCGCCGGGCTCGGCTACATGCCCAACAAGGAATGGGATTCGAAAGAGGAAGCCAAGCTGCTTTACGTCGGGATGACGCGTGCGATGGAAATGCTCTTGATGACCTGCCACAGGGATTCGGATTTCGTAAAGCGGATCAAGGCGGCAAAAGGCCCTACCCCCGCCCAGGCTCCTTGAACACCTCCCTTCGATGCCACACCAAATACTCCGGCTGCGGCAGGTAACTTTCGCTCTGCGGCCGGACCAGCGCAGCCCCGTGGTACGCAAGCATCCGCGCAGCCGTCTCGTTACTGCCGTTCAAGTGCTGGCTGAAAACCATCTGGTAGCTCCCCGGTAGCACGGTAAACGCGCCAAGGTCGAAAACTTTGTGGTGCAGCGAGCACAGGGCAATCCCGTTGGGCACGATATCCGGCCCGTTCGCCTGGAACCATTTGATGTGGGCGGCTTCGAGACCGATCGTCTGGCGACCGAGGCGCAGGTCGTGCCCGCACACGCCACAGCGGTACTGGTAGGCGAGCAGTACCCGTTCGCGGAAGGCTGGGTCGCGACGGCGCGTGGCGTCCGCGCCCGATTGTTCTTCGGCAGAATCCAACGGCAGGCCGACGGCAGAGAGAACGTCGTCGCGCAACGTGCCGGGGAAATGCGCGTCTACGATCCGCCGGGCGATGGCGGCAACTAGCGCTGGGTCGCGGGAGAGCGCCGAAAGCATCGCAGGGGGAAAGCCTCCCGAAACGTGATTGGCGCGAAGCTCGGTCAACGTCGGCGTTGCGCCCGCCGGCCGGTCGAGGATGCGAGCCGGCCCGTTCAGTTGCCAGAGCTTGTCGGTCCGCAAATGCCAGAAGGGATAGTGGCGGCTGCCGGCCGACCCGGCCGGGCCGAACTCCTCCAGCAGCGCCTTGAGCCTGGGCTCCGCTTCGACCCAGTCGATCATCGGGGCGCCGCCGCTCGCCACCCTCGCGAGCGCAATCAGTACGAGCAGGGGCTTGTGCACGGCGCGCTGGTCCCCGCGCTGCCAGACGCGCATGCGATCGAAGGCCGAGATGATCTGTTCACGGGTCATGCGGGATATCGTATTCCGAAATTGCGCGGGGGCGGACCAACGCCGCCGAACCGAATCCACGCTTGCGGTGAATGGCCTGCCGTCAACGCCACTGGAGCCCGGCCCGTTACCGGAATGTCATCACCGTGCGCGCCGGAATACCCAACTTCGCCGCAGTTCCCCATTTATATCAAAACAGATAAACTCATGCGGAAGCCCGTCACATGGCTCGGCGACAGCCTGGAGGCGATCCGCGCGTTTCCGGCGCTCGCAAGGGCGCGGGTCGGTCGCCAGATCGCGCGAGTTCAGGAGGCGCTTGAGCCCGAAGACTGGAAGCCGATGGCTTCCGTGGGGCTGGGTGTCCGCGAAATTCGGATCCAGGCCGAGGGCGCGTTCCTGGTCATCTACGTGGCGAAGTTCGGGGAAAGCGTTTACGTGATCCATGCGTTCGAGAAGAAATCGCGGAGTACCCCGCAGCCGGATATTGAGCTGGCGCGGAGGCGGTTCCGGGCGCTGATCGAGGAAAGGAGGAAGCGATGACGGAAAGGCTAAAGATGAAGCGCGCAAGCGCAAACGTGTTCCGCGACCTCGGATTCGCGCCGGAGGAGGCGCAGAACCTGCTGCTGCGCTCCGATCTCATGACGCGGATCGAGCGGTTCGTGATCGATAGCCGGTGCAGCCAGAAGGAAGCCGCCGCGCGGCTTGGTGTCACGCAGCCGCGGTTGAACGACCTGCTCAAAGGGAAGATCGAGAAGTTCAGTCTCGACGCGCTGGTCAATATGCTCGCGCACGCCGGGATGCGGGTTGTGTTGAGCGTGAAGAAGGCGGCGTAGGTCCGGGAAGCGAGCAGGCACTCCGGCCGAATCGTCAATCCGCCCGCGCCCCCGTCTCCCTGATCACCTTCCCCCACCGCTCCCGATCCTGCTTCATCACCACCCCCATCTCCGCAGGCGTGCTCCCCACCGCGTGCAGGCCCGTATCCGCGAGCCGCTTCACGACATCAGGCTGCTTCACTGCCTCCGCCACCGCGGCTGACACGCGCGCGACCACAGAAGAGGGCGTCCCCGCGGGCGCGACGATGCCCTGCCAGACCTGGAACTCGAATCCGGACAGCACCTCCGACATCACCGGCACGCCGGGCAGCAGCGGGTCGCGCTGGCCTCCGCTCAGGGCCAAAGCCCGCAGCCTGCCCGCGCGCACGTGCGGCAAGGCGATGTAGACGTCGACGAACATCAGGTCGACCTCGCCGCCGAGCAGCGCGGCGAACCCGGGCCCGGCGCCCTTGTACGGCACATGCGTGATCTTCACGCCGGTCAGCGACTTGAACAGCTCGCCGGCGAGGTGCAGCGTGGTGCCGCTGCCGGCGGAGGCGTAGTTCAGCTTGTCGGGATTCGCGCGGGCGTAGGCGATCAGCGACGCGACCGAATCCGCGCTCACCTTCGGGTGCACCGCCAGCACGGAGTAGTTGTTGGCGATGATCGAGACCGGCACGAACCCGTCGGGGTCGAAAGGCAGCGACCGGTACAGCGACTTGTTGATGACGACCGGGCCGGGCGAGGAGACGAAGAGCGTATAGCCGTCCGGCGCGGACTTGGCGACGAACTCTGCGCCGACGTTGCCGCCGGCGCCGGTGCGGTTCTCCACGATCACCGGCTGGCCCCACTTGGGGCTCAGCTTCTCCGCCAGCATGCGCGCGAGGGTGTCGCTGCCGCCGCCGGGCTGGAAAGGAACGACGAGGCGGACGGGGCGCGTGGGGTAGTCCTGGGCGGAGAGCGGAAGGGGCAGCGCGAAGGCGAGCAGCAGGGCGAGCAGCAAGGCAGGATTCATACTATTTCCAGTATTCAAATTGGCTGGAGAGGCTCATGGATATTGGGCCTGCGGAATTCAAAGCTGCACTTTCAGAGCAATTCAAGGACCGCCGCCCCGAAATCGGCGAGGTCCCGCGTACCAGTGCGCAGGACCTGCGTCACGATCTTCCAGTCCAGCTCGGCGTACTCGTGGACAAGCAGGTTGCGAAAAGCGACTGCCCGCTGGAGCCTTTGGGCGAGGCCTTTCTCGATCTGCCCGCGTTCGGCGAGGACTGAAAACGCCCGCGCGGCCGTAGGAGGAACCACGCCTTGCGCAGCACACAGGTGGAGTGCGATATCAATGCAGGTCTGGATTGCGACCTCGAGGTTGCGCGCCACGATGTCCTGCAGGTCTTCGTCGGCCGCCAGTGCCTTGGCGCTGGCCGGGCGCCTGGCTTCAAGGCGCTTCAGCCTGCGCGAAAGTTCGCGGAGCCTGGCATCCAGGACGTCCAGGTCCGCTTTTCCGGCGGCAGCCGGCTTCATGCAAACAGGCCCTTCCGTGCATGGCGGGCAGCGATGGCCACGCTGCGCCTGTCGTCCTCGGAGCGGTGCAGCCGCACGGCCATGCGTTGCCTGGTCGCAACGCTGTCGCAAAGGATTTCCGTGCCCCCGAGCGCCTGCGCGAGGATCAGCCCGTCGGCCTTTTCGAGGTCGACCAGGTCCACAGGGCGCCCCGCGACCTCGGCCACCAGCCCGGTGAGGGCCATGCGCAGGTCGCTGCTCATGGATTTGCCGAAGCTCACGGCGACGTCGATATCGCTGTCGGGCCGCGCCGTGCCGCGCGCGACGGACCCGAACACCGTGGCGTACACGGCACCCGCGGCGCGCAGACGTGCCGCCAGGCGCTCCTCGACGGAGGCCGGCGGGGACGGGAAGTCGCCGGGCGCGACCACATAGGCGACGACGCGGCCGTGCCGCTCGATGGTCACGGGCCCGCGCGCAGCAGCTTCGAGCACCTGCCCGAAGCGATTCTTGGCGGTGGTTGCGTCAAAGGTGGGGGCGGGGGATTTCATTGGATCATTATAGCCAAATTAGCTAATATCGACAAAACCGCCTGCGCCGGGCCAGCCCGGCCACAATCCGTACCCGGACACGCCGGCTACCATGAGGTTCTTCACACGAGGAGCGAAAACAGCTGATGGTCACGCGCAACGATTTCACCCCGATCCGCGAGGCGATGCAGCGCTACGTGGATGCGGAGCTGGTGCCCGGCGTGTCGTGGGCCGTGATCGCCGGCCGCGAGACGGTCGAGACCGGTTGCGTGGGCTGGGCGGACCGCGAGGCGAAGGTGCCGCTGCGCCCGGACCACCTCTTCCGCGTGTTCTCGAACACCAAGCTGGCCACCTCCTGCGCGGTGCTGCTGCTGATGGAAGAGGGGCGCCTGCGGCTCGACGACCCGGCCGAGCGCTACCTGCCGCAGCTCGCGAACCGGCGCGTGTTGCGCCCGGGCGCCACCGATGCGGACGACACCGAGCCGGCCGCCGGCCCGATCACGATCCGCCACCTGCTGACGCACACCTCGGGGCTCGGCTACGGCGTGCTCGACCCGGGGACGCTGATGTTCAGGCTCTACAACGAGCGCGGCGCGCTGCACCCGGCCACCACGCTCGAGCAGATGATGGACGTGCTCGGCGCCCTGCCGCTCGCCTTCCATCCCGGCAGCGCGTGGGAGTACTCGATCGCGACCGACGTGCTCGGGCGCCTGGTGGAGGTCGTCAGCGGCAAGCGGTTCGACGATTTCCTGCGCGAGCGCATCTTCGCGCCGCTCGGCATGGTCGATACCGGTTTCGTCGCAAGAGACAAAGGCCGGCTTGCGGCCTACTACGCGGGCCCCGACCTCCTCGACCCGATGAAGCCCGGCCTCGCGCGCGTCGACAATGCGCCTTATCCCGGCGCTTTCGTCACGCCGGTGCCGAGGCTGTCGGGTGGCGGCGGCCTGGTGTCGACGCTGCCGGACATGGCCGCACTGGTAAAGAGCCTGATGCCCGGCGGCAAGACACTGCTGAAGCCGGAGACGATCGCGCTGATGCGCACCAACCAGCTCGAGGCCGGCAAGTGCATCCGCTTCGTGCGCATGGGCGACATTCCCGGCAAGGGATACGGCCTCGCGGGCGCGGTGACGCTCAAGCCTTCGGCGATCGAGCCCGCCGATTCAGCCGGCGAAATCGAGTGGGGCGGGATCGCGGGCACGCACTGGTGGATCTCGCCGGACGGCCGCTTTGCCGGCCTGTCGATGACGCAGCGGCAGATGGGGTTCTGGCACCCGTTCGCGTTCGAGTTCAAGCGGCTCGCCTACGCGGCCGCCCCGGGCTAGAAGAATTTCGGGATCGCCGGGTTGCGGCGCAGCCGGATGTCCTCGAGCCGCTCCTCGATTCCGCCGGCGATGTCGGGCTGCACCGGGATCACGTAGAAAGTGTCGTTCCGGATCGCTTCGCGCACGAGTCCCGCGATCTCCGCGGGCGGGATGCCATTGCGGATCAGGTCGGCCACCGCCTTGCGCATCATTTCCATCTTCGGCGTCGGGGCCGGCTGCGCGAGCGCGTTCGGCATCAGTTCCTCCGGCCGGTTGCGCGCCGACTCCATGATGCGGGTATTGACCCAGCCCGGGCACAGCACCGAGGCCGAGACCTTCGCCTTGCGCAGCTTGAGGTCCTTGTAGAGCCGCTCGGTGAGCGCGACGACGGCGAATTTCGACACCACGTAAGGTCCTGCGGTCGCGGCCACGAGGCCGGCGGCCGACGCGGTGTTGACGACATGGCCGGGTTCGCCGGAGGCGAGCATGCGCGGCACGAAATGGCGGATGCCGTGCAGCACGCCGCTGAAGTTGACGCCGAGCACCCAGTCCCAGTCCTGCATCGGCGTGTTCCAGACGCCGTCCATCATCGAGCCGCCGCCGACGCCGGCGTTGTTGCACAGGACGTGCACGTTGCCCCACTTCGCGAAGGCGGCATCGGCCAGGCGCCTGATGTCGTCTTCGCGCATGACGTCGGTGCGTACGGCCATCACCGTGCCGCCCTTGGCGCGCAGGGCGGCTTCCGCTTCGGCCAGCGGCCCCTCCTCGATGTCGGCCAGCACGACCTTCATGCCTTCGGCCGCGAACCTCTCGGCCAGCCCGAGGCCGATGCCGCTCGCCGCACCGGTGACGACCGCGACTTTCCCGGCAAGATCCTCCATGACGCCTCCCCTGGTCAGCGAAGCCTGAACCTTACCGGCAATACGGCCTCGCGTGGTGCGCCCGAAGGCAGCGAACGCAGCGTGCGCGCGGCCCGCACGGCGGCTTCGTCCAGGATCGCGTGCCCGCTCGAGGCCTCGATCCGCGCCGCAATCGCATTGCCGGCTTCGTCGAGAAAGAGCAGCACCAGCGCCTCGCCCTCCAGCCCGCGGGCGATCGCTTCGGGCGGATAGAGGAGCCGGCGCGCGATCTGCTCGCCGGCCCTCCGGGCGGCGTCGCCGGCCAGCATCGGCGGGCCGGCGCGCAGGTCGGCCCGCTGCGAAGCCTCGGCCGGCCGCGCCAGGCGCGGCGCGGCGGGCTTCGGGGAACGAACCTCGCGCGGCCTGGTCTTTTTAACTGGCGTCGCGGCCGCCCTGCGCGGGGTATCCTCGGGCATGAGCAATTCGGGTTGTGGCGGCGGCGCGCGGAGAACGGCATCGGCCAGCCTTGCGTGCAGCGGTGTTGCGTCGTGCGCGGCCGGCGAGGCCGGCGGCAGGCGGCCCCAGGCGATCAGCGCAGCGTGCAACCCGAGGGAGACTGCGACCGCCCGCCGGAGGTTCGCGAATTTCGGATCGGACGAGAGGGAACAGGGCTTCATGGCAGGGCGAATGACCGCAAACATTCTATCGGCGATCTTCGTGCTGGCCCTTTCGGTCTGCGCGCCGGCGCAGGCGCAGTTCTGGCGCTCCACCGGGCTGCCCGACCCGGTCGAGTTCGGCATGCGCATCGAGATGGGCGATTTCGCGCAGGCCAAGGCGTGGCTGGACCGGGGCCTCGACCCGGATTTCGTCGGCGACCGCATCGGCACCGGCCTGATGATCGCCGCGTGGGAAGGCAACCTGCCGATGATGGAACTGTTCGTGTCGCGCGGCGCCGACGTCAACAAGACCAACAATGTGGGCGAGCAGGCGATCCTGCATGCCGCCTGGAAAGGGCGGCTCGAGGCGGTCAAGTGGCTGCTCGACCACGGCGCGAAGCTCGAGCGCGCGCCGCGCGAGTGGACGCCGCTGCATTACGCCGCGTTCTCGGGCCACACCGAGGTCGTCGACCTGCTCGTCGGGCGCGGTGCCGACATCAATGCGCGCAGCACCAACGGCTCCACCCCGCTGATGATGGCGGTCTACGAGGGCCGCGAGGCGATGGTGAGCCAGCTGCTGCACCTCGGCGCCGACCGGAGCCTGCGCAACGACTACGACGAAGGCGCGTTGGAGTGGGCCTTCAAGTACAACCACCTCGCGATCGCGCGGCTGGTCGGCTCGGCTGAGGAGTTCGCCACGGCGGCCAACCGCCCGAAAGCGTATTGGCCGAAGGCGACGCAGTCGCTGCCGGTCACCACCACCTCGCCCGAGCCCCTTGCCAAGGCGCCGCCGAAGAAGGATCCCGGTGATGAGATGCGCACCCAGATCGACGACCTCATGCGGGCGCGCGCGGAACTCGCTGCGCGAGGCCTCAACAAGGAGGTTGCGCTGCTGGACCGCAAGATCTCGGTGCTGCGCTTCAAGCTCGCCAGGCCCGGCGAGGATTACCGCCGCCGGCCGGCGGTGCTCGAGATCACCGCCAGCCGCAAGTCGCCCGGCAAGCAGAGTGCGCGGCTGGTAGTGCAGCCGGCGGCCGGCAAGAAGCCGGCGGCGAAAAAAAAGCAATAACCCGGAGATCGCATGGACCTTGGACTGAACGGGCGCAACGCGCTCATTACCGGCTCGACGGCCGGCATTGGCTACGCGATCGCGCGCGGCCTCGCGGCCGAAGGCGCGGGTGTCGTGATCACGGGGCGCACGCAGGCGTCGGTGGATGCCGCGCTCGCGAGGTTGCGGGCCGAGTTTCCCGCGGCAAGGGCCGATGGGGTCGCGGCCGATTGCGCCACCGCTGACGGCGCCGGCAAGGTCTGCGCCCGCGCCGGCACGGTCGACATCCTCGTCAACAACCTCGGCATCTACGACCGCAAGCCTTTCTTCGAAATCGAGGACGCGGAGTGGCTGCGCTATTTCGAGGTCAACGTGCTCTCGGGCGTGCGCTTTGCGCGCCACTACGCGCGCGACATGGCCAGGCGGGGCTGGGGGCGGATCCTCTTCATCTCGAGCGAGTCGGGACTCAACATCCCGAAGGAGATGATCCACTACGGCATGACCAAGACCGCGCAGCTCGCCGTCTCGCGCGGGCTGGCGATGGAACTCGCCGGCACCGGGGTGACGGTCAACGCGGTCCTGCCCGGACCGACCCATACCGAGAACACCGATCGCATGCGCGCCGCACGCGCGAAGGCCGCGGGAAAAACCGTGGAGGAGATCGAAAAGGAATTCCTCCGCGTCTACCGGCCCACCACGCTGATCGACCGCTTCACCTCGGCCGGGGAGGTCGCCAACCTCGCGGTCTACCTGTGCGGGACCGCGGCTTCCGGCACGTCGGGTGCCGCGATGCGGGTCGACGGCGGCGTCGTCAACCAGATCATGTAGCCGTGCGTCAGGCCAGGCCGAGCACCGTGCGCGCGCTTTTCAGCAGGTTCTCGCCCTTCAGCGGCTTGGTCAGGTAGCCGTCGGCCCCGCCGGCCAGGCCGCGCACCACGCTTTCGCGCGTGGCCTCGGCGGTCGTCATGATGACGGGCACGGCCTTGAGCGCCGGCACCTGCTTCATCTTCTGCAGGATGTCGAAGCCGTTCGTGCCCGGAAGCATCACGTCGAGCAGCACGAGGTCGGGCAACGGGGACTGCCGCAGCCCGGCCACGATCTGGTCGCGCGTCGACGCGGTGCGCGTCGCAAAGCCGGCATTGCCGAGGAGCTTGCCGACCAGCGCGCAGAAATCCGGGTCGTCGTCGATCAGGAGCACCACGGCCTGCCGGCCGGCCGGCGGCTTCCTGCCGGGGACCGGCCGCCGGGCAATGCTTACGTAGTACCCGTCGGTCTCCAGCGCGGGCACGCCGCTGCCGGCCTCGCGTTCGGCGCTGGCTTTCGCGCCGGCGGACGGTTCAGGCGGCGCCGCATCGGCGGCAAAGAACCAGTTGAGGTCGACGCCGGTTTCCTCCTCCACGGTAGGCGGGCGGATCAGGCCGTGGCTCAGCAGGGTCCTCGCCATGCCGCGCACGGTTTCGGCGGGCAGGGGCTGCAGCTTCTGCTCGAGGTCGCCGACGCTGCATTTGCCGTCGATCAGGACGAGCAGCTGGAGATGCGGCGAGTCGAGCGCGGTGGCGGCCGAATTGATTTCGGCCTCGCCCTTTTCGCTCAGGCGATACACGTCCATCGGGTAGATCGGCAGGACTTCGCGATTCTCCGCGGAATAGACGCTGACTTTGTTCGGGTCGGCCATCGCGCCCCAATGTACTCCCCTGCCCGATGGCAGGTAAAGTAACCGATATGACAGGCCCTGGCGGGCCTCGGGAGGCCGGTGCAATGAAAGTCGTGATCGCGCAGATGAAGCATGAGACCAACACCTTTTCGCCGGTGCCTACGCCGATCGAACGGTTCGCCGTCGGCACACCGATGCCGCACGAGGGCGAGGCCGGGGTTCGCGCACTGCGCGGCACCGGGTCGGCCATCGGCGCTTTCATCGAGATTGCGGAGAAGGCGGGGGCGACGATCTCGATGCCGGTGGCCGGAAGCGCCTGGCCGAGCGGCCCGGTGGAGGATGCGGCCTTCGAATACATGGCGGGCCGCATCTGCAAGGCGGTGGAGGCCGGCTGCGACGCGGTCCTGCTGGACCTGCACGGCGCCATGGTGACGCAGAGCTTCGAGGATGGCGAAGGCGAGCTGCTCGCGCGCGTGCGCAAGCTCGCGCCCGGGACCCCGATCGCGGTGGCGCTCGACATGCATACCAACATGTACGGCGCGATCGTCGACAACGCCGACGTGATCGCCGGCTACCAGACCTACCCGCACGTCGACGTGTACGAGACCGGCCTGCGCGCCGGCAAGGCGCTGTTCTCGATGCTGGACGGGAAAGCGAAGCCGTCGATGGCGTGGGGCCAGCGCGCGATGCTGCCGCACGTGATGCGCCAGTCGAGCCTCGACTCGCCGAACCGCGAGATCCAGGCGCGTTGTGCCGAAATGGAAAAGCAGGGCGCCTTGTGCGCGAGCCTCTTCGTCGGTTTCCCGCACGCGGACATCGTCAACGCCGGCCTGTCGGCGGTCGTGGTCACCGATAGCGACCCGGCGCTCGCCCGCCGCTGGTGCGACGAGTTGCTGGACATGGCGTGGGACACGCGCAGGCAATGGGTCTACGAGGTCGAGCCGCTGGCGAAGTCGTTCGCCCGCGCCAAGGCCATGGCCACGCGCCCGGTCGTGCTGCTCGACCACTACGACAACGCGGCTTCGGGCGGCACGATGGACACGATGGCGGTGCTCGCGGGCATCCTCGAAGCGGGGCTGGAGGACGTCGCCGCCTTCGCGATCTTCGACCCGGCGGCGGTGAGGAAGATGCAGGCGGCCGGCGTCGGCGCAAAGGTCACGCTGCCGCTCGGCGGCAACCTCGACATGCCGAGCCTCGGGCTCAAGGGCAGGCCGCTCGAGGTGAGCGGCACCGTGAAGAACCTGAGCAACGGCCAGTTCCGCAACCGCGGGCCGATGTCAAAAGGCGTGCTGATGGACATGGGCCCGACCGCGGTGCTCGATACCGGCCGGGTGGAGATCGTGGTGATCTCGCGCCAGCAGGAGCCGAACGACCTGGAGTGCTTCGCGTCGCAGGGCATCGACCCGGCGAAGAAGCGCTACCTGATGCTGAAGAGCCGGGTCCACTGGCGCGCCGGCTTCGGCGAACTCGCCCGCGCCACGGTCGAATGCGCCGGTGTCGGCGTGTGCACCTCCGACTACAGCGTGCTCGACTTCAAGAAAGTGCGAAGGCCCATCTTCCCCCTCGACCCGATCTAGCTCGCGCAGTTCCGGCCGAGCCGGTTTTAGGGAGGGGGTACGGGGGAACCGTCAGGTCCCCCTGTTCCGAGCCTGCCAGCCTTATCCAGTGACTGAAGCGCAGCTTCAGTCCTTGGAATAAGGCCTCACCGCCTTCATCTCGACCGTAAGGCCGATTCCTTCAGCGGCATCCGCCAGCCTGTCAAGGCTGAAAGCATCGTAGTCGTTGCACAGGCGGCTGGTCTGGGCGATCGACAGTCCCATGAAATGGGCAGCTTCGGCGCGGCTGATGTTCAATTCTTCGATGCGCGACTGGATGCGTGCGCGCAACTGGCTTCGAAGCCTGGAACTGGGGGGAAGTTTCGGCTTCGCCTTGGTCTTTGCCACTATGCGATCTCCTTGGATCTTTTCACTATGGGCATGCTACCGCGATCGGGTAGAACTTGAAAAGCTGTGATTTGCAATTAAATCTTTTGATTCAGAATATTGCAAAGTTTGCATTGGAATACCCCTGCGGCGCGCATGGAACGCCGCGCGCGTTCAAAGGGCTTGAATACCGCGGCGCCGACTGCATATGGGGTGCATGAGATCGCGCGACATCCGGAATTTCATGTGGGGTGAAGCCCTGCAGCTCCTCGAGCAGGCCGAGCGGCTGCAGAAGGCGTTTTCGCGCCCGGCAGAAACCGAGCCGTCGTGGGAACCGCCGATCGATGTGTTTGAAACGCCGGAAGCGCTTTTCGTCCACGTTGCGTTGCCGGGCGTCCCGGCCGACGCGATCGTCGTGGGTCTCGAATCCGACGCACTGACGATATCGGCAGTGCGCGGATTCCCGGTCACTGCGCGCGGCGCCAGGCTGCATAGGGTGGAAATCCCGTATGGCCGTTTCTTCCGGCGCGTTCCGCTGCCGGTCCCGCGGCTTGAACCCGCAGGGCGCTCGTTCATCGACGGGTGCCTGACGCTCGCTTTCCGCAAAATCGCAGTGCAGGAGTAGCAAAAAATGGGAATCGAAACGATCGAAGCCGCATCAGCCGCCGAATCGGCCACTCCGGCGGGCACCAGGCCGCTGCCGGCCGACGCGCTCGCCATCGTCCCGCTCAGGAACATGCTGCTGTTCCCGGGCATCGTCGCGCCGGTCACGTTCGGGCGCGAGGGGTCGGTCGCGGCCGCCCAGGACTCGGTGAAATCAGGTCGCCGCGTCGGATTCCTGCTCCAGCGCGACGGTGCGCAGGACAGCCCGCGGCCCGAAGACCTGTACTGGGTAGGCACGAGCGCGCAGATCCTGCGTTACATCACCGGTTCCGAGGGCGCGCATCACATGGTGGTGCAGGGCCAGGAGCGCTTCCGCGTGCTGGAGTTCCTCGAAGGCTGGCCGTTCCTGGTCGCTCGGGTCGCGGAAGTAGCGACCACAGGCGACGAGAAGAGCCCGGACATCGAGGCGCGCTTCCACCAGCTGAAGCAGCGCGCCACCGAGGCGCTCGGCCTGCTGCCGCAGGCGCCGGACGAACTGGCCGGCGTGGTCGCCGGTGTCACTTCGGCGTCGGCCTTGGCCGACCTCGTCGTGAATTTCATGGACATCGGCGGCGCCGAGAAACAGTCGCTGCTCGAATGCTTCGACCTGCGCGAGCGCCTGGACCGGGTGCTCAAGATCCTCAACGACCGGGTCGAGGTGCTGCGCATCTCGGCCAAGATCGGCGAGGAGACCAAGAAGGCCTTCGACGAGCGCCAGCGCGAGCACGTGCTGCGCGAGCAGATGCGCCAGATCCAGAAGGAGCTCGGCGAGACCGACGACAGCGCCGCCGAAATCGAGGAACTCAAGAAGGCCCTCGACGCCGCCGGCATGCCGGAGGACGTGGCCAGGCACGCCAACAAGGAACTCAAGCGCCTGCAGAGGATGTCCGACGCCTCGGGCGAGAGCTCGATGCTGCGCACCTACCTCGAATGGCTTACCGAGCTGCCGTGGAAGGCGGAGGACGCCGTCGCCACCAACTCGGCGATCGACATCGCCGAAGCGAGGCGCATCCTCGACGAAGACCACTACGGCCTGGACAAGATCAAGCGCCGCATCCTCGAGTGGCTGTCGGTGAGGAAGCTCGCCCCCGAAGGCAAGAGCCCGATCCTGTGCTTCGTCGGCCCGCCCGGTGTGGGCAAGACGTCCCTCGGCCAGAGCATCGCGCGCGCCACCGGGCGCAAGTTCCAGCGCATCGCGTTGGGCGGCGTGCACGACGAGTCGGAGATCCGCGGCCACCGGCGGACCTACATCGGCTCGATGCCCGGCAACATCATCCAGGCGCTCAAGCGCGCCCAGAGCCGCTCGGCGGTGTTCATGCTCGACGAGATCGACAAGGTCGGCGCCGGCGGTTTCCATGGCGACCCCGCCTCGGCGTTGCTGGAGGTGCTCGACCCGGAGCAGAACTCCAAGTTCCGCGACAACTACCTCGGCGTGGATTTCGACCTGTCCAAGGTGCTGTTCATCGCGACCGCCAACGTGCTCGACACGATTCCCGGCCCGCTGCGCGACCGCATGGAGATCATCCAGCTGCCCGGCTACACCGAAGCCGAAAAGCTCGAGATCGCGAGGCGTTACCTCGTGAAGCGCCAGCTCGAAGCCAACGGCCTCAAGGCCGGGCAGGCCACGGTCACCGACAACGCCCTGAGGGCGATCATTGGCGACTACACGCGCGAGGCCGGCGTGCGCAACCTCGAACGCGAGCTCGGCAGCGTGCTGCGCCGCGCGGCGATGAGGATCGCGGAGGGCGAAGCGACCGCCGTCGTCCTCGACGAACCCGACCTGCACGGCATCCTCGGCCCGAAGAAATTCGAGAACGAGATCGCGCAACGCGCGGGCATGCCCGGCGTGGCCACCGGCCTTGCGTGGACGCCGGTGGGCGGGGACATCCTGTTCATCGAGGCGACCAAGGTGCCCGGCACCGGCAAGCTGATCCTCACCGGCCAGCTCGGCGACGTCATGAAGGAATCGGTCCAGGCGGCCCTGACGCTGGCCAAGATGCTGGTCGGCGATGCGCTCGACAAGACCGACATCCATGTGCACGTGCCGGCAGGCGCGACGCCCAAGGACGGGCCGAGCGCGGGTGTCGCGATGTATCTGGCGCTGGTCTCGTTGCTGATGGACCGGCCGGTCCGCAGCGACGTCGCGATGACCGGCGAGATCAGCTTGCGCGGGCTCGTGTTGCCGATCGGCGGGGTCAAAGAGAAAGTGCTCGCCGCCTTGCGCGCCGGCATCAAGACAGTGATGCTGCCGAGGAAGAACGAGAAAGACGTAGACGAAGTGCCCGCGGATGCGCGTGCGCGCCTCCAATTCGTCTTCCTCGACAAGGTTGAAGATGCGGTGAAGCACGCGATCGGCGAGCTTCCGCAATACCAGAAGGCAGCCTGAACCATGACCGACGAAGAGCGCGAAAGGATCCTGCGTTCCAACGCGTGGGGACGGCATCCGGTGGATCCGGGGGCGGTCCCGCCTGCCCCCGCGCCCGCGGCGGTCACGGGCGCGCAACCGCAACCTGCGCCGGCAGCCGGCGGTGGGCTGCTCGGAACGGTTGCGTCCACTGCGCTGGGCGTGGTTGCGGGATCGATGCTCGCGCAAGGGATCGGGAGCTTGCTCGCTCGCCACAATGCGCCGGACAACGCCGCAATTCCGCCCGGGGGCGGCACGCTCGTCGAGACCGACTATGGCAACGGCCCGGCAAACGCGGACGATGGCTATGTGGCGGAGGACTTCGACGACGGCGGCGACTCGGGCGACATCGGCTGAGCGGCAGTACCCGAAACCCGGCAAGGTTTCAGTCGCCTGCAACCCATGTCAGCGCGACGAAAGAAGAATCCAACAATTCGAAACACATCGTTACAGCACGGGCTGCGGCACACGCCTAGAGTGGTCGGCAACACGACATTCAAAGGACCCGGTTTCGGCACCGCTCCCTGTCCCGGCCGCCTTTCGACCGGGCGGTTACTTCTCCCTCCTCCGGGCCGGGGAGCGGGGATGCCGACCAAGGCAATCATGACGAACACATTTCGATTTGCCGCACGTGCGATCGCCATCGCGCTTGCCTTTGCGTCCCTTTCGCCCATTCCGGTACAGGCGCAAGGGCGAGAGCGGGAGCGGGAGCGCAATCCTCACTGGGTGCTCGACCAGCGCTATCACCACAATCATTACTACCCGGCGCCGGGCTATTCGGTCACGATCCTGCCGACGGGGAACATCGGCGTCACGTTTGGCGGCGGGCGGTTCTTCTACCATTCCGGCGTCTGGTTTCGCGCGGCCGGGCCGCGATACGTCGTAGTGCGGCCCCCGATTGGCGTTGTCGTCCCGGTACTGCCGCCTGCATACACGACCGTCTGGTACGGGGGAGTTCCGTACTACTACGCAAACGACATCTATTACGTCCAAGGCCCCGGCGGATACGCGGTGGCAGAGCCTCCGCCGGGTGCAGCGCCCTCGGTCGCGCCTCCGGCGCAGCCGCCGGCCCCATTCCCCCCGCAGCCCAACGCAGCGCCGGCGCCGCAGGCAGGTGCCGGCACGTGGTACTTCTGCGAGTCGGCGAAGGGGTACTACCCCTACGTGTCCGAGTGCAAGGAAGGCTGGAAGACGGTGCCCGCTGCGCCGCCGCCGGGGCGCTGATCGCTCGCAGGGCGAGCGCGCAACGCTGTTCGGGCGCCTCGAAACGGTAGTTGCTTGTTGCGTAGGCGCCGCGCATCCTTCGGGGGCACCCAACCCGGATCCGGTACGTCTTCCCGATGCGATTTTTTTCCGCTGCCCGCGCGGCGCTGGTCGCGGCCTTTGCCCTTGTGCCGCTTGCAGCCTGCGCGCAGGCGTTCCCGGCCCGCCCGATCAAGCTCGTCGACCCTTTCCCGCCGGGTTCGGTGGTGGACATCATCGGCCGCATTGCGGGCACGCAGCTCCAGCAGGTGCTCGGCCAGCCGGTGATCGTCGACAACCGCAGCGGTGCCGGCGGCAGTATCGGCGCCGAGTACGTCGCCAAGTCGCCGCCTGACGGATACACGCTGCTGATCACGACCTCGTCGACGCATGCGATCGCGCCCGCGATCCGCAGGCAAATGCCTTACGACGCGATCAGGGACTTCACGCCGATGGCATTGGTGGTGCGCGGCACGGTGGTGATCGTCGCGCATCCGTCGCTGCCGGTGAAGACGCTGGCCGACCTGGTGCAATACGCCAAAGCCAATCCCGGCAAGCTGTCCTATGGCTCTGCCGGGATCGGCACGATCTCGCACTTCGGCGGCGAAATCCTCGCGTCGCGCACCGGTACGCAACTGGTGCACGTGCCTTATCGAGGCGGGGCGCCGGCCGCGGCCGACCTCGCCACCGGCATCGTGCAGGTCATGATCGATTCGCTCGGCACGCAGATGCCGAACATCAGGGCTGGAAAGGTGCGGCCGCTGGCAGTGATGCTGCCGCAGCGCTCGCCGCAGGCGCCGGACGTCCCCACGGTGCGCGAGGCGGGCTACGCCAACCTCGAGTTCGCCACCTGGATCGGGCTCTTCGGCCCGGCCGGCTTGCCGGCCGACATCGTGAAAAAAGTCGTCGACGCGATGCGCGAAGGCTTGTCGGCGCCCGAAGTGCGCGAGAAGCTTGCGGCGCTCGGCCAGACGGTCGTCATGCAGGACGGCGAGACGCTCGCGAAATACCTCGCGGCCGACCAGCAACGCTACATCGAGCTGGTACGCACCGCGGGAATCGAAAAGCAATAGGGGAGCCGCATGTCCGTCAAGATCGAGCGCGTCGAAGTCATCGCCCTGCAGATCCCGCTTGAAAACTCGTTCAGCGGCAGCTCGTACCGGATCGAGAAGAAGATGGCGATCGTCACGCGCGTGTACTGCTCCGACGGCATCGTCGGCGAGGCGGTGAACGGCGAGGGCGAACTCTCGCTGCAACCCGGCATCGTTGCCATTATCCGCAACGAACTCGCGCAAAAAATCGTGGGTGCCGATCCCACCGCGATCGAAGCGCGCTGGGCGGATCTGTGGAAATCGACCTGGCTCGGCGGGCGCGACCGCCGCGCCTCCGTGCGTGCGGTGGCGTGCGTCGACTGCGCGCTGTGGGACGCGCAGGGCAAGCGCCTGGGCGTGCCACTTCGCAAACTGTGGGGCGGGCACCGGGACGAGGTGCAAGTCATCGCAATAGGCGGGTACTACATCGACGGCGGGAAGCCCGCCGACTACGGCCGCGAGATCGAGGAATACAAGGCGCTCGGCCTTGCGGGCTGCAAGTTCAAGGTCGGCGGCAAGACGCCCGCCGAGGATGCCGAGCGCTTCGCCGCTGCGCGCGCGGCAGGCGGCGACGACTTCATCCTGGTGCCGGACGCCAACCGCGGCTGGAGCGTGCCCGAGGCGGTGGAGTTCGCGAAGCGAGCGGAGAAATACGGCATCCGCTGGTTCGAGGAGCCCTGCCACTGGAACAACGATCGCCGCGACATGCGCCGCGTCCGCGAGGCCGTGGGCCTCCCGCTGGGGGCCGGGCAGTCGGAGATGTCCCTCGAAGGTTGCCGCGACCTGATTGCCGACGGCGCAGTCGACGTCTGCAACCTCGACGCGAGCTGGGGCGGCGGGGCGAGCGTGTGGCTGCGTCTTGCCGGCGTAGCGCGTGCCTACGGCTGCGAGATGGCCCATCATGGCGAGCCTATCCTCGGTGGCCAGCTGATTGCATCGTTTGCGCACGGTACCTACATGGAAACCCATCATCCGATGCGCGATCCGCTGTTCCACAAGCTGGTCGTGAACCGCAACCCGTTCAAGGACGGTTGGTATCGCGTTCCCGATGCGCCGGGTTGGGGTGTGACGCTGGACGCGGGCCTGGTGGCGAAATACACGGTCGCCTGAACCATCGATGAAGCCCGCCGACGCACTCCCTGCGGTCACCGCGCTCCTCGCCGACTACTGCGCACACCTCGATGCCGACCGGCTCGAGGACTGGTGCGCCCTGTTCGCCGAGTCGGCGAGCTACCGGATCGTGCCCAGGGAAAACCGCGTGCGGAACCTGCCGGCGGCGATCCTCCACTTGTCGAACAAGCGCATGATCACCGACCGCATCACCGTGCTGCGCACCGCCGCGGTGTACAACATCCATGTAGACCGCCACATCCTGAGCGCGATCCGGGTGACCGGGGTCGCGGCAGGCTCGGCGAAGTACGAAGCCAACTTCTGTGTCTACCAGTCGGACCAGGAAGGGCGTACAAAGCTCTTCTGCACCGGGCTCTACGAGGGAGAGGTGGCGCTCGGCGAGCAACCGCAGTTCCTGGACCAGACGGTCGTGGTGGATACTTTCTCGATTCCCGCGTTGCTCGCGGTCCCGATCTAGGACGCGGATTTCTTACGCTATGCGCGCAGACTCGATTACAAATGAACTGAAGGCGCTCTGGCCGCGTGACGACTATTCGCGCGTGCCCTTCCGCTTCTATCACGACGAGCGCCTCTACCGGGAGGAACTCGAGCGCATCTTCCGCGGGCCGGCCTGGAGCTACCTTTGCCTCGAGGCGGAAATCCCCGCGCCCGGCGATTTCAAGACCACGCTGGTGGGCGAGACGCCGATCGTGGTGACCCGCAAGGACGACGGCGGGATTGCCGCCTTCGTCAACCGGTGCGCGCATCGCGGCGCGATCGTGCGCAGGGAAGCCTTTGGCAATGCGAAAGACCACACTTGCGTCTATCACCGCTGGTGCTATGCGCAGGACGGCAGCCTGACCGGCGTGCCGTTTCGCCGCGGCGTCGGCGGCAAGGGCGGCATGCCGGACGATTTCGACCCCAAGGACCACGGCCTGCAGAAGCTCAGGGTCGGGTCGATCCGCGGCGTAGTGTTCGGCACGTTCGCGAGCGAGGCGGAGGCCCTGGCCGATTACCTCGGCCCGGTCATGACCGCCCATATCGAGCGGCTGATGCACAAGCCGATCCGCATCCTCGGCTACCAGCGCCAGACCGTGTACGGCAACTGGAAGCTCTACATGGAAAACGTCCGCGACTCCTATCACGGGGGGCTGCTGCACGAGTTCCAGAACACCTTCGGGATCAGCCGCGTCACGCAGGTGGGCGGCGCCCGGATGGACGCACGCCACCGGCATCACATCACCTACAGCAGCGCAGCCGAGGCGAAGGATGGATCGCAGTTGCACAAGGACGCCGGCGTGGCGAACGACCGGCTGCAACTTGCCGACGGCCGCCTCCTCGAATACCTCCCGGAGTTCGCCGACGGCCAGCAGCTCACGATCTCCTCGGTGTTCCCGAACGCGGTCTTCCAGCAGATCCGCAATTGCCTGGCGACCCGGCAGCTGCGGCCGCGCGGCGTGGACGAGTTCGACCTGGTCTTCACGATCTACGGCTACGAGGACGACTCGCCGGAAATGCTCGACCTCAGGCTCGCGCAGTCGAACATGATCGGGCCCGCCGGGTACATCTCGATGGAGGACGGCGAGGCGATCGAGATCACCCACCGGGCCACGAAGGGCGAGCACGGGAAAAGCGGCCTGCTCGAGATGGGCGGGCTCGGCGCGATCCCGGACGAAATCAGGTTCCGGACCTCCGAAGTATCGATCCGCGGCTTCTGGTCTTACTATGCGGCCCTGATGAACATGGAACCGGAAGGGGATTCCCGATGAAGAGGATGGCGAGCAGGGCGCTGGTCGCAATCTGCATGGCGCTTGGCGGCATGCCGGCGGCGCTGGCGCAGCCAGCGTATCCGTCCAAGCCTGTGAAGATCATCGTGCCCTATCCGGCCGGGGGGTATTACGACGTCGCGTCGCGCGTGCTCGGCCAGAAATTCAGCGACGCACTCGGCCAGCCCTTCGTCATCGAGAACCGCCCGGGCGCGAACGCCATCGTCGGCACCGAGCTGACCGCGAAATCGGCGCCCGACGGCTACACGATCATGATGGGCGGCATCGGCCCGCACGCGATCAACTCCAGCCTCTACCCGAAGCTTTCCTATGACCCGGTCAAGGACTTCGCGCCGGTGATCCTGGTCTCGATGACGCCGAATGCGCTCGTGGCCTATCCGGGTTTTGCCGCGAAGTCGGTGAAGGAACTCGTCGAGATCGCCCGCACGCAGGCGGGCAGGATCAACTACGCCTCCAACGGTTCGGGGAGCTCGGTGCATCTGTGCGCCGAACTCCTCGGCACCATGACCGGGACGAAGTTCAACCACGTGCCGTTCAAGGGCAGCGCACCGGCAATCACGGCCACGCTGGGTGGGCAGACGCAGTTCGCCTTTGCGACCACCGGGGACGTGCTCGCGCACATCCGCGGCGGCAAGCTGCGGGCGCTCGCGGTCACCAGCGCGAAAAGGATCCCGGCGCTTCCCGACACGCCGACCATGATCGAGGCCGGCGTGCCCGGCTACGAGGCCACCGCGTGGTTTGCGCTGTTCGCGCCCGCCGGCACGCCGCGCGAGATCGTGGCGACGTTGAATGCGGCCGCCGGCAAGGCGCTCAGGATGGAGGACGTCAGGGAGCGGCTGGCCCCGCAGGGCTCGGCCGACCTCGTGGGAGGTACGCCGGAATACCTCGGCGAGCTGGTGAGGTCCGAGATCGCCAAGTGGGCGAAAGTCGTCAAGGAATCCGGCGCCACCGCCGATTGATCAACAGAGTGTTTTCGCAGGGCAACCAGTCATGAGCCTTTCTTCGCCGGCACCTCGCCGCCACCTCCATACGCGTACCATCCATTGCGAGGGCTTCCAGCGCGACGACGGGCTGTGGGATATCGAGGCGCGCATCATCGACAGGAAGACGCACAATACCGTCGAGCCGTTTCGCGGGCCGCGCGAGGCCGGCGCGCACGTGCACGACATGCAGCTGCGGCTCACGCTCGATCGCGACATGGTGGTGAAGGACATCGAAGTGTCGACGAACGAGGCGCCCTACGATCCCTGCTTCACGGTCGCGCCGGCGTTCAAGGCGTTGATAGGCGCGAAGGTCGGCGGCGGCTGGCGCCGCGCGGTGAATGAAGCCGTCGGCGGCACCAAGGGCTGCACGCACGTGAAGGAGCTGCTGATGCCGGTGGCGACCGTGGCCTACCAGACCATGGGCAGCTGGCCCAAGGAGGCCGATGCCAGGGGCGAGGCCAAGCCGGTGGCGTTGCCGGGCAAGGCCGCCGCGAAACCGTATTTCCTCGACGGCTGCAAAGCCTGGTCGAGCGACGGCCCGGTGGTGGCGAAGCTGTACCCGATGCACCATGTAAAGCGCTCCTGAAGACCTGCAATCGACAAGAAACCGGAGGGGACAAATGAAAATATATGGCGCGGTGCTGCTGCTGGCGGCCGCCGGCATGATCTCGATGCCGGCCCAGTCGCAGAATGCATTTCCGAGCAAGGCCGTCCGGGTGATCGTGCCTTTCCCGGCCGGCGGCTCGGCCGACGTGCTGGCGCGAATCGTCGGTGAGAAGCTTTCCGGCAAGTGGGGCCAGCCGGTGGTGGTCGAGAATCGCGTCGGTGCCGGGGGCAATATCGGCGCGGAGGCGGTTTATCGTGCCGACCCGGACGGCTACACGATCCTCTCCAGTCCGCCGGGTCCGCTGTCGATCAACCACAACCTGTACAAGCAGCTGCCGTTCGAGCCGGGCAAATTCGTGCCGATCACGGTGCTGGCGATTGTCCCGAACGTGATCAGCGCGAAGACCGAATTGCCGGTCCATTCGGTGCGGGACCTGATCGCCTACGCGAAGGCGAATCCGGGCCGGATCGTCTATGCCTCGCAGGGCAATGGCTCGACCTCGCACCTGTCGGCGCAGATGTTCGCCACGATGGCCGATGTCCAGCTGGTGCACGTGCCTTACAAGGGCGAGGGGCCGGCGCTGGTGGACATCGTCGCCGGGCGGGTCGACATGTTCATCGGGAACATCGCCGCCGGCCTGCGGTTTTACCAGGCCGGCAAGCTGAAATTCCTCGCCGTCGCCAGCAACCGCCGCAGCCCGGTGGCCCCGGACGTGCCGACTGCGACCGAAGCCGGATTGCCCGGGTTCATCGCCAGCGCATGGTTCGCTTTCGTCGCGCCGCCGGGCACCCCGAACCCGGTCGTGCAGCAGATCAACGCCGCGACGGTCGAGGTGCTGAAGATGCCCGACGTGCAGAAGCGCTTCCTCGAGCAGGGTGCCGAGCCGGTGGGCAATACGACTGCCGAGATGGCGGCCTTCGTCAAGGAAGAAATGGCGCGTTGGCAGAACGTCATCAAGACCGCCAACGTGACGCTGCAGTGACCTGAAGGAGGGTGTACCCATGATCGCAACCGAGCACAGGATCGAGTGGCCACAAGGCATGGTGTCCGGTGCGCCGTACTGGGCCTACCAGGACGAGGCGACGTACCGCCTCGAGCAGAAGAGGATTTTCGAGGGCGCGGTCTGGAACTACGTCTGCCTCGAAGCCGATCTTCCCGGGCCGGGCGACTACCGGACGACCTTTGTGGGGGAAATGCCGGTCATCGTGGTGCGCGGCGAGGACGGCGAGATCTACGCGTTCGAGAACCGCTGTTCGCATCGCGGCGCGCTGATCGCGCTGGACGACAGCGGCAGGGGCGCCAAGGATTTCCAGTGCGTCTACCACGCGTGGACCTACGACCTCAAAGGCACGCTCAAGGGCGTGGCGTTCGAGGAAGGCACGAACGGCAAGGGCGGGATGCCGAAGGACTTCTGCAAGGAAGAGCACAGCCCGCGCAAGCTCTACACCGCGACGCTTTGCGGCCTGGTCTTCGCGAGCCTGTCCGACGAGGTGCCGCCGATCGAGGACTACCTCGGCGAGGCGATCCTCGGCCGGATCCAGCGGGTGCTGCGCAAGCCGATGCGCGTGATCGGCCGTTTCACGCAGGCGCTGCCGAACAACTGGAAGCTGTACGCCGAGAACGTCAAGGACACCTATCACGCCAGCCTGCTGCACCTGTTCTTCGGGACCTTCCGGATCACGCGCCTGACGCAGGGCGGCGGGGTGCTGGTGAGCGAAGACGGCGGGCACCACGCGAGCTACACGATCGACGCGCCCGGCGACGCAAAGAGCGAGGAATACGCCAGGCAGGGCATTCGCTCGGAGAGCAAGGGTTACCGGCTGGCCGATCCGAGCATGCTCGATTCGGTAGACGAATTCGGGGACCGGATCCAGCTGCAGATCCTCACCGTGTTTCCGGGGTTCGTGCTGCAGCAGATCAACAACGCCCTCGCGGTGCGCCAGATCCTGCCCAAGGGCATCGGCCGCATGGAACTGAACTGGACCTACTTCGGCTTCGAGGACGACACGCCCGAGATGCGCAAGCGCCGACTGAAGCAGGCCAACCTCGTCGGGCCGGCCGGCTTCGTATCGATGGAAGACGGCTGCGTCGGCGGATTCGTGCAGCGGGGCGTGGCCACGGCCGGCGACGAATTCTCGATCATGCAGATGGGCGGCGATGCGACCGAGACCGACACCACCCGCGCCACCGAGGCCTCGATCCGCGGGTTCTGGAAAGCGTATCGCACGCATATGGGGATCTGAAATGGGCGCGATGGACCTGACTGCATCCGACCTCAATACCCGGCTGATCGCGCTGAATGCCGGCTATGCGCGCGCGATCGACGACGGGAACTTCGAGGCGTGGCCGGAGTTCTTCCTCGAAGACGGGCTCTACAAGCTCACCACGGCCGACAACCATGCGCAGGGCATGGAGGCGGGACTGATGTACGCCGATTCGCGCAACATGCTGCGCGACCGTGTTTCTGCGCTGCGGAGGGCCAACATCTACGAACGGCACCGCTATCGCCATATCGTCGGCATGCCGGTCGTGCTGGAAGCCGGCGGCGCGGGCGCAAGCACCGAGGCTTCGTTCATCGTCGTGCGCATCATGCGCGACGGCACGATGGACGTGTTCGCCACCGGCCGCTACCTCGACCGCGTCGAGACGGATGCGGATGGCGCGCTGCGCTTCCGGGAGCGGATCGTGGTCTGCGACAGCAACCGGTTCGATACGCTCGTGGCGATCCCGTTGTGATGGGCGTTGCGGGCGGCGCGAAGCGGATCGCCATCGCGATCGGCGACCCGAACGGCATCGGCCCCGAGATCGCGGTCAAGGCGGCCAGGCAGTTTGCCGGCGGCAAGGTCGAGCCGGTACTGGTCGGCGACGAATTCGTAATCCGCGAGTACGGCGGCGCAGGCCTGAGCATCGCGCCGGTGAAGGCGCTCGAGACCGCCGGTTTCACGCCCGGGAAGATCGATCCGCGCGCCGGCGCGGCGACCGTCGCCTACGTTCGCGAGGCGGTGCGCCTGGTGAACGCCGGCGATGTCGTCGCGATCGTGGCCTGCCCGCAATCGGAGACCGCGATCAACAGCGCAGGCATCCCTTTCTCCGGGTACGCCGGACTGCTCGCGCAACTCACCGGAACGCCCGAGGACCAGGTTTTCCTGATGCTGGCCGCAGCCGGGTTGCGGATCGCGCACGTGACGTTGCACGAGAGCGTGAAGAGCGCCCTCGGCCGGATCACGACAGATCGCGTCGTTGCCGCCGGCGTCGCGACGGTGAAAGCCGTGGAGCGGCTCGGGGTGTCGAAACCCAGGCTGGGCGTATTCGGGATCAACCCGCACGCGGGCGAAGGCGGGTTGTTCGGCGACGACGACGACAGGATCACGCAGCCGGCGGTCGCCCGCCTCAAATCGCTCGGCATCCTGGCCGACGGGCCGGTGGGCGCGGACGTCATGCTCTCGCAGCGCAAGCACGACGTTTACCTCGCGATGTTCCACGACCAGGGCCATATCCCGGTGAAATTGCTTTCGCCGCTGCGCTCCTCCGCCCTTTCGATCGGCACGCCGGTGCTGTTCTCGAGCGTCGGTCACGGCAGTGCGCACGACATCGCCGGCAAAGGCGTGGCCGACCCGGCTTCCGTGGCCGAGACGTTTTCGCTGCTTGCAGGCGCTGCGGCGCGCTGATCCTTGCCAGCCGGTTTTACGATCCGCGTCGCGAATACCGACATCGCCTTTTCGTGCGATGCCGATACGACGATCCTCGAAGCCGCACGCCGGGCCGGCTACGAGATGCCCTATTCCTGCCAGCGCGGCGCCTGCGCGAGCTGCCGCGGCCTGGTGCGCTCGGGTGAGATCGAGACGCCCTACCCGGGCGACCTCTACGTGCTTTTCTGCCAGGCGCGGCCGAAGACCGACCTCGAGATCGTGCCGCGCGAGATCCGCCGCATCGACCCGGGGGCGAAAAGCACGATCGACGCGAAAGTGCTCCGGGTTATCGAGGCGGCCGACGACGTGAGGATCGTGCAGTTGCGCTTTCCGGCCGGCGTCAGGGCGAAGTTCAAGGCCGGCCAGTATCTGGATGTGATCCTCGCGGACGGGGCGCGGCGCAGTTTCTCGATGGCCAATGCGCCCCAGCAGAGCGATGTCGCCGTTCTCCATGTGCGGGTGATACCCGGCGGCCGGTTTTCGTCGGAAGTCCTGCCCGCGTTGGTGCCGGGCAGCCAAGTGAGGGTCGAAATCCCCTCGGGCGATTTCTGGCTGAGGGATAGCGCCAAGCCCGCAGTCTTCGTGGCCAGCGGCACCGGGTTCGCGCCGGTCAAGTCCATCCTCGAAGACGCCTTCCGCAAGAAGGACCCGCGCGAGATGGTGCTTTACTGGGGCGCGCGGCGACGCAAAGACCTCTACCTCGCCGACCTCCCCGCCAAGTGGGCCGGCCTGTACCCGAATTTTCACTTCGTGCCGGTGCTCTCGGAGCCGGACCCGGACTGGGGCGGACGGACCGGATTCGTGCATCGCGCGGTCATGGAAGACTACGCAACGCTTGCGGGATGCCAGGTGTACGCGTGCGGCGTCACCGCAATGGTCGACGCCGCACGGCACGATTTCACCCTCGAACGCGGCCTGCCCGCGGACGATTTCTTCTGCGATGCGTTCGTGACGCCCGCGGACCCCAAGACCCACTGAAGGAGCACTCCCATGGATGACGCCCTCAAACCCCTTTTCGAACGCGGCCTCAAGGTGAGGAAGGAAGTCCTCGGCGACGCGTACGTCGAGAACGCGCTCAATTCGGCCGACGAATTCTCGATGCCGCTGCAGGAGTACGTGACCGCCCATGCGTGGGCGGCCAGCTGGGCGCGGCCGGGTCTGGAGAAGAAGACGCGCTCGATGCTCAACCTGGCCATGCTGACCGCGCTGAACCGGCCGCACGAACTGAAGATCCACGTGAACGGCGCGCTGAACAACGGCGTCACCAAGGAGGAGATGCGCGAGATCTTCATCCATGCCGCGGTGTACTGCGGTGCGCCGGCCGCGCTCGACAGCTTCCGGGTCGCGCAGGAAGTCTTCAAGGCGCGCGGCATTTGAGGGGACAATGAGGCCACGCAACGCCCCGCAGCGGAGGATGCAATGAACGCGCCCGACAAGACGCAGGCCCGGAGCCTCGAGCACTACTGGATGCCGTACACCGACAATCCGCGCTTCAAGGCGGACCCGAAGATGATCGTCGGCGCCAAGGACATGCACTACCGCCTGGCCGACGGGCGCGAGGTCCTCGACGGGCTGGCCACGCTGTGGTGCGTGAACGCCGGGCACTGCCGGCCGAAGATCGTCGAGGCGATCCGGCAGCAGGCCGGGGCGCTCGACTTCGCGTCGTCGTTTTCGACCGGGCACCCGCTAGCGTTTTCCGTGGCCGAGCGCGTGGCGGAACTGGCGCCCGAGGGCCTCGACCACGTGTTCTTCACCAATTCGGGTTCGGAGGCGGTGGACACCGTCATGAAGATGGCCGTGGGCTACCACCGGCTGCGCGGCGAAGGCACCCGCACCCGCTTCATCGGGCGCGAAAAGGGCTACCACGGCGTGAACATCGGCGGCATGTCGGTGTCCGGCGTGCCGGTGAATCGCAAGGCCTACGGCGGCCTGCTGCTGGGCGGCACCGACCACCTGCGCCACACGCACGACCTCGCGCGCGCGTTCACGCGCGGGTGTTCCGCGACCGGCGGGGAACTGGCCGACGAGCTCGAGCAGCGCATCATCCCGCTGCACGACGCTTCCAACATCGCGGCGGTCATCGTCGAGCCGGTGTCGGGCGCCGGCGGCGTGCTGGTGCCGCCGCAGGGCTACCTGCAGCGTCTGCGGGACATCTGCACGCGGCACGGCATCCTGCTCATCTTCGACGAGGTGATCTGCGGCTTCGGGCGGCTCGGCACCCCGTTCGCGTCGCAGTACTTCGGCGTCACGCCCGACATGATCACGTTCGCCAAGGGGGTGACCTCGGGCAGCGTCCCGCTCGGCGGGGTGATCGTGAAGAAGGAAATCTACGACACGTTCATGAAATCGAGCGGCGCCGGGGTGCAGTTTTTCCACGGCTATACCTATTCCGGCCACCCGCTGGCCTGCGCGGCGGCGCTGGGCACGCTCGACACCTATGCCGAGGAGAACCTCTTCGACCGGCCGAACCGGCTCGCGAAGGCGTTCGAGGACGGAGTGCATTCGTTCAAGGGGGCGCCGCATGTGGTCGACTGCCGCAACCTCGCGCTGATCGGTGCGATCGAACTGGCGCCGCGCGCGGGCGCAATCGGCGCGCGCGGATTCGAGGTCTTCGAGAAGTGCTGGGAGAAGGGCGTGTTCGTGCGCCCGATCGGCGACAACGTCGCGTTCTGCCCGCCGCTGATCTGCGAAAATAAGCACCTCGACCAGATGTTCGGCACGGTTGCCGAAGTCCTGCGGACGGTCGCCTAGGTCCCGGCGACGCCCGGTCGATGGCAGCATTTCGCCCCGGGAACGGCTCCCGGAGCGGACCTCAGGCGAAAAATGGCAGGATTGAGGGAGCCTTCTACAGCCAGCCCGACTTCCTGAACCTGAACCACAGGTAGACGTCGATCCCGAACATCAGCCCCAGCGCGAACGGGTAGCCCCACACCCACTTGAGTTCGGGCATGTGCTCGAAATTCATCCCGTAGACGCCCGCCACCATCGTGGGAACCGCCACCAGCGCGGCGTAGGCGGCGAGGCGCTTGGTGGTCTCGTTCTCCGCCAGCGTGATCAGGGAGAGGTTGACCGAAGTCGCGGTCGTCACCATCTCACGCGTGGAATCGATGTTCTGGTTGATGCGCAGCAGGTGGTCGTAGACGTCGCGGAAATATTCGTTCATGCCGGTGCAGACCTGCGGCACCCGGCCGCCGTAGAGCTTGCCTATGGTGTCGAGCAACGGACCCGCGGCGTGCTTGAGCGTCATCAGCTTGTGCTTGAGGTCGTACAGGGCCTCGATGTTGGCGCGCGTGGTCGAGCCGCCGGAAAAGATCCGCGACTCGATATCCTCGAGTTCGGTCTCGAGCGCGTCGAAGACCGGGAAGTACCTGTCGACCGCCGCGTCCATCAGGGCATAGAGCACGTACCCCGACCCGTTGCGCAGCAGTTCGGGCTCGCGCTCGCAGCGCGCGCGCACATCCTTGAAGCCCTTGGAGCCGCGGCTGCGAACGGTCAGCACGTAGTTGCGCCCGACGAAGGCATCGACTTCGCCGACCTCGAGCTCGCCGTCGACCATCTCCACGGTGTGCAGCACCGTGAACAGGGAGTCGCCGTACTCCTCGATCTTCGGCCGCTGGTGGCCGTGCCGGGCGTCTTCCACCGCGAGCTCGTGCAGGTCGAACTCCTCCCGCATCTTCTCGAGCTCGGCAGGCTCGGCATCCTTGAGCGCGACCCAGACGAAGCAGTCGGGCCGGCTGACATAGGTGCTAATGTCCTCCACCGCGATCTCGCCCAGCTTGCGGCCGTCCTGGTAGGCAACGCAGTTGATCAGCATCGAAACGCTCCGGAAGTCTGCGGGCGAATCTTAGCAGTGCGGTTCCGTTGGATGTCAGTCTCCTGAAATCTCGTGGGCCAGAGTGAGCAGACAGGAATTGACCCAGATCAAGCCTGTTAGCACGGAGCCACGTAATGTTGTCATGGGAGTGCCTTATCCAAAAGGCCTTCTCGCGCAAGTCGCGAGCCTCGAAGTTGGGGCTTTGCCAAATCTACTTCGACTCGATGCAAGCATTCAACTTTACGGCTGTTCGTTTTCTTCGTGGCGCGCCTGCCATCGCCCGGGAAACGGCGCGTAACGAAGCATCGCTTCCATGAAGAAGACAGTGGCCATTTCAGTCGCCAATGTCGTGAAGACCTTTGGTGAGGGCGAGGCGCGGACAATCGCAGTAAACGATGCGAGTTTCGAGGCCTACTGTGGCGAGATGCTCTACATTGTCGGGCCATCCGGCAGCGGCAAGACTACGTTGCTCAGCATGATTTCGGGAATTCTGCGTCCGGATTCGGGCAAGGTGACTGTCAACGGCCGTGACATCTGGTCGCTCAGTCCGAACGCGCTTGCGGACCTGAGGCTGCAGCAGATCGGCTTCGTGTTCCAGGATTACCACCTGTTTCCGCGCCTGACCACGGCCGAGAACGTGGCAATTCCGCTGGTGCTCAAGCGACGCGATTGGGATGAATCGATCTGCGAGGCAGAGAAGTTCCTGGGTATCGTCGGGCTCAGGGACCGGGCGCAACTGCAGCCCATGAAATTGAGCGGAGGCGAGCAGCAGCGGGTGGCGATCGCACGGGCGATTGTCAGCCAGCCGCAGATCCTGATCCTGGACGAGCCGACCGCATCGCTCGACGGGGACACCGGGCGCCGGATCGTGTCCTTTGTTCGAGAGAAGATTCTTACCGAAGACCGATGCATCGTGATCGTCACCCATGACTCGCGGATTCTCGAATTTGCGGACCGCATCATGAACATGGAGGACGGCAGGATTGCGGGATTTTCAAAGGAAATCGCGTGAAGCACAAACTGCTGTTCCTGTTGGCCGTGGCCGGTGCGCTTGCGGGAATTGCGAGTGCGGTCTACTACGGTCTGCCGAAGAAAGCGCAGCCGCCTGCCTTCAGCCCAGCGGTCAACCCGTTCCCGAGGGGCATCTATGCGAACGGCATCATCGAGAGCGCGCAGGGAAACGGTTCGAACATCAACATCTTCGCCGAAGTCGCGGCGAGCGTAACCGGTATCGCGGTGAAGGAGGGCGATGAAGTGGCGCGCGGTGCGGCCTTGCTGTCCCTCGACGACAGTGTCCAGATCGCAACGGTGCGCCAACTCGAGGAGCAGGCGGGCGCGGCACTGGCTGCGCTGCGCGCGCTGAAGGCACAGCCACGACCGGAAACCCTGCGAATTGCCGGGGCGCAGTTCGATGTGGCGCAAGCCGGCCTCAAGGCCGCTGCGGACCAGTACCGCAAGCAGAAGCACTCCTACGATATCGATCCGGGATCGGTCAGCCGCGACGCCTTGGACAATGCGGCGAACGCAATGACGACCGCCGAAGCGAACCTGGCGCTGGCCGGCCGCCAGTACGAATTGACGAAGGCGGGCGCCTGGTCCTTCGACATAGAAAACCAGGAGCGGCAGTATCGGGCGCTGACCAAGTCCGCAGAGGCTGCAAAGGCGCTGCTGTCCAAGTACGTTCTGCGGGCCCCCGTGTCCGGCGTGATCCTTGCGATTAATACCTCGGTCGGCAGCTACGCATCGCCGCAGGGAGCGTATTCCGCCTACACGCAGGCGAACGGGCCGCTGCTGGTCATGGGCGCGCCACAGGGGGTGCTGGCGGTCAGGGTGTTCGTCGATGAGATCCTCATCAACCGGCTGCCTGCAGTGCAGGGCATGCGAGCCGAAATGTCGGTGCGCGGCACTGACCTCCGCATTCCGCTGAAATACGAGCGCATGCAGCCGTACCTGATACCCAAGATCCAGCTGTCGGACCAGCGGCAGGAGCGCGTGGATGTACGCGTACTCCCGCTGATCTTCCGCTTCGAGAACAACGGCAAGGCGCGGCTCTACCCCGGCCAGCTCGTGGACGTCTACCTCGCAGCGAAGGCGGACGGGCCGTGAAATCGAATGCGGTTGTCGCCATGTTGTGCGCTGTGTGCGCAGGCTGCGCTGCGGGGCCGGACTTCCAGCGGCCAGAGCTTGCGGCCGGTGCCGGATTTGTCCGTGACCCGCCGGCGTCGAACACGAAGGTGACAGAAGAATGGTGGGCCGTTTTCGGCTCGCCCCGGATCGACACCCTTGTGAAGGATGGCCTCGCTGCCAGTCCCGGGATGACGGCAGCCGGGGCGGCGCTGGCGGCGAGCGAAGCAGGACTCAAGGCAGGCAACGGCGTTTTCTATCCCGAAGTCGATATCGGTGCGAGCGCGTTGCGTCAGCGCATTTCTCCTTTCCGCCTGGGCGGCTCCGGCGTCGGATCGGCTTTCACGCTGCTCACGCTGGGCGTTGGGGTCAATTATGCAATTGACGTGTTCGGCGGCAACCGGCGCACTGTAGAAAGGCTTGCAGCCGGCGTCGACTACCAGCGAGCATTGCGCGATGGAACGTTCCTGACGCTGACCGGAAATCTTGTTAATACCGCAATTGCGCAATCCGCGTATGCCGCCCAGCTGGGGGCCACGGAGGAACTGATCGCAATTCAGCGCAGGCAGGTGTTTCTGCTCGAGGCTCAATGGCGTGCCGGTACCTCGGCCTATGCGGCCGTCGTCTCCGCTCGGTCGCAGCTCGCCGCCAGCGAGGCCGCCGCGCCGGTACTGCGCCAGCGCCTGGCGGCAGCCACGGACCTGCTGGCCTCTCTTTCGGGCAAGACGCCGGCAGAATGGTCCACGCCGGCGATTGCATTTCGTGATCTCCAGTTGCCGGCTGAACTTCCCTCCAGCCTCCCATCCGAACTTGTTCGGCAGCGTCCCGACATCCTCGCGGCCGAAGCCAGCCTGCGCATGGCATCCGCCCAGATCGGCGTCACGACCGCGGCGTTGTATCCGGCTGTGACATTGGGCGCGACCAGCGGCATGCAGGGGCCGAACAGTTCCGTGCTGGGCACCTCCAACAGCCGCTACTGGTCGTTTGGTCCCGCGGCAACGATCCCCGTGTTTTCCGGCTTTTCGGGCATCTACGCGCGTGACGCGGCAAAGGCGCAATACGATCAAGCCTATGCGGAATACCGGCAGACCGTGGTCAACGCGTTCGGTCAGGTTGCGGATGCCCTTCACGCGTTGCAGCACGATGCCCAGATCGAGGCGGCGCAGCAGGAAGCGCTTGATCTGGCCATGCGGCAGCGCGAACTCGCGTACGCGAATCGCATTGCAGGTTTGTCGAGTGAGTCGCAGGAAAGCGCCGCCCGGCAGCAGGTGGAGGTGGCGCACATCAACCTGATCCAGGCGCGTGCTCTGAGGCTTCAGGACAGCACCGCACTGTGCCTCGCCCTCGGCCGGCCGTGGCGGGAGCAAAAGAAGTGAAGCTCGGCGGAATCCTGCGCATCGCTTTCAAGCTGCTCGTCAACGATCGGGCCAAGTTTTCTGCGCTCCTGATCGGAGTGACTTTCGCCGTGTTCCTGATGATGCAAGTCACGTCGATGTTCGCCGGCATCCTCGACCGATCCTCGTCGACGGTTGCGAACATCGGCGCTTCGGTGTGGGTCATGGACCCGGCCGTCAACACGCCGGCAAACTCCATTCCGATGCCGGACTACGTGCTCGATGCCGCACGAAGCATGGACGGGGTGAAATACGCGGTCGGGCTGTATACGGGCACCGGGTTGGCCAAATTGAAGAGCGGGACCTACCAGGCGGTCAATATCTTCGCGCTGGATGACGTAAGCCTCGTTGGTCGCCCGCTGCTCGAGCAAGGCAACATCGAGGACATCTACGGGGAAAATGCCTTTATCGTGGTGAACGACGCCGAATACGGCAAACTTGATCGGCCCGCAATAGGGGACGAATTCGAGCTGAACGATCACCGCGCAGTAATCGTCGGCGTGGCGAAGGTCGCCGCAAACGGACTATTCGGCGTGCCGTCGCTGTATACGGTCTATTCCCGCGCGATCATGTATCTGCCTGTCGCGCGTTTTACGCAGTCGTACATCCTTGTCGAACCGAAATCCGCCGGGGACGTGCCGCTGATCAAGCAGCAGGTCGCGAGACTGGGCTATGTTGCGCTGACGGCCGGGGAGTTCGATGTGCGGACAGCGGATTTCTACAAGTACAGGACCGGGATCGGGATCAATATCATGATCATGACGATCATCGCTTTCGTCGTCGGGCTTTCCATTTCCGGCCAGACGTTCTACACGTTCATCCTTGAAAATCTCGAGAAATTCGGGGCTCTGAAAGCCATCGGCGCCAAGAACCATGAACTGATCGCGATGATCCTCTTTCAGGCGCTTTTTACCGGGCTTACCGGCTACGGCCTCGGCGTGGGAATTTCCAGCCTCGCGATCCTTGCCGCAAAGCTTCGCTTGCCGGACTATGCCGCCGTCGTCGAGTTCTGGAACCTGGCTCTGGCATTCGGAATGGTCCTGGTCATTGCTGCGGTTTCGAGCTATGCGGAGGTGAGGCGCGTGCTGAAAATCGAGCCGTTCGAAATCTTTCGCGGTTAGACTTCGAATCACGATGCCTCCTCCGGCCGCATCGCACTGGATCACGCTGCATGCGCTGGCCATGGTAATCGCGCTGCTGGTCTATGCACTCGCGGCCCATGCCCTGCCGCAACGCCGCCATCCTTCGGCGGCAATAGCATGGGTGCTTTTCATCATCCTGTTGCCCTACGCCGCGCTTCCAATCTATCTGTTGTTTGGCACCCGCAAGCTGCCGCACGCGCACCGCACTTTGAGGCCGGTGCCGATAGCGGGACACCTCGACTGGTTTGCCCGGGTGACGGCATCCCTCAGCCAGTCGGATCCGGCGGGCTATCAGGCGTTGAATCTGCACGCGAACGGCGCGGAGGGACTCGGCGCGCTCCTCGAAACGATCGACGGTGCGGGGCGGAGCCTTGATGTGTGCACATTCCTGCTCGGGCGGGATGCCGTCGGTGCTGCGATTATCGAGCGGCTCGCCCAGCGAGCGCGAGCCGGCGTACGCGTGCGATTCCTCATCGACGGGGTGGGCCACTGGATCGGCGGCGGCACCGACCTCTCGCCCTTGAGGAGGGCGGGTGTGCAGGTGGGCTTTTTCGTTCCGTCCCTGGCTGCGCCGTTCAAGGGGCACCTGAACCTGAGGAACCATCGGAAGTTTGTCGTGGCGGACGCAAGTTTGCCCGGGCAGAGGCTCTGGTGCGGAGGCCGTAATCTGGCTGCGGAGTACTTCGAGGGGCAGGGGCACGGCGGCGCCTGGCATGACCTGACGTTCGACCTCCGAGGACCGCTGGTCTTGCAGATGGCGAAATTGTTCGAGTGCGACTGGAACTTCGCAATCGGGCCGGCGTCGCAACCCGCGCCGCCGGCGGCCGATTTCCGGCCCCCTGCAGAATCGACAGGAGCAGACGGGCGTACCGGGCAACTGATTGCATCGGGCCCGGACCAGGCCGACGACACGGTTCATACGCTGCTTGTCAGCGCTGCATTCCACGCGCGGGGCCGGATGTTGCTCGCATCGCCGTACGTTGTGCCCGATGAGTCCCTGCTTCTCGCGCTTTGCCTGGCGGCGCGGCGAGGCGTCGTCGTGGATATTCTTCTGCCGGCCCGTTCCAATCACCGGATTGCCGATTTCGCCCGGCACCGGTCGTTTCGCGTGCTGGCCGATGCGGGGGTCCGGATCTGGCTTTCGCCGAACATGCTCCACGCCAAAGCAGCAATCGTTGACGACGATCTGGCGCTGGCCGGATCGTCGAATCTGGACAGCCGCAGTCTCCTGCTCAACTACGAGTTCATGATCGCATTCAGGCATGCGGTCGAAGTCGCGCGATTTGCGGCATGGTTCGAGACCGAACGCAGTTCGGCACGCAGGTATGTGCCGAATCCGCCGACGTTGCTGCGCGACATCGCCGAAGGCCTGATGCTATGGGTGTGCTTCCAGATCTGAGCGCCGTGTGCCTTGAAAGCGTTTCGGAAACCGGCTCACGAACCACGCAAATACGCCGTACTTGATCAGTTTTGCGCCCATGATCGCAACGAACGTACCGAAGGGTTCGGGGCGAACGATTCCGAAAAACACTAGTGCCGGCGTCTGCGGCAGCGGCGACAGGGCGATGGCGAACAGGGCTGCAAGCCCGTACGTCGAAACCCAGTCGAGCATCTTCAGCCAGCTGTCGTGCGAGGCGAATTCAGGGAAGCGCGCATACACCCAAGCCCAGCCCCAGTGGTGAAACGCCAGCACCAAGGCGGTGGCGCCCAACGCGCTGCCGAGCGCGGATGCCAGCGCGATCGGCCGCCACTGCCGGGGATTGACGAGCGCGGCAGGCAGGATCACCGCCGTCACGGGGTACGTGACCGTTACCGTTCCGGCAAAGGCAAGGGCCGCGCACGCGGACAAGAATAGCCGCTTTACCGCCGCGAGCCGCAAGATGCGCAGCAGGGGGCCTTCGCCCGAAATATTTTCTATATTGGGCAACTACATTGGCCTGAAAATGGCTCCCGTATTGATTCCAGAAAACTCAATGTTTATCTTTTGTGGGTCAGCGCAGAGACTCCAGATAGTTCAGCAGGGCGTCCAGCTCCTTGCTTTCCGAGACGCGCGTGACCATGAACGTGCCTGGCATTTCCCGCTTCGGATCCGATAAGTATCGGCGCAGGGAACTCCGGGTCCAGACGGTGCCCGATTCGACCGCGGCGCGTGAGTGCACGCCGGTATCTTCCGTTCCGGCCTGGCGGCCGATGATGCCATTCAGGCTCGGACCGAGCTTCTCGGCCGATCGCGGGTTGGCCTCGTGGCACCCCATGCAGCGTGCCTCGTAGACTTTTCTGCCCGGCCCGGTGACGTCGTCGCCGATAGCGGCTGCCGGCTGCAGGGCTGCGAAGGCAAATGTGGTATAGGCAATGTAACGGCGTGCGATCACGAGGACTCCTGTTTTGGGGGCCACGCCATCGACCAGACGGCGAGCGCCACGACCAACGCTCCCACTGCGATCGCATTGCCTGAGGCGGGTGTGTCGTCCCGAAAGCCGAGGGAATACGGTGACAGGACGAGCCACACGCCGAGCAGGATGTTGAAGAGTTCCTGGCCCTGGTCGATAAACCGGCATGCGGAGATGACGTTGAACAGGACGACCACGACACCCGCGCCGTAGGCATTTTCGGTTGCGGGGCCGTCCAACGTGTAGCCGAGCGCGTGCGGAGAAACGGCCAGCCAAGCACCCAGAACCGCCGCCATCCAGTCATTCCAATAGAACTTCATCGTAATTGGACGCCGCACACCCCGTTTTGTTCGCGACCGGATTCATCCTAATCGGGCGACCTCCGCGGCGTTTGACATGGATCAACTACCGGGCTGGTCGGGGGTAAAATGCGTTCCCTTGTTTCTATCTTGCGGACCTTGCCATGCTGCAGTTGTCAAAGCGCGCGCAGAGCCTTGGCACCGAGAACGCCTTTGTCGTGCTCGCCGAGGTCAACAGCCTTGCCCGGACCGGCAAGGACATCATCTCGTTCTGCATCGGCCAGCCCGACTTCCCGGCGCCCCTGCATGTGCAGGAAGCCGGGATCCGCGCGATCCGCGAGGGCAAGCACGGGTACACGCCGTCCGCGGGCATCGACCCGTTGCGCGAGGCGGCCGCGAAATACATGGCCGGCATGCGCGGCGGCCTGCCGATCCGGCCGGACGACGTCGTGGTCGGCGCGGGCGCAAAGCCCTTCATTGCTTACGCGATCCTTTCGGTGACCGACTACGGCGTCGGCGACGAAGTGATCTACCCGAACCCGGGATTCCCGATCTACGAATCGCAGATCACCGCGTGCGGCGCAAAGCCGGTGCCGATCCACCTCAGGGAGGCGCGCAATTTCTCGTTCGACCCGGCCGAACTCGACAGGCTGATCACGCCGAAGACCAGGCTGCTGATCCTCAACTACCCGCACAATCCCACCGGCGGGCTGCTGACGCGCGCCGAGCTGGAGCAGATCGGGGCGATCCTCGCGAAGCACCCGCAGGTGTGGGTCTATGCCGACGAGATCTATTCGCGGCTCACGTTCGACGGCGATTTCTTCTCGATCGCGCAGGTGCCCGGCATGTACGAGCGCACGATCATTTCCGACGGCGCTTCGAAGACCTGGGCGATGACCGGCTGGCGGATCGGGTTCATTTCGAACCCCACGCTCTCGCCGGTCTTCACGCGGTGGGTGACCAACACGGACTCGTGCGCCTCGCAGATCTCCCAGTGGGCGGCGGTGGAGGCGATCAACGGCCCGCAGGACGCGGCCGAGATGATGAAGAAGAGCTTCCTCGAGCGCCGCGACCTGATCGTCGGGCTGCTGAACAAGGTGCCCGGCGTGACCTGCAAGGTCCCGGGTGGCGCCTTCTATGCATGGCCGAACGTGACCGAAGCGTGCCGGATGATCGGTGCGAAGGATTCGGAAGAGTTCCGCAAGCGGTTACTGAACGAAGCGGGTGTCGCGGTGTTAGCGGACATCCACTTCGGTTCGCGTGTCCCGGGCGAGGGGCAGCATGTGCGGTTCTCGTATGCCGCGTCGAACGAGATGATCGAAAAGGGCGTGGCCCGCATGGCGGAGTTCATCCGGAAGAACACCGCCAAGGCGGCGTGAGCCGGGTACGGGCTACGCATGGGCGCGGTCTGGAAACCGCCCTCGGTGACCGTGGCGGCGATCATCGAGCGGGACGGCCGATTCCTCATGGTCGAGGAGGAGTATGACGGCGCGCGGGTCCTGAACCAGCCGGCCGGCCACCTCGACCCGGGCGAGAGCCTGGTCGCCGCCTGCGCCCGCGAAGTCCTCGAAGAAACCGCGCATCGCTTCACCCCGGAGTCCCTGGTCGGCATCTATCGCTGGTACTACGCGCCGCGCGACATCACTTTCATCCGGTTCACGTTCGCCGGCCGGCTCGATGGCGCGGACGAGGGGCGGGCGCTGGACGCCGAGATCATTGCGACCCATTGGTACACGCGCGACGAACTCGCGGCGAAGGCGGCCATGCACCGGACGCCGCTGGTCATGGCCTGCATCGACGACTACCTGGCGGGCAAGCGCTACCCGCTGGGCGTGTTCGCAAGCGGGTACGCCTGATGGGCGGGCGCGTCGTCGTCGGGATGTCCGGCGGGGTGGACTCGTCGGTGGCCGCGCTGCTCCTCAAGCGGCAGGGCTACGACGTCATCGGCCTGTTCATGAAGAACTGGGAAGACGACGACGACGACGAGTACTGCTCGACCCGCCAGGACCTGATCGATGCGGCCTCGGCGGCCGACGTGATCGGCGTCGAGCTGGAGGCGGTGAATTTTTCGGCCGAGTACAAGGACCGGGTGTTTGCGGAATTCCTGCGGGAGTACTCCGCGGGCCGCACGCCGAACCCGGACGTCCTGTGCAATGCGGAGATCAAGTTCAAGGCGTTCCTCGACCACGCGATGGACCTCGGGGCATCGAGGATCGCGACCGGGCACTATGCGCAGGTGCGCGAGGTCGTGGTCGACAGGGAAGAGGGCGTGAGCAAGTTCGAGCTGCTGCGCGCATCGGATCCGGCGAAGGACCAGACCTACTTCCTGCACCGCCTGAACCAGGCGCAGTTGTCGAAGGTCCTGTTCCCGGTCGGGCATCTCGAGAAGAAGGAGGTCAGGCGCATCGCCGAGGAGGCGAGGCTGCCGAACCACGCCAAGAAGGATTCGACCGGGATCTGCTTCATCGGGGAGCGGCCGTTCCGCGAGTTCCTGAACCGCTACCTTCCCAAGGAGCCCGGCCCGATCCGGACGCCGGACGGCCGGACCATCGGCCAGCACGTGGGCCTGGCTTTCTACACGATCGGGCAAAGGAAGGGGATCGGGATCGGCGGCAAGCGGGGCGGGGACGGGAACGCGTGGTACGTTGCGGGCAAGGACCTGGCCGAGAATGCGCTGATCGTCGTGCAGGGGCACGACGACCCGCTGCTGTTCAGGCGGCGGCTCTCGGCGGTCGATGCGACCTGGGTCGGCGGCGACGCGCCCGAAGAGGGCTCGGTGCATACGGCCAAGAGCAGGTATCGGCAGGCCGACACGACCTGCCAGGTCACGCGCGTCGAGGTTGACGAATTCTCGCTGGAATTCTCCGAGCCGCACTGGGCGGTGACGCCGGGGCAGTCGGTGGTGCTCTACGACGGCGAGGTCTGCCTGGGCGGCGGGATCATTGCTTAGGAAGAGCGACCCGGGTCGTCCCGTTTCTTCGGCGGGCTACCAGATGATCCGCCCGTTGACGGCGAGGCTCTTGGCGAAACGCGCGACCGGCACGATCCCGACCATTGCGTAGCCCAGCAGGTTGGCGCGGGCAAAAGCCGCGTGGACAAGGGATCGCGAAGCAGGCTTGAGCAGGATCACGCCCACGGTCGTTTCGGACCATACCGAAAGGAAATAGCACGGCACCAGGGCGATGAGGACGGCAAGGTCGCCTTCGCCTGCCTGGGGTTCGGCCACCACGTCGAGATAGCCCAGGACCCAGCCGGCGCCGAATACGGCCAGCGTGCAGGCGAGCGTGGAAATGAAGTTCGCGGCGCCGGACACTGCAACGGCACGGCCGGTCTCGAGCGCCAGCGGGCCCTTGAGCTCCCGCGCCTCGACTGCGACTACGGGGACCAGGAGCAACCACGAGTACACCGCGAAATTGACGAAGAGCAGCGTGCCTTCGTTCACGGTGCCGGCCCCGGCGGACTCAGGCTTTCGGGACCGTGTCGGCGAACGTCGGCCGTTCCGACAGCTTGTCGAAATGCCGCGCGAGGTTGGGGTAGGTGCCCCGCCAGTCGATTTCGGGGAAACGGAAGGCGAACCACCCGAGCGCGCACCCGAATGCGATGTCGGCAAGCGTGAAGCCGTTGCCGTGGCACCAGGGCTTGTCGCCGAGTTCGCCCGCCATTTCCGCGAGGCCGCGCTCGAGCTTGCCCGCCTGGCGCCCGATCCAGGCGTCGCTTTGCAGGTGCTTTTCGCGCAGCCGCTCGTACCGGATCAGGATCCCTGCGTCGACCGCGCCGTCGGCCAGCGCTTCCCAGCGGCGCACGGCGATGCGGTCGCGGCTTTCCTCGGGGATCAGGCGCCCCTTGGGAGAGACCGTGTCGAGGAACTCGGCGATGACCCGCGAATCGTAGAGCGTGGAGCCGTCGTCCAGCACGAGGACCGGGATCTTGCCGAGCGGATTGTGCGCCGGCACCGGGCTGTCGGGCGCGATGACGTCGACCATCTCGAACGCGCATTCCACCCGCTTTTCGGCGAGGACGATGCGCACCTTGCGCGTGAAGGGACTCGGGACCGAGCCAAGGAGTCTCATGGATGAGGTTTTCCGGGAGGAATTGCAGGCAGAATTGCACGCCGGGTTGCACGGCGAACTACAAGCCTATTGTAACATTCGGGTCCTCCGGCCATCGACGGGCCGACGCTATAATGCCGGGCCAATACCGACGAGCGAAACCCTGCCGTGCGCGTCCTCGCGATGCCGGGCACCGCCGCACATGACGCAACTCACCGCCCTCTCCCCGCTCGACGGCCGCTACGCGAAATCGGCAGACCCGCTGCGCAGGCACTTCAGCGAATCCGCCCTGATCCGCTACCGGCTGAGGATAGAGATCGAGTGGCTGAAGGCGCTCGCGGCCGAGCCGGCGATCGGCGAGCTCAAGGCGTTCAGCCCGAAGACCATCGCGGCGCTCGACAAGCTGGTCGCCGGGTTTTCAGAGAAGGACGCGGCGCACATCAAGAACATCGAGGCCGGGACCAACCACGACGTCAAGGCGATCGAGTACTGGATGAAGGGCCGGCTGGCGGGCAACCGCGAGGTCGAGCGCTCGCTCGAATTCATCCACTTCGCGTGCACGTCCGAGGACATCAACAATCTCTCCTACGCGCTGATGCTTGCCGAGGCGCGCGAAGAAGTGATGCTGCCCAGGCTCGACGAAGTGATCGCGGGCATTCGGGCGCTCGCCCACAGGCACGCCGGCCTCGCGATGCTCTCGCGCACCCACGGCCAGCCTGCGAGCCCGACGACGATGGGCAAGGAGATGGCCAACTTCGTGCACCGCCTGCGCCGCGCGCGGACGCGAATCGCGGGCGTGTCGGTGCTGGGCAAGATCAACGGTGCGGTCGGCAACTACAACGCGCACCTCGCCGCGTATCCGGGCTTCGACTGGGAAGGCTTCTGCCGCCGGTTCGTGGAGGGCCTGGGGCTGGAATTCAATCCCTATACGACGCAGATCGAGCCGCACGACGCGTTCGCCGAGCTGTTCGACGCCTGGGCGCGCGCGAACACCGTGCTGCTCGACTTCGACCGCGACGTCTGGGGCTACATCTCGCTCGGATACTTCAGGCAGAGGCTGAAGGCCGGCGAAGTCGGGTCCTCGACCATGCCGCACAAGGTGAACCCGATCGACTTCGAGAATTCCGAGGGCAACATCGGCGTGGCCAATGCGTTGCTGCGCCATCTCGCCGACAAGCTGCCGGTTTCGCGCTGGCAGCGCGACCTCTCGGACTCCACCGCGCTCAGGAATGCGGGCAGTGCGCTCGGCCACACGCTGCTCGCCTACGTGGCCTGCCTGCGCGGGCTGGGCAAGCTCGAAGCGAACCCCGCGCGGTTCGCCGAGGACCTCGAGGCCAGCTGGGAAGTGCTGGCCGAGCCGGTCCAGCAGGTGATGCGCCGGTATGGCGTGCCGGACGCGTACGAGAAGCTCAAGGCACTTACGCGCGGCAAGGGCATCGATTCGAGGCGCCTTGCCGCGTTCATCCGCACCCTGCCGATTCCCGCAGAGGCGAAGAAGCAGCTTCTCGCGCTGACACCCGCCGGCTACACCGGCCTCGCCGCGGCGCTCGCGCGGCGCATCTGACGATCCCGCCGCCCCTTCCCTGACGCGCGCTTCGCGCGCCACGCCGATGCTTTACGCGATCACGATCTTCCTGTCCTCGTTCCTGCTGTTCCTCGTCCAGCCGCTGATCGCGCGGCTGATCCTGCCCTGGTTCGGCGGCACCGCGGCGGTGTGGACGACCTGCATGCTGTTCTTCCAGTGCATCCTGCTGGCCGGCTACGCCTATGCGCATGCCGCGACGGCAAGACTGTCGCCCCGCGCCCAGGCGACCGTCCACACGATCCTCCTCGCGGCTGCGGTCGCGACGCTGCCGATCCTGCCGGACGCCTCGTGGAAGCCGGTCGGGGGCGGCGAGCCGATCTCGCGCATCCTGCTGCTGCTCACCGCCACGGTGGGATTGCCCTACCTGCTGATCTCGTCGACCAGTCCGCTGTTGCAGGCGTGGTTCTCGCGGGCACGCCCGGGCGCGAATCCCTACCGGCTTTTCGCGGTGTCCAACTTCGCCTCGCTGCTGGCCCTGATCGGCTACCCGCTGGTGGTCGAGCCTTACCTGAGCAACGGGCAGCAGGTCTACGGCTGGTCGTGGATGTTCGCCGCCTTCTCGGTGCTGTGCGCTGCGCTTGCCTGGTTGTCCTCGAACGCGCACGAGCGGGCGCCGGCCGCCGCGGGCGGCGCGGAGGAGGGCCCGGCGCCGGGTCGCGACGACATCGTGCTGTGGCTCGCCCTTTCGGCCACCGGCTCGGTCATGCTGCTCGCGATCACCAACCACATCACGCAGAACGTGGCGGCGATCCCGCTGCTCTGGCTCGCGCCGCTGACGCTCTACCTGCTGTCGTTCATCCTTTGTTTCGAAGGCCGGGGGCTGTACCGGCCGAAATGGTGGTGGTTCCCGGTGCTTGCCTGGTTGGGCGGGATGGGCTGGCTGCTGGTCGACCCGAAACACCAGTTCGACCTCTACATGCAACTCGGCATCTTCCTGGCGGGGCTCTTTTTCGCGTGCATGTTCTGCCACGGCGAGCTTTATCGACACAGGCCCTCCAACCGCCACCTGACTGCCTACTATCTCTGGGTGTCGGTAGGCGGGGCGCTCGGCGGTTTCTTCGTCGCCGTCATTGCGCCGCTGGTCTTCAATGCCTATTACGAACTCGGCATCGGCCTGGTCGCCTGCGCCGCCCTCGGCGTGGCCGCCTTTCGCAACCTCAACCGGGCGGCGTCCTACGCGAGCATGGCGGTCCTTGTGGGGGTCGCGGCGGCGGTCTGCTACGACGGCTTCAAGTTCCAGGATTTCGTCCGGGTCTCGGAACGCAACTTCTACGGCGTGCTGCGGGTCAAGGAGTACGGCAGCGAAGGCGAGCCCGAGCACCTGCGGCGGCTGCTCCACGGCACCATCATGCACGGCGAGCAGTACATGACCGGGGCGGCGCGCAAGGACCTCACCAGCTACTACCAGGTGACCTCGGGCATCGGCAAGGCGATCGCCTCCAAGCAGCCCGGCGGGCCCCTGCGCGTCGGCGTGATCGGCCTGGGCACCGGGACGCTGGCGGCGTACGGCCGCAAGGGGGACGTCTACCGCTTCTACGACATCAACCCGGCGGTGGTGGCGATCGCGCGGCGCGAATTCGCCTACCTCGGCGACAGCGAGGCGAAGATCGAGATTGCGCTTGGCGACGCGCGGCTCACGCTCGAGCGCGAGGCGCCGGAAAAATTCGACATCCTCGCGGTCGACGCGTTCTCCAGCGACGCGATCCCGGTGCACCTCATCACGAAAGAGGCGCTCGAGGTGTACCTGAAGCACATGAACCCCGGCGGGATCGTGGCTTTCCACGTCTCTAACCGCTTTCTCGACCTCGGCCCGGTCGTCGCGCAGATTGCATCGGCGTGCGGCGCATTCGCGGTCAATGTCTACGAGAAGGGCGACGAGGACAAGACGCAGAGCGACTGGGTGCTCGTGTCGCGCGACCGCAGGGCGCTGGAGGCCCCGGTGATCAAGGAGGTGTCGGAACCGGTGCAGGAAAGGCCCGACTGGCGGCTCTGGACGGACGACTACAACAACCTGGTGCAGGTCCTGAAGTGACCCTCCCGGCGGCGTTCCGGGCGGGGCCGCCGGGGCCTGCCGGCGTCAGACCACGGCGCCTTCGTTCTCCTCGCGGCGCGATTTCTTCGCGGTCACGAACTGCGAGCGGTCGACCTTGAGCCACATCAGCAGGGGGCTGGCTACCAGCACCGAGGAATAGATCCCGAAGCAGATCCCGATGGTCAGCGCCAGCGCGAAGTAGTGCAGCGCCGGGCCGCCGAAGATCAGCATGGTGGTGACCATGATCTGCGTGCTGCCGTGCGTGATGATGGTGCGCGAAATCGTCCCGGTGATCGCGGCGTCGATCACGTCCGGGGTCGGCGCCTTCCTCATCTTGCGGAAGTTCTCCCGGACCCGGTCGAAGACCACCACCGATTCGTTGACCGAGTAGCCGAGGACGGCAAGCACCGCGGCGAGCACCGGCAGCGAGAATTCCCACTGGAAGAGCGCGAAGAACCCCAGGATGATCACCACGTCGTGCAGGTTGGCGATGATCGCCGAGAGGCCGAATTTCCATTCGAAGCGCATTGCGAGGTAGAGCACGATGCCGATCGAGACGACGAGCAGCGCCAGCGCGCCGTTCTCGGCCAGTTCCTTGCCGACCTGCGGGCCGACGAATTCGACGCGGCGCAGTTCCGCGTCCTTGTTGTCCGCCTGCAGGATGCCCATCACCTTCTGCGACAGGTCGGCGCTCGATTGCCCCTGCACCAGCGGCATGCGGATCATAACGTCCCGCGACGAGCCGAAATTCTGCACCGCCGTGTCCTTGAAGCCCGCCTTGTCCAGCGCACCCCGGATCCGGTCGACGTCGGCCGTGTCCTTGTAGCTGATCTCCATCACGGTGCCGCCGGTGAATTCGACCGAAAAGTGCAGGCCCTTGGTGGCGAGGAAGACGACCGCGAGGATGAAGGTGATCAACGAGATGACGTTGAACACCAGCGCATGCCGCATGAACGGGATCGTGCGGCGGATCTTGAAGAATTCCATGGTCGCCTATTTCCAGCCGGTGTCGCCGATGGACAGGTGCCGTACCCGCCGCCGGTGACCGTAGATCAGGTTGACGATCGCGCGCGAAACCATCACCGAGGAGAATATCGACGTCAGGATGCCCAGGCAGTGGACCACGGCGAACCCGCGTACCGCGCCGGAGCCGAAGATGAGCAGGGCGAGGCCGGCAATCAGCGTGGTGATGTTCGAGTCGAGGATCGTGCCGAAGGCCCTTTCGTAGCCCGCGGCGATCGCGGCCTGCGGCGTGGCGCCGCCGCGTACTTCCTCGCGGATCCTCTCGTTGATCAGCACGTTCGCGTCGATCGCCATGCCCAGGGTCAGCGCGATGGCGGCGATGCCCGGCAGCGTGAGCGTGGCCTGCAGGAGCGACAGCAGCGCGACGAGGAAGAGCAGGTTGACGCCGAGCGCCACCGAGGAGACCAGCCCGAACAGCACGTAGTACACGGACATGAAGACGACGATCGCGAGGAAGCCCCACTTCGTGGAATTGAACCCCTTCTCGATGTTGTCCTTGCCCAGGCTCGGGCCGACGGTGCGTTCCTCGACGATCTCCATCGGCGCGGCCAGCGAGCCGGCCCGCAGCAGCAGCGCGGTGTCGCTCGCCTCCGTGGTGCTCATGCGGCCGGTGATCTGCACCCGGCCGCCGCCGATCTCGGAGCGGATGACCGGCGCGGTAATGACCTCGCCCTTGCCTTTCTCGATCAGCAGGATCGCCATGCGCTTGCCGATGTTCTCGCGCGACACGTCCTTGAATATCCTGGCGCCCGGGCCGTCGAGGTTGAGGTGCACCGCGGGTTCCTGGGTCTGGCTGTCGAACCCCGGCTGCGCATCCGTGAGGCGGTCACCGGTAAGCACGACCGCCTTCTTGACGAGAATCGGCGCGCCGCTGCGCTCGATGAAGAACTCGTCCCCGAACGGGACGTCGCCTTTGGCGGCGGCCGCCAGCGTGGCCGGGTTCATCCTCTCCTCGTCCACCATGCGGATCTCAAGGGTTGCCGTTCTCCCGAGGATGTCCTTCGCCTTTGCGGTGTCCTGCACGCCCGGCAACTGGACCACGATGCGATCGGCGCCCTGCTGCTGGATCACGGGCTCGGCGACGCCCAGTTCGTTGATCCGGTTGTGGAGCGTAGTGATGTTCTGCTTGAGGGCGAACTCCTGGATGCGCTTGGCCCCCTCGGGCCTGAGCGAGCCGACCAGCCTGAATTCCTCGCCGTCCTGCGAGTCCGCCAATGCGAGGTCGGTGATGGAATCGGCCAGCACGCGCCTGGCTTTCTCGCGAGTGTCGGCGTCGCGGAAGCGCACCCTGATCGTCTGGCCCTCGCGCGTGACGCCGGAATGGCGGATGTTCTTTTCCCGCAACTGGATGCGCGCATCGCCGACCAGGCTGTCGAGCCGCTTGGTGAGCGCGGCCTGCATGTCCACCTGCAGCAGGAAGTGCACCCCGCCGCGCAGGTCGAGGCCGAGGTACATCGGCAGCGCGTGGATCGCGGTGAGCCAGTTCGGCGAGGAGGACAGCAGGTTCAGCGCGACCACGTAGGTCGGGTTGGCCGCGTCCGGGTTCAGCGCCTGGCTGATCGTGTCCTTCGCCTTGAGCTGGGTGTCGGTGTCGTTGAAGCGCACCCGGACGCTGTTGATGTCGAGGATCGAGGCCGTGAAGGTGATGTTTGCCTTCTTCAGCGCCTCCTCGACACGGGTGAGCACGGCTGCGTCGATCTTGACCGTCGCCTTGCCGCTGGAGACCTGCACCGCGGGCGACTCGCCGTAGAAGTTGGGCAGCGTGTACAGGAACCCCGCCACCACGGCGAGCGCGATGAGGGCATATTTCCAGGCGGGATATCGATTCACGGTAAGGGCCTTGGGACGATCGGCGCGGGAATCGCGCTGCTACTGCAGGGTCTTGAGCGTGCCCTTGGGGAGCAGGGTCTGCACCGCGGCCTTCTGGATGCTGATCTCGGTGTTCGGCGCGATCTCGAGCGTGATGTAGGCGTCGCTGATCCTGCTGATCCTGCCCAGCATGCCCCCGGCCGTGATGACCTCGTCCCCCTTTTGCAGCGCTTCGATCATCGCCTTCGCTTCCTTGGCGCGCTTCATCTGCGGGCGGATCATCAGGAAATACAGCAGCACGAACATCAGGATGATCGGCAGCAGCCCCATGAAGCCGGGGTCGCCGCCGGCGGGGGTCGCCTGGGCGTAGGCGTTCGAGATCAGCACGGGAGGGCTCCTGGTATTCGGAAAAAGCGCGAAATTATAGCAGCTTGCGTCATGTTTCCCCGGTCGCCCGGGCGAGTTGCCGGCGCTCGGCCAGCAGGCGCGCCGCCGTGCCGGCAAGCCCTTTGGCCTCGATCGCAGCGCGAAGTTCACGCATCAGGCCCTGGTAGTAGAACAGGTTGTGGATCGTCGCGAGCCGGGCGCCGAGGATTTCGTTGGCGCGCTGCAGGTGGTGAAGGTAGGCCCGCGTGAAGTTGCGGCAGCAATAGCAGCCGCAGGTGGCGTCGAGCGGCCGCGTGTCTTCCCGGTAGGCGGCATTGCGGATCTTGATGTCGCCGAAGCGCGTGAACAGCCAGCCGTTGCGCGCATTGCGGGTCGGGAGGACACAGTCGAACATGTCGATCCCGCCGGTTACGCCGAAGATCAGGTCTTCGGGCGTGCCCACGCCCATCAGGTAGCGGGGCTTGCCGGCCGGCAGCCGGGGCGCGGTATGGCCGAGGATGCGCTGCATGTCCTCCTTGGGCTCGCCCACCGAGAGTCCGCCGATCGCATATCCGTCGAAGCCGATGGCCTCGAGCCCGGCGAGCGACTCTTCCCGCAGGTCCTCGTACATGCCGCCCTGGACGATGCCGAAGAGCGCGTTCGGGTTGCCTTCGTGCGCCGTGCGCGAGCGCGCGGCCCAGCGCAGGCTCAGGCGCATGGAGTCCGCGGTGTCCTGCCGGGTTGCCGGGTGGGCGATGCACTCGTCGAAGACCATCACGATGTCGGAATCGAGCGTGCGCTGGATGCGCATCGATTCCTCGGGCGTGAGCATCAGCCGGTCGCCGTTGATCGGCGACGCGAATCGCACGCCTTCCTCGGAAATCCTGCGCATCGCGCCGAGGCTGAAGACCTGGAACCCGCCCGAGTCGGTGAGGATGGGCGCATCCCAGGCCATGAAGCGATGCAGGCCGCCGTGCCTGCCGATCACGTCCAGGCCCGGCCTGAGCCAGAGGTGGAAGGTGTTGCCGAGGACGATCTGCGCGCCGACCTCCCGCAACTCGAGCGGCGACATCGCCTTGACCGAGCCGTAGGTGCCGACAGGCATGAACACCGGCGTCTCCACGATGCCGTGGGTGAGTTCGAGCCGTCCCCGCCGTGCGGCGCCGTCGACGGCCAGCACGCTGAAATTCACCGGCGCCTTTTCAAGGGGCTTTTTCGATCAGCATCGCGTCGCCGTAGGAGTAGAAGCGGTAGCGCTTTGCGATCGCGTGCGCGTACGCCTTGCGAAGCGTCTCGACGCCGCCGAAAGCGGACACGAGCATCAGCAACGTGGATTTCGGCAGGTGGAAGTTCGTCAGCAGCCGGTCGACGGTGCGAAAGCGGAAGCCGGGCGTGATGAAGAGGTCGGTCTCGCCGCCGCCTGCCTTGAGTTCTCCGCTGCGCGATGCGCTTTCCAGCGCCCGCAGCGCGGTCGTGCCCACGGCGAGGATCCGGCCGCCCGCCTTGCGCGCTGCCGCGATTGCGTCCACGGTCGACTGGGGCACGTTGTAACGCTCGCTGTGCATCTTGTGGTCGGCAATGTTCTCGGCCCGGACCGGCTGGAACGTGCCCGGCCCGACATGCAGCGTGATTCGCGCGATCTTCACGCCGCGGCCGGCCAGGGCGTCGAGCATCGGCATGTCGAAGTGCAGGCCGGCGGTCGGCGCAGCGACCGCCCCGGGCCTTTCCGCATAAACGGTCTGGTAGCGCTCGATGTCGTCCGGGCCGGGTGCATGCGTGATGTAGGGCGGGAGCGGCACCGACCCGTACCGATCGAGAACGGCCTCGACCGGTTCCGAGAAGCGCAGGTGGTAAAGGTCGGCCTCGCGGCCGAGCACCGAGGCGGTCACGGTGTCGCCCACGGTGATCGTCGCGCCCGCGGTCACCGGGGTGCTCGCACGCATCAACACAAAGGCCTCGTGGGTGCCGAGCAAGCGCTCCACGAACACCTCGAGCTTGCCGCCGGTGCTCTTCTTCGCGGCGAGGCGGGCCTTGATGACGCGCGTGTCGTTCAGGACGACGACATCGCGGAAGTCGATGTCGCGAGGCAGGTCGGCGAACATCTGGTCCTGCAACGCGCCGGTCGCGCCGTCGACGCGCAGCAGCCGGCTCGCGCGGCGTTGCGCGGCGGGATGTTGTGCGATCAGCTCTTCGGGAAGCGCATAATCGAAATCGGCGACGCGCATGGCCGCGCATTATACGGCCAAGGTGCGCGCGTCCCGCGGGCCGGCAACCGCATGCGCGCGGCGCAATTCGATGTTCAGCGTGCGATAATCCGCGCCGCTCGCGATGCCGGAATGGCGGAATTGGTAGACGCAGCGGACTCAAAATCCGCCGCCTAAACAGCGTAAGGGTTCGAGTCCCTTTTCCGGCACCACGCCCCCGCGGCCCGGACCCTCGATCGGCCCGGGTCCCGGCGCCGGCGGCGCTTGCCCGCCGCAGTCGGCGCGACGGGCAACCGGCGCCGAAGTCCCCGGTGCATGCCGGATGTGGAAATTGTCCTGCAATCGCAAGCACTTGCTAGACATTCGTGAGACCCGGGGGTAGTCTTGCCCGCCAGGAGGCACCGCATGGGCATTGCCCAAGTCCATATTCTGCCGGCGATGAAGAACACGATCGTCGTCGTCGACGACCAGTCGACCGGCCGCGCCATTCTCGAGCAGGTCGTGCGGGGCCTCGACGACCGCGTGGTGGTGCAGCCGTTCGCGCGCCCGGTGGACGCGGTCGTCTGGGCGACCAAGCATGTCGCCGACCTGGTGCTCGTCGACTATTCGATGCCGGACATGGACGGCATCGAATTCGTGAAGCGGTTGCGCGCCCTGCCCGGATACGAGCACGTGCCGATGGTCATGGTCACCGTCCACGACGACCGGAAGATCCGCTATGCCGCGCTCGATGCCGGCATTACCGACTTCCTGATCAAGCCGATCGATGCGCGCGAATGCCTCGCGCGCTGCCGGAACCTGATCACGCTGCGGCGCCAGCAGCTTGCGCTCGAAGACCGCAAGCGCCTGCTCGAAGGCATGGTCGAGGATGCGACCAGGGAAATCCGCGAGCGCGAAAAGGAGACCTTGTTGCGCCTCGCGCGCGCCGGCGAGTTCCGCGACGAGGAGACCGGCAACCACCTGATCCGCATGGCCCGTTACTCGCGCCTGATCGCCGACACCATCGGCCTGGCCCACGAGGAGGCCGAAACCGTCGAGCTGGCGGCCCCGCTGCACGACATCGGCAAGATCGGCATCCCGGACGGGATCCTGCTCAAGCCCGGCCGCCTGGACGAGCCGGAGCAGAAGATCATGCGCAGCCACCCGGTGATCGGCCACGAGATCCTGAAGGGCAGCGCCTCCAAGTACGTCCGGATGGGCGCGCTGATCGCGCTCGGCCACCACGAGAAATACGACGGTTCGGGATACCCGAACGGCCTGGTGGGCGATCACATCCCGCTCTGCGCAAGGGTGGTCGCGATCGCGGACGTCTACGACGCCCTTACCGCCGTACGCCCTTACAAGAAAGCCTGGCCGGCAGCGGAGGCGTTCAACTACCTGCGCAACCAGCGCGGGCGGCATTTCGATCCGCACCTCGTCGATGCGTTCCTCGGCGTCGAAAACGACGTGGTGCGCATCCAGCGGGAGCTCAGCGACCAGGTCGCCGGCGCCGACCCGGTCTGAACCCGATGCGCCGGATGCTGCAGCCGCTGCGCGAAAAGCTCGCCTCGCGCCCGGACACGGAACACGAACAGGCGTTCGTGCGCGTGCTCGTCGCGGCGGTCCTCGGCCTTTACCTGATCGATTTCCCGGACCTCGCGCGCGGCGGCGTGATGCGGGTCGACGTGCTCGTCTACCTGGTGTACTTCGTGGTCTCGGCAGGCGTCCTCGTCTGGGCGCTTGCGTCGGACAACATTTCGCAATTCCGGCGCTTCGTCGGCCTCGCCGCCGACCTGGGGATGGTCACCTGGGCCATGTCCTTCTTCGGGGAGCGGGCGCTCGCGCTGTTCCTCGTCTATGTCTGGGTGACGCTGGCCAACGGCTTTCGCTTCGGTCCCCGCTACCTGCTCCTGTCGCTGGTGCTCAGCGTGGTCGGCTTCACTGCGGTACTCGCCACCAGCGAGTTCTGGCGCAGCCACCTCGGCGAGGGGATCGGCCTGTTGCTGGGGCTGCTGGTGCTCAGCCTGTACGTGCTCTCGCTGGTGAAGCGCATGTTCGACGCGCTGTCGCGCGCGGAAGCCGCGAACCTCGCGAAGCGGCGCTTCATCTCGGTCGTCAGCCACGAGATGCGCACGCCCCTGAACGCGGTCATCGGCATGGCCGACCTGCTGCGGGACACCCAGCTCAGCCGGGAGCAGGCCGACATGCTGCAGACGCTGCGCGGCGCGTCCCGGGTCATGCTCGGCCTCGTGGAGGACGTGCTCGACTTTTCCAAGATCGAGGCCGGCAAGCTGACCCTGGAGCAGGTCGATTTCGACCTGCACGCGCTCGTCAACAGCACTTCGCGGATCATCGCCTCGCAGGCCGCGGCCAAGAACGTCGAGTTCGTCGTGTCCATCATGCCGGAGGTGCCGCCGGCGATGCGCGGGGATCCGCATCACCTGCGGCAGATCCTGATCAACCTCGCGAGCAACGCGGTCAAGTTCACCGACCGCGGCAGCGTGACGCTGCACGTGTCTGCACAGGGGGAAACCGACTCCCGGGTGTTCCTCAAGTTCTCGATCCGGGACACCGGGATCGGCATTGCGCCGGAAGCGCAGAAGCGGATCTTCGAGAGCTTCGCGCAGGCCGACCAGACCACCACGCGGCGCTTCGGCGGGACCGGCCTGGGGACCACGATCGCGAAACAGCTGGTCGAACTGATGGGGGGCAGGATCGGCCTTGAAAGCGCCGTCGGCCTGGGCAGCACTTTCTGGTTCGAGGTCGCCCTCGAAAAGCAGCCCGAGCGGGCCGAGGCCGGCAGCGGCGAGCTGGCCGAGGCGCGGGTCCTGCTGGTCGGGTTCCCTCCCGGCGAGTTCGCCACCCTCTCGGCGGCGCTTGCGTCCTGGGGCGCGGTCCCGATAGCGGCCACCGGTATCGACCAGGGGGCGCACCGCCTCGCCACCGAGATCAGCCTGGCCAAGCCCTACCACAGCGTCCTCCTGTACGCGACCGGGGAGGCCGAGGGCGTGCAGCTTGCGCAGCGGTTCCGCCGTGCCGCACCGAATCCTGCGCCGCCGTTGATCATGGGTGCCGCGCGCGACATGGAGATCTCGCGCTTTGCGGCGCTGTCGGCAGGCTATGCGGCGGTGCTGGAACTGCCGTTCGACAAGCGCCAGTTGTTCAACGTGCTGCACTCGGTCGCCGCCGGCGAGGAGGTGCGCGATGGGGTCGTGCGCCTCGGGGACTATGCGCGGCGGGGATCGGCCGCCCGGAAGTGCAACGTGCTCGCCGCGGACGACAACCCGACCAACCGCGAAGTGATCGGCCGTATCCTGGAGCGCGGCGGCCACACGGTGACGCTGGTCTCCGACGGCGACGAGGCCCTCGAGGCCCTCGAGCGTGCCCAGTTCGACATCGTGCTGCTCGACCGGAACATGGCGCGCATGGGCGGGGTGGAGGCGCTGCAGTTCATCCGCCTCATGGGCCGCGGGCTGGAACGCATCCCGGTCATCGTGCTGTCGGCGGACGTGACGACCGAGGCCAAGCAGGAATGCATGGAAGCCGGCGCAGACGCGTTCCTGCCCAAGCCGATCGAGGCGATGAAGCTCCTCGAGGGCATCCAGGAATTGGTCGAGCGCGGCGTCGGCGCTGCTGCGGCCGCCTCAGAGCGCCCGGAACCGTCGCAGGCCAGGGCTGACCCGCCGGGCCAGGCCCAGGTCGTCAACCTCGAGACGCTTTCCCAGCTCGAAGCGCTTGGTTCGCCGGGGTTCCTCGAGCGCCTGATCGGGGTTTTCGTTGCCGACAACGATGTCCTGATCCAGAAGGTGCATACGGCGGTCTCGGCGCGCAATTTCACCGAGTTCCGCAATCACCTCCACGCCATGAAAGGTTCCGCCGCGAGCATGGGGGCGGAGCGGCTCACGCGGATCTGCAGCGAGCAGGGCAAGCTGTCGGATGCGGAATTGCGATTGCAATCGCTCCAGCTGGTGCGATCGATAGAGCAGGAACTCGAGATGGCGCGCCAGGCACTGGGGCGCCATCTCGACGCGCGGCGCCAGTCAGCCGTGTGAGAGGCCCGGCGCCTCCCCGAGGGCGCCGACGGACGCCGCCTCTTCGCGCAGGCGCTCGGAGGTGCGCCCCCCGCCCTGCGGTGCCCACCCGGGTTTGCCGAATGCATAGCCGAATGCGTCCCCGAGGCTGCGCGCCGAGCGCAGGTCGCGGTACAGCGCCGCCCACTCGGAGAACACGATCCTGATCGGGTTCAGCGATTCGACCTGCTTCACCAGCCCGTAGCGGGGCTGCGTACCGGCCTTTTCCTCCGCGAATGTGCCGAACATCCTGTCCCAGAAGATGAAAATGCCGCCGTAATTGCGGTCGAGGTATTCCGCATTCACCGCATGGTGGACGCGATGGTGCGAGGGCGTGTTGAACACGTACTCGAGGACGCCGAGCCTGGGCACCGCCTCGGTGTGCAGCCAGAACTGGTAGATCAGGTTGGCGGCGAACATCAGGCCGACCGAGAGCGGGTCGAAGCCGATCCAGCACACCGGCACCAGGAACAGCCAGGGGCCGGCGACCAGGTTGGTCCAGCCGAGGCGGTAGGCGACCGACAGCGTGATCTGCTGCGCCGAGTGGTGCACGGCGTGCTGCGCCCACATCCAGCGGACCTCATGGCTCATCCGGTGCAGCCAGTAGTACGCGAAGTCGACCGCGAAGAACAGCGCGACCCAGCTTTCCCAGCGATCCATCGGGATGTCGAAGGGCCGCAGGCTGTAGGCGGCGAAGTACACCGCGAGCACGATCGCCGCAAGCGCGCCTTCGGTGACCAGGCGGCCGAGGGCCACGACCACGTTCGACAGCGTCTGCCGCCATCCGTAGTCGCGATGCAGTACGAATCGATAATAAGCTGCCTCGGCAGCAATCAGCGCGATGAACACGGGGAACACCAGCATGTAGAGTTTGATCGGAGTCATGGGGATAGAATGTCCGTAATTGGGGGTTATGTTGCGGGAACAGCAAAAGGATCGATTCGCAAATGTCTTTCTTCATCACACTGCTCGAGATGACGGATGCAAGCCGGAGGGAACTCGAGGCGCAGCCCAAGATCCATTCGATGATCCATCACGGCCTCACGCTCGCCGAGTACCGGGCCTTCCTTCACGACCTGTATCACATCGTGTGGCACTTCTGCCCGATCATGGCGGCCGCCGCCTCCCGCTGCGATGACGCTTTCAGCGTGGTGCGTTACGAGCTTTACGAGCGCATCGAAGAGGAGAAAGGCCATGAGCACTGGGTACTGGACGACATCCGGGCCATGGGAGGGGATGTCGACGCCGCGTGCTCGCTGCCGCCGAGCGCGCCGGTGCAGGCGATGATCGCGTTCAACTACTGGGCCGCCGAACGCAGGCACGCCTGCTCGGTCCTCGGGATGCTTTACACACTTGAAGTCGTCTCCTCTGTGTATGGCGGAAGGGTTTCCGATTCGATTGCTCGGGCGACCGGGCGCGACGTCGACGCGGGCGGGTTCAGGTTCCTGACCTCGCACGCCTCCATGGACCAGGACCACATGGCAAAGCTCAACCTGCTGGTGAAGAAGATCGACGATCCTGCGGCGCAGGACGCGGTGATCAATTCGACGCGGGTGAACTTTTTCCAATTTGGCCAGGAGTTCGGCAGCGCAGGGTTCGCTTCGCTGATCGCCGGCTAGCCGACCGCGGCCAGCGCGTCCGCAGTCACGTCGGTAACGTCGCCGCGCTCCATCCGCCGCATCTGCGAGCGCACGATCCGGCTCATCATCTTCAGGTCGCGGTCCTCCAGCCTCAGCGCGGCATCCACCCATGTTTCGGTGATCGCATCGAGTTCCTCGCGGGTGATCGGGTGCACGTGCTGCCTCGCCCGGTAGACCGCCGCATAGCCGTTGCGCTTCCTGCCCGCCCTGGCGATCCAGTCGTTGACCGCCGACTCGCCCTGGCCGTCGGGGGCGACGACGTCGACGATGCCCATTTCGTGCAGCGCCCTGGCCGGCAGGATCCTGCCCGACAGGATCAGGTCCTCGGCGGCCCGCATGCCCACCCTGCGTGCAAGCAGGCTGTAGGCCCCCATGCCCGGGAACAGGTTGAACAGGATCTCCGGCAGGCCCATTTGCGCGCTTTCCTCGGCGATGATCACGTCGCTGGTGAGCGCGGTCTCGAAGCCGCCGCCGAGCGCGTCGCCCTGCACGAGCGAGATCGTCGTGAGTGTCGGGCTGGAGTAATTGCGGATGCGCGGGTAGACGTTGTCTATGCAGAGCTTCGCGTAGTGCGCCAGGGCCTCGCGGTCGCGCGACTTGATGAGCAGCACGAACAACGCCAGGTCGCCGCCCAGGTTGAATACGCGCGGTACCCGTGAGCCGACCACGTAGAAGTTGGCTTCGTGCATCGCGCCGTCGAACTGCACGTGCCCGGCGTTGGTTTCCAGCAGGGTGTCGTGCATCCGGATGTCCTTCAGCAGCCCGAGGCTGAAGCAGGGCGTCCCCCGCGGGTTGAAATACCCCCAGATGGTCCCGGTGGCCGGGTCGAACTCGGCCTGGTACTGCGAGGTGGTCTTGCCGTATGGCGCACGTGCCATAGGGAATGCTGCGTCGCGCATAGTGCTCATGATCTGAACCCTTTCCATGTTTAGCCCCCCCAAAAGGGGCAGTTGCCCGGGCCCGAATCCTCAGGAAAAACATTAGGATTCAGGCCTTCCCGAAAACAATTAGACGCTGCCTCAATGGGTTGCGCAATGACAGTTTTTTACAAATCTCGCCAAAGGGCAGCCGTTGTTGCGCGGCAACGACGCTTCAGGACGGCTGGGTAAAACGGGGCTAGAACGTTCAGGCGGCTGCGGCCGCCACCGTTTTCCTCAGGAATACGCCTTGGGCAAGCAGCGCTTGCTGCAGCTCGCGGACGTCGATGGACCGCGGGGCGAGGCCCCGGTTGGCGGCAATTGCAGCCGCCGCGCCGGCCGCCTGGCCGGTGACCCAGCACTGCGGTATCTCACGCAGGAACGAGTGCGATGTTGCATCGCAATCAATATGCCGCCCGCAGGCCAGCAGGCCATCGAGCTTCTCCGGCACGAGGCTGCCGTAGGGAATCGAGATGTTCGGGAACTTCGGCGACAGGCAGGGCGAAACGCCGATTTCGTCGGGCTGGGTGATGCCCGCAGGCCATTGCGAACGCGTGACTTTCGAAAGGCCCACCAGCCGTCGCGCATGGCGCACCCCGATCTGGGGCGCGCCGTAGAGCAGGTAGGCGTTCTCGAATCCCGGCGCATGGGAGCGATAGAAGTCCAGGTGCTGTGCCATGAGGCTGCGCGAGCGCACTTCGACCGTGGTCAGGTCGTCCACGTCGAGCGCCGAGAATCCCGACTGGCGCGGTCCCATGTAAAGGGCGATGTCGTTGCGCCACGAGACGAACGGCTTCTCGAAGAAATGCAGGCGTTCGCGGCCCAGGCGCATGAACTCTGCGAATTGCCCGGGCTGGCCGGCCTTGAATTCGATCCACCGTGTCATGTCGACACCGCCGAACAGCCACGCAGTGTTCATGCAGTGGTGGATGTCGGATTCCTCGATGTCGGTCTGGCTGCGCGCGCCTGCCATGGCGTGGAGGTCGCCGTCGCCGGTTGCGTCGACGACGACCTTGGCGCGGATCGCCTGGCGTCCCGACTTGCTCTCGAAGATGGCGCCGCGCACCGCGCCATCCTCCACCAGCGGCGCCGCGATCCATGCGTGGTAGACCAGGTGCACCTTGCGCTCGAGCAGAAGGTCCTGCGAAAGGAGCTTGAGCCTCTCGGGGTCGATCGTCGGGGACCAGGTCACCACGCCGTGGAATGCGCTCGTCCGGTGCGCCCAGTATTCCGCCCGGGCTGCGTCCCTCGACCCCCACTCGTTGCGTTCGGGACCGGCGACCGCGTCCCTGGGCAGGCGCGAGAACACCTCTTCTGCAAACCCGCGGATGACGAGCTCCCCGTCCCAGCCGGTCATCCGGTCGATCCAGATCACGAGCCCGCCGGTCGACAGGCCGCCGAGGTGGTTGTAGCGCTCGAGCAGAACGACATCCGCACCCACGCGTGCCGCCGCCGCCGCTGCCGCAGTCCCGGAAGGACCGCCGCCGGCGACGAGCACGTCGCAGTCGCGGTACACCGGCGTGTCGCGCGCTGCTTCGCGCACCGATCCCAGGTTCGGGCGTTCGGGGGCCGCGCCCTCGCGGCCGCGGAACATGTCCGAAACGAAGAATTGTTCGTCGGGATTCTTGCCAGCCATGTGGATTCGGATTCGCCCCAATGCACCCTCGCGGTACGTGGCCGATTGTAGACCAGTGCTTGCGCCAAGGCGCCCAAACGCGGAACATCCGCGTTCTTTCGCCGCCGGGGACCCGCATGATCCACACCAGTTACGCCCGCCGCGGCATTGCTGTGGCCTCGCACTCCCTCGCCGCCCAGTCGGCTGCCGGCGTATTGCGCGAAGGCGGCAACGCGATCGAGGCCATGGTGTCGGCGGCGGCCACGATTTCCGTCGTGTATCCGCACATGACCGGGATCGGCGGGGACGCATTCTGGCTGATCTCGGTGCCCGGTGAGGAACCGGTTGCAATCGACGCAAGCGGGCCGGCCGCTGCGGCCGCTTCGATCGAGATGTACAAGGCCCGGGGCTTGCAGGCGATCCCGCCGCGTGGGGCCCTTGCGGCGAATACGGTGGCCGGGACGATCGCGGGATGGGATTGCGCACTGTCGATTTCCCGGCGCAGGCACCAAGGCCGCCTGCCGCTGCCGCGGCTGCTGGCCGATGCGATCTACTATGCTTCGAATGGCGTGCCGGCGACCGCAAGCCAGGAACTGAACACCAGCGGCAAGCGGGCCGAACTGGAGGAGGTGCCCGGATTCGCGGCGCGCTTCATGCCCGGCGGGGCGGGGCCGGTGCGCGGCTCGCTGTTCGTGCAGAAGACCCTCGGCGCGACGATGCAGCGGCTTGCCGATGCCGGCCTCGCGGATTTTTATCGCGGGGACCTTGCGCGTTCCATTGCAGCAGATCTCGGCGCCATCGGCAGCCCGCTGACGCTGGCCGATCTCGAAAGCTACGCCGCCCGCGAGGTCGCGCCTTTGAAGCTGGCGCATTCGGCCGGCACGCTCTACAACATGACTCCGCCGACGCAGGGCGTCATCTCGCTGGCGATCCTCGGCATCCTCGACCGGCTGGGGCTTTCCGGTCTGGAGGTCGATAGCGCGGATCACGTTCACGCGGTGGTCGAAGCGACCAAGCAGGCCTTCCACGGCATCCGCGACAAGCACGTGACCGACCCCGCTTTCATGAAGGTCGAGGCGCAATCCCTGCTTGACGATGCCGCGCTGCAGTCGCTTGCACGGGGCATCTCGATGGAAAAAGCCGCGCCCTGGGGCGGGAAGTCCAGGCCGGGCGGGACGATCTGGATGGGCGCCATCGACGGGCAGGGTTGCGCCGTCAGCTTCATCCAGAGCATCTACCACGAGTTCGGCTCGGGCGTGGTGCTCCCCACCAGCCACATCAACTGGCAGAACCGCGGCTGCAGCTTCTCGCTCGCGACCGACGCGATCAACAGCCTCAGGCCGGGCAAGAAGCCGTTCCACACGCTCAACCCGGCACTCGCGCGCCTTCGCGACGGCCGCACGTTGGTGTACGGGACGATGGGCGGCGATGGCCAGCCGCAGACGCAGGCTGCGGTGTTTACGCGCTATGCGGTCTTCAACCAACCGCTGCAGCGTTCGGTAAGCGCGCCGCGGTGGTTGCTGGGCCGTACATGGGGATCGGCCTCGGAGACCCTGAAACTCGAAGCGCGGCTCGGCGCGGAGTTGATCGATGACCTGAGAGCGCGCGGCCATGACGTTGAAGTACTGGGAGATTTCGAGGAGACCATGGGCCATGCAGGCGCGCTGGTCGGGCACCCGAACGGTTCGCTGGAGGGCGCATTCGATCCGAGGGGTGACGGCGCAGTTGCCGGTTTCTAGGGCCTGCGACTATCAGCCTGCAAAACCAGGGCGCCGGGATCGGTTCGGTTGCGGGTCGCAGCGATTCTGATCCGGCGGCGCCCGGAACCCGGGAGGTGGAAACCGGGTCCCACATGAGTTAGAGTTTTGCCGGAAAGACGGGGGACTACGCATGTACGCAATCGTCTATAAAACCGATGGGTTTCCGATTTGCCGCCAGGTGGAGGGGGTCTCCCCGGACCCGGTGGTGACCTGGATGAACGAAACGGACGCGAAGACTTTCATTACCTCCAAGGGCGGCGAGGCCGATTTCCAGGCGGTCGCCATCACCGACGATTCCATGGACGCAATCGCCAAGGCCATGGGTTGCCCTGTCGAGTCCCTGACGTTCGACCCTTATCCGGGCTGATCGCCGCGGGGCAGGCGACGCTTCGGCGGCCGGTTGCCTAGCGCGCCGGAATCTCCAGGTTGTCGATCAAGCGCGTGCCGCCCAGCCTTGCGGCACCAAGCACCACCAGTTCCCGGTCATCGGCTGCCGCAGGGGCAAGGTCCGCCCGTCGCCGGACTGAGACATAGTCCGGCTTCCATCCGGCCGACGCCAGTTCCCGCATCGCCTGTTCACCGGCCGACTCGAAATCCGGGCGACCGCGGCCGACCGTGTCGCGCACCTTTTCCAGCTGCCTGTGCAGGCGGGGCGCCTCGCTGCGCTCCGCCGGCGACAGGTAGCCGTTGCGCGAACTCATTGCCAGGCCGTCGGGTTCACGGACCGTTTCGCCCTCGACGATCGAGACCGGCAGGTTGAACTGCGCGACCATGTTGCGCACGATCATCAGCTGCTGGTAGTCCTTCTTCCCGAACACCGCGAAGTCCGGTTGCACGCAGTTGAAGAGCTTGAGGACCACGGTGGCCACGCCGTGGAAGAAGCGCGGGCGGAACGCCCCTTCGAGCTCGTTGGCGATCGGCGGCGGCTCGACCACATAGGCCTGCGGCTGCGGGTAGAGCACGCTTTCGTCCGGCGCGAAAAGCAGGTCCACGCCCTCGGCGCGCAGCTTTTCGCAGTCGGCCTCGAAAGTGCGCGGATAGCTGTCGAAGTCCTCCGTGGGCGCGAATTGCAGCCGGTTCACGAAGATCGAGGCGGCGACCGCGCCCGCGTTTGCGCGCGCGATCCTGAGCAGCGAAACGTGCCCGGCGTGCAGGTTGCCCATGGTCGGGACCAGGGCCAGCTTGCCCAGGGGGCTGCGCGCCTCGCGCAATTCCTCGATCGTGCGCACGATCTCCATCAGTAGGAATGTTCCCTGGCGGGGAACGAGCCGTCCTTGACCGCCGCGACATACCTCGCGGCCGCATCGGCCACGCTTGCCGCTCCGTGCATGAAATTGCGCACGAATTTCGGCGAGCGGTCGGAGATCCCGAGCATGTCGTAGGTCACCAGCACCTGTCCGGAGCACGCCGGCCCGGCGCCGATGCCGATCGTGGGAATCCCGGCTGAGGCGGTGAGGTCCGCCGCTAGCGCCGCAGGGATCGCCTCGAGCACGACCATGCTGGCGCCGGCCTCGGCCAGCGACTTGACGTCATCGGTGATCCGCTTCGCCCCCGCCTCGTCGCGTCCCTGCACCCGGTAGCCGCCCAGCGTATTCACCGACTGCGGCACCAGCCCCACGTGGCCGCATACAGGCACGCCGCGTTCGGTGAGGAACCGGACGGTCTCGGCCATGCTCGTTCCGCCTTCGAGCTTGACCATCTGGGCGCCGGCGGCCATCAGGCGGGCGGAGTTCCGGAACGCCTGCTGCGGGCCTTCCTGGTAGGTGCCGAACGGGAGGTCGCCGAGGATGAAGGCGCGCTTCGAGCCGCGGGCCACGCACTCCACGTGATACGCGGTCTCCTCCAGCGTAACCGCGAGGGTCGAATCGCGACCCTGGACGACCATGCCCAGCGAGTCGCCGATCAGCAGCGTTTCGACGCCGGCCGCATCCAGCACGCGCGCAAAGCTCGCGTCGTAAGCGGTCAGCATCGTGATTCTCGCCCCGCTCGCATGCAGGGCCGCAATATCACGCAGGGTCAGTCTGGCCATCGCAGGCTCCGGGGTTGTTCAGCCGCCGCTGTTGAAGAATTCGCGCTTGCTGCGCATCGTCGAGATCTTGTGCATCAGCAAGTCCAGGTCCGCGGGCCGGTCGACGAAATTCATGTTCTCCGAATTCACGATCAGCACCGGCGCGTCTGCGTAGTGGTAGAAGAAGCGCGTATAGGTCTCGGCGAGCAGCGCGAGGTATTCCTCGCTGACCTGGCGCTCGAACGCGACCCCGCGCCTGCGCACCCGTTCGATCAGCGTGTCGGGCTGCGCCTGCAGGTAGATCACCAGGTCCGGTTGCGGCGCCTGCGGCTTCAATGTCTCGAAGATCCGGTCGTAAAGCGCCAGTTCGTCGCCCGACAGGGTGATGCGGGCAAACAGCGGGTCCTTGTCGAGGAGGAAATCGGCCACCGTCACGTGGCTGAACATGTCGAGCTGGGCGAGCGGCTCGAGCTGCTTGGCGCGCTGGAAAAGGAAAAACAGCTGCGTTGGCAGCGCGAAGCGCGCCATGTCCTCGTAGAAGCGCGGCAGGAAGGGGTTCTCCATCGGCTGCTCGAGCATCAGCCCGGCCCCGAGCCTGGCCGCGAGCTTGCGGGCGAGGCTGGTCTTGCCCACGCCGATCGGCCCCTCGACGACGATGTACTTCAGCTTATCCACGGAAGACGAAATACACCGCGCCGAGGATGCACAGAGCCGCCCACAGGTAGTCCCACTTGAGGGGCTGCTGCATGTAGAAGACGGCGAACGGCACGAACACCGTGAGCGTGACGATTTCCTGCAGGATCTTGAGCTGCCCGAGCGACATCGAGGTGTAGCCGATCCGGTTGGCCGGCACCTGGATCAGGTATTCGGCCAGCGCGATCCCCCATGAAACCAGCGCGGCGATGTACCACGGCCTGGCCGAGAGGTCCTTGAGGTGCGCGTACCACGCGAAGGTCATGAAGACGTTCGATGCCGCCAGCATGCACGCGGTCAGCGCGAGCGTTCCGAACGTGAGTGGCTGCTGCATCAGGCGATCCGCTCGCGCGACTGGCCGCGCACCGCGTCGAGGCAGGCGCGGGCGCTCCCATGGCCCGGGATGACGGCATCGGGCGCGACCTCGAGCAGCGGTTCGAGGACGAAAGCCCGTTCGTGCATGCGGGGATGGGGGAGCGTGAGGCCTGGCGTGGCGCGTACCTCGTCGCCGTAAAGCAGCAGGTCGAGGTCGAGCGTGCGCGGTGCGTTGGCAAAGGAGCGCTCGCGCCCGTGCGCGAGCTCGATGTCCTGGAGCTTGCCGAGCAATGTGTCGGCTGCGAGGTCGGTGTCGAGGCGGGCCACGGCGTTGACGAATTCGGGCTGGTCGGCATGCCCGAGCGGCGCGGACCGCCAGAGCGACGAGCGCGCCGAGAGCGAAGTCCCGGGCAGGCGGGCGAGTTCTTCGAAGGCCCTGCGCAGCTGCTCGCGAGGATCGCCCAGGTTGGCGCCCAGTCCGACGAACGCGCTGGTTCCCAAGCCGGCCTCAACCGGTGGGGTCGCCGGATGGCGCGCCCTCCGGCGCCGGAGCGCCCTCGGCGGGCTTCTTGCGGCGACGGCGGCGACGCGGCTTCGGGCTGCTCTCGGGTTGCAGCATCGCCCTGCGTGTTTCCTCGTCTGCCGACTGGAACGAGCGCCACCAGATCTCGAGTTCCTCGGGAACTTCGCCGCTCGCGGCGCGCAGCGCGAGGAAATCGTAGGCCATGCGAAAGCGCGGCGACTCGATCAGCCGGTACGGCCGCTGGCCCGAGCGCTGCTCGAATCGCGGCTGCATCGTCCAGACTTCGCGCATCGTCGCGGTGAGCTTGCGGGTGATGGCGAGCTTCTCGCACTGCGTTTCGAGGACTTCGTCCATCGCGGCCTCGAGGGCGAGCGCAGGACGCTCGCCCCGCTTCTCGCGCGCTTTCGAGGCGGCGAGCACCTCGTGCCAGAGCAGCGCCGCGAACAGGAAGGCCGGCGAGACCGACCGGTCGGTCTTGATGCGCTCGTCGGTCTGCGCGAGCGCCAGCGTGACGAAGCGCTCGCCCAGCGGCTGGTCGAGGATGACGTCGAGCAGCGGCAGCAGGCCCTCGGACAGCCCCTCGTCGCGAAGCCGCCGTACGCACGCGCTCGCGTGCCCGGACAGCAGGAGCTTGAGCATCTCGTCGAACAGCCGGGCCGGCGGCACGTTGCCGATCAGCGGCGCGAGCTTCTTGATCGGCGCGCGCGAACCGCTTTCGATCGACAGCCCCAGCTTCGCGGCGAGTCGTACCGCGCGCAGCATGCGCACCGGATCCTCGCGATACCGGGTCACCGGGTCGCCGATCACGCGCATGGTGCGTTTCTTCAGGTCGGACAGCCCTTCGTGGTAGTCGATGACCTCTTCGGTGGCGGGGTCGTAGTAAAGCGCGTTGACCGAGAAATCGCGGCGCAGCGCGTCCTCTTCCTGCGTGCCGAAGACGTTGTCGCGCAGCACCCGGCCGTGCTCGTCCTTGTGCGTGTCCGAAGTGTCGGCGGCGGCACGAAAGGTGGAAACCTCGACCGTTTCCTGGTTGAGGATCACGTGGACGATGCGGAACCGCCGGCCGATGATGATCGCGCGGCGGAAGAGCGGCTTGACCTCCTCGGGCCGCGCGTTGGTCGCGACGTCGTAGTCCTTGGGCGTCGCGCCGAGCAGCAGGTCGCGCACCGCACCGCCGACGACGTACGCGGAAAAGCCGGCTTCGTGAAGCACGCCGCAGACCTTGAGGGCCGCGGGGCTGATGCGGTTGCGCTCGATGCCGTGCTTGGCGCGAGGCACGTGCCTCGGACCGGCGGCCTTGAGGCCAAGCACCTTGCGGATGAACTTCTTGATCATGCCTCCCGGATTTTATCTTAGTGAGATCACCGGCCAGCCGCGATTCGCGGCCTCGGCGGCGAGCGAGTCGTCCGGGTCGACCGCCACCGGGCTCCTGACCAGCGCGAGCAGGGGCAGGTCGTTGTGCGAATCGCTGTAGAACGTGCTGGCCTCCCAGCCTTCCAGCGGCCTGCCGAGCGACTCGAGCCACGCACGGACCCGGACGATCTTGCCTTCCCGGAAGCAGGGCGTGCCCGACACGCGGCCGGTAAATTTCCGGCCGTTGCGTTCCGGCTCCGTCGCGATCAGGTGCCGGATGCCGAATTCCCGCGCGATCGGCGCGGTCACGAAGCTGTTGGTTGCGGTGACCACCGCGCACAGGTCGCCGGCCCCCAGGTGCCTGCCGACCAGTTCGAGGGCTTTCGGGCCGATCATCGGCCGGATCCGGGTCGCCATGAAGTCACCGAGCCAGACTTCGAGTTCGTCGGGCGTGTGGCGGGCAAGCGTGCCCAGCGCGAACTGCAGGTACTCGTGGATGTCGAGCGTGCCGTCCTTGTACTGCTCGAAGAAGACATTGTTCTGCGCCTCGTATTCCGCGCGATCGAGCACGCCGCGGTCGATCAGGTACTGGCCCCACTCGTAGTCGCTGTCTCCGGCAAGGAGCGTGTTGTCGAGGTCGAACAGCGTGAGCCGCATGGCGGCGGCGCTCATCCGAGCGCAGCCAGTGCTTCGCGCACCAGCGGCAGCGTCAGCGGGCGCTGGCGGGAGAGCGAGTATTCGTCGAGGTGCGCGAGGATTGCGACCAGCGTCGGCAGGTCGCGCCGCACGTGGGTCAGCAGGTAGGCGACCACCTCGGAAGAAATCGCCAGCCCCCGGCGGGCCGCTTCGTCGCGCAGGTAGCCGGCCTTCTCCGGGTCGGTGAGCGTCCTGACCTGGTAGACGAGCCCCCATGCAAGGCGGCTTTTCAGGTCTTCGCGCAGTGCGAGTTGCGCGGGTGGCGCCGAGCCGGCCGCAAGGAGCGTTCCCCGCTGGCCCGCGGGGGCCTCGCGAATCCAGTTGATGCGATTGAAGAGGGCGACCTGCGCTTCGGGATCCAGCGCATCCACGTCGTCGGCGACCGCGATGCGCGCCGGATCGCGCGCGGCGCGCACAGTGGCGCCAAGCAGGTGGCTGCGCCCCGACCCGCGCTCGCCCCAGACGTAGACCACGGTTTCGGGAACGCGGCCGGCGGCCACCTCCCTGAGCTTCTCGACGAGTTCCGCGTTGCGCCCGGTCACGAAGCCCTCGAACGTGGGTTCCGGCGGCGGCGAGATTTCGAGCACCAGCTGGCGCATGCTCACGGGCCCGGGTTCCCGCGCGGCCGGTTCGCGGGGCCGCTGTATAGGGGGCTCGCCAGGTAGGCGCGTCCCATGCGGCGCAAGAAGACCAGCAGGGCAGCGCTTGCAGGCAACGCGAGCAGCACGCCGAAGAAGCCGAAGACCTGTCCGAAGGCGAGCAACGCGAAGATCACCGCCACCGGGTGAAGGCCTATGCGCTTGCCCACCAGCAGCGGCGTCACCGCCATGCCTTCGAGCACCTGGCCGGCCGCGAACGCCAGCCAGACGAACAGGACGCCGGTGAACGAATCGAACTGGAGCAGCGCGGCCACCGTGCCCAGCACAAAGCCGAGGAACGCGCCCACATACGGGATGAACACCAGCCCGCCGGTGATGATCCCGACCGGCAGCGCGAACTGCAGGCCGGCGGCCCACAGGGCGAGCGAGTAGAAGCACACCATCACCACGATCACCAGCATCTGGCCGCGCAGGAACTCGGCCAGTACGGCGTCCACCTCCTGCGCGATCCCCGTCACCTGGGCATGCCGCTGGCGCGGGACGATCCGCTCGACGCGGCCGAGCAGCTCGTTCCAGTCGCGCAGCAGGTAAAAGAGGACCACCGGCACCAGCAGGATGTTGATCAGGAACCCGAGCACCACCAGGCCGCCGATCTGCAGCGACCCCAGCAACCGCGGCACGATACCCTGGTTGGCCTGCAGGACCTGGGCGGTCAGTTGCTTGACGGTGTCCAGGTCGAACCGGATCTCGACCCCGAAATGGGTCATGGCCCAAGGTGCGGCGTTGGCGTTCAGCCAGGCGAGGAAATCCGGCAGCCGCTCGGACATCATGCGCACCTCCTTGTAGAAGAGCGGCAGAACGACGAGCAGCACCCCGATCACCACGACGATGGAAAGGACGAGCACCAGCACGACGGCGATCGTGCGGCCGGTATAACGGGTCAGCCGGTTGACCAGCGGGTTCAGCATGTACGCGAAAATCGCGCCGGCAAGGAAAGGGGCGAGGATCGGCGAGAGCAGCCAGACCAGCCAGGCCGCGATCAGCGCGATGGCGAGCCAGGTCCACATGCGCGGATTCGCGAAACCGGTTCCGGTCATTTGACGTAAAATGCGAGAGGAAGAACGCTGGATCTGCTGACTTCCCACTTTAACACGCCGGCCCGGCGCATCCTCCCCGATTCCCCCATGAACAAAGGCCTTTCGTATCGCGATGCCGGCGTAGACATTGACGCGGGCGACGCGCTGGTCGAGGCGATCAAGCCGTTTGCGAAGCGCACCATGCGTGCCGAGGTGCTCGCCGGCATCGGCGGATTCGGCGCGCTGATGGAGATCCCGCAGAAGTACCGCCGGCCGGTGCTGGTCTCGGGCACCGACGGCGTGGGCACCAAGCTCAAGCTCGCGTTTGCGCTCGATCGGCATGACACCGTCGGCATCGACCTGGTGGCGATGAGCGTCAACGACGTGCTCGTGCAGGGCGCCGAGCCGCTCTTCTTCCTCGATTATTTTGCGTGCGGCAAGCTCGACCGCGCGGTCGCGGCCGACGTGATCAAGGGCATTGCGCGCGGCTGTGAATCGGCCGGATGCGCGCTGATCGGCGGCGAGACCGCGGAGATGCCCGGCATGTACCCCGAGGGCGAATACGACCTGGCCGGCTTTTGTGTCGGCGTGGTCGAGAAGGACCGGATCATCAACGGGCAATCGATCGCCCCGGGCGACGTCGTCCTGGGCCTCGCGTCGAGCGGCCTGCATTCCAACGGATATTCGCTCGTGCGCAAGATCCTCGAGCGCGCGAAGCCCGACATGGATTCGCAATTCCACGGCCAGCCGCTCGCGGACGTGCTGATCGAGCCGACGCGGATCTACGTCAAGTCCGCGCTCGCCCTCATGCAGGCGATGCCGGTCAAGGGCCTGGCGCATATCACGGGCGGCGGGATCACCGGCAACGTGCCGCGCGTATTGCCTGCAGGCACACGTGCGGTCATCGATTCAAGTGCGTGGGTCCGCCCGCCGTTGTTCGAATGGCTGAAGCAGGAAGGCGGGGTCGCCGAGGACGAGATGCACCGCGTTTTCAATTGCGGCATCGGGATGGTGATCGTGGTCGGCGCGGAGCACGCTGCGCAGGCGGCCACGTTGCTGACCGAGTCCGGTGAAACCGTGCGGACCATCGGCCGCATCGAAAGCCACGCCGGTGAACCGGACGCAATCGTTGTGTAGGACCGGCGGGTCGAGGGCCGTCGCGTGCTACACCGATCCCTTGCGCGACAGGTAGATTCCCACCAGAACCACCACGCCGCCGGCAATCTGCATCGCCACCAGCGGCTCCTCGAGCAGGACCCACGCAAAGACGCCCGCCATCACCGGCTGCAGCAGCAGGCTGACCGACGAGAACGACGCAGGAAGATGCGCTAGCGCATAGGCGATCAGCCCCTGTCCGCACGCGTGCGAGATGAGGGCGATACCTATGAGCTTCAGCCACCCGGCACCGCTGGCCGGCAGCATTTGCTCACCGGTGGCGAGCGCGATCGGTAACAGCAGCAGGGCGGTGATTGCCGTGGTGACCGCCATCAGGCGCAGGGTACCCGCGCCACGGTCGCGAAGGTCCTTCACGGTCAGCAGGTACCAGGCATAGAACATCGCGGTGACCACGCCCAGCACGTCACCGAGCAGGGCGGTGGACGAAAATGCGATGCTGGTGCTCACCAGCATGCCCACCCCGACCAGGGCGGTGACGAGCCCGACGAGAAACAGCCTGCTGGGCTTCTGGTGCAAGAAGAGCCAGGCCGCGAGCGTGACGAAGATCGCCGCGAGGTTGGCGAGCAACGTCGAGTTGGCCACCGACGTGAACTTGACCGAGAGGTGCCAGACCGCGAGGTCGCCCGCAAAAGCGATCGCGGCGTAGAGGAATAGCTTCCGGGGCAGCGGAGGCGGTGCGCTGGAAGCCGGGCTCGCGGAGTCGCGTCCCCACGCGGCATAGAGCGCCCAGAGCGCGGGTATCGCCAGCGCAACGCGCCAGAATGCCGTGGCGGTCGGTCCGGTTTCGGAGACCCGCACGAAGATCGGCGACATCGCAATGCAGACCGCGCCCAAGAGCAGCGCAACAAGCGCGGGGCCTTCGCTCCGGCGAGCCGATGCATCCTGCGAAGAGCTCGGTGCCGCGCCGTTCGTTTCACTACGCATCTTGCGACGCATGGTAACAACTATCGCACGGTCTCCCGTCGACGCCGGTGGTAAAATTTTTGCGTCCCCATGAACACTCCGCGCTTCGTCCACCTCCGCCTTCACAGCGAGTACTCGGTGACGGACGGGATCGTTCGCATCGACGAGGCGATCGGGCGCGCGGAGTCCGACGGCATGCCGGCGGTGGCGCTGACCGACTCGGGCAACCTGTTCGGCATGGTCAAGTTCTACAAGGCGGCCCGCGCCGCCGGCGTCAAGCCGGTCGTCGGCGCCGACTGCTGGGTGCAGAATTCCGCCGATCGCGACAAGCCCTCGCGCGTCCTGCTGCTCGCCGCGTCGCGCAAGGGTTACCTGAGGCTGTGCGAATTGCTTTCGCGCGCGTGGCTTTCGAACCAGCACCGCTCGCGCGCCGAGATCGACAAGGCCTGGCTTGCCGAGGAAGGCACCGAAGGGCTGATTGCACTTTCGGGCGCTTCGGGCGGCGACATCGGCCAGGCGCTCCTGGCGGACAACCGGCCCGCGGCGGAGAAACTTGCGAAGGAGTGGGCCGCGCTGTTCCCCGGCCGCTTCTATCTCGAGTTGCAGCGCGCAGGCTTTCCGCAGACCGAAACGCTGGTCGCGCGCACGGTCCGGCTGGCCGGCCGGCTGAAGCTGCCGGTGGTGGCGACCCACCCGGTCCAGTTCCTCGCACCGGATGATTTCAAGGCGCACGAGGCTCGCGTGTGCATTTCCCAGGGCTATGTGCTGGGCGACCAGCGGCGCCCGAAGCTCTTCACGCCGGACCAGTATTTCAAGTCGCAGGATGAGATGGCGGCGCTGTTCGCCGACATCCCGCAGGCGCTCGAGAATGCAGTGGGCATCGCCATGCGCTGCAACCTGTCGATCGAACTGGGCAAGTCGAAGCTGCCCGAGTTCCCGATCCCCGAGGGCATGACGATCGAGGCCTACCTGCAGCGCGCGTCGGCCGAAGGGCTGGATGCGAGGCTGGCGAAGCTCTATCCGGAACCGGCCGAGCGGGAGGCGAATGCGCGGCGCTACCGCGAGCGGCTCGAGTTCGAGATCAGGACCATCGTTCAGATGGGGTTCCCGGGCTACTTCCTGATCGTTGCGGACTTCATCAACTGGGCCAAGAAGAACGGCGTGCCGGTAGGGCCGGGGCGCGGTTCGGGCGCGGGATCGCTCGTGGCGTATTCGCTCGGCATCACGGACCTCGACCCGCTGCGCTACGACCTGCTGTTCGAGCGCTTCCTGAACCCGGAGCGGGTGTCGATGCCGGACTTCGACATCGACTTCTGCCAGGACGGCCGCGACAGGGTCATCGGCTACGTTCGCGACAAGTACGGCGCCGGCAGCGTGTCGCAGATCGCGACGTTCGGCACGATGGCCGCGCGCGCAGTGGTGCGCGACTGCGGGCGGGTGCTGGACCTGGGCTACAACTTCTGCGACCAGATCGCCAAGCTGATTCCTTTCCAGCCGGGCAAGACGATCACGCTGAAAATGGCCCGCGAGATGGAGCCACAGCTCGCCGAGCGCGAGCAAAACGAGGACGAGGTCCGGCAACTGCTCGAACTGGGCGAGAAGCTCGAAGGCCTCACGCGCAACGTCGGCATGCACGCCGGCGGCGTGCTGATCGCGCCGGGCAAGCTCACCGACTTCTGCCCGCTGTACGCAGCCGAAGGCACCGAGAACGTCATCTCCCAGCTCGACAAGGACGACGTCGAGGCCGTCGGGCTGGTGAAGTTCGATTTCCTCGGGCTCACCACGCTCACCGTGCTCGACTGGGCGGTGCGCTATGTGAAGCTGCTGGGCGAGCCGGACTTCGACCTCGACAAGCTCCCGCTGGACGACAAGGCGAGCTACCAGCTGCTTTCGGCCGGCAATACCACCGCGGTGTTCCAGCTGGAATCGAGCGGCATGCGCGACATGATCCGCAAGGCCAGGCCCGACCGCTTCGAGGACATCATCGCGCTGGTGGCGCTCTACCGGCCCGGCCCGATGGACCTGATCCCCGACTTCATCGAGCGAAAGCACGGCCGCCAGAAGGTCGAGTACCTGCACCCGCTGCTCGAAGCGGTGCTGCAGCCGACCTACGGGATCATGGTCTACCAGGAGCAGGTGATGCAGGCCGCGCAGCTCTGCGGCGGCTACTCGCTCGGCGGCGCCGACCTGCTGCGCCGCGCGATGGGCAAGAAGAAGCCCGAGGAGATGGCCGAGCAGCGCGAGATCTTCGTCAGGGGCGCCGGGGAAAAGGGCATAGGCGCCAACAAGGCCAACGAGATCTTCGACTACATGGAGAAGTTCGCCGGCTACGGCTTCAACAAGTCGCATGCCGCGGCCTATGCGCTGGTCGCCTACCAGACGGCCTACATGAAGGCGCACCACCCTTCCGCTTTCATGGCGGCCAACTTTTCGGCGGTCATGGACGACACCGACAAGGTGCGGTCGCTCCACAAGGACAGCATCGCCAACGGCCTCAGGGTGCTGCCGCCGGACGTGAACACGTCGGACTACCGCTTCACGCCGGTCGATGCAAAGACGATCCGCTACGGACTGGGCGGGATCCGCGGCACCGGCCGCTCGGCGGTCGAGTCGATCGTCGCAGCGCGCAATGCCGGCGGGACTTTCAACAGCCTGTTCGACTTCTGCCGCCGGGTCGACAAGCGCCTGGTCAACCGCCGCGCCATGGAGGCCATGGTCCGGGCCGGGGCCTTCGATTCGATCGAAACCAACCGGGCGAGCCTGCTCGCGTCGGTCGGGCTTGCGATGGAGGCCGCGGAGCAGGACGAGCGCCAGGCCTCGCAGGAGAGCCTGTTCGGCGACCCGTCCGAATCGCGCAGCGCGGCCTTCCGGCTGGTCGAGACACGGCCGTGGGACATGAAGCAGCGGCTGATCGAGGAAAAGACGGCGCTCGGCTTCACGCTGTCCGGGCACCTGTTCAACGCCTACGCGCATGACCTGCAGGGCTTTACTGCAACGCCACTGGCGAAGCTCGCCCCGGTGCAGGGCACCGTGTGGCTCGCGGGCGTCATCGCTTCGGTGCGCGTGCAGATGACCCGCCGCGGCAAGATGGTGGTCGTGACGCTGGACGACGGGACCGCGCAGGTCGAGGTCACCGTGTTCAACGAACTGCACGACAGGCATCGCGACAAGCTGAAGGAGGACGCGCTGCTGGTGGCGGTCTGCAAGGTGCAGGCACCGCGCGACGAGTCCTTTGCCGGACTGCGCGTTTCGGCCGAGGACCTGCTCGACCTGGCGACGCTGAGGAGCCGGTATGCGAACAACCTGCGGCTGGACATCAACGGCCAGGCCGATGCGAGGAAGCTGAAGGAGTTCCTCGCGCCCTTCAAGGCGAACGGGGCGGGTGCGGGCGTCGGGAACGGCTGCCCGGTCGTCGTCCATTACCACAATGGCGTGGCCGAAGTCGACGTAGCGCTCAGCGCCGACTGGCGTGTCCGGCCCGATCCGCAGTTGCTCGCCCAGCTCGAGGACTGGCTGACGCCGGAACGGGTCCGGGTGGTCTACTCGTTTTCCGCGGCCGGGTGATTTTCCGTTTCAGGAAAGCCTGTTGGCTTGAGAGCCGCGCGGATACTCGATCCGCGTAATGAAAAGATCAGCTTCTATGCGCCCCGGCGACGGTCACGTCGTAGCCGTAGATCCACTCCACGCCGTAGGTGTGCTTGGCCGGATTGATGATCTTCTTTGCCGCGTAGAGCAGGTCGCGCCCGAACCGCGCGATCGGCGAGGTGGCCTGGTTGACCCGCGTGCGTGCGCGTGAAGCGAGCTGGACCCGCGCGGTCCGCGGCCGGCGCAGCGCTTCGTAGTTCTTCAGCGCCTGGGCGGCGTCCACGCCGGGCCTGGCCAGTTCGCTCGCGAGCACGTAGCCGTCCTCCACCGCCATGCAGGCACCTTGCGCGAGATAGGGCAGCATCGGGTGCGCCGAGTCGCCCAGCAGCGTGATCCGGCCGGTGCTCCATTGCGGCAGCGGCTCCCGGTCGAACAGCGCCCACTTGTACAGGCGCCCGGTCTTGGCGATCAGCTCGTTGACCGCCGGGTGCCAGTCGGCGTAGGTCTGCATCACTTCCTCGGGCTTGCCCTCGGTCTTCCAGGATTCCTCGCGCCAGTCGTGCGCGTCGTAGAGCGCGGCCCAGTTGATGAGTTCGCCCCGGCGCACGTAGTACGTCACCAGCGTCGAGTGCGGCCCGAACCATGCGCCCATGTCGGGCGAGACCATGCCCTCGGGCATGATGTCGGTGGGCACGACACCGCGCCAGCAGATCACGCCGGTGAAGCGCGGTGATTCGGGGCCGTACAGCGATTCGCGCACCAGCGAATGGATGCCGTCGGCGCCGACGACCACGTCGCTTTCGACCTCGTTGCCGTCGGCAAACGTGATCACAGCGGAATTGCCGGCATTGCGCACGCCCGTACACTTCGTATTCAGCCGGACGTCGCTTGAGGGTACGGCCTGCAGCAGCGTGTTCTGCAGGTCGGCGCGGTGGAAACCGAAGTAGGGCGCGCCGAACTGGCTGCGGTAGACCCCCTTCATCTGCGTGGCCGCGACCACGCGGCCGGTCTTGAAGTTGCGCACCACGTGGCGCTCGGGCTCGAAGGCGGTCTTCATCGCCTCCTGCTCGAGGCCGAGGGCCATCAGGACCTTCATCGCGTTCGGGCCGAGCTGCACGCCGGCGCCGATCTCGGTGATCTCCGCCGACTGCTCGTACACGGTGACTTCGCACCCCCGCTGGCGCAGCGCGATCGCGGCCGCGAGCCCGCCGAGGCCGGCGCCGACGATCGCCACCTTGAGCGCGCGGCTCATTGGGGCGCCACCTTTGCGTCCTTCAGCACCTTGTCCCAGAAACGGATGTCGGACTTGATCAATTCTGCGAAGGCCTCCGGGGTGTTGGTGGCGAACTGGATGTTGCCGAACCCGGCGAGCTTGTCGCGGAAGGCGGGCAGCCGGACGATCTCATTGACCTCCTTCGAGAGCCGGTCCACGACCGCCTTCGGCGTGCCGCCCGGGGCGACGACGCCGAACCAGAACACCACTTCGTAGCCCGGCACGCCGGCTTCGGCCATCGTCGGGACGTCGGGCAGGGACTCCAGCCGCTTCGAGCTCGTCACCGCCAGCAGCCTCACCTTGCCGGCCTGCACCTGCGGCAGGAAGGCCCCGCCGTCGAAAATCATGCTGACCCGGCCGCTGACCAGGTCGGGCAGTGCCGTCGTAGTGCCTTTGTAGGGCACGTGGAGGATCTCGATGCCGGCCAGGCTCTTGAACATCTCGCCGGCGAGGTGCAAGGAGCTGCCATGGCCGAGCGAAGCGAAGCTGAGCGCGTTCGGCTTCGCCTTCGCGTAGGCGATCAGCTCCTTCACCGAGTGCACCGGCAGGTCCGGGCTGATGACGAGGTACAGCGGCGTGTAGAAGGCGATCGATACCGGCGCGAAGTCCTTGATCGGGTCGTAAGGCAGCTTCCTGAAGGCGGCCACATTCAGCGCGAGGCTCGAGGAGCTTGCAAGCAGCAGCGTGTATCCGTCGGCCGGCGACTTGGCGACCGCATCGGTGCCGACGATGAGACTGCCTCCGGGCTTGTTCTCCGGCACCACCGGCTGGCCGAGCCTGTCGGCGAGCTGCTGGCCCAGCGTGCGCGCGAACGTGTCGGCCAGCCCGCCCGGCGGATAGGGAATGACGAACTTGACCGGCTTGTTCGGGTAGCCCTGGGCGCCGGCCGTCGCGCAGGCAAGCGCCAGCACGGCAAGGAGGACGCTGCGCGCGACGGCGCGGGCGAATTTCGGTTCGCTGCGGGTATGCATGCGGGCTTGCCTCCTCGGTTGCGGCGGCCGCATTCGATGCGGCCCCGGACGGATGTCCCGCGAAAATCGTTGGGAATCGAAACTATATTTTATCGAGCATGCTTTAAGCCATAAGATAGTGAAACGCTCGGAGGTTCGATGAAGCTCGCAGTTTTCGAAGGTCACCGCGTCGGCGTGGTCGAGGGCGACCGACTTTACGACGTGACCGACGCCGTCCCCGGCGCCGGCCCGGCCTGGCCGCCGATGTACATGAACGCGTTGATCGCCAACTGGCGCGACCTCGGCCCGAAGATCGCGGCCCGGCGCTCGAGTGCGAGCGCGCTGCCGCTCGCCTCGGTCAGGCTGCTGCCGCCGAATCCCTGCCCGGTGCACGTGATCGCCGCACCGGCCAACTATCGCAAGCACATCGGCGAGATCGGCGCGCGTTCGGTGAGCAAGGGGCGCAGCGCCGAGCAGCAGGGCTTCTTCATGAAGTCGACCGCGTCGCTCGTCGGCGCCGGCGGCGCGATCGAGCTGCCCAAGGGCTCGACCCGGCGCTTCGACCACGAATCCGAACTCGCGGTGATCATCGGCAAGCGCGCGCGCAATGTGCCGCGTGCGCAAGCGATGGACTATGTATTCGGCTACAGCTGCCTGATCGACGTCACGATGCGGATAGAGCCGGGTGTCGCCGAAGAGGAGAGGGTTACGCGCAAGTCGTTCGAGACCTTCACGCCGCTGGGCCCGTGGATCGTCACGGCCGACGAAGTGCCCGACCCGCACAACCTGCGCAACCAGCTGTGGGTCAACGGGCACTCGAAGCAGGACGCCAACACGCGCGACATGATCGTGAACATCCCGGCGCTGATCGAGCTGGTCTCGTCGGTGATGACGCTGAACCCGGGCGACGTGATCGCCAGCGGCACGCCCGAGGGCGTGGGCCCGATCGTGCCGGGCGACCGCGTGCGCATCGGCATCGAGTCGGTCGGCGAGATGACGCTGCCGGTCGTCGAGGCCGCCGAATTTTCCCCGCGCCGTTTCTGATCCGGGCGCGAGCCGCATGAGCAACACGCCGGTGCTGGTGGTCGGCGCCGGGCCGATCGGCCTTGCGCTCGCGGGCGACCTCGGCTGGCGCGGCGTCGCCTGCACTCTGATCGAGTCCGGCGACGGCGCGATCTACCAGGCCAAGATGGACATGGTGGGCATCCGCACGATGGAGTACTGCCGCCGCTGGGGCATCGTGCCGTGGGTCGAGCAGGGCGGCTACAACCGCGACTACCCGCAGGACTGCATCTGGGTCACGAGCCTCACGGGCTGGGAACTCGGGCGCGAGCGCTTTCCCACGCCGGCCGAAGAACGCCCGCCCGAGGAAAGCCCGCAGAAGCGGGAGCGCTGCCCGCAGAACTTCTTCGACCCGGTGCTCGCGCGGTTCGCGCGCCAGTATCCGCATGTGTCGATGCGCTACCGCACCTCGCTCGTCGGTTTCGAAGAGCGGCCCGATCGCGTCGTTGCCACGGTGCGCGACGAAGACACCGGCCGCAAGTCGTCGATCGAAGCCTCCTACCTCGTAGGGTGCGACGGGGGCTCGAGCACCGTGCGCCAGTCGCTCGGCATCGGCATGACCGGCACGCCGACGCTGACCTACACCACGAACATCATTTTCCGTTGCGACGGGCTGGAGAAGCTGCACGACAAGGCGCCGGGCTATCGCTTCATCTTCATCGGCCTCGAGGGCACGTGGGCCACGCTGGTGGCGATCAACGGCCGCGACCAGTGGCGTTTTTCGCTCGTGGGCGATGCGCAGAAGCGCACGTTGACCGAGCAGGAGATCCGCAGCGCGATCGTGCGCGCAATGGGGCGCGAGTTCGACTTCGAGATCCTTTCGGTGCTGCCGTGGGTGCGCAGGCAACTCGTGGCCGATAGCTATGGCACCAAGCGCGTATTCATCGCCGGGGACGCCGCGCACCTCACTTCGCCCACCGGCGGGTTCGGCATGAACACCGGCATCCAGGATTCGGTCGACATCGCGTGGAAGCTCGCCGCCTGCCTCGAAGGCTGGGGCGGCGACAAGCTGCTTGCGTCCTATGAACTGGAGCGAAAGCCGATCGGCATCCGCAACGTCTCCGAGGCCACCGGCAACCTGAAGCGCATGCTGTCGCCGCGCGTCAAAGCGGTGCCGCCCGAATTGCTCGACCCGGGCCCGGCCGGCGACAAGGCGAGAAAAGCCTTTGGGGACGCCTACACCGAGATGATGCGCCGCGAATGGTTCTCGAACGGCATCCACCTCGGCTACATGTACGAAGGCTCGCCGGTCATCGTGCCCGACGGCACGCCGCAGCCACCGGACGAGGTGTCGACCTACAGGCAGACGGCGCGGCCGGGTTCGCGTGCGCCGCACGTGTGGCTGGCCGAAGGCCGCTCGACGCTCGATTTGTTCGGCAAGGGGTTCGTGCTGCTGCGCTTTGGCACCAATCCGCCCGCGGTGGACAAGCTCGCAGCCGCAGCCGCGTCGCGCAAGGTGCCGCTCGAAGTCGTCGACATCGTGCACCCCAAGGCCGAGGCGCTCTACGAGCGGCGGCTGGCGCTGGTGCGCCCCGACGGGCAGGTGTGCTGGCGCGCCGACGCGGAGCCCGCCGATGCGCTTGCCCTCATCGACGTGATCCGCGGCGCCTGAGCCGTCAGTTCTTCTTCACCGCAGCCGCCGCTTCCGGCTTGATCGCCATCAGCCGCACGACCGGCACCGGCTTGCCGCCGCTGCGGTCCCAGTCGGCCTTGTCCAGCGTGTCCTGGTAATAGCGCACCCGCAGCCGGTCGAAGATCTTCGGCAGTTCGTTGTTCAGATAGCCGTACTTCTCGCCGCGCAGGCTGTCCTTGCCGATGTCCCGATGGATGCCTTCGACCACGAGCATCCCGCCGGGCTTGAGCGCGGCGACCACCTTGGCGGCGTTGCGCGTCAGGTACTCGTGCATGTACATGCCGACGATCAGATCGTAGCGGTCCTTGCCATAGTCGAACTTGTCGACGTCGCCGACGCTTGCGTTGATCTTGAGGCCGCGCTTTTCAGCCTCGGCCTTGGCCTGGCGCACGCCGACGTCCGAGATGTCGAACCCGGTGACCTCCCAGCCCAGGGCCGCAAGGAACAGCGAGTTGCGGCCCTGTCCCATGCCGATGTCGAGCGCCTTGCCCGGAGTTCGCCCTTTGACCTGCTCGGCCAGGAACTTGTTGAACTGGTGCTCCTTGCCTTCGCGCTTGGCGAAGAGTTCGTTCCAGACCTGCTCGGCCGGTTTCTTCGCATCCTGTGCCTGTGCAAACCCGGGCACGAGCAGCAGGACGGCCAAAGCGATGCACAGCGGCAGTCGTTTCATCATTCGATCCTCCTCGGGGGGGCCGGCGGCAAGTATGCTCCGAACGCCGGTTCTGGCGTAGAGTCGGCCGATTTCCTTCCTCCCCGCGGCAAGTGGGCACTCTCAGAAACATCGGCCATTCTTCGCACTGGGGCGCGTTCGACGCGGTGGTCGACGACGGCCGCCTCGTCGGCGTGCAGCCCTTCGCCGGCGACCCCGACCCTTCGCCGCTGCTGCGCAACTTCCTCGGCTCGGTCCAGTCGGAGGCGCGCGTGCGGCGTCCGTCGATCCGCAAGGGGTGGCTGGAGCGCGGGCCGGGTCCGGACCCGCGGCGGGGCGAAGACACCTATGTGGAAGTTCCGTGGGAGCAGGCGCTGGACCTGCTCGGCGACGAACTGCGGCGCGTCTACGCGGACCACGGCGCGCAGGCGTGCTACGGCGGGTCCTACGGCTGGGCGAGCGCCGGCCGGTTCCATCACGCGCAAAGCCAGGTGCACCGCTTCCTGAACCTGCTGGGCGGCTACACGCGCTCGGTCAACACCTACAGCCAGGGCGCGGCGGAGGTGATCTTCCCGCGCGTTTTGGGGCTCACGGCCGGCGACTTCCTCACCTCGTCCACGGCCTGGCCGGTAATCGCCGAGCACACCGGCCTTTTCGTCGCTTTCGGCGGGATTCCGCTGAAGAACTCGGCCGTCACCGGCGGCGGCACCGGCGAGCACAGGACCGCGCCGGCCCTGCGCGCCGCGAAGGAGAACGGCGTGCGCTTCGTCTGCGTGAGCCCGTTGCGCGACGACATGCCCGAATGGCTGGAGGCGCAGTGGCTCGCGATCGAGCCAGGCACCGATACCGCGTTGATGCTCGCTCTCGCGTGGGTGTTGCGCAACGAAGGCCTCGCAAACGAAGCCTTTTTGGCGAGCCATTGCGTCGGTTACGAGGCATTCGCGAAGTACCTCTCGGGCGAGGAGGACGGCGTCGCGAAGACGCCCGAGTGGGCTGCGGCGATCACCGGGCTCGCGGCCGGCGAGATCGCCGCGCTCGCGCGCGACATGGCGCGCAATCGCACCCTGGTCTCGACCTCGTGGTCGCTGCAGCGTTCGTGGCACGGCGAACAGCCGATGTGGATGTCGGTGGCGCTGGCCGCGATGCTCGGCCAGATCGGCCTGCCGGGCGGCGGGCTCGGCCACGGTTACGGCATGACCGCCGCGACCGGCATGGAGTACATGGGGCGCATGCCCGCGTTCCCGCAGGGGAGGAATGCCGTGCAGGCCTTCATCCCGGTGGCGCGCATCGCCGACATGCTGCTGAAACCGGGCGAAGCCTTCGAGTACGACGGATCGACGCTGCGCTACCCGGAGATCCGGATGGTGTACTGGTGCGGCGGCAATCCGTTCCATCATCACCAGGACCTCGCGCGTCTCGCACGCGCCTTCGCGAAGCCCGACACGGTCGTCGTGCACGAGCCCTTCTGGACGGCCACGGCGCGGCACGCGGACATCGTGCTGCCGGCCACGACCACGCTCGAGCGCAACGACATCGGCTGCTCGCCGATGGCGCGCCACGTGTTCGCGATGAAGCGGGCGCTCGACCCGGTGGGCCAGGCGCGCAACGACTTCGACATCTTTTCCGGGCTCGCGGCGCGGCTCGGCGTGCGCGAAGCGTTTACCGAGGGGCGCGACGAGGGCCGGTGGCTGCGCTTCCTCTACGAGCAGTGGCGCACGGGCCTGCAGGAAGACCTGGGCCCGGTGCCGGCGTTTGACGAGTTCTGGGACAAAGGCGTGGTCGAGCTTGCGCCCCGCGCCCGCAAGCCACAGGTGCTGCTGCGCGATTTCAGGGAGGATCCCGACCGCTTTGCGCTGCGCACGCCGAGCGGCCGCATCGAGCTGTGGTCCGAGACGATCGCCGGGTTCGGCTACGCGGACTGTCCGGGGCATCCGGTCTGGAGCGAGCCGGCCGAATGGCGCGGCGCGGCGCGCCCGGGCGAGCTCGTGCTGATCGCCAACAATCCGCGCTCGCGATTGCACAGCCAGCTGGACAACGGCGAGTTCAGCCGCAGCACCAAGGTGGCCGGGCGCGAGCCGATCCGGCTGAATCCGCGCGATGCGCATGCGCGAGGGATTGCGCAAGGCGATCCCGTGCTCGTGACCAGCGCGCGCGGGGCCTGCCTCGCGGGCGCCGTGTTGAGCGATGCAGTGCGTCCGGGCGTGGCGCAGTTGTCCACCGGCGCGTGGCTCGACGTGCGCGAAGTGCCCGGCGCAGGGCGCGCCTGCGTCAACGGCAATCCGAACATCCTGACCGAGGATCGCGGCACATCGAGTCTCGCGCAGGGACCGGTCGGCCAGCTTTGCCTGGTCACGGTGGAGAAGTTTTCAGGCGCGGCGCCTGCCGCCCGGGCGGTCGAAATTACAACGACAATCGAGGAGGGATCATGAGGTTCTTACGCACTTCCGCGCTGCTTGTAGCCGCGGCGTTGTTCCAGGCCGCACCTTGCGGCGCGCAACCGGCATTCACGCCGACCAAGCCGGTCCACTGGATCGTGCCTTTCCCGCCGGGCGGGGCCGCCGAGATCGCCTCGCGCGTGATCGCGAACCGGCTGCGCGTCATGTGGGGCCAGCCGGTCCTCATCGACACCAAGCCGGGCGCCGGCACGATCATCGGCACCGAGGCGATCGCCAAGTCGGCGCCGGACGGCCACACCTTCGGCCTGGTGATCACCGCGCACGTGGTGAACCCGACGCTGCGCAAGCTCCCTTACGACACGCTCAAGGACCTGACCGGGGTGTCGCAGCTCGTCAACCTGCATCTGGCGTTCATCGCGCATGCTTCGGCGCCCTACAACAACATTGCCGACCTGGTGGCCTATTCGAAGGCGAATCCGGGCAAGGTGTTTTTCGGCACCGTCGGCGCCGGCACCTCGTCGCACCTGTTCGGCGAGCTGCTGAACGTGGCGACCGGCAGCAGCCTGGTGCACATTCCGTACAAGGGCAGCAGCCCGTTGCAGGCCGACGTGCTGGGCGGGAGCATCCTGCTCATGGTCGACGCGCTGGCCTCGCAGTTGCCGATGATCAACTCGGGCAAGATGAAGGTGATCGCCCTGGCCGCGTCGAAGCGCCACCCGGACTATCCGTTCCCGCTCGCTTCGGAGACCTATCCGGGCGTGATTGCCGACAGCTTCTTCGGCCTGGTCGCACCGGCCGCGACACCGCGCGACACGATCACAAGGCTGAACCGCGACATCGTCGATGCGCTGGCGTTCCCGGAAGTGCGCGACCGCATCGTCCAGCTCGGCCTGATCCCCGTGGGCTCCAGTCCGGCCGAGTTCGATGCGCTGATCCGCTCCGAAATCGCCCGCTGGGCGAAGGTGATCGAGCAGTCGAAAGTGAAGCTCGACTGAAGGCCGGCGGGCGGTCCCGGCCTATTGGAAGTCGGCGGCAAAGCCGGGCGCCGGCGTGAATCCCAGGTCGCCGCGCGCGATCACGGCCTCGCGCCCGCCGTTGGCGGCGAGCAATTCGGCCTGGCGCGCCTTTGCCTTGCGGTCGACCTCGTCCGGGTCGCAGATCGAATAGAGCTTCGCGCGGCACTCGGCAAGGACCGCCGCGTGTTGCGGACTGCGGGCAAGATCCTCGGTCTCGTCCGGGTCCGACGAGAGGTCGAACAGCTGCGGAGCGTACCGGGCGTAATGGACGTACTTCCACCTGCCGTTGCGAATCGCGAAGGCGCCCGTGGTCGTGCCCATGCCGTGGTATTCCGAAAGGACGGTGCGCTCCGGGACCTTGCCGTTCGCGATGTCCACCAGCGAAACGCCCGGGTGCGTGTCCTTCACCGAGTCGAAGGGCACGCCGGCGGTCTCCACGATTGCCGGGTAGCAGTCCACGTGGCTGACCGGCGTCGCGACCGATTTTCCGGCCGGGATGCCCGGGCCGGCGAGGATCAGCGGCACGCCTGCGATCTCGTCGTACATCGTGGACTTGCCCCACAGTCCGCGCGAGCCGAGATTGTCGCCGTGGTCGCTCGTGTACATCACGCGCGTGCTGTCCGCGAGGCCGGATTCTTCAAGTGCGCGGAGGACCTTGCCGATGTTCTCATCGACATAGGACACCAGCCCGAAGTAGCCGGCGAGCGCGCGCTTCACGTCGGCCGGTGACTCGAAGTAGTCGTCATAGCAGAACGAGTTGCGGTAGTCCTCGAGATACGGATGCCGCGGACGCTCTTCGCGGGCGTACAGCTTCGGCATCGGCAGGTCGCGGTTCCAGTACTTGTAGTAGTGTTCCGGCGGCGCAGTCAGGGGAAAGTGCGGCGCCACGAACGACACGAACAGCACCCACGGCCTGCCGTCGTCCTTCGCGCCTTCCTCGCGCAGCCAGACCTGCGCGCGCGAGCAGATTTCCTTGTCGTAGAACGTATAGGGCGACTCGCCCGGCCCGGCCATCGCGGCCATTTTCTTCGCGCCGCCGCGGCGCGGCAGGTCGTCGCGCACCAGGCCCATCAGGTCGCCCTTGCCGTCGATGATGTGCATCGGGATCTGTTCTTCCGAAAACCCGTGGTCCTCTCCCGGGAGGCGGAAATGCAGCTTGCCTATCGAGACGACGCGGTGCCCGCGTTCGCGCAGGACGTGGTGCCATGAGGGCACCGAGCCGTCGTAGGCGTCCGCGTTGTCCCAGAAGCCGATCTGGTGGATGTACTTGCCGCAGGCAAAGCCGGCGCGGGCCGGGATGCAGACCGGGCTGGTGGTATATGCGCCGGCAAAAGTCGTGCCGCGCGCGGCGAGCGCGTCGAGGTTCGGCGTCTGCACCACCGGGTGGCCGGCGTACCCCGCGACCTTCGGGTTGTGCTCGTCGGACATGATGACGAGGAAATTGGGTGCTTTCAAACCGGCCACGTTTTCTGTAAATGGCAAGTCAATTGGCCTGGAAGCCAATATTCACGCGGCTCTTGGCGAGACAATGTTCAGAATTCCCTAACCGATCCCGAGCAGCTCGACCTCGAATACCAGCGTTGCGTTCGGCGGGATCACGCCGCCGGCGCCGCGCGCGCCGTAGCCCAGGGACGGCGGGATCGTGAGCTTGCGCGTGCCGCCGACCTTCATGCCGGCAACGCCTTCGTCCCATCCCTTGATCACATGGCCTGCGCCGAGCGGAAAATCGAACGGGTCGCCGCGATCCTTGCTCGAATCGAACTTGGTGCCGTCCATCAGCCAGCCGGTGTAGTGCACGCTGACCTGGTCGCCCTTCTTCGCCTCGGCGCCGGAGCCTTCGGCGACATCCTGGTAGGTCAATCCGTTCGGGGTGGTGGGCATGGCGGTCCTTTCAGGTGGAATGTGCGTCAAGGGAGCGCATTTTGCCCTATCTGGAAGCGAGCGCCGCAAGGGCGAGGAAGGCGCCGGCCAGCGCATCCCAGCCCGAGGTGTGGCCGATCGCATCGATTCGACCGAGGTCGGGACCATCCCCGGACAACAGCGCGACGATTGCGTCGTTGACCGCTTCGCCGCATTCTCCCTCGGCCGCGCAGGCGAGGTGTGCGTTGCTGATCCGGTTCGTTGCCGTGCGCGCGATGGGAAGTGCCCAATCCGAGAGGCGCCTGGCGATCTCCTTGCGGCCTGCCGCGTGCAGCGCGCAGAGCGCTCCGCCGATGAGGTCGTCGCCCGACGGCGTAAGTCCCGGCCCGAGGCCGATCAGGCCGCGCGCGCCATCCGGATGACCGGCCGGATCCGCAAGCCATTGAGCGAACGCGTCGACGGCCGGCGTCCGCTGCCGGGCGTCGCCGATAATGCAGCCGAACCCTTCGGCAGGGAGATGCCCCCGCACATTCACGCGCAGGTGCTCGACACCGCGAATCGTCGTGATCCGGTCCCAGCGAGGCGCCGAACGCATCTTCCAGACGGGCGCGTTCATGAATTCGGATACGACGCTTTCCCCGACCGCAATTCCACCGGAAGGCAGCTCACAGCGTGCATTGAGCGGTCCGTTGCCGACTGACCCGATGCAGGCAAGGCCGGCAGGGGTGTCCACGTAGGCGCTGCGCTCGAACACCGCGATGACCCGCGCTTCGCCGGAAGAAAGCGCCGCGCGCGCGAACCTGCCGAGGGAGGTGACCCTAACCGGCAACGACATGCGTGCCGGTTTCGCCCATCAGCGCCGGGAGGGCCTCCTCGAGGTGCGCGATGATCGCGCGCCGGCCGCCGCCGGCAATGAAGGACAGCGCCGCCTCGATCTTGGGGCCCATGCTGCCTTTCGCGAAATGGCCCTCGGCCTGGTACTCCTTCAGATCGGTCGCCTTCACGGTATCGAGCGCGCGCTGGTTCGCCTTGCCGAAATTGACCGCCACCCTGGACACCGCGGTCAGGATCATCAACGTGTCGACGCCGAGCTGGTTGGCAAGCAGCGCCGAGGTGAGATCCTTGTCGATCACGGCGGCGATTCCCTGGTGCGAACGGTCGGCGCGCTGGATCACCGGGATGCCGCCTCCGCCGGCCGCGATGACCGCGATCCCCTGCTCGGCAAGCGACTCGATCAGGTCGATGTCGAGGATGCGCCGCGGCCGGGGCGACGGGACGATATAGCGCCAGCCGCGGCCGGCGTCCTCCATCATCGTCCAGCCGAGCTGCTTTTCGAGGTTGCGGGCCTCCTCTAGCGAGAAGAACGGCCCGATCGGCTTGGACGGGTTGCGGAACGCCGGGTCCTCCGCATCCACCTCGACGCGCGTGAGGATGCATGCGACTCGACGCTCATGCTCGGCGCGCGCCAGCTCGTCCTCCATGCCCTGCATCATCAGGTGCGCGATGCCGCCCTGGCTGTGCGCAACGCAGACGTCGAGGCGCATCGGGGGAACCTGTTCGCGAGCGTAATACTGGCGCAGCAGGATCTTGCCGACGACCGGCCCGTTGCCGTGCGTGAGGATCAGCTTGTTGTCGAGCATCAGCAGCGGCAGCAGCGATCGCGCTGCGCGCGCGGCGACGATCTCCTGCTCCTCGGTCGTGCCGCGGATGTTCTCCGGGTGCGTCGCGTTGCCGCCGATCGCGACGACGAGCCTGCCCGGTCCACCCTCTGGAAAGGATTCCATTCTGGCGATCATAGCAGCGTGCCGGTATAATTTTCGCGGCACGGTCGCATGCCGTTGCGATGCGGCCGGCCACCATCCCGATCATGTCCATCCAGAAGCTCCTCTCAGGCGTCCCGCGCGTCGTCAATATCGGCCTGTCCGGGTTTGCCGCGGATCTCGCCGCGCAGGGTACGCCGGTCGTGCAAGTCGAATGGCGGCCGCCTGCGCAGGGCAAGAAGCATCTTGCCGACCTGCTCGCCCGGCTCGCGGGATTCGAAGACCGCATCGCGAAGGCAAACGAGGAAGCGCTCAAAAGGATGATGGCCGCCAACCCGGTGCTGGTCGACGTCCAGCCGGCGGGCAAGGTCATCAAAGGTCTTGGAGCGGGCTTGGACGACCGTGTGCTGCTGCATTCCGGGCCGCCGATCACGTGGGAGCGAATGTGCGGCCCGATGCAGGGCGCGGTCGCCGGCGCAATCGTTTTCGAAGGGTGGGCGCCCGATCTCGCATCGGCAACGGAGCTTGCAGCTGCGGGCGGCGTCGCGTTTCACCCGAACCACCATTTCGACGCCGTCGGCCCGATGACCGGGATCACGACCCGATCGATGCCGGTGATGGTCGTCGAGAACCGGGCGTTCGGCAACCGCGCCTGTTGCATGATCAACGAAGGCCTCGGCAAGGTCATGCGCTTTGGCGCCAACGATGCCGAAGTGATCGCCCGGCTGCACTGGCTGGCCGGCAGTTTCGGGCCTGCGTTCGGCGCAGCGTTGCGGGCCTCGGGCGGGCTCGAACTGGTGCCTCTGATCTCGCGCGGCCTTGCGATGGGCGACGAGATGCACCAGCGCAACGTAGCGTGTTCCGCGCTCACGCTGCGCGCGCTGGCCCCGCATCTCGCCAGGGTGGGTGCGAGCGCGGAGGAACTCTCGAAGATCCTCGCCTTCATCGCCGGCAACGAGCAGTTCTTCCTCAATGTCGGCATGGTCATGGGCAAGAGCATCATGGATCCGGTGCGCGGCATCGAGGGCTCCTCGGTCGTTACCGCGATGTGCCGGAACGGCACCGATTTCGGCGTGCGCGTCTCGGGCACCGGCGACCAGTGGTTCACCGCGCCGGTCGAGATGCCGCAGGGCCTGTACTTCCCCGGCTACTCCGAAAAGGACGCCAATCCCGACATGGGCGACTCGGCGATCATGGAAACCATCGGCGTCGGCGCATTTGCAATGGCGACAGCGCCGTCCGTGGTCGGGTTCGTGGGGGCCGGCGGTGTGAGGGACGCGCTGGCATTCACCAGCGCGATGGGCGAGATCACCGTGGCAAAGCATCCGCGCTGGACCATGCCCTCGCTCGACGGGCAGGGCGTGCCTGTCGGGATCGACGTGCGCCGCGTGGTGGAGACCGGCATCCAGCCGGCCATCAATACCGGCATCGCGCACCGCAAGCCGGGCGTAGGGCAGGTCGGCGCAGGCGTGGCGCGAGCGCCGCTTGCCTGCTTCGAGCAGGGGCTGGTGGCGCTCGCCGCGACCTTCGGGCTGAAGCCGTGAGCGTTACGCTGAACCGGGTCAGGCGCGGCTTCTATGCCGACTCGGTGGCCTTGATGCGGGTTTCGCGTGCGGTGGCGGCGCTCGCCGGGGTCGAGGAAGCCTCGCTGATGATAGGTACGCCGGCCAACCGCGAATTGCTCGAAGGCTCAGGCCTGCTGGCCGAGGGCGGCAAGGGAGCGCAGGCCGACGATCTCGTGATTGCGGTACGCGCGAAAGACCTTGCGGCGGCCGAAGCCGCGCTGACCGGTGCCGAAAAGCTCCTGGCCGGCGGGCAGGCGAGCGCCTCACAAGGCGGCGTTGCGTCGGTGCGCAGCCTCGCCTCGGCCCTGGCCGCATTGCCGGAGGCGAACCTCGCGCTGATTTCGGTGCCCGGGGAATTCGCCGCCGCCGAGGCCCGGCGCGCTATCGAGCGCGGCCTGCATGTGATGATGTTCTCGGACAACGTGGCGTTGGCCGATGAGGTCGCACTCAAGCGCCTCGCCCTCGACAAGGGGCTGCTCCTCATGGGTCCGGACTGCGGCACGGCGATCATCGGCGGCGCGCCGATCGCTTTCGCCAACGTGGTGCCCAAGGGCGATGTCGGCCTGATCTCGGCCTCGGGCACGGGCTTGCAGGAGGTCGCCTGCCTGCTGGCCCGCGCCGGTCGCGGGATCTCGCACGGCATCGGGGTCGGCGGGCGTGACCTGTCGGAGGAGGTCGGCGGGCTGATGACGCTTGCCGCGCTCGAGGCCCTCGAAGCGGATCCGGCGACCGGGCACATCGTGGTGATCTCCAAGCCGCCGGCACGGAGCGTGTCGGACAAGGTCGCATCGCGCGTCGCCCGTTGCAGCAAGCCCGTGACGCTGTGCCTCCTGGGCGAGGGCGGGATGACGCTTACTTCGGCGGCAGAGACCGTCCTTGGCCGCGCCCTCGCGCAGGCAGCCACGACCCCGCCCAGGAGCCGCAAGGGCTGGTTGCGCGGGCTCTACTGCGGCGGCACGTTGTGCAACGAAGCGCAGCTCGTGTTGATCGCGCAGGGCGTGCAGGTGCAATCGAATGTCCCGGTGCCGGGCGCGGCGGAGACGTCGCGTGTGGACGCGAGCGCCCACACGCTGATCGACTTGGGCGACGATGAGTACACGCGCGGACGCCCGCACCCGATGATCGACCCGGAATTGCGCAACGAATTGCTGGCGAGGACGCTTGCCGACCCGGCCGTGTCGGTCGTGCTCCTGGACATGGTGATCGGCTACGGCGCCCATGCCGATCCGGCCGGATTGGCGGCAGAGGCGATCGAAGGAGCGCCGGCGGTGCGCCCGGTCGTCGTCGCCTCGATTACCGGGACAGAAGCTGATCCGCAGGGCTATTCGCGCCAGGCGGCCAAGCTTGCCGCGGCCGGGGTGCTGGTGGCTGGCTCGAACGCGCAGGCCGCTGCGCTCGCAGCCCGGGTGCTCGCCAGGGCAGGGTAATACCCGTCCTAAGGGGTTGCCAGCACCTCGAACCGGGCGTGACCGCCTTTTGCTTCGCTGACTTCTACGTGGTCTACCCGTGCCGCCGGCGGTCCGCGGCGGGCCCAGGCGAGCACGCCGGCCACGGCCTCGGCCGTGCCCTCGATCACGGCTTCCACGCTCCCGTCACGGCGGTTGCGGACCCAGCCGGTGCATCCGGCCGCCAGGGCCTGGGCCCGCATCGAGTCGCGATAACCGACGCCCTGCACCCGGCCGGTGATCGAAAGGTGGAGCGTCGAGGGCATGGTTTTGTGCGATCGCGGGTGACGGTCTTGTGGGCGGCGCGAAGACCCTATGGTAAGCTGCTGAAAAGGTTCGGTTGTACCACCTTGATGCGGCACCTAAAAAGGGGACAAGGGGATGCGAATAGGATTGCTGGTGGTTGCAGGGGTGGCGCTGATCGGTTTCCTGGCGGTCGCCGTGGTTATCCCGCAGATGGAAGGCGGCGAGGTGCGCGATGCCGCCGCCGTCCTTGTGTCGGGCGCCAACCAGGCGAAGAACGAAGTCGCCGCGGCGGCCGAGAAGTCAGGCAACCTTGCCGGTGCCGGCGCCAACATAAAGCTTCCCCCGAAGGTCGACCCGAAATACGGCGAGCTCAAGTGGATCGTGGAGCCCGGCGGCGTGATCCGCGGCTGGAACGAGAAGAATGCAATCGAGGTCGCGATCACCCCGGTGCTTGCTTCCGGCAAGGTGTCGTGGACGTGCAAGGGATACCCGGCACAATCGATGCCGGTGACCTGCGGCGGAAAGTAGGCAGGAAATTTGAAGCAAAAGGCGGCCTCGGCCGCCTTTTTCATTTCTGGCGGACGGTGATCGCAGTGAGGATGCCCTGCATGATCGCAAGCGGCGACGGGGGGCAGCCCGGGACGGCGACATCGACGGGGATGACGTTGGCCACCCTGCCGCAGCTCGCGTAGCTCTCGCCGAAGATCCCGCCGGTGCATCCGCAGTCGCCGAGCGCCACGACCAGCTTGGGTTCCGGCACCGCTTCCCACGTGCGGCGCAGCGCGACCTCCATGTTCTTCGTCACCGGCCCGGTGACCAGCAGCATGTCGGCATGGCGCGGGCTTGCGACGAACTTGATGCCCAGCCCTTCGAGGTTGTAGTAGGGATTGCCGAGCGCGTGGATCTCCAGTTCGCACCCGTTGCATGAACCCGCATCGACCTGCCGGATCGTCAGTGCGCGCCCGAGGAGGCGCAATGTCTCGGCATTCAGGCGCCCGGCTACCGCGCGCAGGCCGTCGTCCGTGGCCGGCGGCGCCTCGGTCCTGATGCCGGTCCTCGCAACCTGCTTGAGCAGCTTGAACATCAGAGGTCCTGCCCGGAGTAGGAAAGGTTGAACGACTTGTTGATCAGCGGGAAGTCGGGGACGATGTTGCCGATGATCGCATGCTCGATCGCAGGCCAGTTCTGCCACGACGGATCGTGGGGATGGCAGCGCCTGATCGTGCCCTCCGGCCCGGCTTCGAGCGCGATGATGACCTCGCCGCGCCAGCCCTCGACCCAGCCGATGCCGAAGGCGCCCGCGGCAGGCAGGCGCAGTTCCGCGATCGTGGCGCCGCTGCTTTCGTCCTTCAACGCCGCAAGGGCGTGGGTCGCGATCCGGAGCGACTCGAAGGCCTCCTCGAAGCGCACGTCGACGCGTGCGGCCACGTCGCCGTTGCGCACCACGGAGATCCTCGGCCCGAGCCTGTCGTAGGGCGCGAAGCCGGGCGTGATGCGGGCGTCGAGCGCCAGGCCGCTGGCGCGCGCCGCAAGGCCGACCACGCCGAGCCTTGCGGCCAGGTCCGGCTCGAGGCGGCCGCACGCGATGAATCGATCCTGCAGCCCCGAATGGTCCTCGTAGATACGGCGCATCACGCGCAGTTCGCCGGCGATCGCGGTGCCCTGCTCGAGCAGCAATTCGGCCGCAGCCGGCGCGACATCGATGGCGACCCCGCCCGGCACGACCTTGTCCATCGGATAGCGCGCGCCGAAGACACGCTCATTGAGGCGCAGCACGTCTTCCTTCAGCCGCGAGAACTGGGCCAGGCCGAATGCGAGCCCGCCGTCGTTGCCCAGGAACCCGAGGTCGCCGAGATGGTTCGCGATGCGTTCGCGCTCCAGCAGCAACGCGCGCAGCAGCAGGGCGCGCGGCGGCGGCGTTATGCCGGTCATGCCTTCGAGCGCCATCGCATAGGCCCACGCGTAGGCCACCGTGCTGTCGCCCGAAACCCGTCCGGCGAGCCTTGCGCCTTCGACCAGTCCCATCGACTCGAACCGCTTCTCGATCCCCTTGTGGACGTAACCGAGGCGCTCCTCGAGGCGCAGCACGTGCTCGCCGACGATAGAGAACCTGAAATGGCCCGGCTCGATCGTGCCGGCGTGCACCGGGCCGACCGGGATCTCGTGGACGCCTTCGCCCTCCACCGGCACGAAGGTGTAGCGTTCGCCGGTCGGCTCGAACTGCGAACCGGCGGCAAACTCGCGCGCCAGCGGATACCGGTCCGCCGGCCAGGCCGCATGCCGCAGCCAGGGGCGGTCGTCCGGTTGCACTCCTGCTGCAGTGACGGCGGTCACGCCATTCATGTCGTGCGCTGCCCGCTGCATGCGGGTCGCGCTCGGGAACAGATCGGAAATGTCCGGAAAGGCGAGGCCTTCGCCCGCCAGCGCGAGGTCGAGGCACAGCAGGCCTTCGCTTGCCGCATAAAGCGCGAGCACCCGGGCGCCGCCGGCGCGATCGCTTTCGTCGCACGCCCACAGCGCGGCGAGCCGCGCGCCATCGGCGGCAAGCTGCCCGGCCGCCGTCCGCCAGGCGTGCGCGTCCACCCGGGCCTGCCATGCCGGTACCGCGCCGGGAAGGCGCGCGATGTGCAACCCGAGGTCTGCGTATCCCATGCGCCTACCCGATCAGCCGGGCCGCCTGGCGATACCAGTCGGCGAGATACGGCGGGGTGTACAGGCCCAGCATCAGCACGAGCGCCAGGTGCGTGAAGACCGGAACCAGCGCAGGCGGATGCGGCAAACGCTTGGCGGTGGTCTCGCCGAACACCATCGGCTGCACCTTGCCGAAGATCGCCGCAAACGAGACGCCGAGCGCGAACAGCAGGACCGGCGCAGCCCAGGGTTGCTGGGCGATCGCGGTGGTCAGGATCAGGAATTCGCTCGCAAACACGCCGAAGGGCGGCATGCCGAGAATCGCCGCGGTGCCGAGCATCAGTCCCCACCCGACGGTCGGGTTCACCTGCGCCAACCCGCGGATCTCGTCCATCAACTGGGTGCCGGCCTTCTGCGCGGCATGGCCGACGGTGAAGAAGATGGCGCTCTTGGTGAGCGAGTGCAGCGTCATGTGCAGCAGGCCCGCAAAGCTCGCGATCGGCCCGCCCATGCCGAAGGCGAAAGTGATCAGGCCCATGTGCTCGATCGACGAGTAGGCGAACATGCGCTTGATGTCCTTCTGGCGCGACAGGAAGCACGCGGCGACGACCACCGACAGCAACCCGAAGCCCATCATCAGGCGGCTTGCGAACGCGGTGCCGCCCTCGCTTGCCGCCAGCAGCGCCCCGTCGGTGATCACCTTGAAGCGGATCAGCGAATACAGCGCGACGTTGAGCAGCAGCCCCGAGAGCACCGCCGAGATCGGCGTCGGGCCCTCGGCATGCGCGTCCGGCAGCCAGTTGTGCAGCGGGACCAGGCCGACCTTGGTGCCGTACCCCACCATCAGGAACACGAACGCGAGCGACACCACGGTCGGCTCGAGCTGGGCCTTGACCGCTTCGAGGTGCGTCCAGAGCAGCGCGCCCACCCCGGGGCCGAGGATCTTCTCGGAGGCGAAATAGATGAGGATGGTGCCGAAGAGCGCCTGCGCGATGCCGACGCCGCACAGGATGAAGTACTTCCAGGCCGCTTCGAGCGACGCATGCGTGCGGTAGAGCGCGATCAGCAGCACCGTGGTCAGCGTGGCGGCCTCGAGAGCCACCCACATGATGCCGAGGTTGTTGGTCGTGAGCACCACGAGCATCGTGAAGCTGAACATCTGGTACATGCTGTGGTAGAGCCTCATCCCGGCGTCGCTGACCTTGCCGTGCTCGCGCTCGATGCGCATGTAGGGCCGCGAAAAGAGCGAAGTCGTCATCGCCACGAACGCGGTCAGCGCCACCAGGAAGACGTTCAGCGAATCGACGAAGAACTGCTCCCAGAGCAGGACCGCCGGCCCGTCCTCGATCACCTTCTCGGTGAGCACTGCGGCGGCAATGAAGGTCAAAGTGCTGAAGGCGACGTTGATTTCCGCCGCGGCGCGACGGTGGCCGAAGAGGGCGAGCACGACCGCGCCGGCAAGCGGCGAGGCGAGCAGGAAGGCCATTTCGCCCATCATGATTCCTTGAGCTTCTCCAGGTGGCGGGTGTCGAGCGAGTCGAAGCGCTCGCGGATCTGGAAGAAGAACACGCCGAGGATCAGCACGCCCACCAGCACGTCGAGCGCGATGCCGAACTCGATCACCATCGGCATGCCGTGGGTGGCGCCGGTCGCGGCGAGCACCAGGCCGTTCTCCATGGCGAGGAAGCCGACCACCTGCGGCACCGCCTTGGATCGGGTGATCATCATGAGGAACGCGAGCAGCACCGAGGCGAGGGCAATGCCGAGCGTGCTCTTGGTCACCGCGCCGGCCAGTTGCGAGACCGGCTGCACCAGGTTGAACGCGAGGATCACCAGCACGATTCCGACGATCATGGTGGTGGACACGTTGAAGAGGGTCTCGACATCCCACTTGACGTTCAGCTTGCGGATCAGGCGGTGCAGGATCCACGGCAGGAGGAAGACCTTCAGCACCAGGGTCAGCAGCGCCGACCAGTACAGGTGGGCCTGGTCGTTCACGAACGCGACCAGCGCCGTCGACACGCAGAGCATCAGGCCCTGCGCGGCAAAGAGGTTGATCAACGCGAGGATCTTGCGCTGCGCGAGCATCGCGAAGGCGATCAGCAGGATGATCGAGGCGCACAGGTTGATCAGCTCGGCCGCATGCTGGTGGAGGAAATTCAGCATCGGTCAGCTCTCGAGCAGCACGCGCACGAGCATCGCGAGCACCGCGATCAGGAAGGCGATGCCGAGGAACTCGGGCGCCCGGAAGATCCGCATCTTGGCGCTGAGGATCTCGATGAGCGCGAGCAACGCCCCGCCGAGGGCGAGCTTGGCCGCCAGGATCGGCAGGGCGAGCATGATCCCGAGCGAGTCGCCGCCCTCCGCGATGCCAAACGGCAGGAACAGCGCGAGGCCCATGCACGAGTACACGAACAGCTTGAGGCTCGCGGCCCACTCGATCATCGCCAGGTGGCGGCCGGAGTATTCGAGGACCATCGCCTCGTGGATCATCGTGAGCTCCAGGTGCGTCGACGGGTTGTCCACCGGGATGCGGGCGTTTTCGGCCAGCGACACCATCGTGAATGCGACGCCCGCGAACGCGAGGCTCGGGTAGATCACGAACTCGTTGCGCGCCAGCGTCTGGACGATCGTCACGAGCGAGGTCGAGTGGGAGATCAGCGAGGCGGTGAACAAAACCATCAGCAGGGCCGGCTCGGCGAGGAACCCGACCATCATCTCGCGGCGGGCGCCGAGCGACCCGAACGCGGTGCCGATGTCCATGCCGGCCAGCGCGATGAACATCCTCGCCAGCGCGAGCAGCCCCACCAGGGCGATCGCATCGGCCGCCGCGTTCAGCGGCAGGTCGGTGCTGAGCGTAGGCACGATCGCGGCCGAAAGCGCGAGGCAGCTGAAGACCAGGTAAGGCGCGATCCGAAAGAGCGGCGAAGCGTTGTGCGCGAGTACGACTTCCTTCCGGAACAGCTTCAGCAGCATGCGGTAGGGCTGCAGGATGCCCGGGCCGCTGCGGTTCTGCAGCCACGCGCGGCACTGGTTGACCCAGCCGGTCAGCAGGGGTGCGAGCAGCACCGCGAACATCAACTCGGTGAATTGCGCGGCCAGGCCGGCGGCGGAGATCATGGCTTCCCCACGAGCGGAGTCACCGGACGAACAGCAGCAACGCCAGCAGCGTCACGAAGCTGTAGATGAGGTAGACGGAAATGCGTCCGCGCTGCAATACCGTGACCAGGCCGGTGGCGCGCAGGATGCCGCGTGCGAAAGGCAGGTACAGCCAGTGCCACAACGGGTCGCTTGCAGTCTCGGCGTAGCGCGGCTTCGCGTCGAACGGCGTGGGCACCGTCTGCTCGACGCGGAAGTACTGCTCGAACACCTGGCGCACCGGCTGGCCGAATCCCTGCGCGGTATCCTGCATGCGCGAATCGAGGTAGGGGAAGCCGCAATCCCAGGCGGCGCTGCGCCGCATCCGGCCGTGGTAGAAGATCCGTACGGCCAGCCACGCGACGGCGAGCAGCAGCGCGACCATCAGCAGGAACAGCAGCGGGCTGTAGCTGGCGCGTTCGGCGCTGATCGGCACCAGGTACAGCCAGCCCGAGGCTGCCGATTGCCCGGCGATGCCGAAGCCGGTCAGCGGCCGGGTGACTTCCTCGATCAGGCCGATGACGGTCAGCGGGAAGAGGCCGAGTGCCACGCAGCCGGCCGCGAGCCACGTCAGCCCGGCGCGCTTCCACAATCCGGCGTCCTGTACCTCGGCGAGCTTCGGCTCGCGCGGCTGGCCGAGGAACACCACGCCGTAGAACTTGACCATCACGTAGCCCGACAGCGCCGCGGTCAACGCGATCAGCCCGGCGGCCACCGGCACCAGCATGTTGAGGTAGGCATGCGGCAGTCCCGGCGTGAACAGGAACGCCTGCAGCAGCAGCCACTCGGAGACGAATCCGTTCAGCGGCGGCAGGCCGGCGATCGCAAGCGTGCCGACGAGCGACAGCCAGGCGACCCACGGCATGCGGTGAATCAGGCCGCCGAGCTTGCCGAGCGACCTTTCCCTGGTCGAGTGCAGCACCGACCCGGTGGCAAGGAACAGCAGGCTCTTGAAGAACGCATGGTTGATGCAGTGATAGAGCGTCGCCGTGAGCGCGAGGGCGGCGAGCGCGCCCATCGAGAATCCCCGGAACAGGATCGTCAGGCCGAAGCCGCTCACGATCAGGCCGATGTTCTCGATCGACGAATAGGCGAGCAGCCGCTTCATGTCGGTCTGCACCGCCGCGAACACTATGCCGAACAGGGCCGAGGCGAGACCGATGCTTAGTGCGATCACGCCCCACCACCAGATCGGGTAACCGATCAGGTCGAACGTGACGCGCAGCAGGCCGTAGATCGCGGTCTTCAGCATCACGGCGCTCATCAGTGCCGATACCGGCGAAGGCGCGGCCGGATGGGCTTCCGGCAGCCAGACGTGCAGCGGCAGCAGGCCGGCCTTGGCGCCGAAGCCGAACAGCGCGAGGAGGAAGGCCACCGTGGCCCAAATGGCCTCGGGCTGGACCGCGCGCATCGTGTCGAAGAGGTAGCTGCCGGTGCCGCCCTGCAGTGCGCCGAACGACATCAGGATCGCCATTGCGCCGACGTGCGCGATCAGCAGGTACAGGTAGCCTGCGCGCCGGATTTCGGCGTGCCGGTGGTCGGTCGTCACCAGGAAGAAGGACGACAGCGCCATCGACTCCCAGGCCACCATGAAGAAATAGGCGTCGTCGGCCACGAGCACCAAGGCCATGCTGGCGAGGAACACGTGGTAGTAGAAGCACAGGACTCCCGGCAGGGTGCCCTGTTCGCCATGCCGGAAATAGCCGCTCGCGAAGACGGACACGCCTGCCGAGACGCTGCCGGTCAGCAGCAGGAAGAACGCCGAGAGCGCGTCCATGCGGGCATGGAACGGCAGGTCGGGCAGCCCGAGCGGCAGGACCCTCGAAACCGGTTCGCGAAACACCGCATCGAGAGCGACGCCGGCCACCAGCAGGCCGACGACGGCGCCCAACGGGAACAGCACCCGCGCGATGTAGAAGTGGCTGCGCGGTGCGAAGAACCCCGCCCCGCCTATTGCGAGCCACACGAACGCGAGCCAAAGCGTCGCGTCGAGGGAAGTGAGGCTCACGATGGGTTGCCCGGCTTACTTCACCTTCATGCCCGGCAGCGCGCCGCTGTCGGGCGACAGAAGGAAGATGCCCGGGCCTTCGCCTGGAGCCACGGGCGAATCGCCGCTCGCCGCGAGCACCATGCCTTGCGAGAGGCCGAAGCGCATCTTGCGCGGCGCGAGATTGGCCACCATGACCGTGAGGCGGCCTTTCAGCTGTTCCGGGGCGTAGGCCGACTTGATGCCTGCGAACACGGTCCGCGTCTCGCCGCCGAGATCCAGCGTGAGCTTCACCAGCTTGTCCGCGCCTTCGACCGCCTCGGCGTTCGCGATCAGCGCGACGCGCAGGTCGACCTTGGCGAAATCGTCGATGGAGATGGTCGACGCTTCGGCGGATGCGGCGGCGGGGGGCGCAGCGGGGGCGGTGGGCTGGGTCACGGTCTTCTTTTCCTTGGGCTCGGTCGCGGCCGGGATGTCGAAAAGCGCATCGAGCTGCTTGGGATCGACGCGCGTCAGCAGGTGCTTGTAGGCATTGATCCGGTGGCCCGCGGGCAGGAGCGCGGCGGCATCGGACCAATTGAGCGCCGGGATGTCGAGGAAGGCTTCGACTTCGGCCGCCAGGCGCGGCAGCACCGGCTTGAGGTACAAGGTCAGGAGGCGGAACGCGTTGATCGCCACCGTGCAGACGACATGCAGCTCCTCCTGGCTTTGCGCATCGGGGCGCTTGGCGATTTCCCAGGGCTTCTTGCCGTCGACATAGTGGTTCACTGCATCGGCCAGCGTCATGATCAGCCGCAGCGCCTTGCCGTACTCCCGCGCATCGAACAGGCCGGCGATCTCATCCGCCGGCGCCGCCAGGTCGCGCAGCAGCGCCGCGTTCTTTGCCCCCCCGCCCGGATGGAGCCTGCCGTCGAACTTGTTCTTCAGGAAGGGCGCGCAGCGGCTGGCGATGTTGATGTATTTGCCGACGAGGTCGCTATTGACCCGTGCGAGGAAGTCGTCCGGGTTGAAATCCAGGTCCTCGACGTTCGCATTGAGCTTGGCCGCGATGTAATAACGCAGCCACTCCGGGTTCATGCCGAGCTCGAGATAGCGTAAAGGCGAGATCCCCGTGCCGCGGCTCTTGGACATCTTGTCGCCCGACACGGTGATGAAGCCGTGCACGCAGACGCTGGTCGGCACCTTGTAGAACGGGCCGGCGAACTTGAGCATCGCCGGCCAGAACAGCGTGTGGAAATAGATGATGTCCTTGCCGATGAAGTGCACCTGCTCGGTGCCCTCGTCGGCGAGGAAGGCCTCGAAGTCGATGCCGGACTTCGCGCAGTAGGCCTTGAAGCTGGCGAGGTAGCCGATCGGCGCGTCCAGCCAGACGTAGAAATACTTGCCCGGGGCATCCGGGATCTCGATGCCGAAATAGGGCGCATCGCGTGAAATGTCCCAGTCGCCCAGCGCCTTGTCGCCTTCGCCGTCCAGCCACTCGCGCGCCTTGTTCGCGACCTGGGGCTGCAGGCGCTGCGGCTGGTCGATCCAGTCGCGCAGGAAGGCCACGCAGTTGTCGTCCGACAGCCGGAAGAAGTAATGCTCCGAGCTCTTCCTTACCGGCGCGGCCCCCGAGAGCGTCGAATAGGGGTTGACCAGGTCGGTCGGCGAATAGACCGAACTGCAGTTCTCGCATGCGTCGCCGTACTGGTCCTTGGCGCCGCACTTGGGGCACTCGCCCTTGATGTAGCGGTCGGCGAGGAACATGCCCTTGACCGGGTCGTAGAACTGCTCGACCGGCTTCTTGTAGACCAGGCCGGCCTTCGACAGGCGCTTGTAGATGTCCTGCGAGAGCGCGGTGTTCTCCGGCGAGTGGGTCGAGTGCCAGTGGTCGAATCGGATATGGAACCCGTCGAGGTAAGGCTTGCGCCCGGCCGCGATCTCTGCGACGAACGCTTCGGGCGACTTTCCGGCCTTCTCGGCCGCCAACATGATCGGCGCGCCGTGCGCGTCGTCCGCGCCGACGAAATGGACCTCGTGGCCCTGCATGCGCTGGAACCTCACCCAGATGTCGGCCTGGATATATTCCATGATGTGCCCGACGTGGAACGGCCCGTTCGCGTAGGGCAGGGCGGTGGTGACGAGGATCTTGCGGGGGGGAGACATCAGCCGGGCCGATTCAAAGACGGGATTCTAACAAACGGCGTAGGGTCTCTGCCCCCGATTTCGTGTTTCGCGGCAGGGATTTGGGCGCGGATTTGGGTACACTTGCCGCTCTCCGGATTCCGGCAAGGCGAGCATCCCAATGTCACTCAGCGAAGCGCAGGTCCAGGCCGCGCTCAAGGAACTGGTCGACCCGAACACGGGCAAGGATTTCATTGCCACTCGCTCGGCGAAGAACATCAAGGTATCGGGCAACGATGTGTCGCTCGACATCGAACTCGGTTATCCGGGCAAGAGCCAATTCGACCTGATCCGGCGGCAGGTGCTCGCGAAGCTGCGGGCGCTGCCCGGCGCCGGCAACGTGTCGGTCGGCGTGACCAGCAGGGTCGTCCCGCACGCGGTCCAGCGAGGAGTGAAGCTGGTGCCGGGCATCAAGAACATCATCGCAGTGGCCTCGGGCAAGGGCGGCGTGGGAAAGAGCACCACGGCCGCGAATCTTGCGCTGGCGCTCGCCGCCGAAGGCGCAAGTGTCGGCATGCTTGACGCGGACATCTACGGGCCTTCGCAGCCGACGATGCTCGGGATCAGCGGGCGTCCCGAGTCGAAGGACGGCAAGGGCCTGGAGCCGATGGAAGGCCACGGCATCCAGGCGATCTCGATCGGCTTCCTGATCGACGTCGACACGCCGATGGTCTGGCGCGGCCCGATGGTCACGCAGGCCCTCGAGCAGCTGCTCAAGGAAACCCGCTGGCGCGACGTCGATTACCTGATCGTCGACCTGCCGCCGGGGACCGGTGACATCCAGCTCACGCTCGCGCAGAAGGTGCCGGTCACCGGCGCCGTGATCGTGACCACGCCGCAGGACATCGCGCTGCTCGACGCGCGGAAGGGCCTCAAGATGTTCGAGAAGGTCGGCATCCCGATCCTGGGCATTGTCGAGAACATGAGCACCCACGTGTGCTCGAATTGCGGCCACGAGGAGCACATTTTCGGCGCCGGCGGGGCCGAGCGGATGAGCAAGGAGTACGGCGTCGAAGTGCTCGGCAGCCTGCCGCTGGACATCGCGATCCGCGAGCAGGCCGATTCGGGCCGCCCGACCGTGGTCGCCGACCCGGACGGCCGGGTGGCGGAAATCTACCGGGCGATCGCGCGGCGGTGCGCGGTGAAGATTGCGGAATCGCAGAAGGACATGACGGCCAAGTTCCCGAACATCGTGGTCCAGAATACCTAGAGGCCGTGAAAGTCTACGGCGACGTCTGGTCGGGCAATTGCTACAAGCTCAAGCTCGCACTGACGCAACTCGGCCGGCCTTTCGAGTGGGTGCCGATCGACATCATGAAAGGGGAGTCGCGCACGCCGGCGTTCCTCGCGAAGAACCCGAACGGCCGGGTGCCGACCGTTGAACTTGACGACGGCACCTGCCTGGCGGAGTCGAATGCCATCCTCTGGTACCTCGCCGAAGGCACGCCGCTCGTGCCTGACTCCAGGCTTGCACGCGCCCGGGCCCTGCAGTGGATGTTCTTCGAGCAGTACAGCCACGAACCGAACATCGCGACCTCGCGCTACATCATCCGGTACCTCGGCAACCCGCCGGAAAAGGCCGCCGCGCTCGCGGCGCGCGTCGAGCCGGGCTACGCTGCGCTCGGCGTGATGGAAACCCATCTCAGCAAGGACCACTGGTTCGCGGGCGGCCGCTACTCGATCGCCGACATTGCGCTGTACGCCTACACCCACTGCGCCGGCGAGGGGGGCTTCGACCTGGGCCGGTTCCCGTCTGTTCGCGCATGGCTTGCACGGGTAGAATCGCAACCCCTCTACACCCCGATGGGCTGAACCGCCCGGCGGCATAACCTGCATGAGCATCAAGGCGGACAAGTGGATCCGGCGCATGGCCGAGGGCCACAGGATGATCGAGCCTTTCGAGTCGGGGCAGGTGCGCGAGGTCGACGGGCGGCGCATCGTCTCCTACGGGACGTCCAGCTACGGCTACGACATCCGCTGCTCGGACGAATTCAAGATCTTCACCAACATCAACTCGACCATCGTCGACCCCAAGGCGTTCGACCCCAGCTCGTTCGTCGACTTCAAGGGCCCGGTCTGCATCATCCCGCCGAACTCCTTCGCGCTCGCGCGCACGATCGAGTACTTCCGAATCCCGCGCAATGTGCTTACCATCTGCCTTGGCAAATCGACCTATGCGCGCTGCGGCATCATCGTCAACGTCACCCCGCTCGAACCCGAGTGGGAGGGCCACGTGACGCTCGAGTTTTCGAACACCACGCCTCTGCCGGCAAAGATCTATGCGAACGAAGGCGTGGCGCAGGTGCTGTTCATCGAGTCCGACGAGGTCTGCGAGACCTCGTACAAGGATCGCGGCGGGAAGTACCAGGGCCAGCGCGGCGTGACCCTGCCCCGCATCTGATGCGCGAACCTCACCGCCTCGGCGCGTGAACCCGCCCGACCGCCCACCCCCGGCCCCCCGACACGCCTCGCGGCGCTCGCCTGCGACACGGCGCGCGCCGGGGGCGCCCTGTTGCCCGATGTCCGCTCCACGGAGAACCGCATGAAGTTCCGCTTTCCCATCGTCATCATCGACGAGGATTTCCGCTCGGAGAACACCTCGGGCCTGGGCATCCGTGCCCTGGCCAAGGCCATCGAGGACGAAGGCATGGAGATCCTCGGGGTGACCGGCTACGGCGACCTGTCGCAATTCGCCCAGCAGCAAAGCCGCGCCTCGGCCTTTATCCTGTCGATCGACGACGAGGAATTCACGCCCGGTCCGGAACTCGACCCGGCAGTGCTGAACCTGCGCAAGTTCATCGAGGAAATCCGCTTCAAGAACGCCGATATCCCGATCTACCTGTATGGCGAGACGCGCACCTCGCGGCACATCCCGAACGACATCCTGCGCGAGCTGCACGGCTTCATCCACATGTTCGAGGACACGCCCGAATTCGTCGCGCGGCACATCATCCGCGAGGCGAAGGCCTACCTCGACGGGCTGGCGCCGCCTTTCTTCCGCGCGCTGACCCACTATGCGCAGGACGGCTCGTACTCCTGGCACTGCCCCGGGCACTCGGGCGGCGTGGCCTTCCTCAAGAGCCCGGTCGGGCAGATGTTCCACCAGTTCTTCGGCGAGAACATGCTGAGGGCGGACGTCTGCAATGCGGTCGACGAGCTCGGCCAGCTGCTCGACCACACCGGCCCGGTGGCCGCCTCCGAGAGGAACGCCGCGCGGATCTTCGGCGCCGACCACTGCTTTTTCGTGACCAACGGCACTTCGACCTCGAACAAGATGGTCTGGCACGCCAACGTTGCGCCCGACGACATCGTCGTGGTCGACCGCAACTGCCACGTATCGATCCTGCATGCAATCACGATGACCGGCGCGATCCCGGTCTTCCTCACGCCCAAGCGCAACCACCTGGGCATCATCGGGCCGATCCCGCTGGAGGAATTCAGCCCCGAGAACATCGCCCGCAAGATCGAGGCGAACCCGTTCGCGCGCGCGGCCAAGCGCAAGAAGCCGCGCATTCTGACGATCACGCAGAGCACCTACGACGGCGTGCTCTACAACGTCGAGATGCTGAAGGAAACCCTCAACTCGTCGATCGACACGCTGCATTTCGACGAGGCCTGGCTGCCGCACGCCACGTTCCACGACTTCTACAGGAACATGCACGCGATCGGCCGCGACCGGCCGAGGACGAAGGACGCGATCATCTACGCGACCCACTCGACCCACAAGCTGCTGGCGGGGATCTCGCAGGCCTCGCAGATCATCGTGCAGGAGTCGCAGACGCGAAAGCTCGACCGGCATTCGTTCAACGAGGCCTACCTGATGCACACTTCCACCTCGCCGCAATACGCGATCATCGCCTCGTGCGACGTGGCCGCCGCGATGATGGAGCCGCCCGGGGGCACCGCGCTGGTCGAGGAGTCGATCCTCGAGGCGCTCGATTTCCGGCGTGCGATGAAGAAGGTGGACAACGAGTGGGGCAAGGACTGGTGGTTCAAGGTCTGGGGCCCGGACAAGGTCGCGGCCGACGGCATCGGCCCGCGCGAGGAATGGGTGCTGAAGGCCCACGAGAAATGGCACGGCTTCGGCAACCTCGCGCCCGGGTTCAACATGCTCGATCCGATCAAGGCCACCGTCATCACGCCGGGCCTGGACGTGTCGGGCAAGTTCTCCAAGAGCGGGATCCCGGCGGCGATCGTGACGCGCTACCTTGCCGAGCACGGGGTCATCGTCGAGAAGACGGGGCTCTACTCGTTCTTCATCATGTTCACGATCGGCATCACCAAGGGCCGCTGGAACACGCTGGTGACCGCCCTGCAGCAGTTCAAGGACGACTACGACAAGAACCAGCCGCTCTGGCGCGTGCTGCCGGAGTTCTGCCAGAGTTTCCCGCGCTACGACCGCCTCGGCATCCGCGACCTGTCGGACCAGATCCACGGCATGTACAAGGCCAACGACGTGGCCCGGGTCACCACCGAGATGTACCTGTCGGACATGCAGCCGGCGATGAAGCCCTCGGACGCCTTCGCCGCGATGGCGCACCGGGAGATCGACCGCGTGCGGATCGACGACCTCGAGGGCCGCGTCACCAGCGTGCTGCTGACCCCCTACCCGCCGGGCATCCCGCTGCTGATCCCGGGTGAGCGCTTCAATGCGACCATCGTGAGCTACCTGAAGTTCGCGCGCGAGTTCAACCGCAGGTTCCCCGGCTTCGAGACCGACATCCACGGCCTGGTCGAGGAGCCACGGGACGGCGTGACGGAGTACTACATGGACTGCGTCAGGCAGGCCTAATCAGGGACAGACCACGTTTTCCACGGAGCCCCGTGTCACCGTAAACGTCGCCTGTCCCCGATCAAGCACGCATCAAAGAAATCGTGGTCTGTCCCCGATTGGGCATCGGTCAACGGCCTGGCGGCGAGATGCGTTCGTAGAGCACGAAATCGAACGGCACGCCGTCGGCCGAAACGTGCGACTTGCGCTGCGTTTCGCGGAAGGCGGAGCGGTCGTAATCGGGGAATTTGGTGTCGCCCGGAAAGTCCTTCCGGATCTCGGTGATCACGAGGCCGTCTGCCAGCGGCAGCGCGGCCTTGTAGATCTCCCCGCCGCCGATCACGAACACGACCGGCTCGCCGATGCAGAAGGCGAGCGCCCCTTCGATCGACGATGCGACCGCCGCCCCTTCGAGTTCGAGCCCTCGGGTGCGGCTGACCACGATGTTCTCGCGGCCGGGCAGGGGCTTGCCCAGGCCGGCGAGGATGGACTCGAAGGTCTTGCGCCCCATGATCACCGGGTGGCCGAGCGTCAGGGCCTTGAAATGCTTCAGGTCCTCGGGCAGGTGCCAGGGCATCCGGTTGCCGGCGCCGATGATGCCGTTGGCCGCCACTGCGGCGACCAGGTACACCCTGGTCCCGGCCGCGGTGGATGTGACATTCGCCCTGTCGGCCGTTTCGCCCATCGTGCAATTATAGGCGGCATGACGTCCCGCCCCGCCGAGAAGAATTTTCCGCGCGCGTTCCTCAAGCTGCTGGTGGCCGGCTTCCTGCTGGTAGCGCTGCCGCTCGCGGGGGCGTTGATGTTCTCGGCATTGAACACCGAGCGCCTTGCGCAGCAGGCGCAGAACGCGGTGTTCAATGCGGCGCAGGCCGCGCGCGCCAGCCGGTCGCTGGTCAACCGGATCAGCTCGATCGAGCGGATCGCACAGCAGTACGTCGTCCATGCGGATCCGGAGTTGGCCGCAGACTACGCACGCACCCGGAAGAGCTTCCAGCTCGTCACCGTCGAGCTGTCGCGCCTGCCCCTCGACGGCGAGCAGGTGCAGGCCCTGAACCGCACGATCGACCAGGAACGCACGCTCTACGGCCTACTCTCGACGCCGGCCGCGTTCGATGCGAAGGTGGTGCGCGCGAGGGCAAGCGACCTGGTCGAAAGCGCCTACGAGGTCCTCGCCATCAGCTACGTGATCGCCGACCGCGAAGTCGAGCGGCTGCGCACCGAGGCGGGCGTCGTGCGCGAGCGCATGATGGTCCTGCTGTTCGTGACCGTCTCGATGGCGATTGCGTTCGCACTGGTGCTCACCCGCATCATCGCGCGCCCGATTCGCCAGCTGGATGCCGCCATCCGGCAGCTGGGCAGCGCGGACTTCTCGCGCCCGATCCGGGTCGGCGGCCCGGACGATCTGCAATACCTGGGCGAGCGCCTCGACTGGCTGCGGCGGCGGCTGACCGAGCTCGAGGCTCAGAGGAACCGGTTCCTGCGCCACGTCTCGCACGAACTGAAGACGCCGCTCACCGCGCTTCGCGAAGGCGCCGAACTGCTGCACGACGGCGTCGGCGGCACGCTGGTGCCGGAACAGGCGAAGATCGTGGATATCCTGCGCGAGAACAGCGTGAGGCTGCAGCGCATGATCGAGGAACTGCTCGACTACCAGCGTGCGCTCCATGCCGCGGCAACGCTCGAGCGCCGGCCGGTCCGCCTCGAAGCGCTCCTGCGGGAGGTGGCCGACGCCCACGCGCTCGAGGCGCGGGCCAAGCACCAGACGGTCGAGCTTGCAGTGCCGCCGGCGAGCATCGAAGGCGACGGGGAGAAACTGCGGACGGTGTTCGACAACCTCGTCGGCAACGCGCTCAAGTTCACGCCCGAGGGCGGCCGGATCTCGATCGCGCTGACCGAGGACCCGGAGACGGTCAGCGTCGCGGTGAGCGACACCGGCCCGGGCGTGCCTCCCGAGGAGCGCCGCTCGATCTTCGACACGTTCTTCCGCGGCCGGGCGCAGGGGCAGGGACGCGTCGAGGGCAGCGGCCTGGGCCTGGCGATCGCGCGCGAATTCGTGCAGGCGCACGGCGGCACCATAGGCGTGGCGTCCGACGGCGGCGGCTCGCGCTTCAGCGTCGTGCTGCCGCGGCATGCCGGAGGTGCGGCATGAGCCCCCCGGCAGCGCAGGGCAAGGCGAATGTCCTGCTGGTCGACGACGACGCCGACCTGCTCCACCTGATTGCGATGCGCCTGAAGGCGGCGGGGTATGCGGTGACGGCGGTGCAGTCGGGCGAGGCCGCGCTCGCCAGCTTTGCGGCCAGCCGCCCGGACGCGATCGTCACCGACCTGCGCATGCGCGGCATGGACGGCCTAGCGTTGTTTGACGAAATCCACCGCCAGGCGCCTTCGCTGCCGGTGGTGATCCTGACCGCGCACGGCACGATCCCGGAAGCCGTCGCCGCCACCCGGCGCGGCGTGTTCAGCTTCCTGACCAAGCCTTTCGACAGCAAGGTGCTCACCGAGACCGTCGCCGATGCATTGCGGCTCGCTCCGGGCGAAGCCGGCGAGGGCGGCGACTGGCGTGCCGAAATCGTCACCCGGTCGGCGCTGATGGAACACCTTCTCTCGCAGGCGCAGCTCGTGGCCCAGTCGGACGCGAGCGTCTGCATCTTCGGCCCGAGCGGGACGGGCAAGGAATTGATTGCGCGCGCCGTGCATCGCGCAAGCAAGCGCCGCGACCGGCCTTTCGTGGCGGTCAACTGCGGCGCGATCCCCGAAGGCCTGCTCGAGACCGAATTGTTCGGCCACAAGAAAGGCTCCTTCACCGGCGCCACCCAGGACCGGCGCGGCCTGTTCCAGGCGGCCGAAGGCGGAACCCTCTTCCTGGACGAGGTCGGCGACATGCCGCTCGCGCTCCAGGTCAAGCTCCTGCGCGCGCTCGAGGACCGGACGGTGCGGGCCGTAGGCGCGAACGAGTCCGTGCCGATCGACGTGCGCATCATCTCGGCCACGCACAGGAAGCTGGAGGACAGGATCGCCTCGCGCGAATTCCGCGAGGACCTCTTCTATCGCCTCAACGTGGTCAAGCTGGTGGTGCCGACGCTTGCCGAGCGGCGCGAGGACATCCCGCTGCTCGCCGCGCATTTCCTGATGCGCCTGGCGGCGCGCTACGAGAAGCGGGCGAGGGCCTTCTCGCCCGAAGCCCTCGAGCTGCTGATCGCGGCGCCCTGGCCGGGCAATGTCCGCCAACTGCAGAACGTGGTCGAGCAGTCGGTCGCGCTGTCGACCACCGAAGTCGTGCCGGCATCGCTCGTGCGGCAGGCGATCGACCATGCGGAAAGCTCGCTCACTCCGCTGGACGAGGCGCGGCGCGCATTCGAGCGCGACTACCTCGTGCAGCTGCTCAAGCTGACCGCCGGCAACGTCTCGCAGGCCGCCAGGCTCGCGGGACGCAACCGCACGGAGTTCTACCGGTTGCTGGAGCGCCACGCGCTCGAGCCCGGGCAGTTCAAGCCCGCCGGCTAGACCCGTACGTACCGTCCGCCGCTGTCGTGCGGCGGCGACAGAAAAATCCCAAGCGGTTCAACGACTCGCGTGACAACGCGCAATGCCTGTCGTGCGCAGGCGACGGTTGACGCATTTTTACACTCCCGGAAATAGGTCACGGACTGCGCATAACTGCTTGCGCCGATTGGTGTTTCCCGTTCTGGCACGGGCCTTGCGAAGGAAGGGTGCCGAAACGGCGAACCGAAGGAACAGCCATGAACAAGCACAGCCACATGAGTTTTGCGGGACCGTCGTTCCAGTCGCGCCGCATGCCGACGCAACGCGAGCGGTTCCTTGGCGAGATGGAGCGCACGATGCCGTGGGCGGAACTGCGCGCGCTCGTCGAACCCCTGGATGCGGATCCGAAGCGCGTGCGCGGCCACTCGCTCGAGCTCGACCGGATGCTGCGGATCTTCTTCCTGCAGCACTGGTACCGGCTCTCGGATGCGGCCACGCACGAGGCGCTCCACGATTCGAAGGCGATGCGCGAGTTCGCGTGCGTGGGCCTGGGCCCCGACCGGACGCCCGCGGAGCATGAGATCGCGGCATTCCGCCAACTGCTCGACGAGTACGGCCTGGCGGGCGCACTGGTCGAGGTTGCCGACCGCCACCTCCGGGCCGAGGGCGTGTGCGTAGCGCCGGGCACGATCACCGATGCGGCACTGACGAGCCCGCGCGGCCTGGCTGCCGCGGTCTGGCGGGTCCTGGAGACGCGCCAATGAACGGCCTCGCGAGAGTTCTCGTTGCCGCATCGATCGTTGCGTCGGTCGCCGGGTGTTCGAACCGGCCGACCCGGCAGGAAGTCGGAACCGTGTCCGGCGCCGTCGTCGGCGGGATCGTCGGCTCGGCGCTGACCGGCAGCACCGTCGGCACCGTGGCCGGCGCGGGCGCCGGCGCCTATGCGGGGAATCGCATCGGCCGCGAACTGGACCGGAAATAGGCGAAGGGATCATGCATACCTACAAACGCAGCAGCGAAACGTCCAGCTTCGTGCAGACCTTGTGGGGCGGCCTCCTCGTCGTGATGGTCCTCGTCGGGATCTGCGGCACGCTCTACAAGCTGCTCGCGCCCAAGGGATGGATCGCCTCGCTGATGGGCCAGGGGTTCTCCGGCGGCGTCGCGGTGATCGGCCTGATGTTCATCCTGGGTGTCGTCGGCTGGATCGCACGCACCTGGACCACTACCCGCGAGCAGGCCACTTCCGCCAACCTGGTGGTCTACGTCTTTGCCGCGACCGGGGTTTTCTACGCCATCCAGCTCTGGACGAAAGGAGCCTTCTAGCGACCGACGCCAACCACGAACTGCGGGAAAGCCCACAGAGGCGCCCGCGCAAGGTTTCGCTCAAGGGCTCGCCTCCTCCCCCCCAATTGGCGGGCCCTTTTTTTTCGCCAGGACGCCTTGCGGGGGAACCTTGGATTCTCCCGGTCCCGCTACACCGCGATCGGCGCCTTGATCGCAGGGTGCGGGTCGTAACCCTCGAGCGTGAAGTCTTCGTATCGGAAGGCGAAGATGTCCTTGACCCGTGGGTTCAGGCGCATGCGCGGGAACGGTCGCTCTGCGCGCCGCAGCTGCTCGCGGGCCTGCTCGAAGTGGTTCAGGTACAGGTGCGCATCGCCCAGCGCCAGCACGAACTCGCCCGGTGCATACCCCGTGACCTGCGCGATCATCAGCGTGAGCAGCGCGTACGACGCGATATTGAACGGCACGCCGAGGAAGAGGTCCGCGCTCCTCTGGTACATCTGGCAGGACAGTTTCCCGTCGGCCACGTAGAACTGGAACAGCGCATGGCAGGGCGGCAGCGCCATGCGGTCGACGTCCGCGGGGTTCCATGCGGTGACGATGTGGCGGCGCGAGTCGGGCTTCTTGCGGATCGACTCGATGACCCCGGCGATCTGGTCGATCTCGCGGCCGTCCGGGGTGCGCCAGTGCCGCCATTGGTAGCCGTATACCGGCCCGAGCTCGCCCTTTTCGTCGGCCCATTCGTCCCAGATCGTCACCCCGCGCTCCTGCAGCCAGCGCACGTTGGTGTCGCCCGACAGGAACCAGAGCAGTTCGTAGACGATCGACTTGAGGTGGACTTTCTTGGTCGTCAGCAGGGGGAAGCTGCCCGCCAGGTCGAAGCGCAACTGTGCGCCGAATACCGAGCGCGTGCCGGTGCCGGTGCGATCGGTCTTGGTGGCGCCGCGTTCGAGCACCGCGGCGAGCAGGTCGAGGTACTGGCGCTCGCCGGAGGGCGGTGCGATCGGGGCGGGATTCATCGGGGCCTCATGGTGCGGGCTTCAGATCGCGATGTGGGCAAACAGGTCGCGGGCGCTCTGGAAGCGGTATTCGGGCTTCTTGGCCAGCAGCCGGTTGATGATCGGCTGGTAGCCCGAGAGCCTGGCGGGAAGCTGCGGGACCGGCCCGTGCACGTGCTGGTAGATCAGGCCGGCCGGGCTCTCGGCGTCGAACACCCGCTTGCCGGTGAGCATCTCGAACAGGATGACGCCGAGGCTGTACAGGTCCGACCGGGCATCGACCGCGAGGCCCATGCATTGCTCGGGGCTCATGTAGCGCGGCGTGGCCAGCAGTTCGCCTTTCATGGTCAGGCTCGATTCGACGTTGGTGTCCTTGGCGAGCCCGAAATCGACGATCGCTGGCCTTCCGTTCTCGCGGAACAGGATGTTCTGCGGCTTCAGGTCGCGGTGGATGATGCCGTGCGAATGGATCGCGTCGAGCGCCTTGGCGATCTGCGAGGCGATGCGCAGCGCCCCGAGCGAGGTGACGGGTTGCTCGAGCCTCACCTTGAGGTCGCCGCCGGGAAAATACTCCATCGCGATGAACGGGTGCTGGCCGCTGAAGCCCTGGTCGAAGATCCTGGCCACGTGCTCGTTCTCGATCGAGAGGATGAGCTTGGCCTCCTGGATGAAGCGTTTGCGAAACACCTCGTCCCTGCGCATGGATGCGCTGAGGATCTTGAGCACCAGCTGCAGGCCGTCCTTTTCGCGCTCGGCGAGGTAGACCTTCGCCATGCCGCCCTGGCCGATCTTCCTGAGGATCCGGTACCCCGGCACCGGGCGGGTGTCCGGGTGGACCGCGGTGCCGATCTTGCGGGCGTCGAACTGCAGGGTGCGCGTGAACGAAGGATCGGTGGCCGTCCGGTCGATCTGGCGCGCCTCGTGCTCGCGGACGGCATCCTCGACCGAGCGCACCAGTTGTTCGGGCTCGAGGCCTTCCTTGCGCAGGAAGTCGGCCGCGCCGGCCTTCATCGCCTTGACCGCGAGCGATTCGCCGCCGGCCGCCGCGGCCAGGATGATCGGCGGGGCGTGCGGATCCTTCTTCGCCCGGGCCACCCAGGCGATGCCGTCTTCGCCGGCAGGCTGCGAATCGAGCAGGACCGCCGCGTAGCGATCGCGAACGAGGCTGTCGAAGGGGTTGCCCTGCGCGCGCGGGTCCCATTCTTCCGTCTCGGCATCCGCCCAGCGCTCGCGCAGCATGAGCGCGAGCTCGGCGCGGAAGATGCCGGATTCGTCGACGATCAGGAAACGCATGGCAGGAGACGGGGTACGCGGGGCGGAATTGTCATCGATTGTAGCCAAGGTTGCGCATCCCTACCTGACCGGGGCATCATCGCGCGATTCGCGAGGGGGTATTGAAAATGCTCAAGCTGTTCGGCGGCGGCAAGCCGGACCATCCGATGGCCGATCCGAAAGAGGCGCGGCGGCTGCTCGACGACCTTCCGCCGCATGATGCGGTCAAGGCACTGGAAGAGCTGTCGCACTGGTTCGAGTCGGTGTCCACGGCCGAAGGGTTCCGGGTCGAGCAGCGCGTCCAGCTCCTGCTGCAGATCGACGAAGCGGCGCAGCCGCGCGCGCGCAAGCTCGCGCGGGATTACTTCGCCGCCGCACGCCCGTCCAAGGTGCAGGAAAACCGGCTCTGGAAGGCGATCCACGAATACTGGAGCCAGGCCGGGCAGGCGTTCGCCCGGGCGGTCGACCAGTTCGTCACCGGCGCCAAGGGCGCGGACGCGGCCAAGGCCCAGCTGCCGCTCCTGCTGGTTCGCGCACTCCACAGCATTTCGCAGCAGATCAAGTGGATGCACATGCGCTACGGCCCGGTGGACCTCAATGTCTGGGGCGTGTTCAACCGGATCTACGGTTTCGCCGAATTCCGCGGCCTCGCCGGGTCGAAGGTCGCCCTCTTCCCCGGCGTGCCCGGGGAGACGACGCCGCAGATCGAGTTCCTCAAGGCGGTGGTGTTCAGCGCGAGCTCGCCGGACGCCCTGCTCCCGATCGAGGTCGAGCTTGCCGAGCACCTGATCGCCGATTTCACGCCCAAGTTCACGCTGAGCGCGACCCCTTCGCCGGACATGGGCTACTGGACCGACCTCAACCAGAACATGGCGCCGCAGCGGCTGGTCCGCCCGCCGCAGCAGACACCGACGCTGCGATGCTTCGGCGCCTCGGCCGCGCTCGCCGAAGTGAAGGCGCACATGCAGAAGATCGAGTCCACGCACCAGGTGCCCTCGAGCCTCAACCTCGGCGGCACCTACGAACCCGAGGTCGTGCTCGACGTGCTGTCGCACCTTGCGATGTACTGGTCGCTCGAGCCGCCGGAACGCAGGCATCCCCGCCACACGGTGAAGTCGCGCCTCTCGGTCGCGCACGGCTACGACGGGCTGCTCAACGTGCTGGGCGAATCCGAATCGCTCGATTTCGAGGCGAATGCGGTCGAGAGCTGGATCGTCGAGAACGTGAGCGCCGGCGGCTTCGGCGCCATCGTGCAGCAGCTGAAGGGCGACTGGCTGAAGGTCGGCGCGTTGATCGCCATGCAGCCCGAGGGCGGCAACAACTGGGTCACCGGCATCGTCCGCCGCGTCAACAAGGTGGGCGGCAGCCAGGCGCGCGTCGGCATCCAGTCGCTGTCGAAGTCGCCGATGGCCGCCAAGCTGTGGACCGGCGTCACCACCGAAAAAGGCGTGATCCTCAAGACCGGCGAGCCCGACAGCGGCGAGGTGAAGATCGTGCTCAAGCCCGGCGTGTTCGTGCCCGGGCAGAACCTCGAGTCCGAGCGCGGCGGGCGCTCCCATGTCTACATGCCGCAGGCGGTCGAAGACAAGGGCGAGGACTTCGAGATCGCGAGGTTCAGGGAAATGATCAGGGAGACCTGAAGGTGTCTCTCCGGGTTATGTTTTAACTTCAGGTCTCACTACTTTGTGAACCTTTTCGTTTGCGCGCACGCGCAAACGTGCAGGATTCACAAAGTAGCGAGATCGGCAGCGACCAATTACCGCAATGCCTCCTTCAGTCGCTGGGCGATATCGCCGATCTCCTTTCACAAAGTAGTGAGATCAGCGGCTTTCGATCACCGCAACACCTTCTGCAGCCACTCCGCGATATCGCCGATCTCCTCCGGGCAGACGGAGTGGGGCATCGGGTATTCGTGCCACTCCACCGCGTAGCCGAGCGCTTCGAGCATCTTCCGCGACTGCTGTGCGCGTCCGATCGCGATCATCGGGTCGCCGGTGCCATGGGCCATGAAGATCGGCACGTCGAGGTTGGCCTTGTGGCGTTCGGCCTCGACCGTGCCGGCCAGCGGCAGGTAGGTCGACAGGGCCATCAGGCCCGCCAGCCGCTTCGGGTGGCGCAAGCCGGTCTGGAAGGTCACCGCGCCCCCCTGGGAAAACCCGGCCAGCACGATGCGTTCCGCGGGGATGCCGCGTGACTCCTCGTCGGCGATCAGCGCCTCCACGGACTCCTGCGACATGCGCAGGCCCTCGCCGTCCTCGCGCCCGCCGCCGAGCTCGAGGATGTCGTACCAGGCGCGCATCGGCATGCCCATGTTCAGCGTGACCCGCCGGACCGGCGCATGCGGGAAGATGAACCGCACCGGCAGGCTGGAAGGCAGCCGCAGCTCGGGCACGATGGGTTCGAAGTCGGTGCCGTCGGCCCCCAGGCCGTGCATCCAGATGACGGTTGCGGTCGGCCGGCTGCCGGTCTCGACCTCGATCTTTTCGAGCAGGTTGGTATCCATGCGCACATTTTAGCCGATCGCGCGGTTGACAGATGACCGGCGGTCATTTAACTTCGGCCGTAACTGACCGAAAGTCATTTACAGGCCCGGCCCATGACCGCCACGAAAACCGCTTCCCGCGCGTTCGCGCGCGAACCGGCGCACCCTCCGGGACGCGACGCAGCGCGCGTGCGCACCCGTGCGGTGCTGCCCGAAGACAAGACCGAGCGCCGGGCCAGCATCCTGCGGGCGGCGGCGGACCTGCTGAAGCACGCGCCGCAGGGCGCGTTCTCGGTCGAGGAGCTGGCGCGCCGCGCCGGCCTCGCGAAAGGGACGGTGTATCTCTATTTCGGCACGCGGGAGGAGGTGCTGCTCGCGGTGCACGCCGAGCGCCAGCAACTCCTGTTCGACACGCTCGAGAAGGCGCTCGCGTCCCCGCGCATCGACATCCGGATGGTGGCGCGCACGGTGACGCGCTTTCTGCGCGCGCATCCGGAGTTCCTGCCGCTGGCCGCCAACTGCCGCGGCATGCTCGAGACCAACATCGGCGGCGAAGCGGCGCTTGCCTACAAGCAGGCCATAGGCGCGCGCCTCGTGCAGATCGGCGCGCGGATGGAGGCGATCTTCCCGGCGCTTTCGAGGGGCCAGGGCGTCGGGCTCCTGATGGCGAGCTACGGAATGATGATCGGCCTGTGGCAGATCTCCGACCCGCCTGCGTGCCTGGCCTCCGCGATGGAGCGCCCGGACATGCGCGTGTTCAACGTCGACCTGGAAAAGCAACTCGGCGCGGCCCTGGTGTGCCTTTGGGAAGGCGCCACGCTGCGCCATGAAGGGAGTGGATCATGAATTCGGGATATCGGGCAGCGCTGCTGGGCGCGGCGCTTGCGATGACGCTGGCGGCGTGCGGCAAGGCGCCGGAGGCCCGGCCGGACGAGATCCGGCCGGTGCGCGTGCTCAAGGTAGAGGCCACGGCCGGCGAGCGTTCGATCGAACTGGCGGGCGAAGTCCGGCCGCGCATCGAAACGCGCCTGGGGTTCCGGGTCGGCGGCAAGATGGTGCAGCGGCTGGTCGAGGTCGGGACGATCGTCAAGGCCGGCCAGACTATCGCCAGGATCGACCCGAACGACCTGCATCTCGCGGCCGACACCGCCAGGAGGCAGATCGTGCAGCTCGAGGCCGAGCTTCGGTTTGCCGAAGGCGACCTGCGCCGCTATCGCGAACTGCGCGAGAAGAATTTCATCAGCCAGGCCGAACTCGACCGCCGCGCGAGTACCTTCGAATCCACCGAGGCCCGCCTCGAGGCGGCACGGTCCCAGTACAAGCAGGCGGCGAACCAGGCCAATTACGCGGTGCTGGTGGCCGACAGCGCGGGCGTGATTACCGCGGTCGAGGCCGAGGCCGGGCAGGTGGTCGCGGCCGGCCAGACGGTCGTGCGCCTTGCGCGCGCCGGCGAGACCGAGATCGTCGTCGCCGTGCCGGAAACGCGTCGCGAAGCGTTCGAGCACGCCGGCGCATTCACCGTGTCGCTGAGCGCAGTGCCCGGCCGCACCTGGAAGGGAAAGCTGAGGGAACTCTCGCCTGCGGCCGACCCGGGGACCCGGACCTACACCGCCAAGGTCACGATCCTCGATCCCGGCAGCGAGGTCGAGATCGGCATGAGCGCGCGCGTCGCCGCCCGGGTCGGCGGGGTCGAGAAGAGCATCGAGCTTCCGGTGGCGGCCCTGTACGGAAAGGGCGAGGCGATCCAGGTCTGGCTCGTGGACGGCGTCAAGGACGGCGTCGGGTCAGTGCGGCTGCAGCCGGTGAAGACCCGCGGACTTGCAGGGGACCGTGTGCTGGTCGCCTCGGGCCTCGATGCGGGAAACATCGTCGTCGTTGCCGGCGCGCAGTTGCTGCGCGCCGGCCAGCGCGTCCGCGTCACCGACCCGGGCTGATCCGGCGTGAGTTCGAATTTTCCCGGCGACCGCTTCAACCTCTCGGCCGCGGCGCTCAAGTATCGCGAGCTGACGCTGTTCTTCATCCTCGCGATCGCCATCGGCGGGACCGCCGCGTATTTCAGGCTCGGCCAGCGCGAGGACCCGGACTTCGCTTTCCGCGCGATGGTCATCCGGACGCTGTGGCCCGGCGCCACCACCGAGCAGGTCGACCGGCAGGTCACCGACCGCCTCGAGAAGAAGCTCCAGGAAACGCCCTACTTCAAGTGGACGCGCAGCTATTCCAAGCCGGGCGAGTCGTTGATCATCCTCGAACTGCTCGACACCGCGGCGCCGAAGGACGTGCCCGACATCTGGTACCAGGTCAGGAAAAAGGTCGGCGACATCCGCCAGACGCTGCCTGCGGAGGCGATCGGGCCGTTCTTCAACGACGAGTTCGGCGACGTTTTTGGTTCGATCTATGCGTTTACGGCCGATGGTTTTACGCATTCGGAGCTTCGCGATTACGTCGAGCGCGTGCGCCAGGAGCTCCTGCGCCTGCCGAACGTCGCCAAGATCGAGCTGATCGGCGTGCAGGACGACAAGATCTTCGTCGAGCTTTCGACCAAGAAACTCGCATCGCTCGGCATCGACCCGGCCGCCATCGGCCAGGCGCTGCAGGTGCAGAACGCGATCGTCAGCCCCGGCACCGTCGAGACGAAAGACAGCGCGGTGTCGCTGCGCGTCACCGGCCAGCTCGACTCGGTGAAGGCGGTGTCGGACCTGCTGCTGCGCGTGGCCGGCCAGAACGGGCCGCAGACTTTCCGGCTGGGCGACATCGCCACCGTGAGCCGCGGCTACCTCGACCCGCCGGTCTCGTACATGCGCTCGCGCGGCAAGGAGGCGATCGGCCTGGCGGTGTCGATGATCCCGGCCGGCGACGTGTTGCAGCTCGGCATCGACCTCAGGAACACGATGGCACGCCTCAAGGCCGACCTGCCGGTGGGCATCGAGTTCGAGCAGGTGTCCGACCAGCCTGCGGTGGTCAAGGACTCGGTCGGCGAGTTCATGAACTCGCTGCTCGAGGCGGTCGCGATCGTGCTGCTGGTGTCGTTCCTTTCGCTGGGCGCGCGCACCGGCCTGGTGGTTGCGCTGACGATCCCGCTGGTGCTGGCCGCGACTTTCCTGGCGATGCGCTTCTTCGGGATCGACCTGCACCGGATCTCGACCGGCGCGTTGATCATATCGCTCGGCCTCCTGGTCGACGACGCGATGATCTCGGTCGAGATGATGGCAAGGAAGCTCGAGGAGGGCTACGACAGGGTGCGCGCGGCCACCTATGCCTACACCTCGACCGCCTTCCCGATGCTGTCGGGCACGATCATCACCGCGGCCGGGTTCCTGCCGATCGCCACCGCCAAGTCGACCACCGGCGAATACACCTTCGCGATCTTCGCGGTCACGACGATGGCCCTTATCATTTCCTGGTTCGCGGCGGTCACCGCCACGCCTTTCCTCGGCGCCTGGATCCTCAAGGAGCACAAGCCCGCCACCGGGGAGCCGCACGACGTCTACGCGACACCGTTCTACGCGCGCCTGCGCCGGGTCATCGACTGGTGCATTGCGCATCGCAAGACGGTGCTGTTCGCCACCGTGCTGACTTTCCTGCTCGGCGTCGGCGGCATGGGGCTCACCGAAAAGCAGTTCTTCCCGGCCTCGAACCGCGTCGAGCTGATGATCGAGCTGTGGCTCCCGGAAGGTGCCTCGATCACCGCGTCGGGGCGCGAGGCGGCACGCATGGAAGCGAAGCTTGCCGCCGACCCCGACGTCGGCAGCTTCGTCACCTATGTCGGCAACGGCTCGCCCCGGTTCTTCCTGTCGCTCGAGCAGCAGCTGTTCCGCCCGAACTATGCGCAGTTCATCGTGCTGACGAAGGACATCCCGGGCCGCGAGCGCGTGGTGGAACGGGTAAGGAAGATTCTGGAGAGCGATTTCCCCGGCATCCGCGGCCGGATCAACCGCGTGCCGCTGGGGCCGCCGGTGAATTACCCGATCCAGTTCCGCGTCATCGGTCCGGATGCCGCGAAGTTGAAGCCGCTCGCCGAGCAGGTGGCCGCAAAGGTGCGCGCGAACCCGAGCACGCTGGACGTCAACTTCGACTGGGGCGACCGGGTGCTCGCGCTGCGCGTCGAGGTCGACCAGGAGAAGGCCCGCGCGCTCGGCGTGACCTCGCAGGGCGTTGCGCGGGCCACTGCGGCGGTCGTGTCGGGAGTGCCGCTGGGCCAGTACCGCGAGAACGACCGCATCATCGACGTGCTGCTGAGGGCGCCGGCCGACGAGCGCGGCACGCTCGAGTCGCTGGCCGAGTTGTCGGTGCCGGCCGCGAGCGGGCGTACGGTGCCGCTCGCGCAGGTGGCGACGATCACCGAAGTGCTCGAGGAGCCGATCATCTGGCGCCGCAGCCGCGAGCTGACGCTCACGGTGCGCGCCGACATCGTCGACGGCGTGCAGGCGCCGGACGTGACGATGGCGATCATGAAGACGCTGGGCGAGGTCGAGGCGAAACTGCCCCCGGGCTACCGCGTCGAGGCCGGCGGCGCCTACGAGGAGAATTTCAAGGCGCAGGACTCGATCGCCGCCGGCCTGCCGATGGTGGTCGCGGTGATCCTCGCGATGCTGATGATCCAGCTGAAGAGCTTCTCGCGCACTTTCATGGTGGTGCTGACCGCGCCGCTCGGGGTCGTCGGCATCGCGTTCGCGCTGCTCGTGTTCCGCCAGCCCTTCGGGTTCGTCGCGCTGCTCGGCGTCATCGCGCTGGCCGGCATGATCATGCGCAACTCGGTGATCCTGGTCGACCAGATCGAGCAGGACATCCGCGAAGGGCACGATGTCTGGACCGCGATCCGCGAGTCGGCGGTGCGCCGCTTCCGGCCGATCGTGCTGACCGCAGCCGCCGCCGTGCTGGCGATGATCCCGCTGACGCGCAGCGTGCTCTGGGGGCCGATGGCCTACGCGATCATGGGCGGGCTGATCGTCGCCACGGTGTTGACGCTGCTCTTCGTGCCGGCGCTGTATGCCGCGTGGTTCCGGGTAGGGCGCACCGCGCGGCCGCCGCGGGATGCGCCCCCGGAGGCAGCCCGCCCGGCCGCGGTGTCAGAACCCGGCTGACGAACGCTGCGGGGTGGCGAACTCCTGCGCCGAAATCTGGCGCTGGACTTCGCGGCGTTTCATCGCGAGGTAGTCCGCGCGTTCCATTTCGTGGAGCTGGCGGGCGTACTGCTCGTTCGAGTCGAACCACGCATTCAGGCGGCGTTCCAGCCTTTCGGCCGGGGGCAGGGAAGCGGCCGCGAGGTGCGAGTCGATCGCAAGGAAAAACCGCATCGTGTTGCGCTCGATCACGCCCCGGGTGCCGCCGGTGAGGGTGCCGCCGGTGGACGTGAACCCCACCTTGTTCGCGCCGAGCGTGGCGAGGTAGGCCCGCATCGCGAGCCGGCCGGGCGTCCCGAAGCCGTAGGAATAGCGCAGGTGGAGGAGAGTCTTCCCGGCATCGAGCGGGGTGGCCTCGACGACCACGCGATAGTCGCGCGTGTTGAGCGGGCCGCTGTCGGCGCCGAGGCTCACCGCGAAGTACTGGGGTGAATTGGCCGTGACGCGCAGCGTGAACTCGACCGGGAACGCGTCCTTGAGCGGCAACTCGTACTTGAGCCCGACACGCAGGCTGAGCGCATAGGCGCCGTCGGCCCCCCGGCCGGCCCGGCAGCCCTTGGTGGTCACCGGCAGGATCAGGATGTCGCACCAGGGCGCCGCCTCGGTCAGCGCCGCGCTCAACGCGGCATAGGGATAGGGCACCACGCCATACACCTCGCCTTTGAGCATCGTGTCCGTCTCGGTCGACTCGATGTGCAGCGGCCGCTTGTAGGGGTTGTTCCTGAGCGGTTCGGCCAGTGACGCGAATTTCGCGCGCAGTTGCAGGGCTTGCGGCGGGACGGCCTGCGCCGGTTCCGGCGCAGCCGCGCCGGCGGCATGCGCGAGGAACATCGCAAGGATCGCGAGGAGGGCTTTCGGGGTCATCGGATTGTTGAGACTTGCGGGCCGCGGGTCGAGTTCGCTCCGCGGCATACTGGTTTTATGTACACGTGTTGCGGCATAATGATCGCATGGGTGCCATGCTCTTCGAGAAACTCAATCCGGCGCAACTTGCCGCGGCGACCCATGGCGAAGCGCCGCTGCTCGTGATCGCCGGCGCCGGCACAGGCAAGACCAACACGCTGGCCCATCGCGTCGCGCACCTCGTGCTGCAGGGCGTGCGGCCGGAACGAATCTTGTTGCTGACGTTCTCGCGCCGCGCGGCGCAGGAGTTGTCCCGGCGTGCACAATCGATCGTCGGCAGGGCGCTCAAGGATGCGGCGCGCGGTCCGGGCGGGCCCGCGGAAGTCAGGCTGCCCTGGGCCGGCACCTTCCATTCGGTGGCCAACCGGCTGCTGCGGCACTACGCGGCGCAGGTCGGGCTGGAGCCGGGTTTCGGGGTCATGGACCGCGGCGACTCGGCCGACCTCCTCGACGTCGCGCGGCACGAGGCGGGGCTCTCCTCCCAGGAGCGGCGCTTCCCGCGCAAGGACACCTGCCTTGCGATCTATTCGCATTGCGTGAATACGCAGCGGCCGCTGCAGGCCTCGCTGAACGAAGCGTTTCCGTGGTGCGCCGAATTCGAAGCCGACCTCAAGGCACTGTTCGGCCGGTATGTCGAGGCGAAGCTCGCCCAGCAGGTCCTCGACTACGACGACCTGCTGCTCTACTGGCACGCGCTGATGCAGGACGAAACGCTCGCCCGCGACGTCGAATCGCGTTTCGACCACGTGCTGGTCGACGAATACCAGGATACGAATACGCTGCAGGCCGGCATCCTGCTGGCGCTGAAGCCTTCGGGCCGCGGCCTGTGCGTGGTGGGCGACGACGCACAGTCGATCTACTCCTTCCGCGCCGCGAACGTGGCGAACATCCTCGAATTCCCGCAGCGGTTTTCGCCGCCGGCGGTGCAGATCCCGCTCGAGCAGAATTACCGGTCCACGCAGGCGATCCTCGACAGTGCCAACGCGCTGATGGCGGACGCCGAAAAGCAGTTCGAGAAGAACCTGCGCACGACGCGCCCGGGCGGCACGCGCGCGCGGCTGGTCACGGTGCTCGACGAGTTCACCCAGTCGCAGTTCGTGATCGAAAGCGTGCTCGCCGCCCGCGAGCAGGGTGTGCCGCTGCGCGCGCAGGCGGTGCTGTTCCGCAGCTCGCACCACAGCGACCTGCTCGAGCTGGAGCTCGTCCGCCGCAACATCCCTTACGTCAAGCACGGGGGCCTGAAGTTCCTCGAGGCCGCGCACGTCAAGGACCTGTTGTCGGTGCTGCGCTGGGCCGACAACCGCCGGAACCGGATCGCCGCGCACCGGGTGCTGCAATTGCTGCCCGGCATGGGCCCGGTCAATGCGGACCGCTGCTTTCGCAGCTTCGAGGCCGCGCAGTTCGACCCGGCGGCGCTCGCCGCGTGGCGCCCGCCTGCGGCCGCGTTCGAGTTCTGGGGCGCATTGGTCGACGTGATCAGCGACCTCAGCTCCGCCGGTCGCGGCTGGGAGGGGCAGGTCGGCCTCGCGCGGCAGTGGTACGAGCCGCACCTCAACCGGATCTTCGAGGAAAGCGCAGTGCGCGCGAGCGACCTCGAGCAATTGGAGCGCATCTCGCTGCAGTTTTCGTCGCGCGAGCAGTTCCTCACCGAACTCACGCTCGACCCGCCGCAGGCCACTTCGGACTACGGCACCGATGCGAGGCTGGACGAGGATTTCCTGATCCTGTCCACGGTGCATTCGGCCAAGGGCCAGGAGTGGGACCGCGTTTCGGTGCTCAATGTCACCGACGGCAACTTCCCGAACGAATACGCCAACGGCAACGCGGCCCGGATCGAGGAAGAAAGGCGCTTGCTCTACGTGGCGATGACGCGCGCGAAGAATTCGCTCGACCTCATCGTGCCGCTCAAGTTCCACGTTGCGCGCCAGGCGCGCTCTGGCGACGCGCACGTGTACGGCGCGCGCAGCCGGTTTTTCACGCCGGGGTTGCTGGCGACGCTTGATTCGGTGGTGTGGCCTGAGGACGTTCGGGAGGCTGTGCCCAGGGCCAAGGCATTGCCGCGCGTGGATGTGGGCGCGCGGTTGCGCGGGGCCTGGACGTAGCGGGGAGGCCGGGTGCACTCGATGGCAGTATTTTGCCTTAAGACCTAGTATCTACGAGGGGCTCTGGCTGAAAATGGCAGTATTTATGAACAGCCCCGGCATCGGGGAAGCGGCGAATGCGCTGATTCATCGAGCGCGGCCCGGTCCGAGCAACTCCTGCGGGACAAGACCAATTCAGGGATGCGGCATAATTCGCGCGGAGACACCGTGAAGATAACCACCGCCCAGATCAAGGCCCTCAGCCGCCGGATTGCCGAGCAGTTCAATCCGGAGAGGATCATTCTGTTCGGTTCCCGCGCGCACGGGCGGCCCCACGCCGATTCCGATGTGGACTTGCTCGTCGTCATGAGGTGCGACGTGGCCGGCGCGCGCAAAGCGGCCGAGATCCTCAACTGCGTCGAACCCGAGTTTGCGGTCGATCTGATCGTGCGGACGCCTCAAGAGGTCGAGCGGCGCCTGGCACAGCAGGACGGCTTCCTTGCCGAAATCGTTCGAAACGGCAAAGTGCTTTATGAAGCCGCTCACGCGTGAATGGGTCGAGAAGGCCGAAGGCGACTTCAGCACGGCGCGCCGCGAGTTGCGCGTCCGGAAGTCGCCCAATTTCGATGCGGTCTGTTTTCACGCACAGCAATGTGCCGAGAAGTACGTCAAGGGATTGCTCCAGGAAAGGGCCGCACCAATTCCGCGTACCCACAACCTGGAAGCGCTCGTAAGGCCGCTTCTTCGCACTAATCCTTCGCTTTCCGCCCTGATTCCAAGCCTTCGTACGCTTGGCGCCTACGCTGTCGAAACCCGTTATCCCGGCAGAACATGCGATCGTGGGATGGCGCGAGAAGCGCTTACGCACTGTGAGACGATTCGGGCCGGCGTGCGCAAGATCCTGAAGCAGCCCGTCTAGGGACTCGAGAGCACGGTCGACCTCAAGCCACCGCCGCCTTTGCCGTGATCGGCGCCCGCGGCCGCCTCGCTTCCCCGGCCTCGAGCGTGAATTCGAACTCGACCGAATACCATGGTCCGCCGACGTCCGCTGCCGGTGCCGGGCCGCCTTCGTGGCGCACGTAGTCCGCCACCAGCGCGCGCGTGACGCCGTACTGCGAATCGGTCTCCAGGTGCGGGTCGTCGGATGGGTAGACCTGCGAGGCGATCGTCTTGTAGCCCGGCTTGTAGAAGAGGAAATGCAGGTGCGCCGGCCTGTAGTTGTGCCGCCCGGTGGCGCGGATCAATTCGCCGACCGGCCCGTCGATCGGCACCGGGTAGCCGGCCGGGCGCACGCTCCTGAAGGAGAAACTGCCGTCGGCCAGCGTCGTGAAGACGCCGCGCAGGTTCATCTCGGCCTGCGCGGGATCCTGGTTCTCGTAGAGGCCTTCCGGCGTCGAGTGCCAGACGTCGACTTCCACGCCGGCCACAGGGCGGCCGCCGGCATCCAGCACGCGCCCCTTGAAAAAGAGCGGCGGGCCGGCCACCGGCGAGCGCAGCAGCGATTCGCCGTCCTGGCAACGAGGTGCGTTTTCGCGCCAGAACGGGCCGAGGTTATTGGCCTGCGTCGGCATCGTGCCCATGCGCCCGTTGTTCAGCAGCGCGACGAGGTTCGAGACGCCGAGCGTGCCGCACGCGAGCATCACTTCGTTGTGGCTCGCCGTGGTCTTCTGGCCGAGCGCGGCCACCAGACCGACGGCCTGCTGGAATTCGCGCTCGGTGAGGCGGGTCTCGCGGATGAAGCCGTGCAGGTGGCGCACGAGCGACCGCAGGATCTCCTTCGTGCGCGCATCCTGCGTGCCTTCCAGGCCGGCGAGAACGGCTTTGGTGACGTCTTCCTGGGTCTCGATCAGCATGCATTCACCTCCGGGGTCGATGCGCGGAGTATAGGGTTCGGCGGGCTTTGCGCGCTCACCTACAATCCGGGGGATGGCAATTCGATTTCCGCACGCGCCAGGCGTCGTGCTCGGGCTCCTGGCGATGGCCTGGGCGCTGTCGGTGCCCGCGCAGGCCCCGGCTCGCGCGCCCGACGTCTACTACGAGCCGACGCCCGAAAACGTGGTCGCGCAGGTCACCGATCTCGCCGGCGTGCGTGCCGGCGACGTGGTCTACGACCTCGGTTGCGGCGATGGGCGCATCGTGATCGCTGCCGCCCGGGCCGGTGCGCGCGGTGTCTGCGTCGATATCGACCCGGTTCGCATCCGCGAAAGCCGGGTAAACGCCGCGGCCGCCGGCGTGGAGTCGCGCATCCGGTTCGTGACGGGCGATCTCTTCACGGTGCCGATCGCGGACGCCAGCGTGGTGTTCCTGTTCCTGTGGCCGGACCTGAACCTGAAATTGCGGCCGCGCCTGCGGGCCGAGTTGCGGCCGGGCACGCGCGTGGTGTCGTACGTCCACACGATGGGCGACTGGGCGCCGAACGAAACCCGCAAGGTGCAGGGGCGCTACGGGCAGCGCGAGTTGTACTTGTGGAAGATTGAACGTCGGAATAGTGATGGGGCCAGGCTCGAATTTCGATCACCGGCTGTTGCGACCCAACGGCGTCGGCGAAATTCGAACCTGGCCCCTCTTTACGGGCCCCTTTTTACGATTTCGGGCGGATCGCGCTCTTCGGCCGGAAGGCCTTGAGCACCGCCTCGTTGGTCTCGATGTAGGGCCCGCCGATGAGGTCGATGCAATAGGGCACCGCGGCGAACACCCCGTCGAGCGTTTCCTTGATCGCTTTCGGCTGGCCGGGCAGGTTGATGATCAACGCGCCCTTGCGGATCACCGCCACCTGGCGCGACAGGATCGCGGTCGGCACGTACTTGAGGCTGACCGCGCGCATCTGCTCGCCGAAGCCCGGCATGACCTTGTCCGCCACTGCGAGCGTGGCTTCGGGCGTCACGTCGCGCGGCGCAGGGCCGGTGCCGCCGGTGGTCAGCACGAGATGGCAGCCGGCCTTATCGACCAGTTCCCTCAACGTCGATTCGATGAGCGGCTGCTCGTCCGGGATCAGGCGCGTCTCCATGCGCCACGCGGAGGCCAGCGTTGCGCCGAACCAGTCCTTGAGCGCCGGGAGGCCGGCGTCCTCGTAGACGCCGGAGGAGGCGCGGTCGCTGATCGAGACCAGGCCGATGAGGAGTTCGTCTTTTGCGATCATGTCTGCTCCGCGTCGCGGATCACCCTGAAAATCTCACGGAAGGCCTTCGGCGGCCGTCCCTCGGCCGTTTCCCTGCGCGCATTTCGGATCAGGTTGCGCAGCGCCTGCAGGTCGACGCCCGGGTGCTTCTGCGCAAACTCGGTCAGCGCGGCGTCGTCCGCGATCAGCCGCTCGCGTGTGCGCTCCAGCGCATGCTGGCGGGCCACCTCCGCCTTCGACACCCCGTTCCAGGCGTCCAGCCGTTCCCGGATCGGCGCCGGGTCGATGTTGCGCATCAGCTTGCCGATGTATTGCATCTGGCGGCGGCGCCCTTCGTGCGCCGTGATGCGCTGCGCCTCGCGCACCGCCTCGGCGAGGCTCTCGGGCAACTGGAGCGATTCGAGCCTTTCGCGCGAAAGGTCCACCAGTTCGACGCCGAGCTTCTGCAATGCGTGGCTTTGCGCCTTTTTCCGCGTTTTGCTGAGGGTTTCCTCTTCCATTGGGCAGTATGATAGCGCGCTATGAAAATCGACGACCGTTTCACCTACAGCGAAACCCAGTTGCGCGAGTTCGCGCAGGCCATCCTCGACCACGCGCGCGCGCTTGGCGCCTCGGGTTGCGAGTGCGACGTTTCGGAGGGTTTCGGCCTCTCGGTCACGGTGCGCAAGGGCAACATCGACACGCTGGAACACAATCGCGACAAGGGCATCGGCGTCTCGGTCCATTTCGGCGAGCGCCCGAACGTCAAGCGCGGGCATGCGAGCACGTCGGACTTCTCGCCGGCCGCGCTGCGCCAGACCGTGGAGGCCGCCGTTGCGATCGCGCGCCACACCGCCAAGGACGATTGCGCCGGCCTGCCGGACGCCGGCCTGCTGGCCCGCGACCTGCCCGACCTCGACCTGTATCACCCGTGGCACGTGACGCCCGAGGGCGCGATCGACATCGCCAAGCGCTGCGAGGCGGCCGCGTTCGCGCTTTCGCCGAAACTCAGGAACACCGAGGGCACTTCGGTTTCCGCGCAGCACTCGCAGTTCGTCTTCGCCAACAGCCTGGGGTTCATGGCCGGGTTCCCGACCTCGCGGCATTCGCTCGGTTGCTCGATGATCGCCGAGGAAAAAGGCCAGATGCAGCGCGACGACTGGTACAGCTCCTCGCGCGTGCCGGCCAGGGTCGCCGACCCGGAGGCGCTCGGCCGCTACGCCGGCGAGCGCGCGCTGGCCCGCCTGCGCGCGCGCAAGATCGACACGCGCCAGGCGCCCGTGTTGTTCGAGGCGCCGCTCGCCAGCGGGCTGATCGGCCATTTCGTGTCGGCCGTGAGCGGCGGGAGCCTCTATCGCAAGTCGAGCTTCCTCATCGACAGCCTCGGCAAGCAGGTGTTCTCGCCGGTGGTGTCGATCGAGGAGCGCCCGTTCGAGAAGCGGGGCATGGCCAGCTCGCCGTTCGACGAGGAGGGCGTCGCCGCCCTCCAGCGCAGCATCGTTCGGGACGGCGTGGTCGAGGGCTATTTCCTCGGCACCTACTCGGCCCGCAAGCTCGGGATGCAGACGACCGGCAGCGCCGGGGGCAACCACAACCTGGTCGTGCGGCCGGGCACGCTCGATTTCCGCGGGATGCTGAAGAAGCTCTATCGCGGCCTGCTGGTGACCGAGCTGCTCGGGCAGGGGATCAACCTGATCACCGGCGACTATTCGCGCGGCGCAGCCGGCTACTGGGTCGAGAACGGCGAGATCCAGTACCCGGTGGAGGAGATCACGATCGCCGGCAACCTCGGCGAGATGTTCAAATCCATAGTCGCCGTGGGGAATGACACGCTGGTGCGCGGCTCGCGGGAGTCCGGGTCGATCCTGGTCGAGAACATGACCATCGCGGGGAACTGAGGCAGCCGGCTTTCAAGCTTGCAAGCCGGCCCGCGCGGCAAATGTTTCAAGTTCGTACATTTGCGGGAACACGCGTCGCGGCGGTTGGTCTAAGGTTCCGAAAAGGGGGGGCAATCCTTTTACGGAGTCCATATGCAAACCGCTGGGAAGTTCCGGGATGCCGATGACGACCCACCGCATCCCTTCGTCGGCCGCGCCGCGCTTGCGGCCATCGTGTTCACCATCGTGGCGATCCTGTGGGCCAAGGTCGAATTCCTCGGCACGCACGACATCGAGCGCACGCTGACCGAGGAGGAAGCCACGCTGGCGCAGGTCTGCATCGACCGCCTGGAGGCGGTGGCCTTCAACCGCTGGGCGACCGGGTTTTCGCAGTAGCCGGGCCGCCGGACAGGGCGCCGGCTAGAACAGCGAGAACAGCGCCACGATGAAGACCACGAGGGCGCCGGCCGCCAGCCAGCGCAGTGTGGCGTCGTCGACCTTGGGCTTGTCCGGGTCGTCGGCCACCGGCTCGGGGAGGTGCTCATCGCCGTGCTCTTCGCCGTGCGCGTCCTTGCCGTGCGCCGCTTCGGGTGCCGGATAGAGGCTCGCGACCTTGGCATTGAACGCGTTGAAGAATTCCTCGGACAGCTTCTTGGCCGCCGCATCCACCAGCCGCGAGCCGATCTGCGCAAGCTTGCCGCCGACGTTCGCCTTGACCTGGTAGATCAGCTTGGTGCCGCCCTCGGCCGGGGCCAGCTGCACCTGCGCGCCGCCCTTGCCGAACCCGGCCACGCCGCCTTGTCCCTCGAAGGCGATCGAGTAGGAGTTCGGCGGGTTCAGGTCCGAGAGCGCCAGCTTGCCCTTGAACTTGGCCGACACCGGCCCGATGCGCGCGGTCATCAGCACCACGTATTGGTTCTCGCCGCTCTTCTCGATCGACTCGCAGCCCGGGACGCAGGCCTTGAGGATCTCGGGGTCGTTCAGCGCATCCCAGGTCTGGGCCTGCGTGGCCGGGATCAACTGCTCGCCGGACATTTCCATTGCGGCTTCCTCTCAGTGTATGTGGTGCTGCCGGGCCGACGGGTGCGTCACCGCGCGCGGGGCCTTGGGGTTTGCGTCCCGCCTCGGCGGTTCGCCCATGATGCGGCCCAGGTCGATCAGGCTCTTCAGATTATGCACCGGCAGGAACCGGTCGACGTACGGCAGCATCGCGCGCACGCCGGCCGGCTTGGCCTCGAACTTCTCGTATCTCAGCAGCGGGTTCATCCAGATGATGTACCGGCAGCCCATGCGCAGGCGCTCCATCTCCTCGGACAGGCCTTCGCCGGCCTCACGGTCCAGGCCGTCGGTGACCAGCAGGAGGCACGCGTTCTGCCCGAGCACCCGGCGGCCCCAGCGGAAGTTGAACTCGTGCAGGCAGGTGCCGATGCGCGTGCCGCCGGACCAGTCCTTGATCGCGTCGGCCACCCGGGTCATTGCCACGTCGACGTCGCGGTGCTTGAGCTGGCGGGTCACGTTGGTCAGGCGGGTGCCGAACACGAACACGCTCACGCGGTCGCGGTCGTTGGTGATCGCATGCAGGAAATGCAGGAACATCCGCGCGTAGGGGTTCATCGAGCCGGAGATGTCGCACAGGACCACCAGCGGCGGGTGCAGCGTCTTGGGTGCGGTGCGCACCAGCGGGATCATCGCGCTGCCCTCGCGCATCGAGGCGCGCAGCGTCGCGCGCAGGTCTACGCGGGCGCCGCGCGATTCCGGCTCGTGGCGGCGGGTGCGCACCTCGGGCAGCGGCAGCCGCAGTTGGGCGAGCATCTTCTTCGCGTCGGCGAGTTCGGCGGCGGTCATCGTGTCGAAGTCCATGCGCTGCAGGACTTCGCGCGAGGAGAACGTGAGCTTCGCGTCCAGTTCGATCTTCTGTTCGGGCTGCTGCTCTTCCTCGGGCTTTTTCTGGTTGAAGAGCGCGTCGGTCAGCCGCTGGCTCTGCTCCTGCTCCTCGCGCCCGGTCTTGCCGTAGGTCGCCGGCAGCAGCGCCTGCATCATCTTCTCGAGCAGCTTGGGGTCGCGCCAGAAGATCTCGAAGGCCTGGTTGAAGATCGGGCGTTGCTCCTCCCGCGACAGGAAGATCGCCGACATCGTCCAGTAGAAATCGTCGCGCCGCGCGGTGCCGGCCAGCTCGATCGCGCGCATGCAGTCGATCACCCGGTCCGGCCCGACGCGCAGCCCGGCGCCGCGCAGGATGCGGGCGAAGTGCATCACGTTCTCGGCGAGCTTGCCTCGGCCGGGCGTCGATTCCGGGATCAGCAGCATGGCGGGCGGACCGCGGCTTTGCTCAGGCGGCCGCGGCGGACTGGGCTTCGGCGGTCAGGCGCGCGGCTTCGTCGCCCGCGATCCGCTCGATGTCGTCCTGGTACTTGAGCAGCACGCCGAGCGTGTCGTTGACCGTCTGCGGGTCGAGCGCGATCTTGTCGAGCGCCACGAGGGCGTTCGCCCAGTCGATCGTCTCGGCCACGCCGGGCAGCTTGAAGAGATCCACGGTGCGCAGGCGCTGGACGAAGTTGACGATCTCGCGCGACAGGTTCTCGGCCGCCTTCGGCGCCTTGCGGCGCAGGATGTCGAGCTCGCGGGCCGCGTCCGGGTAGTCGACCCAGTGATACAGGCAGCGGCGCTTGACCGCGTCGTGGATCTCGCGCGTGCGGTTCGACGTGATCACCACGATCGGCGGTTCGGTCGCCTTGAGCGTGCCGGTCTCGGGAATCGTGATCTGGAAATCCGACAGCACCTCGAGCAGGTAGGCCTCGAAAGGCTCGTCCGTGCGGTCGAGCTCGTCGATCAGCAGCACCGGCGCCCTGCCCGCCGCGCCTTCGAGCGCTTTCGCCAGCGGCCGCTTGATCAGGAAGCGCTCGGAGAAGATGTCGGCCGCGAGCTTTTCCTTGGACTTCTCGCCGGCGGCTTCCGCCAGGCGGATCTCGATCATCTGGCGCGAGTAATTCCACTCGTAGGCGGCCTGCGCGATGTCGAGGCCTTCGTAGCACTGCAGCCGGATCAGCTCGCGGCCGAGCGAGGCCGCGATCACCTTGGCGATCTCGGTCTTGCCGACGCCGGCCTCGCCCTCGAGGAACAGCGGGCGCTTCATCGCCAGCGCGAGGAACACCGAGGTGGCGAGGCTGCGGTCGGCTACGTAGTCGGCCGAGGTCAGCAGCTTGAGGGTGTCGTCGATCGATGCGGGGGGCTTGGCGGCCATGGGCGTTGGTGTATGGAAAGTCCTGGAAGGTAGGTATTTTCGGGCATTTCGGCGGGCGAGGCCAGAAGCTTGCGATGCTTTCGTTCCGCTGTGTCAGGACGGTGGTCGGTGGCGATACTTGGATTTGCCCGAAATTAGTATAGCGAGGCCATTGCCCGATCCATTTCGCTTGTGCCGCCGAGGTTGGTCATATAAGATGACCAGGTTGATTGCGAGAGGAATCCAGCCGTGTCCAAATTCAACATCGCCGAAGCCAAGACCCGCTTTTCCGAGTTGGTGCAGAAAGCCATGCTCGGTGAAGAGGTCATCATCGCCAAAGACAACAAGCCGGTGCTCAAGCTGGTGCCCCTGGACAAGCCGGCGAAGCCCCGGAAGGCAGGATCCGGCAAGGGCCAGGTTCTCCACATCGCGCCGGATTTCGACGCCACGCCGGAGGTGTTCAAGGACTACGTTTGATGCGTGTGCTCCTCGACACGCATGTATTTCTCTGGTGGGTGGAAGGCGACCGCACATTGCCTGCCAGAGCGCGGGCAGTCGTCGCGAACCGGGACAACGAATGCCTCCTCAGTGTGGCCAGTGCCTGGGAGATGGCGATCAAGGCGGGCCTGGGAAAGCTCAAGCTCTCCCTGCCGGTGACGCGCTTCGTCGTAGAGAACGTCGCGGCGAACGGTTTTCGCATGCTGGAGATCGGCGTGGCTCATGCGGGGCGGGTCGAAGCGCTCACTGCACACCATGGCGACCCATTCGACCGCTTGCTCGTTGCACAGGCCCTCGAGGAAAAATTGCCGATCGTCAGCGCCGATCCGATTTTCGGGAAGTACGGCGTGAAGCGAATCTGGTGAGCGATCAAGTCCGGGGTGTGTTCGGCCGCTGAATCTGCGGAACGACCCTCCCCGGTTCCCGGATTGCAGTGCATCATTCGGGCATGAAAGCCGCCCCATTCGAATACATCCGGCCCGCGTCGCTCGCCGACGCTTGCGCCCTCCTGCAAGAACACGGCCCGGACGCCAAGCTGATCGCCGGCGGGCAGAGCCTGGTGCCGATGATGGCGATGCGCCTCGCCCGGCCCGCAGTGCTGGTGGATATCAACCGGCTGGAGGAACTGAAGGCGATCTCGATCGCGGACGACGCCTTCACGGTCGGCGCGGCGGTCCGCCAGTGCGTCATCGAGCGTGATTCCGGCGCGCGGACGAACCTGCCGCTGCTCGGCAAGGCCCTGCGGTGGGTCGGCCACGTGCAGACGCGAAATCGCGGCACGGTCGGCGGCTCGATCGTGCATGCGGATCCTTCGGCCGAGATCCCGCTGGTGGCCTGCGTGCTCGACGCGACCCTGGTGCTCAGGGACTCTTCGGATTCCACTGAAGTGCAGGCACGCGAGTTCTTCTTCGCCCCGATGGTCACCGCGATCGCTCCCGAGCAGTGCCTGGCCGAGATCCGCTTCCCGACCTGGGGCGAGGCGCGCGTCGGGTGTGCTTTCGAGGAGGTTGCAATCCGGCACGGCGATTTCGCCCTGGTCTCCGCTTGCGCGCAGGTGGCCCTCGATGCAGAAGGCAAGTGCATCCGCGCCGCCCTCGGCATCGGGGGCGCCTCGCCTTTCCCGCACGCTTTGCCGGAGGTCGGCGAGATGCTGGCCGGCAGAAAGCTCGACGAGGGAACCATCGTTGAAGCCGCCGACCTCGCGGCCAGCCTGATCGATCCCGACGGCGACCTGCATGCGACCGCCGATTACCGGAGGCATCTCGCGCGGGTGACGGCAGCACGGACGCTCGCCGCCGCCGTGGAGGACGCAAAATGAGCGAACGCCTCTACAAGATCGGCCTCCGGGTCAACGGCGAAGCGGTCGAGGCCGAAGTCCCGTCGCGCCAGACGCTGGTCGACTTCCTGCGCGACACGCTTCGGCTGACCGGCACGCACGTCGGCTGCGAGCACGGCATCTGCGGCGCGTGCTCTATCCTGCTCGACGGCGAGCCGGTGCGCTCGTGCCTGATGTACGCGGTGCAGGCCGAAGGCTGTTCGGTCACGACGATCGAAGGGCTCGCCGAGCCCGACGGCACGCCGGGCGCGCTGCAGGACGCCTTCTGCGAGAAGCACGCGATGCAATGCGGCTACTGCACGCCGGCGATGATCGTCGCTTCGCATGCGCTGCTCGAATCGAACCCGGCGCCGAGCGAGGCCGAGATCCGCGATGCGATCGGCGGCAACCTGTGCCGTTGCACCGGCTACAAGCAGATCGTCGAGGCCGTCCAGCTTGCGGCCGAGACCCTCGCGAAGGGCGCCAAATGATCCCCGCGGGCGAATCGAAAGCCTTCCGCTATATCGGCAAGCAGCGCCGCACCAAGGAAGATCCGCGCTTCGTGACCGGCCGCGGCCGCTATGTGGCCGACATCGCCTTGCCGGGCATGAAGCACATCGCGCTGGTGACCAGTCCGCATGCGTCAGCGCGCATCAAGGCGATCCGCGCTGAGGCGGCCCTCGCAATGGAAGGCGTGCGCTATGTGCTCACGGGCGAGGAGTTGTGCGCCAACGTCGATCCGCTGCTGGTCGGCGTCGATACGCCGAAGGTCACGCGCTACCCGCTGGCCCGCGGCGTCGTGCGCTATGCCGGCGAATGGGTGGTGGCGGTGGTGGCCGACAGCCGGGCCCTTGCCGAGGACGCGGCCGAAAAGGTCGAGATCGACTACGAGCCGACGCCGTACGTGCTCGATCCGGAGAAGGCGCTCCTGCCGGATTCGGTGCTGGTCCACCCGGACCACGGCAGCAACGTGCTCTACCGGCGCACGTTCACCTGGGGCCCGGTGGCGGAGGATTTCGCCCGCTCCGAACACACGCTTTCCTTCCGCGTGCACTGGGGCCGCAGCGCGACGGTGCCGATCGAGACCTTCGGCGTGGCGGCGCAGTGGGATCCCGGCAGGCAGCTGCTCGACATCTGGGCCTCGATCCAGATGCCGAAATTCCCCGACCAGACGGCGCGCGCGCTGCGCCTGCCCGGCAACGCGGTGCGGGTGCACTTCGACGTCGACGTCGGCGGCAGCTACGGCGTCAAGCGCGGCATCAAGCACACGGTGCTGGTCGGCTATCTCGCGAAGCGGCTCGGGATGCCGGTGCGATTCATCGAGGACCGGTTGGAAAACATGCGCGGCGGCGACATGCACGGCCCGGACCGAATCTTCGACATGACGGCCGCGTTCGATACCAACGGCACGATCCGCTCGCTGAAGATCCGCGCGCTGGACGACGTCGGCGCCTACGCAGGCCGCTCGCCGCTGCAGCTCGGCAAGCCGGTCGGCGCGATCGTCGGGCCTTACCGGATCAACAGCGTCGAGTACGAGCCGATCTCGGTGCTGACCAACAAGACGGCGCAGGAGGCGGTGCGCGGCTTCGGCCAGTCGCCGACCAATTACGCGATCGAGACCGCGATCGACCGGATCGCGCGGCACCTGGGCATGGACAGGATCGAGCTGCGCAAGAGGAATTTCATCGCGAAGGACCAGTTCCCCTACCTGATCCCGAGCGGTTCCACCTACGACAGCGGCGACTTCGCCACGGTGCTCGACAAGGCGGTCGAGGCGGTGAAATTCGACGAGCTGGTCGCCGCCCGCGATGCGGCGCGGCAAGCCGGGCGCCTCGCGGGCGTCGGCATCTCGACCTGCCTCGAACCTTCGGGCGGCAACTCGGCTTTCGAGCCGCTCTTCAACCCGAAGAACGAGACCACCACGTGGATGGATTCGTGCCTGGTGCGGGTGGACCTCTCGGGCGCGATCACCGGGGTGATGAACACCTCGACCTCGGGGCAGGGACACGAGACGCTGGTGTCGACGGTGCTCGGCGAGGTGCTCGAGCGCGACCCGGCCACGATCCGCGTCGTGCACGCCGACTCGCTGAACGCGCTCCCGTCGAACAGCCCGGTGGGCAGCCGCATGGCGATCATGCTCGGCGGCGCGGCCGCGGGCGCTGCGAAGAAGATCAAGGCTGCGCTGCTGGCGATCGCGGCGCATAACCTCGGCGTGCCGGAAGCCTCGCTGGAGTACCGCGACGGCGCGATTTCCGTGAAAGGCGAGCCGGCACTGTCCCTGTCGTGGGACCAGCTGGTCGAGATCGCGCACCGCAAGTTCCACAAGCTGCCGCCGGGACTCGAGCCCGGCCTGCAGGCGAAGTTCGTCTGGGAGGTGCCGACCGGCGGCGGCTTGCCGACCGCCGACGGGCGCATCCAGATGTACCCGTGCTATTCGTTCGAGGCGCACCTCGTGCTGGTGGAAATCGACCCGCTGACCGCGCAGCCGAAGATCCGGCGTTACGTGTGCGGCCACGACTGCGGCACGATGATCAACCCGGCCATCGTGCACGGCATGACCTACGGCGGCATCGCGCACGGGATAGGCGCGGCGCTTTACGAGAAGTTCGCGTTCAGCGACAACGGGCAACTCGCCAGCCAGACGTTCATGGATTACCTTATGCCCAGCGCGCTGGAGGTGCCCGCGGTCGACATCGTTGACCACTGCACGCCGTCGCCGCTGACCGAGTTCGGGCAGAAGGGCTCGGGCGAAGCCGGGTACCTCGGCGCGCCCGCGGCGATCGCCAGTGCGATCAACGATGCCCTCGCGCCGCTCGGGCGATCGATCGACGAGCTGCCCATGACGCCGCTTGCGATCTGGACAACACTTCAAGGAGAACGTTCGCAATGAAACAGGCACTCAAATTTCTGGGCGCGATGGCTGCGCTCTGCGTCCTCGCCGGGAATGCAGCCGCGCAGGCCTGGCCGACCAAGCCCGTCAAGGTCGTCGTGGCGCTGCCGCCCGGCAGCGGCACCGACATCACCGGCCGGGCCATCGCGGCGAGCCTGGCCGCACAGACCGGCCAGCCCTTCATCGTCGAGAACCGCCCCGGCGGCAGCGGCAGCATTGCGATGAACCTGGTCGCCAAGTCGGAGCCCGACGGTTACACGATCCTCGTGATGTCGTCGTCGTGGACCGTGACGCCCTCGACGGTGCCGAACCTGCCCTACGACACGCTCAAGGACCTCTCGGGCATCACCATGCTGGCCGACATCGCCAACGCGCTCGCGGTGCGGGCCGACCGCGACATCCGCTCGGTCAGGGACCTGATCGCCGCGGCCAAGGCGAACCCCGGCAAGATGAACGCGGCCGTGATCGGCTCGGGCAGCGCCACGCACCTGACCACCGAAAGGTTCCGCCTCAGCGCCGGCATCGACGTGCTGTCGATCCCGTACAAGGGCACGCCGGAGTCGCTGACCGACGTGCTGAGCGGCCGGGTCGACTACTGCTTCTGCCCGATAGGCAACGTGATGCCGATGGTCAAGGACGGCCGGCTGCGCGCGCTTGCGGTCAGCTCCAAGCACCGGACCTCGACGCAGCCCGACTTGCCGACCACCGAGGAAGCGGGCGTGCCGAATTCGGCGCAGCCTTTCTGGGTCGGCATGGGCGTGCCCTCGAAGACGCCGCGCGAGATCGTCGGCCGGATCCACGCCGAGACGGTCAAGGCACTCAATTCGCCCGAGATCCGGGCGCGCTGGGCGAGCCTGAACCAGGACGTGCGCATCTTCACGCCGGAGGCCTTCGATGCGCTGTTGCGCGAGGAAGTGCTCTCGAACGCGAAGTTGGTGAAAGACGCCAACCTCAAGTTCAACTGAGGCGCGCGGCGCCTCCAGGCGGCGCGATGGCGGCAGCGCCTTACGATCTGGCCATCGTCGGCCACGGCGCCGCGGGCCTTGCCGCGGCGCTCGCGGCCGCCGAGGCCCGGCCGTCGGCGCGCATCGCAGTGCTCGAGCGCACGGCGCAGTCCGCATCCGGCGGCGGGACCCGCTGGAGTCCCTCCAACATGCGCATGAAGTCCGGCGCCGAGGTGGCGCCGGATTTCCATGATCATGTGGCGGCGGCCACCGGCGGGCGCGCCGATCTCGCGTACTTCCAAAGGCTCGCGCAGGAGGCGCCCGCGGCGGTGCAGTGGCTCGAGCGGCTCGGCGTGCAATTCCACTCGCCCGGCTACTACCTGAGCGTCGGCCCGCCGCGCATCCAGCCGGTGGGCGGCGGCGCGGCCATCGTCGATGCGCTTGCGAACGCGGGCAGAGCCGCCGGCGTCGAATTCCACTACGAGTGCCGCGCCGAAAAACTCGTGCGCGCGCCTTCGGGTGCGATCAAAGGCGTGGCGGCGCGGCGACGCGACGGGAGCCGGTTCGAGATCGCCGCGAGCGCGGTCGTGCTGGCAAGCGGCGGTTTCCAGGGCAGCCCGGCGATGTTGCGCGAGCATCTCGGCGCGGGTGCCGAGACGCTGCAGCCGATCTCGGCAGGCTCGGCCCACGACCAGGGCGAAGGCATTCGCATGGCGCTGGATGCCGGAGCGCATCCCTCGGGCGACTGGGGAGGCATGCACAGCGAGCCGGTCGATCCGCGCAGCGGCGGTCCCGCGCCGGTAGTGCTCGTGTATCCGTACGGCATCGTCGTCGATCGTGAAGGGCGGCGTTTCCTCGATGAAGGCCGCGGGCTCGTGCACGAGACCTGGGAAGAGTATTCGCGCGCCATCCATTTCTCGACGCCGGGGCGCAAGGCGTGGGCGATCCTCGACTCGCGCCTCGCGGAGATTTCCGGCTACCAGCGGGCGATCCGTTCCGAGGTCCCGCCGGTGCGGGCAGAGTCGATCGACGAACTCGCTTCGCTCACCGGCATCGACCTGCCCGGCCTGCGCCGCACGATCGCCGACTACAACGCGGCCTGCACCGGCGACGCGAGCCGGTTCGACGCCACGCGCACCGACGGCCTCAGGGCATCGGCCGCACTTTCGCCGCCCAAGTCCAACTGGGCGCGCGCGCTCGATCGAACGCCCTACCTGGCCTGGCCGCTGGTCGGCGCGATCGCGTATACCTTCGGCGGCATCGCCACGAACGAATCGGCCGAGGTGCTCGGCGCGAATGGTGCGATCCCCGGCCTGTATGCGGCCGGCGAGATCACCGGCCATTTCCACGGCTCGGCGCCGAACGCCGTGGCGGTCATGCGCGCGCTGGTCTATGGCCGCATCGCCGGCCGCGCGGCGGCGGCCTATGCGAACACGCAACTCTCTACGGCGAGGCAGGCATCATGATCATCGACATCCACGCGCACTTCATCCCGAGGCTGCTGTTCGAGCGCTTCGATGCGGAGCATTCGAAATTTCCTTCGGTCGTGCTCAAGCGCGAGAACAACACCAACCGCATGCAGTTTCCGGGCGGCGAGCTCACGCGGCCGATCATGCCGAAGCTCTCCGACCTCGGCGACCGGGTCGCGTGGATGGACAAAAACGGGATCGACCACCAGCTGGTCGGCGGGTGGCTGGACAGCTTCGGCTACGAGCTGCCGGCCGCCGAGGGCCTCGCCTGGAGCCGGTTCATCAACGCGTGCATGAAGGAGGAACTGGCCGGGCAGCCACGCTTCACGCCGCTCGCGACCGTGCCGCTGCAGGACGGTGCGCTGGCCGCGCAGGTGCTGGGCGAGGCGATGCAGGCCGGCTTCGGCGGCCTGATGATAGGCACGCTGCCCAAGGGGCAGGGCGGCAACCTCGACGACCCGGGGCTCGATCCTTTCTGGCAGGCGGCCTCCGACGCCAAGGCCGGCGTGTTCCTGCACCCGATGTTCCTGTGCGGCGAGCCGCGGCTGGCCGACTACGACCTGGTCAACGCGATCGGGCGCGTGGCCGACACTTCGATTGCGGTCGCGCGCCTGCTGCATTCCGGGCACCTGCTCAAGTACCCCGGCGTCAAGCTCGTGATCTCCCACGGCGGCGCGGCGCTGCCCTACGTGCTCGGGCGCCTCGCGCGCAACTTCACGATCGCCCAGGGCAAGTATGCCGACCCGAGGAAGGGGTTCGAAGCGCTGTACTTCGACTCGATCGTGTTCGACAAGGACGCCTTCGAGTTTCTCGCCGGCAAGGCGGGACCGGGCAGGATCATGCTGGGCTCGGACATGCCTTTCCCGATCGGCGACCTCGAGCCGCAGAAGCTGATCCATGCGGCGCACGTCGACGACGCCGAAAGGAAGGCGATGCTCGGCGGCACGGCCAAGGGCATCTTCCGCGTGCGGCCCGATTGCTGGTGCAGGCCCTGAGATGGCGCTCGAACTCAAAGGCGAATACAAGCTCGCGGTCGGGCAGGCCGGGTTGTGGAGGCTGCTGAACGACCCGGACGTGCTCGCGAAGACCATCCCCGGCTGCAATACGGTGCGCGCGCTCGGCGACGACAAGTACGAGATGGGCCTCAAGCTGCAGGTGGCCAATGTGTCCGGCGAATACATGGGCAGCGTGGCGATCACCGAGAAGCGCGAGCCGGAACACTACGTGCTCGCGGTCGAGGGCCAGGGTTCGATCGGCTTCATGAAGGGCAGCGCGGCCTTCGACCTCGAGCCGCAGGGCGAGAACGAAACGCTGCTGCGCTACGCCGGCAGTGCCGAAGTGGGCGGGGTGGTCGCGGGCGTCGGCCAGCGGGTGCTGTCGGGTGTGGCAAAGTACATGGTCGGGCGGTTCTTCAAGGCGCTCGAGAAGCACATAGAAGGGCTGAACGCCGCCGGGTGAATGCTGCCATTATTACGGCAAAGTGGGCGTGCTTATTGGCTGAGCGGTCGAAATACTGCCATTGGCGGTTCTTGCGCCGGCCGATCGAAATGAGGTGACACGATGAAGCGAATCCTGTTTGCGATTGCGCTCTCTGCGGTCCCGGCAGCCACGATGGCGGCGGATACCGATGGGGCGTACGGCAGCCTGCGTCCCGAGAGTTGCCGCGAATTCCGCCGCGTGATCGCGTCGGACGAGCGCACGCCTTCGCTCATGAACATCCGCGGCTGGATCGCCGGTTACATCACCGCCTACAACCGGCAGACGCCGGACACCTACGACATCCTCGGCGTCACCGAATTCGACGCAGCGCTGCGTTTCATCGACGGCTATTGCAAAGCCCACCCGCTGGACAACCTGACCGCCGCGATGGAAGCGCTGACCGAGGACTTGTACGCGAAGCGCCACCGCACACGGCGGCAGGCGGGGCACTGAGGATCCACGCGCGGATCCGCGTTGGCATCGGGAGTTGCGACCGATCTACGGTTGACGGTTATACGAATGTTCGTATAATGCGACCTGATGAAGCACGTCCGATTCGTCGGTTCTTCGAAGGACGACCTGTCGGCATTTCCCGCGCCGGCACGGGCCCGGGTTGGACAGGAGATATTCATGCTGCAGGTGGGGCGCGATCCGTCGGACTGGAAACCCATGTCCGAGGTCGGCGCGGGCGCGAACGAGATTCGGGTGCGGGACGAAACCGGCGCGTTCCGTGTCATCTATGTGGCGAAATTTGGCGATGCAATTTACGTCTTGCACGCATTCCAGAAGAAGTCGCAGAAGACCGCGCGTGCGGATATTGAACTGGCCGGGCGGCGCTACCGTGAGGCGCAGGCACTGGCAAAGGAGGCAAGTCATGGCAAAGGTCGCTGAGTCGAGCGGCAATATCTTCCTCGACCTGGGATTTCCGCACCACGAGGCCGCGGTGATGTTGCTCAGGTCCGAACTGGCCGAGGCCCTGCGCCAGTGGATGGAGAGCGAAAGCCTTACCCAGGCACAGGCCGCTGCGCGCCTTGGCGTTGCCCAGCCGCGAATCTCAGAGATCGTGCGCGGAAAGATCGAGCTGATGTCGCTGGATTACATGGTGGGACTGTGCGCAAAGGCAGGCGTAAGCGTGCATGTGCGCGCTGCCTGAAGACTCTACGCAGTTCCGTTGAACCGCAAACTTGTCCTCCCGTCCTCCTGCGCTCCCGCGCAATTTCCCCTGCCCTTGCCGAAATTCGGAGGACGACCCGCAGCCCTATGCGACCTGTTGCCAGCCTTGGCATGTCGGGCTGGAGGCCGGCGTCCAAGCGCCTACGCCGGAAGCGCTGATGCGATCCCGCTACAGCGCCTATGTCGTCGGCCTGGTCGACTACCTGCTCGCCACCTGGCATCCGTCGACCGCGCCGGGTGAACTGGAATTGTCGCCGGTGAAGTGGATCGGTCTCGAGGTCTTGCGTGCGGAGGCGTCGGGCGACGCCGGCATCGTGGAGTTCGTCGCGCGCTGCCGCGTCAACGGACGTGCGCAACGCATGCACGAGACCAGCCGGTTCGTGCGGCAGGACGGGCGCTGGTATTACATCGACGGCCAGGTGGGCGGGACGACTGAGGCTACTTGAACCGGTAAGCCAGCGCGACGAAGGCGGTGTCCATCCCCTTCGCGCCGACGATCGGGCTGCCGGTGATCGAGTTCGCCAGCCACTTGTGGCGCAGGTAGAAATTCAGGTGGACGTCCTCGCTCAGCTTGGTGTCCACCAGCGCGGCGATGAAGGGATTGAACGCGCCGCCCGGCTGGTAGGCGCGATAGGCGCTGGCCGTGGCCTCCTGCGCCGAGATGCCGTAGTAGTAACCGGTGTACTGCCGCGAAAGATACTCGGCGCCGATCTGCGGGTAGATCGTGACCCGGGGTGTCGCGATTTCGCCGACATAGATCGCCTCGAACAGCCCGCCCTTGGACTTGTTCGCGTCGCGGAAGGCGTTGACGAAGAAAGCCCCGATCGGGGTTTCCTGGAAGGTGCCGATGCCCAGCGGCACCGGGTCCTTGCGGTCGGCGAGGCCGCGCAGGCTGGCGGTGTCGGCCCTGAACCCGTCGAGCGACACCCGGCCCACCAGTTCCAGGTAGCCGTAACCCATCTTCGCGGTCTTGATGCCGAGCGTGTCGATCCGCATGAACGCGCGCCCGTAGTCGAAGTAGCCGTAGGGCAGCAGGTAGCCGTGGTCGCTCTTGCCGCGCAGGATGCTGCCGGTGTAGTAGGCGCCGGCGCCGACGTCGCCCTGGATCCGGAGCGGGAACGCCTCGGCGTCCGGCTTGCCTTGCGCGAACGCGGCACCGGCAAGTGCGAAGCAAAGGAACGAGAGGGCCCGCGCGAGCGGCGCCGGAGAAGGCTTGCGCATGGGAGGCGTGGAAGGAAGTCGATGCAGGAGCGCCAATTGTAGTCAACCCGCGGACTGCCGCCTTGCAACTTGATGACTGCTCGCACGCTCGCGCACGTGCCCGGGAGGGGCCGTAGTACGATCCCCCGCCATGGCAATGACGATAGCCCAAGCGCTCGAACTGGCGGTCGAGCACCATCGCGCCGGGCGGTACCCGGAAGCCGAGCAGATGTACCGTGGGATTCTCGAGTCCGTTCCCGGCCATCATGACGCCTTGCACCTGCTCGGGCTGGTTGCGCACCAGACGGGCGACAGCGCCGGCGCCGCCGAACTCATCGGGCGAGCCATCGCCGCTGCCCCGGGCATCGCGCTGTTCCACTATCACCAGGGCGTCGTGCAGAGGTCATTGGGACGGGCCGCCGAGGCGGAGGCGTCTCTGCGCGCGGCCATCGGGATCGATCCCCGCATGCCGGGCCCGCGCACCGAACTGGGACTGTGCCTGCTCGGCGAAGGAAAGATCCGTGAGGCCTCGGCCCTGTTCGAGGAAGCGATCGCGCTCGACCCCGGCGATGCGGTCGCGGTCCGCAACCTTGCCGTCTGCTGCGCCGACCTCGGGGATCTCGACGCCGCGGAGAAGCACGCGCGGCGTGCGGTGGAACTCGCCCCCGACAATGCCGCGGGCTGGAACAACCTCGCCGGCATCCTGATCTCACGCGGCGAGCCGGCCGCCGCCGCGCCCTTGTACGAAGAAGCGTGCAAACGGGATCCTTCGTACAACATGGCCTGCAGCAACCGCCTGATGTGCGAGCAGTACCTTCCCGGGGTCACCGAGCAGCGCCTGCTGGAATTGAGCGTCGTCTGGCAGGCGCGGTACGGGATGCCGCCTCATGCCTTTCCGGCGGGATGGCGGACGGGCCGGGGCGGGGGCGGGTTGCGCATCGGCTTCGTTTCGCCCGACCTCAAGCGGGCGCCGGTCGGCTATTTCCTGGCCGGTCTCCTCGAGAGCCTCCGCGCCGAGGGCGTCTTCATTGCAGCCTATTCCGATACCCAGGACCCGGACGACTTGACCGAAAGGCTCCGGCAGGCCGCTTCGCTCTGGCGAGACGTGAGGTCGCTGGGCCACGAGGCGCTGGCGCAGGCGATCCGCGCAGACGGCATCGATATCCTGTTCGATCTTGCAGGCCATACCAAGGGCAATCGCCTGCCTGTGTTCGCGCGCCGCGCGGCCCCGGTCCAGGTCACGTGGGCGGGGTATGTAGGCACCACCGGGCTGGATGAAATGGATTACATCCTCGCCGATCGCTTCCAGGTGCCGCCTTCTTCGGAGCGGCACTATCGCGAGCGCGTGCTGCGCATGCCTCACGATTACATTTGCTACGAACCGCCTTCGTATGCCCCGGAGGTCGGGCCGCTGCCGGCCTCGACGAGCGGGCAGGTCACCTTCGGCGGATTCCACAACGCAGCGAAGATCGGCGGGGCCTCGATCGCCGCGTGGGCAGCCGTCATGCAGGCGGTGGCGGGCTCCCGGATCGTGCTCAAGTACCGCGACCTGGACGACTCGCGCACGAGGCAGAGGATCCTCGGCGCCTTTGCAGCCGCAGGGATCGCCGCCGATCGCATCGTCATCGAAGGCACCAGTCCCCACGTCGACATGCTCAGGCGGTACAACGACGTCGACATCGCGCTGGACAGCCTGCCCTACAGCGGCGGGCTGACGACCTGCGAAGCGCTGTGGATGGGCGCGCCGGTGGTGACGCTGCCGGGCAGCACGTTCGCCGGCCGGCATTCGCTTTCGCACCTGAACAACGCCGGCCACCCCGAGCTGGTCGCCCGGGACCTCGCGGACTATGTCCGCATCGCCTCCGCCCTCGCCGGCGACCTGCCGCGGCTGGCGTCGCTGCGCGCCTCGCTGCGGGGCGACATGGTGAATTCGCCGCTGTGCGACGCCAAGGCGTTCGCGCGGGATTTCATCCGCGTGCTCCGTTCGATCCCGCTGCCGCCGTAGGACCCGGTCCTCAGTTCGGCACCGCGCCGCGGCCGGCGCGCGCACGGGCGATGATGGTTTTCATGATCTGCGCGGTGCCGTCGCCGATCTGGAACCCGAGCACGTCGCGCAGGCGCTGCTCCATGACGCCGCGGTCGTAGCCGCCGTGGCCGTGCGTCAGCAGGCACTGGTGCACCACCTCGTAGGCGAGCTGCGGCGCCCACCATTTGCACATCGCGGCCTCCGCGCTGTGCGGCGCGCCCTTGTCCTTGAGCCAGAGCGCCTGCAGGCACAGCAGCCGGGCCGCCTCGACCTGGGTGTCGAGCTCGGCCAGCGGGTGCGACACGCCCTGGAAGGCGGTCAGCGGCTTGTCGAACGCCTTGCGGTCCACCGCGTATTTCCAGGTTTCCTCCAGCGCCACGCGGGCCACCGCGAGGCACTGCAGGCCGATCAGCGCACGCGAGAAATCGAATCCCTGCATCACCTGCACGAAACCCTTGCCCTCGTCGCCGAGGCGGTGGCCGGCGGGCACGCGCACGTTCTCGAAGAAGATCGACCCGCGGCCGATCGCCCTTTGGCCGTGGCAGTCGAAGCGGCTGCGCGAGATCCCGGGCAGGTCCATAGGCACGAACAGCGCGGTCACGCCGTGCGCGCCGGACTCCGGCGCGCCGGTGCGCCCGAACACGATCGCGGCATCGGCCTGGTCCGCGGCCGAGATCGAGGTCTTCTCGCCGTCGATCACGTACTCGGCGCCGACGCGCTGCACCCGCAGCCGCAGGTTGGCCGCGTCCGAGCCCCCGCGCGGCTCGGTCAGCGCGATCGCGAGCAGCGCCTCGCCTCGAACGAGCTTCGCGAGCCACGGTTTCGCCAATCCAGGCGCACCGTGCTGCGACAGGATCTGGCCGTTCAGCGAGGCGAGCAGGTTCACGTAGGATAGGCTCAAGTCGGCGCGGGCGACTTCCTCGTGGATCACGCCGGCGGCGAGGCTGCCCAATCCCTGCCCGCCGAACGCCTCGGGCAGTTCCGGCGCGATGAATCCCATCGCGCCCATCTCGCGCATCAGCGCGCGGTCGAGCACGCGCGTGCGGTCGCGCTCCTGGAATCCCGGCGCGATCCGCTCCGCGGCAAAGCGCCGCGCATGGCCCGCAAGCGCGACGAGGTCGTCGTCGAGATAAGGGTTCACGCGCCTACTTCGCGTACTTGCGGAAGTCCGGCTTGCGCTTTTCCTTGAGCGCGTTGACGCCTTCGCGCGACTCCTCGGTGTCGTAATAGAGCTTCAGCGCGTACAGGCCCATGCCGGCGATGCCTGCCTGGTGGGCGGTGTCCATGTTGAAGCTGCGCTTGGCGATCGCGATCGCCGTCGGGCTGCGCTCGCACAACTCCTCGCCCCATTTCTGCACTTCGGCGTCGAGCTGGTCGTGCGGCACGCACGCATTCGCGAGCCCCATCGCCACCGCCTCCTGCCCAGAGTAGCGGCGGCACAGGTACGACATCTCGCGCGCTTTCTTCTCGCCGACCACGCGGGCGAGCAGCGCGGTGCCGTAGCCGGGGTCGACCGACCCCATCTTGGGGCCGACCTGGCCGAAGACGGCCTTTTCGGAGCAGATCGTCAGGTCGCAGATCGTGCACAGCACGTTGCCCCCGCCGATCGCATAGCCCTGCACCCGCGCGATCACCGGCTTGGGCACGTCGCGGATCGCGGTGTGCAGCTCCTCCATCGGCAGGCCTATCGTGCCGCGGCCGTCGTAATTGCCGGCGTGCGCCGACTGGTCGCCGCCGGTGCAGAACGCGCGGTCCCCGGCGCCGGCCAGCACGATGGCGCCCACGCCCTTGTCGTAGCCGGCCTTGTGCAGCGCGCGGATCAGCTCGTCGCAGGTCTGGCCGCGGAACGCATTCAGCTTCTCCGGCCGGTTGATCGTGATCCACGCGACGCCGTTGCGCACTTCGTACAGCAGGTCCTCGAAGTCCATTTCATTTTTCCTTGCAGGCTGGCGAAGTCGCAGGCGGTGCGGCTCGTGCAGAGCCGCGAGCCGGCTACTTGCTGGTCTTGGCGAACTCGGCCGACTGCGCCTTGACGACCTTGTCGACCACGTCGCCGAACGCGGCGATCCAGTCGGACTGCGGCACCCACTTGGTGCCGTCCCACATGTCGATGCGCGTCTTGCCGCCGCCGCCGTGGTCCTTGGCGGTCACGGTCACCGGCGCTATCAGCCCGTTGGCGTCGAAATTCTTCAGGCTCTCGAGGCCGGCCTTGATCTTGGCCGGCGTGAGCGGCCACTTGCCCTGCTTGATCGCCAGGCGCGTGCCCTCGAACATCACCGAGTACATCGCGAGGCCGGTGTTGTAGTAGATGTCGTCGAGGTTCTTGCGGTCGCCGTTGCCCTTGCCCTTGGCGTACAGGTCCTTGAGGATCTGCTGGATCAGCGGGTGGTCCTTGCCGCCGACGACGTTGGTGCCGCGCTTCATGCCCTTGGCCTCGGCCGCGCCGATGTTGTTGATGTCCACCTCGTTGAACCAGTTGACCGAGATCAGCTTGTCCATCGGGATGCCGTTACGCTTCATCTCCTTGGCCGCGACCACGTGCATCGCCGACAGGTTCCAGGTGATGATCCAGTCCGGGTTCGCGCGGCGGATCTGCGTCCATACCGCGGCCTGGTCCTTGCCCGGCAGCGGGTTGGGGTAGAGCTGCAGCTCGAAGCCTTCGGTCGCGGCCAGCGTCTTCAGGACCGGGATCGGCTCCTGCCCGAAAGCGTAGTCGGGGTAGATGAACCCGACCTTGACGCCCTTCAGGCTGCCCTTGTGGTAGTTCTTGATGTACTGGATGTCGTTGGCGACCTGGCCCCAGTAGGTCGGCCCGATCGGGAACACCCACTTGAACACCTCGCCGTCGATCGCATCGCCGCGGCCGACGAACGACTGCAGCAGGATGTTGCCGTCGGCCATGATCCGCGGCAGCACCGCGCGCGATACCGGCGTGGACAGCATGTCGAACATCATCACGCCTTCGCGCTTCAGCTTCTCGTAGCACTCGATGCCGCGCTGCGGCTCGTTGCCGTGGTCCTGCGCGATGATCTCGATCTTGTGGCCCTCGATGCCGCCCTTGGCATTGAGGATGTCGGCGTAGTCCTTGGCCGCCTGCACGATCTGCGGCGTGACGAAGGTGTAGGCCTTGCTGAGGTCGTAGCACAGCGCGTACTTGATCGTCTGCTGCGCGGTGGCGGCCTGCGCGCCCAGCATCAGGGCCGTGCCGGCCAGGATCGAAATCCATCGTTTGTTCATTGCCTGTCTCCTGCGTGTGGTTTGACTGCCGTTCGGGTCAGCTCAGCCAGCGCTTGCGGCGGCTGTAATGCTTGATTTCGTGGAAATTGCGGCCTTCCGCGCCCCCGAGGTAGAACTGCTGGATGTCGGGGTTCTTCTTCATGGCTTCGGCGCTATCGTGCATCACGATGCGGCCGTTGTCCATGAGGTAGCCGTGCGAAACGACCTCGAGCGCGGCGACCGCATTCTGCTCGACCAGCAGCACCGAAAGGCCTTCGCGGCTGTTGATCTGCCGGACGATGTCGAAGATCTCCGCCACCAGGAAGGGCGCAAGCCCCAGGCTGGGCTCGTCGAGCATCAGCAGCCTGGGCTGGGTCATCAGCGCGCGGCCGATGGCGAGCATCTGCTGCTCGCCGCCCGAGAGGTAGCCGGACTCGGCGCCGCGCCGTTCTTTCAGGCGCGGGAAGTACGTGTAGACCCTGTCGAGGTTGCGCGCCATGTCGTGCCGGCTGCCGTGAACCGCGGAGGCGGCGACCAGGTTCTCGTCGGGCGTCAGGTGCTCGAAGACGCGCCGGCCTTCCAGCACCTGCACGATGCCCAGCCGGACGCGCTGCTGCGGCGGCAGCGCGCCGATGTCCTCGCCCATGAAGCGGATCTCGCCGCGGGTCACGAGGCCGCGCTCGGCCGCCAGCAGGCCGCTGATCGATTTCAGCATCGTGCTCTTGCCGGCCCCGTTGGCGCCGAGCAGCGCGATCATGCCGCCCTGCGGCACCTCGATCGACACGCCCTTGATGGCGAGGGCCACGTGGTCGTAGATCACCTCGACGTTGTTCAGCGTCAGCACTTTTGCGGCGGCCGGGGCCGCGGTCATCGTGGCGGTCATCGCGGCGGGCCTATTTGCGCGCGTAGCCGAACGGCCACACGAGCAGGTAGTTGCGCACGTTTGCGTACAGCTTGCCGAGGCCCATCGGCTCGACCAGCAGCACGCCGATGATCAGCGCCCCGTAGACCATGTGCGGGATGTGCGCGAGAGCCTCCACGCCGATGTCGGCGCCCATCGCCTTGGCAAGCCACGCGATCAGGGCGTTGATCTGGCCCGGAAGCAGCAGGATGAAGGCGGCGCCGAAGTAGCTGCCGATGATGCTGCCCAGCCCGCCGACGATCACCATGGCCAGCAGTTCCACCGACACGTTGACCGAGAACTGTTCGGGCGTGACCGCGTGGTAGAAGGTGAACACCAGGACCGCGCCGCTGACCCCGCCGATGAACGACGAGGTGGCGAACGCCACCAGCTTGAAATAGAAGCTCTGCACGCCGATGACCGCCGCGGCGAAGTCCTTCTCGCGCACCGCCACCAGCGCGCGGCCGAGCGCGGTGCGGCGCAGGTTGAGCATGAAGACCGTGACCAGCAGGCACCAAGCGAGGGCCACGTAATACACGCCGGCTTCGGACGTGACCTGCCGGCCGAGCAGGCGCAGCGTCGGCGCCTGCAGCGTGGCCGACACGCCGCCGCTGATGGCCGGCACATGCGAGATGACCCAGTCCATGACGAACTGCATCGCCAGCGTGCTCAGCGCCAGGTACAGGCTCTTGACCCGAAGCGCGGCGAAAGCGAAGACGATGCCCACCGCCGTGGCCATCAGCCCGCCGAGGATGACGGCGATCTCCCACGGGATCCCGGCGCGCGCGCCGTGGACCGCGGTGTAGGCGCCGATGCCCATGATCGCGGCATAGCCGAAATGGAACTGGCCGGCCCAGCCGAGGATCAGGTTCAGCCCGAGCGCCGCGGCGGTCCACACCAGCCACGGCATCACGTAGCTGGTGAGCGCGAGCGAGCTGAAGACCCACGGCCCGGCAAGGCCGAGGACCAGCAGCGCAGTCACCATCCGGCGATCGAGCGGGATCGGGAACATCGCGCGGTCGGCCGCGTAGTCGGTGTGGAAGATGCCTGCCTGGCGGAACAGCATCGGTCAGATCCTCTCGATGTCGTGGCGGCCGAAGAGGCCGTGCGGCCGGATCATGATGGTCAGGATCAGCACCGCGGCGACCACCAGGTCGCGGCTGCCGCCGCCGAGCAGCTTGTCGAGGTAGCCGGAGGCCACGCTTTCGAGCACGCCGAGCAGGATGCCGGCGAGGATCGCGCCGCCCAGGCTGTCCAGCCCGCCGAGCACGCCCACCGTGATGCCCTTGAGCAGCAGCGTCGAGAGCGACTGGTCCACGCTCTGGATCGACCCCCACAGCACCCCGGCCGTGGTGGCCACGACCGACGACAGGGCCCAGGAAAGCGCCACGCCCCGCTCGACCGAGATGCCCACCGCCCAGGACGCCATGTAGTCGTCGGCGATCGCGCGCAGCACCACCCCGCGCCGGGTGCGGAAGAACAGCACGAACAGGGCGAAGAGCACCAGCGTGACCGCCGCGCCGATCGCATAGGCGCGGTTGACCAGGATCTGGCCGATGAACAGCGGGTCGTCGCTGATGCCGACGCGCATCGGCCGCCCGCTGCCGCCCCAGATCGTCATCGCGCCGGCGCGCAGGAAGATGTCGAGGCCGAGCGTCATCATCAGGATCATCACGATCGGGCGCCCCGCCAGCCGGCGCAGCGCGAAACGCTCGATGCCGATGCCGGCGAAGAACATCGTGCCGATCGCCAGCGGGATCGCCAGCCACATCGGCGCGCCGAGGCTGTCGGCGAAGGCCAGCACGACGTAGGCGCCGAGCATGACCAGCGACCCCTGCGCGAGGTTGGGCACCGAGGACGATTTGTAGATCAGCACCAGTCCCATCGCGACCAGCGCGTACATCAGCCCCGCCAGCGCGCCGTTGACGGTCAGCTCGACCAGGTAGTTGAGGTCCATGCCTTACAGCTCCTTGACCGTGAGCACGCGCTCGGTGACGCCGACGTCGCCGGTTTCGTAGACGATGCGCGCGCTCATCGACACGGTCGCTTTCCCGCCGTAGATCGCGTCGATGATAGGCGCATAGCGCTCCTCGACGACGTTGCGGCGCAGTTTGCGCGTGCGCGTGATTTCGCCGTCGTCCGCGTCGAATTCCTTGTGCAGGCTGACGAAGTGGCGCAGCCTGAGGCCCTCGGGCAGCGTGGCGTTTACGCGGCGCACCGCGCCGGCGACCAGTTCGATGACCTCGGGCCGCTGCGACAGGTCGGCATACGACATGTAGGAAATGCCGCGCACTTCGGCCCAATGGCCGACCGCATCCTTGTCGATGCAAATGATGGCCGCGAGCGTGTCGCGACCGCTGCCGAGCACCGCGACGTCCTTGATGTAAGGGCTGAACTTGAGCCGGTTCTCGATGTAGTTCGGGATGTAGCGCTCGCCCTTGGCGGTATGCACCACCTCCGACAGGCGGCCGAGCACCACGAGGTGGCCGTCCGGCTCGACGAAGCCGGCATCCCCGGTGTGCAGCCAGCCGCCGGCGAGCGTCTTGCGAGACGCTTCCTCCTGCTCGAAATAGCCGGCGAACACGCTCTCGGAGCGCAGCAGGATCTCGCCGCTGTCGCTGATCTTCGCTTCCACGCCCGGCAGCGGGCGGCCCACCGTGTGCAGCCGCACTTCGTTCGCGTCGTGCATCGCGTTGAAGGCGCTGCTCTCGGTCTGGCCGTAGAGCTGGCGCAGCTTGACGCCGAGCGCGCGGTAGAACACGAACGTGTCCTCGCCGATCGCCTCGCCGCCGGTAAACGCGTGGCGCAGCCGCGACAGGCCGAGCTGGTCCTTGATCGGGCCGGTCACCAGCAGCTCGCCCAGCGGCCGCAGCAGGCGCTGCGCGAGCGTCGGGGCGCGGCCTTCGAGCTTGCCGCGCTCGGCCACCAGCGCCGACTGCATGAAGAAGTCGTACAGGCGCTTCTTCAGCCAGGTGGAGTCTTCCATGCGCACCTGCACCGTGGTGAGCATGTTGTCCCAGCTGCGCGGCGCGGCGAGGTAGAGCGTCGGTGCGATCTCGCGCAGGTCGTGCGGCACCGTTTCCTGGCGCTCGGGGATGTTGATCGTGAAATGCAGTGCGACGCCGGCGCCGACGGTGATCGCGAAGTCGCCCACCCAGGCCATCGGCAGGTAGGCGAGGATCTCCTCGCCGAAATCGAATGCGCCCGCGCGGTGGGCGTTGCGCACGCCGGCCAGCACGTTGCGATGGGAGAGCACCACGCCCTTGGGCTTGCCCGTAGTGCCGGAGGAGTGGATGAAGACGGCCGGGTCTTCGGGCCCGGCCTGCTCGACCAGCCTGTCGCGCAGGCCGGGCTCGGCGGCCATCTTCTTCGCGCCGAGGGACTGCAGGTCGTCCCAGGACACCAGTCCGGGCGCGCGATAGCGGGCGAGGCCGCGCGGGTTGTCGTAGACGATACGCTCGATCGGGGCGCCGCGTTCGCGCAGCTCGAGCGCCTTGTCGACCTGCTCCTGGTCCTCGGCCAGCACGAAGCGCACCCGGACGTCCTGCGCCACGTGCAGGATCTCGTCGAGCGTGGCGTCCGGGTAGACCGGCATTGCGTAGCAGCCCAGCGCGCCGGCCGAGAGCATGCCCATGTAGAGGTGCGGCCGGTTGTCGCCGAGCACCAGCAGGGCCTCGCGCCTGCCGAGGCCGAGGTCCTGCAGCCCCGCGGCGCAGCCGAGCACCGCATCGAGCGCCTGCTGCCAGCCGGTCTGCTGCCAGATGCCGCGGTCCTTCTCGCGCATCGCCACCCGGTCGGGGAAAGCGCGCGCGTTGGCCGCCAGGATCCGGACCAGCGTGGTCTCGATCCCGAAATCCCAGCGTCCCTGCTGGACACCCGGCGTGTTCGGCTCAGGCGACAGAATGGGCGCCTCCGAGGTAGGCCTTGATCACGCGCGGGTCGGCTATTACTTCCTTCGGGATGCCGGTGCCGATCACCTCGCCGTAGCTGAGCACCAGCATGCGGTCGCAGATGCCGGTGATGATGTCCATGTGGTGCTCGATCAGCAGCACGGTCGCGCCGCGCTCGTCGCGCGCATCGAGGATGAAGCGCGCCATGTATTCCTTCTCTTCCTGGTTCATGCCGGCCATCGGCTCGTCGAGGATCAGGAAGGACGGCTCGGCGACCAGCGCGCGGGCAAGCTCGACGCGCTTCTTCAGGCCGATCGGGATCGCGTCGACCAGCTCGTCGCGCACGCTCTCCAACTGCAGGAAATCGATGACCTCCTCGACCACGGCGCGGTGCGCGATCTCTTCCGGGCGGCTCAGCCACCAGTAAAGCGCGGTCCGCACCACGCCCGGGTGCATGTGCACGTGGCGGCCGAGCAGGATGTTGTCCAGCACCGTCATGCCGTTGAAGAGCGCAAGGTTCTGGAACGTGCGGGCCACGCCCAGGCGCGCCACCTTGTGCGGGGCGAGGCCGGTGATGTCGCGGCCGTTCAGCAGGATCCGGCCGGCCTGCGGCGGGTAGAAGCCGGTGATCGCGTTGGTCAGCGTGGTCTTGCCGCTGCCGTTGGGTCCGACCAGGCCGAAGATCTCGCCCCGGTCGACCTGCATGTCCACGCCGCTCAACGCCACCAGCCCGCCAAACCGTCGCTCGACCGCCTTGCACTCGAGCACCGGCGCTTTCGATTCACTCAACCGCTTGTCTCCTGGGTCTCGGGACGGCGACTTTTCCAATCGCCTGCCGGGTCGGAGCCTAACCGAATTTCGCGGCCGCTGCGCATCCGCAAGGGCCGCGCCCGGCCGGCTCCCTGCCTATTCGGGCTGCACGCCGGCGGCCTTGACCATTTCGCCGATGTGCTCGACGTCGGCGCGGATCGTGGCGGCGGCTTCGGCAGGCGAGCTCGCGACGAGTTCCAGGCTGAGCGCGTCGATATGCTTTTCGGTGAACGCGGGTCGCTTTGCGATCGCGGTCACGTCCTGGTGGATCCGCTCGACCAGCTTCGGGTCGGCGCCGCCGGGTGCGAATAGCCCGAACCAGATGATCGCCCGCGCGTAGGGAAAGCCGCCTTCGGCCGAAGTCTGCACGTCCGGGAAGCGGCTCGCCCGATTCGGCCCGGTGATCGCAATCGCCCGCAGGCGCCCGGCCTTCACCATGGCGCCGGTCGCCGCCGGGCTGCCGATCGAAAGCTGCACTTCACCGGCGACCACCGCCTGCGTCGAGGGTGCGATGCCCTTGTACGGCACGTGCAGGAACTGCAGGCCCTCGCGCTTGGCCATCGTCTCGAACACCAGCTGGGAATGCGCGCCGACCCCGTAGGAGCTGTAGGCGACCTTGCCCGGCGAGCGGCGCGCGAGGTCTACCAGTTCGCGCAGCGAAGTCGCGGGGAACGACGGGTGAACGATGATGAAATTGCCGGAGCGCGCGACGATCGTGATCGGCGCGAGGCTCTTGTCCGGGTCGTAAGGCAGTTTCCTGAAGAGGAACCGGTTCGCGACCACGGTCGGGTCGATCGTGAACAGCAGGTTGTGGCCGTCGGGTGCGGACGCTGCGATGCGCTCGGTGCCGATGATCGAACTTGCGCCGCCGATGTTCTCGACCACGACCGGCTGCTTCCAGAGCGGGGAGAGTTCGTTGGCGAGCGCGCGGGCCAGCACGTCGGTGCTGCCGCCGGCCGGGTAGGGCACCACGATGCGCACCGCCTTCGACGGGAACGCCGGCTGCGCGTGACCCGGCGGTGCAAGGCCCAGCGCAAATGCGGCCAGGGCGGCAAGGACGATGTTGTGTGCATTCATGGCAGGGTCTCCATAGGGTGTCCCGGTTCTTGCGACCGGGTCGCGGGATGCGGTGCGGAAGGGCGGATCAGCGCATTGCCAGGCGCTCCGGCGCGGCGCGCTTGCCGGAGCCGCGTTGCGGCAGCATCGGCAGCGCGAATCCCTGCTGGTGGCAGGCACGCGTGATCACGACGAATTTCCACAAGGCGCCGCCGGTCACTGCGCCGAGGCCCGCCAGCGCGGCCAGCGTCTGGGAGAGCGGGTCCACGGCAAGGCACAGGAGGTACATGGCGAGCGGCAATGCGTGCCCCAAGGAGTGTATCCACGGTGAGGCCGCCATGAGGTCCCGACGCGCGAGCGGGCCGATGCCGGCCGACTTCGCGCTGTCCACATAGCAGCGCCACGCCCAGGAATTGACGATCACCAGAAGCAGGCCCGCCGGGGCCAGCACCATGATCGGCGCCACCTGCATCGCGGGAAAGAGCGAAAAGATCGCGAGAAGCCCGAGGCCCTCGGCGAGGCCGCTCGCGATCACCATTGGCGGAATCAGCGGTGCGCGCCAGGCCGGGATGCCCTTGGACGCATACAGGATCCGCGCCTGGCAAAGGAGGAACCCCGCAGCGCCCAGCGCCAGCCAGAAGAGCGCGCCGTGGACATACTGCGGCCACGCATAGCTGGCGGCGAGCGCCGCGTAGATCACCGCAACGCACCACGTCTCGCGCGTCATCCACGACGACTGCGGCCGCAGCAGCACATACAGGAACCGCGCCTTGCGCCCGATCTTGAGGAACACGAAGAAGAGGCCGACCGCCATCAGCGCCGCCGCGAAGCTGTTGATCCTGCGCAACCCCTCCGGCGCGATAAGGCCGACCGCGTGCGCGAACCACGCCGCCACCATCAGCCCGGAAGCCATGCCGCCCAGCACGAAATTCATCGCCGCGCGGTAGTCCCAGAACGTCTGCCGCTTCCCGACGAGCGGGTTGGACGGGTCCGACTGCCGCTCATCCTCGAGGTCGGCCGCATCCGCAGCGCGTCCCGGCGTGGCGTTCGGGACTTCGTAGAGGTACTTGATCTGCGGGTCGTTGCCGAGTTCGGCGTGCATTTGGAAGGAGCGGCTGTCCTTGGCGAGCTTCGATACGGTGCTCGCGGGGTCGGCGAAGTCGCCGAAGCGGATCGCCTGCGTGATGCATGCCGTCGCGCAGGCCGGGGTGACTTCGGGGTCGACGCCCGGCACCAGGCCGGTCGTCGCGGCCTTGTCGACTTTCTCGACGCAGAATGTGCACTTGTTCGCCACGCCGTAGCGGTCTTCGTGGGTGGTCTTCTTTTCCTGCGCGGTCCGGCCACCGGCGTAATAGCCTTCCTTGTCGTGCACGATCGTGCGCGCCTGGTAGGGGCACGCGACCGCGCACGACGCGCAGCCTATGCACAGGTCGTAGTCCATGGTCACGAGGCCGTCTTCGCGCTGGCGGGTGGCGCCGGTCGGGCACACCGGCACGCACGAAGGCTCGGCGCAGTGCTGGCAGCCGGTGACCAGGAACAGGCGAGAGACGTCAGGGAACGTGCCCTGCTCGACGTCGAGGACCTTGCGCCACTGCACGCCCGGCGGGGTGTCGTTCGAGTGCTTGCAGGCGATCGTGCACGTCTGGCAGCCGACGCACCGGTTGAGGTCGACGACCATGCCGTAGCGCTTTGCGCCGGCTTGCTTCGTGCCGAGGTCGGCGAGGTTCATGCGGCGGCCCTCACGGAGCGGCCTTGCGGAGCGCGACGCGCATGATGTCCGCGCCGCTGCCGGTGGCGTCGGTCAGCGACAACGCAAGGTCGGTGAGCGAATTCAGGCTGCCGACGCCGAAGTCTTTCGCCACCGGCGTGGCCCAGTGGTCGAACTGGCCGATCAGCAGCACGGTGTCCGGGCGGATGCCTTCGCGCAGCGTGGCCCGGCCGCGCGTGGTGCCGCTGGCCGATTCGAGCACGATGGCGTCGCCGTCGGCGATGCCGAGCCTGCGGGCGGTCGCGCGATTGATGATCACGCCGTCGTGCCCCGAGACGTTTTGCGCCACCTCGCGGATCAGCGGCAGCCCGACGTTGGCGCCCCATGCGTACTGCATGCTGCGCGAGGTCAGTGCCCAGAGCGGGAACTCCTTCGGGTCGCGACCGAGCTCGGCCGCGTAGTGCTCCCAGATGTCCGGGAAGCGCAGGTACCCGGGCAGGGCTTCGTACTCCTTCAACTGCGGGTCCCACCACTGGATGTCCACTTCGTGCAGGCGGCGCTCGAGCTGCTCGCCGTGGCGCTTGATGCGCTCCTGGTAGGGCATCTCGAAGCGCAGTCCCTGCTCCTTCATGCGCGGGTAGAGATACCACTCGAGCTGGGAGAACGGCCGCAGCATGAAGCCCTTCTCGGCGAACCAGTCGATGCCGTGGATGTCGGTGCCCCCCGACGTTTCATGGCTCGCCGCCCTGGCTACTGCGTCCCAGATTTCCTTGGCGCCGTGCGGCACTTCCGGATCGAGCGCGTAGTCGTAGCCTTCGCCGCGCAGCGCCATCGCGGCCGCGCCGCGGTTGATCGCCTCGTTGTACTTCTTCAGCAGGCCGGTGCGCCTGGCGAGTTCGGTGGCGATGTCGGTCATGTCCTTGCACTCGCCGGCCGGCGCCACTGCCGGTTGGCGCAGTGCCCAGCCCTGGTGATGCCAGAACTGCTCGGCCGAGCCGGTGCCGCCGATGCGCGACATCTGCCAGCTTTCGAGGTCGGTGGCCTCGGGCAGGATCACGTCGGCCATCCAGTTCGATTCGTCCTGCGTGTAGCCGAACGCGAGCGTGAACGGGAACTCGGCGATGCGCTTGGCGACCTCGGGCGCGTTCCACGACGAGATCGCCGGGTTGGTGCGGTAGCAGATCCACATCTCCGGCAGCGTCTGGCGCGGCCAGGGTTTCGGCGCCTTGTGCTGGAACAGCCAGGGCAGGTGCGCCGGCCCGAGTGCGGCGGACCACGGCGAATTGGCCGACAGCGGCACCAGCATCTTGTAGGCGTTGCGGATGTGGGGCTTGGACTGCCACTCGTCCTTCTTGGTCGAGTTGAACGGGTAGGCCATGAAGCCGTCTTCGCCGTGCTTCGCGCTCTTGAGGCGGTTGTCGGCCGGGCGGTTGAGTCGCACCTTGGTGCCCATCGTGCCGCCGGGGACTTCGAGCGCGCCGACGAGGCACGCGAGCATCGTCCGGCCCCACATCGCCTGGTAGCCGCCCCAGCCGTTGTTCACGCCCTTGCCCAGCATCACGCCCACCGGCCGATGCGGCAGCACATGGCCGTCGATCTCGATGGTCGCGCCGATCCTCGCGTGCGCGACGAACTCATCCGCGACCCGGCGGAGGGTTTCCACTTTCACATCGCATTCGGCCGCGGCCCATTCGGGCGTGTACTGGCGCAGGTGCTCGCGCATCAGTTCGAACGAGGGCTTCGCTTCGACCGCGGCGTGCACCCAGCGCTCGCCGTCCGGGCCTTCCTCGTAGCCAGATACGGTGTACGCGCCTTCCATCGCCGCATCGGCGATCGCGTCGTCGTAGGGCTTTGCCTTTGCGTCCGCAAGATCCCAGATCAGCGGCTTGCCGCTCGCGTTTTCGCGCATGAAGTAGCCGTGCGGGCCGACGAGGTAGGGCGAGTTGGTGTCCTCCTTGAGGAAGCGCACGTCGCACACTTCCCGCCAGTTGCGTTCCAGCACGATGCGATGGATCAGTGCATACAGGAAGGCCGCGTCGGTCTTGGGTTTGATCGGCACCCATTCGCCCGAGAGCGCGCCGGTCACCGACAGGTGCGGTTCGACCTGCACGCGCTTGAGGCCGCGCGAGCGCGCATCCGCCTGCCGCCAGACGCCCGAGACGCCGCCGGAGGCCTCCAGGTTGCTGCCGAAATTGATCACGTAGTCGCAGTTGAGCGAATCCGTGACCACCGTGAATGCGCGGTGCCAGAACTCGCCGTACAGGTGCTCGGAGTGAAAGCACTTCGCGCCCTGGCCCGAGCCGTAGCCCTGGTCCATCACGCCCCAGGCCGAAAGGAAGGCCGGGAAGGTGCCCATGTAGCGCGTCGGCGTGCCGCCGCCCCCAAAACTCGCTGCGAGGCGCGGGTAGCCCTCCTCGTCGCGCAGGCCCTTGGCCTGGATCTCGTTCAGCTTGCCGGCCACGATATCGAACGCCTCGTCCCACGAAATCGGCACGAAGCCCGGATCGTGCTCCCTGCCCTTCTTCGGGTTGGTGCGCTTGAGCGGCCGCGTGATCCGGTTCGGGTTGTAGGTCTTCTGCACCAGCCCGTAGGCTTTCACGCAAACGCGCCCGCCGGCCGGGTGGATGCCTTCGAGGTCGTGGTTCGGCGTCATCCGCAGCGCCACGCCGTCCTTGACCTCGACCTTGAACAGGTCCGGCCCGCACACGCACTGGTTGCAGTACAGCGGCACCATCTTGCGGTCGCCTTCGGCGGCGGATGGGGGGCGGGCGTCTGCGCTCATCGATGGATCCGGGGTGGGGAGTTACTTGCCGAGCGCGGCGACCTTGGCCGCCTTGGCTTCCAGCCTTTCCTTCTGCTTGGCGAGGTCGACGATGAAGCGCGTGTGCTTGGCCTTGCCGACCAGGTCGAGCGCGTCGCGCACCTCGACCTCGAAATTCACGCGCCGGCCTTCGACCCCGGTGACCGTGGCGGTCACATCCACCCACATGTCGCGCAGCGTGGGTCCGAGATGGTCGATCTCGACGCGCGCACCGACCGAGTTCTCCTCGGGCGTGAGGTATTCGCCGAGGAAGTCCTTGCAGGTGATCTCGACGTCGCGAACCAACATCGGGGTGGCGTATACGCGCATCGCCTCACCCATGAACCCGATCGTGCGGTCGGTGTCGACCACCACGCGCGCGGTTTTTTTCATGCCTGCCGTCAGTCCGGGTTTCATGCGGTCTTCTCCTCAGTGTGTTCGAGCACGGTGGCCGTGCGGTGCAGTTCCTGCCGCAGTGCCTGTTTCAGGATCTTGCCCATCGCGCTCTTGGGCAGCGCATCCGCGAAGTGCACGCGCCGCGGGATCTTGTAGCCGCCGATGCGCCCGCGGCAGTGGGCGATGATCTCGGCCGGCGTCGGACGGTGCCCCGGCGCGGGCACGATCACGGCGCACAGCGCTTCGCCGAAGCGCTCGTCCGGCACGCCGACCACGGCCACTTCGTGTACGCCCGGATGCTGGTAGATCGCCGCCTCGACTTCCGAGGTGTAGACGTTTTCGCCGCCGGTGATCACCATGTCCTTCTTGCGGTCGAGCACGAAGAGGTAACCTTCCCCATCCAGCCGCCCGATGTCGCCGGTGTGGAACCAGCCGTCGCGGAAGGCCTCGCGGGTCTCGATCGGCCGGTTGTGGTAGCCGCGCGCCACCTGCGGGCCGCGCACGACGATCTCGCCGGGCTCACCGGGCGCACGATCGGCGCCACGGTCGTCGACGATGCGCACGTCCACGCCTGCCAGGGGGCGCCCGCCAGCGCTGAGGATGTCCTCGCGCCCGGCCAGCGCGCGTGCATGGTCGTGCTCGTCGAGGATCGCGAGCACCGGCGACGTTTCGGTCAGGCCGTAGACCTGCTGCATCGCGACGCCGGGAAAGGCCTGCATCGTCCTGCGGATCCACTCGGCCGGCATCGGCGAGGTGCCGTAGCTGATGATGCGCAGGCTGGACACGTCGCTCTTGCCGAACGCGGGATCCTGGAGCATGCGGATGATCATCGTCGGCACCAGGCTGCCGATCGTGATGCGGTATTCCTCGATCGCCTTGAGCACGAGCGCCGGGGAGAATTCCGGCAGGTAGGCGTGGGCACCGCCGTGCATCGTCACGCAGGTGGCCTTGAGGTCGGTCGAGTGGAACATCGGCGAGACGTGCAGGTAGCTGTCCTGCGCGCGCACCGCCATGATGTGTGCCAGCTGGAGCGCGTTGCCGACGATGTTGCGGTGGGTGATCTTCACGCCCTTGCCGCGGCCGGTGGTGCCGCCGGTGTAGAGCAGGATCGCGTCGTCGTCCTCGGTCGGCTGGTGGGGCGGGATTGGCGCGGCCGCATTGCGCAGGTCGTCGTAACAGGATGGCAGGCCTGCCGCGGGGACATGCGCCAGGACCAGCGCACGGCCGCGCCACGCATCCAGCGGCGCGCGCTCAAGCAGGCTGCAGAAGTGCGGATCGATCGCGAGGACCTTGCAGCCTGCGTCATCGAGGACATCGGCGACTTCCGGCGGCGCGAGCCGGAAATTCACCGGCACCGGCACGACGCCTGCCCAATAGGCCGCGTAAATGAGTTCGGCCTGGCGGACCGAGTTGCGCGCGAGGATCCCGACCCGTTCGCCGGGCGCAACGCCGAGCGTGGTCCGCAGGAGGCCGGCGGATTGCGCAATGCGCCCGATCCACGTCTTCCAGTCGAGGCTGCCCGACGGGTCGAGGATCGCAGGATTGTTGCCGTGCAAGCGCTCCGTGCGCTGCAACAGCGAGGGCATCGTCAGCATTGGATTCTTGGTCGCAGGACTCCGGGAGCATTTTGCGCGCAATCCCGTGTGCCTTGAAGCGCGCAAACACCAAATACGCCGATTGCCTGCGAAACAAGGATCGCGGCGGGCATTCCTGCAACCGGGCCGCCCCTTTCCGGATAGGAAAGCGTGTCGATTGCCGGGAATACGGGCGGGACTCAGGCGGGCAGCACGGGACAACGTAAGGCCATTACTGCCATTCTCGATCTTGGCCCCGCGCCAATATTGGCTCTGAAGGGAAAATGCTGCCATTCACTAGAAATGGTTTCATCCGATCCAAGTGCCGGGGACGGCTGATCCGGCCTCTCGTCGAGTGGTGAGTTTAGCGGCGAGCCTGCCCTTGCATGCGCACGATGCACTCAGCGGGCGAGAGGATTGGGATGCCCTCGAATGTGCGGAGCGCACGCAGATCATCATCGCCCGATACGATCGCTTCAACGCGTGCGGCGAGCGCGCAGGCGAGTACGGCCGCGTCATCGGGATCGCGCAGACGCGCTTCTTCAATTGGCGCAGCTTCGACGGTTTCGGCGAGCTCCCGGTAACGCTCGACGAGGTCGGTGGCCGAAAGGTTTCTGTGCCTGAGCTTGGCGGAGAACTTGGCGCGACCGAGGATGCCCGCGAGTTCTGCGAGGAGCGCTTGCGAGGTGAAGAGTTCCAGCGTGCCTTCGCCGGCGGCCTCGATCAGCCGCTCGGGTGTCCCGCCCCACAGCAACGCTGAGGCGACGACGTTGGTGTCAAGGACGACGCGCACGTGCCTCGCGCAGTTCGGCGCGGACCGCCTTCAGTTCGGATTCGAGTTCGGCCTCCGTGATGTCAGGACCGCCAGGCTCGCGCAGGAGGCGGCCGGCCTCGATGAAGCGCTGAGCGGCGGCTTTCCTAATCGCCTCACGGACCAGGCGCTCGATGGCCTCCGATGTGAGCAGCCCCGCGGCTTTCGCCTGATCGGCGATCTGATCCGGCAGGGACAACTTGAGTTCGAGTTCGGTCATGTGCGGGCTCGTGTTCCAATCAACGTATTGTCGATTCTACGCGTGTAGCCGATGCTGGGCCCCCCCAGCGAAAGGGTGGAACCAAGCCGCCTTTGCATCTCCTAGAGAGGAAACACCAGCAGCACGTCCACGCAGCGCGAATCGAGGATCACCCGCCGCTCCTTGAACTTCGGCTCGCCGCCTTCGAACACGATCCGGTCGAGGTACTTGCCGATCGCAAAAAGGTCGGTCGCGCCGCTTTCCATGGTCCGATAGACGCTGAAGTTGGAGCGGGCCGCGATCGAGCCGTCGGGCAGCTTCTTCAGGTCGGGGCGGCCGACGATGTGACAGTGCGTGTGCGGCTCGTAGATGTTGGCCGTCTTCAGGGCCAGCACGCGGTCTTCCATCATGCCGCGGCCCCTGCACAGGACGATGCCGATCGGGTAGCCGGCTTCGAAATTCTCGCGGGTGGTGACCTGGTATGTCGCGTCTTCGGTGAAGAACCCGGTCCAGTCGTCGATCAGCCCGTCGTCCAGCCGATGCGCATAGTCGGCGAGGAACACCTCGACCCGGAACCAGGTGTCCGCGTCGACCTGTGTCTCGGTTTTCAGTTGCGCGGCCATGTCAGGCGAACCCCATGATTTCGCGATAGCCGTGCCAGAACCCGCGCACCGAGGCTTCGGTGGCGCGCGAGGATTCGTTGGATTCGGCGGTCTTGCCGCCCATCTCGATGAAGGCCTGGCCGTCGGGGCTCCCGCAGGTTCCGCGCTGGACGAATTCGTTGATGCAGCCGTCCTCGAGCGACACGAGGCCGGCCGCGCCGGTGAGGTTGCCCTGCATCACGCGCATCCGCTCCTGCGCCGCATCGTCTCGTTCATAGCCGAGGAACACCCAGTAGAGCTCGGTCTTGTCGACCCCGCGCGGCACGAAATAGCGCACCGCGAGCGAATTGAGCGTGAAATGCACGACCAGCGTCGGGAATATGGTCTGGATGCTGTGCGTGATGCCGTCCTCGAATTCGTCCCAGGCCTGGATCAGTTCGGGGCCGGCGAGGTTCGACGAATACTGCGCCGAATGGACGGTCTCGTATTCCTTCTCGGCGGCGAGCGTGGCGCGCTTGGTGTAGCTGATGTGGTGCCACTTCTTGTCCGACAGGATGATGCCGCCGTCCATGTCGAGCCGGTTGACCTTGAACGTGGTGTAGAACGTGTGCAGCAGCGTGGCGTGGTAGGAGTCGCGCACGTTCTCGGCGTACAGCTTCCAGTTGTTGTGGATCATCTGGCTGTGCACGCCGAGCACCTTGAGCGGCCGGCCCAGGTTGCGCGAGAGGAATTTCGCCATCGGCGCGCCGAGGTAGGCGTCGATCGGCTCGGTCTGCTCGGAGAACGTCCCGAACACGAGGCCGCAGAAGGTCGCAACGCGAAGCGGCTGCAGCCGATGCTTGGCCGGGTCGAAATCCTCCGGCATGCCGCCCTTGCCCTTGAGGCCGTTGCGGAACGCCACGGACTTCAGCTTGCCGTCGAGGCCGTAGTTCCATGCGTGGTAGACGCAGGTCAGCGACTCCCGGTTCTCGCGCTGCTTGAGGCACACCAGCGCGCCTTTGTGCGCGCACCGGTTGACCATCGCATGGAGCTTGCCGTCATGGTCGCGCGTGACGACGACCGGCGTCTCGCCGGCCCACGCGGTACGAATGTCGCCGGCCTTGGCGACATCGGCCTCCATGCAGAGAAACACCCAGACCGGGCCGCGGAAGATTCTTTCCTGCTCGAGGGCATAGATCTCGGGGTCCGAGAAGACGCGGAACGGGACCCGGGCGACGCCGCCCTCGGGCCAGGCAAGGGACTCGCGCAGCGCGGCGGCGGGAATCGGTGCATTCATGGGATCCTCCAGTGGACGTTCCGCATGCTACCGGTTCGACTTGCATCGCTCAATGCAATAGACTTTATTTCCGATATCTCGATTCGAAATGAGGCAATGCAAAAACTCGACTTCCGGCTGCTGGAGGTGTTCCTGGCGGTTTCCGAGACCCGCAGCGTCGGCCAGGCCGCGCTGCGCCTGCAGATGAGCCAGCCCGGACTTTCCACCGCGCTCGGGCGGCTGCGCAGGGTGCTGCAGGACCCGCTGTTCGTGAAGACCCCGCGCGGCATGGAGCCGACCACGCGCGCCCGCGAACTGTACGAGCCGGTGCGCGATGTGCTTGCGGCGGTCGAGTCGCGGCTGCTGGTGAAGCCCGGGTTCGACCCGGCGACCTCCACGCGGGAATTCCGCATCGCCCTGTCCGACATCGGCGAGGGGATCTACCTGCCGCTCGCGCTGCAGGGGATTGCGGCGGCCGCGCCCGGGGTCACGCTGCGCTCGGTGTCGCTCGCGCCGCGGCAGCTCGAGGAGGCGATGGATTCTGGCAAGGTGGATCTTGCCACCGGCTATTTCCCCGACATCCGCACCGGCGAATACCTGCATCGCCGCGTGGGCCTGCATTCCTTCGCCTGCATCATGCGCAGCGACCACCCGATGGCGAACGCCAAGCTCACGATGAAGCAATTCACCGCGCTGGGGCACGTGGTGATCGAGGCCGGCGGGCGCAGCCAGGAGGTGCTGGAGAAGTTTTTCAAGAGCCACCGCATCCGGCGCAGGGTGGTGCTGTACACGCCGCACTTCATGAGCGTGCCGGTGATCGTCGCGAGCACCGACGTTGTCGCGATCGTGCCGCAGGCGCTCGCCGATTTCAGCACGACGCAACGCGGCCTCAGACAGGTCCCGCTGCCGTTCGTCCCGCCGACGTTCCAGGTGAACATCCACTGGCATCGCAGCGTCAACAACGACCCGGGCAACAAGTGGCTGCGCGACATGCTGTTCTCGAACATCCCGGTGCTGCAGGCGCGCGGCTACGACCGCAACGGGCGGCCGGCGCGCAGGGCGCGGTCCTAGCGCCGGCCCGCCGCGCGAAACCGCGCGAAGAGTTTCGCATCCGGTGCCGGTGCCGGTGTTGACCCGGCATCGATCCGGTGACCATCATGCCGACCGACGAACCAGTCCGAAGGCGCACGATGAAACTCGAAGGAATCCGCGTTCTGGACCTCTCCCGGTTCCTGCCGGGCCCGTGGATCGGCCTGACGATGGCCGACCACGGCGCCGAGGTGATCAAGATCGAAAGCTTCGAGGGCGAACCGACGCGGCATCTGGGGCCGCCGGTCAACGGGTTCCCCGCCTACTTCCGCAACACGCAACGCGGCAAGCTGTCGATGACGCTCAACCTCAAGAGCGCAGAGGGCCGCGAGATCTTCATGAAGCTGGCCGGGCAGAGCGACGTGATCATCGATTCCTTCCGGCCCGGGGTCATGGCGCGGCTCGGGCTGGGGTACGAAGACGTCAAGGCGCGCGCGCCGCGCATCGTGTATTGCTCGCTCTCGGCGTTCGGGCAGACCGGCCCGCTGGCGCAGCGGCCTTCGCACGACGTAGGCGGGCAGGCGCTGACCGGCGTGCTGAGCCTGGGGCGCACGGACGGCCGCCCCCCGACGCTCCCGACCCTGCCGGTGGCCGATGTCGCGCTCGGCTCGGCCGCGCTGATCGCGATCCTGATGGCGCTCCTGAAGCGGGAAAAGAGCGGGCAGGGCGACTGCATCGACGCCGCGATGATCGACACGCTGATGTCGTGGACGCCGCACATCCTGAGCAGCGTGCTGGCCGAGGGACGCGCGCCGGACCTGGCCAGCGAAAGGCTGCACGGCGGCGCGGCGTTCTACAACGTCTACCGGACCGCCGACGACCGGTACCTGGTGCTGTCGGGCTCGGAGATGAATTTCGTCGAGAACCTGCTGCGCGCCCTCGGTCGCCCCGATCTCGTCGAGCTTTGCGCCAAGGGCTGGGGCGAAGTGCAGGCGCCGGTGAAGGAGTTCCTCGCGCAGACCTTTGCGACCCGGACGCGCGACGAATGGGACCAATGGCTGGCCGACAAAGGCGTGTGCTACGCGCCGGTGCTCGACCTGAAAGAGGCCTGGCAGTCGAAGGTCCTGCGCGAGCGGGGCATGATCGTCGCCGGCCCGGACGGGGTCGAGAACCTCGGCACGCCGATCAAGTTCCGCGAAGAGCCCGGTGTGCCCTCTTTCGAATGCGCGACGCTCGGCCAGCATACCGACGAGTTGCTGGAACGCCTCGGCTATGACGCCGCGGCCCGGGCGAAGCTGCACGCCGCCAAGGTTTGCTGATTGCAGGACCAGAGGAGACAACCATGAAAACGATATCCGCGGCAATCGCCGCCGCCATGACATTCGCGTTTGCCGTTTGCGGTCCCGCGCTGGCGCAGGACAAGCCCGAACTGTCCACCGTGCGCCTGGGCGTCGGCGGCAAGGCCGCGCTGTACTACCTGCCCCTGACGATCACCGAGCGGCTCGGCTATTTCAAGGACGAAGGGCTCAATGTCGAGATCAGCGACCTGCAGGGCGGCTCGAAGACCATGCAGGCGCTGGTCGGCGGCAGCATCGATGTCGCATCCGGCGCCTATGAGCACACGATCACGATCCAGTCCAAGGGCCAGAACATCCAGGCCTTCGTGGCGCAGGGGCGCTATCCCGGGTTCGCGCTCGGCGTGGCCAAGGCGAAGGCGGCGTCCTACAAGTCGGCCAGGGACCTCAAGGGACTGAAGATCGGCGTGACTGCGCCCGGCTCGGGTACGCAGACTTTCGTCGAATACCTGCTGAACAAGGACGGGCTGAAGGGCACCGACGTATCGTTCATCGGCGTCGGATCCTCGGCCGGCGGCGCGGCGGCGGTGCGCACCGGCAAGATCGACGCGATCTCGAACATCGACCCGCTGATGACCGAGCTGGAGACGTCGGGCGACGTCGTCATCATGGTGGACACGCGCACCACCAAGGGGACGCTGGCGACCTTCGGCAGCCCGATGCCGGCGGCTACGCTCTACACGTCGAAGGAATTCATCGCGAAGAACCCGCGCACGGTGCAGGCGTTGACGAATGCGATGGTGCGCGGGCTGCTGTGGATCCAGAAAGCCACGCCGGCGCAGGTGGCCGATACCGTGCCGCCGCAGTATGTGCACAACCGGGATCTCTACCTCGCTTCGTTCGCCAAGGTGCGCGAGGGGATCTCTCCCGACGGCCTGATCCCGCGCGAAGGCGCCGAAAACACGCTCAGGATGCTGAAGGAATTCGACGCCGCAACCAAGGCGGCGACGATCAGGCTGGACGATACCTACACGAACCGCTTCGTGGAACAGGCCCTGAAGACCGTGAAGCGCTGAATCCCCGCCGCGCGTCTGCGGCGGGGGCTGCAGGTTTTCGCTAGTCCTTGCGTTGCGTCAGCAGCGGCACGATGACCTTGACCGCATCTTCGGCCTTGGTTTTCAGCGTGGCGTCGTCATTATTCGCGACCGGGTGGGGGATCACGGCGAACGGGTAGCCCGGCAGGCCGTTGAGTTCGCCCACCAATTCGGCGCTGCGGGTGAAGCGGTCGGTCATGATCCCGACGGCCGGGATGCCGAGCCGCTCGGCTGCGATGGCGTCGTGCAGACTGCACGACGAGCAGCTCCCTCAATCGCCGGTCGCGGAGAGCACCGCGTCGGCCCCCCGCAGCTCCGCGAGCATTTCGGGCGGCACCGGGCGGGAGGCGTCCGGCTTCCTGCGGCGGATGACCTCGCGCACGCGGTACTGCTTGCGCAGGATCTCCTCGATGAAGTCGAAAAGGCGCTCGGTGCCGATCTTGGCGTTGTCGATCATGCCGATCACTGCGCCGTCGAGCGAGGCGAGTGCCGGTGCCATGCGCAGCGCCTCGCCTTCGGCCGATTGGCGCGGGTCCAGGACCATGAGTGTCATGTGGATTCCTCCTGCTGGGTTCGAAAAGATCAAACGACGATGGGTTCGGTGACGGCGAGCGACTTCTTGCCGTACCACGGCGGCACGATGACGGCGAACCCGCCGGCCGGGCCGCCGGCGGCGATGACCAGAAGGTCGTCCGGGGTGCGCAGGGCGCGGTAGACCTGGTCTTCGTTCTTGCGCCCGGCCACCGCCGCCTTGCCTACCGTGCGCCATTCGCCGCGCTTTACCCGCGCGACCTCGAATACATACTCGCGGATATCGGCCTTGGTCCAGTTCGCCTCGGCGAAGATGTCGCGGTGCTGCCTGGCGATCACGAGGGCGTAGTTTCCTTCCCAGATCGAGTAGGTCAGCATGTTGCTGCGGATCGCCGCGGCGTACGTGTCGCAGATCTCCTTCGGGTCGTGCGTCCACTCGTTCATGATCTGGTGCGGCGACTCGACCGCCATGACCGTCACCGCCGACGTGCCCGCCGGGATGCCGCGCTCGACCGACAGCGGCAGCCACCCGGGGCATTCGGCGATGCCTTCCTCGTCCTCGGCCACGCAAAACGTGAACTTGCCCGGGTGGCCGAAGGTCGACCGATCCAGCTGGCCGGGCACGCCGCCGAGCACGTTGAGCAGGAACAGGCGGATGCTGCGCCCGATGGTTGCATTGGCGCGGCTCGCGTTCGCGAGCGCGTTGTGGGTCGAGTTCATGCCGAGCGCGTTGCGGATCGGGCCGTTGACCACGATGAATGGCGCGCTGCCTCCGGTGCTCGCAGTGCTTCCGTGCAAGGCGACTTCGGGTTTGCACAGCGCCTTGATGATCGCGACCACGACCGGCATGTAGTCCGGCAGGCAGCCGGCCATGATCGCCGCGATCGCGACTTTTTCCGCCGTGATGCGCCGGCGGCGCACCGGCTCGACGCCGATGGTGTCGTCCGGTTGCAGCCTGACGGCCGCGAGGAAACGGCGCACGCCTTCCTCGGTCGGCGGAACGACGGGCAGGCCGTCGGTCCAGCCGTTCTTCTGGAACAGCTCGTTGGCCGCGAAGGCGTCTTCGACTTCCAGCGCTGTGCTTGAAATCGCACTGCTCGTGGCGCTGCTCATTGGTTGTCCATCCGGTTGGTTCCCCTTGTCTCTATCATATAACCCCGTTACCCCGGTGCCGCGCGATTTCTTCCGGCGTCAGGTTCGCGAATCGCGCGAAGACTTCGTCGCTGTGCGCCCCGGGCACCGGCGCGGGATCGTACCCGGCGGGCGTGCGGCTGAACTTGATCGGGAAACCCGGGCCGGACGCGGCCGAAGCCTTGCCCGTCAGCGGGTTGACCAGCGGCACGATCATCTGCCGCTCGAGCAATTGTTCCCATTGCATGACCTCGGCGGTGGAGCGCACCGGGCTGCATGCGACGGACGCGCGTCCGAGTTCGGCAACGATTTCGGCCTTGGTCTTCTGCGCGGTCCATTGGGTCACGACGGCGTCGACCGCGTCGTTGTTCACGATCCGCCAGCCGATGTCCATCATGCCCTTGTCGTTCCTGAGGTCGGCGCGCCCCATCGCGTCGAGCAGCGACAGCCATTCGCTGTGCGTCGCCGCGCCTATGGCCACCCAGCCGTCCTTCGCGCGAAAGATGTTGAACGGCGAAAAGCGCATGATCCGGTTGCCCTGCCGGGGCGCGAGGTTGAGCCGCTCGTAGCAGTCGATCGGCTCGTCGAAGAGCAGCGCGAACAGGCAGTCGGTCATCGCCACGTCGATCGCCTGGCCTTCGCCGGTGCGCTCGCGGTGCAGCAGCGCGGCGACGACGCCGTGGGCCGCGAACACGCCGGAGATCGCATCGGACAACGCCGAGGCGGTCTTGACCGGCGGCTCGCCCGGCTGGCCGGTCATGCTCATCAGGCCGACGGCCGCCTGTACCATCAGGTCGTAGGCCTTGTCGTCCTTGGAAGGCCCGGTGGAGCCGTAGCCGGTCAGCGCGCAGTAGATGATCCCGGGGTTTACCGCGCCGAGCGCCGCGTAGTCGATGCCGAGCCGCGTCGCCACACCCGCGCGGAAATTTTCGACCACGACATCGGCCTTCCTGACCATCTCGAGGAAGATCGCGCGTCCCTCCGGCGATTTCAGGTCGAGCGTGACCGACTTCTTGCCGCGCTGGCGCTTGAGGTACGCGAGGCCCATGTCCTGCGGGGTCTTGCGGTCGAACGCTATGCCTCCCGGTCCATCGTAAGGCGGCGCGAAGGCGGTCGGGTCACCGCTCTTGGGCTCGTCGATCTTGATGACTTCGGCGCCCATGCCGGCGAGGAACAGCGTGCATTGCGGACCGGAAAAGAACCGGGTCAGGTCGAGCACGACGACGCCGTCGAGAATCTTCTTCATCGAGACAGTCTAGGCGATGCGGGCCGTGCCGCGGAACCACAGGTTCGCAGCGAAACCGCACTCATGCAATGGCACCAGCGTGGCACAATCGCCCGGCACCATCCACCTACGCAACGGATACCCGATGTACACCCTTTCAAGATCGCTGTTGGCCTTGCTCGCCCTTTTTGCCTTGCATGGCCCGGCCTGGTCGCAGGCCTGGCCCGCCAAGCCGGTGAAGATCATCGTGGCCTTCCCGCCGGGACAGGCGACCGACCAGGCGGCGCGCGCAATCGCGCAAAAGCTGTCGGAGTCCCTCGGCCAGCAGTTCTTCGTCGAGAACAAGCCCGGCGCGGCCAGCATCATCGGCTCGGAGGCGGCGGCCAAGTCGCCGAACGACGGCTACACGCTGTTCATGGGCTCCTCCGGCAGCCTCGCGGTCAATCCGGGCATGTACGCCAAACTGCCCTACGACCCGATCAAGGACTTCACGCCGATCTCGCTCGTGCTGAAGGTGCCGTTCTTCGTCGTGGTGAACCCGTCGCTGCCGGCCAACTCGATCAAGGAACTCGTGGCCTACCTCAAGGCGAACCCGGGCAAGGTCAATTTCGGCTCGGCGGGCAGCGGCGCGAGCAACCACCTGTCCACCGAGCTGTTCAAGAGCGTGACCGGCGTTTCGATCGTCCACGTGCCCTACAAGGGCTCACCGCCGGCGGTCACCGACCTCCTCGCCGGCCAGATCGGGATGATGTTCGAGACCGGTCCGCTGATCATGCCGCACGTCAAGAGCGGCCGGCTCAAGGTGCTTGCGGTCGGCAGCGCGAAGCGCTCGCTGGCGGCGCCTGACCTGGTCACCGTGGCGGAGTCCGGCTACTCGGGGTTCGAAACCGTCGGCTGGGCCGGGTTGCTGGCGCCGACCGGCACGCCGAAAGAGATCGTGGCGAAGCTGAACGCGGAAGTCGTTAAGATCCTCTCCCAACCCGAGGTCACCGGGCGTTTCGTGACGCTCGGCGCCGAACTGGTGAGCAGTTCGGCCGAGGATTTCGGCGCATATATCAAGTCGGAGACCGCCAAGTGGGGCAAGGTCATCAAGGATTCCGGCGCAAAGGCGGACTGAGCGTCCGCGAGCCCGGCCATTGAGGCCATGGCCCGCGGCGCCCTCGCATCCCTGCCGTCGGTCGACCGGCTGATCAGCTCGCCGGAGGGGACCGCGTTGGCCGCAAGATACGGGCATGCGCTGACGGTAGAAGCCGCCCGGGCGGTGCTCGCCGAAGAGCGCGAACGCCTGGCAGGCGGTGGGGCGGCGAGCGAGGAGATCGCTGCGCTCGCCGATCGGTGCACCGGCCGGATCGAATCGCTGATGCGAGCATCCCTGCGCCCGGTATTCAATCTCACCGGGACGGTGCTGCACACGAACCTCGGCCGGGCGCTTTACCCGAAGGCGGCGATCGAGGCCGCTACCCGGGCGATGGCCGGACCGGTCAACCTCGAATACGAAATCGAAGGTGCGGCGCGCGGCGAGCGCGACTCGCACGTCGAATCGTGGATCAAGCGCCTGACCGGCGCCGAAGCCGCCGCGGTGGTCAACAACAATGCGGCGGCGGTCTATCTTTCGCTGTATGCGCTCGCGCGCCGCAAGGAAGTCGTCGTGTCGCGCGGCGAACTGGTCGAGATCGGCGGCTCGTTCCGGATTCCCGACATCATGGCGAGCGCCGGCTGCAAGCTGCGCGAGGTCGGCACCACGAATCGGACACACCCCAGGGATTTCGAAGGGGCGCTCGGCAAGGCCACCGGCGCGATCATGAAAGTCCACACCAGCAACTATTCGGTGCAGGGCTTTACCGCGTCCGTGCCGGAACCTGAACTCGCCGAGATTGCGCACAAGCACGGCGTGCCGCTGATCAACGACCTCGGCTGCGGCATGCTGGTCGACCTCGAGGACTTCGGACTGCCGCACGAACCGACGCCGCGCGAAGCAATCGCCAACGGCGCGGACATCGTGACATTCAGCGGCGACAAGCTGCTCGGCGGCCCGCAGTGCGGCGTCATCGTCGGCCGCAAGGATCTGGTCGAGCGCATCCGCAAGAACCCGATGAAGCGCGCATTGCGCCTCGACAAGGTCAGGCTCGCGGCGCTGGAGGCGGTGCTGCGCCTCTATGCGAATCCCGAAAGGCTTGCAACCGAACTCACCACGTTGCGGCTGCTTACCCGCTCGCGCGAGGAAATCAACGCGGTGGCGGCGCGCGTGATGCCTGCCGTAGATAAGGCGCTGGCCGGGCGCGCTGCGGTTCGCATCATCGAATGCGCGAGCCAGATCGGCAGCGGCGCGCTGCCGGTGGAAACCCTCCCGAGTGCGGGGATCGCGGCTACGCCGGCAGGCAAGCGCCGCAGCGGCGCGGCCGACGCGCTGGCGCGGGCGTTCCGCGCGTTGCCGGTGCCGGTGATCGGCCGGATCAACGAAGGCGACTTCCTGATGGACCTGCGCTGCCTCGAGGACGAAGCCGGGTTCGTCGCCCAACTCGCGCACCTGCAGTTGCCGGGATGAACCGATGATCGTCGCGACCGCCGGCCACATCGACCACGGCAAGACGGCCCTCGTCCGGGCGCTGACCGGTGTCGACACCGACCGCCTGCCGGAAGAAAAGGCGCGCGGCATCTCGATCGACCTCGGTTTCGCCTACCTGCGCACGCCAGGCGGCGCGACGATAGGGTTCGTGGACGTGCCGGGCCACGAGCGGTTCGTGCGCAACATGCTGGCCGGGGTCTGCGGCATCGACTTCGTGCTGTTCGTGGTCGCGGCCGACGACGGCGTGATGCCGCAGACCGTCGAGCACCTGAATATCGTCGAGTTGCTGTCGGTGAAGCGCGGCATCGCCGTGATCACCAAGATCGACCGCGCTGCACCTGCAAGAGTCGAGGAAGTCGCGGCGAGCGTGCGGGCACTCCTCGCACCCACCGGCCTTTCATCGATCGACGTATTGCCGGTGTCCGCGCTGACGGGCGCCGGCATGGCGCCGCTGCGCGCGGCCCTCGAGGCCGAGGCCGGCCGTCAAAGCCGGCAGGGACAGCAGGGGCGCCGGTTCCGCTATGCGGTCGATCGCGTGTTCAGCGTGGCCGGCAGCGGCACCGTGGTGACCGGCACGGTCTTCAACGGTGCGGTGGCCGCCGGCGACAAGCTGCTGGTCGCACCGGCCGGGACCGAAGTGCGTGTGCGCGGCCTGCAGAAGGACGGCAAGGCTGCCGCTGGCGCGGCGGCAGGCGAGCGCTGCGCCCTCAACCTGACCGGCATCGATGTCGACCACGTGATGCGCGGCGACTGGGTCGTCGATCCGGCGCTGCACGCCCCCACGCAGCGCATGGACGTGCGCATGCGCCTGCTCGAGACCGAGAAGAAACCGCTGGCGCACTGGACGCCGGTGCACCTGCATCTGGGCGCCGGCGACGTTCTTGCGAGGGTCTCGATCCGCCGCGGCGGATCGATCAAGCCGGGCGAGTCCGCGGTCGTGCAGGTCGTGACCGAAAAGCCGGTGTCGGCGCTGAGCGGCGACCGGTTCATCGTTCGCGACCAGTCGGCCCTGCGGACGCTCGGCGGCGGCGTCGTGATCGACCCGGCCGCGCAGCGCCAGCGCCGCAGCGCCGAGGTGCGCGCCGCGCAGCTCGCTGCGCTCGAAGCCGGCGAACCGGGCGTCGCGCTCCGGGCGTTGCAGGCGTGCTCCGCGGCGGGCGTGGACCTCGATTGGTTCGGGCGCATCTTCAACCTCGACGAGCGGATTCTTGCGTCGCTCGTTGACGCAGAAAAGCTGGCGGTCATCGGCAAGGAACCGCGCATCGGGCTGCCGCGGGCGACGATCGATTCCACCAGCGCGGCCGTGCTGCAGGTGCTGAAGAAATTCCATGCCGATTCGCCCCAGGCGCCCGGGATCGAGGTCGCAGTGCTTCGCCGCGAATGCGCGCCGCAACTCGCCGCGCCGACCTTTGCCGCGATCCTGCGCATGCTCGCCGAGCGCAAGCAGGTCGAGGCGACGGGTTCGATGGCGCGGCTGCCCCGGCACGTCGCGACCGACAACCCGGCCGACCAGAAACTGTGGCAGGCGGTTCAGCCGGTCCTGCACCAGGCGGGATACGGCGGATTGACGCTGGCCGAGCTTGCGGCGGCCGCATCGATCCGCGAGCCGCAGCTGAAGGATTTCCTGCATCGCAAGGCGAAGACGGGCGAAGTCGTGCGCGCCACCGACAACCGTTTCTACCTGCGCGGCACACTCGCGGCTTTCGCCGCCGTAACGACCGAAGTGGCGAAGGGCGTCCCGGAAGGCCGGTTCACCGCCGCGCAGGTGCGCGATCGGACCGACATCGGCCGGGGCCGCGCGATCGAGATCCTGGAGTGCCTGGACCGCCTCGGCATTACCCGCCGCATCGGCGACCTTCGCATCATCGCCAAGGATCACGCGACTATCCTGGGCGAGGCGGTGCCGCCGCCCGCGAAAAAGCCCGAGTCCGGCCCGCCGGCGAAACCACCCCATAAACCACCGACCAAGCAGAGGCGATATGCCTGAACCCTACGACGTCCTGGTCATCGGCACCGGGATCACCGGCCTGGCCGCCGCGCGCCAGGCGCTGCGCGACGGACTCACCTGCGCCACGATGGAATCGATGTTCTTCGGCGGCCTCGTGACCAACATCAACGAACTCGACGGCGAACCGGGCGGGTTGGGAAGCGACGTGTCGGCCGGCCTGATGATGGAAATCTCGAAGATGGGCGCGAAAGGGATTTCGGAAGGCGCCTCCGGCATCGTTCGCGATGGCGACCATCTCGTCGTCAAAGGCGACTCCGGCAGCCACCGCGCGCGGGCGGTGATCGTCGCCTCCGGCGCGCGGCTCAAGCACCTCGGCGTGCCCGGCGAGGCCGAGCTGGAAGAAAAAGGCGTTTCGCGCTGCGCGGACTGCGACGGGCCTTTCTACCAGGGCAAGGATGTGGTCGTGGTCGGCGGCGGCGACTCCGCGCTGCAGGAGGCGCTGGTGCTCACCGAGTTCGCGCGCAAGGTCCACCTCGTGCATCGCAGCGGCAAGTTCCGGGCGAAGCAGGCATTGGTCGACCGCCTCGCGGAGCATTCGAATATCGAGACGCACATGGATACAGTCGTCGAAGCAGTGCTCGGCAGCGATGCGGTGAGCGGCGTGAAGCTCCGCTCGGGCGGCAGTACGGCCGAGATCGAATGCGCCGGATTCTTTGCCTATGTCGGGCTCGAGCCGGCGAACGAATTCGTGCCCGCGGAGATCCTGCGTGACGCTGCCGGGTTCCTGCAGACGGACGCGGCCATGCAGACCGCCATGCACGGCGTATTCGCCGCCGGCGCGGTGCGTTCGGGCTACGGGGGCATGCTCACGCATGCATTCGCCGAAGGCGAGGCCGCGGCAAAGTCGGCGCGCGCGCTGTTGCGCCCCTAGGACAAGCGCGGCCCGCGCCGAACAGGTGCGATAAACTCGGGTTCCAGGAAAAACGGAAGGGAATCGCTCCCGGTGGGGCGGCCGGACTTCAAACCCGGTGTGGGCCGTCTGACGGCCCTGTGTGGGTTCGACTCCCACTCTCTTCCGCCAGACACCGGCCGGTTACCGGCTTCACCTGCCGGCCCGCACATTCTCCAGCCGCCTGATCAAGTCCTCCTGCCTGTCGCCGACGACCTGCATCCGGCCGGCGTAGACGCAACCCGAATTCCCGTCCAGTGTGAGCAAGTCGCCTTCCGACAATTGCAGTCCGCCGAGGGATATCGTTCGCGCGTTGTCGTCGATCGCCAGTTCGCTGCATCCGACCAGGCACACCTTTCCGAGCTGGCGTGCGACGACCGCCGCGTGCGAAGTGCGTGCGCCGTTCTGCGTCAGCAGGCCCTCGGCTGCATCGAGGGCCGCGATGTCCCCGGTCTCCGCGTCGCGGCGCACGAGCACGACAGGGATTCCCGCCGCGTTGCGCTCGACTGCGCGCGCCTGGTCGAGCGCGATCTCGCCGCAGGCTACGCCGCTGCTGGCCGCAGACGCATGCCCGGCGGGCGCAAGGGTCTCGCCCTTCGAGTCGGCCAGGCGTGTGATGGTGAGCGATTCCGGGTCGACGCCACGCAGGCGACGGACCGCTTCTTCACGCTTGAGAACGCCTTCGTCGAACAGGTCGAGCGTGATCCGCGCATTGGCCACCACCGTGCGCTTGCCGGAGCGCGCCTGGAGCAGGTAGAGCTTGCCTTCCTGCACGGTGAATTCGAAGTCCTGCATGTCGCCGAACTCCCGTTCGAGGCGCGCCGCAGCCCCTTCGAGCGCGGTCCACACCTCGGGGAGCGCGGCCGAGAGCTTGTCGTGGCCATGCGCGCTTCGGCGTCCGGAAACCACGTCTTCGCCTTGCGCGTTGAACAGGAAGTCCACCCAGAGGGACTTCTCGCCGCTGGCCGGGTCGCGCGAGAAGCCCACGCCGGCGCCTGAAAGGCCGCCGGCATTGCCGAACACCATGGCTTGCGCCGTGACTGCCGTGCCGATCGCTTCGTCGATGCTGTTCATGCGCCGGTATTCGATCGCCCTGGCCGAGCGCCAGGACGCGAATACCGCGGCGACCGCGCGCTCGAGCTGCTCGAGCGGATCCTGCGGAAAGGGCCGGCCGGCGCCTGCCTGGTAGACCTCGAGGTAGCGCCTTGCAAGCGAGCGCAACTGGTCGAAGTCCAGCGCGCGCTCGTCCTGCCCGAGCGCGGCGCGGCGCAACTCGTCCTCGAAAGCCTGCGCCGGCACGCCGGCCACGACTTCGCCGAAGCTGGAGACCAGCCGGCGGTAGGCATCCCACGCAAGCCGCGGGTTGCCGGTGAGCCGGATGAAGCCCGGGAGAGTGGCCTCGCACAGGCCGATGTTCAGCAGCGTCTCCATCATTCCCGGCATGGAGACCGGCGCGCCCGACCGGATCGACAGCAGCAGCGGGCGCCGCGGGTCGCCAAAGCGCAGGCCGGTCGACTTTTCGAGCACCGACAGCGCTTCCGGATAGGCCGAGCGCAGGCTGCCGGCCGCCTCGTCCGGATCGGACTCGAAGCGCCTGCAGTAGTCGGTGGAGATCACGAACGCCGGCGGCACGGCGAGCCCGAGCGCCGCCATGCGCAGCAGGTTGTAGGCCTTGGACCCCATCGTCTCCGAGGAAAGGCGGCCGGGGTCGACGGTCCATTCGCCGCAGGCGATGAACAGGACTTCGTCCGCGACACCGGGCGGTTGCGGGGCGGATGCAGGTCGCCGCTTGCGTCGCGCTTTCACCGGCTCGCCCCGGGTTCGCCAAGCACCAGCGCGCGAAGAGAATGGCTTGCGACGAGCAACTGGTCGGAGGCGAACTCGAGCTGGTTCGCCAGGTCGTTGGCGAGCATCAGGTCGGCGGGGCTGCCCGGGGATTTCATGATCGCGCGGCGGGCCGAACGCAGCTGCTCGTCGCAACGCGTTTCCGCAAGCACGACGCGCCAGGTCGCGTCGAGGAATGCGTTGGAGTCGGCGAGGTCGTGCGACTCGCCGAGGATGCGCGCGATCTCCACCGCCTTGACGTAGTCCTGCGTGGCCATGTACACGGTCTCGGCCAGCGGCTGGAGCGCCTTGAGGACGCCGTGCTTGAATGCAGCGCCCTTGAATTCGGCGATCATGTCGATCAGGAACGCCGATTCCTCGAGCGCATCGGCGATGTCATCGGCAAGGAACGCCAGCTTCGCGAACGGCGCCCAGTGGGCGTGACGCTCGGCGTTGCGGCGGGCCTGCGTGACCAGCTGGTCGGCGCGCCGTTCCCAGCGTTTTGCGCGTTCGGAAAGGGTGTCGCCTTCCTCGCGTCCGGCGGCGCCCCCGTGCACGAGCACGTCGCGCACCGCCTGCGCGAGCGTATGGCACCAGGCCGCATGCTCCGCGAGCAGGTCGTAGCCTCCCGAGCCGGCCTTGGTCTTGCGGGCCAGCATCACGCGCGCCTCGTCCTCGATCAGCGCGAGCGGCTGGCGCGCCATCTGTGCCCGCGTGCACAGCGTCATCAACTCGATCAGGAACTCGATCGCGACTTCGGCCCCGAGCACGCTGTCGAGGCGCTCGCCGATCTGGAAGACCGAAGTGCCGGCCGTGCGCATGGCATCGAATACCAGCCGCGATCCGCCGGACTTGAGCCAGCCCATGTGGCCGATCTCACGACGCGCCGCCTCACCGAGGATCCTGACCGCCGCAGCCTTGGCGACGAACTTGCGCAGGCGCTTTCTCGCGCGGTTCCAGTCGATCAGGAACACGATGCGCGCGCCGACCCCTTCGAGCGCAGCCTGCAGCGCGGCCTCGTCGGCGCACTGGAATGTCGCAGTGCCGACGAAATAGGCCTCGCCCGCGTTCAGGTCCGGCGACACGCGCGGCTCGACCACCGACCAGGCGGCGCCGAGCTCGGCGAGCTGCGCCCTGAAGAAAGCAAACCGTTCGGCGTGCAGGTCCGAATAGGTCAATGAGATCCCGAGGCCCTCGACCTGGATCACAAGCACGTGCGCATCGTTGGTGCCGATGTCGTTCTGGAGCATCAGCTTGTCGCCGTCGCGCGTCGCCGCGGTGTCGAGGCCCGGGTGGTCGAACTTGAGGGGCGAGGTGCGCGCGAGGCCGCGCATGAAGGCGCTTACCCGCGGGCGGTCGCTGTCGGCCAGGTTCCAGGCGCGCGCGCCGTCGATCGTCTCGCCGGCATACTGGAGCGCGAGCTGGTTGATGGCCTTGTGCATGTCCATGACCAGCAGGTGCACGCTGTCGCCCTTGCCGCGGCTGCCGCGTTCGATCCGCTCGACGTCGGCGGCCGGGAGCGTGCCGTCCTTGTGCTCGCGCAGCCAGTCGGTCCAGGTCTGCAGGCGCTTGAGGACAGGCGCGTCGGGCTGCGCTTCGGCCAGCGGCCGGGCCATGACCTGCAGGTCGGCGGCGAGCGATTCGCACAGCCGCGGAACCTGCGGCGCGAAATAGCCGTCGCGCCTGCGTTCGGCGGCCAGCACGAATTCGTGCAGCCACGCGGCATGCACGCCGGCGGCGGCGCGTTCGCGCGCGAGGTCGATCGGCGCGCGTGCCGGCTGCTCGGCGTGCTGGACCGCGGCCTGCAGCGTGGTCAGGTAGAGCTTGAGCCGGTCGTTGGCGCCGAGGGCGGCCTTGATCCACGCCGGCACCAGCAGGCTGCGCTGGCCGATCGAAGCGACGGCAGCTTCCTTGAGCATGAGTTCACCGCGGCAGAATGGGTAGTCGAAGCGCTACGCGCGCATGACCATTCTGGCGGGGCCGGCGGGCCGGCATTTGCTGCAGATCAAACCGTCGCGATTCGATCGGCTGTCCGGGAGCCAATTCTGCCGGGCAACTCGCGAGCGCCCGAGACACGTGAACAGCGTGGCCCCCCAATCGCAGCCGTGCGGACTCAGATCGGCTCGTCGGCGAAGATCTGGTACTTCTGGGACTTGGGCTTGTCGGCGTCTTCGGGATTCACGTAACTGATGGAACTCCTGCCCCTGAGGTCCAGCGGCAGGATCATGACCCGCGCAAAGCCGGTAAGTTCGCGGCTCGATGCGGTCGCCAGCACGGGGTCGGGGCCACTTTCGAACCAGGCGCCGCCCGCGGCGATTTCGTGCACTTCGCCCGCCGACTCGACCCGGATCGCGCCGCGAAGCAGGCAGCGGATGCCCGGCCCGCGATGGGTGTGCGTGTAGGCGATGCCGCCCAGCGGGAAATCGACGCGGTCGGCGCGCATCAGGTACCCGCCCGCGGCCGGCAGCCTGACCTCGCGGGCGATCAGTTCGGCGCTATCCGCACCGCCCCAAGGTGGCATGCCTTCGTCGACCAGTTCCCAGCGAAGGACGGTCGCGCCGCCCGCGCCTGCCTCGATCACGCAGGGCTGCGTGGATTGCAGTCCGCTGCCCGCGCCCAGCCAGGCGGCCGATCCGGCGCAGCGCACGATCGCATCGCCGTCGCGCACGAGGACGAATCGCGGCGAGGCAGGCAATTCGAGGCGGATCTTCGCGGCGATGCCGTCGAGCGCGAGGCGCAGCACGCGGCTCTTCTGGCCGGGTTGGCTCATGGGGCCGGCCCCAGTTCAGTTCGCCGGCGGCCGCGGCGCGCCCGTAGCCGCGGTCAACAGGCGCAGAGCCCTTTCAATCGCATCGTCCGCCAGCCGGTCCAGTTCCTCCGCCGTCCGGTTCTGGATCGGGTGCGCGACATAGACGATCGCCGGGTCGAACCCGAGCGCCTTGGACTGCGCTTCGACCGCATCGGTAAAGCCGGTCGTAACGACCGACACGCCCGGGATGCCGCGGGAGTCGAGGTTCATGAGGTCGTGCAGACTGCACGACGTGCAGGAGCCTCAGTCGGATAGCCCGATCAGCACCACATCGGCTTCTTCGGCGACCTTCTGCAGGATTTCCGGCGTCGCGATCTTGGCGTTGGTCGGCTTGCCGGTTCGCATCGTCTTGATGTTCTTCTCGTGCAGGCGCATCTCCACCCGGTCGAGGAATTCCTTGGTGCGCGTCTTGCCGATGTCGAAGAGTGCGACCGTCTTGCCCTCGAGCGACGGCGGCGGCTGCAGGCGCGCGCGCTTCAGCGGCGAGGTTTCGGGGGTCGGGTCGCGCATCCAGTTCATCGCGTTCATGGCTTGATCTCCTTCGTTACGGGTTGCAGTTCGAAGCGGTTGCGGCCGGCGATCCAGCCGGGGAGGAATGCGGAAAACAGGCCCGCCGGCCCGCCGGCGCGCACGATCAACAGGCCGTCCTCGTAGAACTTGGCCACCTGCTTGTCGGCGAATGCGGCCGGCAGGCCCTCGGGGATGCCCTGGGCGCCGGCGACGAGGTCCTTGCCCGGACGTACGGTGGCTGCGAGGATGGCGCTGCCGATGCGATTGCGGTCCCAGCCGGCCGCGGCAAAGATCGCGTAGTGCTCCGGCGACAGGACGAGGATCGCGCGCTGCATCTGCGCGAGTTTCGGGTGGCCCATCGCGTTGAGCCCCATGGCGAGCGAGCGCGCGAGCTCCTCCGGGGTGCGCGATTTCTGGTCGAGGAATCCCTGCACGCCTTCGCCCTGGAACAGCGTGACCGTGGATTTCCCGCGCGCGAACCCGCGCGCAACCGACAGCGGCTCCCAACCCGGGTCGGACTCGTCCTCGGCGAAGCAGAACGTGTACTTGCCGGGATTGCCTAGCGTTGCGCGATCGACTTCGCCGGGCCGCCCGCCGCCGACGTTGCGCACGATCAGTTGCAGCGCGCGCCCGATCGTCGCATTCGCGCGATTGCCCTGCCCGAGCGCATTGATGCCCGAATTCATGCCGATGCGTTTCGCGACCGGCCCGTTGACGACGATGATCGGACCGGAGAAGTAGGTGGTCGCAAGCACGCCGTGCAACGTGAATTCCGGCTCCAGGGCCGCTTCGAGCGCGGCGAGCACCACCGGCAGGTACTCCGGCTTGCATCCGGCCATGACTGCGTTGATCGCGGCCTTTTCGACCGTGCATTCGGCGAGGTTCGGCGGGATGCGGCCGATGACTTCGCCCGGCTTGCGCGTCGTTCCCTGCAGCATGCGCAGCACCCGCACGTCGGTGGGCGGCACCACGGGCAGGCCGTCGCTCCACCCCCGCTCGAAGCAGGCTTCGATCGGGTCGTCGTAGTCGCCATATTCGATCTTGCGCGATTTCAATCCGGGATCGCCGAATTTGACCTGCAGGTACTCGGCGAGACCGGGTTCCACGCTCTTCGAGCCGCACCCCGGGCGCAGCGCCGGCATCCCGGCGCCGAGGTCCGTGATGCCGGTGACGCGCCGCCATTCGTTCACGTCCCAGCCTTCGGTGCGGGTGGTTTCCTTGCCGTTCTCGAAACGGATCAGCGTCGGCACGATCTCGATGCCGTGCCGGAAGGATTCGCCCAGTTCGCGGTCGTCGATCACGCCTGCGACCTGCTCGGGAAAGGTCGGGTCGTCCTGCGAGTAGACCTTGAGCGTCCTGCCGCCGCCGGCCAACGCGCCGAGAACCGGCGCAACCAGCTGGCAGGTCGGGCAGTCGCGCTTGGCGAAAACCGCAAGGGAAACGTCAGTGCTCATGGATTGCTCCGTCAATTCGCGCCGCGCACGCGCGGGAATTCGTTGATGCCGGCCCGCTCGCGGATCTCGGGGGCATCGCTGCCGCGGGCCGCGGTCTCGTAGGGGATGCCGATCGCGTCGGCGATCCGGACGAAGCCGTGGAAGGCGCCGACCACCGCCGCGGCATCGACCAGCCCGGCTTCGCCGATTGCGTCGAGCAAGGCCTTTCGCGCCGCGGCCGTGCGGGTGTCGTCGCGCAGCACGACGGCTTCGGCGAACTCGACGAGTTTCGCGGCATGCGCGATCTCGATGTCCCCGTCGAAACCCGCGGTGACTCCGCGGACGTCGACCTCGCGTCCTTTGATTTGCATGCTCTCACGGAGCATGTAGGCGTGTGCCGTCGTTCAATAAGCGCACTGGTGCATTGCCGAGACCCGAGCGGCAAGGACCTCCACCTGCGGCCGCTCGATGGCGCGGATCGAGGTGCCGAACTGGTAGACATATTCGCCGGGCAGGTAGTGGGCGTTGGCCAGCGCCCAGTAGTCGCGGACCGCCTGCGGCACCATCGACAGTCCGCGGTAGATGTAGCCCGCCTTCGGGCTCGGGTACATCGGGCCGTCGGATTCGACCGTGTCTCCGGGCTCGACCAGCGGCAGCCAGGCGGCCTTCTTCTTCGCGCCCGGCGGGCGGTAGCGGCTGGGTTCGCCGGCGCGCGGGGCAGGCAGGTCGCGGACCGGCAGCCCGAGCGCACGATGGCAGGTGTCCATGATCATGACCATCGCGATGATGCCGACGATTTCCACGTATTCGCCTTCGGACAGACCCCGCGCGAGCACCGACTCGGACCATTTCTCGGTCAGGCGGCCCGGATCGCTGACCACGCGATGGATCAATTCGACTTGCGCCGCGCCGAGGGCGCCGAGGCTTTCGTGCCTGCCTTCGACCGCGTTGGGCGAGAGCGCCGACTTGATGCGCGCGCAGAAAGCGCAGTTGCGGGCGTTGCGGACTTCGGCGGCAACCGCCATGCGCAGGCCGCCGGTGAGCCAGGTGCCGGGCGCTGCGATGGCTTCCCAGGCGCGCTCGTGCGCCTCTGCCAGGTCGGCACGCACTCGAAAGGGGCTTCCTGCAAAGGACTGGGTAGGCATCTGAGCGTTCTCCTCCGTTCCGGGCAAGTTAAGCCATTCGCCGCGGTCGTGCAATCCGGCGGGCGGCTGCTCGCGAAACGCCGCCCGATGTTTCGCACCGGGCGAACGACCCGCGCAGCAAAGATGGTTATGATCCGCAGCGTACGCCGGGGCCTTCGAAGGCCGCGGCGCAAGGCCCGCCGACGGGCCGATTTCCCCAGGGAGCTCCATGGCTAAACGTAAAGACATAGCGATCATCGGCTACGGCGAGACCAAGGTCACGCTCAAGGGCGGCCGCAGTTCGTACGACCTCGCGGGCGAAGTGCTCGAGCAGGTGCTCGACCAGACCGGCATCGACAAGGACAAGATCGACGGGCTTTCGATCGCCGAGACGATGAGCGAGACCGCAAACCCGTTCTGGGGCGTCTACATGTCCGAGATGCTCGGCCTGTCGCCGTCCTGGATGCAGTTGAACGGCCTGGGCGGCACGTCCGGCATCGGCGGCATCGCCCGCGCTGCCGCGGCGATCCGCGACGGGTTGTGCGAGACGGTGTTCGTGCTCGCGTCAGATGCCCAGTCCTCCGGACGCAACCCGGAGCAGGGCGCCCAGCGCGGCGAGTTCCAGTACCCGACCGGCTTGCGCGGCCCGGTGGGCGCGTTCGGCCTGATCACGCAGCGCTACCGTTACCAGTACGGCCTCGACGACCGCGCGCTGGCCAAGCTCGCGGTCACGCAGAGAAACCATGCGCTGATGAACCCGAATGCGGTGGACAAGCTGCAGAAGCCGCTGACCGAGGCCGACTACCTCAATTCGAAGTACGTCTCCGAGCCGCTGCGCATGCTCGACTCGGTCATGGTGTGCGACGGCGCCAACGGCGTGCTGGTGACCTCGACCGAGAACGCGAAGAAGCTCGGCGCGAAGAAGATGATCCACCCGATCGGGTACGGCGAGATCACCAACTTCAAGGGCGCCGAGCCACTGGCCGACATCACGGTATCCGGATTCTCGGTGGCCGGGCCGAGGGCGCTCAAGCAGGCCGGGATGACGCCCAAGGATATCCGCATGATCATGCCGTACGACGATTTCCTGATCGCGCTGATCATCACGCTGGAAGACATCGGCTTCTGTCCCAAGGGCAAGGGGTGCGAATTCGTCATGAACACCGACCTCTCTTACAAGGGCACCCTGCCGCTCAATACTTCGGGCGGCCAGATCTCGGCCGGCCAGCCGGGCCTGGCCGGCGGCGGCCTCAACCTCGTCGAGGGCGTGCGCCAGATGTTCGGCGAGGCCGGCGCGCGTCAGGTGTCCGACCCGCGCAACTGCATGGTCACCGGCATCGGCGTCATTCCCTACGGCCGCAACTGGGGCGTCTCCGGCGTCCTCGTCATGGAGCAATCATGAGCGAACCCACCAAGGCCCCGGCGAAGCCCGAGGCAAAGAAGATCCCGCGGCCCATGCCGCGCCCGAACACGTACATGGATACGCAGCCGTTCTGGCAGGCGGCGAAGAACGGCAAGCTCGTGATCCAGTACTGCAAGGACACCGGCAAGCCGCAGTTCTTCCCGCGGCCGGTCAGCATGGCCAACGGCAGGCGCAACCTCGAGTGGCGCGAAGTGTCCGGCAAGGGCACGGTATACAGCTACACCAACACGTTCAGCGCGTGGCCCGGGCACGAAGACCGCGTTCCCTACCTCGTCGCGCTGGTCGAATTGCAGGAGGGCGTGCGCATCCTCTGCAACCTGATGAACGTGAAGGCAGGAGACGTCAGGATCGGCATGCCGGTCAAGCTGTGCTGGGAAAAACTTTCGGACGACATCAACTACCCGGCGTTCGAACCCGCGTGATTTAGATGGGGCCAGCGGCCATTTTTTGAGCAAGGCGAAAAATGGACTCTGACACCATTTATTCCATTTATTCGGCATGAAACTCGCCGCCTTCCTCGCCGCGCACGCACTGGCGACGCCGGAACGCGAGGCGGTCGCTTGCGAAGGCACGCGGCTGTCGTTCCGTGAAATCGACGAACAGTCCACGCGCCTTGCCAACGGGCTCGTGGCGCGCGGCATCCGCGTAGGCGACCGCGTCGCCATCCACCTGTCGAATTGCGCCGAGTTCGTGGTCGCCTTCATGGGCGTGGTCAAGGCCGGCGCGATCGCGATCACGCTGAACCCGAAACTCTCGGTGCCCGAGGCCGCCTACATCGTCGCGGACGCGACGCCCAAGGCGGTCATTTTCGAGTACGACACCCGCGACGTGCTCGCGAATGTCAAGGCGGCGCCGCGCCTGCGCATTTCGCTCGATGCGCCGCGCGAAGGCGAAATCGCGTTCTCGGAACTCGCCTCCGCAAGCGGGACCGACCTGCCTGAGATCCCGCCCGAATTCGATGACTGCATGATCTCGTACACATCCGGGACGACCGGCAAGCCCAAGGGCGCGGTGATCACGCAAGCCAACTACATCATGCTCGCCGCGTATTTCAACGGCGTGCAATGGAACCTGCGGCCGACCGACCGGATCCTCGCGACCACGCCGCTCGCGCACCGCTCGGCTTTCCAGCGCCTGCTCAACATGGTGTGCGTCGGCGCAAGCCTCGTGGTGATGTCACGGTTCGACGCGAAGGAGGCCGCCCGCATCATCGAGAACGAGGGCATTACGCTGATGGGCATGGTGCCCACCGTGGGGCGCATGCTGCTGCCCGAGATCGAGGCCGCGCCGCGCCGGTTCCGGACGCTGCGCGCGGCGGTCGTCACCGGCGAGGCCTTCCCGGTCGAGGTGAAGCAGCGGCTGCTCGCCGCACTCCCGGGGCTCGAACTGCACTCGTTCTTCGCGATGACCGAGGCCGGCGCGATCACCAACCTCGGGCCGGACGAGCAGTTCGCCAAGGGCGCCTCGGTCGGACGCGTCAATCCCGGCATCGAAGTCAGGATCGCCGACGACAAGGGCGAGCGCGTGCCGCCCGGCGAGACCGGCGAGATCCTCGTGCGCTCCGGCCCGCCGGGCAGTTCGCTGACGATGCGTGCCTACTTCAACAATCCGCAGGCGACCGCCGAAGCCTTCGTGAACGGCTGGTTCAAGACCGGTGACCTCGGCCGGTTCGACGCCGAAGGCTATCTCTACATCGTCGACCGCAAGAAGGACATGGTGCTCTCGGGCGGCTACAACATCTATTCCAAGGAAGTCGAAAGCGCGATCCACGAATTGCCCGAGGTGCAGGACGTCGCGGTGGTCGGCGTGCCCGACGAGGTCTACGGCGAGGCGGTGGCGGCGTTCATCGAGATCCGCCCGGGGTTCGTGCTCGCCGCCGAGCAGGTGATCGCGCACTGTCGCGAGAGGATCTCCAGCTACAAGAAGCCGAAGCACGTCCGGTTCGTGCATGCGCTGCCGCGCAACAGCACCGGCAAGGTCCTGAAATACGAGTTGCGCAAGGAATTCGCGGCCGCGGTGCGGCAGGCCGCCGCGAGCGCCGCCTGAAGCATGGACCTGAACTATTCCGCCGAAGAGTGCGCCTTCCGAGACGAGGTGCGCGCCTGGCTCGACGCGAACCTGCCGGCCGACCTCAAGGAGAAGGTGGAGTCATTTGCCGAAATAGGCAAGGAGGACACGCAGCGCTGGCACCGGATCCTGTCGGACAAGGGCTGGGTGGCGCCGGCCTGGCCGGTGGAATGGGGCGGCACCGGCTGGAACGTCGTGCAGCGCTACATCTTCGACGAGGAGTGCGGCCATGCGGGCGCCCCGCAATTGCCGGCGCTTTCGCTGATGATGTGCGCGCCGGTGCTGATCCGCTACGGCACCCAGGCGCAGAAGCAGCGGTTCCTGCCGCGCATCCACGACGGCAGCGAGTGCTGGTGCCAGGGCTACTCCGAACCGGGAGCCGGCTCGGACCTCGCGGCATTGAAGACCCGGGCCGTGCGGGACGGGGACCATTACGTCGTCACCGGCCAGAAGATCTGGACCACGCAGGCCCACTGGGCCGACTGGATGTTCTGCCTGGTGCGCACCGGCAGCGAAAGCCCCAAGCGGCAGGAAGGCATCTCTTTCCTGCTGATCGACATGAAGTCGCCCGGCATCACGGTGCGCCCGCTGATCCTGATGGACGGCTGGCACGAGGTGAACGAGGTGTTCTTCGATTCGGTGCGCGTCCCGGTCGGGAACCTGGTGCACGAGGAAGGCCAGGGCTGGACGGTCGCCAAGTACCTGCTTGGCTACGAGCGACTGAACCAGGCAAGGATCGGCATCGCCAAGCGCACGCTGGCCCAGCTCAAGGCGTTCGCGGCGGGTGTGCCTGGCACCGGCCGCCCGCTCATGCAGGACGCGCGATTTCGCGACAGGATCTCGCGTGTGGAGATCGAGCTCATGGCCCTCGAGCTGACCAACCTGCGCATGCTGGACCAGATGCGGCGCAGCGGCCGGCCGCCGGGCGCGGAAGTGTCCGTCCTCAAGATCAGGGGCACCGAGATTCACCAGGCCATCAGCGAGCTTTTCGTACAAGCGGTCGGGCCGTGCGCGCAGCGGCGCACGTCGCTCGACGGGGCCTTCGACGAATTCGCGACGTTCGCGGCCGCGGTCGCGCCGAAATTCCTGAACTTCCGCAAGCTCACGATCTACGGCGGCTCGAACGAGATCCAGCGCAACATCATCGCCAAGGGCCTGCTGGGGCTGTGACCAGGCGATTCCAGAAAGGAGGAGACACATCGTGAAGATATTGCGTTTGCTGGCTGCCGCATGGATTGCCGCATTGCTTGCCACTACGGGTAGCGCGTACGGGCAGGCTTACCCGGCCAAGCCGGTCAAGATCATCGTGCCCTATCCTCCCGGCGGCGTGACCGACCTCTTCACGCGCGTGCTCGGCGCGCAGCTGCAGGAGTCGCTCGGCCAGCCTTTCCTGGTGGAAAACAAGCCCGGGGCAAGCCAGATGGTCGGCGCGAATTTCGTCGCCAAGTCGCCGCCGGACGGCTACACGCTGTATGTCGGCAGCATCACCAGCCTCGCGATGAACGCGTACACGCAAAAGAACATCCAGTACGACCCGGTGAAGGACTTCGCGCCTGTATCGCTGGTGATGACGATGCCGATGTTCCTGGTGGTCAACCCGGGCGTGCCGGCGAACAACGTCAAGGAGCTGATCGCGCTGCTGAAGGCCAATCCGGGCAAGTACAGCTACTCGACCACGGGCAACGGCAGCTCCACCCACATGGCCGGCGAGTTGTTCAAGAAGATGACCGGCACCGACATGACCGCGATTCCGTACAAGGGGTCGGGGCCGGGCATTGCGGACCTGGTAGCGGGGCAGGTGCAGCTGAGCATCGACCCGGGCGCTTCCTCGCTGCCGTCGGTGAAGGCCGGCAAGCTGCGCGCGCTCGCGGTCACCGGCCTCAAGCGCTTCTCGCTGATGCCGGACCTGCCCACGATGTCCGAGGCGGGCGTGCCGGGCTACGAGTCGGTGATCTGGTTCGGCATCGTCGCACCGGCCGGCACGCCGCCGGCGATCACGGCAAAGCTGTCGCAGGAGATCGGCCGGGTCCTGAGGCTGCCGGCGAACATCGAGAAGTTCGGGGCCTATGCGATTGAACTGACGCCCAGCACGCCGGAGGAGTTCGGCACGCTGATCAAGTCGGATGTCGCGAAGTGGTCGAAGCTCCTGCAGGAAGCGGGCATCAAGCCGGAATGATGCGGCACGGGGGGCTGCACGCATGAAGCTTGCGTCATTTCTCGCGACGCATGCGCGCGCGACGCCGGGCAAGGATGCCGTCATCTGCGGCGACGAGCGGCTGACGTTCGCGCAGCTCCACGAGACGACCGACAGGCTCGCCAACGCCCTGCGATCGCGGGGCGTCGGCATCGGCGACCGGGTGGCGATCCAGCTGCAGAACACGGTGGAGTTCGCAAGGGCCTTCCTTGCAGTCACGAAGGCCGGCGGGATCTCGGTGCCGGTCAATACGCGCCTCGCGCCGGGCGAGATCGCCTACATCCTTGCCGACAGCGCACCCAGGGCGGTCTTCCTTTCAGGCGAGACGCGCGAGCTCTATGAACGCTCGGCGGGCGGCTCGAAAGGCGTGATGCGCATCGCAGTCGGCCAGCCAGGGGAGGGCGAGCATGCGATCGCGGACCTCATCGAGGAAGGCGCGGCGGGCACGCCGGCGGTGCCGCCCGAATTCGACGACAACCTGATCGTCTACACCTCGGGTACCACCGGCAACCCCAAGGGCGCAATCATCACGCAGGCCAATTCGATCATCCCGAACGGCTACCTGAACGCGCTCCAGTACGGCCTGTCGGACCGGGACCGGCAGCTCGTGACCACGCCGCTTGCGCATCGCACCGGCTTTGCGCGCATGGCCAACATGATCCTGCACGGCTCGACGCTGGTCGTCATGCCGCGCTTCGACGCCGCGGGGGCCGCGAAGCTGGCGAGGGATGAGCGCATCACGGTGATCGGCATCGTGCCGACGGTGGGGCGCATGCTGTTGCCCGAAATCGAGGCGCACCCGGAGAATTTCGCGAGCGTGCAGGTGATGCTCGTCACCGGCGAGGCGTTTCCGCTTGACGTGAAGAAGCGCATCCACGACGCGCTGCCCCACGTGCGGATGTATTCGTTCTTCGCAATGACCGAAGTCGGCGGATTGACGCTGCTCGGGCCGCAGGAGCAGTTCACGCACCCGACATCGCTCGGGCGGCTGAACCCGGGCGCGGAGGTGCGGCTGGTGGATGCGGCTGGGAACGACGTGGCGCCCGGCGAGGTGGGCGAAATGTGGGTCCGCACCGGCGAGCCGGGTCGCTTCCTCACGATGCGCTGCTACTTCAACAAGCCGAAGGAAACCGCCGAAACGATCCGCGACGGCTGGGTCGCGACCGGGGACATGGCGAGGCTGGCGCCCGACGGTCACTACTACATGATGGACCGCAAGAAGGACATGGTCCTTTCCGGCGGCTACAACATCTACTCGAAGGAAGTCGAGCTCGCGCTGCAGCAGCATCCGGCGGTGCAGGACGCGGCCGTGATCGGCGTGCCGGACGCGGTGTACGGCGAGGCGGTGGCTGCCTTCATCGAACTGCGGCCGGGCGCAAAGGCCACCGAAGACGAGATCGTGGCCCACTGCCGCGACCGGATCGCGAGCTACAAGAAGCCGAAGTACGTGCGCTTCCTGGCCCCGCTGCCGCGCAACAGCACCGGCAAGGTGCAGAAGTTCGAGCTGCGCAGGCTGTTTTCGGCCGGCGCGGAAACCCCGTCCTCCGCCGGAAAAGTTTGACTTCTGCCCCGGAAGATTGAACGCCGGCGCGGGGATCCGGTGTTTTTATTTTCCAATTCAGGAAAATTCCGGCTATTGGTGCAGGTGCCTCGCGAAAAACGCCGCGATCCTGCGATTCACCTCCGGCACCTCCTTCGCGCGGTCGAATCCCGGCGGGTCGTTCAGCAGTTCGCCGACAAGCCCGTCGAGTTTCCGCGGCGGCGGCGACAACAGGGCGCCGTGGCCGCCGGTCGCAAAGTCGGCGACGCGCTCGCATTTCGCGCACGCCCGCAGGACCGGGTCGCTGTGGAAGCGCGGGAGCAGCCAGGCGTCCTTCTGCGCGGTTACGAGGCCCAGCGCGACTTTTGGCGCCGCCAGCGTAGCTGTGTCGAAGTCGGCCGCGAAAGGAACGCCGGACACGATTGCGGTGATTCTCGGGTCGGTGTGCGAATACCAGGCCGGGTCGTCCAGCTTGCTGCGGATCACCCACATTGCGATCGATTTCTTGAGGCCGTCGAAGACCCCCCCGGTCAGGCTCGTAGTCAGGCCGACGCAGGACTGGAAGTCCTCGGCGAGATGGGCTTCGCAGTGATCGCGAAGCCGCGCCGGCGACCACCGGCCGCCCGCCAGGGTAAGCGCAGTGTGTCCCCCGGCGGACATTCCGTACATCCCGACCTTGTCGAGGGCCAGCAAGGGTGCGAATCGCGCGTCGGCCGCGACCGCGTCGATCGCGCGCGAGACTTCGAGGGGACGGACCTTCCAGCTTGCCGGCCCCACGTTCCCTTGGTCCTTGTAGTTGTCTCCGGCATGCTCCGGCCCGGCGACGATGAAACCGCCTTCGGCCAGCAGCTTCGCGAGGTCCCCGTGCGGCCAGATCGAGCCTCCGGAGCCATGCGAGATGACCACCAGCCGCCCGTTGCCGCGCAGCGGGGCGCCGTTCTCGGCCAGTTGGAAGGCGAACGGTCCGCGATTCACCGGCGTTTCCGGCGCGCTCGAAGGGTAGAACACCGTCACCGGCCCATCGCCGTCCTTGCCCTGGATTTCGACGAACCCGACGCCCGCCTGCGCCAGGCATGGCAGCAGGGCGAGCGCGCTCGCTACGAGCCGCAAAGCGAGGAATGCAACTGCCTTCGTGATCATCGTTTTCTCTCCGGGTCATGCGCAGTGGCCGCGGAAATTGCCCGCTGCGGGCCGCTCGTGCGGCGGCCAGTGTACTGACAAAGTGGTGCCCCGGGGCGCGTCTGGCAGGCCGGCGCAAAAGCTGGCAGCATCCGCCATCGCAATCCGGGCCTGAAGTGAATGAACGCGACCTGTCCGTGGTGCAACGCGGCCCGGGAGACCGGGCCGGGGGGGCCGCTCAGTTGTCCTTCGTGCGGCGCCATCTATGCCAAGGCCGAGGCGATCAGGGCGCATGGGCGCGCGATCGCGACTCCGGCGGCCGCTGCGAGTCCCGTGGGCCCGCCGGTGCACGCCGGCCTCGACCCCGCTGCCATGGCAGCGCAGTTCGACGTCGACAATCCGGCGGACGAGTGGCAACTCGTCGACGACCCCGGGCTGGAGTGGAAGTTCTGCGTGGGGGCGATCCCGATCGCGCTGGTTCTCGCGATGATCTTCCATGCCTCCGGCCTGATGGCGTCGCTGCAGCGGATCTTCCTCTCCATGCCGGTGCACGAGCTCGGCCACGCGACTTCGGCCTGGCTTTGCGGCTTCACGGCGATCCCGACGGTGTGGAAGACCCTGGTGCCGGAAACGCGCGGTTTCATCGCGCCGGTCGCGTTGTTTGCGGCATTCGGCTACATGGGCTGGCGCGGTTGGGTGGCGGAGAACCGCATCGTCGTCGGCGTCGCTTGCGGCCTGGCGCTGTTGCAGCTGCTGTTCACCTTCGGCATCAGCCTGAAGGCCGCGCGAATGATCGTCGTGTTCAGCGGCGACGGCGGCGGGATGATCCTTGCCACGCTTTTGATGGGGAGCTTTTTCTTCGGCAAGCGCACGCAGTTGTACAAGGGCTCGCTGCGCTGGGGGTTCTTGGTGATCGGCGCCGTGGCGTTCGTCGACATCTACGCGACCTGGTTCAAGGCCCGCAGCGACCTGGATGCGATCCCGCTCGGGAGCCAGGACGGCATGGACGCCGATCCCCTGGTTCTGGTCCAGGAGTTCGGCTGGACCCTCAACGGGATGGTGAACCGCTACTTCACGCTGGGCCTTGTGTGCCTGGTCGCGCTCGCCTGCGTGTATGCATGGGGCGTGCGGCGAGCGGCGCAGGAGCGCGAGGCGAGGCTTGCCGCGGGGCAGGTTTCCGCATTGCTGGCCCGCCGGCAGGAAAAGGCCTGAAGCCCGCGTCCGGAGGCGCGGGAGGGCGCGGCGCTTAGCCGCCCAGGTCCTTCCCCCATCGCTCGGACCACTCGTAAAGGGGCTGCAGCGCGGCAAGCATGCTGCGTCCGCGCGTCGAGAGGCGGTAGCCGCCGTCGTGCTCGATGAGTCCGGCTTCGCGCAGTTCCTTCAGCCGGGTGTTCAGCAGGCTCGGGTTTGTCTGTGCCGCCTCCTGCAGCGCGCGGAAGGTCAGCGTATCGGAGCGAAGTTCCCAGAGCACGCGCAGGGCCGCCCGTCGCCCGAGCAGGTCGAGGACCACCATGATCGGGCGGCCGGTCCGCGAGCCGCGGACGGGTCGGCCGACCGCGGGCACCGCATGGGCGGCTTTGCCGGGGGATTTGGCGGAGGTCTTGACGGAATTCACGCTTTACTTTTCATAGCATGGGCGGTATCGTTTGCTATGTAAACTATAGCAGAGGGCCCCATGAACGCGCGCATTTCTCCCGCCGCGCCGCCGTATCCTGCGGACATCCAGGCTGCGCTCGAGCGCATCATGCCGCCGGGTAAGCCGCCGCTCGTCCTGTTCACCACGCTGGCGCGGGACCCGCGCCTGTTCGGCAAGTTCTTCGCAGGCGGCCTGCTCGACCGCGGCCACCTGACGCTGAGGCAGCGCGAAGTCGTAATCACGCGCACCACGGCGCTGTGCAGATCCGAGTACGAGTGGGGCGTCCACATCGCCGCGTTCGGTGCGAAGGCAAGGCTGGGTCCGGCGCAGGCGAGTTCGCTGGTGCACGGCGGTCCGCAGGACGCCTGCTGGGACGAGGAGGATCACCTGCTGCTGCGCTTGTGCGATGCATTGCATGCGCAGAGCACGGTCGACGATGACCTGTGGCAGGCGCTGCGGGCAAACTTTGGCGAGGGGGCGATCCTCGAGTTGCTGCTGCTGGCAGGTTTCTACCGGACCGTGAGTTACCTGACGAACGCGCTCGCCTTGCCGCTCGAGGCGGATGCGGCGCGCTTTCCGCCGCCCGCCCGAGCCTGACTCACCTCTTCTCAGCCGGCGTGCTTGTCGCCGGGCCCATGCCCCAGACCTGGATCACGCACTCCTCGCCCTTGGCGCCGTCGTAGTGCACCTTGCCGCCGTAGTGGACGACATAGCTCCCGGCCGGCGCGGCAACGGTGCTGTCGGGGTCGAATTTCTCACCGGTGCCGAGCCACCAGGTGCCCGAGATCACGACGAAGAAGCGGTCGTTCGGGTGGAAGTGCGGGCGGCTCATGTTGTTCGGCAGCCAGCGCAGCCGCATGACGTATGGACCCGGCTTGGAAGGGTCGCCGAACAGGACGGCGGTCTCGTTGGTACCGGCAGCATTGCGTACCCACTTGATTTCGGATGGCGTCTGGAATTGCACGGCGGCGGAGTCGAGGGCGTGTGCCGGCGAGAGCGCGGTCAGGGCGATGGCGGCTGCAAGTGCACGGGCGATTCTCTTCATGCGGTTTCTCCCAGGTAAAAAAAGGCCCGCCGAAGCGGGCCTTGTCATGGCAATCATCGCGAACCGCGTTAAATCGACTCCGACACCATTTATTTTCCCATTTATTTTCCGAGCGCCTGTGCGACCGCGCGCTTGGCCATCACGGTGATCAGGTGCGCGCGGTATTCGGCCGAGCCGTGCAGGTCCGAATTGAGCGTGTCGGCCTTGACGGTGCCGGCAGGCACCGCATCCGGCTCGAACTTTGCGGCGAGCGCCTTCTCGATCGCGGTTGCGCGGAATACGCACGAGGCCGCGCCGGTGACCGCAACCCGCACGCCGCCCGAGGTCTCCGCCACGAATACGCCCACCAGTGCGAAGCGCGAGGCCGGGTTCTTGAACTTGATGTAGCCGGCGCGCTTGGGCGCAGGGAAGGTCACGGCCGTGATCAGCTCGCCGGTCTCCAGGGCCGTCTCGAACAGGCCCTTGAAGAAATCGTCGGCCGCGATCTTGCGCTTGTTGGTGACTATCGTCGCGCCCAGGCCGAGCACCGCCGCCGGGTAGCAGGCGGCCGGGTCGCTGTTGGCCAGGGACCCGCCGATGGTGCCCATGTGGCGCACCTGGCGGTCGCCGATGCCGCCGGCGAGGCGCGCGAGCGCCGGGATCATCTTCTTCACGTCGGCATTGGCTTCGACCTCCGCGTGGCGGGTCATTGCACCGATGGTCACCGATGAGCCGTCGGCCTTGATGCCGGTGAGTTCCTTGATGCCCGACAGGTCGATGAGATCGCTGGGCGAGGCGAGGCGTAGCTTCATCGCCTGCACCAGGCTCTGGCCGCCGGCGAGGATCTTGCCGTCGGACTTCTTCGCGGCCAGCGACAGCGCGTCGCCGAGGGTGGAAGGCTTGTGGTAGCTGAATGCGTGCATGTCGTTCTCTCCTTATGCTGCTTTTTTCTGTTTGGCGTTCTGAATCGTCTTCCAGACCGTTTGCGGGCTCGCCGGCATCGGCAGGTCGTTGATGCCGTAGACCTGCAGCGCGTCGGTGATCGCGTTCATCAGCGCCGCGGGTGCGCCGATCGCACCGGCTTCGCCGCATCCCTTGACCCCCAGCGGGTTGTGCGTGCAGGCCGTCTCCCGCGTGTCGAGCTGGTAGCTGGGCACGTCATCGGCCCTCGGCATGGTGTAATCCATGAACGACCCGGTGACCAGCTGGCCGCTCTCGGGGTCGTACTTGCAGCCCTCGAGCAGCGCCTGGCCGATGCCTTGCGTGAGGCCGCCGTGGACCTGGCCCTCGACGATCATCGGGTTGATGATCTTGCCGAAGTCGTCGACCGCGGTGAATTTCTCGATCTTCGTCACGCCGGTGTCCGGGTCGATCTCGACTTCGCAGACATACGAGCCGGCCGGGAACGTGAAGTTGGTCGGGTCGTAGAACGCGTTCTCGTTCAGGCCGGGCTCGAGCTTGTCGAGCGGGTAGTTGTGCGGGACGTAGGCCGCGAACGACACCTCGCCTATGGTCTTCTGCTTGTCGGTGCCGGCCACCTTGAACACGCCGCGGTCGTACTCGATGTCGGTCTCGGCCGCCTCCATCAGGTGCGCGGCGATCTTCTTGCCCTTGGCGATGATCTTGTCCAGCGCCTTGTAGATCGCCGTGCCGCCCACCGCGATCGAGCGCGAGCCGTAGGTGCCCATGCCGAACAGGATCTTGGAGGTGTCGCCGTGCACGATGTCGACGTTCTCGATCGGGATCCCGAGGCGGTCGGCGACCACTTGCGCGAACGTCGTCTCGTGGCCCTGGCCGTGCGAATGCGAGCCGGTGAACACCGTGACGCTGCCGGTCGGGTGCATCCGGATCTCGCCGGCTTCGAACAGTCCCGCGCGCGCACCGAGCGCGCCCGCGATATTCGACGGCGCGATGCCGCAGGCCTCGATATAGGCCGCGTAGCCCAGGCCGCGCAGCTTGCCCTTGGCCTCGGAGGCCTTCCTGCGCGCGGCAAAACCGGCCACGTCCGCCATCTTGACCGCGGCGCTCAGCGTCGCTTCGTAGTCGCCGGTGTCGTACATCAACGCCACCGGCGTCTGGTACGGGAAGGTCTTGATGAAGTTGCGCCGGCGGATCTCGGCCGGGTCGAGCTTCATGTCCCGCGCCGCCTGCTCGACGATGCGCTCGACGACGTAGGTCGCTTCCGGGCGCCCGGCGCCGCGGTAGGCGTCTACCGGCACCGTGTTGGTGAAGACGGCCGTCACCTCGCAGTGGATCACCGGCGTGGTGTATTGGCCGGCGAGAAGCGTGGCGTAAAGGATCGTCGGCACGCACGAGGCGAAGGTCGACAGGTAGGCGCCGACGTTGGCGGTGGTCTTCACGCGCAGCGCGAGGAACTTGCCGTCCTTGTCCATCGCCAGTTCGGCGGTGGTCACGTGGTCGCGGCCGTGCGCGTCCGACACGAACGACTCGCTGCGTTCCGCGGTCCACTTGACCGGGCGGTTGATCTGCTTCGAGGCCCAGGTGACCACGACGTCTTCGGCGTAGAGATAGATCTTCGAGCCGAAGCCGCCGCCGACGTCGGGCGCCACGACGCGTACCTTGTGCTCCGGCAGGCCGAGCACGAAGGCCGTCATCAGCAGCCGCTCGACGTGGGGGTTCTGGCTGGCCACGTACAGCGTGTAGCTGTCGTCGGCGCGCGAATACATGCCGTTGGCCGCGCGCGGCTCGATCGCATTCGGGATCAGCCGGTTATTCACGAGGTCGAGCTTCGTGACGTGCGCGGCCTTGGCGAATGCTGCGTCCACGCCGGCCTTGTCGCCAAGTGCCCATACGTAGCAGGTGTTGTCCGGCGCCACCTCGTGCAGTACCGGCGCGCCTTTTGCGCGCGCCTTGACCGCATCGACGACCGCGGGCAGCACGTCGTATTCCACTTCGACCAGGCTGGCGGCATCCTGGGCCTGGTCCTGGGTCTCGGCGATCACGACCGCGACCTGGTCGCCGACATGGCGCACCTTGCCCTGCGCGAGCGACGGGTGCCCCGGCTCCTTCATCGGCTGGCCGTTCACGTCGGTGATCAGCCACCCGCAGGGCAGGCCGCCGACCTTGAGATCCTCGCCGGTGAAAACGGCGAGCACGCCCGGCGCCTTGAGCGCCTTGTCCTTCCTGATCGATTTGATGGCTGCGTGCGCGTGCGGCGAGCGTACGAAAGCCGCATGGGTCTGGCCCGGCAGCGTAACGTCGTCCGTGTACTGGCCGGCGCCCGTCAGGAACCGGTAATCCTCCTTGCGCTCGATGCGTGCTCCGATCAACGGTGCATTCATTTTCGTCTCCTTAGTGCCAACCGTTCTTCTTGTACTGCGGATAGGGGGTGCGGGGGATTGGGGAGGGCCCCGCCGCACGCGGCGGGAGGGGCCGGCATCCCCTGCTCCTACTTGGCCATCGCCTTGGCGCCGGCCGCGATCGACTTCACGATGTTGTGATAGCCGGTGCAGCGGCAGAGATTGCCTTCCAGGCCCTCGCGGATCTCGGTTTCGGTCAGGTCCGGTCGGCCCTTGGCGAGGTCGATCGCGTTCATGACCATGCCCGGGGTGCAAAAGCCGCACTGCAATCCGTGGTTTTCCTTGAACGCCGCCTGCATCGGGTGCAGCGTGCCGTCGGGCGCCGCAATGCCTTCGATCGTGGTGAGGTTCGCGCCCTCGGCCTGCATGGCCACCATGGAGCAGGACTTCACTGCCTTGCCGTTCATGTGCACGGTGCAGGCACCGCATTGCGCGGTGTCGCAGCCGACGTGCGTGCCGGTCAGGCGCAGCTGCTCGCGGATGAAGGTCACCAGCAGCGTGCGCTCCTCGACCTCGGCCGACACCGGCTTGCCGTTGACGGTCATGGAAACTTTGATGGACATGAATCCTCCTTGCTCTTTGGGTAGTCTGGGTTGCGGTTTTTCTTGGCGGGCCGGACGAGGCAGATTCACTCCTGCTGCCGGGCCGGTGGAGTCCGGATGCTAGCTCACGGCATATTCACCTGCAATCGACACATGCCATCAGCTGCGGATTGACTTCTGTCAACGCGACCGGGCAATGCGACGGGACAAAACGGGCGGGAAAGATCGGCCCCGGAAAAATGCCCTCGGGGCAAAGATGCTGCGATGCATCAAGATCTCGAATGGTGGACGTCAGCCCGCAGTCAGCGAAACGAAAGGTGCTGGTAAAGGCCCCCTGATAGCGTCCTGACCCTTTGTGTCGCAAGGGTTTGCCGACAGTGGAGCGCTTTGCCCGGTCCTTGGTTGCAGTCGCGCTAGCGGCCGCGATCTTTCCCGCTGCGGGGCGCGATCTCGGGCTCCCCGAGGCCGAGCAACTGGCGGCGAGGGGCAACCGCGACGTGCTGGCGGCGAGGCGCCTGGCCGAAGCGGCGGGCGCCGGCATCCTGCAGGCCGACGTGCGGCCGAACCCTGTCGTGTCCTACAACGCCTCCGGCATCAGCCGCAATCCGGGAATCGGCGCCGGAACGATCTATAACAAGCAGGTCGACAGCGTATTTCGCATCGACCAGGTGCTCGAACGGGGCAACAAGCGCGAACTGCGCGTCGATGCGGCAAGAAACCTCGAACGCGCAGCACAGAACGACGCATCCGACGTCCTGCGCCAGCAGTTGCTCGCCACGCGCAACGCCTACGCGGACCTCCAGCAGGCGCAGGCGAAGTTCGAGATCCTGACGGCCATGGCCGGGCTGTTCGGCCGCACCCTCGAGGCGGCCCGGACCCGCCTCAAGGCCGGCGACCTCGCCGCGGCCGATGTGGCGCGAGTCGAGGTCGATTTCGCGCGCGCGCAGAACGACCTGCGGGTTGCGCAGGCCGAGTTGTCGCGCGCGCAGTTTGCGCTCGCTTACCTTGTGTCCGACGAGGCGGCTGCACCCTCGCTGCGGGCTTCGGACCCCTGGCCGTCCGCCGAATCGCCCGAAACGCGCGAGGCCCGTAACGCGACCGCCGAAACGATCGCGCAGCTGGTCGAACGCCGCCCCGACGTCCTCTCGGCCAAGGCCCGCATCGACGCGACCGAGAAATTGCGCGAGCTGGCGCGCAGCCAGCGCATCCGCGACGTTTCGGTGGGCGCGCAGTTCGAACGCTATCCGGGGACGCTGCCGGTCAACAGCGTGGGCGTCGGCGTATCCGTGCCGTTGCTGATCGGCAACGACTACTCGGGCGATATCCAGCGCGCCGAGGTCGATCGTTACGCGGCGCTCGATGCGCTCGAAAAGGCGCGCGCAGTGGCGGTCACGGAGATCTCCCGCGCCGCTTCCGACCTGCGCGCGGCGGCCGAAAGGCGGGCGCGATATGAAGGCTCGCTCCTGGCCGCGGCCCAGCGCTCGGCGGACGCCGCCGAATTCGCCTTCCAGCGCGGCGCGACCTCCGTGCTCGAGGTGCTGGATGCGCGGCGCACGCTGCGTTCCGTGCAGCTCGAGGCGCTCGCTGCGCGCACCGAGCATGCCAAGGCACTGTATGCATGGCGCGCAAGCTTGCAGCCTTCCGACGCCGCGGCGCCGGCAGCAGCGCAGACGCCGGCCAGATAACCCAAGCCCCGAAGAACGACCATGACGATGCGAGGAACCGGATTGCGGAGCGTGATGCTGGCCGGGTGCCTGGCGGCGGCCCTGGCGGGGTGCGGCGCACCCGCCAAGGAAGAGGCACCGCACCACAACTCGAAGGTTGTCCACAACACCATCGAGTTCGCCGCGGGCAGCCCGCAGCTCGCCGCCCTTGTCACCGCCGAGGCGAAGCCGCGAGGCGAGGCGGTCACGCGCCTGAACGGGCGAATCGTCTGGGACGAAGACCGCACGGTCAGGGTCTTCCCGCCGCTCGCCGGCCGGGTGATCAACATTGCCGCAAAGCTCGGCGACACGGTGCGCCCCGGGCAGGCGCTGGCGGTCCTGTCCGCACCGGAACTCGGCCAGGCGCAGGCCGATGCGCGCAAGGCCGAGCAGGACCGTGCGCTCGCCCAGAAGAGCCTTGCCCGGATCCAGGAGTTGAACCAGGCCGGCGTTGCCCCTGCGAAAGACCTCCAGGCGGCCCAGGCCGAACTCGCGCGCACCGAATCGGAAGTTGCGCGCACCATGGCGCGCCTGGCGTCGTACGGCGCGCATGCGAGCGCGGTCGACCAGCGCTTCTCATTGCGCACGCCGATCGGCGGCGTGGTCGTCGAGCGCAATCTCAACCCCGGCCAGGAGCTGCGGCCGGACCAGCCCCCGGAGCGCGCGCCTTTTGTCGTGTCGGACCCGACGCGCCTCTGGTTCGTGCTCGACGTGGCCGAAGCCGACGTCGGCATCCTGAAGCTGGGCCAGCAGATCGCGCTGCGCTCGCCGCTGCTGGGCGAGGAGACCGTGACGGGGCGGGTCACGCATATCGCCGATTCGGTCGATCCGCAGTCACGCACCGTCAAGGTTCGCGGCTCGGTCGAAAACAGGGACCGGCGGCTGAAGGCCGAGATGTTCATCAATGCCGAGGCGCGCTCCGGCGCGGCGCCGGGCCTGGTGGTGCCCGCCAAGGCGGTGTACCTGCGCGGCGACCGCAACTTCGTGTTCGTCGAAACCGCCCCGGGTGCATTCACCCGCCGCCCGGTCATGCTCGGCACCGCTTTCAACGGCTCGCAGGTGATCCTGCAGGGCATCAAGCCGGAGGACAAGGTCGTCGTCGACGGGGCGTTGCTGCTCCAGCGGATCCTGGCCACGGCCGGCAATCGCTGAGCCGCACCCCGTGATCCGCCGAATCGTCTCGTTTTCGCTCTACCAGCCGCTGTTCGTCGTGCTGGCGCTGGTGTGCTTCATCGGGGCCGGCATCGCCGCCTTCAATTCGCTGCCGGTGGAAGCGTTTCCCGACGTCACCGACACCCAGGTGACCGTGATCACGCTCTACCCGGGGCGCGCGGCCGAGGAGGTCGAAAAGCAGATCACCATCCCGCTCGAAGTCGCCCTGTCCGGCCTGCCGAACGCGGTGCGCATGTTCGCGCACACCCAGTTCGGCCTGTCGTTCATCATCCTTACGTTCGACGACAAGGCCAACGGCTATTTCGCCCGCCAGCAGGTCGTCGAGCGATTGCGCGAGATCGACCTTCCCAGCGGCGTGCAGGCCGAACTCGCGCCCTTTTCCACGGCGGTCGGCGAGATCTACCGCTACCGGATGAAGGGCGAGGGCGTTTCACCGACCGACCTGCGCACCTACCAGGACTGGACCGTGCTGCGCCAGTTGAAGCAGGTGCCCGGCGTGGCGGACGTCGTGAGCCTCGGCGGCCTCATCAAGCAGTACGAAGTGCATCCCGATGCGGCGCGCATGCGCGACTTCAAGGTCACGCTCGCCCAGCTTTCGCAGGCCGTGGAGCGCGGCAATGCGAACGCGGGCGGCAGCTACGTCGAGCAGGGCCGCCAGCAGTACCTGATCCGCGGCATCGGCCTGTTCACCGGCCCGCAGGACATCGCCGAGGTCGCCGTGGCCGAGAGGAACGGCGTGCCCGTGCTGGTGCGCGACGTGGCCACGGTAAGCGTCGGCGCCGTCCCGCGGCAGGGAATCTCGGGCCAGAACGACGAGGACGACGTGGTCACCGGCGTGGTGCTGATGCGCCGCGGCGAGAATCCGTCGAACGTCCTCAAGGGCGTGCGCGAAAAGATCGCCCTTCTCAATTCGACCGGCCTGCCGCAGGGCGTGAAGGTCGAGCCGATCTACGACCGCACCTGGCTCATCAGCAAGACGCTGAAGACGGTGTTCACCAACCTGGTGGAGGGTGCCCTGCTGGTGTCGATCGTGCTCTGGCTGTTCCTCGGCAACCTGCGCGCGGCGGCCATCGTCGCGCTGACCATTCCGCTTGCGCTCCTTGCCACCTTCCTCGGCCTGACCTGGGTGGGCATCCCGGCCAACCTGCTGTCGCTCGGGGCGATGGACTTCGGCATCATCGTCGACGGCGCGGTGATCGTGGTCGAGAACGTGTTCAGGAAGCTCTCCGAGGCGAGCCACGGCAGCAAGGTGATCGAGGAGGGCAGGCGCAAGCACATGATCCTCGAGGCCGCGGTCGAGGTCGGCCGGCCGACGCTCTTTTCGATGCTGATCATCATCGCCGCGCATATCCCGATCTTCACGCTGCAGCGCCACGAGGGCCGCATCTTCGCGCCAATGGCTTACTCGGTGGTGTCCGCGCTGGTCGGCGCCCTCGTGCTGTCGCTTACGCTGGTTCCGCTCCTGTGCTCGGTGATGCTGAGGAAGAACCTTCCCGAGAAGGAGAACTTCCTCGTGCACGCGGCGCGCAGCGTCTACGAGCCGGCGCTGCACTGGGCCCTCGGCCGCAAGAAGACGGTGCTGCTCGTCGCGCTGCTGGCGATGGCCGGCAGCCTCGCGCTGGTGCCGCGCCTTGGCACCGAATTCCTGCCCGAGCTGAACGAAGGCGCGGTCTGGGTCAACGTGCAGCTTCCGAACAGCGTGTCGGTCAGCGAATCGCAGGAGATGACGGCCCGGATCCGGGCCGCGATCCGCCGCTTCCCCGAGGTCGTCGGCGTCACTTCCAAGGCCGGCCGGCCCGAGGACGGCACCGACCCGAAGCTGATCTCGATGGCCGAGTTCCTCGTCGACCTCAAGCCCGAGGACGAATGGCAACGCAAGATCGAAAAACCGGCGCTGCTCAAGGAAATGGACGAGGCGATCTCGCGCATCCCCGGCATCAAGCCGACCTTCTCGCAGCCGATCCGCGACAACGTGCTCGAGTCGATCTCGCAGATCGACGGGCAGATCGTGATCAAGGTGTTCGGCGAGGACCTCGACGTGCTCGCCGAGCAGGCGCGGGCGGTGCTGAAGAACGTCGAGTCGGTTCCGGGGGTCGCGCGCGCCTTCGTGGACCGCCTGGGCGAGCTGCCGCAGATCCAGGTCAAGGTCGAGCGGGCCCGCGCCGCGCGCTACGGCCTCAACGTGGCCGACATCCAGGACGTGATCGAGACCGCGCTCGGCGGCAAGGCGGTGACCCAGATCTGGGAGGGCGAGCGCCGCTTCGCCGTGGCAGTGCGCCTTGCCGAAACCGAGCGCTCGCTCACGCGCATGCAGGGCCTGCTGGTGGCCACGCCCAACGGGGCCTACGTGCCGCTCTCGGAGGTCGCCACCTTCCGCACCGTGAGCGGCAGCATGAACATCGCGCGCGAAAACGGCCGGCGCGTCTATGCGATCGGCGTCTTCATCCGCGGACGCGACATGGGCAGCGTCGTGTCGGACATGCAGGACCGGGTGGCAAAGAACATCCGCCTGCCTGCCGGCTACGAGATCACCTGGTCGGGCGAGTTCGAGAACCAGGAGCGGGCGATGGCGCGCCTGTCGGTGATAGTCCCGATCTCGATCCTGATCATCTTCCTGATCCTGTTCGACGCCTTCAAGTCGTTCCGGAACGCGCTCCTGATCATCGCCAACATCCCGTTCGCGCTGGTCGGCGGCATCTGCGCGCTCTGGGTCACCGGCATCTACCTCTCGGTGTCGGCGGCCATCGGGTTCATCGCCCTCTTCGGGCAGGCGGTGCTGAACGGCGTGGTCATGGTGACGCTCTTCAACGACCTGCGCCAGCACGGGTCTTCGCCCGAGGAAGCGGTCATCAAGGGAGCCTTGCTGCGGCTGCGCACGATCCTGATGACCGCGCTGCTGGCGTCCCTCGGCCTGCTGCCAATGGCGCTGTCGCACGGTATCGGGGCCGAGACCCAGAAGCCGCTGGCGGTCGTCGTGATCGGCGGGCTGGTGAGCGCAACCCTGCTGACCCTGTTCGTGCTGCCGGTGCTGTACGTGATCTTCTCGAAGGCTCGCGGCCGCGTCCGCGGTGCCCACCCTGCGGCGCCCAAGGACGCCTGAACCAGACCAAGGAGCCCACATGGAAAACGAACGCCAGGCCGTCCATCCTTCCCGCGCCGCCCATGCGGGCGAGGCTCACCAGTCACGTCTCCTGATCGTCGAGGACGACGGCAGCCTCGCGGCCGGTCTCGCCCGGGCGCTCGGGCTCGAAGGCCATGCGGTCGAGCACCTCGATTCCGGCGAGCGGGCGCTCGCCCGGATGGCAGAGACGCGCTTCGACCTCGTCGTGCTCGACATCGGGCTGCCCGGCATCGACGGGTTCGAGGTCCTGCGCCGACTGCGCCTGGCGGGCCATGCGATGCCGGTCCTGGTGCTCACCGCGCGCGACGCGGTCGGCGACCGGGTGCACGGCCTCGACCTCGGCGCCGACGATTACATGACCAAGCCCTTCGCGTTGCCGGAGCTGGCCGCGCGCGTGCGCGCGCTGATTCGCCGCGGCCAGGCCGATGCCGGCCCGCGCACATCCCACGGGCCGCTGGAACTCGACCGCGCCGGGCGCCGCGCCTACCTCGCGGGCGTACCGCTGGAACTGGCCGCGCGCGAATGGGCGGTGCTGCAGATCCTGCTGGAGAAGGTAGAGAAGGTGGTGAGCAAGGAGTCGTTCATCGAATCGCTCACCAACTGGGAAGAGGACCTGTCGTCGAACGCGATCGAGGTCTACATCTCCAGGTTGCGTGCAAAGCTCGAGCCGTCGGGAATCCGCATCCGCACGGTTCGCGGCTTCGGCTACATGCTCGAGGAGTACCGCGAGCGTACGGCCTGAGAGCCCGCGGCAAGGAGAGCCCCCACGGAAATTGCGAGGCGGGCGCTGTCGCACGCGCGGCCTCGCCTCCTCGGCGGTGACGCGCACATTCTCTTGACGCAGGCAAGGCTGCGTGAATGCCGCCGCACGCAGCCTCGAATGCTTGCGCCGGGCTTGCGCACGGGTCAGTCAAGTGCAAGCGCCAATTAAGATTTCTGCAAGTGCGCCAATCGACAATTGCGCCTTCCGCTTGTTGCCGGAAGGATGTCATGCGCAGGACCCAGTTGATTGCCGCCGCAGTGTTGTGCGCGGCGGGATTCGCCGCAGGCGTATGGTGGGGCGAGCGTCGCGAAGCGGCGCCCATCGGCGCCGCTGCGGCCGCTGTCCACGAGCCCGGCGTGCTGCGATTCGCTGCGGGCGCGCCGCAACTGTCGATGCTGCAAATCCTTGCCGCACCGATGATGCCGGTGCCGCTGGCCGAGCCGCTGAACGCCCGCATCGTTTTCGACGAGAGCGCCACCGCGCGGATCGCAAGCCCGGTGGCCGGACGGATCGTCAGCCTGGCGGTGCAGCCGGGCGACGCCGTCAAGACCGGGCAGCCGCTGGCAGTCGTCGACGCACCCGACCTCGGATCCGCGCAGGCCGACCTCGCCAAGGCGAACGCCGACGAGCGGCGCAAGTCGCTCGCTTTCGCGCGCGCGACCGAACTTTTCAAGGGCGAGGTCCTGCCGCGCAAGGACCTCGAGGCGAGCGAGGCGGATTTCGAGCAGGCGCGCGCCGAAACCCGGCGCGCGGCGCTGCGCCTCGCGAACCTGAACCCGCGCAATGCGCACCTGTCGGGGCAGCGCATGGTGCTGTCCGCACCGCTCGCCGGGATCGTGGCCGAGCGCAAGGCCAATCCGGCGATGGAAGTCCGTCCCGACCTGCCCGACCCGCTGTTCGTGATCACCGATCTCAGGCGTGTGCAGGTGGTGGTCGACGTGCCCGAGGCGCACCTCGCAAAGATCGGCGCCGGCCAGCGGATCGGCGTGCAGGTGGACGCCTACCCGGACGAGAGGTTTTCCGGGCGGGTCGAGCGCATCGTGCCGGGCGTGGACCCGGCCACGCGCCGCGTGCAGGTGCGCTGCTCGGTGGAAAACCCCGATGCCCGGCTGCGCCCGGAAATGTACGCGCGCGCGACGCTTCTGGCCGACGAGCATCGCACCGCGGTGCGCGTGCCGAACGCGGCGCTGGTCACGCAGGGCGTGCAGCATTTCGTGTTCGTCGAGCGCGAGCCCGGCGTGCTGGTGCGCAGGCGCGTGGAACTCGCAGTGCAGGACCGTGAATACAGCTACCTTTCGGCCGGGGTTGCGCAGAGCGAGCGCGTGGTGACTTCCGGCGCACTGCTGCTCGCCTCCGAACTCGCCTCCGGCCAGTAGGCGATCCGGCAAAGTGCTCAACCGGCTGGTCACCTTTGCGCTCACGCAGCGCGTGTTCGTGCTGCTGCTTGCGGCCGCACTGCTGGTGTTTGGCCTGAGGGCGCTCGACGACCTGCCGATCGAGGCGTTTCCCGATGTCCAGGACGTGCAGGTCCAGGTGGTCACGCAATACCCCGGCCAGGCGCCCGAGGAAGTCGAGCGCGCGATCAGCCTGCCGATCGAGCGCGAGATGTCCGGCGTGCCGCGCCTCACGCAGCTGCGCTCGGTTTCGATCACCGGCCTGTCGGTGGTGACGCTCACCTTCGCCGATCGCACCGACGACTATTTCGCCCGCCAGCAGGTGCTCGAAAAGCTGCAGACCGTGAACCTTCCCGCCGGCGTGCAGCCCGGCCTCGGGCCGCTGACGACCGCGGTGGGCGAGGTCTATCGATACGTGCTCGACGCGCCTGCCGGAATGCCGGCCACCGACGTGCGCGCCATCCAGGATTGGCAGGTCCGGCCGGCGCTGCGCATGGTGCCCGGCGTGGCCGACGTAGTTTCCTTCGGCGGCGAGGTGAAGGAATACCAGGTCCGCGTAAACGCATTTGCGCTGCGCCGCTTCGGCGTAACGCTCGACCAGGTGAGCCAGGCGGTGGGCGCGAATGGCGCCAACGCCGGCGGCGGGCTCCTGCGCCGCGGCGACGAGGCGCTGGTGGTGCGCTCGATAGGCCTGTTCGCGTCCCTGGAAGACCTGCGCAACACGGTGGTCGCGGCGCGCGGCGGCCGCACTATCCTGGTCTCCGACGTGGCCGAGGTCGCGATCGGCCCGCGCCCGCAATCCGGCATGGTCGCGTGGAACGAGCGCGACAGCGTGGTCGAGGGCATCGTGCAGATGACCAAGGGCAACGACGCGGCCAAGGTCGTCGAGGCGCTCAAGGCCCGGGTCGAGGAGGTGCAGAGGAAGCTGCCGCCCGGCGTGCGCCTGCTGCCGATCTATAAGCGCACCGATTTGATAAGCCACACGGTGCACACGGTGGTCGAGAACCTCGCGATCGGCGCGGCGCTCGTGATCGCGATCCTGCTCATCTTCCTGCGCAACTGGCGCGCCGCCCTGATCGTCGGCGCGGTGATCCCGCTCGCGCTGCTCTTCGCCTTCATCCTGATGGACCTGCGCGGCGTTTCGGCCAACCTGATCTCGCTGGGCGCGGTCGATTTCGGGATCATCATCGACAGCGCCGTGGTGCTGGTCGAGGCGCTGATGGTCAAGCTCGCGCTGGCCCGGGACGACGCCGTCGCCCAGCACCACAATTACGGCCACCGGCTGCACCTGCTCAAGAACACCGTGATCGAGCTGGGCCACCCGATCCTGTTCTCCAAGGCGATCATCATCACCGCCTTCCTGCCGATCTTCACGTTCCAGCGCGTCGAGGGCAAGATCTTCTCGCCGGTCGCGCTTACGCTCTCGTTCGCGCTTGCCGGCGCGCTGCTCCTCACGCTGACGCTGGTGCCGGCGCTGCTGTCGTGGGCGGTGCGCGGCGACGGCATGGCCGAGAAGCACGTCGCATGGCTCGACCGCCTGCAGCGCCGCTACCGCGCGCTCCTCGACTACACCATCGGCCACGCCGGCACGATAGGCGCCGGATCGCTCGTCGTGCTCGCGGTATCGCTTGCCGCTTCGCCGCTGCTGGGCACCGAGTTCCTGCCCAAGCTCGACGAAGGCAACATCTGGCTGACGATCACGCTGCCGTCGGCCACCGCGCTGGACAAGACAAAGGAGGTCGAGCGCGGGGTGCGCGCGATCCTCAAGTCGTATCCCGAGGTGAAGCAGGTGATCACGCAGGTCGGTCGCCCGGACGACGGTACCGACCCCAAGGGCCCGAACAACCTCGAGATCCTCGCCGACCTGCAGCCGCGCTCGACCTGGCGGTTCGCGGACAAGGACGCGCTGGTGGCCGACATGGCGGCCAAGATCCACGCCACGCCCGGCCTGCCGACCAACTTCTCGCAGGTGATCCAGGACAACGTGGAAGAAGCCTTGTCGGGCGCGAAGGGCGAAATCGTGGTCAAGGTGTTTGGTCCGGACCTCGCGATCCTCGAAGACCTCGCCTCGCGCGCGGTGGAAGTGCTCACCGTGATTCCCGGCGCCATCGACGTGGCCGCGATCAAGATCGGCGGGCAGAGCGAGGTCGACATCACGCTCGACCGCGGGCGCCTCGCGCGGCTGGGCATCTCGGTCGGCGACGCCAACGCGATGGTGCAGACCGCGCTCGCCGGCAGCGCCGTGAACGCTTTCTACGAGGGCGATCGCCGGTTCGATGTCACGGTGCGCCTCGCCAAGCCCTACCGCGACGCGGTGGACGACATCGCCAACCTGCAGGTTCCCCTGCCGGCGTCGGCCAATGCGCCGGCCGGCGGGACGATCAACCTTTCGGAAATCGCCCGCGTCGAAGTGCGCCAGGGCGCGGCGCGAGTGACCCGGGAAGCCGGCGGCCGCAGCGTAGCGATCAAGATCAATCTCGTGAACCGCGACCAGGGCGGCTTCGTGGCCGAGGCGCAGGCGAAGGTCGCCGAGGCGGTCAAGCTGCCGCCGGGGTATGCGCTCACCTGGGGCGGGCAGTTCGAGAACCAGCAGCGCGCCGCCAAGCGCCTGCGCGTCATCGTGCCGGTTTCGGCGCTGGCGATCTTCGCGCTGCTGTTCTGGGCCTTCCGCTCGGTGCGCCAGTCCCTGCTCGTGCTTGCAATGGTCCCGTTCACGCTGATCGGCGGCATCGCGGGCCTGGGCCTTGCCGGCCTGCATTTGTCGGTCTCGGCCGCGGTCGGGTTCATCGCGGTGGCCGGCATCTCGGTGCAGAACGGGGTGATCATGGTCGAGCACATCCTCGAGCGGATCCAGAACGGCGCACCCGTGTCCGCGGCCACGGTCGACGGGGCCGCGCAGCGATTGCGCCCGGTGCTGATGACCGCACTGATGGCCGGCCTCGGCCTGCTGCCCGCCGCCCTGTCGCAAGGGATCGGGTCGGAAACGCAGCGCCCGTTCGCCGTCGTGATCGTCGGCGGGATCATCAGCGGCACGCTGTTCACGTTGCTGCTGCTGCCGCTCATCTTCAATCGTTATGGCGCCGAGCCGGAACCCGCCCGGCCCCGGGCCTGACCGGATCTCACGCCACCGCCACCCCAGGAGACCTGCCATGCAAATGGAACCGACATCCGGACCGCCGCGCTCGCAGCCATCGCGCTCGAGGGACAGCCGGCGCCATCGCGTGCTCATCGTCGAGGATGACAGCAGCCTGGCGGCCGGCCTGAGCGGCGGGCTCGTCCAGGAGGGCTACGAAGTCGCGCATTCGTCCACCGGCGAGGCGGCGCTCGCGCGCCTGTCGGGTGTGCCCTTCGACCTGATGGTGCTCGACATCGGTCTGCCGGGGATCGACGGGTTCGAGGTCCTGCGGCGCCTGCGGCTGCAGGGCCAGGCGATGCAGGTGCTGGTGCTCACCGCGCGAGATGCGGTCGGCGACCGGGTCCACGGGTTGGACCTTGGCGCCGACGATTACATGACCAAGCCGTTCGCGATCACCGAGCTGGTGGCGCGGGTGCGGGCGCTGCTGCGGCGCGGGCAGGCGGTGCAGGGCCTGCGCACCACGCACGGTCCGCTCGTGGTCGACGGCGCCGCGAGGCGCGCCTTCCTCGACGGCGCACCGCTCGAGCTGGCGGCACGCGAATGGGCGGTGCTCGAAGTCCTCCTTTCGCGGGTCGAGAAGGTAGTCAGCAAGGAATCGATCATCGAGGCGCTGACCAACTGGCAGGAAGACCTTTCGTCGAACGCGATCGAGGTCTACATCTCGCGGCTGCGCGCCAAGCTCGAACCGGCCGGGGTCAGGATTCGCACGGTTCGGGGGTTCGGCTACATGCTCGAAGAATATCGAGACCCATCGATCCAGACGTCCGTGGGCGCCCCTTAAGCCGGGTGCAAGCAATTCGCCCGCAGAATGCAGGTCCGCAAGCTCAGCTTTTGCTTCTCTGAAAGGAGTTCAAATGTCTTCAGTTCATTTCTTGCGCGGGGTTTGCGCAGTCGCCGCGCTCTGTGCGTTTGCCGGCGTAAGGGCTGAAGGATTGCCGATCGACCACAAGCTCAAGTTCGACAACAGCGGCATCTGGAAGCGGAGCACGCAGCTTACGGTCGTAAATTCGGTGGTTTTCGGCAGCGCCGCACTTGCGCTCTGGGAGGGAAGTGACACGCGGTTGGGCAAGACCGCGTGGCAATCCGTAGACTCGATCGCGCTCGGCGCCCTGTCGTCCGAGACGCTCAAGCGCGTCGTGCAGCGTCCCCGCCCCACCCAGAACAGCGACCCGGACGAAGTGCGCCAAGGGAGCGGGCACTACAGCTTCCCTAGCGGCGAGGTGACCGCGGTGACCGCCGCGATCACGCCGTTCGTGCTCGAGTACCGGCACGACAACCCGCTCGTCTACGGGCTTTACTTTCTGCCGGCCTACGACGCGGTGGCCCGCCTGAAGTCCAACGCCCACTGGCAGTCGGACGTCCTAGCCGGCTTCGCGCTCGGCAGCCTGACCGGGTACTACGCTCACGAGCGGGAGACGCCGTTTTCGGTGAGCGTATTGCCCCACGCGATGACGGTCGGGTTTCGCACCCGGTTTTGACATTGCCGCCGCTCGCGTCGACAGGATGGGCAATTCGCACGGTGCGCGGTTTTGGCTATATGCTTGAGGACTTTCGCGAACACGGCGCCTAGGCGCCTTCCCCCCAAGCGCACTCCCGAATGACCCAGTCCTCCTGGCGCGAGCGCCGCTACGCGCTGCTGATCCTTTTCGCCGTCGTTTTCTGCGCCGGGTCGCTCGCGATGCGCATCGTGTTCGCGAATTCCGGCGGCGACCACCAGGCGCTCGGCGCCTTGGACTTCGCGCGTGCGTTCGGCACCGGCCTGTACTTCGATCTTGCCGGCTTTGCGTATGCGGCGGTGCCGCTCGTCCTGTACCTGCTTCTCGTGCCGGGCCGCCTGTTCCACGCGCGCTGGCATCGGGCCGCGTGGCTGTTCTTCTCGTGGGCCCTTGTGTTCGGGATGCTGTTCCTGTTCGTCGCCGAGTGGTTCTTCTGGCAGGAGTTCCGCACGCGCTTCAATTTCATCGCGGTCGACTACCTGCTCTACACCCGCGAGGTGATCGGCAACATCCGCGAGTCGTACCCGGTGGGCAGGATCCTCCTGGCGCTTGCTGCGCTCGCTGCCTGGCTGGTCTGGCTGCTGCGCGCGATGCTGCTTGCGCCGCTGCGGGTGCCGCGGGCGAGGGCACAGCACTTCCGGTACCGGCTCGCATGGGCGGTGCCGGTCCTTGTCACGCCGTTCCTCGTTTTCATGTGGGTCGATCGGACGCAGCGCGACTTCTCTGCCAACCCGCTCGCCAACGAGCTGGCCGGCAGCGGCCTCTATGAATTCTGTTCGGCCGCCTATCGCAACGAGCTCGACTACGTTACGCACTACGCAAGCATCGACCCGATGAAGGCGCGCCGGATGCTGCGCAGCCTGCTCGAGACGCCCCACGCAAAGCTCGCAAGCACCAACCCGGGCGACCTCACGCGCACCGTCCGCTACCCGCGCGACGAAAAACGCCTGAACGTAGTGCTGATCTCGGTCGAGAGCCTTTCGGCCGATTTCATGGCGAAGTTCGGCAACACCAAGGGGCTGACCCCCCGGCTGGATGCGCTCGCCGACAAGAGCCTGTTCTTCACCCAGCTGTACGCCACCGGCACGCGCACGGTGCGGGGGCTGGAGGCGTTGTCGCTCGCGTACCCGCCGACGCCGGGCCAGTCGATCGTCAAGCGGCCGCACAACGAGGGCATGTTCACGATCGGCGGGGTGTTCGCCTCCAAGGGCTATGACGTGCGCTACCTCTACGGCGGCTACGCCTATTTCGACAACATGCGCGAATTCTTCGCGGGCAACGGCTACATGGTCGAGGACCGGACCGCGATCCCCAAGGAGAAGATCCACCACGAGAACATCTGGGGCGTGGCCGACGAGGACCTGTTCACGATGGCGCTCGACCGGGCCGACGAGTCGCACGGCCGCGGCCGGCCGTTCTTCCACCATGTGATGACGACCTCCAACCACCGGCCGTTCACGTACCCGGAGGGCCGCATCGACATCCCGTCGAAGTCGGGCCGCGACGGTGCGGTCAAGTACACCGACTGGGCGATCGGCGACTTCATCGACCGGGCGGCGAAGCACGCCTGGTTCGACGACACCGTCTTCGTGATCGTCGCCGACCACTGCGCGTCGAGCGCGGGCAAGAGCGACGTACCGATCAACCGCTACCTGATCCCGCTGGTGATATACGCGCCCAGGCACCTGCAGCCGCGCAGGATCGACCGCCTGATGAGCCAGGTCGACATTCCGCCGACTCTGCTGGGCCTGCTCGATTTCGGCTACACCAGCCAGTTCCTCGGCTACGACCTGTTCGACCTCGAGCCCGGGCGCGAGCGGGCGTTCGTCTCGACCTACCAGGAGCTGGGTTTCATGCGCGGCGACGAGCTCGTCGTGCTGCGCCCGGGGCGGCGTGTCGAAGTGGTGCGGCCCAATCCCCGCGACGGCTCGGCGACGCCGGCCAAGCCCAACCCGGCGCTCTCCGAAGAGGCGATCGCGTGGTACCAGACGGCGTCCGGCCTGTTCGCGGAGCACCGCAACGCGCGCCAGGCTGCGCGCTGACCGGATCGCAAACACCGTGCCCGGCCTGCGCCGGGCGAACTTCGTGACGCAGACCCTGTCACATCAAAAAAGCGCGGCCCGGGCCGCAAAGTTATCATTGCCTTCCTGCCGCCTCCTCACTGAATCGATTCCCGCATGCGCATTCTCATCGTCGAAGACGACACTTCCCTTGCCGCCGGCATCGGCCGCATCCTCGAAGCAGAAGGGTACGCGGTCGACCTCATGAAGACCGGCGAGCATGCCGCCATGGCCGCGCGCCAGGAGCGCTTCGACCTCGTGATCCTCGACGTCGGCCTGCCGGGCATCGACGGGTTCGAGGTCCTCAGGCGCCTGCGGTCCGAAGGGCGCGCAATGCCGGTCCTGCTGCTCACCGCGCGCGATGCGGTCGACGACCGCGTTCGCGGCCTCGACCTCGGCGCGGATGACTACATGGCCAAGCCGTTCGCGATGCCTGAGCTCGCCGCGCGGGTGAGGGCGCTGATCCGTCGCGGGCAGGCGCAGTCCGGCCCGCGCATCGTGCACGGCCCGCTGGTGCTCGACACGAGCGCGCGCCGCGCGACGCTCAAGGGCGAGCCGATCGAACTGGCGGCGCGCGAATGGGCGGTGCTCGAGGTGCTGCTTTCGCGGGTCGAGAAGGTCGTCAGCAAGGAGGCGATCATCCAGGCGATGTCGAGCTGGGGCGAAGAGCTTTCGCTCAACGCGATCGAGGTCTATGTGTCGCGCCTGCGCGGCAAGCTCGAGCCGGCCGGGATCCACATCCGCACCGTGCGCGGCTTCGGCTACATGCTCGAGGGCTGCAAGGAAGCCTGATGGCGGCGAGCCTGCGCGTCACGCTGCTGCGGCTGCTGATCCCGCCGGTGGCGCTGATCCTCGCGGTCGGCTCGATCGGGGCGTATTACCTTTCGATCGACCCGGCCACCGACGCCTACGACCAGTCGCTGATCAACACCGCGATCGCGCTGTCGGAGCGTATCCGCCTGCACGAAGGCGAGCCGGTCTTCGACCTGCCGAGCGCCGCCGAGGCGGTCGTGCGCACCGACAAGTACGACAAGGTCTATTACGTGGTGCGGGATTCGCGCGGGCGCGCGATTTCCGGCGACCGCGACATCCCGCCGCCGCCGCCGGGCGTGCAGGCCGACGAAGGCGTGATCGCCTACGACGCCGAGGTCCACGGCCGGCGCCTGAGGGTCACCGCGCTGCTGGTGCCCTGCGGCACCGGCGTGTGCACGGTCAACGTGGCGGAAACCACGAACAAGCGGGAAAGGCTCGCGCGCGACATCCTGCTCGGCAGCGTGATGCCGCAGGCGCTGCTCGCCGTGCTGACGCTTGCGCTCGTCTGGTTCGGCGTGACGCGCGGCCTTGCGCCGCTCGCCAGGCTCTCCGACGAGATCCGCCAGCGCTCGCCGCGCGACCTGCGCGCGATCGACGAAAGCGGCGCCCCGGCGGAGGCGAAGCCGCTGCTGTCGGCGCTCAACAAGCTGTTCGACCAGGTGGACGGGTCCAACCGCAACCAGCAGCGGTTCCTCGCCAACGCGGCGCACCAGCTGCGCACGCCGCTGGCCGGGTTGCAGGCGCACACCGAACTGGCGATGGCCCAGCCGGTGCCGGACGCGTGCCGCGCCGAACTCGAATACGTGCACAGCGCGACGATCCGCACTGCTCGCCTCGCCAACCAGCTGCTGGCGCTGGCGCGCGCCGAGCCCGGCGGCAACCGGCCGGCCGAATTCGCGCCGGTCGACCTGCGCCAGGTGGTGGAGGAGATCGCCGACGAATGGGTCCACCGCTCGATGGCCAAGGATGTCGACCTCGGGTTCGACCTCAACCCGGCAACCGTAGCCGGCGACGCATTCCTGCTGCGCGAGGTGCTGGCCAACCTGATCGGCAATTCGGTCGAGTACACGCCGGCCGGCGGGCACGTGACCGTCAAGACCGGCCAGGGGCCGGCCGGGGCGTTCCTCGAAGTCGAGGACGACGGCCCCGGAATCCCGGCCGCCGAGCGCGAGCGCGTGCTCGAGCGCTTCTATCGCCTGCCGGGCACCGGCGGAACGGGCAGCGGCCTCGGACTGGCGATAGTCAGGGAAATCGCGCTCGCGCACGGCGCGCGGGTCGAGATGGGCGACGGCAGTGCCGGCCGCGGTTGCAGCGTGCGGTTGATTTTCCCGTCGGCCGCCCCGATATTGAAGAAAGCGGCCTGACCGCCTCGGCTTGACCAGCCCGGGGGCGTCCACTACCCTCGAAAAAATGCACCCAAGGAGCCTGCAATGGATAGCGTAGACATCGAAGTCCTGAGGAGCGCGCAGTCCTGGATGGCCGCCGGCCATCGCGTCACGCTCGCCACCATCGTCAAGACCTGGGGCTCGGCCCCGCGGCCGGTCGGCGCCTTGCTGGTGGTGCGAGACGACGGCCTGGTGTCCGGATCGGTTTCCGGCGGCTGCATCGAGGACGACCTGATCGAGAAGGTCAAGGTCAACGAATTGGCGAAAGACAAGCCGGCCATCGTCACTTACGGCGTCACCAACGAGGAGGCCACCCGCTGGGGCCTGCCCTGCGGCGGCACGCTGCAGCTCGTGCTCGAGCCGCTGAACGAGCAGAGCGGGGTGTCCGAGCTTCTCGAGACCATAGGCAGGCAGCAGCTCGTGTCGCGGCGCCTGGAGATCGAAACCGGCAAGGTCACGCTGAAGCCGGGCAAATGGTCGGACATGCTCGAATTCGACGGCAAGGTCCTCGCCACGGTGCACGGCCCGCGCTGGCGCCTGGTGCTGATCGGCGCGGCGCAGATGTCGCGCTACCTCGCGGAGATGGCGCGGATGCTCGACTACCAGGTCATCGTGATCGACCCGCGCGAGGAGTACTACAACAGCTGGGACATGCCGGGGCTGGAAATCAATCGCGGCATGCCGGACGACGTGATCGTCGCGTTGAACCTGGACGGCCACAGCGCGGTGGTTGCGCTCACGCACGATCCCAAACTCGACGACCTTGCGCTGATGGAAGCGCTCAAGTCACCCGCGTTCTACGTCGGTGCGATCGGCTCGAAGAAGAACAACGACGCGCGCAGGAAGCGCCTCGAGGAATTCGACTTGTCGGCCGGCGAGATCGCCCGCCTGCACGGCCCGGTCGGCCTGTACCTCGGTTCGAAGACGCCGCCCGAAATCGCGCTTGCGATCATGGCCGAGATGACGGCGGTGCGCTACGGCGTGCCGAGCGTCGACTGGGCCGCCAAGTCGCAGGCGCGGTTCGACCCGTCGGCCTGCGAAGTCGCGCCTTCCACGGCGCAGCCGGCCAAAGCGCAGCCCGCCGCTTGAGTCGCGTCACCGGGATCCTGCTTGCCGCGGGATCCGGGAGCCGTTTCGGCTCCGACAAGCTGCTGCATCCGCTGCTCACCGGCGCTCCGATCGCGGTCACCGCCGCGCGCAACCTCAAGGCGGTCGTGCCGCACTCGATTGCGGTAGTGCGGCCGGGCGCGCACGAGCTTGCCGCCTTGCTGAAGGGCGAGGGCCTCGAGGTGGTTGTCTGCGCAAACGCGGGGGAAGGCATGGGCGCAAGCCTCGCGTGCGCGGTGGCGGCCGCGGGCCGGGAGGGTGCGTACATGATCGCGCTGGCCGACATGCCCTTCATCCGCGCCAGCTCGCTCAAGGCGGTGCACGACAGCCTGCAGGGCGGCGCGCAACTGGTCGCGCCGTACTTCCGCTCGCGGCGCGGCCACCCGGTCGGGATCGGCGAGCGCTTCCGCGACGAGTTGCTCGGCGCGGCGGGGGACGAAGGCGCGAGGAAGCTGCTCGAAAGCCACGCCGCCGAACTGACCAAGATCCCGGTAGGCGACCCCGGCGTGATCCGCGACATCGACCGGCCTTCGGATCTCGCACCGCCACTGCACGTCTAGCGGGCAGCTGCCTTCGGCTTGCGCCGATGCAAGGTTGCCGGCGCGCCGAATCCGGCATCCCGCGTTCCGGACTCCTATAATTCGACCGGCCGGACCACCCTCGCCGGCGGCGCAAGAAGAAAGAACAACGATGAAGTCCCTGCTCCGCGTCAGCGGCTGGATCGACGCGGTCAACGCCAAGCTCGGCCTGGTCGCCACCTGGATGGTGCTGCTGAGCTGCCTCATCAGCGCGGCAAACGCCTTCAGCCGCTACACGATCAGCGTCAGCTCGAACGCCTGGCTCGAAATCCAGTGGTACATGTTCGGCGCGATGATCATGCTCGGCGCGTCCTACACCCTCAAGCGCAACGAGCATGTGCGCGTCGACATCTTCTATTCGGGCATGTCGACCCGCACGCAGGTCTGGGTCGACCTGCTCGGCGGCCTGTTCTTCCTGCTGCCCGCGATGTCGATCATCGGCTGGCTGTCCTGGCCGGTGTTCTACAACTCCTGGGCCGAAAACGAGATGTCGAGCAACGCCGGCGGGCTGGTCCGCTGGCCGGTCAAGATCCTCCTGCCGCTGGGTTTCTGGCTGCTCACGCTTCAGGGCCTTTCCGAGGTCATCAAGCGGATTGCGATGCTGACCGGGCATCTTCGCACCGACGTCCACTACGAGCGGCCGCTGCAGTGACGCACCTGATCCCCCTCGCATGGATGCCGCAGCTGATGTTCGGGGGCCTGGTCGTCTTCATGCTGATCGGATACCCGGTCGCGTTCTCGCTCGCCGCCGTCGGGCTGTTCTTCGGCTTCATCGCGATCGAGCACGGCTATTTCACGTTCGCGTTGATGCAGGCGATGCCCGAGAGGGTGTTCGGCATCATGTCGAACGACCTGCTGCTCTCGATCCCGTTCTTCACCTTCATGGGTGCGATCCTCGAGCGCTGCGGATTGGCCGAGGACATGCTCGAGAGCATGGGGCAGCTTTTCGGCCCGGTGCGCGGCGGGCTTGCGTACGCGGTCATCATCGTGGGGGCGATCCTCGGCGCGATCACGGGCACCGTCGCGGCATCGGTGATCGCGATGGGGGTGATCTCGCTGCCGATCATGATGCGCTACGGCTACGACATGCGCCTGGCGACCGGCGTGATCGCGGCGTCGGGCACGATCACCCAGCTGATTCCCCCGTCGCTCGTGCTGGTCGTGCTGGCCGACGTGCTCGGCAAGTCGGTCGGCGACATGTACGCCGGCGCGATCGGCCCCTCCATCGTCCAGGTGCTGCTGTTCTGCGCCTATGTGCTCGTGCTCAGCATCGTGCGGCCGGCATCGATGCCGGCGCTGCCGCGCGATGCGCGCACGATGAGCGGCTGGCAGCTCGTCGCCAAGTGCCTGTGGGGCATGATTCCCTCGGTGGTCCTGATCTTCCTGGTGCTCGGCACGATCCTGATGGGCCTGGCCACGCCGACCGAGGGCGGCGCGATGGGTGCGGTCGGCGCGCTGGTGCTCGCGGCGATGCACCGGCGCCTCACCTGGCCCCTGGTGTGGCAGGGCATGGAATCGACCATGCGCATCAGCGCGATGGTGATCTTCATCCTCGTCGGGTCGAGCGTGTTCACGCTGGTCTTCCGCGGCGTGGACGGGGACACGTGGATCGAGCACATGCTCCTCAACCTGCCCGGCGGCGCGGTCGGGTTCCTGATCTTCGTCAACGCGTTCGTTTTCGTACTGGCGTTCTTCCTCGACTTCTTCGAGATCGCCTTCATCATCATCCCGCTGCTCGCGCCGGTGGCGGCCAAGCTGGGGATCGACCTCATCTGGTTCGGCGTGCTGCTGGGGGCAAACATGCAGACCTCGTTCATGCACCCGCCGTTCGGCTTCGCGCTCTTCTACCTGCGCGGCATCGCGCCCAAGGAGGTGAAGAGCTCCGACATCTACTGGGGCGCGATCCCCTGGGTGGTGCTGCAGCTCATCCTGGTGGCGGCGATCATCGCCTGGCCGGGCATGGTCACCGGGTTCCTCGACAAGGAGCCGCCGGCGAACCCGGACCAGCAGATCGAGATCCGCGAGGACGCCGGGCTCCAGGAGGGCGAGGCGCCGCTGCTTGGCAGCGAGGCCGCCCCGCCCGAAGAGCCGGCGCCGCCGGCGGCGCGGCCGAAGTAAGGCAGGCCGGGGCGATCCCGCCGGCGGCCGGGGAGGCGACCCTGAATCTCAAACATCTGTACTTGAAGATCCAACAGCGGTGCGGGTTTCAAGGCAGTTTGTATAGTACAAAGCAGATAATTCCCTCTGGCCGGCCCGGCCGGACCCGGAATTGCCGAGGGCGCGCTGGTAGAATTCCGGCTCCCCAAAAAGGCCTACCGTCATGTTCCAGACCAACCTGCTTGCCCGGACCGACCCCGAACTCTGGAACGCGATCCGCCTCGAGAACCGCCGCCAGGAAGACCACGTCGAGCTGATCGCCTCGGAGAACTACGTGAGCCAGGCAGTGCTGATCGCGCAGGGCAGCCAGCTCACCAACAAGTACGCCGAGGGCTACCCGGGCAAGCGCTACTACGGCGGCTGCGAATACGTCGACATGGCCGAGACGCTCGCGATCGAACGCGCAAAGAAGCTGTTCGGCTGCGACTGGGCCAACGTGCAGCCGCATTCTGGCTCGCAGGCCAACCAGGCGGTGTACGTGTCCAACCTCAAGCCGGGCGACACCGTGATGGGGATGTCGCTCGCGCACGGCGGGCACCTCACGCACGGCTCGCCGGTCAACCTGTCGGGCAAGCTGTACCACTTCGTCTCGTACGGCCTTGACGACAAGGAAGAGATCGACTACGACGCCGCGGAGAAGCTCGCGCTGGAAGCCAGGCCGAAGATGATCGTCACCGGCGCCTCGGCCTATTCGCTCGCGATCGACTGGAAGCGCTTTCGCGCGATCGCCGACAAGGTCGGCGCGCTGCTGATGGCCGACGTCGCGCACTACGCGGGCATGATCGCGGTCGGCCTGTACCCGTCGCCGATCGGGATTGCGGACTACGTCACGACCACTACGCACAAGACCCTGCGCGGCCCGCGCGGCGGGATGGTGCTCGGCATGGGCGAGGCGACCGCCAAGGCGGTCAACTCGGCGATCTTTCCCGGCATCCAGGGCGGTCCGTTGATGCACGTGATCGCGGCCAAGGCGGTGGCTTTCGGCGAGGCGCTGCGGCCCGATTTCCGCGATTACCAGCAGCGGGTGCTGGACAACGCGAAGGCGATGGCGACCGAACTGACCGCGCGCGGCGTTCGCGTCGTCTCGGGCCGGACCGAGTCGCACATGATGCTGCTCGACCTGCGCGCCAAGAAGATCACCGGCAAGGACGCCGAAGCCGCGCTCGGCCGGGCGCACATCACGGTCAACAAGAACGCGATCCCGAACGACCCGGAGAAGCCGATGGTCACTTCCGGCATCCGGATCGGTTCGCCGGCGATGACCACGCGGGGATTCGGCGTGAACGAGGCGAAGATCCTCGCGGGCCTGATCGCCGACGTGCTGGAGCGCCCGTCGGACGAGGCCAACCTGGCGCGGGTGCGCGGCCAGGTCGCCGAGCTCTGCGCCGCCTTCCCGGTCTACGGCTGAGCCGGGCCGGACGCCGTGCGCTGCCCGTTCTGCAGCTCGGAGGACACCCAGGTCCTCGACACGCGCTCGAACCCGGACACCAACTCGATCCGGCGCCGGCGCAAGTGTGCGTCGTGCGACAAGCGCTTCACCACCTACGAGAAGGTCGAGCTGCGCATGCCGCGGCTGGTGAAGAAGGACGGCACCCGCACCGACTTCGAGCGCGACAAGCTGGCCGGCAGCATGATGGTCGCGCTGAGGAAGCGCCAGGTCTCCACCGACAAGGTCGACGCGGCGCTCGACCGCATCGAGGAGAAGCTGCGCAGTTCCGGCGAGCGGGAACTGCCGACCTCGAAGGTCGGCGAGCTCGTCATGCGGGAGCTGGCAAAGCTCGACAAGGTCGCCTACATCCGATTCGCGTCGGTGTACCGGAGCTTCGACACGCCGGACGATTTCCGCGAGGCGGTGCTGGAAGTGAAAAAGCCACGCCGGAAGTAAAGGTGTTCAGTTCCGAGGACCGCAGGCACATGGCCAGGGCGCTGGAGCTCGCCGCCCTCGGCCTCTTTACCGCCACTCCGAATCCCCGCGTCGGCTGCGTGCTGGTGCGCGACGGCGTGGTGGTCGGCGAAGGCTGGCACCGCAAGGCCGGCGAGCCGCACGCCGAAGCCAACGCGCTCGCCGTTGCCGGTGACAAGGCGCGGGGCGCCACCGCTTACGTGTCCCTCGAGCCCTGCAGCCACTTCGGCCGCACGCCGCCGTGCGCAGACGCGCTGATCCGCGCGGACGTCTCGCGCGTGGTCGCCGCGATGCGCGATCCCGATCCCAAGGGGGCGGGCGGCGGCGCGAAGATCGAGGCCGCCGGCATCCGGTTCGAATGCGGGCTGATGGAAGATGAGGCGCGCGAACTCAACATCGGCTTCGTCTCTCGCGTCACGCGCGGCCGGCCGTGGGTGCGAATGAAAATCGCCGCGAGCCTCGACGGGCGCACCGCGCTCGCCAACGGCAAGTCGCAGTGGATCACCGGCCCCGAGGCGCGCAAGGACGGCCATCGCTGGCGCGCGCGCGCCTGCGCGGTGCTCACCGGTATCGGCACGATCGCGGCCGACAATCCGCGCCTGAACGTGCGCGAGGTCGACACATCGCGCCAGCCGCTGCGGGTGATCGTCGACAGCCGGCTCGAGACGCCCTTGACCGCGCGCATCCTCGACGGGGATCCGGTGCTGGTGTTCTGCGCGCAGGACAAGGGTGCCGGGCGCTCGGCGCTCGAAGCGAAGGGCGCGGAGGTCGTCGTGCTGCCGAACGCGAACGGGAAAGTCGAACTGCCCGAGATGCTCGCGGCGCTCGCGGCGCGCGGCATCAACGAGTTGCACGTCGAGGCGGGCGTGAAGCTCAACGGCTCGATGGTGCGCGAGGGCTGCGTGGACGAATTCCTGGTCTACCTCGCGCCGTCGTTCCTCGGCGATGCCGCGCAGGGCATGGTGAGCCTGGCGGCGATGACTTCGCTCGAAGCGCGGGTGCCGCTCGAATTCCGGTCGGTCGAGCGCATCGGGCCGGACCTGCGGATCCTGGCGCGGATGAAGGAGGCGCAATGAGGGGGAGCACCGATGTTTAGCGGCATCGTCCAGGCGGTAGGGGTCATCGAAAAAGTCGAGCCCCTCGAGGCCGGCGTGAGGCTGACGATACAAGCCGGTGCGCTGGGCCTTGCGGATGCCAAGGTCGGCGATTCGATCGCGGTCAACGGCGCCTGCATGACCGCCACGTCGATCGACGGCAGCCGGTTCACGGTGGACGTGTCGCGCGAATCCCTGAACGTGACGGCCGGCCTCGGCGCGCCCGGGCGCGTCAATCTCGAGAAGGCGATGGCGCTCGGCGACCGGATCGACGGGCACCTGGTCACCGGCCACGTGGACGGCATCGGGGAGGTCACCGCCTTCGAGCCGCTGGGCGAATCGTGGCGGCTCGAAGTGCGGGCACCGCGCGGGCTCGCGCGCTACATCGCGAGGAAAGGATCGATCACGGTCGACGGCGTCAGCCTTACCGTGAACCGGGTCGAGGACCAGCCACAGGGGACGGTGTTCGAGGTCAACCTGATCCGCCACACGCTGCAGGTGACCACGCTCTCGCGGCTTTCGCCGGGCGCGAAGGTCAATCTCGAGATCGACCTGCTGGCGAGGTACGTCCAGCGGCTGCTGGAGGCGCCCAAGTAGTTCCTGCCTCATGGGCTGCCTTGCGGCCTGACCGCAGTCATTCCCAAAGGTCGGTGTTGCCCTCGATGGTGTAGGATTTGACCGTTGTTTCGGGGGCTCGCTGCACCTTTGATCGAGGCGTCGTGCGGCCAGGCTTTTTTGGCAATTCGAGAACCGGGAGGCGTTTATGCATGACAGGCAAGGGAATTGCGGGCGCGGATTCGGGATGGGTGCGATTCTTGTTGCGATCATGCTGCTGCTGGCGGGATGCGCGACGCCGACGGTCGTCAAAAGCGTGCAGCCGAAGGACGCCCAGTTGACGTGTGAAGACCTGCAGAAGGAGTCCGCCGAGGCCGACAGGCTGCGCGACGCTGCCGAAGCCGCCAAAGGGTCGACCGGCGGCAACATCATCATGGCGGTGATCTTCTTTCCGGCGGTGCTCCTCACCTACGACAATGTGAACACCGCCACCGAGGCCGCCGAAGCCCGCAAAGGCCACCTCAAGGAAATCATGACCCGGAAGGGCTGCAGCGTCGCAGCCGCGAAACCTGCTCCCGGGAAGGCGAAGGGCCGATAAGGCTCCCGGAGGCGGTTGGCAAGGCGCGAGCGGCGCCGGCCGAAAGCCCGCGGCATCCCGGGGAGGAGCGGATGGGCGATCTGAATCTGCCTGAAGACGTTGCAAAGGCGCTCGAGGCGTTCAATGCCTCTGCAAAGGCCGCGCTCGGGCCCGACCTCTTGTCGATAGTGCTGTTCGGGTCGGCGGCCGAAGGCCGGCTGCGCGCCACATCCGACGTCAACCTGATCCTCGTGCTGTCGCGCTTCGATCCGGCGCGCATCGATCCGCTGCGCGAGCCGATGCGCCTTGCACGCGCCGCGATCCGGCTCGAGGCGATGTTCATCCTCGAGCCGGAGATCGGTGCCGCCGCGGAGGCGTTTGCGGTCAAGTTCGCCGACATCCGGGAGCGCCACAAAGTACTCCATGGCAGCGACCCGTTCGAGGGCCTCACGCCTTCGCGCGCATCGATGCTGGCGCGCCTGAAGCAGATCCTGCTCAACTTCACGCTGCGTACCCGCGAGCGTTACGTGCTGGTGGGTTTGCGCGAGGAGCAGCTTGCGATCGTCGTGGCCGATTCGGCCGGGCCGTTGCGTTCGGCGGCCGCGCTGATCCTCGCGCTCGAAGGGCGGCCGGCGCCGTCACCCAAGGCGGCCCTCGAAACGCTCGCCGCCGAACTCGATGCGCCGGACTGGCGCGAGGCCCTCGCACACTTGTCCGCGGCCCGCGAAGGCGGAAGCCTGCCCAAGGGGTCGGCGAAGGCGGCGGTCCTTGCATTGATCGGGCTGGCACAGGCGATGCGCGCGCGCGCCGAATCGATTTCCTGAGGCGGCGGTGTTCCCTTTCAACCTGCCCGGCCCGTCGTTCCTCGCGGCCTACGCCGGCATTTCCGCAGTGGTCCTGTTCGGGTTCTGGTTCTATGCGCGATCCGGTGCCGAAGCCGGCGGCGCGGCCCGGCTCGGCGACCTGACTGCCGACCCGTACAAGATCGGGTTCCTGCGCGGGGCGGAAGAAGAGGCGGTGCGGCTGGCCATCGTCAACCTGGTCGACCGCGGCATCCTCGGCTGCGCCGGAACGATGCTCGCCGTGAGCGACAAGGCGAACGCGGACCTGCTGCGCAGGCCGCTCGACCGAGCGATCGTGGCCAGGTGCGCACGGCCGGCATCGCTCAAGGAACTCGTCGCCGACCGGTCCGTGGTCGCCGCCTGCGCCGCCTACGAGCGCGAGTTGGCCGATGCCGGCCTGCTGCGCGGGCCGCAGCGGCAGAATGCAGTGCTGATGGCGCTGCTCGGCGTGCTCGGGCTGCTCGGCGGGCTGGCCATCGCGCGCCTGCTCCAGGCCCTGAGCCACGGCCGGCACAACGTCTTCTTCCTCGTGGTGATCGCGATTGGCGCCTGCTGGTTCGCCCATCGGATCTATTCGAACCGGCTGACGTTCGCAGGCGTGAGCAAGATCCGCAGCCTGCAGACGCTGATGGCGCGGCTGAAGGCGCGGGCAAACGCCTTGCGCAGCGGCGGCGCGACGAACGAGGCGCTGCTGGTGGCCGCCATCTTCGGGCTCGCGGCGCTGCCCGCCTCGGCGTTCCCGTTCATCGAGCAGGTCTTCCCCCGGCCGCGCAGCTCCGACGGTTCGTCGGGCAGTTGGAACGACAGCAGCAGTTGCGGCAGCAGCAGTGGTGGCAGCAGTTGCGGTGGCGGCGGGGGCAGCGGTTGCGGCGGATGCGGCGGAGGCGGCGACTGATGCCGCCGGCCGACCGGGTGGGACTGGGCTGGCGCGGGGAGCTGGCCGCGTCGATCTTCGAGTCGATCGAGTCGATCGACGTGCTCGAAGTCATCGCGGAGGACTGGGTTCACGCGGGGCGGCGCGAATCGGCGGCGCTGCGGGAGCTTGCGCTTGCCCGGCCGGTGCTGCTGCATGGCGTGTCGCTCGGGCTTGCTTGCTGCGAGCGGGTGGACAATGCCCGGCTCACGCGCCTTGCGCGCCTGGTGGAGCGGGTGCGCCCGGAAGCGTGGTCCGAGCACCTGGCCTATGTGCGCGCAGGGGGCGTCGAGATCGGCCATCTTGCGGCGCCGCCGCGCACTCATGAGAACGTCCAGGGGGCGATACGCAACATCATGCGGGCGCGGCAAGCCGTGGGTACGCCGCCGATCCTCGAGAACATCGCCACGCTGGTCGATCCTCCGGGCGGTGCGCTGGACGAACCCTCGTGGATACGCGCGATTACCGGCGCATCCGGTGCGCCGATGCTGCTCGACCTGCACAACCTGTATGCGAACGCGCTCAATTTCGGCCGGGACCCGCGTGACCTTATGCTGGCCATGCCGCTCGAGCGGGTGTCGGTGGTGCACCTGTCCGGCGGGCGCTGGATCACACGCGCAACCGGCCGGCCGAGATTGCTCGACGATCACCTGCACGACGTGCCGGACCCGGTTTACGGCCTGCTGGAGACCCTGGCCGCCTCGGTACCGCAGCCGCTGACGGTGATCATCGAGCGCGACGGTAACTTCCCGGCTTTCGCGTCGATGCTTGCCGAAATCCGGCGGGCCCGCGCGGCGCTTTCGCGCGGACGCGAAGCCGCTGTGCAGCTGCAGAGACGGGCCGCGTGAACGCCGCTGCGCTGGAGGCTTTCCTTGCGCGGCTCTACACGGACGCCGCGTTGCTCGCGGAATTCATGCGGAACCCGGAATCGATTGCCCGGGGCGCCGGGCTCGACGAGCAAGGTGTACGCGCGATGCTCTCGATCGACCGCGAAGGGTTGGCAATGGCAGCGGGGAGCTATGCAAAGAAGCGGGCCGGGCATTCCGCAAAACGCGCCCGCCCCTGGCCCTGGCAGGGCTGAAGGCGCGTCAGCGTTCGAGCGACTGCCGGTAGAGCTGGCGCGCCGCCTCTTCCTTCTTGACGTCTTCGATCTCGCGCATCACGCCGTGCAGGTCGACCGCCTTTTCGACGCGCTTGAACCGGCCGGTCAACGGCACGCCGGGAACCAGTTTGGCCGTCTCGTACAGCGCCCAGATTTCCCTGCCGTAGTCGGTGGCGCGCAGCTGCGGCGCGTACCGGCCGAAATACGCGGTCAGGTTCTCGACGTCGCGCTCTAGCATCGCCCCGGCGCCGATATTGCCTGACGCATCGACCGCCTGCGGCAGGTCGATGATCACCGGGCCGTGGCGGTCGACCAGCACGTTGTATTCCGAGAGGTCGCCGTGCACGATGCCTGCGCACAGCATCTTGACCACTTCGCCGACCAGGATCGCGTGGAATTCGCCGGCCTGCTCCGGCGTGAGTTCCAGGTCGTTCAGCCGGGGCGCGGCGTTGCCCTCGGCGTCGGTCACCAGGTCCATCAACAGCACGCCGTCGAGGAAGTTGTAGGTCTTCGGCACCCGCACGCCGGCAGCGGCAAGCCGTTGCAGCGCGTTGACCTCCGCGTTCTGCCAGGCGGCTTCGAGCTGCTCGCGGCCGTAGCGGGTGCCTTTTTCCATGGCACGCGCACGGCGGCTGTTCTTGACCCGGCGGCCCTCGGTGTACTGGACGGCCTGGCGGAAGCTGCGCTTCTCGGGCTCCTTGTAGACCTTGGCGCAGCGGATCTCGGTGCCGCAGCGCACGACGTAGACGGTCGCCTCCTTGCCGCTCATGAGCTGGCGCATGACTTCGTCGACGAGCCCTTCCTCGACCAGCGGAAGCAGCCTCTTGGGGGTCTTGATGGGAACCTTGTGCGCCCGGAGGGCAGGCGGATAACGGCAGAGGCCCGCATTTTACGGCATTCCCTCCGCCGGCCGGCGGAGCGCCCTTTCGGACGTTGACAATCGAGGCCTTCACGGCGTGGCAGAATTCGCCAGCCACTGGGAGGGACGATCGGGTGATCGAGCACGTCGGAAAGTACGAAATCAGGAAGCTGCTGGGCGAGGGGGCCTCGGCCAGCGTCTATCTTGCCACCGACCCCTTTTCCGGCTCGGAAGTCGCGCTCAAGGTCCTCAATCCCGCGATCTTCAAGGATCCGGATTTCGGCGCGGTGCTGCGCGAGCAGTTCCTCAACGAGGCCTCGCTCGCCGGCAAGCTGAACCACCCGCACATCGTCGCCATCCTCGACGCGGTCGTGACCGAAGACGCCGGCTACATCGCGATGGAGTACGTGCAGGGCGACAACCTGTCGGTCTACGCCAGGCCGGACAACCTGTTGTCGGTCGGCGACGCGATCGAGGTGGGCTTCAAGTGCTGCGGCGCGCTCGACTACGCCTACCGGCAGGGCGTGATCCACCGCGACATCAAGCCGGCCAACATCATGGTGGCCGGCGGCACCGAAGTGAAGGTGACCGACTTCGGCGCCGCGCTCCTGCGCAGCAGCAAGGTCAACGATACCGTCAGCATCGGCACGCCGGCCTACATGTCGCCCGAGCAGCTCAACGGCCAGGCGCTCGACTACAAGACCGACATGTACTGCGTCGGCGTGATGCTGTACGAGCTGCTGACCGGCCAGCGCCCCTTCGTCGCCGACAGCATGCCGGCGTTGATCCGCAAGGTGCTCACCGAGGCGCCCGTGCCGCCGAGCCGGGTGCGCAAGGAGCTTCCTCCCGGCATCGATGCCCTCGTGCTGAAGGCGCTCGAGAAGGTTCCCGAGGACCGCTACGCAAGCTGGGCCGATTTCGCGCTCGAGATCGCGAGCATCGGCAAGCTGAGCGTCTACGTCCACAAGATTCCCGACATCGAGAAATACGCGTCGCTGCGCGCCGTGCCGATGCTCGCCAACCTCGCCGACGGCGAGATCTGGGAACTGGTCAAGGTCGCGCGCTGGTCGCGCCAGCCGGCGCACACCGTGCTGCTCAAGGAGGACACGCCGGGCGACTCGCTGCTCTTCCTCGCCAAGGGACAGCTCAAGGTCACCAAGGGCGGGCAACTGCTCAACGTGATCGGCACCGGCGAATGGTTCGGCGAGATGTCCTACATCGCCGGCGGCGAGCTGGCGAGGCAGGCCACCATCGAATCGATGACCGATGCGACGGTCGCTGAATTCTCGGTCGACGAACTCGAGAAGACCAGCATGGGCTGCCGCCACCACCTGTTGCGGGCCCTGTTGCGCAACGTCGTCGACCGCCTGGCGCTGTCCAACGTGCGGCTGGCCAAACCCGGCCGCTGACGCAGGAGCCGGTCCCGAGCCGATGACCGGTCTGCCCGAGCACCTGCAGGCGCTTTACAACACCGTCTACTACCTCGCCTTCAACCTGGCCAGGGCGGTGCTCGCCTTCCTGCAGCGCGATTCGTACCTGTACTGGCCCTTCCTCGTGTCGACGCTGGCGATCATGGTGTTCGCCGCGAATCGGGCGGCGCGCGTGGCGCCGCAAGGGCGGACCTGGCGCCGGCAGTTCGGCGAGTACTTCAGCCGGCGCATCTGGTGGCACGCTTCGGCACGCGCGGACTATCGGCTGTATTTCGTGAACGCGCTGGTGCTGCCCGCGCTGTTCGGCTGGCTGCTGTTTGGCGACGCACAGGTCATCGCCTTCCTCGATTCACTTCTCGGCCGCCGGCCGGCGCCGGCCTCCGCGCCGGCCGGAGGCATCGGCCTGCGGCTGGCATACACCGTCGTCTTCTTCCTCGCCTACGATTTCGGCCGATTCGTGGCGCACTGCCTGCTGCATGACGTGCCCGCGCTGTGGGAGTTCCACAAGGTGCACCATTCGGCCGAGGTGCTCACGCCGATCACCGCGTACCGCGCGCATCCGGTGGACCTGCTGGTGATGGCCTGGGTCCCGGCGGTGCTGACCGGGCTGGCGGCCTGGGCCTTCAATTTGTATTCGCCGGGCGGCGTCAGCCTCTACACCTTCCTCGGCCTTCACGTGGCGCTGTGGACGGTCAACCTGATCGACAACCTGCGGCACTCGAATGTGTGGATCACCTATGGCCCGCACCTGGGCAAATGGGTCGTCAGCCCGGCGCACCACCAGCTGCACCACAGCTACGAGCCGCGGCACGCGGTGAACGGATACGGCGGGTGCAACCGCGGGTTCTCGCTCGCGGTGTGGGACCGCCTTTACGGCACGCTCTGCATGCCGGCACGCGAGCCGGAGGAATTCCGCATGGGTCTTGGCGACGGCACCGACAGCGGCTGGCAGAACGTGAGGCACATGTACCTGTGGCCGTTTGCCGGGTTCGCGCGGCGGATCCGCGAATCCTTCCGGCGCGGTGCGCCCGAATAGCTGCGCAAGCGCCGGGTGCCGCGAATCAGCCGCCCGCCCGGATGCGCTTGCGGATTTGCGCGACCGCGGCGTCGACCTTGATGTCGATAAACACGCGCCCGAGCTCCGCCGAGGACTGTCGCGGGTCCCCGTCGACCCCGTTCGATGCGGTGCCGGCCTGCATGCGGTCGCGACGGACCCAGCGGCCGGCGGTGTCGATCGCCATCAGCTCGGAGGTGTCGGGGATCCCGGCATGCGCGCCGGCAGGCAGCCCGCGCGCATGAAGGAATTCGGCCACGCGTTGCTCGGTCGCAAAGTAAACGTCGGGGATGTAGTACACGTGCGTGCCGGCAGGGCCCCACTGCGCATCGAGGCTCGCGGCCACCGCTTCGAGCGATTTCTGCCCGCCGCCGTGGTCGCCCATCAGGACGATGTTTCGGAATCCGGCGGCGCGCGCACTCTCCGCGACGTCGCGCGCGACCGCCGAAAACGTTGCGTCGCTTACGCTGACGCTGCCGGGAAAGCGCATGTGTCCCGATTGTTCCGATGCGTTTCCGGTGGGCGCGAAGGGCATCACCGGATAGACCAAGGCGTTGCCGAGCACCGAGGCGATCCGGCCTGCGACGTGGCGGGCGACGAAATTGTGCTTGCCGGTCACCATGTGCGGGCCGTTCTGCTCGGTGCTGCCGGCGTAGTAAATTGCGGTCGTCGCACCGCCCGCAATCGCGTCGCGCACTTCCGGCCACGTGAGGTCCTCGACGTAGACCGAGGGCGGCGCGCCGGCGGCCAGCGTGGCGAATGAAAGGCAGGCGGCTAACAGGACGGTACGCATGACGGGATTCCTTTCGGGCATCGGTCTATTCTCGCTGCAAACGCGCATCGCGCGGGCGCTGCCGTTGCTGTGCGCCGCGCTGTCGGCCGCGGCCCAGGTGCCGCAGCCGGCCCCGGCGCAGGGTCCCGCCAAGGCGCACGGGATCCGCGTCGTCGAGCTCAGGGGCGTGATCAACCAGACCGCGGTGTCGAAGCTGCGCGGCGTCTTCGAGTCGGTCGATCCGGCGAAGTTTCCGGCCGGCGCGATCGTGCTGATCGACAGCCCGGGCGGCGACGGCCTGGCGGCCATCGAGATCGGCCGCATGGTGCGCGCGGCGCAGGCACACGTGTTCGTGCGCAGCCGGTGCGACAGCGGGTGCGTCTATGTCCTCGCGGCCGGCGTGGTGCGGGGCGTTGCAAGGGACGGCGCGATCGGCATCCACAGCGCTCGCCTGACGACCTTCGTCAGGGGGATCGGCGTGGTCGACATCAACTCGGCCAGCAACCCGAATGCGGCCGCGGCGCTCGAGGCCGGCAACCGGCGTTCGCGCGAGTATTTCAGCGAGATGGGGCTGCCCGATGGATTGTTCGCCGCGATGAATGCGACGCCTGCCGACCGGATGCGCAGGCTCGACCTCGCCGAGCTGCCGGCCCTCGGGCTGACCGGGTTCGACCCGGACTACCTTGCGGTGCACGCCCCGGCCGCGGCCCGGGTGTACGGGATTTCCGAGCAGGATTACGAACGTCGAACGCTCAGCGTGGCGGGACACTGCCTCGAAGCGAAGGTGACACCCAACCAATTCGTCTCCTGTTACAGGCGCGTGCTGCGAACCGGCGAGTGACCCTCTCACCGAGTACGAGGAGGACAGCCCGCGGGAAGGCTTCTGGACAAAGGAGAAGCTCGCGCAGTGGTACCACGATATCGGGAACGCATCACGCCTGAATCATTCAATTGCTGGCGACAACCAGCGCAACTGAGCGATGATTCGGCACGGATTCCCCAGGCGCTCCGAGCGCCGCTCTGGCGGCGTGTGAATCCAGGGGCATGTCGCGCCTATTCCGGCGGACGCCAGCCGGAAGCCCAGTCCAGGAACGCCTCGGCTTCCATCGGTTTGGCGATGAAATAGCCCTGCGCGATGTCGCAACCCAGGTTTTGCAGCAAATCCCAGTGGGCCCTCGTCTCGACGCCCTCGGCCACGGACTTCAGCCTGAGCTTCCTCGCCATGTCGAGACTCGATCCGAGGATGACCCGGCTCGATTCCTTTTCGACTGCGTTGAAGACAAAGGACTGGTCGATCTTCAGTTCGGTGAACGGGATGCGCGAAAGCTGCTGCATCGACGAATAGCCGGTGCCGTAGTCGTCGATCGAGAGGCCGAAGCCCTTCATGCGAAGGCGGGTGAGATTTTCCAGCGCTTTTCCGAGGTCCGCCATCGCCGCGCTCTCGGTAATCTCAATCATGACGTTCTTCGCGTCGACCTTCTGCGCGACCACGAGCGACGTGATGCGCTCCGCCAGCCCCGGATCGCCGAGCGATTTGAGGGACAGGTTGACCGAGACCGTCGCCTGCAAGCCCCGCGCGAGCCACTCACGGCAGGTCGCTGCCGACTTTTCGAGCATCGACCACGTCAGTTGGTCGATGAGGCCGTTGTTCTCCATCCCGGTGATGAAGAAGAATGGAGCGAGCACGCCCTTTTGCGGATGCCGCCAGCGCGCGAGCGCCTCCGCGCCGACTACGCCGCGCCCGTCGAGGCTGACCTTGGGCTGGAAGAACGGCTCGAATTCCCCGTCGTCGAGACCGCGGCGGATCTCGTCGAGCGGGATGGCGGGCGCAGCCGCCCTCGGCGGCCTCGCCTGCGGCGGCTTGTAGCGGTCGATCAGCGCGCGAAGCTTTTCGGGAGTCGCCGGCTTTTCGATTGCGCCGAGCAACGTGATGCCGTAAGCCCTGGTCATCGTTTCCACGGAGGCGATCAGGGCCTGGTCGAGCGCACTGGAAATGATGACGGACACGGGGCGCTTCGCCTCGCCGAGGTGGCGCATGAACTCCATGCCGTCCATGCCCGGCATCTCGAGGTCGCTGATGATGATGTCGATCGGCGGTTCCCGGCCGGTGAAAATGTCGAGTGCGGACTTGCCGTCGGGCGCCGAACTCACCTGCTTCACGCCCAGGCCGGTGAGCATTCGGACCAGCGTCTTGCGCTGAAACTCCTGGTCTTCCGCGACGAGCAGGTGCAGTTCTTCGATCGGCATGGATGCTTTCTCCCCTTAATTCGCGGCCAGCCAGGCATTCAGCCGGTCGAATTCGCACTCTAGCGCGGCCTGCTCAAGCGTGACATCCTGCCAATTGCCGCCGCGTCCCGCCGCTTCTACGCGTTCACACACGCCTGCCAGTGCCATGGCGCCGACCATCTTGCACGCGCCCTGGATCCGGTGAGACGCGCGCGTGACCGCTGCGATGTCGCGTTCGGCAAGGGCGCGGAGCAAATCGGCCATGTCCGCATCGTTTGCGGACTTGAAATCGGCGAGGATCTCCCGCTCGGCCGCGCGGTCTCCGCCGCTGATGACGGCAAGGCTCGACCGATCGACCGGCGCGCTCGCATCGCCTGAAGGCATCACGGACGCGGGCATCGGGCGCGGCTGCGAGTTGCCTTGCGCGCCGTTCAGCGGCAGCCAGCGCTCCATGACCCGGGCAAGCTGCTCGAGCTCGATCGGCTTGGTGACAAAATCGTCCATGCCCGCCTCGAAGCAACGCTCGGCTTCGCCCGCCAGCGCGTTCGCCGTGCACGCGATGATGGGAATGCGCCGCTCGCCGCCCGATTCGCGGTCGCGGATTGCACGCGCCAGCTCGTAGCCGTCCATCTCCGGCATGTTGCAGTCGGTAAGGATGGCGCCGTACCTGCCCGCCGCCGACTTCTCGAGGGCCTCGCGCCCGTTCTCCGCGGTCTCCGCGGCATAACCGAGCAGGCCGAGCAAGCGCGTGGCCAGCTTCCGGTTGGTCGGGTGATCCTCGGCGATCAGTACAAGCGTGCCTTCATCGCGCGCGGCCTCGATGTCCGGCGTCTTCCGGCGCGAGGCGACCAACGCGGAAAGACTCCCTCCGGTTGCGCCCGCGCTCGGCAACTCGCTTTCGTCGGCAATAGGCAGGGTCAGCGTCAGCAGCATCGTAGTCCCCCGGCCGACCTCGCTTCGCATCTCGATCCTGCCTCCCATCAGGTCCGCCAGGCGCCGGCAGATCGTGAGGCCGAGGCCGGTACCGCCGAATCGATGCGCGGTGTCGGACGCCGCCTGCACGAACGGCTGGAAGAGCTTCGCTTGCGCATCGGCCGGGATGCCGATGCCGGTGTCGGTCACCGCAAAGCGCACTTCGTCGCAGCCATCAGCATGGGCGACGAGAACCGCGGAGATTTCGACGCCGCCGTATTCAGTGAACTTGATCGCATTGCTGACAAGGTTGTTGAGGATCTGGCGAAGCCGCAAGGGGTCGACCTTGACCGCCTTGCTGATCGCCGGATCGACCGTGGCGCGCAGCGTAAGATCTTTGGAACTCGCGACACCCAGATAGACCTGGCGCACGCTCTCGACGAGCCCGGCGACCGAGGCCGCTTCCGGCCGGATCTCGAGCTTGCCCGCTTCGATCTTCGAAAAGTCGAGCAGGTCGTCGATGATCCGCAGCAGCGACCTGGCCGATTCGCTCGCCCCTTCGAGCGTGGACCTCTGTTCGGTGTCGAGCTTGCTGAATGAAAGCAGCTGCAGCAGACCCATCACCCCGTTCATGGGCGTGCGGATTTCGTGGCTCATGCTGGCGAGGAACATCGACTTCGCCCGCGTCGCCTCCTCTGCAGCGTTCCGCGCAATGCGCAATGCCTCAGCGGCCTCGTGCTCGGCGCTGACGTCGTCGATCGTCCATACCGTGCCTTCGCCGGGATTCGAAGGGTCCTTGAGCTGGCCGCTCAACCGGCACCAGAACTGCGTGCCATCGCTACGCGCCATCCGCATTTCTCGGGCGTGGGTCTTGCCTTTCGAGAACGCGGCCAGCGCGCGTTCGCCGGAATCCGCATAGGCTTCGTCGGACACGTGCCACACGCGGGTGGACTGGCCGTTGAGCTCGCCCGGCCCCCATCCGAAAATTTCCTCCAGCCGCTGGTTGCAGCGCACGATGCGGCGGTCCTTGACCAGCGCGATGCCCGAAGTGGACGAGTCGAAGATCGCCTGCTGCTCGGTGTTCGCGGAACGCAACGCCTCCTGCGCAGCCATGCGTTCGCGGATGTCCTCGCAAAGCGCCACGATGCCCTTCGTCGATTCGCCGCCTGCCAGCGAAGCCGCGGTGACGCGGCACCAGAAGCGGGATCGGTCCTTGCGGACCATCTGCTTCTCGTATGAATAGGTCTCGCCCCGGGCGGTGGCCGCGTACATCTCGCCGCCGATCCGGGCGAACTCCTCGTCGGAATCGAACAGGATTCTGGCGCTTTGGCCCACCGCCTCGCCCGGCGCGTAGCCGAACATGCGCTCGAAGCTGGGGCTCGCCATGAGCAGGCGCCTTTCCTCGAACACTGTGATGCCGTACGGGGAGGCCGCGAAGATCGCGCGCTGGCGGTGCAGCGCATCGGCCAGCGACCGCTCCGCAGCCTTCAGTTCGGTCATGTCCTGCGCCCAGGTGGCAATCAGCTTCTCGCCGCTGATCTCGACAATGGAGGAATTGAGGAGCACGGGAATCGGCTCCCCCGACTTGCGCCGGAACCGGCACTCAAGATTGCGGACGTAGCCCTCTTTCGACAACTTGTCGACGAACGCTTCCCGATCCGCACTGTTCGCCCAGACGCCCCGGGAAGTCATTTCGAACAGTTCCCCCTCCGAGTAGCCGAGCATGCCCGTCAAGCGTGCGCTGATCCGGCGGAGTTCTCCTTCAACGGTCCCAAGGGACAGGCCCGCCGGGCTCGATTCGTAAATCGTGCGTGTCACGGCTTCGCGTTCCGCGATTTCCCTGGTGCGCTCCGCGACCCTTGTCTCCAGCTGCTGGTGGCTGATCGCGAGCGCATCGCGGGCCTGCTGCCGCTCGAGGGCCGCCGCAAGCATCTCCACCAGCGAATCGATCAGCGTGCGCTCCTCCGCGAGAAACGGCCCTTCGTCGGCGGCCGGGCGCTCTTCCAAGTAGGCGATTTCGAGTTCGCCGTTTTCGCCGTTGCTTGTGGTGAACCCTGCAGCCATCTTCCAAGGGCTGTCCCGCCAGCCGGGCGTGCCCGCCACCAGGCCGGCGTACCGGATCCTGGCCTCGCAGACCTCCGGAAACTGCCATGCGGGCGGGAGCAACGCCACGAACTCCTGGAGCAGGCCGGTGTCGATCGGCTGGCTGGTCTGCAGCATGCGGGCCGCCTGGTGCAGCGCGGTGAGCTCCTTCAAGCGCTCCTTGAGGTCGCGCGTCGCGTCGAACAGCAGCTTGCGCATGCGCTCCTGCGCGTCCACCAGCCGGCTGAGCTCTTGCGTACCCGCGGCGATGCTGACCGGCGCGTCGAGCTGCAGCGCGCCGATGCGGTCGCTCTCGGCCACGAGCGCGCCGATGACGTCCGCGAAACGTCGCGAGAATCGGAGTGCGGAAAAGAACGCTACGGCGAGCACCGCGGCCATCATTCCGGCGATTGCCATGGCATCCCAGACGGTTCCGAGCGCGAAGTCCCTGCGCGGCGCCACCGAAGCAAGGACCAGTTTCCGGTTTTGCATCGGAAACTCGCGGAAGTGGCTGATCCAGGTGTCGCCTTCGGCCACAAAGTCAGAGGCCTTGCCGTCAGGGCGGCCTTCCGCGACCCACTTCGTGAAGGCCTCGTCGAAGACGCCGAGTCCGGCTTCGCGCGGCGTCTTCATCAGGCGGGTGCGAAGGTCCTCCTCGGTAACGATCGCAGGATCGCGGGGGAGCCCAAGGATCCGGCCGTCGACCGAGAGGAGCGCTGCCCGACCGTGGCCGCCGACGGCGATGCGCGAGGTCGCCTTCGAAAGCTCGTGGAGCCGGAAGTCGACTGCGACGACGATCTGCGCGCCGGTGTCGTGGCTCGTCCATCGTGACGACACGGTGAGCCCGAATTCGTTACGGAGCGTGAGCTGGTACGGCGCCGTCCAATGGATCCCCGCGTCGGAGGCGAGTTCGATCGCCCCCTTGAACCACGGCCGGGTGCGCGCGTCGAACGTGACGTCCATCCACTTTTCGCCGGCATAGCTGCCGTCAACGTTCAATCGAATCCAGCGCTGGCGGCCGCCCCATTTTTCCACGTCACTCTGGCGCAGCAGCCAGCTGCCGTCCGGCTCGCGTCCGAAAAGGAACGCGCGCCCCGTCTGGTCGGCGAACGCAATCACCGGAACATGCGGCTGCGCGAGCATCACCGGGATCAGCAGGGGGCCGGCTTCCTGGGTGCTGCTCACGCTGACCACCCCGGCGCGCGACCACTCCCTTAGGATCGCGAGCAGCCGCTCGCTCTGGCCGACCAGGGATTGCAGGCGGGCCTCGACGTCCTCGGAGGCGCGTTGCATTTCGCTGCGCGCCAGTTCCCCCTGGGTCGGCCGAACGATGATGAAGTAGGCCGCCGCGGAAAATACGGCGAAGGACAGCAGTATGATGCCGACGACCCGTGCCAGCAGGTAGCGCCGGATCGACGGCAACGAACGAGCCCCGCCTGCCCTGTGAGTCACCGAACGCTCCTCCCGGCACGGAGTCTACCGGCTTGTCCTGCGCCCGGCTTGGACGCTGGGTCGGGACGCGACCGGTCTTGTCGCACTTTCACGACTCTGCCGGCAGACCCGGCACGCACTCGCGAAGACGTGCGCTTCATCGTCGAGGCTGTGCTGCGCGCCTTTCGCCCGCGCGAAGCGCCGATCAACGCACAGGGCGTCGAAGACGAGGCGCTCCTGCCAGTGCTCGCGGAAACCGGCATCGTCGGCTACCAGGGCCACGTGGACGCGCGACCCGAGCCCCTGGCGCCGCCCTCCGAAGACGGGCAACCGCCATCGAAAGTCCCTTATGGGACGTTTGAACGAAGAACCGGACTGTGCGCTGACACGCTGCAAGGCGTTGGGATGCCGAAAAGTCATTTCGCTAGCCCGGAGAGATTCGAACTCCCGACCCCTTGGTTCGTAGTTGGCCCAGGGAAGTATTGGGGCATTTAAATCAATGCTCTGCGATGCCCGCCACCTCGCGTTCGCAGCTACGCAAAGTCAAGGCAAGCCAAAAACAGTGCGGCAAAGCTACGCCGTGGCTACGCCATGAAAGGACGGTTCGATTCCAAACCGGCCCCAACCCTGGAAAAAGTGGGCACTGGCATGCGGTCGCTGTATTACTTTAGATCTTGGCGAACGGCCTTCCCGTCAGTATCTTTACCGAGGTCCGGCAGCTGGATCAGTGTTCCCTGGGCGTAGATCTACAGCAATCGCCCTCGGTTCTGCCAATGCACCTCTCAGCCGACTTGAGAGCAACTCGCCGTTTGCTTCCAATACCGGATAAGCGGTTGCGCAGATATGGGAGTGGATGCGCTTGAGATCGCGCAGGATGTCGATGTGGAGAGCACTTGTTTCGACGCTCTCCGGACGCCCCTCGCGGAGGCGGGACAGGTGACTGTCAGAAGCAGCGATCTCGGCTTGCCGAAAGCGGGTTTTTCCGTCCAGAAGCTGCCGCGCGACTTTGACGTCGCCAGAGATGAATATGCCGAATGCAAGCCGCATGTCATCGAGAACTTGCCTGTGTATGGCCTGAAGCTCCTCCGCGCCCTGCGATGAAAATTGTAGGCCGTGCTTGATCTTCTTGGCCGCAAGCTCCATGAGGTTCTTGTCGATGATGTCGCCGATGTGCTCCATGTTGATCACGAATGCGATGACTTCCATGGCGCGGCGGCCTTCTCGCTCGTCGAGACTGTCCCGGGTCAGCTTCACCACATAGAGCTTGATCGCCTCATGGAGACGGTCAACTGCGTTGTCGTTTCTTGATATCTCGGTCACCAAGTTGCGATCCTGAGTCATGAGAGCATTCATTGTCTGCTGCAGCATTGCCTCGACCATCTCTCCCATGCGCAAGGACTCCCGCGCCGCACCCGCCAGCGCGAGCGCCGGGGTGTCTATGGCAGATTCGTCAAGATAGATGGGCTTCCCGGCGTCGGCCGGCCCCTTCAGCTCGGGGAGAAACCGCTCAAGAAGCCGCGCCAGGGCGCCGAGCTGAGGAATGAACAGCAGTGCCAGAACTACGTTAAAGGCCATGTGAAAATTGGCGCCCATGCGCAGCGGGTTGGGGCTGAATCGCAACGTCTCGTTTGCGATCGGGTTGAGAAATGGCACGACAAGAGCGCAACCGACTATTCGCGTCAGAAGATTCCCGACCGGCACTCGATAGCTCGCTGGATTGCCCCGCACCCCGCCTTCCAGCAAAGGGTTGACCGCGCTTCCCAGGTTCGCGCCCAAGATCAGGGCCAGTGCGCCGGCCGGTGAGACGAAATTCGAATAGGCAAGGGACATCGTCAGCAGCACGACAGCAACGCTCGAATGCGCTCCCCAGCTCAGGAGTGCTCCGATGACGATGCAAAGCAAGGGATCGCTCGTGGCCGACGCAAGAATCTCCCGGGCGAGTGGCGCGTTCTCTGCGGGCGCAAGGCTCTGAACCAAGATATGTAGCGCGAGCAGCATCAATCCGAGTCCCACCGATACGCGGCCGAGATCGCGAGTAACGGTGCGACTTCCGCGCTTAAACGCAAATACTCCGAAAATAAGCAAGATCGGCGCTGCAGCCGATATGTCGCAGGACAACACCTGCACCACCAGGGTCGTACCCACGTTGGCGCCGAGCATAATCGCCAGGCCGGATACCAAGCCAACCATGCCTTCGGCAGAAAACGAAGTGACCATCAGCGCCGTAGCCGTGCTGCTCTGAAGCAGGGCCGTTACGCCGACGCCTGCCAGGAACGCCCGAGCACGATTCGCCAGGGCGACTCGTAAGAACTGCCGCAGGTCCGCTCCGAATGCTCGAACCAGGCCGCTTTGGACCATGTGCAGACCCCACAGGAGCAGTGCAACTCCACCCATGAGGTCCAGCAGAACCATGATTCCCAATTTATGTGCTCCTATTAACGCTTGTGGCCGAACCGACCACAGTTAAGACGGATCTCCGTTGATGTATCGCGGGGCCTACGGATACTGCGTATGCGATTATTCTAAGTCTCGTCGCCTTTGTAGGCACAAATGCACAGGAGGGCACAGTCGACGGGAAAATGCCCAGAGAGATTGGGCCGCCTCCAGATTCATCTCGGTTGCTCAGTAGCAGTTCGTCGTATAGATCGGAGAATTTGCGGTGCCTGTGTTCGTTGTTGTGCAATTGGTGCGTGGCCGCGAATTTCTAACCATCGCTTCTCTCGCCTGAAGTTCTCCGGCCTTCTTTTCTATTAGGTATGCCCATTGGGATTCAGTTAGCCGTTTGAGGTCCATCTGCTCGGCAAGCGCTCGTTGATAAGCGCGCATTTCGCTGGTAAGACTGTTGTCGCCGATTCCTGGGAAAAGTTGATCACGCCTAACGTAGAACATGTCTACAACTTGAACCCAACGAATTCGGCCGTCGCGTGCAGCACTATAAAGTCCTGACTCATACGCATCCAATTGCTGACAGAGGCGGTCGCTGCAGGTGGTGGTTCCAGGTCTCGACGAGAGGTAGTAAGCGGACTTTCCGGAAATCAACTCATTCAGTTCAGCACAGCCGGTCAGCAAACCAAATAGAAGAATGAAGCTGATACGCATTGCGGCACCTCCGAGGCACTATGCGAATATTCTAGCCCTGAAGTTGAATTACCGTTCCAACGATCGTGGGCGAACGCCCGGACATATTTGACCGGCAGGTCGGATCGTGATCAACGCAATCGAAAAGATCAAATCTCGCGGAGACGCCTATAAATGAACGCTCCAGTCAATCTTCAAGTCACTAAATCTGTTTCCGGAAAGCCCGAGCTCGTCCTGATCCCGATCGCGGTGTACAACGCGCTGCGTGAAAGAATCGAGGACGAAGTCGCAGGACTCGAGGCGGCTGCGGAAAAAGGAGGCGATTACGTGTCCTTCATGCTGGAAGACTATGTCGGCAATCCTGTTGCGCTGGTACGCGTGAAGGCGAACATGACGCAGCAGGAATTGGCGCAACGCCTGGGCGTCACACAGGCCTACATAAGCAAAGTCGAGCGGCAGGCAAAGGTCACGCCGAAGCTCTTGGCGAAAGTAAGCGGCGCAATAGGAAGGAAACAAGGTTCGCGCAAAGCCAAGTGAAGGGGGCTGGCGAGTGATTTGCCCGAAGAATACGGCCCGCGTGGACTTGTGGGCGTAGCCCCCTCGCGGGTGCGGTTTGGCGGCCGGGGGCTCGCCATCGCGCTCGCGGTGATCTTCGCCGGCCTGCTCGGTCGCGCCGCGATCGACAAGATCCTCGCGTTGCGCGCCGGCCCGGAATCCGTGGCGCTCTGGGCGCAACTGCAGTCGATCGTCGACCTCGTCGCGGGCGTCACGATGGCTGGTGTTGCACAAGGCCTGACGGTACTGGTCGCGCAGGCTTCGACCGAGGGCGTGCAGCGCCGGTTGCTGCGCGCCGCGCTTGCGTCGGGGCTTGCGGTCTCGGCGGTTGCGGCGCTCGTCCTTGCGCTCGGGGCGGGTTCGATTTCGACCTGGGTGACCGCAGGCGCAGTTTCGCCCGGCCTGGTCGCATTTGCCGCGGTCACCGGCTGGTTCACGGTGGTCCCGGGGTTGCTGACGACGTTCTGGCTCGGGCGCGGCCGTCGGGACCGGATCCTGTGGCTGACGGTCGCGACCATGCTGGCGATGGCCGGCGCCGCCTGGTTTGCGGCCGCGGACTGGATTGCACCGGGCGTGCTGGCCTCCCAGGTGTGTGTCGCGCTGTTCGCAGGGGCTCTCACCGTTGCGTGGCTCGCCAAGGGCCGGCCGGCCGCCGCGCCCGGCGTGGAAGTCGAGCGGCTCGCCCGTTACATGGTCGCCGGGCTGTCGATCGGGATCCTCAGCCCGGTCTCGATGCTCGTCGCGCGGCGCACGCTTTCGGATGCGATGACGTGGGGCGATGCGGGCATGGTGCAGGCGCTGTGGCGATCGTCCGAATGGATCACCGTGATCGCCGCCGGGATGCTCTGGATGATCGTCCTGCCGCGGTTGAGCGCCACATACCACACTGCGCGTTTCTATCCCGTGCTGGCGAAGGCGACCGTGGTGACGCTTGCCGCGACTGCGGCGTTGCTGCTGCTCCTGTGGCTGAACCAGGCAGTCGTCCTCGAAACCCTGTATGACGCGCGTTTCGTCGTTCCGGACCGCGCCGCAGCGCTGTTCTTCTTCGGCGACTGGTTGCGCGTCGGCTCCTGGGTGTTCATGTATGCGCTGTTCGCAATGCAGCGCACGGTGTCGATCGCGGTGGGCGAAGTCCTCTCGGTCCCGCTCTTCGCCGCGCTGCTGATCGTCTTTCGCGACGGGCTGGGGCTCGAGCGCGCGGGGCTGCTCTACTGCGTGAGCTATGCGGCCTACCTGGCGTTCATGGCCGCCGCGGCGCTTCGCGGCGCCGGCGGCCGGCGCCGGGTCGATGGCAGCATTTCGCCCTGAGAGTGGCTACCGGAGCGGGCCTTGGCCCAAAAATGGCAGCAATGGGTTCCTACAGGCCGAGCCCGTCGACAAAGGTGCAGATCTCCCCGGGCGTCGTGAACCAGGCCTTGCTGCTCGTCGCGATGTGTTCGAGCGCCCGGCGCAGGTGGCGAAGCCGGTAGGGCTGGCCGACGAGGTAGGGGTGCAGCGCGATGCCCATGACCAGCGGCTGCGCCTTCGATTGGGCGACCATCTCGTCGAAGTTGTCGATCACGAGGTCGGCGAAATCCTTGCCGTCCATCTGGCGCGCGACGATCATCGGGATGTCGTTGACTTCCTGCGGGTAGGGGATGCACCACAGGGATTTTCCGCTGCGGGTGCGGAATTTCACCGGCTGGTCGTCGATGCACCAGTTGAGCGTGTAGGTGTAGCCGGTCTCGGTCATCAGGTCGGGCGTCGTCAGGCTCTCGGACAGCCACGGCGAGAGCCAGCCGCGGGGCGCCCTGCCGGATTCCTTCTCGATGCGGTCGCGGCAATACTCGAACAGCTTTCTTTCCTCGGCCTCGGGCATCGTGCCCTGCCGGTCCGAATTGGTGTGGCCGTGGCCGATGATCTCGTCGCCGCGCGCGACGAAGGCTTCGAGCACTTCGGGGCAATAGTCGTAGAGCGAGGTGTTGGTCAGCACGCCGACCGGGAGCTTGAGCTGGTCGAACAGCTCGATCAACCGCCACACGCCGACCCGATTGCCGTAGTCGCGCCAGGCGTAGTTGCTCACGTCCGGCTGCGGGCTCTCCGGCCCGATGCGCGCGCCGAGGCCCGCGCCGAAGTCGAAGTGTTCGAGGTTGAAGCCGAGGTAGACCGCGAGGCGCTTGCCGCCGGGGAAGCTGTAATCCGGCCGCTTGTGGATCGGCACGTAGTCGTAGCGGCCGTGCGGCTTGAGGGGTCTGGTCACGAAAGCCTCCGTTATGTTGTGGGTCGTCCGGGCGTCATGCGCCGCCGAGGTACGCGCGCTCGAGCACCGGGTTGTTCCTGAGTTCTTCTGCGCTGCCGGCGAACACGATCTTGCCTGACGAAAGCACGTAGGCGCGGTCGGCCAGCGCCAGCGCGAGGCGCGCCATCTGGTCGACCAGCACGATGGTGCGGCCTTCGGCGCGCAGCTGCGCAAGGGCGCCGAACAATTCCTTGACGATCGCCGGCGCGAGGCCGAGCGAAGGCTCGTCGAGCAGCAGCACACGCGGGTCGGCCGCGAGGCCGCGCGCGAGCGCTAGCATTTGCTGCTCGCCGCCGGACAGCAGGCCGGCACGCCGTTCGCGCAGGCCTGCGAGCCGCGGAAACAGCCGGAACAGGTCTTCGACGCGCGCATCGGTCAACGGATCCTTGCCCGACCTCTTTCCGTATCCGCCGAGCCGCAGGTTGTCCTCGACGCTCAACTCGGGGAAGACCTGGCGGCCTTCGGGCACCAGCGCGAGGCCGGCGCGCGCGATGCCATGCGCCTGGGCCCGGGAGATCTCGCGCCCGCCGAAATTCACGCTGCCTTCCACGGGACGGTGCAGCCCGGCGATCGAGCGCATCAGCGTCGACTTGCCGGCCCCGTTGGCGCCGAGCAGCGCGACCAGTTCGCCCTCCCGCACGCTGAGCGAAACGCCTTCGAGCACCGGCGCCGCGCCATACCCCGCGCTCAGCCCCTGGACCAGCAAGGCTTCCGGTGGCCTGGTTCCGGCGGTTGCGCGCGGGGCCGGCACCGCGAGGTCGTCGCTGCCGTCATCCGTGCCGAGATAGGCGCGGCGCACGGCGGGATCCTGCCGGATCGCGGCCGGTGTGCCTTCGGCAATCATGCGCCCGGCATCGAGCACGTAGATGTGGTCCGATATGCCCATGACCAGCTGCATGTCGTGCTCGATGATCAGCACCGCGAGGCCGAGTCCCGCGATCCGGCGCAGCACGCGGCCGAGGCGGTCGGTGTCCTCGGCCGACAGGCCGGCCGCCGGTTCGTCGAGCAGCAGGACGCCGGGGCGCGTAGCCAGCGCCCGCGCGATCTCCACGAGGCGCCGGTCCACGTGCGGCAATGCGCCTGCCGGGCGATGCGCGGAGCCGGTGTAGCCGACCCAGGCGAGCAGCGCGTCGGCGAGCCGCGCGCCTTCGGACGGCGGCACCGGCGCGGTCCCGGCGAGCGATCCGCGGTTGAGCGCCACCAGCAGGTTCTCCTGCACGGTCATCCCGGCGAACAGTTGCGAGGTCTGGAACGTGCGGGCGACGCCGGCCCGGGCCGCCGCGTAAGAAGAGGCGCCGGTGATCCCGGTCGTGCCGATCCGCACCTGCCCGCCCGAGGGTTTGTAGAAACCGGAGACGAGGTTGAGCAATGTGGTCTTGCCTGCACCATTCGGGCCGATCAGGCTGGTGACCCTGCCGGGCTCGGCGCTCAGCGATGCCTCGTCCACCGCACGGTTGCCGCCGAAGCTCACCGAGATCTTCTCGACACTGAGCGCGGTGTTGGATTCGCGCGAGAGGAAGCGCGCAACCATGGCCTCGTCGGCTTTCACTGTGGGATCGGGCGTGCTGCGCCGGGAGAGCTTGGCCCACAAGGCAGCCGCAGCGCCGGCAATCCCGGCAGGCGCGATCCACAGCACGAGCAGCAGCAGGCCGCCGAAGAACATCAACCGGTATTCGGCCAGCGACGACAGCATCTCGGGCAGCAGCACCACCACCAATGCACCCAGCAGCGGGCCGGACGCGCTGCCCTGGCCGCCGACCAGCACCAGCAGCACGAAGGTGATCGACATGAAGAACGGGAACGACTCCGGGCTGATGAACCCCTGCAGCGTGGCGAAGAGCGCGCCGGCAAAGCCGGTGACCGCCGCCGAAATCGCGAACGCGAGCGTGCGCACCGCCACCAGGTTGGCGCCGAGCGACTGCGCGGCGACTTCCGCGTCGCGCGTGGCGCGCATTGCCAATCCCCAGCGGGTGGATGCAAACCGCGCAAAGCCATATAGCAGCAGCCCTGCGAATACTGCGCACGCAATCGCCAGCGCCCGGTCGTCCATCGGGCCGCCGATCCAGCCGGGGCGGGGAATGTTCATGAAGCCGTTCCAGCCGCCGGTCACGTCCTTCCATTCGGCCGAGCCCTGCTCGATGACGAACCCGAAAGCGATCGTGACCATCGCGAGGTAAGGCCCGCGCACGCGAAGCGCCGGCACTGCGAGCAATGCGCCGGCGGCGGCCGCGAGCGCGGCACCGGCCAGCGATGCGAGGAAGAAAGGCACCTCGGCCCTGGCCGAAAGGATGGACGCGGTATAGGCGCCGATCGCAAAGAACCCCGCATGGCCGAACGAAATCTGCCCGGCCAGGCCGAACAGCACGTTCAGCCCGGTGGCGACGATCGTGCTGATCGCGATCGTGCCTATGATCAGCAGGTGGTAGTTGTTGCCGTAGAACGCGGCCAGTGTCGCAGCCGCGACGCCGAGGAGGGCGAGCACCAGCGTTGCGCGGTGGGCCTTCATACCTTCTTCACCGCGGCGTACCCGAACAACCCCTGCGGACGCACCGCAAGCGCCACAATGACCAGCGCGAACGAGAGCATCTGCGTCCAGACCGAGCCGAAGCCGGCGGTGATCACCGACTCGGCGGTGCCCAGCAGCACGCCGGCGAGCATCACGCCCCACGGGTTGCCCAGGCCGCCGAGGATCGCCGCAGCGTAGGCCTTGATGCCGAACAGCGTGCCCATGCCGGCCGACACCGTATAGAGCGGCGCGATCAGCATGCCGGCCACGCCGGCGAACACGCCCGAGATCGCGAAGGCGCCGGTGACCACCAGTCCGACGTCGATGCCCATCAGCCGCGCTGCGTCGCGGTTCTGCGCCACCGCGAGCATGGCCTTGCCGGCGGCCGAGCGCCCGACGAAGGCATTCAGCGCAATCGCGATGCCGAACCCGATCAGCGGAATCGCCACCTGCAGCAGCGTGACCCGCAGGCCTGCCGCGTCGAAGCCGGTGTTCGTCAGGAAGGTCGCCGGCATCCCGCGCGGATCCTTGCCGAACGTGAACAGCACGACGTTCTCGAGGATCAGGCCGAGCGCCACGGTGGCGAGCAGCCAGGACTCGGAGCCGCGGCGCGCGAACGGCCGCACGCCGATCGCCTCGACCAGCGCGCTCCAGGCCGCGCAAACCGCGAGCGCGGCCGGCACTGCGGCCCACATCGGCCAGCCGAGCTTCACGCCGAGGGCGAAGGACAGCACCGCCCCGAGCATCAGCGTCGAGCCTTGGGCGAAGTTCACCGTGCCCGACACCGAATACGTGACGAAGAACCCGAGCGCCGTTAGGCCGTACATGCTGCCCAGGCCTGCGCCGGCGACCACCGCGGAGAAGAAGGTGTTGAGGTCCACTGGGGAGAGTGATGCGGGAAAACCGATCCGCCAGAAATGGCAAGGCCCCGACGATCGGCACAGGAGAACGTCCGGTTCCCCCGTACCCCACGAAGGCACAGGAGAACCTCCGGTTCCCCCGTACCCCACGAAGGCACAGGAGAACCTCCGGTTCCCCCGTACCCCCTCCGGCGGGGCCTGCCTCTGCGTTCGCCGTTGCTCGGGCGGCCTACTTGCCTACCGGGACGATCTTGCTGCCCTCGAATTTCACCATGATGTAGTCGTCCGGGCCGAGGCCTTCGTGGTCGTTCGGGCCGAAGGGCTTCTTGTAGGTCTTGATGAGGCCGGCGTAGTCGTCGATCTCGTACATCGCCTTGCGGATCGCCTCGCCGTCGGTGCCCTTGGCCTTGGCGATCGCGCGCGCAAGCAGGTGCATCGCGTCGTAGGCGTTGGCGGTGCCCACCGGCGCGAGCACGTCGGCCGGCGTCTTGACGCCGTACTTCGACTGCATCGCCGACAGCACGCGCTTGCCGGTGTCGTTCAGGTTGCCCGAGAAGCTGAATGTCTGCACGAAATGCGCGTCGCCCGCGCTCGGCCCGACCAGCTCGTCGAAGCGCCCGCCCGAGATGCCCCAGTGGGAGACAACGGGAACCTTCCAGCCCATGCGCTCGCGGGCCTTCATCATCTGCGCGCCGGGGGCGGCGTTGGCCACGAGGATCAGCGCGTCGGCGCCGGCATTCCTGAGGCGCGTGAGCTGCGCGGTCATGTCGACGTCGTTCGGCTCGATCTTCTCGATGCCGGCGATCGCGATGCTCGCCGCGGCGGCGGCCGCCTTGAGGCCCTTCTCGTTCGACTCGCCCCAGGGGTTGTTGATCAGCACCAGGCCCGGCTTCTTCACGCCGTAGGTGCTCATCGCGTACTTGACCAGCTTCACGTCGACGAGGTCGTCGCGCGCGGAGACCCGGAACACGTAGTTGGGGTTGGCGCCGTTCACGGTGATGTTGGTGGCCGCGGCCCACACGCCGATGAACGGGACCTTCTCCTTGTTGACTACCGGGATGATCGCGAGCGACACCGGCGAGTCGATTCCGCCGAACAGCGCGGCGACTTTCTCGTTGGAGATCAGCTCGCGCGCGGCGGCCAGGCCCTTGGGCGGGCTGGACTCGTCGTCGCGGCGCACCAGCACCACCTTGCGGCCGAGGAGGCCGCCCTTGGCGTTCAGCTCGTCGATCGCGATCGTGAGGCCGCGCGTGATCGCCTCGCCGGACTGTGCCGAAGGGCCGGTCAGCGCGGCGACCAGCCCGACCTTGATGTCCTGCGCGCACGCCGCGAACGCGACCAGAAGGCCTGCGGCCAGCGCGAGAAGCCTGGAAAGACTCGACATGATTTCCTCCGTGGGTTGGATCACTTCCGGTTGCAAGGCCCATGCCACGCTCGGCACTGCAGGGGGACGCTCGTTTCCCGCACTGCCGGCGCACATCGGGCCGATGACAGGCACAAGGATGGTGCACCTGTTGCATGCCGTCAACTTGGGCGCGCCCTGCGCCGACGGTGAGACTAACGCTTGCGCGTACGCAGCTCGAGCGCCCGTTCGTCGAGCTTTTCGGCCTCGGCGGGCTGGTTCAGCTTGAAGTAGACCTCGGCCAGCGCGGTCATCGTCCGGAGGGTGTCCGGGTGCGCTTCGCCGAGCGTCGACTCGCGGATCTCGAGGGCGCGCTTCAGGAAAGCCTCGGCGGTATCGAAGTCGCCGCGGGTCGCGTAGATGGAGGCGGCGCCGGCCAGCGCGTCGGCCATCCTCGGGTGTCCGCGGTCGAGTGAATCGTCGACCACCTTGATCGCTCGCTCGGACAGGGCGACGGCTTCGTCGATGCGATTCTGCTGGCGGTAGAGCTCCGCGAGGCCGGTCATCGGGATCGCCATGAACGGGTGCTCCTCGCCGCGCGCCTTTTCCCAGACCGCGATAGAACGCTTGTAGGTGGCCTCCGCCTCGGCGTACCTGCGATCCTCGACGTACCGCCTTGCGAGGATCGAGAGCGTCCGCCCGAGATAGAAGGTCTCGTTGCCTTTGGCCTTTTCGAGAATCTCCACCGCGCGCTTAAGCAGCGCTTCGGATTCCGCGGGCCGGCCCTGCACGCCGTAGAGCCTGCCCATCGCGCTCAGCGTTTCGGCCACCAAAGGATGGTCCGGCCCGAGCGCCTTTTCGCGGATCGCGACCGCCTGCTTGAGCATCGATTCGGATTCCGGGTAGCGTGCCTGCAGCATGCGCAGCGTCCCGAAGTTGTTCAGCGACTGCGCCACGAAAGGGTGCCCGGGGCCAAGCGCCTTCTCGCGGATCGCCAGCGAGCTGGCGTAGTACTTGTCGGCCTCGGTGAAGCGGCCCATCTGCAGGTAGCACTCCGCGATCCGGTTCTGGAAAAGCGCCACGCCCGGATGCTGCGGCCCCTGCCGGCCCTCGACGAAAGAGATGCCCTTGAGGGCGACCTCGATCGACTTTTCGTACTTGCCGCGCTGGAAGAGCGTGAGCGACTCGTCGTTGAGGTTCTTCCACGGGGCCTGCGCGGCGGCCGGCGCGCAGATGGAGAAGGCAATGCAAATGAACACCGAAACTCGGCGCAGGAACTCGGTCATCGTCCGGGGAGTGTGAAACGAGGGAGCGCATTCTGCCCGAAATCGGCGGCCCCGGCGGCGGCTGAAGCTAGAATCGCCACACCCCACGCTGCGGAGAAACCCATGAGCGACCCGAAGACCCCGAGCCTGCCCAAGGGCGCGCCGAGCCTGGCCGAGATCCTCATCCAGACGAAAGACATGCCCTGGCGCCCGAAGTCGCTCAAGGGCCTGCACGAGAAGATGCTCTGGCGCGACGAGGCCACCGGCGCCACGATCTCGCTGAACAGGTTCGAGAAGGGCGCCGGCATCCCGAAGCCGCACAGCCACGCCTCGAACCAGTTCATGTTCTGCCTCGAAGGCCGCTACGAATACACGGCCACGAACACCGTCCTCACGCCGGGCTGCTTCTATTGCAATCCCAAGGGCAACGTCCACGGCCCGACCCTCGCGCGGGAGGAGAGCATCCTGGTCGAGATCTACGACGGCCCGCACTACCCGCAGGTGCCCGACTGGTACACCGACGAGCAGGATGCCCGTTGACCCGGCGGCCGGCATGACGGCCGGGCCGCAACCCCGCGTCTACCTCGACTACACGCAGGCCGAGCTCGATGCGGCCTACGACCAGCGCGTCTACGCGCCCAACCGCGAGGAGATCGTCGCGTGGTACGCGTCCGAAAGCGCGAAAGTGCGCGCGACCCACCCGCACCGGCGCAGCGTGCCCTACGGCGAGGGCGAAGACGAAACCCTCGACCTCTTCCCGCCAAAAATGGTGTCGGAGTCGAATTCAGGCGCGCCGATCCACGTCCACGTGCATGGCGGGCGCTGGACGCTGTTCAGCAAGGACGAGGAGTCCTTCATCGCGCCGGTGTTCACGCAGGCAGGCGCAATCTGCATCGTGATCGACTTCTCCAACATCCCCAAGGTGCGGATCCCCGAGATGGTGGCGCAGGTCAGGCGCGCGATCGCGTGGATCTACCGCAACGCGTCGAGCTTCGGCGGCGACCCGGAGCGGATTCACCTGTCGGCGCATTCCTCAGGCTCGCACCTGGCCGGCGTCGCATTGCTCGCAGACTGGCCCGGCGAACACGGCGTGCCGCAGGACGTGGTGAAGAGCGCGTTGCTGATTTCGGGGATGTACGACCTGCGGCCGGTGATGCTTTCGGCACGCAGCAGCTACGTGAAGCTCTCGGACGAGGAAGTGGTCGCGCTGAGCGCGATCCTGCAGCCGGAGAAGTTCCGCACGCCGCTTACCATGGTCTATGGCTCCAAGGAGACACCGGAGTTCAAGCGCCAGCCGAAAGCTTTTGCCGAGGTGCTCGCCGCCGCGGGCCGGCCGCCGCGGCTGATCGAGATTCCCGGCGCGAACCACTTCGAGGTGCTGCGGCAGCTCGGCGAACCGGGAAGCGAAGTGGCGCGGCTCGGCCTGGCAACGATGTTTCCGGATATGGAAAATAAACCGGCCTGAGCGCCGCTCCCTGCTTGAATCCGCAGGAATGAAAGTCCGCGTTTCTAGCCGGTGACGGTCACCACTATCGTGCGCGCATGCGCGTGCGCGCGGTGCTCCCAGAGGTAGATGCCCTGCCAGGTGCCGAGCATCAGACGGCCGTCGCCGACCGGCACGCTGACCGATGTCCCGCTGAGCACGCTGCGCGCGTGCGCGGCCATGTCGTCTTCGCCTTCGGTGTCGTGCCGGTAGGCCGGGTCGCCGTCGGGGGCCCAGCGCCTCGCAAGCGTTTCGAGATCGCGCAGCACGTCCGGGTCGGCATTCTCGGTGATCATCAGAGAGCAACTGGTGTGCTGCACGAAGACGTGCGCGACACCGGTTGCGATCCCGGAAGCGGCGACGAGCCGCGCGACTTCGCGTGTGATGTCGGTGGTGCCGCGGCCGCGTGTGCGGACTTCGAAAGTTTGCTGCCAGGCCATGCGCGAAAGTCTATAGCGGAACCGTCATCCGGCACGCGGCCGGATGCGAGACAATGCAAAGCCAACCCGCCCGCACGAGACCCGACCTGCGCACCGAACCCGAAGTCACCTGCGTGTCCTGCAAGGCCTGCTGCTGCCGGCTCGAGGTGATCCTCATGGGCGAGGACAAGCCGCCCGAGCGTTTCGTCGAGACCGACCGCTGGGGCGGGCAGGTGATGGTGCGCCTGGACGACGGCTTTTGCGCGGCGCTCGACCGCGCCACCCACCGCTGCACGATCTACGCGCAACGCCCCGGCGTGTGCCGCGACTTCGCCACCGGCAGCGACGATTGCCTGACAGAAAGGCAGGCCCTGATGGTTCCAAGCGCCAGGATCATTCAGCGCTGAATCGGCGCCCCCCTGTTCCTATTTCTCGCCGCCAAGCGCCTTCACCAGGTCGACAACCAGCAGCGACAGCTCCCCGGTCACCAGCGCGAAGTCGATTTCGAACTTCTCCTCCGCATCGACTTTCTCTTCGCCCGAATCGTCGCCGTCCTCGCGCTTGAGGATGTCGAGGAAGGTGACGCGCTTGACCTGCAGCGTGTCGGTCAGCACGAACGAGATGCGGTCGTTCCACGTCAGCCCGAGCCGCACCGGCTGCTTGCCGGCCGCGAGGTGGTCGCGGATATCGCGTCCCTCCAGGGCGTGGCGCGAGTAGCGCACCGTGGCCTTGCTCGAGTCCGGTGCGCGCAATTCCAGGTCCCGGTCGATGCCGAACTTTCCGGGTGCCTCGCCTTTGGAGAGCCATTCGGCCATCGCCGATGCGGGCGATCGCAGCGTTTCGATTCGTTTCACCGCAAGGCCGTCGTCCGCGCGCCGCAGGGATTCGGTAAACAACTCGGCCTTCGGGTCGGCCGCGGCGTCGATCGCGAGGAGTTCGTGGTCGCGGTCGATCCAGCCGTGCGTGACCCGGCGGCGGGCCAGCGCGCGTGGCATCAATTCGGTGAGCACCTGGTCCCTGAGGTCGCGAAGCTGCTTCCGGCCGACCGGGTGCGCCTGCTTCTTCGCGAGCTTGGCGGCACGCTCTTCGGTCGCCTGCCTGACTACCGAGGCGGGCAGGATCTTCTGCTCGGCGCCTAACGCGACCAGCCAGTGGTGCGCCTGGTGGTAGAGGAATTCGCCTTCGCCGTGCGGGGGCATCCAGCCGTGGCTCTCCATCTGCAGGCTGCTGCAGGGTTGCAGCGGCTGGGCGGCGAGCTTCTTTTCGAGGGTATCGGGCCTTGCGGGCCAGCGATCGGAGACGCGGTAGAGCGTGAGGTTCTTGAGCAGCATTGGGGGAAAGCGAGGTCGGAGGTGGGGCGCGGCGCAACGCGGGACGCGCGAAAAGCGACGCAGTATACGTGCGTGCGCAGGCCGGAGGGGGCCTGGCTGCGCCGAAAATAAATCTCCTGCCCCCCTAAAGTTCGCGGCCCGCGGGTCGTTAGAACCTGTACGAGGGCAAACACGTCGAAAGGCGTGGACGCAAAACCTCCGGGCTAAAGGGCGGATACGCCCAACGCCAGCGGGGTTGCCGGCGGTGATCGTGTCCCCACCGCCGCGTGCGGTTGTCCTTGGATGGAGCTCGATGCTCCCTTGCCACCTGAAAAAGGAGATCCAAGATGCGCAATTCAAACTTCGATACGAAAATTTCGATCGTGGCTCTGTTCGCCGCGTCCTTGTCGGCCGCGTTCACACCGGAGGCCAAGGCGCAGGAGCAGTCCCCGCCGACGCCCTATTTGGCCGCGCTTACCACGGCCGCTACGCATGCGCCGGTTGCCCAGGCCACGGGCCCGGAGCTGTACGAACTCGCCCTGGCCCTGCATGCCCTCGGCGACGAGGGCGGCTCGATCCATGCAATGAAGGCTGCCGCCAACGCGGGCCACCCGAAGGCGCAACGGCGGATGGGCGAACTCTACGATACGGATACCGCCTATGTTCGCCGAGACTACAAGTGGTCGATCCGCTGGTACCAGCGGGCGCGCGCAGGGCGAAATCATCCCGACGCAGCCGCCGCGAAGCTACGGCCCGTCGGCGAGCCTGAGATAAGCTCGCGACGGATCGCATTCCTGCGTCGCGCCTCCGACAGCCCGCCGCCGGCTCAGTAACGCAGCGTCGAGAGGAAGGCGTCGAGGACCGCGTTGAACGCCTGCGGCTTCTCGAAGTAGGCCGAGTGCCCCGCGTCCTCGATCACCGCGAGCTTCGCGCCGGGCAGGTGCGCCGCGACCCTGCGCGCGATTTCGGGCGGGATCATGACATCCCGTGCGCCGACGATGACTTGCACCGGGATCTTGTGCGCGCTCCACGCGGCCAGATCGTCGAGCGTCGGGCCGTCCTGGTTCAAGAGCAGGTCCTCGAGGCTCTCGCGGATCGAAAGCGTCAGTCGGCCGAGCCCCGAGTAGAGGAAAGCGAGCGCCGGCTCGCGCTCCGGAAAGTCGAGCGCCAGCGACCGTGCTGTGGGTTGCTCCGGCAATTTCTCGACGTTCGCGCGCATGGCCTCGAGCACGTCGGGCGCCGCGATCCCGCCGGTGGTGTCGGCCAGCACCATGCCCGCGACGCGCTTTGGGTTGCGCACCGCGAAATCCATCGCGGTGAACCCGCCCATCGATTGCCCGACCAGGCAGGCGCGCTCGATCCCCAGGTGGTCGAGCAGCTGGCGCAGGTCTTCGGCAAACGCCTTGCGGCCCGGGCCGTCGGGTTGCTCCCTGGACAGGCCGAACTCGCGATGGTCGATCGCGATGCAGCGAAAGCGCTTCTGGAAATGCGGCACCTGCTGCCACCACGACAAGTGGTTCCCGCCGCGTCCGTGGAGGAACACGATCGCGGGGCCGGTGCCGTGGGATTCATAAAAGAGATCGATGTTGTTGACGGGGGCGAAGGGCATGGGGGTTGCTGGATTGGGAAATGTGGGTGGGGCGGGTGGTGGAATTGCGCAGGGGGGATTGTAAGGGTAAGGTCTTGATGGAGTACGGGGAACAGGCCAGTGTGTTACGTGTTGGTGGTTTGCAGGCCGCCTGTCCTGACAATCAACGTTTTCAACTAATTCTAGTAAAGCGCGCTATCCGCCATGCCAACAGTCCTACGTCACGGCCCGTATCGGTTCTTCTTCTATGCCAGTGACCGGGACGAGCCAGCCCATATTCACGTTGAACGCGACGATAATGTCGCTAAGTTCTGGCTGGACCCCATTCGGTTGCAGAGTAGCGGTGGATTTTCGAGGGTCGAAATCGGCCAGATAGAAAAGCTGGTCAAACTGTACCAGTCAACTCTGTTGGAGGCTTGGAATGAGTATTTCCGCGGTTGAGATCGAGATTCCTCTAGCTAAATCAGTCAAGGTTACGGCGGACACCTTGCATGTCGACCTTTCCGATGGACGTACCATTTCTGTGCCAGTCGGGTGGTATCCCAGGCTTTCCCACGCCACCTCGGACGAGCGCAAGGAATGGCGTCTTATTGCACAGGGCCGCGGCATCCATTGGGAATCCATTGACGAGGACATTAGTGTTGAAGGTCTTCTTGCGGGCCGAGCGTCCGGGGAAAGCCAATCATCTTTCAAAGAGTGGCTCAGCGCACGCCAATCGCGCCTGACTAAGCGTTCGGCGGCGACGCGCAAAAGCAGCGCGCGCCGTCAACGCTGACGTTCGGCCTCCAGGAGGGCTGGCTTGTGACTGACGGCGACAAAGTTCCCGAGGTCTCCAAGGATGATTGCATCGTTCATACGCATCCTGTTCCTACTGGCGAGCTTAACCGCTACAGCGTGGAGGGAGATCCTCACTCCGAAATGGACATCGCGAACTATGTTCATGGTCAGGCACGCGACGAGACTGTGCAGCATATCGAGAGGATCAAGCAGGAGATCGTGCTGGGAGAGGTCTATGAGATCTGGGACGTCACGACCGACAAGGACCGATGGTGGGTAATTACCAATCTCACAAACCTGTACTCGCAGCGCCATTTTCCTAGCATGGATTACACGCTGTCATTTCACATCGGGCTTATGGCCCGGTTACGCAACCGCTCCGATCGTATCGACGGAGACTCTCCCACTCCGTTCGACGAAGTTTTCAGGCGGGTCGACCAAGCTGAGCGCAAGCTTGACGAGGCGGTTGAAGCTGAAGACTACCAAGCAGTCGGCATGCATCTAAGAGAGGGATTGGTATCGTTGATCGGGGCGCTGAGGCGCCGCACCGAGATACCCGCCGAAATTGAGCGGCCGCAAGACGCCAATTTTTTGCTGTGGGTCGACGTGTTAATGAATCAGCTCTGTGGTGGAGGTAACAACAAAGAACTGAGGCAGCATCTCAAGAACATCGCGAAAGAGACGTGGCAGCTGACAAACTGGCTGACCCACGATCGAAGCGCCAGCAAGACGGCCGCATCCATCGCGATTCACTCGTGTCAGACGACGATCGGTCACTTTGTTCAGATACTTGAGCGCAGCCGAACGGACAAGACCGAGCAATGTCCGGTATGTAAATCGCGCAAAATACGGAGTCATTTCGACATCGCAATCCCTCCCGATGGCGACTATTACTCCAGTTGTGGTGTCTGTGACTGGACCGATTACCCCGGAGCGTCAGACGACGAGGCCGAACAACACGTTGCACCGGACGTCCCTGCCTTCGCGGCGTCGGCGCTCCGGCAGGGCCGCGATTGAACGCGACGTTAGCGCCCACTAGCCGCTCTCCAAAGCCAATCGGAGCCGGATGAAGCGCTTGCGCGGCACGGCGCGATCGCAGTACTGGCTCCGAGTCGAAGAGGTTCGTGTGCTCTGCGATGTGTCGGGTTCGGTCGTCCAAGTGCTGGCAATCGTGCCCAAACCAAGGACTGAGTCATGGATGGCCCTGTTTCGCGCGAGCTTCAGCGCTGACCGAGGCGTCAAACGCGAGGACGTCGAGTACCGGGGCGCTCTAAATTCGTCGGAAGCGACGCGTAGCCCCGGAGCTGACGGTCGAGACTCGCCCGGGTTTGTCCCATGGTTTCATGCAATCCGCCGGTCCGCCTGGGCCCCACCGTTCATGAGGAAATCCTGGATCTCCCCCGGGGCAAGCGGTTTGCTGAAGAGATAGCCCTGCAACTCGTCGCACTTCAGCAGCCGCAGCATCTTGGCCTGTTCCTCGGACTCCACGCCTTCCGCAATCACCTTCAGGTCGAGTGCGTGGGCCAGGGAGATGATCGTGGACACGAGCGTCATGCTGTGAGGGTTGTGCGTCATGCTGTCGACGAAGGTGCGGTCGATCTTCAGGGCGTTCACCGGCAGCTTCGCCAGGTAGGCAAGGGACGAATATCCGGTGCCGAAGTCGTCCACTGCCACGTTGACGCCCATGTCGCGCACCGCCTGGAGCTTCTGCACGTTCTCCTCGATGCCCTCCATGATCATGCTCTCCGTCAGCTCGAGGTCGAGGTGGGTCGCTGCGATGCCCAGGCCGTCGATGGAGCGCTTTACGGTATCGACGAAGTCGCGCTGCCTCAACTGGATCGGGGATACGTTGACGGCGATACGGAGAGGGCCGACGTGCGTCAGCCTCCAGTTGCGCGACTCGGTCAATGCCTTGCGAATCGCCCAGGCACCGACATCGAGGATCATCCCGGTTTCCTCCAGGACGGGGATGAACTTCCCTGGCGGCACGAGACCGGCAACCGGGTCGCGCCAGCGGATCAGCGCCTCCAGCCCGGTAATGCCGCCGCTGGCTGCGCTGATCTTCGGCTGGTAGTGCAGCACGAACTGCTCTTCCTGGACCGCCCGGCGCAGCCGGTTCTCCAGCATGAGCGTCTCCGCAACGCGGGCGTTCATCTCCGGGTGATAGAACAGGATGCACTCGCCTGCGCTCTTCGCCCGCTTGAGTGCCGCTTCGGCGTTGCGGAACAGCACCTCTGCATCGTCGCCGTCCGGCGGGAACACCGCCACCCCCGTGGTCATGGCGATCCTGATTTCCTCGCCGTCGATCAGGAACGGCGCGGCAAGAGCTCCGCCGACGCAGCGTTCGAGCGTCGTCGCGATATCCGCAGCGTCTCGGGCTCCGGTGAGAACCAGGGCAAATGAATCCGGCGAGACACGCGCGAGTTCAAGCGATTCGGGGCCGTGGGCGCGCAGACGCTCGGCCAGCTCGCGCAGCACCCTGTCCCCCGCGTGCCGTCCGAACGTCTCGTTCACCAGGCGAAAGCGCTTGATGTCGGCTACGGCGACCGCCGTGTGCGTCTGCGTCCCCCGGGCCGCGACCAGGAGTTGCGTCAGCCTTTCGTGGATCAGCGCCCGGTGCGGAAGTCCGGTGAGCGCGTCGTAGTTCGCGAGAAACGTCAGCCGTTCCTCGCTGCCGATATGTTCCAGCGCCAGCGAGATATTTCCGGCCAGCTCGGAAAGGAGCTTCACTTCATCCGCGTTGAAGAAATCGACCTCTCTTGCATACATGATGATCACGCCCGTGGTCGCACCGGCCGCAATGAGCGGCAGCGCGATGACGGAGCGATATCCCCGCCCTACGGCGAGCCGCCGCAGCTGGTTGTCCGGGGGGACTTCGGCGAGATCGTTGTCGACGATCGGTATACCGTCGAGGATCGCACGGCATCCGGCTCGGCTTTGGATCCCGGTGCCGCTGCCGGCGGGCAGTTGCAGTTCGCCGGGAGCGTCCGGAGCGAATCCGTGGTGCGCGGCGACCTTCACATTCCGTCCGCCCGCATCGAGCAGTCCGATCCACACCATGCCGAAACCGCCCTGTTCGACGGCGATGCGGCAGGTTTCGCGCAACAGTTCGTCGCGCTCGTGCACCTGCAGTGTGATGGAATTGATTCCGCTCAGGACCGACCGGATGCGGGTGAGATGCGCGATTCTTTCCTCCTGCTCGCGCTCTTGCGTCACGTCCCGCGCCATGCCGTCGATGCGCACTACGGCGCCGCCCGCGTCGGTAGCACACCTGCCCCTGGTCTGAATCCACCGCACGCCGCCTTGCGGCGTGACGATCCGGTACTCGGTTTCGAACGGCGCCCCGTGGGTCGCGTGTTCCCACTTTTCCAGCACGTGGCTGCGATCGTCGGGGTGGAGCAGGTCGCTCCACTCCGAGAAGCTCCTCGACATCTGCTCGTCCGTCTTGCCGAAGACGGACTCGGCGGCGGGGCTGACGTAGTTGACCTTGTGCGACGGAATGGCGACCGACCAGACGACGTCCGGCAGCGTCGATGCAATGCTTCGCACGCGCTCGCGCAATTCGTCGAGCCGGGCTTCTGCCGATGTCATCGGTTCTTCCGTCATGTCCGCACCTGTCTTGTTTGTATGCGCGCCGCCTCGAAGCGGCGCCTGCCGTTGCAAATTGGGGGCCGGATGGGTAAATGCGTAGGGACAGCAGGGCGGCCCGGCCGCGGTAACAGACCCGAAAGGCGGGTCAGTTGGTCCGACTGGCGATGGGTACAGATTCGGCGGACAATGGCCGGGCGTTTGCCGCGCGTAGGGGGCGCCGGATCGTCATGACGCGCTACCACCAGCTTGCCGAGGAAATGTCCGGCCGGATCCGGGCGGGGGTGCTGCGGCCCGGCGAGCGCATGCCTTCCGTCAGGTCCACAAGCCGCAGTCATCGCGTCAGTCCGGCGACTGTGACGCAGGCTTACAAGTTGCTCGAGGACCGCGGCGAGATCCACGCCCGTTCCCGCTCCGGCCACTACGTAAGCGCGCACCTCGGCGGGAGGCCGATGCAGCAGTGTTCGGTTTCCCGCCCCTCCGGCGCGCCCACCGAGGTTGACGTCCGCGACCTGGCGTTCGAGCTGATCGACACCGCGGGCAGGCGCGATCTCGTGCCGCTCGGCTCGGCGTTTCCCGCTCCCGGCCTGTTTCCTTTGCGCAAGCTCGCCCGTGCCATGTATTCCGCCGCGTCGCGCCTGGATCCCCAATCGATCTACGAGCAGTTGGTGCCCGGGAACGCAGACTTGAGGCGCCTGATCGCACGCCGTTACCTGGAGATCGGATGCGACGTTCCCGTCGAGGAAATCGTCATCACGACGGGCGCCTTGGAGGGGCTCAACCTGTGCCTGCAGGCGGTGACGCGGCCCGGAGACACGGTGGCGATCCAATGCCCGACTTTCTACGTCGTGCTGGAGGCGCTGGAGAGGCTCGGATTGAAGGCGGTGGAGGTCCCCACGCACCCGCGCGACGGGATCAGTGCCTCGGCGCTGGCCGAAGCGCTCGACCGGCATCCGATCAAGGCCGTGTGGCTGATGACGAACTTCGAGAACCCTCTGGGCTGTCTCATGCCCGATAACGAGAAGCGCGAGGTGGTGAAATTGCTTGCCAGGCGCGACATTCCGCTGATCGAGGACGACGTTTACGGCGAACTCTATTTCGGAGCCGACCGCCCCAGACCCGCGAAGGCGTTCGACCGCTCCGGGCGCGTGCTGCACTGCTCGTCATTCTCGAAGAGTCTCGCGCCCGGATACCGGGTTGGTTGGGCCGCGCCGGGCCGCTACGCCAGTGCGGTGGAGCGCGCGAAGGCGATGACGACGATAGCCACCAGCGTCCCGGCGCAAGCGGCGATAGTGGAATTCCTGAAGCACGGGGGCTTCAACTATCACCTGCGCGGGCTGCGCAAGGCATTCGAGAGCCAGCAGGGCTCGATGCTTCAGGCCATCGCGCGTTATTTCCCCGACGCAATCCGCGTTACCCGGCCCGAAGGCGGATATTTTCTCTGGATGGAGATGCCGGAGAGGGTAAACGCGCTGGAAGTCCACCGGCTCGCCGCCCGACAGAAAATCACGGTCGCGCCCGGACCCATATTCTCGCCGCAACGCAAGTTCCAGAACTGCCTGCGCCTCAATTGTGGCCTGCCCTGGTCGCCGCAGGTCGAGTCGGCCGTCGCGACGGTGGGGCGCATCGTCGGATCGCTCGCCTGAGATGGACGTCAAGCCCGCGCGGTCTCGAGCGATCGTTTGACGCGGCGGGCACGGAGGAGAAAATGGAAAACCAACACCACTCATCGCGGCGAATCTTTGCGGAAACACGTGAGCATTGGCCGATCATGTCCGTTTACGAGCGCTTCGAGCAGATTGTCGCGATCATTCTGAGTCTCGTGATCTCGGCGGTCATCGCCCTGGCGCTCGTGCAGCTGGTCATCCGCATCGTGCCGCTGTTGCTCAGCGGCACGATAGATCCGCTCGAACACGAGGTCTTCCAGGCGCTCTTTGGCATGATCATGACGCTGCTCATCGCCATGGAACTCAAGCATTCGATCGTTCGCGTTGCGCTTCGGCGCTCGAGCATCATCCAGGTCAAGACCGTGGTGCTCATCGCGCTCATTGCGTTGAGCCGCAAGTTCGTCATTCTCGATTCCAGCGCGACCGCCGCAAGCACCATTGCGGCCCTGGCAGGCGCAACCCTTGCGCTCGGCGTGGTGTACTGGCTGCTGCGCGAGCGTGATGACCGCCTCGCCGAGGAGGCGCAGTGAGCCGTTTGCGCTCCAACCAAAGGTGGAACGGACGGGCCGCGGACCACCGTGTCAACATAATAAGCGTCGCTGCGGCCCACCTTTCACCACGACATGAATCGGTAAACGCAAATCGTGCCCGAACTCAGCCGGTCTCTCGGAATCGCGATCTACTTTGGACTACCGTGACCCTGCGCCGCCTCGTTTTTACGCCGAATAAGCCTGGCTGCCCGTGACGTTCGCCGGCATCACGGCGTACTCCCGCCACATCTGTTCGATCCGCGCGACCGATTCCGTCAGGAGTTTCGAGCATGCACATCTCGATTGAGGCGAGGCCGGCCCTCGAGGCAGCGGTGGGGCGCGTGCGCCTGCGCTTCCTCTTAGATGCGGCGGGCGCGTGAAAGTGAACCTTCCGGCCAGTCTCCTTGCGGCGCTCGTGGCCCCGCTGGTCATTCCGTTCACAGGCGGCTGTACGTTCTACGTGCTGCATGAGTGGCTCGAGCCTTCGGTGTGGGGCCTGCCGCCGCTTCAGTCGCTCATCGGCGTCGCGATCAACACGACAGCCATAGGCTATGTCTTTACCTGGTTCTGCGGGCTGCCGCTTGCGCTCGTTCTCCAGTGGTTGCACCGCTACCGCGCCAGCTATCTCCTGGCGGCGAGCGCTTTGCCGGCCCTGAGCCTGCCGTTCTGGCAGACGGGGTGGAAGGTCACCGTCGTGCCCGTGCTGCTCGCCGGAACGTCGACCGCGTATGTGTTCTGGCTGTTGACGCGCCCTCGGGCCCGGCAGGCCGCTCCGGGCGACGCCACGGTTCGCGGCGGACGATAGGGCACGCCTTGGACAAACGCGCCGTATGCTGGGCCGTCCTCTCGTTTGCGCTGCTCTGGGCGGCCGATGTGTTCGTCCACCAAGCCGGCGGGCACGTCGTGGAGCGATTCGCGGACAGCACATTTGCCGGCGTGGCGGCCACCAGCCCCGACTGATTCGCATTCCCGGTATCGGCGCAGCGACACATTACCGTAAGCTACGCGGCGCGCGCTTCCGCCAGACAGGAGACCCCATGCCCTTCTACGAAAAAGGCCCCGTCCGCATCCACTACGAGGAAACCGGCTCGGGGTTCCCGCTCATGCTGATCCCCGGCGGCGGGCTCAACTCGTCGCTCGCGTCCTGGAATTCGCCGATCTCGCCGTTCGACCCGATGCAGGCCTACAAGGACGACTTCCGCTGCATCTGCGCGGACCTGCGCAACGCGAACCCGGGGCGCTCCACCGGGCCGCTGGAGATCGACCGGCCCTGGGACGCCTACACCGACGACCAGCTCGGGCTGATGGATCACCTGGGCATCGACCGGTTCCTCGTCATGGGCTTCTGCATCGGCGGGCCGATGATCCACAACCTGATCAAGCGGGCGCCCGAACGCATCGTCGCCGCCGCGATGATGCAGCCCAGCGGCTACCGGCCCGAGCTGCCGGACCTCTTCTACCAGAACAACATCAAGGGCTGGGGGCCGCAGCTGTGCGCCGGCCGGCCGGACCTCTCGATGGCGATGGTCCACGATTTCCTCACCAGCATGTATACGAACCGGGCCGACTTCGTGTTCACGGTGACGCGCGATTTCGTGCGAGCGATCCGGACGCCGCTGCTGGTAGCGCCCGACGACAGCCCGCCCCACCCGTACAAGGTCGCCAAGGAAGTGGCCGACCTCGCGCCGAATTCCGAAATCACCATTTTTCCCTGGAAAGACACAAAGGAGCACATCCATGAAGTCGTCGAGCACGCCCGTCGATTCCTCAAGACGCATGCGCCTGCCGGCCGCTAGCGCGCCGTGTCCAAGCCCATTGCACCGGGGCTCGCAATGACGCTCGCTGCAGGCTGTGCTTCGGGGCCGGAGATCTCGGCGGCCGCCCGCGCGGAACTCGCGCCCACGGGCAAGCTTCGCGCCGGCATGAACCTCGGCAACACGCTGTTCACGACCAAGGATCCGGCCACGGGCGAACTGCGCGGCGTCGCGGTCGACCTGATGAACGAGCTGGGCGCGCGCCTCGGCGTGCCGGTCGAATTCGTCGTGCACGCGACGCCCGGCGACGTGGCGGATGCGGTCGGCAAGAACACCTGGGACGTGGCGATCCTTGCGATCGCGCAGGAGCGCGCGAAGACGATCGCGTTCTCGCCGCCGATGACCGAGATCGAGGCCACCTACGTGGTGCATAACGATTCGCCGCTGCGCACCGCGGCGCAGGCCGACGCTTCCGGCGTGCGCATCGCCGCGCCGGCCAAGGCCGGTTATGAGCTGTACCTCACCGAATCGTTGCGTAGCGCCACGCTGGTGCGCACGAAGAGCTTCGCCGAGTCGATCGAAGTCTTCAACGCGCGGGGCGCCGATGCGCTGGCGGCGCTCAAACCGAACCTCATCGAATCGATGGGCAAGGTGCCGGGCTCACGCATGGTCGAAGGCAACTTCATGACCGTGAACCATGGCCTGTGCGTGCCGCGCGAGCGGAGCGCGGCGGCGGACTACCTCGCGGCGCTTATCAGGGACTGGGTCGCCTCGGGCCTCATCGCGCGCTCGATCGAGAAAAACGCCGTCAAGGGCCTGGCGGCCGTGAAACCGGCGGGGGCTGCGGCGAAGTAGTCGGGGCGGGGCGTCTCAGGCGGAGACCATGTCCCGCCAGTAGTGCGTCCTGCACCCGGTGCCCTGCTGGCGGCTGAACGCCGCAATCGCCCGGGCCAGCGTTTCCACCGGGATCGAGCGGTATCTTGCGAGCCCGCCGATCATCAGCGGGTCCAGCAGCGGGAGCAGCGGAATCACAAGGGACTCGGCCCACCGTCGATCCTCCCGGCGGGCAACGATCATCCCCGGGCGGAAGATGCCGAGGTCGGCGAAGCCCAGCGCCTTGAGCGCCTCTTCGGTCCGGCCTTTCAGCCGCGCGTAGAAAACGCTGGACCCGGCATTGGCATTGGCAGCGGAAAGGTAGGCGAACCGCGTCGCGCCCGCCTCCAACCCCGCTTTGGCAAACGCCATCACGTAGTCGTGGTCGATCCGGGTCATGGCCGCCTCCGAACCGGCGATTCGGATCGTCGTGCCGAAAGTGCAGTAGCAGTCGTCCACCCGGACGCCTTTCATTCCGACGGCGAGGTGATCGAAATCGACGACGCGGTTCTCGAGCTTCGGGTGGCTCTCGGCGAGCGCGCGCCGGCCGACGGCGATGACCTTGGCGTAGGCCGGATCCTCAAGCAGCAGCGGCAGCAGCTTCTTGCCGGTAGCGCCGCTCGCCCCCAGCAGGGCGGCCGTCCGTGGCGGCTTCAATACTGCCATTTTCTATCAAACCCCCGCGCCGTTATTGGCTCTCAAGCCAAAATGCTGCCACGCGCGAGCCGAACCGGGTTCACAGGACTATGCGTTCCCGGGTCGTGCTCACCTTGACGCCGACGCCCCACTGCGTGATGTAAGGCGTCGAAGGCCGGATGTCGGGCGCGACCAGCCACAGGCGCCAGAGCAGGCGCTTCTTCGCCGGGTCCGGCCAGTCCTCGTACGCGGTGCGCGTATGCACTGCGACCGAATTGTTCAGGAACTGGATGTCGCCGGGCTGGAAGAGCATCGAGTAGTGCTGCTCTTCGGCGATCGTGCGCGCCAGCTCGAACGCATCGCGTTGCGCCTGCGTGAGCGGCGTCGCGCCGGGCAGCTCGTGCCCCTTGCGGATATGCGTTGGCCCGAACGACACGCACAGCTTGCTGTCCAGGAAGTTGAAGACCGGGCTCTCGTACCAGCCGCGCTCGCCGGGATTCATCTCGCCGTGCTTGGTCCAGCAGAACGGCTGCGACAGCAATTCCACCGCCTGCGGGTCGCGCCTGAGCATCTCGTTGTACATCGCCACCGAGCTCGCGAACTTGGAGGTGCCGCCGGACTTCGGCGTGCGCACGCAAAGCAGCCCGACGAGCGTGCTCTGGTCGCAGTGGAAGTTCATCTCCTCGCGTGTCTGGTAGCCGCGGCTCAAGGGATCTTTCTGCGTCTTGCCGAGGTCGGTCACGTGGCCGATCAGGTCGCCTTCGGGATTGTTCGAGATCGCCTGGCCGAGGTGGCGGCCGATGCCCCAGTAGATCGCGGCGGCATCCAGCGGGTCCATGCTCTCCATCGGCAGGCGGCGGATCAGCACCGCGCCCAGGCCGTCCTTCAGCTCGTGGCGGATCGCGGCGACGGCCGGCGCAAAAGTACCGAAGTCGAAGAACTCCGCCGGCAGCGCCTTCAGGCCGTTGGGGTCGTCGCCGATGCGCTTGCGCGCGGCGCGCGCCACGGCCATGAGCGCATCCAGGTCGCGCGCGTCGAGTTCGTGGATCCAGCGGCGGCTGGCGGCGAGGTCCGCGCCGCGCCATTCGGCCGGGTCGACCACCGGCCGGCCGCGCCTTGCGGGTTGGCGGACTGCGTGCGGAGCGTTCATGCGGATTCTCCTTATTGCACTTTGATGCCGGCCTGCTTGACGACACGCGTCCAGATCGGCACCTCGCGGCGCATCAGCGCCTCGAAGTCCGCCGGACCCAGGTAAGAGGCGACGCCGCCGGACTTGTCCAGCCGATCGATCAACTCCGGCGACCGGGCGGCTTTCTCGATCTCTTCGCCCACCCTGAGGACGATCTCGCGCGGCGTCTTGCCGGGCATCACCACGCCGAACCACGACGTGAGCTGCGCTTCGCCGTATCCGGCCTCGGCGAGCGTGGGCACGTCGGGGAAGTCCTTGAGGCGCTTTTCGCTCAGCACGGCGAGCAGCCGGATGTTGCCGCTTTTTGCCTGCGCGATCGTGAGCGGGGCCGACAGCATGGTCGCCGACAGCCGCCCCGAAATCAGGTCGGGCACGATCGGCGGGAAGCCCTTGTAGCCGATCGATTGCACGTCGATGCCGGCGACGTGCTTGAACAGCTCGAACGCGAGGTGCGGCGGCGTGCCGTTGCCGGGGTTGCCGTAGTTCAGCCTGCCCGGCTGCGACTTGGCGAGCGCGACGTAATCCTTGACGCTCTGGACCGGGAGCGAGGCGGGCACCACGAAGAAATTCAACGAACGCGCGAACAGGCCGGCGGCGGCGAAGTCGCGCACCGGGTCCCAGCGCAGGTCCGGGTACAGCGCCGCATTGGAAACGTGGCTCGTGGAGGCGAGCAGCCATGTGTAGCCGTCGGGCGGCGCATTCAGGACCGCCTCGGTGCCTATCATCCCGTTGGCGCCGGGCTTGGGCTCGACCAGCACCTGCTGGCCCCAGCTGGCCGAGATCCGCTCGGCGATCAGGCGTCCCATGATGTCCACCACGCCGCCGGCGGGGTAGGGGACGATGATGCGCACCGGTTTGTTCGGGTAGGCCTGCGCGTGAACGCCGGCGGCCGCAACCAGCGCCAGGGCGGCACACACCATTCTGAGCGATCGGATCGCCATTTCGAATTCCCCCCGCGCCTTTGCGGCTGTCGTGAATTGAAAACGCTATACCATCGTAACGGCATCGGCAATCGAACGAGCGAAATTGCAATGAATGCATACAAGCTGGTTTACGGCGACATCCACAACCACAACGCGCACGGCTACGGCCGCGGCTCGATCGAGCGCAGCGTCGAAAACGCTCGTTCGCACCTCGACTTCTTCGCTTTCACCGGCCATTCGAGCTGGCACGACCTGGGCGACTACGGCGGGCGCGCTGCGCATTTCACCGAAGGCTTCAAGCGCCTGAAGGCCACCTGGCCGCATGTGCAGAAGGTGATCGCGGATTCGAACCGGGATTCGGAGTTCTGCTCCTTCCTCGGGTTCGAGTGGCATTCGAACTTCTTCGGCGACCAGTGCGTAGTCTTCCCCGAGGATTTCCAGCCCCTCTTCTACACCGGCAAGCTCACCGAATTGCGCCGGTTTTGCACGGAGCGTTCCGCGCTGATGATCCCGCACCACCTCGGCTACCCCTCGGGGCGCCGCGGGGCGAATTGGGAGGTGTTCGACGAGTCTTGTACGCCGGTGGTCGAGGTGTATTCGTACCACGGCAATTCGGACGACGATCGCGGGCCGTATCCGTTCCTGTCGGGCTCGCCGGGCGGACGCCAGACCTCCAACACCACGCAGGCGGCGCTCAAACGGGGACTGCGCTTCGGCTTCGTCGGCTCGAGCGACAGCCACTCCGGGTTCCCGGGCGCGTACGGGGAAGGGCTGATGGCGGCGCTGGTGACCGAACTCACCCGCGCGGAAATCCTCGCGGCGATCCGGGCGCGGCGCACGTATGCGCTGACCGGCGACCGCATCGAGGTTGCATTTTCGGTAAACGGGGCGATCCTCGGCAGCACGATCGACTGCGGGCCTGACCTGGATGTCGAGTACTCGGTCCAAGGACGCGACGAACTCGACTGCGTGGAGTTGATCATGGGCGGGCAGGTGGTGCATCGCGCCTGGCCGCCGCTTGGGTCCGGATTCGCCACGCCCTCAGATACCGGCCTGATGCAGGTTCGCTTCGAATATGGCTGGGGCCCGTGGGGGTCGCTCGGCGTGGACCGGATCACCGACTGGGCGTTCGACCTGACCCTGTCGGAGGGCGAGATCACGCGGGTCTTCCCGTGCCTGGGGTCCGGGCCTTTCGACGAGAACCGGCGTCACCGCGTGGCGATGACAGGAACGCGCGGGCTGTCGATCCGGTCGTTTACTTCGCGGACGGACGCCTACATGGGCAACCCGAACCACAGCGTGGTCGTCGAATTCCGCGCCCCGCCCGGCGCGACGATCAGCGTGCGGCGCACCTCACCCGGCGAAGCGCGCGACGAAGTGCAGATTGCCGGCCTGATGCAGCGATCGAGCCACATGCACGTCGGCCCGGTCCCGGCCGAGAGCTACCAACTGCATCGCATCGTGCCAAGGTCGGCCAGCCGGCTCGAAGGCCGCGTGCGGCTCGAAGCGCCGGAAGGTCGCTCGCACGTCTACCTGCGCGCGCGGCAGAAGAACGGGCACATGGCGTGGGTCAGCCCGGTGTTTGCGCGAAGGCTTTAGTGGCGGTGGAGGAATTCATGAGTACGCCGATGCCTGCAAAGGAGGGTGGGATGCAGATCGAAGCAAGCTGCCATTGCGGCAACATCTCGTTTTCGCTGGACTGGCCCGGCGCGCCCGAGATCCCGGCGCGAGCCTGCGGCTGCACGTTCTGCGTCAAGCACGGCGGGGTCTGGACCTCGAATCCGCGCGGCCGGCTGGCCGTGCGGGTCCGGGACCCCGCGAAGGTGAACAAGTATGCGTTCGGCACCCGGACCGCGACCTTCCACGTCTGCGCCGAGTGCGGCAGCGTGCCTTTCGTCACCAGCGAGATCGACGGCCTCCTTTACGCGGTGGTCAACGTCAACATGTTCGACAACGTAGATCAGGGCCTCCTGCGGCGGGGGGCGGCGGACTTCGAAGGCGAGGACCTGGCCGGCCGCCTTGCGCGCCGCAAGCGCAACTGGATCGCGGAGGTGAGCCTGTCCGGCTGAATCCTGTTGCGCGTTAGCAGGCGCTTCAGCCGCGGGCGAGTTGCCGGGCGCGCTCCGCCCAGAGCGCCATTCCCATTCCCTCGAACAAGCCTGCAGCCGTCACCAGCAGCGGGGCGGCGCGGTCGCGGTCGCCCGTCCGGAGGTAAAGCCTGCCGAGGTCGAACTGGCTGCGCGCTGCCAGCGGCCGCATGCCGAGCGCGGTCGCACGCGACAGCGCATCCCGGAAGTAGGCCTCGGCAACCTGGAAGTCGGGCGGCTCGCGCCGGGCGGCGATTTCGCCGAGGATGCGCAGCGCCCACGCCTCGTATCCGCGCTCGCGCTTGCGCTTGGCGAGCTCGAGCGCACGCGTGCCGAACCGCGCGGCTTCGCCTGCCTGCCCGGCAAGGAGGTAGACCTCGCTCGCGGCCACCACGGCGAACGGCGCGAAGTAGATCGCATCGGTCGGCACCGGCAGCGCCTTCTGGACCATCGGCACCGCGTCTTCGGCGCGGCCCGACAAGGCCATGGCCTGGGCGAGCAGGATTGCGAACGCCGGATACCAGATCCGCATGCGTTCGGCGCGGCTGAGCGCGAGGCCCCGTTCGAGCAGCCGCGACGCGCCGCCGAGGTCGCCCTGCCCGAGCCGGACCACCGAAATCACGAACATCGAGGTCAGGATGCTGAACGGGTGCGCGGACGCTTCCGCGATTGCGAGCGCGCTCTCGCCCTCGGCAAGCGCAGGCCCGAATTCACCGAGTTCGGAGTAGGACCACGCGCGGATACAGCGCGAAAGGACCGCTGGGGGACCGGCCATCCCGAATCGTTCGAACTGGCTGGCGCCGCCCAGGGTTTCGAGGTTCGAGGCGAGGATCTCGAGGGCCGGGCCGTACTCGGCCATCGAGTGGCGCGACGCGCCGACGTAGAAGCGGGTGGTCACCAGCACGGCGAGTTCGGTGGTCGGCGCGGCTGTGCGCAGCGCGTTCTCGCCGGCCGCCACGGCCGCCTCGTGCCGGCCGGCCAGCCAGTAATAGCCCGCGATGTAGGCCGCCACGCGCGCGCGGCGCAGGTCGTCGCCGAGCGCCTCGGCAAGCGCTTCGGCCTCGCGCAGCACCGGGATGATCCGGTCGAACGACCCGCGGGCCACCAGCGGATTGCGCAACTCGAGCCGCAGGTCGATCGCGAGCTCGGCGGAGTGCCGGTCCCGCGGGAGATGCGGCAGGATCCGGATCGCCTCTTCCAGGTGCCGGATCGCGTCGCTGTTGGCCGAGCGTTCGGTGGCCCGGCGCGCGGCCCGGCGCAGGTAGTTCATCGCCTGCATCCATTGCTCGCCGCATGCGGCGTGGTGGGCGAGGCGCTCGAGGTGCTCGCCCAGGCGGTCGGCGTACAGCGTTTCGATCGCCTCCAGGATGCGCGTGTGCAAAGCCTTGCGCCGGCTCTGCAGCAGGCTCGAATACGCGACCTGGTGGGTAAACGCGTGCTTGAACGAGTATTCCGGCGTCGGGTAGGGACTGGTTTCGGTGAGGAACTCGGCGCCCACCAGTTCGCCGAGTGCGGCGGCGAGTTCGTCTTCGCCGAGCCCGGCCACGCGTTCGAGGACTTCGTACGAGACTTCCCGCCCGACCACGGAGGCGACCTGCAGCAGCGATTTGCCGCGGTCCGGCAACCGGTCGACCCGGGTGGCAAGGATGTCCTGGACGGTGGGCGGGATGTCGATCGCCTCGACCGGCCGCGTGAGCCGGTACCCGCCGGGCGCCGGCGCCAGCGTGCCGTTGTCGACGAGCGAGCGCAGGCTCTCTTCGATGTAGAAGGGATTGCCCTCCGTGCGGTCCAGCACGATTCGTTCGAGCGGGCCGAGGGACGCATCGTCGCCGGCGAAATTGTGGAACAGTTCCACCACGCTCGCCGCCGGCAGCGGCTCGACGTCCACCCTGCCCGGATTCGACTGCGCCGGCCACTGGTGCCTGAACTCCGGCCGGTGCTCGACCAGCAGAACGATGCGCTCGCCGCCGGCGACGGCTGCGATCGCATCGAGCAGTTCGAGCGACTCCGCGTCGATTGCGTGCAAGTCCTCGATCACCAGGATGAGCGGCGCCAGCCGGCTTTCGCGCACGAACAACGCACAGGCCGCGTCGAGCGTGCGGCGATGTCGCTGCGGCGGGTCCAGCGCCTCCCAGCGCGGGTCGCCGGTCGGCACGTCGAAGAGCGCGCGGATCGGCCCTTCGTGTACGAGGAGCGCTTCGTCGAGCGCGGCCAGGCGGGCGCGGATCTTCTCGCCGATGCGCGAGCGGTCTTCGCCGGTGGCGATCCGCAGGTGCCGCGCCAGCAGGTCGACCACCAGCCGGTAGGCCGAGCCCTCGCCGTAGGCCGTGGTATTGGCCTTGAGCACGGTCCATCCGCTGCGGCGCCGGGATTGCGTGAATTCCCAGATCAGCCGCGACTTGCCGACGCCGGGTTGCCCGGAGACGGCGATCACCGCGCCTTTCGAGCCGCGGGCGAGCGCGGCGGCGCGCTCGAGTGCGCCGGTTTCCGCCTGGCGCCCGACGAACCGGCTCAGGCCGCGGCGGGTCGCCACCTGGAACCGGGTACGCAGCGGTCCCGGGCCGGTCACCTGGAAGAGTTCGAGCGGCCCGGGCAGCCCCTTGACGGTACGGGGAGGCAACGCGCGCGCCCGGATGTAGCCCTCGACCAGGCGCATCACGTGCGAAGTCACGCAGATCGTGCCGGGTTCGGCCATCTGCTCCACCTTGGCCGCCAGGTGGGTGGTCTCGCCGATGGCGGAGTAGTCCATGTGCAGGTCGCCCGCGATCGAGCGGACCAGGACTTCGCCGGAATTGATGCCTATCCTCACCCGGATCGTGCTGCCGGCGAGCGCGCGCATTTCAACCGCGAACCGCCCGATCGCTTCCTGCATGCGCAGCGCCGCGTAGCACGCGCGCAATGCGTGGTCCTCGTGCGCGACCGGCGCGCCGAACAGGGCCATGATGCCGTCGCCCATGACCTGGTTCACGGTGCCTTCATAGCGGTGAACCGCTTCCATCATGCGCTCGAGCACCCCGTCGAGCAGCACCCGCGCCTCCTCCGGGTCGCGCCCGGCCAGCAGGCCCATCGAATCCTCGACGTCGGCGAACATCACGCTCACGCGCTTGCGCTCGCCTTCGCGCGTGGCCTGGCCGGCGTGGATCCTTTCGGCCAGGTGCTGCGGCAGGTAAGCCGCGGGCGACGAGCCGGCCACCCTAAGGGGCGCGGCGCATTCGAAACAGAACTTCGCCTGCGGCGGATTCTCCTGCGCGCAGCGAAAGCACTTCATTGGCGATACCGGGCCGCCGAGAACTGGGCGCCGAGCAGCCGCGGCAGGCCCTTGTCGCCGGCCTTGCCGGTATCCTTGAGCACGAGGCCCAGGCGCACCACCAGGCCGGCCAGCCAGTGCAGCAACGGCGCACGGGGCACCCACAGCTTGTTCGCGGTGTCCTCGCCGGTGAGCAGGCGTACGAAGGTCCGCGCGAGGCTCTCCAGGCAGCCGGCCCCGAAGCGCTTGAAATGCCTGAGGAGGAATCCAAGCACCGCGGGCGGCAGCATCTCGCGGATTCCCTGGCGCAGCCGGAAGATGATGTAGACGATCAGGGAAGCCGCCAGCAGGCGGCCCTCTTCGGTGCCGTCTTCATAGCGGTCCCGCAGTTCCTCGAACAGTTCGCGCGCCGAAGCGGCCGTCTCGGGCCGCATTACCGGTTCGATCCCGAGGCCATGGCCGATGACGGCCCAGGCGTAGACGTGGTCGTCTTTCTCTTCAGCAGTCATCTTGACGCCGAGCGAATCGTATCCGCGGACCACCATCCACGAAAAAGTCAGCAGCACGAACCCGAGCTCGACCTGGTCGATCGGGAAATCGTCGCTGCCGGAGCGGCCCGCCCAGTCGAGCTTGAGCAGCGCATTCGCGGGCTGGTCGTCGGCCAGATGATTGAAGCGCTGCGGATCGGCGAGCATCAGGCAGCGCATCAGCCCGTGCATCAGGCGTACCTTGCGGACCCAGCGGTTGCCCTCGAGGTTGCCGCCGGGCCCGAGGCTGCCGGGCTTCATCACCACGGTCAGGAAGGCGATCGTTTCCATCAGGCGCATGCGCACCTGCAGCGCAAGCTTGCCCGACCCCATCAGGACGAGCGCCACACCCGGGATCGAATAGCAGGCCGGCAGGCTCCCGCAGCCGAGGATCAGCATGCCGAGGGCCTGGTGGCGATCGTAGAACGCCTGCGCGCGCCCGACGCGTGCCCAATCGATCGCCTTTGCGCCGAACGCGCCGCCGAAGACGTCGTCCTTTTCGACAAAAGACTTCGCGGTGGAAAGGATCCCGGCGGGGACGCCGTCGCACGAAGACGGGAAAGGCGTCCCGGGCATCCAGGTGAACATCCTCGAAAGAAGCCGCGCCAAGGCCTCCTCCTGGCCCGCGACGACGAATTCATCCAGCAGGGGATCGAGTTCCGGATCCCCCAGCTTCTGCAGCCTCCTGCGATCCGCTTCGCCTGGCAGCGACATCCCACGCCTCCCCGTCGGAATGCTCCAAAGGTACTAGGCACAAGGTAGCGCATTCCCGGGGGCCTTGCCTATGCGCGGATGCGAAAGGGAAGGTGCAAGTCCGATCCGGGCTTCGCCCTCGAATTCAGGCGCTGCGCCGGATTTGACAACATCGCGTCGCGCACCGGACGCACGGGCGTTTCAATCGTAATCGCAGGCAAGGCGCCTGAAATCACGCCGCAGCGCCGAGCCCCCAGCATGGCATCGACTCATGACGCCAATCTTCCGAGGAGCGCCCCGTCGATGACCGATCACTCGCCGAGATTCCAGCGGCCCGGACGCCGCCGTTCGGATTCGCGCACGCTGCCGGCGCAGTTGTCCGCCCACCGCCCGCCGGAACGCCGGCCGGGCCGGTGCCGCGCGTTGATGGCCCTGCCGATGCGCGCGACTTGTCTTCTCGTCCACTCGCTGTTCGTGGTTGCAGCGTCGGCCGCGCTGCTGCTGGGCTTGTTCCTTTGGCTGCTGATCCGGGTTAGCAAGGCCCTTGCCAGGGCCGGACCGGGCCGCGTTTCAATTGAAACCGAAGGCAGCCCGGCTGGAAACAGCGCTGCAACCGCGCTTGCGCCTAATGCTCCTCACCCGATCGCCCAACTGGCCTGCAACGCCGACCAACCCAATCCATGAAGGAGGCATCCATGAAGAGCCGGCAGACTGCGCAATTCGAACCCTTGCTTCCCGCTGATAGGATAGGGCCGTCCGAGGAGCCCGATGAGCCGATGACGGCCTGGAGCCTGGAGGAGTTCGATGAATTCTGCGAACTGCAAGCCCGCCGTTCCGCCTGGGACGGCGCCGACAGCCGGTATGCCTGACCTGCCGGCGCGCGGCCCCGCGTTCCATGCGCTTGTGGTCGATGCGGATCCGGCGCTTGCCGCGTTGATCGGCGAATGGCTCGAGGCGCGCGGCGGCGGTGTTGCGCTTGAATCCGGCGGCTCGCCGATTCCCCGCGAGGCGCTGGACCTGATCGTCGCCGACCTGCCTTTCCCTCGCGAGCGAGGGCTCGAATTGCTCGAACGCCTTGCGCGGGACTATCCGGGTGTGCCGGTGCTCGCGGTGTCTTCGGCCTTCTTTCCGCGCGTCGGCGCAACGGGCGGCGTGGCACGGTCCCTCGGCGTGGCGGGCGTGCTCCCCAAGCCGCTTACGCGCCAGGCGCTGGACGCGGCCGTCGGCCGGCTGGTGCCCGCCGCGGCATGAGCTTGCTGCACCCTTCCGGGCATGGCCGCTGGGCGCGCCGCGTCCCGCTGTTCGGCGCGTTGATCATCCTCACGATGATCGCCATGGCGGCTTTCGATGTCCTGCGCAGCCACGGCGAAGCGGTTGCCGAGACCGGCCGCCAGCTCGACACGCAGGCCCGCATCATCGCCGAGCAGACCGCGCGCAGCCTGCAGGCGGTCGACGTCATGTTGCGCCACGTCGCTGAGCAGTATCGCCAGGGCGCGTTGGAGCGATTGACGCCCCGCGAACTCCACAATTACCTCGGCGAGCAGGCAGTGGGCCTGGTGCAGATCGACGGGTTGCTGATGGCCGACGCGACCGGCCGCCTGTGGGCCAGCTCGCGCACCTTCCCTGTTCCCGAGAAGCTGCCGAGCTTCGCGGGCCGCCCGGCGTTCGAGAAGCTGCGCGCCGGCAGCGGGCCCGGCGTGGTGATCGAGAGCGCGGTGCAGAGCGACGAGCTGCGCATCTGGGTGTTCCCGATCGGGCGGCGGCTGGAGACGTCCTCGGGCGGATTCGCGGGTGTGATCGGTGCGCGCGGGCGGATCGACTATTACCAGAAGTTCTATCGCGACATCCAGCTCGGCCCCGGGACGATTACCGCGCTGATGCACCAGAACGGGACCCTCCTCGCGCGCGAACCGGCAGCCGACGCCCTGCTCGGCAAGCGCCTGCCGCTTTTCGACGAAAGGCTTGCGGCCTACAACCGCGGCAGCCGCGGGGCGTTCCGCACCGTAAGCCCGGTCGACGGCGTGGAGCGCATCGGGGCGATGCAACTCGTGCCCGAGTATCCGCTTGCGGTGATCGCCACGCGTGACATCGACCTCGCGCTGGCGCCGTGGCGCGAGCAGGCCATCGGCACCGCCGTGCGCACGCTTGCGCTCAGCGTGCTTGCCGCATGGCTGATCTTCGTGGTGACGCGGCAGATGGCGCGCCTCGATGCGGCGCGCGAATCGCTCGCGGTGTCGCAGGAACGGTTTGCCGCCGCGGTCGCAGGGTCGGACGACGGCATCTGGGACTGGGACTACGAAAAGAACGTGTCCTTCCAGTCGGCGCGCGGGCGCGAGATTCTCGGCTTGCCGCCCGGGCCGGAAGTCATTCCCACGAGCGAGTGGCATGCGGCGGTCGAAGCCTGCATTCACCCCGACGACGCACCCCTGCGGCGCGCGCAGATCGAAGCGCACCTGGCCGGCAAGACGCCGGCCTACGAAAGCGAGTTCCGCGTGAAGTCCGGCGCGGGAGGCTACCGCTGGGTGCGCGTTCGCGGCCTGTGCATCCGCAATCCCGACGGCACGCCGCGGCGCATGGCGGGCTCGGCCAGCGACGTCGACGCGCAAAGGCGCGCGGAACATGCGCTGCGCGAGTCGGAGGAGCGGTTCGCGCTCGCAGTGGCCGGCGCGAACGATGGCATCGTCGACTGGGATATTGCCGGCGACCGCATGTTCATTTCGGAGCGGGCCCAGCAGGTCATCGGCATCCGCTCGGAGTCGACGGTGCAAACCCGCGCCCAGTGGAGCGCGATGCTGACGGTCCACCCGGAAGACCTGCCGCGCCTGGCCGAGAGTTTCCGGTGGGTCATTGAGGGGCAGGGCGACGTGCGCGAGGGAGAGTATCGGGTGCGTGACATCGACGGGACATGGCGTTGGATCCGCGTACGCGGCCAGCATGTGCGCGATGCCGCCGGCCGCGTCGTGCGCTGGGCGGGGTCGGTCAGCGACATCGACGCGCAGAAGCGCGTCGAGGAAGCCCTGCGCGCGTCGGAAGAGCGGTTCGCGCTCGCCGTGGCCGGCGCCAACCAGGGGCTGTGGGACTGGGACCTCGCGACCGACCGAATGTTCATGTCGCCGCGCGCGCAGCACATCATGGGATTCGGGACGGGCGAGCCCCTGCGGCCGAGGCGCGAATGGATCTCGCTCTGCACCTACCACCCCGAAGACGTCGCGCGGGTGCGCGCCGCGATTTCCGATCATTTGCACGGGCGTACGCCGCACCTGGCGATCGAGTACCGCGTGCGCCATCCTTCGGGCGAATGGCATTGGTGCCGGCAGCGCGGCATCGTGCTGCGCAATGCCGAGGGCAAGCCCTTCCGCATGGCCGGCTCGATGGAGGAGATCACCGAAGCGAAGAATGCCGAGGCGCGGCGCGCGAGCCTCGAGGGCGAGTTGCTGCAGGCCAAGAAGCTCGAGGCGATCGGCACTCTGGCCGGAGGGATTGCGCACGACTTCAACAACATCCTGGCGGCGATCCTCGGCTACGGCGAAATGGCGCAGAAGGGCGCACCCGAAGGCACGGCGCTCAAGCGCCACATCGACGCGGTGGTCGGCGCCGGCCTGCGCGCCAAGTCGCTGGTCGAGCGCATCCTCGCCTTCAGCCGCAGCGGGATCGGCGAACGCGTGCCGGTTCACGTGCAGTCGGTGGTGGTCGAGGCGCTGGACCTGTTTGCCGCTTCGATGCCGGCCCACCTGGAGCTCGAACGAAGGCTTTGCGCCGGCGATGCAACCATCCTCGGCGACCCGACGCAGATCCACCAGGTGATCATGAACCTGTGCGCCAACGGCGCCCAGGCGATGAAAGCTCCGGGCGCGCTGACCGTGACGCTCGACGTGCTGGACAAGCTCGGCGCACAGGCGGCCACAAGCGCGCTGCCCGCAGGCAGGTACGTACGCCTCGCCGTGAGCGACGCCGGCATCGGCATTCCCCGCGACTTGAAGGAGCGGATTTTCGACCCGTTCTTCACCACCAAGGACGTGGGTGTCGGCACCGGCCTGGGCCTGTCGCTGGTGCACGGCATCGTGACCGACCTCGGCGGCGGCATCGAAGTCGACAGCCGCGAAGGCGAGGGCACCACCGTGACCGTCTACCTGCCATTGACCGGCCGGCATGCGGCCGTGACGGGTATCGAAGAGGCAACGCCCACCGGCAATGGCGAGGCGATCCTGCTGGTCGACGACGAAGAGGCCCTGGTGCGCCTGAGCGAAGAGGTGGTCGCCGCCCTCGGCTACGAGCCGGTGGGATTCTCCTCGAGTACTGCGGCGCTCGAAGCGTTCCGCGCCGAGCCGGACCGGTTCAGCGCGGTGTTGTCGGACGAGTCGATGCCCGGCATGAACGGCTCGGACCTGGCGCGCGAGATCCTGGCGATCCGCCCCGGCGTGCCTTTCGTGCTGATGAGCGGGTTCGTGAGCACCGCGCTCGCCTCGAAGGCGGAGGCGCTGGGCATCGACGAGGTGTTGAACAAGCCGCTGGTGTCGCGCGACATCGCGCGCAGCATCGCGGCGGCCCTGGCCAGGGCGAGGCAAACGGAGGAAGCGAAATGAACGGCGAAGGCCCCATGATTGCCCACGTCCTCGCGCTGGACGACGACCCGGGGGTGCGGGAACTGGTCGCCGACTACCTCGGCCAGAACGACATCCGCGTGACCGCGGTGGCCACCGGCAGGGAACTGGCGGCCGCGATGGCGCGCGAGACGGTGGACCTCGTCGTGCTGGACCTGCGCCTGCAGGGCGAGGACGGCATGCAGATCGCGCGCAGGCTGCGCGAGGAGTCAGCGATCCCGATCCTGATGCTGACCGGCCGCGCGGAGGAAGCCGATCGGGTCATGGGCCTGGAGCTGGGCGCAGACGATTACCTCACCAAGCCTTTCAGCCCGCGCGAACTGCTCGCGAGGATCCGCGCGCTGTTGCGCCGAGCGCGCGCCCAGGCGACGGTCGCCGACGCGATCGCAAAGGTGCGCGCCTACCGCTTTGCCGGCTGGGAACTCAACATCGGCTTGCGCAAGCTGAAGAATCCGCAGGGCGCGAGCGTCGAACTGACCAAGGGTGAATTCAGCCTGCTCACGGCTTTCCTTTCGGCGCCGCAACGCGTGCTCGCGCGCGACCAGCTGCTCGACCTTTCGCGCTTGCATAACGCCGAAGTGTACGACCGCTCAATCGACATCCAGATCCTGCGCCTGCGCCGCAAGATCGAAGCCGACCCGTCGAACCCGCAGTTCATCAGGACCGAGCGCGGCGCAGGCTACGTGTTCAGCGTGCCGGTGGATCCGGTGCGCTAGCGCGGCGTTACATCGGTAATCCGGGGCGCGCCGCCGGAAATCGAAGGGAAACCGCCGGCGGGTGAAATGGCGTCGTCATGGATGCCGCCACAAACACAAATCCCGCAGTTTCCGGGGCGCAGGCCGCGCGGCCGCAGTCGACCGCCGACCTGTTTTTCGCCTTCACTGCGCTCGCCCTCCAGGGATTCGGCGGTGTGCTCGGCGTTTCGCAAGGCGTGCTCTGTGAAAAGAAGCGCTGGCTCACGAACGCCGAGTTCGTCGAGGACCTCGCGCTCGCGCAGGTGCTGCCCGGTCCGAACGTCTGCAACCTCGCGTTGATCGTCGGCGACCGCTTCTTCGGGTGGCGGGGTGCGCTGGCCGCGCTCGCCGGGCTGGTGACCGCGCCGCTCGGGATCGTCCTCGCCTGGACCGTCCTCTACGCGCAGTACGCCCACCTTCCCGCCGTGGCCGGTGCACTGCGCGGCATGGGCGCCGCCGCGGCCGGCCTGATCATCGGCAGCACACTCAAGCTTGTGCCCGCGCTTTCGGGGAACGTGCTGCGCCTGCCGGCGTGCATCGCGATCGTCGCGCTCGCCTTCGGGGCGGTGGCGATCCTCCGGTGGCCGATGATCCGGGTGGTCGCCCTGCTGGGCGCGGCGGTCTGGGGTTTCGCGTGGTTCCACGTAACGCCCGCCGGCCGGAACTCGACCGGAGCGCCGACATGACCGCGCCGGCCGATTTTGGCCAGCTGCCGGGCCTCTTCGGGCACGTGCTGCTGACCTCGCTGCTTGCGGTCGGCGGGGCGCTCTCGACGGTGCCGGAGCTGCGGCGTGTGATGGTCGCCGACATGGGGCTCCTGAGCGACGCGCAATTTCACGCTTCGATCGCGATTGCGCAAGCTTCGCCCGGGCCGAACGTGCTGTTCATCGCGGTGCTCGGCTACCAGGTGGCCGGCGTGGCCGGCGCCGCGCTCCTTCTCATCGGCTTCCTGCTGCCGTCGACCACGCTGGCCTACGCCGGACTGCGGTGGGGCACGGCACGGGGTGAAAGCCGCGCGGCGCGGGCTTTCAAGGCCGCCACGGCGCCGCTGGTGATTGCATTGATGCTGGCGAGCGGCTGGATCCTTGCGGCCGAAGCGCCCGGCATCGCGCACTGGCTCGGAACGGCGCTGGTCGCGCTGGCCGCCTGGCTCACGCGGGTCCACGTGCTCGTGCTGATCGGTGCGGCCTGCGCTGCGGGCGCCGCCGGGTGGATTTGAGTCCTGTAACCTTTGGAAGGAGAAACGTCATGGACATCGATGTGTTCAAGCAAGGCGATCTCGATACGGTCTTCAGGGTCCTGCGCACTGCGCTCAACCCTGGCGATGCGCTCGAGCCGCGCGAGTTGAAGTTCCTTGCGACCTACTCGAAGATCACCGGCCACCCGGTCTTGCCGGCCGGAATCCAGCCGATCGACGCGGGCGCGGTGTTCGTCGAAGGCGCGCACCAGAAGAAGCGCCTGGTCCAGCTTTCGGCGATCGCGGCCCTGCTGAAGCACCCGGTGCGGCCGGCCTCGGTGTACTTTGTGCGCGCGCTTTCGCAGCGCCTCGAAACCCACGATCCGGTCGTCGCCCTGCTCGAAGCGCTCGCCAAGGGCAAGGCCATGAAAGTGAGGATGCTCGCCCTGCGGCGCGCGATGAAGGCGCTGATCAAGGAGGCCTATACCGCCGAAGGGGCCATGGGCGTGGCGCGGTTCTTCGGGGCGTTGTTCCTCAAGGCGCGCGTCAACCCCGACAAGATCTGGGACTACAAGCGCCTCGGCCTGCTGCCCGAAGGCACGCTCGGGCGCGAATACTGGAAGCACCTGACTTCGATCGGCTTCGGCTTCCCGGGCGAGCCCGGCGGCATCCCGGACTCGGTCGCCTACCACGACATCGCGCACGTGCTCGCGGAGCACGACACGACGCCGCTGGGCGAGATCCAGCAGGGCAGCTTCCAGGGCGGCAACCGCAGGGAGGACGGGTTCTTCTTCATCCAGTTCGCGATCCTGCATTTCCACCACGGCATCCGCATCACGCCGGCCGCGCCGGCCCAGCTCGGCAACTTCGATCCCGAAAAGGTGCTCTGGGCGATCCATCGCGGCGCCCAATGCAAGGTCGACATGACGCACCAGTGGAACTTCTGGCCGCTGATGTCGATGGCGCTGCAGGAAGCGCGCGCGCGCTGCGGCCTGCTGCCGCGGCTGGGGGATGCGGCAACGTGACGCACGCCGGCACGTTCGAGGACCACCTCGCGCGCGAGATCGTGCGCAGCGAGCGGCTGCGCATGGCGGTCCTCGCGGCGCTGCTCGGCGTGCAGATCGCCTTCATGGGGTCGATGTACCTGTTGTTCCAAAGCGACTACCTGGCGTATTTCATGTCGCCCGCGGCGATGCTGTATGCGCTGGCGATCCTCGGCGGCCTGTTGTGCTACGAGCTGGCGGTGAGGCAGGTGCTCGGCCGCCGGCTCCTTTCGGGCGCTCGCCTGCATGGCGCCCTGCGCTACCTCAACGCGTTCGTCGAAACCAGCGTCCCGAGCCTCATCATTCTTGCGGTGGCCGGGCAGACCAACCCGGTCCATGTACTGCAGAGCGCGGCCGCATTGCTGTACGGCGTGTTCATCGTGCTGTCGACCCTGCGCCTGGATTTCCGCCTGTCGGTGTTCACCGGGGCGGTCGCCGCCGTCGAGTACGGGCTGCTGGCCCATGCCTATTCGGGTTCCGGGGGCAGCGCCGCGGCCGGCATGCCCTTCGAGTCGCCGCCGTTCTACCTCGCCAAGGCGGCCGTGCTCATGCTGGCGGGCCTGGCGGCCGGCTTCGTCGCCCACCAGATCAAGCGGCGCATCGGCAACGCCTTCCGCGCGCAGGAAGAGCGCTCGCGCATCGTGAGCGCCTTCGGCCAGCAGGTGTCGCCCGAGATCGTCGACGAGCTGCTCCGGCGCGGGCCGGGCGCGGAAACGAGGCGCGCCTTCGTGTGCATCCTGTTCATGGACATCCGCAACTTCACGCCGATGGTCGAGCACAAGACACCGGAAGAGATCGTCGATTTCCAGAACGCCGTGTTCGGCGAGGCGATCGCCATCGTGAATCGCCGCCGCGGCATCATCAACCAGTTCCTCGGCGACGGGTTCATGGCGACCTTCGGCGCGCCGCTCGCCACCGGCGACGACTGCGGCAACGCGATTGCCGCCGCGCGCGAACTGGTCGGGCGGATCGAGGCGCTGTCGGGTGCGGGGCGGATCCCGCCGACGCGCATCGGCATCGGCCTGCATGCGGGCGAGGCGGTGAGCGGCAACATCGGCTCCGAGCAGAGGAAGCAGTACTCGATCACCGGCAACGTGGTGATCATCGCTTCGCGTATCGAGCAGCTCAACAAGGACTTCGGCTCGCAGGTCCTCGCCTCGGCCGAAGTGGTCGCCGCCGCCGGCGGGCAGGCGGCCGGAGCGCAATCGCTCGGGCCGGTGCAGGTCAAGGGCCGCAACCAGCCGGTGGAGATCTTCCGGCTCGCCTGAGCGTCCCGAAGGGTCGCGCGTTTCAATCGGAATTTGCGGGCCTCGGTACGGCAATCGTCGCGAAACGCGTGTTCGCAACACTCCTCTCCAGCCACATCCCGTGGACCCACAAGAGAGGACGAACCCATGAAATCCAGCCTCACATTCAGCCGCCTGCTCGGAGCCACCGTGCTCGCCGCAAGCCTGGCAGCCCAGGCAAACGAACCGGCCGACTGCGACGCGATCGCCACGCAAATCGCCGGCGCCGAGCAGGCCCGCCGCGAAGCCCTCGATAAACAGGCCTCCGCATGGAAAGTCGTGATCCCGTTCGCGGTGGCCGCGCGCCACGTGAGCGCGAACGCCGCATTCAACGAGGCCGAACGACGGCTGGTCGAGCTTCGCGGGCAGTACGCCCGCGGAGGCTGCGGACCGCGGGAAGAAAGCGGTGCCGAGCGCGGCGGCGCAGGCCCGGTTTCGTCTGTAACCGAACAGCCCGGCCCCGAAATCGAAGCGTAGCGGGCCCGGAGGAGGATGCGTCCCATGAAAACCAAACCACTCGCACTGCTGGTTGCCGCCGCGCTGCTCGCCGGCTGCAACACCGTCCCCCCCGCGACCCGGATCGTCCCGGATGCGGGCCTGCGCACCGTTCCGGCAATTTCGCCGAGCGCCACCGCGACGACCAAGGCCGGCCTGTCGATCGAGCGCTGGTGGTCCCTGTTCGGGGACGCCGACCTCGACCGACTGATGGACGAGGCGCTCGCGCACAACGAAGACCTCGAATCGGCCGTTGCCCGCGTGCGCGAAGCCCAGGCGAGCCTGGACGGTGCGCGCGCCGCGCACTCGCCGACCCTGGACCTGCAGGGCCGCGCCGGGCGCACGCAACAGACGACGGTCGGCACGACGCCGTTGCCCCCGAACGTGCAGCGCCTCGCGTCGACGCATCGCGTGTCGCTCGAAGCGGGCTACGAGGTCGACCTCTGGGGCCGCCTTGCGGCCGGCACCGGCGCCGCGCGCGAGCAACTGCTCGCCACCGAATGGGCGCGCAGCAGCCTCGAATGGAGCCTGACTGCGAAACTCGCAGAAGCCTATTTCGGGCTCGCGGCGGTCGACCGGCAGGTCGAGATCAGCGAAGCAGTGCGCGTGAGTCGACTGGCGACGGTGCGTTTGCGCCAGGCCGAGAGCGCAGCCGGCGCCGGCAACGAATTCGACCTGCGGCGCGCCGAAGCCGAACTGACGGCGACCGATTCCACGCTGGCGAGCCTCGCGCGCCAGCGCAGTTCGCTCGAGCGCGCATTGACCGCGCTGCTCGGGCGCACACCGGCCGAGATCGCCTCCGGGCAGGTGCGACGCAACCGCATCGACGAGAGCGGCCCGCTGGCCGCAGTGCTGCCGCAAGGCGCGGCAGCCGACCTGCTCACGCGCCGGCCGGACATCCGCCAGGCCGAGGCCCAACTGGCCGCGGCCAACTACAGCATCGAGGCGGCTCGCGCTGCGACGCTGCCGGGCGTGCGTCTCACAGGCAACGTGGGCAGCGATTCGAAGTCGCTGTCCAACCTCTTCAGCGGCCCGGCCATGATCTGGTCGCTGCTGGCCAACGTGTCGCAATCGATCGTCGACGGCGGCAGGCTCGAGGCGCGCTATCGCGAAGAGCGCGCCCGCGCAGAACAGTCGCTCGCGAACTACAGGAAGAGCGTCGCCGGCGCGGTGCTCGACGTGCGCGAAGCCTACGAGGTGCTCGACGCGACGCAGCAGGCCTACGAGGCGGAACGCAATCGCGTCGGGTCGCTGGCCCGCGCCCGCGAACTCGCAAAGGTCGGCTACGAAAACGGCGCGCTCAACTACCTCGAGCTGCTCGACGCCGACCGCAACTGGTACCAGGCGCAACTGCAGCAGGTGTCCGCGCGGCAGGACCAGCTCGTCGCACAGGTTTCCGCCTTCAAGGCCCTCGGCGGTGGTTACGCCGCGGCGCAGTAGCCCCACGCACACTTTCCCCAAGGAGAATCCAGATGAACGCTTCAAGCAAGATGCGCCGCGGCCTTGTGGTCGGCGTTTGCGCCGCCGCCGTCGTCGGCGCGCTGGCGGTGTTTACGCAGACCACGGCGGCCGGCCGCGGCCAGGAAGGCGCCGCCCCGGTCCCCAGCATGACGGTCAGCGTGCTCGCGCCGCAGCCGATGAGCTTCGAGCGCGCGATCGCGGCGACCGGCACGGTCAGCGCCAAGGACGAGCTGATCATCGGCTCGGATGCCTCGGGCGTGCGGCTGGTCGATGTGCTGGTCGACGTCGGCAGCCCGGTGCGCAAAGGCCAGCTCATGGCGCGCGGCGACGATGCGCAACTGCTGGCCCAGCTCGCGCAGCAGGTCGCGCTGGTGAAGCAGGCCGAGGCCGACCACGAGCAGGCCGCGGCCAACCTGGATCGCGCCGAGCGGCTCAAGGACTCCGGCGTCTACAGCACGGAGACCGTGCAGACGCGTCGCACGCAGGCCGCGGCGGCTTCCGCGAAACTGGAGTTGGCCATCGCCCAGCGCAACGAACTCGAGATCAAGATCGCCCACACGCGGTTCGTCGCGCCTTCCGACGGCGTCGTTTCGCGCCGGTCGGCGACGCTGGGCGCGGTCGTGCAACAGGGGACGGAACTCTTTCGCGTGATACGCGACGGCCAGCTCGAGTGGCGCGCCGAGCTGCCGGGACATTCGCTGGCGAAGATCCGCGCCGGCTCACCGGTGCGCATCCTGCTCGATGGCGGCAATGCGATCAACGCAACCGTCCGGCTGGTCGCGCCGACGATCGACACTTCGACCCGCAACGGCCTGGTGTACGTCGCCTTGCCGGCCGGCTCGCCGCTGAAATCCGGCGGCCATGCGCGCGGCGAGATCCTGGTGGACAACGCGCATGCCCTGGCGGTACCCGAGGCCGCCGTGCTTACGCGCGACGGCTACCCGTTCGTCTATACCGTCGGCCCGGACGGCATCGCGCGCCAGACCCGGATCGAAGCCGGCGCCCGCCAGCGCGGCCAAGTGGAGATCAGTGCCGGGCTGCGGCCCGAGGCGCGCGTGGTCGCCACCGGGGCCGGTTTCATCAAGGACGGCGATCTCGTGCGCATCGCGCCGCCGACCGCCTCGGCCAAACCCATTGGAGGACAGTCATGAAAGGCATTTCCGCCGCCTCGATCCGGCAGCCGATCCCGGCGATCCTGCTGTTCCTGCTGTTGTCGTTCGCCGGGATGCTCGGCTTCAAGAAGCTCGGCATCAACCAGTTCCCGGACGTCGACATCCCGTACGTGACGGTCACCGTCACCGACCCGGGCGCGGCGCCCGCGGAACTGGAAACGCAGGTCGCGCGCATCGTCGAGAACTCGGTGGCCACGGTCGGCGACGTGGTCCATATCACCTCGAACGTGCAGGACGGCGTGTCCGCCACCACGGTGGAGTTCGTGTTCGGCAAGAACATCGACCGCGCGGTGAACGACGTGCGCGATGCGGTCACCCGCATCCGCAGCGACCTGCCCGGCAGCATCAACGAGCCGGTGATCACGCGGTCGACGACCACCGGCGGGCCGATGCTTACGTACACGGTCAAGTCGGTGGGAATGAGCCCGGCGGAGCTGTCGTGGTTCATCGACAACGAGATCGCCAAGACGCTGCTGACGATACCCGGTGTCGGCCAGGTCAAGCGCGTCGGCGGCGTGGATCGCGAAGTGGTGGTCACGCTGCGCCCGGAGCGCCTGGCTTCCTACGGCATCACGGCCGCGGAGATCAGCCGCCAGTTGAAGTCGATCAACCAGGACGTGCCCGGCGGCAAGGCCACGGTCGGCAAGACCGAGCAGAGCATCCGCACGCTGGGCAGCGCGCAGAGCGTGGACACGCTTCGAGACATGCAGATCACGCTGCGCGACGGCCGCGCGGTGCGCCTGTCGGACCTCGGCACGATCGAGGATTCGTCGGCCGAGCAGTCGCAGGACGCGTTCGTCGACGGCGAACGCGTGGTCGCGTTCCAGGTGCTGCGCGCGATCGGCTCGTCCTCGGTGGATGTGGCAAAGAAGATCGAGGCGGCGATCGAACGCATCGCGGCCGAGAATCCCAAGGTGGAAGTGAAGCTCTTCACCTCCACCGTGGACTTCACGCTCGAGTCCTACCACGCGTCGATCGAGGCGCTGTGGCTCGGTGCGCTGCTCGCGGTAATCGTGGTGTTCTGGTTCCTGCGCGACGGGCGGGCGACGCTGATCGCGGCGATCGCGATGCCGCTGTCGGTGATCCCGACCTTCATCTTCATGTCGTGGCTGGGCTTCACGCTGAACCTGATCACGCTGCTCGGCCTGTCGCTGGTGGTCGGGATCCTGGTCGATGATGCGATCGTTGAAGTGGAAAACATCGTCCGGCATATCCACATGGGCAAGAGCCCGATGAAGGCGGCGCTGGAAGCGGCCGACGAGATCGGCCTGGCCGTGGTGGCGACCACGCTGACGATCGTCGCGGTGTTCGTGCCGGTGAGCTTCATGGCGAGCGTACCGGGGCAGTTCTTCCGCCAGTTCGGCATCTCGGTGGCGATCGCGGTGGTGTTCTCGCTGCTGGTGGCCCGCCTGCTGACGCCGGTGATGGGCGCGTATTTCCTGAAAGCGACGCCGGAGCACGAAGACGACTCGCGCGGGATGAAAGCCTACCTCGGCCTCGTACGCTGGGGGCTGGCACACCGCAAGCTCGCGATGCTCTCGGGTGTGGTACTGATCGCGGCTTCGGTCGCAGTGGCGCCGTTCCTTTCGACCACGTTCATCCCGGCGTCCGACCGCGGCCAGTCGACCATCAACTTCGAACTGCCTCCCGGCACGCCGATCGAGGAGACGGTGGCCGCGGCCGAAGCGGCGCGGCGGGTGATCGCGAAGCACAAGGAGGTGAAGCGCGTGCTGGCGGTGATTGGCGCCGGCGCCCAGGTCGATGCGATCGGCACCAGTTCCACCGGCGAGGTTCGCGCAGGGACGCTGACGGTCAAGCTCGTGCCGTTGTCGGAGCGCAAGCTCTCGCAGCGCGAGTTCGAGTTGATGGTCGGTCCCGAACTGAAGGCGATCCCCGGCGTGCGCTTTCGCTTCGGCGGTGGCGAGGCCGGCGAGACGCTGCAGGTCGTGCTGGTGAGCGACAGCCCGGTGGCACTGGAGAAGTCGGCCGAGGCGCTGGAGCGCGACATGCGCACCATTCCCGGGGTCGGCAATCCTGCCGCGACTTCGGGCCTGCGCCGGCCGGAGATCGCGATCCGTCCGGACACCGGCCGCGCCGCCGATGTCGGCGTGACGGTGGCCGACATCGCGACCACGGTGCGCGTGGGCACGATCGGCGACACCTCGGCGCAGTTGCCGAAGTTCAACCTGGAAGACCGCAGCATTGCGATCCGCACCGAGATCGCGCGCGACGCACGCGGCAGCCTCGACGAGTTGAAGCTGCTGCGCGTGCCGACCGCCGACGGCAAGAGCGTGCCGCTGGACACGGTGGCGACGCTGGAAATGGGCAGCGGCCCGGCGCAGATCACGCGCTTCGACCGACGCCGCAGCGTGACCATCAAGGCCGACATCGCCGGCGTGCCCCTGGGCGCGGTGACCGAGGCGCTGCAGAAGCTGCCGGCGATCAAGCAGCTGCCGCCCGAAGTGAAGCAGAAGCCCTACGGCGACTCGGAACGCATGAACGAGCTGTTCGGCGAGTTCGCGGTGGCGATCGTGTCGGGCATCCTGCTGGTGTACTGCGTTCTGGTGCTGCTGTTCCACGACTTCACGCAGCCCCTCACGATCATGGCGGCGCTGCCGTTGTCGGTGGGCGGGGCGCTGGGCCTGCTGCTCGCGAGCGGCGAGGCGCTTTCGCTGCCGGCGATCATCGGCATCCTGATGCTGATGGGGATCGTGACCAAGAACTCGATCCTGCTGGTGGAGTACGCGCTGGTCGAGCTGGACAAGGGCGTGTCGCGCCGCGATGCACTGATCGATGCGTGCAGCAAGCGCGCGCGGCCGATCATCATGACCACGGTCGCGATGGGCGCCGGCATGCTGCCGATCGCGCTCAAGATCGGGGCGGACGCGGATTTCCGCGCGCCGATGGCGATTGCGGTGATCGGCGGGCTGGTGACTTCGACGCTGCTGTCGCTTTTCTACGTGCCGGTGGTCTTCACCTACGTGGACGACCTCAAGCGCTGGTTCCGCAGCGCGTGGGGCCGGCGCATGAAGCTGGGCGAGGAAGACGCCAGGCTCGTCGCAAACGGCAGCGTGGCAGCGGCGACCCCGCGGTAGGCAGCGCGTTGGACGCCGGCGCAAACGCGCCGGCAGCACTAACGGCCGGGGACCGATCCCGGCCTTTCCATTTCATGCGATGGCAGTATTTTGACGGGAAAGCCAATGCGAAAGCGGGCTCTTGTCCAAAAATGGCAGTATTGGTGATTCCGGCCCTAGGCCGCGACCACGCGGTCGCGCCCGGCGTGCTTGCCGAGGTAGAGCGCTGCGTCGGCGCGCGCGAGAAGTGCCGACGCGTCCTCGCCGTCCCGCGCCAGGGCAATGCCTGCGGTGACCGTGATGCGGCGATCGGCCGGTATCTCGGGGAAGGGACTTGCCCCGACAGCCGTTCGTATCCGTTCGGCGCACGCCAGCGCGCCCGCGAGACCGGTGTCGGGCATGACCAGCAGGAACTCCTCGCCCCCGAGGCGGCCGAAGACGTCGGCGCTGCGCTTGCCCGCGCCGGCCACCGAGGCGAAGTGCCTGAGCACGGCGTCGCCGGCGGCGTGGCCGAAGGTGTCGTTTACGCTCTTGAAGTGGTCGATATCGAGCACGCACACGGCAAATGGGCGGCCGGATCTCCGGGCGCTGGCGGTTTCGCGCCCGAGGACTTCCATCAGGAAGCGCCGGTTGTACAGGCCGGTCAGTTCGTCGCGGACCGCGATGCTTTCGATGCGGTCGAGCGCCAGGGTCAGCCGGCGGTTGGTTTCCGACAGGCGCATGCGCAGGTTGTTGACGTAGGCGCCCATGGCCGCGAACCAGGGCAGGACGATCGCGAGGGCGGCGAAATCCACCAGCGAGGTCGCGATGTCGGCGCCGGCGTGGGACCGGTGCCATGCGTACAGCATGATCCCGTGCGCGGCCAGGGCCGTCGCCGCGAGCGCGAGCAGGCGAGAGGCGCGCAGCCGCAACGACGCGAAGATCAGGACCATCACGTAGAACATTTCCAGCGGACCCTGGGCCCCGTCGGCCCAGTAGGCCACGACCGTGGTGGCAAGGATCGCCGCAAGGCTGATTTCCATGCTCATGCTCGGGTCGCGAAAGCGCAGGTTCAGCCCGGAGCGGAACACGGCGAAGAAGGCGAGGGACAATCCGGCCACCAGCAGCGCGCTCCAGGCCGCGACGGAAAATTCGGCCATCCCAAGGGCGGCCGCGATGGCCAGGACGACCGGCAACAGCATCGAGGAGGCCGCTGCCATCATCACGCGCCTCAGCCGCAGGGCCTGGCGTGCATCCGTCGCAGTGCCGGCTGGCGGCGGGTTCCGGATCCGGCTTTCCGGCTCGGCTCCCCGAGCGGCGTTCGAGATAACCGGGTTGCCGGAACTGAAAGTGTCTGTCATCGGCCGGCGGCCAGTCCTCGATTGCGGAGCGAAAAGCTTAGCAGCCGGCGCGGGCGATGGCGAATGGCGCGTGGCGCGCCCGGCGGGGCCGCCACCGCGCGGTGGCGCTAGAATCACGCGCCTTGATTCCCGCACGCCTCCAGGCCGAGCGCCTCGCCCGGCTTCCCAAGCCCGAATTCGATCCCGCGCTGCCGGTGAACGCGCGGCGCGAGGACATCGCCAAGGCCATCGAGTCGCACCAGGTCGTCGTGATCTGCGGCGAGACCGGCTCGGGCAAGACCACGCAGTTGCCGAAGATCCTGCTGGAGATGCAGCGCGGCGTGAACGGCTGGATCGGCCACACGCAGCCGCGCCGGATCGCGGCCCGCTCGGTGGCCGCGCGGATCGCGCAGGAACTCAAGGCCGAACTCGGCAACCAGGTCGGCTACAAGGTGCGCTTCAACGACAAGGTCCGGCGCGAGTCCTACGTCAAGCTGATGACCGACGGCATCCTGCTGGCCGAGACGCAGGGCGATCCGCTGCTCGAGGCGTACGACTGCATCATCATCGACGAGGCGCACGAGCGCAGCCTGAACATCGACTTCCTGCTCGGTTACCTGCGGCAGATCCTGCCGAAGCGCCCCGACCTCAAGGTCATCATCACCTCGGCCACGATCGACGCGGAGAAGTTCTCGCGGCACTTCGGCGGCGCGCCGGTGATCGAGGTCTCCGGGCGGCTGTACCCGGTCGAGGTGCGCTACCGGCCGGTGGAAGGCGATGCCGAAGACACCACGCGGGACGAGGAGGAAGCCGCGCTGGTCGATGCGGTCGAAGAGCTCTGCAACACCGGCCCGGGCGACGTGCTGGTGTTCCTGCCGGGGGAGCGCGAGATCCGCACCGCTGCTGACATCCTCGGCCGCAACCTCAAGGCGGGAAGCCGATCTTCGGCCGAGATACTGACACTCTTCTCCCGCCTTACGGCCGCCGAACAGGACCGTGTCTTCCGCCCCGGCAGCCAGCGCCGGATCGTGCTGGCGACCAACGTGGCCGAGACTTCGCTGACGGTGCCGGGCATCCGTTACGTGGTCGACACCGGCTATGCGCGCATCAAGCGGTACAGCTATCGCAACAAGGTCGAGCAGCTGCAGGTCGAGAAGATCTCGCGCGCTTCGGCCGCGCAGCGCGCCGGGCGCTGCGGCCGCGTGGCCGACGGGATCTGCATCCGGCTCTACGACGAGGACGATTTCAAGAGGCGGCCGGAGTTCACCGACCCGGAGGTGCTGCGCTCCTCGCTCGCCTCGGTGATCCTGCGCGCCAAAAGCCTGAACCTGGGCGATCCGGCGGAATTCCCGTTCGTCGACCCGCCTGCGCCCCGGGCGATTGCGGATGGCTACGCATTGCTTTCCGAACTCGGGGCGGTGGACGATGAGAACGAACTGACCGACACCGGGCGCGAGCTGGCGCGGCTGCCGGTCGATCCACGGATTGCACGGATGCTGGTGGCGGCGAGAAAAGAGGGCTGCCTCGAGCAAGTGCTGGTGATCGCCGCTGCGCTGTCGGTGCCCGACCCGCGCGAGCGCCCGATGGACAAGCAGGCCGCCGCCGACCAGGCGCAGGCGAAGTTCGACGACCCGCGCTCGGATTTCCTCGCCTACCTCAAGCTGTGGAAATTCTTCGCCGAAGCGCTCGACGAAAAGCTCACCAACCGCAAGCTGGCCGCGCTCTGCCGCCAGCATTTCCTGTCGATCGCCCGGATGCGCGAGTGGCGCGAGGTGCACACGCAGTTGCGCGTGGTCACCGAGGACCTCGAGTTCAAGCCGTCGAAGGCCGACCCGGACAAGCCCGAGGGCTACCGGGCGATCCATCGCGCGCTGCTGGCCGGCCTGCTCGGCAACATCGGAATGAAAGCCGATGATGACTCTGCGTACACCGGGGCGCGGGGCATCAAGTTCTGGGTCCATCCGGGCTCCGGCACGAAGAAGCCCGGCAAGTGGATCATCGCGGCCGAGCTGACCGAGACCACGCGCCTCTACGCACGCTGCGTGGCGGCCATCGAGCCGCAATGGCTGGAGGAACTCGGCGCCCACCTGGTGAAGAAGACGCGCGAGAGCCCGCACTGGGAGAAGTCGCGCGCGCAGGTGGTGGCAATGGAAAGGGGCACGCTTTATGGCCTGCCGATCTACGTGAACCGGCGAGTGCACTACGGGCCGATCGACCCGAAGCTTTCGCGCGAGGTCTTTATCCGGTCCGCGCTGGTGGAGGGCGAATTCGAAACACGCGCGCCCTTCTTTGCCCACAACCAGAGGCTGATCCACGAGATCGAGCGGCTGGAGCACAAGTCGCGGCGGCCGGACATCCTGGTCGACGACGAGCTGATCTTCGCGTTCTACGAAAGCCGCGTGCCCGAGGGCATCCACAACGGCGCGGACTTCGAGAAATGGCGCAAGGAGGCCGAGCGCCAAAGCGAAAAGCTGCTGTTCCTCTCGCGCGAAGACCTGATGCGCCACGAGGCCGCCGGGATCACGACCGGCAACTTCCCGCCGACGCTGAAGCTCGGGCCGAACGAGTTCAGGCTCGAATACCACTTCGAGCCGGGCTCGGCGCGCGACGGCGTGACGATGACTGTGCCGGTGGCGCTGCTGAACCAGGTCAGCGCGGCGCGTTGCGACTGGCTGGTGCCGGGCCTCCTGAAGGAAAAGGTGCAGGCGCTCGCCAAGTCGATCCCGCAGCGCCTGCGGCACAAGCTGGGGCCGCTGGCTGAATTCGCGGAAGGCTTTGCCGCGGTCGCGAAGCCTTCGGACCTGCCGCTCGCCACCGCGATCGCGCGCCATATCCGCGCGGAATTGAACCTCGAGGTGCCGATCGACGCTTTCCGCCCGGACTCTGCGCCGCCCCACCTGTCGATGAACTACCTCGTCGTCGACGAACACGGCCGCCAACTGGGGATCGGGCGCAACCTTGCGGAACTGAAGACTGCGCTGCGCGAGGAGACCGAAGCGGTGCTGCAGGACGAAGCCCCGATCACCGAAGGCGAGAAATTTACTGGATGGACGTTCGGCGATCTCGAGGAAATGATGGAACTCGAGCGCGGGGGCCACACGCTGGTCGGGTATCCGGCGCTTGTCGACGCCGGCGACGGCGTCACGCTGCAGGTGGTCGATTCTCCCGAGAATGCTCAAGTGCTGCATCGGGAGGGCGTGAAGCGCCTCTTGTCGATCGCCTTCAAGGAGCGGATCCGCGACCTCGAAAAATCGCTTACACGCGACCCGGCCCTCGGCCCGTTGAAGGAAGACGTGATCGCGGCGGCGCTCGACCGCACTTTCCTGTCGGACTCATTGCCGATGACCGCGAAGGATTTCGCCGGGCGTGTAGCCGAAGGCAAGAACCGCTTCAACCTGATCGCGCAGGAGATCATGCGCCTCGCGACGACGATCCTCGCCGAGCAGCGCGAGCTGCAGAAGCGGCTGGTGACTGCGGCCAAGGCCTTCCCGGTCGCAGCCGAAGACGTGAAGCAGCAGCTGGCCCGGCTGCTTGCGCCGCATTTCATCGCGCAGACGCCGTACGAGCGCCTCCAGCATTTCCCGCGCTACCTGAAGGCTGCGGGATTGCGCCTGGACAAGCTGCGCACCGATCCTGCGCGCGACGCGCGGCTGATGAGCGAGTTCGCGCCGCTGCACTCGGCCTGGCAGCGCGAGTTCGCCGCGCGCGCGAAGCAAGGGACGGTCACCGACGAGATCGGGCAGTTCCGCTGGCTGCTGGAGGAGTTGCGCGTATCGCTCTTCGCGCAGGAATTGAGGACGCCGGTGCCGGTGTCGGTCAAGCGGCTGGCGAAA
>CAZREB010000003.1:421700-468998 GCA_964599095.1 uncultured Bordetella sp.
ACGCCGCGCAGGTTGTAGTCCCCCACGTTGCGCAGGGGCCGTTTCACCAGCTTTGCGAACGCTGCGGACAGCAGCAGCGGCTCGCCCAGTTCCTTGGTCATCGACTGGATGCGCGCGGTGGTGTTTACCGCGGGGCCGACCACGTTGAACGCAAGCCGCCGGGGGGAACCCACGTTGGCGTGCGTGACTTCGCCAAGGTGCAGGCCGAGCCCGAACTCAATCAGCGGGAGCCCGCCGTGCCGGCGCCGGTGGTTCACCACGGCGATCGAATTGAAGGCGTCGATCGCTGCGTCCAGCGCCGACTCGCAGACCTCGGCTTCCTTGTCCTTCGATTCGATCTCGAACACGATCAGGATCGCATCGCCGATGAACTGCAGGATCTCGCCGCCGCGCACCCCCGCCGCAGCGGCGCAGTATTCGAAGTAATCGTTCAGCAGGTGCAGCAGGTCGGCCACCGGCAGGGTTTCGTTCAGGGCCGTGAAGCCGCGCAGGTCCGAATACCAGAAGGCGGCCTCGATCCGGTCGCCGTCGCCGCGCTTGACCTGGCCGTGCAGGATCTTTTCGCTGATGCGCGGGCCGACGAACGTGTCGAGCAGGCCCAGCGTCATCCGGCGGGTCGACAGGAGCTCGGCCAGCGGTGCGAGCAGGTTGGAGAGGATGTCGAACTTCTCGAGATCGGCGTCGCTGAAGCCGGCGGGCGACTTGGTCGCCAGCGTCAGTACGTTGGCCACGCCGGACCCGAACACCAGGGGCAGCGCGTAATAGTCGGTCATGCCCTCGGCGCGCAGGTCGTCGAGCGCCGGGTGGTCGCCCGGCCGCGGCGGGCCGTCGAGTCGCCGGCGATAGGGTTGCTTGTTGTCGCGCACGAACTGGTTCGGGCTGCCGATGTAGGAGTCGAGGTTCTGCACGCCGTGCTCGGCAGTCCAGGGGCGCGCGCCCTGGCCGCGGTCCCAGAACACGCCCCAGGCCAGCAGTTGCGGGTGCAGCGTCGTGGTGATCAGCCGCACGCGGTCGACCGCAGCGCCGGCGGCGTCCAGCCGCGCGGCCAGTTCGTTGGCGAGCGCGACCGCGTTCTGGATCCGGCGGCCTTCGGTCAGCAACCACGAAGCCACCACCTCGAGCGACCAGCCTTCTTCGGGTCCGAAAAAACCGCGCCGTTTCACCGTACGGTGCCGCTCATGACGTTGGGGGCGACGATGTTAGCATCGGCCCCATGCCCGGCATCGGAAAATCCCTGTTTCTCGCGTTCGTGAGCCTGATCGACCGGCGCATGATCTGGCTGATGGTCTGGCCGGTGCTCGCGTCGCTGATTTTCTGGGGCGTGGTCGCGTTTGCGCTCTGGGTGAAGACTGCGGTCTGGATCGCCACGCAGCTGGGCAAGCTGGCCGAACCGCTGATCGCGTGGATCCCGTTCGATTTCACCGGCATCACGCTTTTCTCGGCGCACGTAATGCTGATCCTGCTGTTTGTGCCGCTGGTCTACCTGACGGCGCTGGTCATCCTCGGCGTCGTCGGCATGGACGCAATGGTCGACCACGTGGCCGCGCGCCACTATCCCGGGCTCGAACGCAAGGCCGGCGGCGGCACGGTCGGCAGCGTCTGGAACAGCGTTGTCGCATTGTGCGGCCTGGTGCTGCTCTTCCTCGTGACGCTTCCGCTGCTGCTGATCCCGCCGCTCTGGGCGATGGTGCCGGTGGCCGTCATGGGTTGGGTGAACCAGAAGATCCTGCGCTACGACGCGGCCGCTGCGCATGCGAGTGCCGAGGAAATGCGCGCCCTGTTTTCTTCGCGGCGCGGCAGCCTGTACCTGCTCGGGCTGATCCTGGCGCTGGTCGCCTACGTGCCGGTCGTCGGGCTGTTCGCGCCGATGCTGTTTGCGCTGGCGTTCATCCACCTCGAACTGGGCACGCTTGCGGCCGAACGCGGCGCCGCCGCTGCGAAGGATGGCCGCCCGCCCCGCGAAGGGCGCGTGATCGAGGGTGAAGCTGTCAGACTCTGATCGAGGCGAGGCCGGTCACGCGCGCAGGATGCGGCAGGGCACGCCGCGCGTATCCGCCGAGCCGCTCGCAGGATCGTAGGGCCCGGCGTAGCTGAGCGCGGCGTTGATGTTGACGTCGAGCGCGCCGAATTCCGGTCCCGGTTGCTCGGGCAGCCACCAGCCCATGCCGGTGACCACGATCCCGGGCGCCGTTGCGTCCGAGACCGAAGCTTTCAGCCGGCAGGCGCCCTGGCCGCGCGGCGTTTCGACCCTGACCCAATCGCCGTCGGCAACGCCGAGCGCCTGCGCGGTCTGCGGGTGGATCTTCAACAGCGGGTCGGGCGAGACCTTGCGCGCCCAGGCCTGCTCGCGGAAGCGCGAGTGGTGGTAAGTCTTCTCGCGCAACCCGGTCTGCAACGTGAACGGGTAGGCGGGATCCGCCTCTTGCGACGCGCCGGTCGGCACCCAGTCGGGCAACGGGTCCAGGCCGGCGTCGGCCATGCGCTGCGACCACAATTCGACCTTGCCGCTCGGCGTCATGAAGACCTGCTTCGCAAAATCGCCCTGCGCATAGTCGAAAGTCGCGTAGCCATCGGCCGCGAGCCGGGCGAGGTCGAGGCCGGTGTCCCGGACGAGGAATGCGTTGAATTCACGCTGCGTGTTCCACGGCATCAGCCTGCGTTCCGCGGCGTTGCGCGCTGCCATGCGATCCAGCAGGCCCGCCGCGATCTCGATGTCGGGCCGTGCCTCGCCGGCGCGCTCGGCAACCGCCGCGGTCCACGCGACGCAGGGCCCGTGCGCGTTGATCGAAACGTCTTCCTCTTCGAGCGTGGTGGTCTTGGGCAGCACGATGTCGGCCACCGCCGCGGTCGGGTTCAGGCTGTGCGCCGCCACTGCAAGGAAGTCGAGCGAGCGCAGCGCTTCGAGCGTGCGTTGCGAGTCCGGGTAGGTGACCGCGATGTTCACGCCCGAGACGAACATTGCGCGCATCGGATAAGGCCGGCCGGTGAGGATCGCGTCGATCACGGTCGGGTTGTGGCAGGCGGTCTGCCAGCCTTTCGGCCCGGCCCAGAGCGGGAACCGGTCGGCCCCCAGCGTTTGCGCGGCAACTTCGGGCGGCAGCTGAAATGCCGGGTCGTGGATCACGTCGAGGTAATTCCTGAATCCCCGGGGCCGCTTTGCGCGCCGGTTGCCGCCGACCCGGTCGAGGTTGCCGCTGATCGCGACCAGGCAATGGAAGGTGCGAAAGGTCTGCACGCCATTGGTCACCGCATCGATGCCGTGACCCGACACGAATGCCGAGGGACCGTCGGCATAGGCCCGGGCCGCCGCGAGGATCCGGTCCGCGGGCACGCCGCTGACCGACGACGCGCGCTCCGGCGTCCACGAGCGCACGCGTTCCGCGAGGTGGTCGAATCCGCGCGTCCATTGCGTGGTGAAGCCGGCGTCATGCCGGTTTTCGGCGATCATCACCTGCATCATCGCCAGGCCGATCGCGGCGTCGGTGCCGGGGTGCGGACGCAGCCACAGGTCGGCGATCTTCGCGGCTTCCGAGCGCATCGGATCGAGGACGACGATCTTCGCGCCGCGCGCCTTGGCCTCCTTGATGCGCGCCCACTGCACCGGGTTGGCCGCGTGCGGGTTGGCGCCGACCATCAGCACGGTATTTGCGTGCTCGACGTCTTCGCCGCTCTGGATCGCGAGTCCGGTCACCATGTCGGACACGCCGCGGCATCCGCCGCACAGGTCCTGGTTGATCAGGAAATTCGGCGAACCCATCGCCCTCAACGTGAGCGCCATGATCGCGCCGCGCGAAAAGAATGCGCCGCCGGTCGCGCCGGCCAGCGAAAGCGGCCCGTGCTTTGCGCGGGCGGCAGCGAAGCCGGCGGCAATTGCGTCGAGCGCGGTGTCCCACGAGATTTCTTCCCATCGGTTCGAGCCGCGTTCGCCGACCCGTCGCAACGGGTGGAGCAAGCGCTTGTCGCCATAGGTGACTTCCGCAAGGCCGCGGATGCCTTTCACGCAAAACGCGCCGCGCGACGCAGGGTGCGCGGGGTTCGGGTCGATGCGGGTGACGCGTCCGTCCGCCACGTGGGCGAGGGCGCCACAGCACGTGGAGCATTCCCAGCAGGTGGTCGGCACGAGGCGGGAAGCGATGCGTTGATCGGTGCGGAGCATGGCCGAGACTAGGAGCGGGAAGGAAGGGCTGTCAACCTTGGCGCTCCCCCGCTGCGACTTGAGCGGGGGGCGGGCTTCGCGTAGCGTACGTGCAAATGCAATCCGCGATCGAAGTTTCCGGCCTCCTATTCGAATATCCCGGTGTACGTGCGCTGGACAATGTCGCGTTCAGCGTGGCGGCCGGCAGCGTGACGGCGCTGGTCGGCCCGAACGGCGCCGGCAAGACCACGCTGCTGCGCTGCCTCGCCGGGCTCGAGGTGCCGCTCGCCGGCAGCATCGAGGTGGCGGGCGTGGACGTGCTCGAGGAGCCGCGCGCGGTGCACAGGCGCATCGGCTATCTCTCCGACTTCTACGGCTTGTACGACGCACTTACGGTCAGCCAGTGTTTTGCGCATGCGGCCGCGGCCCACGGCGTTCCGGAAAGCGACCTCGACCGGGCCGTGGCACGCACCGCCGAAAGGCTCGACCTGGCCGGCCTGGTGCTAAGGCGTGCGTCCGAACTGTCGCGCGGCCAGCGCCAGCGCGTCGCGATCGGCCAGGCGCTGATCCACGACCCGCAGGTGCTGATGCTCGACGAGCCGGCCTCCGGCCTCGACCCGGAGGCGCGGCACGCACTCGCCGTGCTGTTCAAGCGGTTGAGCGGAGACGGCATGACGCTGCTGGTGTCGTCGCACATCCTCGCCGAGCTGGACGAATATTCGACCGACATGCTGGTGATGCGCGGCGGGCGCCTGCTCGAAGCGAAACCGGTAGCCGGATCGGCGGCACACGCGCGCCGCGTACGGATCGGGTTTGCAAGCGAGCGGCCGGACCTCGACCGCATGCTTGCGGGCGTTCCCGGCCTGCGGCTGGTCGAGGCTCGCGGTCGAGAGGCGCTGGTCGAAATCGCCGACAGCGACGAAGCGCAATCGGAGTCCCTGCGCGCGCTGGTGCTTGCCGGCGTGGCGGTCAGTTCGTTTGCGCCTGAGCGGGAGAATCTGCACGAGTCCTACCTGCGCACGATGGCAGGCGAATCGGCGCAGGGCCCCGCGCAATGAAAGGCGCGCATTGAACGCCGAATTTCGCCGCAACCTGTGGCTCGAGCTGACGCTGCACCGCCTGCTGGCACTGCCGGTCGGGTTGGCGCTTGTCTTCATGCTGGTCTACGTGGTTGCGGAGGAAGGCCGGCGTGGCGCGATGGCGACGACCGCGGCCACGCTGTTTGCCGGGTTCGCGCTCTGGGGCGGGGTCCATGCGGGCGACTCGGTGATGGGCGAAGTGCGCGGCCGGACCTGGGACGGCCAGCGCATGTCCGCGATCGAGCCCTGGGCGATGACCTGGGGCAAGCTCGCCGGGGCCCCGGCCTTCGCCTGGTATGGCGGCGCGATCTGCCTTGCGGTCTACCTGCTGTTTTCGCCGGGGCCGAATTCCTTGCGCACCGCGATCTTCATGACGGCAGGCGCGCTGCTCCTCGGTGCGATCGCGATGATCGGCAGCATCACCGCCTCGCGCAAGGCGGTGATGCGCAGCTCCTCGACCGGATGGGTGCTCGGGGTCGCGCTGCTGGTCGTCGGGCCATGGATGTCGGTGCTGACCTCGAGCGACGCCGATATCGGCTGGTGGGGACGCCATTGGCGGCGCATCGATTTCCTGCTCGCATCGACGGCCCTGTTCGCGGCCTGGGCGGTGTTCGGCGCCTACCGCCTGATGTGCCAGGAATTGCGGGTGCGCACGGTCCCCTGGGCATGGCCGGCGTTCCTGTTGTTCACGGCGGTTTTCGTCGCGGGGTTCGGGATCCGGCCGAGCGACACCCTCGGGCAGCAGCGCACCGTGATCCTGATTGCCGGGCTGATCGTTTCGCTCGCGGCTTTGTATCCGATGCTTCTCACGGAGACCGGCGGGGCGATGGCGCTGCGCCGGATGCTGGTGCGCGGCAGGGCGCGCGAATGGCGCCGCCTGCTGCAGGAGGCGCCGCTCTGGACGGTGACGCTCGCGCTTGCGCTCGTGTTTTGCATCCTGACCGTGCCGCTTGCCGGCGGCGGGCGCGCTGCGCCGGACGACCTGCTGCGCACCGCGGTGCTCGCGCCGGTCCCCCTGTTCCTGCTTGCCGCGCGCGACGCCGCGCTGTGCCTGTTCTTCGCGTCCGCGCGCGAGCCGAGGCGCGCAGAGGCCGCGGCGCTTTTCTACCTGCTGCTCTTTTACTGGCTGGTGCCGATGCTGCTGCGCTCTGCGGGCATGCAAGGCCTTGCCGACCTAGTGCTCCCGCCTTTCTGGGAGCGCCCGGGGCATGCGGCAGGCGTGGCGGGAGTGCAGGCGGCGCTCATGATCGCGGCGGCAACCTGGCGATGGCGCAGGAACTACGGGAGTTGAACGGCATGGGATTCGGGGCACTGATCATCGGGGACGAGATCCTCGTCGGCAAACGGCAGGACAAGCACTTCAGCGTGCTGGTTGCGGCCATGGCCAAGCGCGGGTTGCGGCTTTCATCGTGCGAATATCTCGCGGACGACCCGCCGAGGTTGACCGAAGTGCTCGCGCGCACTTTTGCCTCCGGCGACATCGTCTTCAGCTATGGCGGCATCGGCGCCACGCCCGACGACCACACGCGGCAGTGCGCAGCCGACGCGCTTGGCGTGCCGCTCGTCTTGCACCCGGACGCGGAGCGCGAGATCCGCGCCCGCTTTGGCGATGAAACCACGCCGCAACGGCTGAAGATGGGCGAGTTCCCGGCCGGTTCCGAGATCATCCCGAACCCGGTCAACCGGGTGCCCGGGTTCTCGATCCGCAATCACCATTTCGTGCCGGGCTTCCCGCAGATGGCCTGGCCGATGGTCGAGTGGGTGCTGGACGAGCGCTACCGGCACCTGCACAACACGCACGCCCTCAAGGAAGAATCGATCTTCGTGTACGAGGCGGGCGAAAGCATGCTCTCGGACCTGATGTACGCGGTCGAGGCGAAGTGGAAGAAGCTGAAGCTCTTCTCGCTGCCGACCATGGGCAAGGACGGCAGCCGTGGCCATATCGAGCTCGGCGTGCGCGGCGACCCCGCCGAAGTCGCGCAGGCGATGCAGGAGATCCGCGCCGAGATCGCGCGGCGCGGCCATCCGTTCAAGGAAACGCCGGGCTAGAAAAGCAAAACCCCGCCGAGGCGGGGTTTTGTCATCGATTGCTGCTACTTCCTTCTCGCCTTGGCTTTGACGGCGGCCCTGGCGGCCGGCTTTCTCACCGGCTTCGCGGCGCGCTTGCCCGGGGGCTTGACGCGCGCCACGCTCGTTGCGCTGACGATCCGGCGCCTGGCCGGTTTCGCAGCGCTCAGGCGGCTTTTTTTGCTTTCGCGAAGCCTTTCACCGTTTCGGTCGCGGCCGAGACGTTGGCCTCCGCCATTTCGGTGGCTTGCTTGGCGGCCTTGCTGAACGTGTCGTAGGCCGAATTGGCTGCCGACAGCATCGACTTGACCGCGGCGACGCCGACGTCCGAGCCGGCCGGGGCGTTCTTGCTCGCCTTGTCCAGCAGGGAGACGAAGTTCTGGTTCAGTTCCGACGCTTTCGCTTCGGCGAACTTCGACAGTTCGGTGTTGGCTTCGACGGTGATCGCGTACACGCTCTTCGAGAACGAAACGGCCTTCTCGACGGCGGGTTGCGCGAACGATTGCTGCAGCGTGACGAATTCCTGCACGTCCTTCGCGCCGGCCAGCGCGCGGGCATTGGCGATCGAGTCTTCGAACAGCGACTTCAGCGTGGCGGTCTGCAGGCCGGCCAGCTTTTCCATCGCGGCGAATTGCGCGGCGGCGATCGAGAGGGCGGCTTCGACGTTGGATTTGTTCGCAGCGGTGATCTGCTCGGGGGTAACGTACATGATGATCTCCTGATAGTTGGTTAGTGATTCGGGTTCGGTTCGTGCTGCTCTGTATTCGGGTTCCTGCGACCGCTTGTGCGTCGCAACAATTCAAATTCTAGGCTCGATGTTGCAGTGCGTCAAGATATTTTTGAAGTGTAACTAAGTATCTGAATAAAAGTATAAAACTGCTCGTATTCGTTGCCCGATCCCGAAAGTCAGTGCGCACTCCGTTTGAAACCCTGCCGCGTTTGGCGGACCCGGTCCGGGCGAAACGCCGCGGGACGTTTCGGGCGAAAGCGGCAACAATGGCGGCATGACTGCGCCCGCCGTGCCGGCTGCCCACTCGTCGCCGGTTGCCGGCCTGGCCATCCCCGGGCTGTTCGTGCTGCTTTGGAGTTCGGGGTTCATCGGCGCCAAGCTCGGTTTGCCCTACTGCGGGCCGCTGACTTTCCTCGCGCTGCGCTTTGCATGCGTGGTCCTGCTGATGCTGCCGGTGTGCTGGCTGGCCCGCGCGGCCTGGCCTGCCAGCCGCGCCGAAGCCGGCCATGTGATGGTCGCCGGCGTGCTGATCCAGGCCGCCTACCTCGGCGGGGTCTTCGTCGCCCTCAGCCTCGGCATGCCGGCCGGCGTTTCGGCGCTGATCGTCGGGCTGCAGCCGATCCTGACCGCGTTCCTTTCAGGCCGCATGGTCAATGAGCGCGCGTCCCGCCTGCAGTGGGTCGGGCTGCTGCTCGGGTTCCTCGGCGTGATGGTGGTGGTCTGGAACAAGATGGCCGTCGGCGCCGTCACCTGGGCCAGCGCGCTCGCTTCGGTCGTCGCGCTGGTCGGGATCACGTACGGCACGCTGTACCAGAAGCGGCATTGCGCCCACGTCGACATGCGGACGAACTCCGTGCTCCAGTTCGCAGCGGCATTCCTGGTCACCGCGCCGTTGGCGCTGGCGTTCGAGCCGTTCGAAGTGCAATGGACTGCCCCGTTTGCGCTCGCGCTCGGCTGGATGGTGTTCGGCTTGTCGCTGGGCGCCGTGTTCCTGCTGTTCTGGCTGATCCGGCGCGGCGCGGCGACCGCAGTCGCCAGCCTGATCTACCTCTGCCCGCCGACCACCGCCATCCTGGCGTGGATGGTTTTCGATGAGGTCTACACCCCGTGGTCCGCGCTTGGCATGGCCGTTACCGTCGCCGGCGTGTGGCTCGTTACCTCGAACGCCGCAAAGGAATGAGCACCGTGCCGATCGCCGCCGACGCCCTCGACTTCCAGCCCGACCAGCCGGCGTACCTCGCCGACCCGTTCCCGCTCTATCGCCGCATGCAGGACGAGGATCCGGCTCACTGGAGCCCGCGGATCAAGTCCTGGGTCCTCACGCGCTACGAGGACGTGAAACGGGTCTGCCTCGACAAGGACATGTCTTCCGACCGGCTGCGGCCGTTCTTTGCCTCCATGCCGGGCAGCGAGGCGGCGAAGATCGGCGACATCATCCGCTACCTTTCGCTCTGGATGGTGTTCCGCGACCCGCCCGAGCACACGCGGCTGCGCAGGCTGACCTCGAAAGTGTTCCACCTGAAATCGATGCGCGACATGCGGCCGAACATCGAGAGCCTGACCGCGATGCTCCTCGCCGCGATCGGCGAGCGGGAGGAGTTCGATTTCATCGAGTCGTTCGCAGGCCCGTTGCCGGCCCTCGTGATCATGGACATGCTGGGCGTGCCGCGGTCCGATCTCGCGAAGGTCAAGCGGATGTCGGACGACATGGCGCTTTTCATCGGCAGTTCGCGTACCTCGCCCGAAAAATACGACATCGCCGAGTCGGCGACGCAGGAGATGGCCGAGTTCTTCCGCGTCATGATCCGCGACCGCCGCCTGCAGGCCCGCGCCGACCTCTTGTCGGAGCTTGTGCACCTCGAGGACGACGGCGACCGGTTGTCGGAAGACGAACTGGTGGCGACCTGCATCCTGCTGCTTTTCGCAGGGCATGAAACGACGACGAACCACATCGCCAATTCGACCCGCTCGCTGATCCGGTTCCCGGGGGAAAGGGAGAAGCTGCGCGCCGATCCGGGCCTTGCCGCGCGCGCAGGGGAGGAGTTGCTCCGCTACGACGGGCCCAGCGGCGCGCAGGTGAGGATCGTGCAGGTCGAGCACGAGCTGCACGGCAAGACGCTCAAGCCCGGCGACCGCGTCTTCATCATGCTGAATGCCGCCAACCGCGATCCGCGCGCCTATCCCGACCCGGATCGTGTGGACCTCGGGCGCGATGGCGTGGCGCACCTGACCTTCGGGTTTGGCATGCACATCTGCCTGGGCTTTCCGCTTGCGAGGCTGGAGGGCGAGATCGCGATTCCGGCCGTGGCGCAGCGTTTTCGCAGGATTGAGTTCGCGGGCGAACCGGAGTGGATCAATTCGATGGTGTTCCGGGGCATGAAGCGCATGCCGGTGCGGGTTGGGCGGTAATCGCGGGGTGAGCGCGCGCAGCATCCCGCCGGGCGCGCAGGACGCGCTGCCGCGATCGCTCTACTCGATGCTCGCGGCGCTCACGCTGATCTGGGGCTTCAACTGGACGGTGCTCAAGGTGGTGATCACCGAGGTGCCGCCGTGGTTCTTCCGCAGCCTGTGCTTCCTGTCCGCGTTCTGCGGACTCCTCGCGATCGCCTGGGCGCGCGGCCTGCCGATCCGCGTGCCCAAGGGGCAGTGGGGACGGATTGCGCTGATCGCTTTCTTCACCGTGTCGCTGCAGAACTTCTTCATGATGCTCGCGCTGCCGCTGCTGCCTTCGGGGCGCGTGGTGATCCTGCACTACACGATGCCGGTCTGGAGCGTGCTGCTGTCGCGCGCGATCCTCGGGGAGGCGCTCACGCTGCGCCGGATGGCCGGCGTCGCGTTCGGGCTTGCGGCAGTCGTCGTCCTCGTCTCGAAAGACGTTTCCGCGATGGGCGACGGGTTCGTGGGCGTGCTGCTGATGCTGGGTTCGGCCTTCGTGTGGGCGATGGGCACCGTGCTGCAGAAGCGATTGCCGGTGGACCTGCCGATCGCATCGTTCACCGGCTGGATGGGGCTCCTCGGCGGCCTCCCGATCTTCCTGCTGGTCTGGTTCCTCGAGCGCGACAAGGTGATGGCGCTGCACGGCGTGAGCCTGTGGCCGGCGCTCGGGGTGCTTTACAACATGTTCCTGGTATTCATCTTCGGCTGGTGGGCGTGGACCAAGATCGTCGATCGCGCGCCCGCCGGCGTGGCGGGGCTGTCGTCGCTGATGATTCCCGTGGTCGGCGTATTCAGCGGGATGCTCTTTCTCGGCGAGGTGCCGGCCTGGCAGGACTATGCCGCGCTGGCACTGGTCTGTGCCGCGATTTCCACCGTGATCCTTCCCCAGAAATGACCCCGACGAGTCACCAGCAGATGCCGAAATCCCTGTGGTGGACCCTCGCCGGGCTCACGTTCGCGTGGGGGTTCAACTGGACGGCGATGAAGGTTGCGCTCGACGAGTTCACGCCGTGGATCTTCCGCAGCCTGTGCATCACCTTCGGGTCGATCCTGCTGTTCGGCATCGCCACTGCGGCGGGCAACAACCTGCGTGTGCCGCGGCATTTGTGGGCCAGGCTGTGCGTCCTCGCCTTCTTCAACGTCACCTGCTGGAACATGATGATCGCGTTCGGCCTGATGATGATCCCGTCGGGCCGCGCGGCGATCCTGGCGTTCACGATGCCGGTCTGGTCGGTGCCGCTGTCGGCCTGGCTGCTCGGCGAGCGGATCACGCCGCGCAAGATCGGCGCGCTACTGCTGGGCATGACCGGCATGGCGCTGCTGATCGGCGAAGACCTGATGGTGCTCGGCCGGGCACCGCTCGGTGCGCTGCTCGCGCTCGGCGCGGCGTTCACGTGGGCGATCGGCACGGTGCTGCAGAAGCGCTGGCCGCTCGGCCTGCAGATGGGCACGTTCACCGCGTGGACGATGTTCCTCGGCGGCGTGCCGATCATCCTCGGCACTTTCATCTTCGAGCCGAATGCATGGCGGCCGGTGGGCACCGCGGCGTACCTTGCGCTCGGCTACAACATCGTCGTCGCGTTCGCGTTCGCCTACTGGGCCTGGTTCAAGATCGCCTCGACCGTATCGGTGACGGTGTCCTCGATCAGCGTACTGTCGGTGCCGATCGTCGGCGTGGTCAGCGGCTTCGTGTTCCTCGGCGAGCGGCCGAGCCTGCAGGAATACGCTGCTCTGGCCTGCGTGGTGCTGGCGGTGCTGGCGGTCAACCTGCCTGAGCGCCGGCCGGGATAGCCCGCGCCCTGGGGATCCTTGCCGGATCCCAGTGGCCGATGCCCCAGGCAAGTTGTTCGGCCGGGGGCGCATCATGCAGTTCGCGCGGCAGCGCGTGCCCGAGAAAATCGAACGCGATCGCGAGCGATTCGCGGCCGGCCGCGTGCGCCCCGGTCTGCTTGGACAACTTCTCGCCGCGCGCATTGACGGCCACCGGCAGGTGGAGATACGCCGGCGTCGGGTAGCCGAGCAGCCGCTGCAGGTGGATCTGGCGCGCGGTCGAATCGAGCAGGTCGGCGCCCCTCACCACGTCGGTGACGCCCTGGTCCGCGTCGTCGACGACCACCGCGAGCTGGTAGGCGAAATAGCCGTCGGCCCGCAACAGCACGAAGTCCCCGACTTCATGCTCGACGTCCTGCGCGATGCGCCCCTGCACCCGGTCGGTGAATTCAATCTTCGAGCCGTTGGTTCGAACCCGGCAGGCGCGCGCTTTGCGACCCTGTGCCAGGCCTTGCCGGCAGGTGCCCGGGTAGATCCGGGCACCATCGATGGCGAGCGCCGAATCGGCGATCTCTTTGCGTGTGCACGCGCACGCATACACCGCGCCCGCGGTGACGAGGCGCTCGAAAGCTGCGCGATACAGCCCGGTCCGCTCGCTCTGGCGGGCGACCGGCCCGTCCCACTCGAAGCCGCAGTCTTCCAGCGTGGCCAGGATCGCATCGATGGCACCGGCCTGCGTGCGCGGCTCGTCGACGTCCTCGATGCGCACGAGCCACCGGCTGCCGCCGGCGCGCGCATCGAGATAGCTGCCCACCGCTGCGATCAGCGAACCCAGGTGGAGTGCCCCGGTGGGCGAAGGCGCGAAGCGGCCGGTGCGGGCAGTCATGGCGGTTGTCGGATGCGTTGCGTTACATCCGCGGGAGTCCTGCGGGCGCGGGGTACCATTATGCTTTCCACCGAAGGGGCGCACATGGCGACCGTCGAGCTGAACAAGGGCAATTTCGAAGCGGTCGTCACCGGCAACCCGATGGTGATCGTCGATTTCTGGGCGCCGTGGTGCGGCCCCTGCAGGGGCTTTGCGCCGGTGTTCGAGCAGGCGTCCGAAGCCCATGGGGACATCGTCTTCGCGAAGGTGAATACCGAAGACGAGCAGGAGATCGCCGCGGCCTTCGACATCCGCTCGATTCCCACGCTGATGGTGTTTCGCGACAACGTGATCCTCTATTCGCAGGCCGGCGCGATGCCGGCCGGCCCGTTCTCCGAGCTGATCGAGAAGGCGAAGCAGGTCGACATGGCCCAGGTGCACAAGGAAATCGCCGCGCGGGACAAGGAAGGCCCGCCCGCCTGAGTCCGGTCCGGCCTCAGGCGGGGATGCGCGAGCGCATCAGCGCGCCGCAGGCGATCGAATCCAGCCGCTCGAGGAACCAGGCGAGGGCCTTGCCCTTGTTGCCCGCTTTCCATGCAAGGTACTGGAAGGACTCGAGCCTCGGCTCGGCCACCCGGCGGATTACGAGGCGGCCGGCATCATGCTCGTCACGCGCAATCGGCTCGGGCAGGTAGCCGACCCCGAGGCCGGCGCGTTGCGCGGCGACCTTGGCCGCGAAGTCGGGAACGGTCAGCGTGTCCTGCCCGAGAAGCAATCCATGGGTGCGGGCAGGCTGGCTGCGCGAGGAGTCTGCAATCGCGATCGCCCTGTGCTTCTGGATTTGTGCCGGCGTGAGCGGGTCCGGTTCGGCGGCCAGTGGATGGGTCGGCGCAACCGCGAACAGGAAAGGGATCGGGTTCATCCTGCGCACGCTGTAGCCGGCCTGGTTGGCCGGCTCGCCGCCGGCGCCGATCGCCAGGTCGGCGCGCCCGACCTGGACCGACTCCCAGGTACCGCCGAGCACTTCATACGAAAGCCGCACGCGCGTGCCGCTCCTCTCGGCATCGAACGCGGCGATCAGCGGAAGCAGCGCCTCGGCCGTGAGGGTGATGTCGATCGCGATGCGCAGTTCCACCTCCCAGCCGTGGGCCACCTGCTGGACGCGGCGTTCGAGTTCGCCGGCGAGCGCCAGCAGGCTGCGGCCCTGCTCCAGCAACTCGCGTCCGGCCGGGGTCAGCGAGGCGCGCCGTCCGCTGCGATCGAACAGGCGGGCGCCGAGGTCGTCCTCGAGCTTGGCCATCGTGTAGGTCAAAGCCGAGGGCACCCGGTGCAGCTCGGCCGCCGCGGCCGCAAAACTGCCCTTGCGCTCGATCGCATCGAGCACCGTCAGCGCGTCCAGCGTGATCTTCTGGAACATACATCAAAAAAATTGAACTTTGAGCACAGAAGTTTCCGCTTTTATTCGCCGGGAGGCAATCCCATACTGATTCCATGCGGTTCAATTTGGGTGAACCTATCCATACAGGAGGCAGCATGATCGAAGTACGCAAGGCAGGTGAGCGGGGCTACGCGGACCACGGATGGCTGAAGTCCTTCCATACCTTCTCGTTCGCGGACTACTACGACCCGGAGCACATGGGCTTCGGGGCGCTGCGCGTGATCAACGAGGACCGGATCAACCCGGACACCGGTTTCGGCACGCACGGCCATCGCGACATGGAAATCATCAGCTACGTGCTCGAGGGCGAACTCGCCCACAAGGATTCGATGGGCAACGGCTCGACGATCGTCCCGGGCGACGTCCAGCGGATGAGCGCGGGCACCGGCGTGCGCCACAGCGAATTCAACCATGCGAAGTCGGTGACCCATTTCCTGCAGATCTGGATCGAGCCGGGCAAGACCGGCATTCCGCCCGGTTACGAGCAGAAGCATTTCGATGCGGCCTCCAAACGCGGGCGGCTGCGGCTGATCGCATCGCCCGATGCGCGCGACGGCTCGGTGAAGATCCACCAGGATGCGAGCGTCTACGCAGCATTGATTGACGGTGCCGAGAAGGCATCTCACGCGCTCGCCAAAGGGCGCCGCGCGTACGTGCACGTGGCACGCGGCGAACTGACTGTAAACGGCACGGCGCTCGAGACGGGCGACGCGCTCAAGGTAACGGATACGGCCGAAGTGGTGCTCGAGAATGGGCGCGGCGCCGAGGTCCTTCTTTTCGATCTGGCTTGATAAAGGAACTGACGTGACTACGAAGGTGCAGGTTTTGTTCTACAGCATGTACGGCCACATCTACCGGATGGCCGAGGCGGTGGCGGAGGGCGCGCGCAGAGTGCCCGGCGTCGAGGTGACGCTGTTGCAGGTCCCCGAACTCGTGCCGACCGATGTGCTCGAAAAGAGCGGCGCGATGGCGGCGAAGGCGGCCTTCGCGCATGTGCCGGTGGCGAAAGTCGACCAACTGGCCGAGGCGGATGCGGTCATCTTCGGCACCGGAACCCGGTTCGGCATGATGACTGCGCAGATGCGCAATTTCCTCGACCAGACCGGCGGCCTGTGGGCCGGCGGCAAGCTGGTCGGCAAGGTGGGCAGCGTCTTCACCAGTTCGGCCACGCAGCACGGCGGGCAGGAGTCGACGATCCTCAGCTTCCACACCACGCTGCTTCACCACGGGTTCGTCATCGTCGGCGTGCCGTATTCCGAGGCGCGCCTGACGGAAATGAACGAGATCAGCGGCGGCTCGCCTTACGGCGCAAGCACATTGACCCGCGGCGACGGCACCAGGCTGCCCTCGGAGAACGAGCTCGCGATCGCACGCTTCCAGGGCAGGCACGTGGCCGAGATCGCGGCGAAGCTGAAAAAAGCCGCGTAGGAATTGGGGAACGCCGGGTTCCCCGTTACTCTGTTCCTAGCCTTTCGCGGCTCTATTGGGGGTCTTCTTTGTGCTGGTCTTGCGGGCGCTTGAAGGCCGGGATTTCTTCGCGGCCGGCGCGCCGGCGTGCTTCTCGACGAGCATGCGCACTACGTTTCGAAGGACCTCGCGGGCCTCCCGGCGCGCCGCCGGCGTGCCCTTGCAAAGGCACATCGTCGAGGTGCCGCAGATCAGCGCGTGCAGGATCAGCCCTTCGTCCTCGCTGAGCCGCAGGCCGGCGCCGCCGAAGAGCTCGCGCAGGTCGTGCACCGAATCCCGCTGCAGGCGGGCCATCTGCGGCTTGAGGGAAACGTCCTCCTCGGACACGCTCACCAGCGTATGGAAGATGCGGGCCATGCCCACATCGGTGACCGCCGCGCCGAGGCGCTCGGCGATATGGTCCGGCGTGAGATCGCCGCGCCGCGCCTTCTCGTGCAGCGGCGCGAGCAATACTTCGCAGGAGCGGTTGGCCACCGCCAGCAGCAGGTCGGCGCGCGCCGGGAAGTAATAGGTCAGGTGGCTCTGGCGCACGCCTGCGCCGGCCGCGATGCGCGGCTGCGAGAGCGCGGCGAACCCGTGCTCCCTCAAGAGCTTGAGCGAGGCTTCGACGATCGTTTCGCGTATATCCATTCCGCCCCAAGGGTCGGCGCCCGCGATTGCGGCGCATCAAAAGTTTGGTATGTCTACCAAGTTTTGGTAACCTTACCAAAAATCGAACCGCCGCGGTGTAACAATGTGCAACCGGTTGCGCCGCGTTCCCAGGGAAGAACAAATGCCGACGCCCCCCGCACGCCGCCGCGCCCTACCGGCCGGCGCCCCAGCCCTCCTGTTGTCCCTCGCCCTGGCCGGCTGCGGCAGCGGCAACCCGCCGCCGGGCCATGGCGGCCCGGGCGGGCCGCCGATGGCGCCGCCGGTGACCGCGGCCGCTGCGATCACGCGCACCGTCACCGATTTCGACGAGTTCTCGGGGCGCCTCGACGCGATCGAGAAGGTCGAGCTGCGCCCGCGCGTGTCCGGCTACATCGAGAAGATCCACTTCGCCCAGGGCGGCGAAGTCCGCCAGGGCGACCTGCTGGTCGAGATCGACGCAAAGCCCTTCGAGCAGGAAGTGCGCCGCGCCGAGCAGCAGGTCGCAAGCGCGAAGACGCGCTTCGACCTGGCCGCGGGTGAGCTCGCGCGGGTCGAGAAGCTGGTCGATTCCGGCGCCGTTTCGCGCCAGGAGCTCGACGAGCGGGCATCGGCCAAGCGCGATGCGGAAAGCGCGCTCAAGTCCGCGCAATCCAGCCTCGAGACCGCGAACCTCAACCTGGGGTACACCAGGGTGCGCGCGCCGGTGTCCGGGCGCACCGGCCGCGCCGAATTGACCGCCGGCAACTACGTCACGGCCGGCCAATCCGTGCTGACGAGCATCGTCTCGATCGACCCGATCTACGCGGTGTTCGAGGCCGACGAGCAGGCCTTCCTGAAATACGCCGACCTGTCCCGCCGCGCGCCCGGCGTGCGCACCGCCAGGAACCCGGTCTACATGGGCCTGGCGAACGAGGCCGGCTACCCGCACAAGGGCGTGATCGAGTTCGTCGACAACCGGCTGAACCCCCAGACCGGCACGATCGTCGCGCGCGCGGTGTTCGACAACAAGGAGCGCCGCTTCACGCCGGGCCTGTTCGCGAGGATCAAGCTGGCCGGAGGCTCGAGCTACAGCGCGGTGCTGGTGGACGACCGGGCGATCGGCACCGACCAGTCCAAGCGCTTCGTCCTCGTCGTCGGGGCCGACGGCAAGGCGATGTACCGCGAAGTGAAGCTCGGTGCGGCCAGCGATGGCCTGCGCATCGTGCGCGAGGGGCTCAAGGCCGGCGAGGTCATCGTCGTCAACGGCCTGCAGCGCGTGCGGCCGGGCATGCCGGTGCAGGCGAACGTCGTCCCGATGGACCCGAAGGAGCGGCCGGCGCCGGCGCCGATGGGGCCGCCCGGCGCCGGGGGAAAGGCGCCGGCCAAGGCCGCTGACGCAGGCAAGGCCGACAAGGCCGCAAATCCCGACGGGAAGAAGTAACGGCGATGCAGCACTCGAACCTTTCGCGCTTCTTCATCGACCGGCCGCGGTTCGCGGCGGTCCTGTCCATCCTGGTATTCGTGGCCGGTGCGCTTTCGGTCTGGAAGCTGCCGGTGTCCGAATACCCGGATGTCGTTCCGCCGTCGGTCGTGGTGCGCGCGGTGTTCCCGGGCGCGAACCCGAAGGTGCTGGCCGAAACCGTCGCCTCGCCGCTCGAGGATGCGGTCAACGGCGTCGAGCACATGCTCTACATGTCCTCCCAGTCCACGGGCGACGGCACGCTGCAGCTCACGGTGACGTTCAAGGTCGGCACCAACGCCGACCAGGCGCAGGTCAACGTGCAGAACCGGATCTCGCAGGCGCTGCCGCGCCTGCCCGAGATCGTGCGCACGCTGGGCGTCACCGTGGTCAAGAGTTCGCCCGACCTGACGATGGTCGTGCACCTGGTTTCGCCCGACAAGCGTTACGACACCCTCTACCAGCGCAACTACGCGATCCTGAACGTCAAGGACGTGATCGCCCGCATCCCCGGCGTCGGGCAGGCCTTCGTGTTCGGCGGCGGCGATTACTCGATGCGGATCTGGCTCGACCCGACCAAGGTCGCCTCGCGCGGCCTCACATCGTCCGACGTGACGCGCGCGATCCGCGAGCAGAACGTGCAGGTGGCCGCCGGCGTGATCGGCAGCCAGCCGGCGGCCCGCGGCGCGGAGTTCCAGCTCTCGGTGAATACGCTCGGGCGCCTTTCCACGCCCGAGGAGTTCGGCGACATCATCCTGCGCACCGGGTCCGACGGCTCGATCGTCCGTCTCAGGGACGTGGCGCGCGTGGAACTCGCGTCGAGCGACTACTCGCTGAACAGCACGCTGAACAACAACCCCGCGGTCGCGATCGCAATTTTCCAGGCGCCGGGCTCGAATGCCCTCAACCTGTCGACCGACGTGCGCGCTGCGATGGCCGAGTTGAAGGGCAACTTCCCGGAAGGCCTCGACTACTCAATCGTCTACGACCCGACCGAGTTCGTGCGGGCGTCGATCAAGGAAGTGATCGTCACGCTGCTCGAGGCGATCCTGCTCGTCGTGATCGTCGTCGTGCTGTTCCTGCAGACATGGCGGGCGTCGATCATCCCGCTGCTGGCGGTGCCGATCTCGGTGGTCGGCACGTTCGCGGTGATGCTGGCGGCCGGGTTCTCGATCAACGCGCTGTCGCTGTTCGGCCTGGTGCTGGCGATCGGGATCGTGGTCGACGACGCGATCGTCGTGGTGGAAAACGTCGAACGCAACATCGAGGCGGGGCTGGTGCCGCTGGCGGCGGCGCACAAGGCGATGCAGGAGGTCAGCGGGCCGATCATCGCCATTGCGCTGGTGCTGTGCGCGGTGTTCATCCCGATCGCATTCATCTCGGGGCTCACCGGCCAGTTCTACCGGCAGTTCGCGCTGACGATCGCGATCTCGACGATCATCTCGGCGTTCAATTCGCTCACGCTCTCGCCGGCGCTGTGCGCGATCCTGCTCAAGCCGCATGGCGCGCCCAAGGACTGGTTCGCGCGGCTGCTCGACACGCTTTTCGGCTGGGTCTTCCGCCCGTTCAACCGCGTGTTCGGGCGCGGCTCGAAAGCCTACTCCTCCGGCGTGGCGCGGGTGCTGAACCACAAGACCGTGATGCTCCTGCTCTATGCGGGGCTGATTGCGCTCACCGGCTTCATGTTCATGCGCGTGCCGGGCGGCTTCGTGCCGGCGCAGGACAAGCAATACCTGGTGGGCTTCGCGCAATTGCCGGACGGCGCGTCGCTCGATCGCACCGATGCGGTGATCAAGCGCATGTCCGCGATCGCGCTCGAGCATCCCGGCGTCAAGAACGCGGTCGCATTCTCCGGGCTGTCGATCGCCAGTTTCTCGAATGCGCCGAATGCCGGCATCGTGTTCATCACGCTCAAGGACTTCAACGAGCGCAGGAGTCCCGACCTGTACGGACCGGCGATCGCCGGCCAGCTGAACGGCAAGTTCGCCGCGATCGAGGATGCGTTCGTCATGGTGTTCCCGCCGCCGGCCGTCATGGGACTGGGGACCGTGGGCGGCTTCAAGATGCAGCTGGAGGATCGCGCGGGCCTGGGTTACGAGGCGCTGTACGAGGCGACGCAGGCGCTGGTCGGCCGCGCCTGGCAGACACCGGGCCTGGCGGGCGTGTTTTCCGGCTACCAGATCAACGTGCCGCAACTCTATGCCGATATCGACCGCGTGAAGGCCAAGCGCCTGGGCGTGTCGATGGCGGACATCTTCGACACGATGCAGGTCTACCTGGGCTCGTTGTACGTCAACGACTTCAACCGCTTCGGCCGGACCTACCAGGTCAAAGTGCAGGCCGATGCGCCATTCCGGATGCACGCCGAGGACATCGGCCAGCTCAAGGTGAGGAACGACAAGGGCGAGATGATCCCGCTCGGCTCCTTGCTCAAGGTCGAGCCGAGTTACGGCCCGGACCGGGTGCAGCGCTACAACGCCTATTTGTCCTCCGACATCAATGGCGGGCCCGCGCCCGGCTTCAGCTCGGACCAGGCGCAGGCGGCGATCGAGAAGCTCGCAAAGGACACGCTGCCCAACGGCATCACCTACGAATGGACCGACCTCACCTACCAGCAGATCCTCGCGGGCAATACCGCGATCTTCGTGTTTCCGCTGTGCGTGCTGCTGGTGTTCCTGGTGCTCTCCGCGCAGTACGAAAGCTGGTCGCTGCCGCTGGCGGTGATCCTGATCGTGCCGATGTGCCTGCTGGCCGCGATCACCGGCGTCTGGATTGCCGGCCGCGACAACAACATCTTCACGCAGATCGGGCTCTTCGTGCTTGTAGGGTTGGCGTGCAAGAACGCGATCCTGATCGTGGAGTTCGCGCGCGAGCTCGAAGAGCGCGGCATGGGTATCGTCGAGGCGGCGATCGAGGCGGCCCACCTGCGGCTGCGCCCGATCCTGATGACCTCGCTTGCATTCATCATGGGGGTGGTGCCGCTGGTGGTGTCGTTCGGCGCTGGGGCGGAGATGCGCCAGGCGATGGGCATTGCGGTGTTTGCAGGAATGATAGGCGTGACCGTCTTCGGCCTGTTCCTGATCCCGGTGTTCTACGTCGTGATCCGCAAGCTCGCGACGCGCGGGCAGCCGCGGGTCGCGAACGGGGGCGGCATCGCCACGCAGCCGCTGGCCGCAAGGGAGGACGGTCATGCTTAAGGCCGCGACTGCCGGCACGCTGGCGCTGCTTGTGGCGGCGTGTGCCACGCCTTCGAAAGAGCCGGCCAGGCCCGACATCGAACTGCCGGCCGCATTCAGGGATGGCGGAACCGGCGACGGTGCCAACCAGCAATGGTGGAGCCTCTACAAGGACGAGGCGCTGGTTGCGCTGATCCGGGAGGCGCTGCAGCGCAACCGCGACATCCGGATTGCCGCAGCGCGGGTCGAAGAGGCGCGCGCGCTGGTCGGGCCGGCCGAACTTGCCCAGTTGCCGCAGCTTTCGGTCGGCGCGAGCGCGGTCAACCAACAGCTTCCGCAGAACGGCCAGTTCCTGTTTGCGCCCGGCGCGAACCGGCGAATCCCGCTCTACGGCGTCACTGCCAATGCCTCCTACGAAATCGACTTCTGGGGCCGCATCGCAAGCCTTGCCGATTCGGCGCGCGCCGATTTCCTGTCGACCCGTTACGCGGCCGAAGTCGTGAAGACCGCGCTGGTCGCGGACGTGGCGACGGCGTATTTCGACGTCCTTGCGTTGCGCCGCGAAGCCGCGATCACGCGCGATGCGATCGTCACCCGCGAGAAGTTCGTCGACCTGACCCGCAGGCGCTACGAAGGCGGCCGTGCATCGCAGGTCGACGTCGCGCGCGCCGAGAGTTCGCTTGCCGCTGCGCGCACGCGCCTGCCGCAACTCGAGTTATCCTCCGCCCAGGTCGAGAACAAGCTCGCGGTGCTGGTCGGCCGGGGGCAGGGCGATCCGTCGGCGCTTATCCCGGCCGCGGCCAAGCTTCCGGCCGCGCCTGACGTGCCTGCCGGCCTGCCTTCGCGTTTGCTGGAGCGGCGTCCTGACATCCTCGCCGCGCAACAGGACCTGCTGGCCGCGACCGGGCGCACCAAGGCACAGCGCGCCGCATTGCTGCCGAGCGTGACGCTCACCGGGATGCTGGGCACGCAGAGCCGCGAGCTTTCACAGCTCTTCGGCGGCGGCTCGGGCACCTGGTCGCTCGGCGCTGCGCTGCTCGCGCCCCTGATCGATGCCGACCGCAACAAGTTCAGGGTGCAGGCGCAGGAGGCGAGGGAAGCACAGGCCGCACTCCGCTACGAAAAGGCGGTCGAAACCGCCTTCCGCGAAGTATCGGACTCGATCGTCGCCCGTGCCAAGCAGGCCGAGGTGCGCGCTTCTTCCGAGTCGCAGGTGCGGGCGCTTGCGAGGGTGGTCGACCTCGCCCTGAAGCGCTACGAGGCCGGGCTCGCCGCCTATTTCGAGGTGGTCGACGCCCAGGCCGAACTGCTGAATGTCGAGATCGCGCTGGCCGAGGCCCAGCGAAGCCTGCTTGGCGCGACCGTGAGCCTGTACAAAGCGCTCGGCGGTGGATGGGAACCGGAGGCGCTGCGCGATGCGCAGGCCATGGCGGAGCCCCTTCGCCAATAGCGCTCGGGGAACACCGCCCGGACCCGGCCGATAGCGCAGGGCGATGGCCGCGATCAACAGGATTCACTGTTCCGGCCGCCTGCATTAGGTAGACTTCAAGCGGATCGACTACCCGCAAGGAGGCCTGCAATGGCAACGACCATGAACACCGGCATCAGCGCGAAGGATCGCGCGAAGATCGCAGAGGGGCTCTCGCGCCTGCTCGCCGACACCTACACCGTGTACCTCAAGACGCATAACTTCCACTGGAACGTCGAAGGGCCGATGTTCCAGACGCTGCACATCCTGTTCATGGAGCAGTACACCGAGGCCTGGAACGCGATCGACCTGATTGCCGAGCGGATCCGGTCCCTGGGGCACTACGCGCCGGGTACGTACAAGCAGTACCAGAAGCTCGCCTCGATCAAGGAGACCGAGGGAATCCCGAAAGCGACCCGCATGATCGAACTGCTGATCGAGGGCCAGGAAGCGATCGTGCGCACCGCGCGCTCGGTGCTGCCGGTGGCCGACAAGGCGAATGACGAGCCCACGCTCGACCTCCTGACCCAGCGCATGCAGATCCACGAGAAGAACGCGTGGATGTTGCGCTCGCTGCTGCAGAAGCAGTAGCGGCGGGCCCGCCGCAGATGGCCGGGACGCGCACGGAAAGGGATACCTTCGGGCCGATCGAGGTCCCGGCCGACCGGCTCTGGGGCGCGCAGACCGAGCGCAGCCGGCAGTTTTTCCGCATCTCGAACGAGCGCATGCCGCTCGAGGTCGTGCGCGCGCTCGCAATGACCAAGCGCGCGGCGGCGCGGATCAATGCATCCCTCGGGCTGATCGACGCGGCCAAGGCGCAGGCGATCCAGACGGCCGCCGACGAGGTGCTGGCCGGCAAGCTGGACGGGGAGTTCCCCCTCTCGGTCTGGCAGACCGGCTCGGGCACGCAGAGCAACATGAACGTCAACGAGGTGATTGCGAACCGTGCCTCCGAACTGCTCGGCGGCGAGCGCGGCCAGAAGCGGCTGGTGCACCCGAACGACGACGTGAACCTCGGGCAGTCCTCGAACGACGTCTTCCCGACGGCGATGCATGTTGCGGCTGCGCTCGCGATCGAATCGGCGCTGCTCCCGTCGCTCGATCGCTTGCGCGGCACGCTGGCTGCCAAGCGCGACGGCTTCGACGCCATCATCAAGATCGGCCGCACGCACCTGCAGGACGCAACGCCGCTGACGCTCGGGCAGGAGTTCTCCGGATACGTTGCCCAGCTCGAGCAGGCGGCGCGGGCAGTGCGCGCCACGTTGCCCGGACTGTGCGAGCTGGCCGCCGGCGGGACGGCAGTCGGCACCGGACTCAACACGCATCCGGAATTTGCCGCAAGGATCGCGGACGCATTGGCGGCCGATACCGGTCTTGCCTTCGTGACCGCGCCGAACAAGTTTGCCGCGCTGGCCGGCCACGAGGCGCTGCTGTTTGCGCACGGCGCGCTCAAGACGCTGGCCGCGGCGCTCATCAAGATCGCCAACGACGTGCGCTGGCTCGCCTCCGGTCCCCGCTCGGGCCTGGGCGAACTCTCGATCCCGGAGAACGAGCCGGGCAGTTCGATCATGCCGGGCAAGGTCAACCCGACGCAGTGCGAAGCGCTCACCATGCTGTGCGTGCAGGTACTCGGCAACGACGTGGCGATCAACATCGGCGGGGCCTCGGGAAATTTCGAACTCAACGTGTTCAAGCCGCTGCTCGTCCACAGTTTCCTGCAGAGCGTGCGGCTGCTTGCCGACGGCATGGCCAGCTTCGAGGAGCACTGCGCGCGCGGCATCGAACCGAACGAAGGACGCATCGGCGAACTGGTCGCGAATTCGCTCATGCTGGTGACCGCGCTGGCTCCGCACATCGGCTACGATCGCGCGGCCCGCATCGCAAAGCACGCGCATGCGAGCGGTAGTACGCTGCGCGAAGCGGCCCTCGAACTCGGGTTCGTCACCGGCGCGGACTTCGACAAGTGGGTGAGGGCGGAGGACATGATCCGGCCGGCGGGCGCGGAAAAGTAATGAGGCGCCGCGATTTCCTGGGAGCGATGCCGGCGGTGCTGCTCGCGGGGTGCTCGACCCCGGGCGTCGAGCTGGATGCGCCCTACGTCTCGACCCCCCAGCCGGTGGTCGACGAGATGCTCGCGCTTGCGCAAGTCGGCCCGAAGGACAATGTCTACGACCTCGGATGCGGCGACGGCCGCTTCGTGATCACCGCCGCCGGGAAATTCGGCGCGCGCGGCGTCGGCATCGACATCGACCCGAAACGCCTGGAGGAGGCGATGGCCGGGGCCAAACGGGCCGGCGTGACCGGCCGGGTGAGCTTCCGGCAGGAAGACCTCTTCAAGACCGATTTCTCCACAGCCACCGTGGTCACGCTGTTCCTGTTGCCGGAACTGAATGCGCGGCTTGCGCCGCGGCTGCGCGCGAGCCTGCGGCCCGGTGCGCGGATCGTGGCTTACGAGTTCGGCATCCCCGGCTGGCCGGCGGACCGGCATTCGCAGCTCAACATCCGCGGCAACAACCACGACATGTATCTCTGGCGCATCGGCTGACCGCGCCCGGGCCGCAGCCGGATACCGGGACAGGAAAGGTCGGCTGCTAAACTGCGCCCCGCCATGTCCATCGTGATCCTCATCTCCGGCCGGGGCAGCAACATGCAGGCGATCATCGACGCCGGCCTGCCCGTTTCCGCGGTCATCAGCAACAAGCGCGACGCCGGCGGCCTGGCAATCGCCGCCGGCCGGGGCATCCGGACGGCCGTGGTCCAGAGCAACGACTACGGCACGCGCGAAGGGTTCGACGCCGCGCTGGCCGCCGAGATCGCGAAGCATTCGCCGGCGGCGGTCGCCCTGGCCGGGTTCATGCGGATCCTGACGCCGCGGTTCGTGACCCGCTTTGCCGACCGGCTGCTGAACATCCACCCGTCGCTGCTGCCCTCGTTTACCGGCCTCCACACGCACGAACGCGCGCTGGCGGCCGGTGTCAAAGTACATGGTTGCACGGTCCACTTCGTTACCGCGGAACTGGACCACGGACCGATCGTCGCGCAGGCGGCGGTCCCGGTGCTGCCGGGCGACACCGCGGACGAGCTTGCGGCGCGGGTGCTGCGGCAGGAGCACAGGATTTATCCGCAGGCGCTGCGCTGGCTCGTCGAGGGCAAGCTCTCGGTGAAAGACGGTGTCGTCCTCGTCAAGGAACAGAATGCGCATCAAACGCTCTTTTCCGACCAGCCTTAGCGCCGCTGCGGTCCTCTGCGCCGTCCTTGCCGCGGCTCAGCCGGTGTCGGCCGCGCCGGCGCATCGCGTCGAGATCGCCTACGATCTAAGCCGCAACGGCACGCCGATCGCCGAACTCGTGGAGAAACTTGAGCACGACGGCAAGGCCTACCGGCTCTCGGCGCACATGAAGGGCAAGGGCCTCTTCGCGCTGCGCGGCGACGCGACACGCACCAGCCGCGGCTCGATCGCGGCGGAAGGCCTGCGGCCCGTGGAATTCGAGGACAGGCGCAGCGGCCGCGACCCGGTCCGCGCGACGTTCGACTGGCCGGCCCGGACGATGACCTTCTACTCAAAGGACGGCGGGCCGGAAGTCCGGCCGCTGCCCCCGGATCTCCAGGACCGGCTCTCGTTCGGGTACGCGTTTTCCTTTCGCGTGCCGGGAGCGGCGCCGGTCGGCGTGAGCGTCACCGACGGCAGGGGGATCTCGACTTCTTCATACAGGGCGGCGGGCCGAGAAAAGGTCGTCACGACCGCAGGCGAATTCGAGGCGCTCAAGCTCGAACGCGAAAAGAAGGCGCCGGAGGATCGCACCTCCGAGATCTGGCTCTCGGCCAGGCACGGCTATGTGCCGGTGCGCGTGCTCGTGGTCGAAAAGGACGGCACGCGCATCGACCAGGTTGCGACCCGGATCACGGTCCAATGATCGCGCGCGCCAAGCCTGCCGTGCCCCCGTCCTCGGGCCGGCGTTGAAGCCGACGAAAGCGCTGATCGCCGAGGCGTCGGAAGCGCTCTCCGAGGCCTTGCGGCACGCCGGGCCGGCCGACCAGGCGGTGTCGCGCCACTTCCGCAATCACCGCGAACTGGGCCAGTCGGACCGCGCCTTCGTTGCCGAAACCGTATTCGGCGCGCTGCGCAGGCGCCGCTCGCTGGCCCTGGCGGCGCAGTCCGAGTCGCCGTATTCGCTGGTGCTTGCGTCGCTCGTCCGGCTGCAGGGCCATTCGGTGCGTGCCCTGGCCGACGCGGTCCGCGAGAAGGACCTGCCGCTGCTCGAGCGCGCGCGGGCCGCGCAAACCCAGGAGATGCCTGCCGCAGTGCAGGCCGACCTTCCCGACTGGCTCTGGGAGCGGCTTGTCGCCGAGTACGGGCAGGAGGAGGCGCGCCGGATCGCGCAAGGCCTGCTCGGCGCTGCCCCGATGGACCTGCGCGCAAACTCGGTAAAGACTTCGCGCGACGTTGCGCTGGCGGCCCTGCGCGCCGGCGGGCTCGCCTGCGAGCCGACGCCTTATTCCCCGACCGGGATCCGGCTGGCCGGCAAGCCGGCGATCAACAAGCAGGCGATCTTTCTCGACGGCAGGGTGGAAGTGCAGGACGAGGGCAGCCAGCTTCTCGCGGCGATCGTGGCGCCCAAGCGCGGCGAGATGGTGGTCGACTTCTGCGCCGGCGGCGGCGGCAAGACGCTCGCCCTCGGGGCATTGATGCGCAATACCGGCCGCCTCTATGCGTTCGACGTTTCGGCCAGGCGGCTGGCCGGCCTCGACCCGCGCCTTGCGCGCTCGGGGCTGTCCAATGTTCACCCGATCGCGATCGCCACCGAGAACGACCTGCGCGCGAAGCGCCTTGCCGGCAAGATCGACCGCGTGCTGGTCGATGCGCCTTGTTCGGGTTTCGGCACGCTGCGCCGCAACCCCGACCTCAAGTGGCGTTTCGGGGAAAAAGACGTGGCCGAACTGGTCGCCAAGCAATCGCGGATCCTCGCCGCGGCTGCACGCCTGCCCCGGGCAGGCGGCCGGCTGGTCTACGCCACGTGCAGCGTGCTGCGCGAAGAGGGGGAGGAGATCGCTGCGAAATTCCTCGCCGCGCACCCGGGATTTGCACAGGTGTCGTGCGCCGAGATTCTGCGTTCGCAAGGCATTGCGCTCGATACCGGGATGAACCTGCGGCTGTTCCCGCACCTGCACCAGACCGACGGGTTCTTTGCGGCGGCGTTCGAGCGGGTGCGGTAAGCCGCCGCGCACCGGAAAGTGGAACTTCCATTCCGGGAGCGCCAGTATTTGCGCGCCTCTCCGGCAAACAGAGTTTCCACATCCGGAAAATATGAAGCGGCGTCATGCAAATGTAGCAGTCGGTCTGTTAGAGTGCCCGCCCAATGAAGAGCGAACGTTTCCGGAGCCTGTTCATCTTCGCCCCGATGATCTGTGCGGCGCTCGTGCCGGGGCGCGCGCTCGCGCAGGAACCGGAGATCGACCGCCCGCTCGAAATGCACGCGCAGGCGACCTACCTGCGCCAGTCCAAGCCCTCTTTCCCGTCGCCGTACTCCGGCCCCAAGAGCCTGGGCGCGGCGCGCGCGGGAAGCTATTCGTTCACGGCCACGATGTACCTTGGCGCGCGGCTCGCCGACGGATTCGAGGCTTACCTCAATCCCGAAGTCACGCAGGGCGTGCCCTTCTCGCAGTTGCAGGGCACCGCGGGGTTCACCAACGGCGAACTGGCGCGCACTTCGGGGCCTGAACCGAACATGTACCTGGCGCGCGCGTTCCTGCGCAAGACCTGGAACATCGGCGGCGGCGTCGAGCAGCAGTCCTCCGACCAGAACCAGGTCGCCACCCGCTACGCCGCCGAGCGCATCGTGCTGACTGCCGGGACCGTTTCGGTCCTCGACGTGTTCGATGCAGTGGATTACAGCCGGGATGCGCGCACGCAGTTCATGAACTGGTCTTCGCTCACCTACGGGGCCTGGGATTTCCCGGCCGATGCGCGCGGCTACACACGCGGGATCGCGGCCGAATACATCACGCGGCGATGGTCGCTGCGCGCGGGGCGGTTTGCGCTGCCGCGCGAATCCAACGGGCTGCGCCTGGACAACGGCATCGGCCGGCACTTCGGCGACATGGCCGAGGCTGAAGTGCCTTTCAAGCTGGGTGGCCGCGACGCGGTGCTCAGGGTGCTGGCGTTCCGCAATCGCGCGGTGATGGGATCCTTCGATGCGGCTGTCGCTGCCGGCGGGGTTCCCGATGTGGCCAACGTTCGCAGGCTGCAGACCAAGTCGGGGATCGGGGCCGGGGTGCAGGCCGAACTGGCCGAGAACATCGGCGGGTACGTGCGGGCGGCATGGAATGACGGCAAGACCGAGGCGTTCGCATTCACCGAGATCGACCGCTCCGTTTCCGGCGGCGTGCTGGCGAAGGGCGAGCGCTGGTCGCGCGCCGGCGACAGCGCCGGCGCGGCCTTCTACCTCAACGGACTCGGACGCGCGCATCGCAATTACCTCGCCGCGGGCGGGCAGGGATTCTTTCTCGGCGACGGTCGCCTGAACTATTCGAGCGAGCGCATCGTCGAGTTGTTCTACAGCTTCCAGGTCGCGGCCGGGGCCTGGCTGTCGGCCGGGTATCAGCGCATTGCGAACCCCGGATACAATCAGGATCGCGGTCCGGCGAGCTTCTACGGCCTGCGGTTCCACGCAAACATGTGACCAACGCCAAGTTCGAAAACCTCCTCGTCGACCTGTGGGGCGATTTCACGCAGCCCGACCTGCTTTGGCAGGTCGTCGCGCTGCTCGCCTGCATGCTGGTGGCCTGGGCGCTTTCGCGCGCGGTACGGGTGCAGACGACGGAGGACCAGCCGGCGGCGGTGCGCCTCGGCGCCGGCGGCCTCAACCGGATCATCTTTCCGTTGGTCGTCGTGGGCCTCTTGTTCGGGGCGCGCAGCCTCCTTTCGCGCTGGGGGCACGCGCACCTGCTGTCGGTCGCGATCCCGGTGTTCGGGTCGCTTGCCGGCATCCGTTTCGTCGTCTACCTGCTGCGCCTCGGGTTCGCCCCCGGGGGCGCGCTCGCGATGTGGGAGCGGGGCATTTCCGCCGCGATCTGGGCTGCGGTGGCGCTGCACCTGACCGGCCTGCTGCCGGAGATCCAGTCGTTCCTCGAGGGGATCCATCTTTCGATCGGCAAGCAGAAGTTCTCGCTGATGCTCGCGCTCGAATCGGTGTTCTGGCTGTTGCTGACGCTGCTGCTCGCCCTGTGGGCGGGCAGCGTGCTCGAGTCGCGGCTGATGCGCGCTTCCGGCCTTCACATGAGCATGAGGGTGGTGCTGGCGCGGCTGGGCAAGTCGGTGCTGCTGGTCGCGGCGATCCTGGTCGTGCTTCCGCTGATGGGAATCGACCTGACCGTGCTGTCGGTGTTCGGCGGCGCGGTCGGGGTGGGCCTGGGCTTCGGCCTGCAGAAGATCGCGAGCAACTATGTGTCCGGTTTCATCATCCTGCTCGACCGCTCGATCCGGCTGGGCGACTGGATTACGGCCGACAACCATTACGGCGAGGTGAAGAAGATCACCACCCGCTACACCGTGGTCCGATCGATGTCGGGCGTCGAGGCGATCATCCCGAACGACACCCTCATTACCTCCACCGTCCTGAACAACACCTATGCCGACAAGCAGTTCCGATTGACCGTGAGGGTTTCGGTGGCCTATGGCACCGACGTCCCGGCGGTGCTCTCGCTGCTGGCCGAAATCGCGGCGCGGCACCCGCGCGTGCTCGCGGACCCTCCGCCCAACGCGCTGATCGTCGGTCTGGGCGACAGCGGCATCGACCTCGAGGCCGGGTTCTGGATCGACGACCCGGAGAAAGGCCGCCAGAACGTCTGCTCGGACATCAGCCTTGCCATCCTGGCCGAGTTTGGTGTACGCGGAATCGAAATTCCCTTTCCGCAACGGGATGTTAGGGTGGTGTCCAAGCGCGAGGCTTGAGTTTGCGGAAACCGGCGCCATTTACCTGTTGCGCGGCAAACCGGTTCGCGTAGAATCGCGCGCAGCATTCGTTCCTATAACTACTATAAATCCCCTTCCCGATGCTCTTTTCCGGATTGTTTGACCTGCCTTGGTGGGGGCTGGTCGCGGTAGCCCTCGTCCTCACCCACATCACGATCGCCTCGGTGACGATTTTCCTGCACCGCCACCAGGCGCACAGGGCGCTCGACCTGCATCCGGTCGCGTCGCATTTCTTCCGGTTCTGGCTGTGGCTGACGACCGGCATGGTGACCAAGGAGTGGGCCGCGATCCACCGCAAGCACCACGCCAAGTGCGAGACGGTAGACGACCCCCACAGCCCGCAGATCCTCGGCATCAACCGCGTGCTCTGGGGCGGGGTGTTCCTGTACGTCAAAGAGTCTTACAACAAGGAAACGATGGAGCGCTACGGCCATGGCACGCCGGACGACTACATGGAGCGCAACCTGTATTCGGCCCATGCCATCTGGGGCCTCGTGCTGATGGGCGCGGCCGACATCTTCCTGTTCGGCATCGTGCCGGGCCTGCTGATCCTGGTGACGCAGATCGTCTGGATCCCGTTCTGGGCGGCCGGCGTGATCAACGGCGTGGGGCACTGGTTCGGCTACCGCAACTTCGACGCCGCGGACGCCAGCACCAACATCGTTCCGTGGGGCATCCTGATCGGCGGCGAGGAACTGCACAACAACCACCATTCGCACGCGACGTCGGCCAAGCTGTCGTCCAAGTGGTACGAGTTCGACATCGGCTGGATGTACATCTGCATCCTCGAGAAGCTGGGTCTGGCCACCGTGAAGAAGGTCGCGCCCAGGCCGCGCTTCGCCGACGCCAAGCCGGTCTCGGACCTGGATACCGCGACGCTGCACGCGGTGATCGCGAACCGTTACGACGTGCTGGCGCGTTTCGCCAAGTCGGTCAAGAAGACCTACGCGCAGGAGCTCGAGCGCCTCAAGCACGGCTCGCCGATCCATGCCGCGTCGCTGCGTTCGCTCAAGCCCGACCTGCTGCGCGCCAACGCGTTGCCGGCGCCGGAGAAAGAGCGCCTCGTGGACGCCCTCAGGCACAGCAAGGCGCTCGAGACGGTGATCTCCATGCGCGACGAGCTGGCTGCCCTGTGGGAGCGCTCGAACGCCTCCAAGGAGCAGTTGCTGCAGGAGTTCAAGGACTGGTGCCACCGCGCCGAGTCCAGCGGCATCGTCCCGCTCGCCGAATTCAGCCAGCGCCTGCGCAGCTACGCGTAGCAGCGGGCAGCACCAAGCAAAAAGGCCCGCGACGCGGGCCTTTTTTTCGTTTCCGGCCGCCGCAGGGGCTCCGGGGGGGGCGGGGCACAGGGGCGGTCCCGCCAGGCGGGGTGGGCCCGATCCCCTGGTTGCTGCGATTACTTCAGCTTGGTTTCCTTGTACATCACGTGCTTGCGCGCCTTCGGATCGTATTTCTTGATCTCGATCTTGTCGGGCGTGGTGCGCTTGTTCTTGGTCGTGGTGTAGAAATGGCCGGTGCCGGCGCTCGATTCGAGCTTGATTTTTTCACGCATGGTCAGGCTCCCTTGGCTTTGCCGGCTTTGGCGATCTTGCCCTCGGCGCGCAGGTCGGCGAGGACGGCGTCGATGCCGTTCTTGTCGATCGTGCGAAGGGCGTTGGTGGTCACGCGCAGCCGGACCCAGCGGTTCTCGCTTTCGACCCAGAACCGGCGATAGTGCAGGTTGGGCAGGAAGGTGCGCTTGGTCTTGTTGTTCGCGTGCGACACCAGGTTACCTTTCATCGGCTTTTTGCCGGTGACTTGGCAGACTCTGGACATGGGGGGCTCCGCGGAAAAAGGCGAAATTTTACACGTAATTAGGCCGTCCGCTCAAGCTTGTCCGCGGTGCGCCCGGCCGGCGCGGTGCGGAACCATCGCCGATCGGCGTAGAACCCGGGGCTGGCGCTCTCCGCGAGCCATCCTGGGTAACCGAAGACAGGCAACGGGGGAAGCTGGCGCGGCGAGGCATCGGCCGCAAGCGCGAGGACCCACCCGGCCGCGGCCGCATCCAGCCCGGCGACCAGGTCCGGCAGCGGGCCGCCGAGTTCCCGGCGGGAAACCGGCAGAAACAAGGCCTTGCAGGTGATCCCGGGATAGGGCGCAAGGGCTTTTTCGAAAGCCGAATGGCCCAGCAGCACGAAGCGCATTTCGGCCGGCAACCGGGCCCGGCGAGCCCAGAAGAGGTCCTGCCAGCGGAAGGCCCGCACGAGCGATTCGAATTCGGTCAGGCTTTCCTGCGCACAGGCGACAAGGACTCCGCCTTCGTCGACCAGCGTAAGCAAGTCGCGCAGCGGACCGCGGGCCTTGCCTTCGGAGGCGAGGCCGGCCACATGGCGCGCGTTGATCGCAGCCTTGGCGCGCGGAAATGCAATCCACGCCAGCGCATTGAAAAAGTCGTGCACGTTGCCGGGCCGCGTGTCCAGCTGCCCGGTATCGAATGCCCGCTGTTCATAATCCCTGCCGCCGGTCGATGCGGGCAGGCAGAAGCGCACCGGGTGGCCCGAAGCGGTGACCGGTGGGCTGCCCGAACCCGACGCGAGCGCGTTCAGTTCGTCGAGGCCGGGGTCGGGGCCGAGCCTGGCCAGCCAGGGGCGCAGCGGGTCGAAGGCCGGGTGGGCGGTCGCTCCGGCGGGCAGCAGCGCGGCGGGTAGACCGGTCCGGCGCGTCAGCGCAATTGCCACGCGAGGGTTTCGCCGGCGCGCATCGGCACGACCACGTTCTCGCCGAACTTGTACGAGTCCGGGACCCGCCACTCCTTGCGCACCAGCGTGATCCGGTCCTTGTTGCGCGGCAGGCCGTAGAAGTCGGCGCCATGAAAGCTCGCAAAGCCTTCCAGCTTGTCGAGCGCGTTGGCCTCCTCGAAGGCGCTCGCGTAGAGCTCGATGGCCGCATGTGCGGTATAGAGCCCCGCGCAGCCGCAGGCCGCTTCCTTGGTGTGCTTCGCGTGCGGCGCACTGTCGGTGCCGAGGAAGAACTTCGGGTTGCCAGAGGTGGCCGCCTCGACCAGCGCTTCGCGGTGCTCCTCGCGCTTGAGCACCGGCAGGCAGTAGTTGTGCGGCCGGATGCCGCCCATGAACAAGGCATTGCGGTTCATCAGCAGGTGGTGCGCGGTGATCGTCGCCGCGATGTTCGGCCCGGTGACCTCGACGTACTGCACCGCATCGCGCGTGGTGATGTGCTCGACCACGATCTTCAGGTCGGGGAACCGCTCCACCAGCGAACCCAGCGTCGTTTCGATGAATGCCCTCTCGCGGTCGAACACGTCGATCTCGTGGTCCGTGGCCTCGCCGTGGATCAGGAGCGGCATGCCGAGTTCCTGCATCTTCTCCAGCGTGTGGAAGCAGCGCGAGATGCGCGTGACGCCCGCGTCGGAATGCGTAGTGGCGCCGGCGGGGTAGAGCTTGACGCCCTGCACGCGGCCCGAGAGCTTGGCGCGCGCGATTTCCTCCGGCGGCGTGTCGTCCGTCAGGTACAGCGTCATCAGCGGCTCGAAGCGCGAATTCTCGGGCAGCGCATCGAGGATCAACTCGCGATATTCGAGCGCCCGCTTGGTCGTCGTGACCGGGGGCTGCAGGTTGGGCATGACGATCGCCCGCCCGAAGCAGCGCGCCGTATGCGGGAGGACCGAGGCCATGTCGTCCCCGCCGCGCAGGTGCAGGTGCCAGTCGTCGGGGCGGGTGAGGCTCAGGATGTCCAAGGCGAGAGTACCGGTAAGAGGTCGCGAGGCCGCGAAGGAAGGGGCGATTTTACCTTGGCTTCCCCGGCTTGATCCCCGCCTGCCCGGCCAGTTCGAGGGCGCGGGCATAGAGCGAATTCTTCGAGCCGCCGGTCAGGCGCGCGGCGATGCGCGCCGCTTCGCTCACCGAGACTTCCTCGAGCAGCACGCGCAGGACGCGCTCGCTGTCGTCTTCGTCCTTTGCTTCGGTGGGCGGGCGCGGCCCCAGCACCAGCACGAATTCGCCTTGCTGCCGATGCGGATTCGCCTCGATCCACGATGCGGCCCCGGACAGCGGAAGTCGCGCGACTTCCTCGAACTTCTTCGTCATTTCGCGCGCGAGGACGATTTCCCGCTCGGGGCCGAATGCCGCGGCCAGGTCCCGGACGGTTTCGAGGACGCGGTGCGGCGCTTCGTACAGCACGACCGGGCAGGGCGCGTCCAGCGCCGCGATTGCCTTGCGTCGAGCCCCGGCGGAGGCGGGCAGGAACCCCGCGAAAAGGAACCGGTCGGCCAGGAATCCGCTTGCGCTGTACGCCGCAATTGCGGCGCTCGCGCCGGGCACCGGGATCACGCGTATCCCGGCCCGGTGTGCCGCTTGCACCACAAGCGCACCGGGATCGGAAATCGCCGGCGTACCGGCGTCGCTGACGAGTGCGACGGTCTTGCCGGAGGCGAGCGCTTCGACCAGCTTGCTCCCGGCGGCGCGTTCATTGTGCTCGTGGACCGCGATGGTCCTGGCATCGATTCCGTGCGCCGCGAGCAGCGTGCGGGTCGTGCGTGTGTCCTCGCAAGCCACCAGGTCCGCGCCGGCGAGGACCTCGCGGGCGCGCGGCGACAGATCCGACAAATTGCCTATGGGTGTCGCGACGACATACAGGGTGCCCGCGGGCAGGGGGTCTTGCGGCATGAAGCTTCCGGTCAACGCCGTTTCAGGCTCTACGTTAAGGCAAGGGTAACCGCAGGGTCACCCGGCGGCAACGAATCGGCCGGCAACCGCATTCCACGGAAGGAAGAAGGGCATGGACACAGCAACCGCAGGCCGGCAGGCCGAGGCGCTCGCCGAGCGCCTGCTCACCGGCGCGGGCCTGGCGATCATCGCGCGCAATTTCCGCTGCCGGCACGGCGAAATCGACCTGATCGCGCGGGAGGAGGACACATTCGTGTTCTGCGAGGTGCGCCTGCGCTCGAGCGCATCGCACGGCGGTGCCGAGGAAAGCATCACCGGCCGCAAGCAGGCCCGGATTGCCGCTGCGGCGCGCTATTTCCTGACTGCACGTCCGGAGGCGCCGTGCAGGTTCGACGTGTTGCTGCTGCAGACGCTCGACATGGCCCGCATCCGCTGGATCAGGAATGCATTCACGATCTAGCCTCGCCGTGCTTGCGGCAGTCGGGTTGGCGTTCGGGACGGCCGCCGGGGCACAGCCGCTGCAGGAGAAGGGCCCGCGGGTGCGGATGCTGGTGCAAACCTCGCCATTGGCGGGGTTCCGTCACGGGGCCGCTTCCGAAGTGTGGCCGCAATTGCGCGCCGGCGATCCGCTCGTCCTCGTACGCGAGGCCGACAACGCGTTCGACGCTAACGCAGTGCGGGTGGAGTGGCGCGGGCGGATGCTGGGTTACGTGCCCCGCCGCGACAACGCCCCGCTTGCATGGGCGCTCGATCGCGGCGAGACGTTGCACGCGAGGATCAGCCGGTGCGAGTGGCATCCGAATCCGGCAAGGCGCATCGCCTTCGATGTCTTCGTCGAATGACCCGGCGCGCAAACGCCGGGGTGTAAAATCATTGCATGGGTCACTCGGACGACGCCGCGAAGGACACGAAGCTGCAGGCGCAGCTGGCCGCAAGGGTGGCCGGCCATTTTTCCGCCAGCGCGGGCCTCAAGACGGCGTCCGCCGGGGCGCTTTCCGGGCCGATCGCCCGCGCCATCGGGATGATGGCCGAGAGCCTCCGGGCCGGGGGCAAGATCCTCGTCTGCGGCAACGGGGGCTCGGCGGCCGACGCCCAGCATTTCTCGGCGGAACTCCTCAACCGATTCGAAGTCGAACGGCCACCGCTGGCCGCGATCGCGCTGACGACCGATACTTCGACCCTGACCTCCATAGGCAACGACTACGGCTACGACCAGGTGTTCGAGAAGCAGGTCAAGGCGCTCGGCCGCCGCGGCGATGTGCTGTTCGCAATATCGACCTCGGGCAACTCCGGCAACGTCGTGGCGGCCATGCGCGCGGCCGCCGCGGCCGGAATGGGCATCGTAGCGCTGACCGGGCGGGGCGGAGGAAAAATGGGCGAGATGCTTGCGCCCGGGGATGTGCATGTCTGTGTGCCGCACGCTGTGACCGCGCGCATCCAGGAGGTTCACCTGCTCGTGCTGCATTGCCTGTGCGACGGGATCGACGCAGTTCTTTTTGGAGCGAAGTGATGAAGAAAGCTGGATGGCTCGCATTGGCTTGCGCAATCGCGGCGATTCCCGTGCTGGAGGGGTGCGTGCCGATGGCCGCGGTCGGCGTCGGTACCGCGGTCACCGCGGCGAATGACCGCCGCACCTCGGGCACCCAGATCGAGGACGAAGGCATCGAATTGCGCTCTTCGAACCGGATCACCGAGCGCTGGGGCGACAAGGTCCATGTCAACGTGGCCTCGTTCAACCGCAGCGTGCTGCTGACCGGCGAGGTGCCCAGCCCCGACATCAAGGGAGAGATTCAGAAAATAGTCAGCGGCGTGATGAACGTACGTGGCATCACCAATGAGATTGCGGTGGCCGGCGTCGCGGCCATGCCGTCCCGCGCCAACGACTCGTACATCACCTCCAAGGTCAAGGCGCGATTCGTAGACGCAAACCAGTTCAACCCGTTCCACGTCAAGGTCGTGACCGAGAACAGCACCGTCTACCTGCTTGGCGTCGTCACCGAGGCCGAGGCCAAGGCAGCCACCGAGCTTGCGCGCACGACCGGCGGGGTGCGCAAGGTCGTGCGGCTGTTCGAGTACTGCAAGCCGACCGACGAAGTCTGCCTGCCGCCTGCGCCTCCCCCGGTGCAGCAGCAGGTTCCGCCCAGGCAGTAAGGTGGAGGGCCCGGCGCGGCTTCCGGCTCCGGCTTTCGAGCGGAAGATCCGGCCGCCGGAGTCCCTGGCGCAAGGCATTGCGGGCGCGGCGCGCCCGCTCGTGTTCACCAACGGCGTTTTCGACATCCTGCATCGCGGGCATGCGGCCTATCTTGCGCAGGCAAGGACGCTGGGCGCCGCGCTGGTGGTCGCGGTCAACAGCGACGGGTCGGCCCGCCGGCTGGGCAAGGGCGAAGACCGTCCGGTCAACCCGCTGGCCGACCGCCTGGCGGTCATCGCGGCGCTGGAATCGGTGGATTTCGTGACGTGGTTCGAGGATGACACCCCGCTGGACCTGATCGAAGCCGTGCGCCCCGACGTGCTGGTCAAGGGCGGCGACTGGCCGGTGGAGCGGATCGTCGGCGCCGCAGACGTGAAGGCGCGGGGCGGCCGCGTGGTGTCGATCCCGTTCGAGCACGAGCGCTCCACGACGGCGCTGCTTCAGCGCATCAGGAGCTCGAAGTAGAGCGCCCCGGGTATCGGGTTGTTGTAGTACGGCGCAATCGGGCGGAAGCCGAGCTTCCCGTAAAGGCGCACCGCGTCGCCCATCCGGTCCAGCGTATCGAGGACCAGACGTCGGTAGCCGGCCGCCCGCGCGGCCTCGAGCACTCGCGCGGCGAGGCGGGCGCCCAGGCCGGTGCCGCGGAAGGGCGGGCGCACGTAGAGGCGCTTCACCTCGCCGGTCCCGGCGTCGAAGGGGCGCAGCGCGATGCAGCCTGCGGCTGCGCCGGTCGGCGACCTCGCAATGAACAATGCGCCCCGCGGCGGCGCGTAGTCCCCGGGCAGCCCGGCGAGTTCGCCCTCGAATCCCTGGAAGCACAAGTCCACGCCGAGCCACCTCGCATACTCGAGGAAGAGTTCGCGCACCTCGGGGATGTCGGTCGGCGTGGCCTCGAGGATCTGCGTGTCCATGTGCAATTCTGTGCATTCCGGGCGCTTCCTGTCGAGGTAAACTGCGCGCATGAGACTCCACCAGCTCAAGATCGACTTCAACGCCGAGCAGGACCGCCTGCTGATGCTCGTGTCCACGGACGACGGCGCCGAAGTGCGCATGTGGCTCACGCGCCGGTTCGTCAAGCTGCTCTGGCCGCTGCTGGTCAGGCTCGCCGAGGAAGCGAGCCCGCGCATCAAGGTCCAGGCGAGCGCAGAGGCGCGCAAGGCGCTGCTCGGGCTTGAACACCAGAAGGCGGTCCAGAAAGCCGATTTCTCCAAGCCGTTCCAGGAGACCCCGCGCTCGACCCCGCTCGGCGCCGAGCCTATCCTGCTCGCGCGCATCCAGACCGGCAACGATCCCAAGGGCCTGCCGATCGTATCGCTTCACCCGACCACCGGGCAGGGCATCACGCTGACGCTGGACGAGGTGCTGCTCCACTCGGTCTGCCGCCTGCTCCAGGCCGCGGTCAGCAAGAGCGACTGGGACATCGAGCTGAAACTTCCCGGCGCCGAAGCCGAGCCGGTCGAGCAGCTCGAGCCGCGGACGCTGAACTGAAGCCTAGGAGACGGTCTCGCCGGTGCCTTCGCGCGCTTCGGCGCGCAGCGCCTCGATCCGCGCCGAAGTGTGCAGCCAGTCGTCTTCGGCCGCGGCCAATTCCGACTTGAGCCGCGCTTCGCTTTCGATCAGCCCCTTCAGGCGCTCGCGCTGCGAGTCCTCGTAGATCGACTGGTCGGCGAGCGCCGCGTGCGCCGCCTGGGCGTCGCGGGTGAGGTTGGCGACGCGGGCTTCGATCGCGGCCAGCTTCTTCTCCAGCGGCTTGATCTGCGACCGGACTGCATCGCTCCGGGCCTTGCGAGTGATCGCATCGGCGCGCCGCTCGTCCTTGCGGCTGGGCTTCGGGGCCTCGTCGCGGCCGGCGCGCTCGGTCTTAAGGCGCGCCTTGCGGTAGTCCTCGAGATCGCCGTCGAAATCGGAAATCCGTCCGTCGGCGACGATGACGATGCGGTCGGCGCAGGTCGACAACAGGTGGCGGTCGTGCGACACGATGATCAGCGCGCCTTCGTAACTCTGCAGCGCCATCGACAGCGACCTGCGCATCTCGAGGTCCAGGTGGTTGGTCGGCTCATCGAGCAGCAGCAGGTTCGGCCTGCGCCGGACCAGCGCTGCCAGCGCAAGGCGCGACTTCTCGCCGCCTGACAGCGGGCCGATCGGCCGCTGCGCCGCCTCGCCGGCGAACCCGAAGCCGCCGAGGAAGTCGCGCAGGTGCTGCTCGCGGTCGCCGCGGAAAAGGCGCGTCATCATCCCGAGCGGCGTTTCGTCGGATCGCAATGTTTCAATCTGGTGCTGCGCGAAGTAACCGATGACGATGTCCCGGCCGGTGGTGCGGCGGCCGCTGGTGGGCTCGAGCTCGCCGGCCAGCAGGCGCACCAGCGTCGTCTTGCCTGCGCCGTTCGCGCCGATGACCGCGATGCGGTCGTTGCGCGTGAGCGAAATCGAGATGTTCGAAAGCACGACACGGTCGCCGTAGCCGACCGACGCTTCCTCGAGCGTGACGATCCGTTCGGGCTGGCGCTCGGGCTCCTCGAACACGAAATGGAAGGTGTCTGCCGCGTAGACCGGCGCGACCTTTTCCATTTTCTCGAGCTGCTTCATGCGGCTCTGCGCCTGGCGGGCCTTGCTCGCCTTGGCCTTGAAGCGCGAGACGAACCCTTCGATGCGCTTGATCTCGCGCTCCTGGCGCGCGGCGAAAGCCGCCTGCTGGATCAGCTCGGACGCGCGCTGCTGCTCGTACGAGGAGTAGTTGCCGGTGTAGAGCCGCATCGAGCCAGACTCACCACCCGGCAGGATCGCGAGCGTGCGATCCGTCACGCGGTCGAGGAAGTCGCGGTCGTGCGAGACCACCAGCAGGGTGCCGGGGTAGGAGCGCAGCCAGTTCTCGAGCCACAGCACGGTGTCGATATCGAGGTGGTTGGTCGGCTCGTCGAGCAGCAGCAGGTCGGACGGGCTCATCAGCGCGCGGCCCAGGTTGAGCCGCATTCGGTAGCCCCCGGAGAATTCCTTGACGGCACGGCCGGCCGCATCCGGCGGGAAACCGAGGCCGGACAGCAGCGCGGCCGCTCGCGCGCGGGCGGTGTAGCCGTCGGCATGCGCAAACCGCTCGTGCGCAAGCGCGAGGGCATGGCCGTCGTCCCCGTCATGATGCGCGTCCTCGGCCTCGCGGATGGCGGTCTCGGCCGCGCGCAATTCGATGTCTGCGTCCAGCAGGTACTCCAGCACCGGCTGCTCGAGCGCCGGGGCGACCTGCTCGATCCACGCGATCCGGGTGCCGGGCTGGATCTCGCACTCGCCCCGGTCCGGCGATAACTCGCCGGCCATCAGCGACAGCAGGCTCGACTTGCCCGAGCCGTTGGCGCCGACCAGGCCGATCTTCCAGCCGCGCTCGAGGGTCAGCGAGGCACGGTCGAACAGTACGCGGGGGCCTCGGGCGATGGCCAGGTTGCGAAAAAGGATCATCCGGGAGGGTGCCGGGGACTGCGCGGGGAAACAGAGGGGAACGGAGTATAATGCCGCCCCTCGGCAATCCCCGCCAAAAACACAGGCAATCGCCATCAGTTCCGGTTTCGAACAGCTCGGCCTCATCCCGCCCCTCCTCCAGGCGGTCACTGACTTAGGCTACACGCAGCCTTCCCCGATCCAGGAGAAGGCCATCCCCATCGTCCTCGCGGGCCGTGACCTCATGGCCGGCGCGCAGACCGGCACCGGCAAGACCGGGGCCTTTGCGCTGCCGACGCTGCAGCGTCTCGCGCCGCTGGCGACCACCAGCACATCGCCTGCCAAGCATCCGGTGCGCGTGCTGGTGCTCGCGCCGACGCGCGAGCTGGCGATCCAGGTCGAGGAGAGTTTCAAGGCCTACGCGAAGCACTTGCCGATCCGTTCCACCTGCGTCTACGGCGGCTCGGACATGCGCGCGCAGATCGCCGAGCTCAAGGCCGGCGTCGAAGTGCTGGTTGCCACGCCCGGGCGCCTCCTCGACCACGTGCAGAACAAGACCGTGATGTTCAACCAGGTGAGCGTCCTCATTTTGGACGAGGCCGACCGCATGATGGACATGGGGTTCATGCCCGACATCCGCCGGATCATCGCGTTGCTGCCTGTCGAGCGCCAGAACCTGCTGTTCTCGGCCACCTTCCCGGACGAGATCAAGAAGCTCGCCGGGTCGATCCTCCGGAACCCGGCCGAGGTGCAGATCGCCGCGCGCAATGCGGTGGCCGACCTCGTGACCCACATCGTCCACCCGGTCTCGCGCGAGAAGAAGCGGGATCTCCTGACGCACGTGATCCGCTCGAGGGACCTCAAGCAGGTGCTGGTGTTCTGCGGCACGCGCATCGGCGCGAACCGCCTCGCCCACCAGCTGCGGGCGGCGCACATCCATGCGGACGCGATCCACGGCGACAAGTCGCAGGCCGAGCGCCTGGTGGCGCTCGAGGCGTTCAAGGCCGGCAAGACGGCGGTGCTGGTCGCCACCGACGTCGCCTCGCGGGGCCTGGACATCGAAGGCCTGCCGCAGGTGATCAATTTCGACATCCCGCACTCGCCCGAAGACTATGTACACCGCATCGGCCGCACCGGCCGCGCCGGCGCCACGGGCGAGGCGATCTCGCTGGTGTCGCCGGACGACCTCGAGGACCTCGCCGCGATCGAGAAGCTGATCAAGAAGAAGATCGAGCGCGTGCTGGTTCCCGGCTACGAGCCCGACCCGGCGACTTTGACGGCCCTGCTCGGCAAGGAAGAGGCAGACAAGGTGAAGCACGTGGCCTCGCCGATCGCGCCGATTTCGTCCGGGCGGCCGCGCCGCGAGCGCCCGGATCGACCGGAGAGGGACCGTTCCGAGAGGGATCGCCCGGAAAGGCAGGAACGCACCGGGCGTCCGCATGCAGTGCGTTCTTCGCAGCCGCAGCGCGCACCTGCGCCTCCGGCCGACCCGATCTTCAGCAAGCCCTACGAGCCGGGCACCGGGCCGACGCCGCCGGCGGCGAGCCAGGACGCGCGCTCCTCGTCGCAGCGCCGCGCGCGCCCGATCGGCGCGTTGCTCGGCGGGCTGCGTAAAAGCTGAACTTCCGTTTCCGCGGATTCAATATCCGCGCGGCTTCCATGCCATCGGCGTTGCCAAGAATAGAAAGGCCCTAGACACAGCGCGCGCCATCGACCTCGATGCACGATCCGCTGATCATCGAGGCCTCGTCCGACGCGAGGTAAAGGCAGGCGTTGGCCACGTCGAGCGGCGTCGAAAACCTTCCCAGCGGGATCGTCGAGAGATAGGCCTTGCGCGCCTCGGGCGTTACCGCGCCACCGGCAAATTCCGCCGACAGGCCCGTCTCCGGGCTGAACACCGGGTTCACGCAGTTGATCCGCACGTTGTCCGGCCCGAATTCGCCGGCCATCGACTTGCTCATCAGGATCACGGCCGCTTTCGAACTGTTGTAGATCGCGAGGCCCGGACGCGGGCGCAGGCCGGCGGTGGAGGCGACGTTGACGAAGTTGCCGCCTCCCTGCTTGCGGAAGACCGGCAGCGCGTGCTTGACCGACTGGTAGATGCTCTTCACGTTCACCGAATAGACCCTGTCGAATTCCTCGTCGGTGACCTCCAGGAACGGCTTCTTGCGGTGCGTCCAGCCGGCGTTATTGACCACGATATCGAGGCGTCCGAATGTCGAGGTCGCCTTGGAGACCATGTTGGCCCAGTCGGCGCCGCTGGTTACGTCGCCCTTGACGAACTGGGCAGTGCCGCCCGCGGCCCTGATCTCGCCGGCGACGCGTTCCCCGCCCTGCGCGTTGATGTCGTTCACGACGACCTTTGCGCCTTCCTGCGCAAATCGCTTCGCGATGCCTTCGCCGAAGCCCGAGCCGGCGCCGGTGACGATCGCCACCTTGTCCTTGAGCCGCATGTTGTCTCCTGTCTTATGGTGGGGTGTCGGCGCATTATAGAATCGCGCATCGCCCGAAGGGAAAGCCCGCATGAACCTCGATCGAGTCACCACCGGCAGCGACGTGCCGAACGACGTCAACGTGATCGTCGAAATCCCGATGAACGCCGAACCGATCAAGTACGAAGTCGACAAGGAGACCGGCGCGATGTTCGTCGACCGCTTCATGTCCACGGCGATGCACTATCCGTGCAACTACGGCTACATCCCGCGCACGCTGTCGGGCGACGGTGACCCGGTCGACGTGCTGGTGATCTCGCCCTTCCCGTTGATCACCGGCGTCGTTCTGCGTTGCCGGCCGGTCGGCATGCTCAAGATGGAAGACGAGGCGGGCGAGGACACGAAGCTGCTGGCGGTGCCGATCGACAAGCTGACCAGCCTCTACCGCACGGTCAATTCGCCGCGCGACCTGCCGGAGTCTGTGCTCGCGCAGATTGCGCACTTCTTCCAGCACTACAAGGACCTCGAGCCGGGCAAGTGGGTCAAGGTCGAGGGCTGGGTCGGGCCGGAGGAGGCGAAAAAGGAGATCCTGGACGGCGTTGCGCGATTCGCGAAGGCGAAAAAGAAGCCGAAATTCTGACGATCGGAGCAGGGGAATCCTACGGTTCGCCTGCACCCCCTCCCGAACCAAATCCCTCTTACCTCGTCTCCGGGTGCTTGAACGGGGAGTGCTCGTTCAGTTCGTCGACGTATTTCGCGATGCCCTCGATTTCGCGCTCGAGGAAATCCTCGATCGCGCGGGAGAACTGCGGGTGGGCGAGCCAATGCGCCGATAGCGTTTCGACGGGCAGCAGGCCGCGGAACAGCTTGTGCTGGCCCTGGGCGCCGCCCTCGAAGAACTGCAGCTTCTGCGCGATCGCGAAGTCGATGGCCTGGTAGTAGCAGGCTTCGAAGTGCATCAGCGGCACATACTCGATTGCGCCCCAATAGCGGCCGTAGAGCGTCGTGGGCGTGTAGAGGTTGAAGGCGGCCCCGACCGGCGCGCCATTTCGCTCGCCGACGATCAGCAGCGTGTGCTCCGGCAGGTCCCGGCCGACGCGCTTGAAGAACTCCAGGTTCAGGTAAGGCGTCGAGTGGTGCGCCCGATAGGTATTGCGATAGCAGCGGTTGAAGAATTCCCAGTGCTCGCTGCGGATTTCCTCGCCCCGCAGCCACCGGAACGAGACGCCGGCCTCGCGGACCTTGCGCCGCTCCTGCCTGAGGTTCTTCCTCTTCTGGTGCGACATCCGCGACAGGAAATCGTCGAAGTCGGCATACCCGGCGTTCTGCCAGTGGAATTGCACTGTGTGGCGCATCAGCATGCCGCGCGAGTGCATCAACGCGGCCTCGGCCTGCGTCGGGAACAGCACGTGCAGCGAGGACACACCCTTCGCCAGGTCCAGCGCCTTGCCGATAAGCAGCGCACGGTCCGCATCGCTTTCGGCCAGCACGCGCGGGCCGGTGACCGGCGTGAAAGGCACCGCACACAGCAGCTTGGGGTAGTACTCGATGCCATGACGCGAATACGCATCGGCCCACGCCCAGTCGAAAACATACTCGCCGTAGGAATGCGATTTCAGGAACAAGGGCATCGCCCCGGCAAATTCGCCGTCGCGTTCCAGCACCAGGAATTGCGGCTGCCAGCCGGTTCGCGCCGAAGCGCAGCCGGTGTCGATCAGCGCATGCAGGAATTCATGGCGCAGGAAGGGATTTCCGCCGCACAGACGGTTCCACGCGGCGGCGTCGATGCCGGCGAGCGTTTCGGCAATGCGGAGTCTGATCAATGCGTGGCCGGGGCTGCGGACTGCTGAAGGGAAGAGCGCGGGATGCTGCGGCCATTATTCCGGACGATTCACTGCGCTTGCAAGCTTTGCAGGCCGGCGGGCGGGCACCACGTTTGCGGTATATTAAAGCCCATGACGTCAACGATACGTGCGACGACGAACCCGGCGCGCGACGAATGAGCGACACTCGCGTGGTGGTCGCACTCGCCCAGATCAACTGCACGGTGGGCGACCTGCAAGGCAACGCGGCCCGGATCCTCGATGCCGTCGGCCGGGCCCGCGACAAGGGTGCCGACCTGGTGCTGACGCCCGAACTCTCCCTTGCCGGCTATCCGCCCGAAGACCTGCTGTTGCGCGAAGGGTTTTACCGCGATTGCCGGGCGGAACTCGACGCGCTGGCCGCGAAGATCAACGGGATCGTCGCCGTCGTCGGGTTTCCCGAGATGGCGGCGGACGGCAAGCGCTACAACGCCGCGGCGGTGATCCGCGACGGTCGCGTGGCGGTGGCGGCGCGCAAGCACGACCTGCCGAATTACGAGGTGTTCGACGAGAAGCGCTATTTCACCGCGTGGAACGAGCCGTGCATCTTTGCAGTGAAGGGGGTGCGTTTCGGCCTCACGATTTGCGAGGACGTCTGGTGGCCCGAGGCGCCGGCGATGGCCAAGGCGGCCGGCGCGCAGGTGATCCTCTCGATCAACGCTTCACCGTATCACAAGCGCAAGCAGGCGACCCGCCACAAGGTGTTCCGCGAGTGGATCCGCGATGCGCACCTGCCGATGGTGTACCTCAACCTCGTCGGCGGGCAGGACGAGCTGGTGTTCGACGGCGCGTCCTGCGTGATGGATGCCGATGGCACCGTGGTCCAGCAGTCGCCCTTTTTCGAGGAGTCGCTCGACCTGGTGACCTTCGAGGGGACGCGGCCGCTGCCCGGGCCGGTGTCGAAGGAACTGCCCCTCGAGGCGGAGATCTATGCGGCGCTGGTGCTCGGGACGAAGGATTACCTGAACAAGAACGGCTTCCCGGGCGCGCTGCTGGGGCTGTCGGGCGGGGTCGATTCGGCGCTCACGCTGGCGATCGCCTGCGACGCGCTGGGCACCGACCGCGTGCGCGCGGTCATGATGCCGACGCAATACACGGCGCAGATGAGCCTGGACGATGCCAAGGAGATGGCGCGGCGCGTGGGTGTGCGCTACGACGTGATCCCGATCAAGCCGGTGTTCGACAGTTTCCTCGCCACGCTGGCGCCGGAATTCGCCGGCCGCGCGCCGGACCTGACCGAGGAGAACCTGCAGGCCCGGATCCGCGGCACGATCCTGATGGCGTTGTCGAACAAGTTCGGATCGATCGTGCTGACGACCGGCAACAAGTCGGAGATGGCGGTCGGCTATTCGACCCTTTACGGCGACATGGCCGGCGGGTACGCGGTGATCAAGGATCTCGCCAAGACGATGGTGTGGGACGTGACCCGCTATCGGAACACCGTCTCGGACATCATCCCTGAGAACATCATCACGCGGCCCCCGTCCGCGGAACTGCGCGAAAACCAGACCGACCAGGACAGCCTGCCGCCCTACGAAACGCTCGACGCGATCATGGAAGGCTACATGGAACTGAACCGCAGCCCGGCCGAGATCGTCGCCCAGGGCTATTCGCAGGCCGACGTCAGCCGGGTGGTCGGGCTGATCAAGCGAAGCGAGTACAAGCGACGTCAAGCGCCGCCCGGGGTGCGCATCACGCTTCGCGGCTTCGGCAAGGACTGGCGATACCCGATCACCTCGAGGTATCGCGAATAGGCGGTCGGGGCGCCGGGCGGCCGCGGAATTGCCGCCGGCAGCGTAAGTTTCGAAATGATTGCTACAATGAATGCCATCCCATTGCGCAGCCGCAGGAAGGATCCTGGAGGAACCGGCATGAAGAAGATCGAAGCCATCGTGAAGCCGTTCAAGCTCGACGAGGTGCGCGAGGCCCTCTCCGAGGTGGGTGTGACCGGCCTGACGGTTACCGAGGTGAAGGGTTTCGGCCGCCAGAAGGGCCATACCGAGCTGTATCGCGGCGCCGAGTACGTGGTCGACTTCCTGCCCAAGGTGAAGATCG
>CAZREB010000004.1:0-275803 GCA_964599095.1 uncultured Bordetella sp.
GAGCTCGACGTCGAGATCGGAACTCGACTTGCGGAACGGGAAGTTCGCGCGTCCGTGCATCGAGCAGGTGAACACGCTCGCGTCGCCGGCGAAGATGGCGGCGGTGCCGTCGCCCTGATGCACGTCGAGGTCGATCACCAGGACCCGCGCGACGCGGCCCTCGGCCTGCATGGCACGCGCCGCGACGGCGGCGTCGTTGAATACGCAGAAGCCCTCGCCGAACCCCGCATGCGCGTGATGCGTGCCTCCGGCGAGATTGATGCCGCAACCGCTTTGAAGCGCGCTGCGGCACGCCGCGATGGTGGCACCCGCGGAGCGGCGCGAGCGCTCGACCATTGCCGCCGACCACGGGAATCCGATGCGTCGCATCGCGCCGGCCTCGAGCGTTCCCTTCACCACCGCGTCGACGTAGGCCGGATCGTGGACGCGCAGGAGCTCGTCGTCGGTCGCCGCCTCCGGAACGTGCATGCGGCCGGCGGCCACCGCCGCCACCCGCTCGCGCAGCGCCGCGTACTTGGCCATCGGGAAGCGATGCCCGGGCGGCAGCGGCAGCACGAAATGATCGGCGTAGTAGATGTGCACAGGAGCCGGTGAGTCACGGTTCGCGCGAAGGGCTGCGCCCCACCGCGCGGGCATGGGGACGCTCAACGGTCCTGCTTGAACGGCAACGACGACGCGAGCTCGTCCCTCGTGTGCTCGACCTCGACGCGCTCGCGCGCGCAGAAGTCGGCGATCGCGCTCGCGAAGTCGGGATCGCCGATCGCATGCAGCGAGTGCGTGGTGACGGGCCGCAGTCCGCGCGCGAGCTTGTGCACGCCCTGCGCGCCGCCCTCGAAGCGGGCGATGCCGCGCTCGATGCAGAACTCGATCGCCTGGTAGTAGCAGGCCTCGAAGTGCAGCCCCGGCACGTATTCGGTCGTGCCCCAGTAGCGGCCCCACAGCGTGTCGGCGGTGTAGATGTCGAGCGCGGCGCACAGCCTGCGTCCTTCGCGCAGACCCAGCACCAGCATCGTGTGCGCTGGAAGGACGCTGCCGATCTCCTCGAAGAACCCGGGCGTGAGGTACGGGGTCGAGTGATGCGCGCGGTACGTCGACTCGTAGCACTGGAAGAAGAACGCCCAGTCGGCCGCGGTGATCTCGCTGCCGCACCGTCGCTCGAACACGACGCCCGCCTCGGCGAGCTTGCGCCGCTCCTGCTTCACCTTCTTGCGCTTGTCGTGCGAGAACGACGCGAGGAAGTCGCCGAAGTCGCGGTAGCCGGCGTTCGTCCAGTGGAACTGCACGCTCTCGCGCCTCAGCATGCCGAGGGCCTCGCCTTCGCGCGCTTCCTCCTCGCCCAAAAAGAGCACGTGCAGCGTCGAGAACTGGTGACTCCGCACGAGGCCGAGCGCGTGCGAGAGCATGGCGCGCCGAATGCTTTCGTGCGCGGCGAGGATGCGCGGTCCGGACACCGGCGTGAACGGCACGGCACCCACCAGCTTGGGGTAATAGCGCCGTCCGTGCCGCCGGTAGGCCTCGGCCCAGCCCCAGTCGAACACGTACTCGCCGTAGCTGTGCACCTTCGCGTACAGGGGCATCGCGCCTGTCAGGCGGCCGTTGTCCCACGCAGTGACGTAACGCGGCGTCCATCCGGTGCGCGCGGTGGCGCAGCCCGGCCGATGCAGGGCCGTGAGAAACGCGTGCGTGAGGAACGGGTGACCCGGCGCGAGCGCATCCCAATCGGCGGCCGGAATGTCGGCCAGTGCCACGTCGTCTCGGATGAGAGGGGACGCCACCACGGGCGGCGTGGCGACGAAGGGAACCGGGGATCGCATGAAAGCCCATTGTGGCTCGATTGCGCAAGGCGCTCAAGCGTACGAAACCGCGTCGACCGCCGATGCTAAGATCGAGCGATGCGGGTCGCGATCGCGCAACTCGGTCAACGCGTGGGCGATCTCGCGTCCAACGCGAAGGCCATCCTCGACGCCGTCGGCGGCGCGCGCCGCGTGGGCGCGGACCTGGTCGTCACGCCCGAGCTCTCGCTCTGCGGCTATCCGCCCGAGGATCTTCTCCTGCGGAGCGACTTCGTTGACGCCTGCGCGCGCGAGCTCGCGCCGCTCGCGGCGTCCATCGGCGACGAAGCGGTCGTCGTCGGCTTTCCCGAGAGAAGCAACGGCGCGCTGTACAACGCGGCGGCCGTGTTGCGCGCGGGGAAGGTCGAGGTGGTGTACCGCAAGCAGGCTCTGCCCAACTACACCGTGTTCGACGAGGCGCGCTATTTCACGCCCGGCGCCGCGCCCTGCGTCTTCGACGTCGATGGCGTGCGCGCGGGTCTCGTGATCTGCGAGGACATCTGGCATACCGGTCCCGCCGCGCAGGCGCGCGCGGCGGGCGCGCAGGTGATCGTCGTTCCCAACGGGTCGCCGTATCACACGCGGCAGCGTGCCGACCGCCGCCACGCCGTCGAGGCGCGCGCGAGAGAGTGCGGCGTGCCCATCGTCTACGTCAATCGGGTGGGTGGCCAGGACGAGCTGGTCTTCGACGGCGCGTCCTTCGTGCTCGATGCGGACGGCGCACTCGCGCAACAGCTGCCCGCGTGGCGCGAGACGCTGGCGGTCGTGGACTTCGATCGCGGATCGCCGCGGCACGTGCGCGGGTCGCTCACCGACGACCTCGAGGCGGACGTCTACGCGGGGCTTGCGATGGGGGTCCGCGATTACGTCGATGGCAACGGCTTTCCGGGCGCCATCGTGGGGGTCTCCGGCGGCGTCGATTCGGCGCTCACGCTCGCGATCGCGGTGGACGCGCTCGGGCGCGATCGCGTGCGCGCCGTCATGATGCCATCGCGCTACAACGCGGCCATGAGCCTCGAGGACGCGCGTGCCATGGCGGCGCTGCAAGGCGTGCGCTACGAGGAGATCGCGATCGATCCCGTCGCGGCCGCGTTCGACGCGGCCCTGGCACCGGAGTTCGCGGGGTTGCCGGCCGACGCGACGGAGGAGAACCTGCAGGCGCGCATCCGCGGTACGCTGCTCATGGCGCTTTCCAACAAGCGCGGCGACATCGTGCTCGCCACCGGCAACAAATCGGAGATGGCCGTGGGCTACGCCACGCTCTACGGCGACATGGCGGGCGGATTCGCGGTCCTCAAAGACGTGACCAAGACGCTCGTGTACCGCCTGTGCCGGTGGCGCAATCGCCTGGGCCTCGTCGTTCCCGAGCGGGTCATGACGCGGGCGCCCTCGGCCGAGCTGCGTGCGGGGCAGACCGACCAGGATGCGCTGCCGCCCTACGACGTCCTCGACCGCATCCTGGAGGCATACGTGGAGCGCGATCGCAGTGCGGGCGAGATCGAGGCCGCGATGAAGGCCATCGGCGTTCCGGCAACGGTCGTGGCCGACGTCCTCCGCCGCGTGCGGCGCAACGAATACAAGCGCCGCCAGTCCGCGGTGGGCATTCGCATCACGCCGCGCGCGTTCGGAAAGGACTGGCGCGTTCCGATCACCTCGGCGTTCGTGTAAAGTTTGCCTCGAACCGACATTGCAGCCGGAGCCATCGCCATGAAGAAGATCGAAGCCGTCGTCAAGCCGTTCAAACTCGATGAGGTCCGCGAGGCGCTGTCGGATCTCGGCGTCACAGGTCTCACGGTGACCGAGGTCAAGGGCTTCGGCCGGCAGAAGGGCCACACCGAGCTGTATCGGGGCGCGGAGTACGTCGTCGACTTCCTGCCCAAGGTCAAGGTCGAGGTGGTCATTCCAGACGACCTCGCCGAGCGCGCGATCGACGCGATCGTCAAGGCGGCCCGCACCGGCAAGATCGGCGACGGCAAGATCTTCGTGACCTCGGTGGAACACGTGGTGCGCATCCGCACCGGCGAAGTGAACGACGCCGCCGTCTAGCCGCACCCACGGACGGGTTCTGGCAAGGGAGCCGCGCAGGCTCCCTTTTGGTTTCACCGCCCCTTGATCAGTACCAGCAGCGCGCCGCCGCCGCCTTCGTGCGGCGGAGCCTGGCAGAAAGCGAGCACTTCGTCCCGGGGCGTCAGCCAGTTCCCGAGCTTCGCTTTCAGCACCGGCTCGCGGTTCTTCGAGCCATGGCCTTTCCCGTGGACGATCCGCACGCAGCGCCGGCCGCGCTGTGCGGCCGACCGCAGGAATTCCGCGACCGTCGCCGCCGCCTCGTGGCGGTTCAGCCCATGCAGGTCGAGCTCGTCCTGTACGACCCAATGCCCGCGCCGCAGGCGGCGCAGCACCAGTCGGGAGAGGCCTTCGCGCACGTAGGCGAGTTCCTCGCCGGTCTCGAGGGCATCGTCCGGCGTGACCGGCCGCTCGATGCTTTCCCTGAGCGCGGCGCGCTCGTCGCGCAGCGTTTGGCGCGGAATCGGCGGCGCCGCCTTGCGCGCGGGTGCGGCGCGACGAACCGGCTTCAGCGGCCGGACATCGGCGACCGCTTTGCGGAACTCGTCATCGGCCATCGCATCACGCTGCCGGCTGGTCCAGGTAACGCTCGGCGTCCAGTGCCGCCATGCAGCCGGTGGCCGCGCTGGTCACCGCCTGGCGGTAGACGTGGTCCTGCACGTCGCCGGCGGCGAAAACGCCCGGGATGCTCGTCGCGGTCGCGTTGCCTTCGTTGCCGCCGCGCGTGACGATGTAGCCGCCTTTCATCTCGAGCTGGCCCTCGAAGATCTGCGTGTTCGGCGTGTGCCCGATCGCGACGAAAAGGCCCTTGACGTCGAATTCCTTCGGCGCGCCCGTCTTCACGTTCTTGATGCGCAGGCGCGTGACCCCGGAGTTGTCGCCGAGCACTTCGTCGAGGGTATTGTCCCATTCGATCTTCACGTTGCCTTCGGCGGCCTTCTTCATGAGCTTGTCGATCATGATCTTCTCGGCGCGGAACTTGTCCCGGCGGTGCACGACCGTCACGCTCTTGGCGATGTTCGACAGGTAGAGGGCTTCCTCGACCGCGGTGTTCCCGCCTCCGATGACCGCGACATCCTGGTTCTTGTAGAAGAAGCCGTCGCAGGTGGCGCAGGCCGACACGCCGCGGCCCATGAATTTCTCCTCCGAGGGCAACCCGAGGTACTTCGCCGATGCCCCGGTCGCGATGATCAACGCGTCGCACGTGTAGGTGGCCGAATCGCCTTCGAGCACGAACGGCCGCTGGCCGAGCTTCACGGTGTGGATGTGGTCGAAGACGATCGAAGTCTCGAATCGTTCGGCGTGCTTCTGGAAGCGTTCCATCAACTCGGGGCCTTGCACGCCCATCGCGTCGGCCGGCCAGTTGTCCACGTCGGTCGTGGTCATGAGCTGGCCGCCTTGCGCAAGGCCGGTGACCAGCACCGGCTTCAGGTTGGCGCGGGCGGCATAGACCGCGGCGGTGTATCCGGCGGGTCCGGAACCAAGGATCAGCAGGCGGGAATGTCGTGTCGGCATGTTGTGCTTGAATCGAACTTGAGGGCGCGTGGATTATAAGCGCAACGGCTAAGACCTTGATCCGTATGTGGATACGAACCGGGCTTTTCCATGTCCGGCTCCGGTCGCAGGACGAATGGCAAAGGGGTTCTGCTAACATGAACGCCAAGGGACGGCGAGCGATGGAAGGCAGTGCTGCACGCGAGCGCTCGCAAAAACACGAGGAGAGGATGTGTCATGGCGGCAATGTCGACGACAGTTTCAACCGCGGTGCTGAAGAACGTGCCGATGTTTGCGAGCTTTCCCGAGGAACCGCTGCGGGTGCTCTCGACCGTGGTCACCCGGCGCAGCGCGGCTCGCGGCACGACGGTAATGGCGGCCGGCGACCCGGTCGATTCGCTCTACATCGTGATTTCCGGGCGCCTCAAGGTCATGATGAGCGACGCCGAGGGCAAGGAGGTGATCCTCAGCATCCTGGGGTCGGGGGAATTCTTCGGCGAGATGGGCCTGATCGACGACAGCCCGCGGTCTGCCAGCGTCGTCGCAATCGAGACCTGCGAGCTGCTTTGCGTGAACAAGCGCGACTTCAACCGGTGCCTTGCGGAAAATTTCGACATGGCGATGGCCGTCATGCGCGGCCTCGTGAAGCGCCTGCGCGAGGCCGACCGCAAGATCAACAGCCTCGCGCTGCTCGACGTCTACGGCCGGGTTGCGCGGCTGCTGATCGACATGGCCGAAGACGTCGACGGACAGAAGGTCGTCACCAAGCGCCTGCCCAAGCAGGACATCGCGAAGATGATAGGCGCGTCGCGCGAAATGGTGAGCCGCGTGATGAAGGACTTGCAGCTGGGCGGCTACATCGAGATGCGAGGCTCGACGATCGTGCTGCGCGACTCCATCATGCTGCCGGAATAGGGCCGGTAACGACCCTGGCAGGCCGGCAAGAATCTCTCTGAGAAGTGCAGCCTAAATCCCCGCTGAGGCGGGGATTTTCGTTTCATCACCAAGGGCGGCCAGAGGCGTGGGCAGGGTGCGCCGGGGTATAATCGCGCAACCCGGATCCCGCATGAGCGTAGCCGACAAAGCCAACGGCGTTTCCTCCCGAACCGACGGTGCAGCCGCCAGAACCGCACCCCTTCCCGCCAAGCTCGCCAACCTCCTGCGCGAGGCGAAATGGCTGGCGCTCGTGGCGGTCGCGGTCTACCTGCTGCTGATCCTGGCCACGTTCCACAAGGGCGATCCGGGCTGGTCTCACACCGCGACCGGCGCGACGATCCAGAACGCGGGCGGGAAATTCGGCGCGTGGCTGGCCGACCTGATGCTGTACCTGCTCGGCGTCTCGTCGTACTGGTGGGTGCTCCTGTGCCTTTATGTGGTCGTCTGGGGGTATCGGCGGCTCGACGGCAGTTCGCTGATCGATCCGCGTCCGCTGGCCTTTGCATTGGCCGGGTTTGCGGTGCTGCTGGTCGCGAGCGCGTCGCTCGAGTCACTGCGCTTGCACACGCTGCGCGCCGAGCTGCCGCTGCGCCCGGGGGGCGTGATCGGCGAAACCGTGGGCGACCTGGCGTCTGGCGCCCTCGGGTTTACCGGGGCCACGCTTGTGCTGATCACCCTCGCCGCGGTGGGATTCAGCCTGTTCACCGGCATCTCGTGGATCGCGGCGGCGGAATTCACCGGCCTGGTGCTCGAAGGGCTTTACGGGCTCGCCAAGCGGGTGCGAGAGAGCCGCGAGGACCGCAAGATCGGCGAGATCGCGCGCGAAGAGCGTGAGCATGTCGTCGAAATCGAAAAAAAGCGCGAAGAGCGCCACGAGCCGATCCTGATCGCGCCGCCGGTCGTCGAGATCAAGAAGTCCGAGCGGGTGCAGAAGGAGAAGCAGGCGCCGCTCTTCGACAACCTGCCGGACACGCCGCTGCCGCCGCTGAAGCTCCTGGACGAGGCGCAGAACGAGGGCGAGCAGGTCAGCGGCGAAACGCTCGAATTCACGTCGCGCCTCATCGAGAAAAAGCTCTCCGACTTCGGCGTCTCGGTCAAGGTCCTCGCCGCCTACCCGGGGCCGGTGATCACGCGCTACGAGATCGAGCCTGCCGTCGGCGTCAAAGGCAGCCAGGTCGTCAATCTCGTGCGGGACCTGGCGCGGGCGCTGTCGGTGGTCTCGATCCGCGTGGTCGAGACGATCCCGGGCAAGTCGTGCATGGGGCTGGAGATTCCCAACCCGCACCGGCAGACCGTGCGCCTTTCCGAAATCCTCGGCTCCGAGGCCTACCACAACATGGGCTCCGCGCTGACCATGGCGATGGGCAAGGACATCGCGGGCAACCCGATCGTCGCGGACCTCGCCAAGATGCCGCACCTGCTGGTGGCCGGCACCACGGGCTCGGGCAAGTCGGTCGGCATCAACGCGATGATCCTGTCGCTGCTCTACAAGTCCGAGCCGAAGAATGTCCGGTTGATCCTGATCGATCCGAAGATGCTGGAGTTGTCGGTCTACCAGGACATCCCGCACTTGCTGGCGCCGGTCGTGGTCGACATGAAGCAGGCCGCGAACGCGCTGACCTGGTGCGTGGCCGAGATGGAGCGCCGCTACAAGCTGATGTCGTGGTACGGGGTGCGCAACCTGTCGGGATTCAACCAGAAGGCGATCGACGCCGAAAAGAAGGGCCACCCGCTGGAAGATCCCGCGACCATCGAGTCGGGCAACCCGCAGCCGCTGACCGCGCTGCCGCACATCGTCGTGATCATCGACGAACTCGCCGACCTGATGATGGTTGTAGGAAAGAAGGTCGAGGAGCTGATCGCCCGCCTGGCGCAGAAGGCGCGCGCTTCAGGCATCCACCTGATCCTCGCCACGCAGCGGCCGTCCGTGGACGTCATCACCGGGTTGATCAAGGCCAATATTCCGACGCGCGTTGCTTTCCAGGTATCGTCGAAAGTGGATTCACGGACCATCCTCGACCAGTCGGGTGCCGAAGCGCTGCTCGGCCAGGGCGACATGCTCTACCTGCCGCCGGGCACCGGATTCCCGCAGCGGGTGCATGGGGCTTACGTGGCCGACCACGAAGTGCATGCGGTCGTCGATTACCTGAAGAAGCTTGCCGCCCCCGAATACATCACCGCGGTCCTCGAGCCCGAAATCGGCGAAGAGGGCAATGGAGGCGGCGAGGCGGGCCCGACCGGGGAGAAGGATCCGCTCTACGACCAGGCCGTGGAGATCGTGCTGCGCACGCGCAGGCCGTCGATTTCTCTGGTGCAGCGCCACCTGCGCATCGGTTACAACCGCGCCGCGCGGCTGATCGAGGACATGGAGCGCGCCGGCATGGTGTCCCCGATGCAATCGAACGGCAATCGCGAGGTGCTGGTCCCCGCGAAGCTCGAATGACCGGCCGCCGAGCGACCTGCCAAAGTGAGCCCGGCATGCGACTGATCCTGCGATTCGTGCTTGCGCTGGCTGCAATCTGCGCCGCCGTGCCGCCGGCTTCGGCCACCGCGCTCGAGCGCTTCCAGGCTTTCATCCGCAGCACGCAGTCGGCTCGCGCGGATTTCGAGCAGAAGGTCTACGACCGCAACGGCAAGCTGGTGCAGGATTCGAAAGGCAGCTTCGCCTTCCTGCGTCCGGGGCGTTTCCGCTGGGCATTCTCGAAACCCTATGCGCAATTGATCGTCGGCGACGGCGAGAAGGTCTGGGTCCACGACGAGGACCTCAATCAGGTCACGGTGCGCAAGCTTACGCATGCGATGGGCTCCACCCCGGCTGCGCTCATCTCGGGCAGCGCCGACGTGGAGCAGGCGTTCGTGTTCTCCGAGGCCGGCGACCGCGACGGGCTGCAGTGGCTGGACGCGAAGCCGAAGGACAGGGAGGCCGGCTTCGAGGGCATCAAGATCGGGTTCAGCGCGACCGGGATCGACGCGATGGAACTCGTCGACCAGTTCGGCCAGGTGACGAAGCTGCGGTTCGCCAACCTGCAGCGCAACCCGAAGTTCGACCCGGGCACCTTCCGATTCACGCCGCCCAAGGGCGCGGACCTGCTCGGGCAGTAGGCGCCGGGCGTTGCCGATGGCGGACCTGTTTGCACCGGCGGTACCGGCCGCACCCCTGGCGGAACTGCTGCGCCCGGCCACCATCGACGAGGTCGTCGGCCAGCAGCACCTGCTCGGACCGGGCAAACCGCTGCGGCTGGCCTTCGAATCCGGCAAGGCGCATTCGATGATCCTGTGGGGGCCGCCGGGCGTGGGCAAGACCACGCTAGCGCGCCTGATGGCCAAGGCTTTCGACGCGGAATTCGTCGCCCTTTCGGCGGTCTTTTCCGGGGTCAAGGACATCCGCGAGGCGATGCAGGCGGCGCAGAACGAACTCGACCGCAGCGGCCGCCCGACGATCCTGTTCGTCGACGAGGTGCATCGATTCAACAAGTCGCAGCAGGACGCCTTCCTGCCCTATGTGGAGAAAGGGCTGGTGACTTTCATCGGTGCGACGACCGAGAACCCGTCGTTCGAGGTGAACGGCGCCCTGCTGTCGCGGGCGAACGTCTACGTGCTGGAAAGCCTTTCGGATGCGGACCTCGCAACGCTGTTCGATCGCGGCGCGTCGCGGGTACTGCCGGGAATCCCGGTCGACGCGGCAGCGCGCGACCGCATCGTCGGATTCGCGGACGGCGACGCGCGGCGCCTGCTGAACGCCATCGAAATCCTTGCGACGGCTGCGCGGACGGCGGGCGTGGCGGCGGTAGACGCGGAGTTCGTCGACAAGACGCTTGCACAGAACCTGCGCCGCTTCGACAAGGGCGGCGAGCAGTTCTACGACCAGATCTCGGCGCTTCACAAGGCGGTGCGCGGCTCGAATCCAGACGCCGCGCTGTACTGGCTCGTGCGCATGCTCGACGGGGGCGCCGAACCGTTGTACCTGGGCCGGCGCATCGTGCGCATGGCGACCGAGGACATCGGCTTGGCGGATCCGCGTGCGTTGCGCCTCGCGCTCGACGCGTGCGAGACCTACGAACGGCTGGGATCGCCCGAAGGCGAACTGGCGCTGGCCGAGGCGGTCGTGTTCCTCGCCTGCGCGGCCAAATCGAATGCGGTCTACGCAGCCTATAATGCCGCCCGGGCGTTCGTTTCCGGCGACACGACGCGTCCTGTGCCGCTGCGATTGCGCAACGCGCCGACCCGCCTGATGAAGGACCTCGGGTACGGCAAGGAGTATCGCTACGCGCATGACGAGGAAGGCGCGTACGCAGCCGGGGAGAATTACTTCCCCGACGGCATGCCGGCGGTCGAGTGGTACGTGCCGACCGGCAGGGGGCTCGAGGGCAGGATCCGCGAGAAGCTCGAGGCGCTGCGCTCGCTGGACGCCGAAAAGCGCAGGAATTCGTGACTTTCATTTGTGCAGACTGGCTTCCGGAGCCATTCTCCGGGCGATTAGTATATTAATATTAATATCAGATGCTAGATCTCAACCTGCTCCGTTCCAACCTCGATGCGGTGGTCGCGCGGCTCGCCGACCGCGGATTCCAGTTCGATAGCGAGACCTTCCTTGGACTCGAAGCCGAGCGCCGCGCGACGCAGGGACGCGCCCAGGAGCTGCAGGCGGCGCGCAACGCGCACGCCAGGAAGATCGGCCAGGCCAAGGCCAGGGGCGAGGATGCCGCGCCGCTTCTGGCCGAAGCCGCCAGGATCAACGAGGAACTGGGTTCGCTCGAAGCGCGTGCCGAGGAAGTGCAGAAGCGCCAGCAGGAGTTCCTGTCGGTCCTGCCGAACATCCCGCAGGCTGACGTCCCGGCGGGAAAGAATTCTGACGACAACGTCGAGGTGCGCCGCTGGGGCACGCCGCGCAAGTTCGACTTCCCGGTCAAGGACCATGTCGACATCGGCGCCGGCCTCGGGCAGCTCGATTTCGACACGGCGATCAAGCTGTCCGGCGCGCGCTTCTCGGTGATGAAAGGTGACGTCGCGCGGCTGCACCGGTCGATCGCGCAGCTGATGCTCGACGTGCACACGCGCGACCACGGCTACACCGAGGTCTATGCGCCTTACATGGTGACGGGCGAGTGCGCCGACGGCGTGACCAGCCTGGCGAAGTTCAAGGGCGACCTGTTCAAGATCGAGGGCCGCGACCTGTACCTGATCCCGACGGCCGAAGTGCCGGTCACCAATTTCGTGCGCGACGAAATCGTCGCGGCAGACCGGCTGCCGCTGAAATTCGCCTGCCACACACCGTGCTTCCGCTCGGAGGCCGGCTCCTACGGCAAGGACACACGCGGCATGATCCGCCAGCACCAGTTCGACAAGGTCGAGCTGGTGCAGATCGTGCGTCCCGAGGATTCCGCCCGCTGCCACGAGGAACTCACCGCGCACGCCGAAACGATCCTCAAGATGCTCGAACTGCCGTACCGGACCGTCGTGCTGTGCACCGGGGACATGGGCTTCTCGTCGGCCAAGACCTACGACATCGAGGTGTGGCTGCCTGCGCAGGACACTTTCCGCGAGATCTCGTCGTGCTCGAATTTCGAGGCCTTCCAGGCGCGGCGGATGCGCGCGCGCTATCGGAACGACAAAGGCAAGCCCGAGTTGCTCCACACGATCAACGGATCCGGGCTTGCCGTAGGCCGCACGCTCGTCGCCATCCTCGAGAACTACCAGAATGCCGACGGCTCGGTGACGATCCCGCACGCATTGCGTCCATACATGGGCGGGCGCGAAACGATCACGCGCGCCGCCTAGGCCGGGCGGTACCGCCGCTGCCATGCGGCGCCCTACCTGTTAAAATTCATCTTCAATCGTTCGGCATACCGGAGAGGTGGCAGAGTGGTCGAATGCGCCGGACTCGAAATCCGGTATACGGAAACGTATCGTGGGTTCGAATCCCACCCTCTCCGCCAGGCACGCGTCGCCCGCCCCCCTTGTAAGGAGAAGCAATGCAACCGGACACCGAGAAGCCCCATGTCACGGTCGTCGTGTGTACCCGGGACCGGCCGGGGCTGCTCGATAATTGCCTGCGATCGCTGCTGCTGCAAGCCTATCCCGCGTTCGACGTGCTGGTCGTCGACAATTCGGAGTCGTACTCCGCCAAGAACCTGTGCCGCCTGCGTTCGGTCGCTTGGGTGCCGGCACCGGTGCCGGGCCTGACGATCGCCCGCAATCTCGGTGCACGAGCCGCACGCGGCGAATACATCGCGTACATCGACGATGACGCAGTCGCCGAGGCCGGTTGGCTGGAAGCCCTGATGGAAGGGTTTCGCGATCCTGCGGTCGCCTGCGTGACCGGCAGGGTGCGCTACATGAAGGCCGTCGGCGACACTCGCGCGATTTCCGGCGATGAAGGCGAAGGCAGCCCCGCCAGGCCGGCGGCCCGGTTCGATTCGAGCGTCGACGACTGGTTCGCACTCGCCTGCTTCGGTGGCGTGGGTGATGGCGGTAACATGGCCTTCCGGCGAAGCGTCGTCATCACCGAGGTGGCGTTCGACGAACGTCTCGGGCGTGGCAGGCGCCTGGACTCAGGCGATGAGCACGTGGTGTTCGCTTCACTCATATCCCGCGGCCATCGGATCGTTCACCGGCCCGCGGCAGTCGTCCGGCACCCGTGTCCGCCGACGCCGGAGCTGCGGCAGGAACGGCGGTTTTGCGAGTTGCGCAGTTCGATCGCGTACCTGGCGTTCCTCTGGAACGAGTTCCCGGTGCATCGCGCGGAGATCGCCCGGTTCATACGCCGGGCAGTGGTCAGGCGCCTTGCTCCCGCCCGTGGGCAGCCGCACCTGCCGCGCGCGCGCGCGCTTTGGTCGGTGATGGCAGGCTTCGCCGTGTACCTGATGGCGAAGCGGGAGTGGTCGGGAGCCGCACCGCGGCGCGGGTCCGAACACGTTGCGCCACCGCCGGGATTGATCGAATCCGGCTCGGGTTCGCACTAGCGGACCTCGCCGAAGCCCGGCCTGATGGCATCCTACTGGCGCGGAAAGCGCGTCCTGGTTACCGGGGGGGGCGGTTTTATCGGCGCCCGCGTGGTCGCAGCGCTGCTCGGTCGAGGTGTGGAAGAGGCGCACATCCTCGCGCCCCGCTCGCAGGCCGCGGACCTGCGCTCGCTGGAGGCCTGCCGGCTCGCTGTCCGCGAGCGCGATATCGTGATCCACCTGGCGGCGCCGACGGGTGGCATCGCCTTCAGCCGCGCCCACCCGGCTTCGCAATACCGCGACTGCATGCTGATCAACCTGAACATGCTCGAGGCCGCTCGCGAAAGCGGCATCGGCAAGTTCGTTGCGCTCGGCAACCTGCTGGCTTACCCGGCCGCCGCCCGGTCGCCGTTGAGTGAACCGGAGGTGCACGACGGGCCGGTGGCAGCCACGCACCTGGGCATCGGGCTGGCCAAACGGGACATGATTGCCCTGGCCGGAATGTATTTCCGCGAGTACGGCATGGACGTGGTCAATGTCCTCGCGGCGAATGCCTACGGCCCGGGCGACCGGTTCGACGGTCCCGAGTCGCATGTCATTCCCGCGACCATCGCAAAATGCTTTCGCGACGAGGACCTCGTCGTCTGGGGCGACGGCTCGCCCACCCGCGACTTCCTCTTCGTCGACGACGTCGCCGAAGGCCTGCTGTTGGCGGCGGAGCGCCTCGAGCCGCCCGGCTACGTCAACCTTGCGTCCGGCAAGGAGGTCTCGATTTCCGACCTGGTGACGCAAATTGCGGCTGGGTGCGCGTTCGGCAGGCGAATCGTCTTCGACGCGTCCAAGGGCGGTGGCGACCCGCGGCGCGTTGCGTCGACCGATCTGGGCAGCCGCCTGCTCGGTTTCGCCCCGAAAGTGCCGCTTGCGGAAGGGCTGGCAAGGACCATCGACTGGTACAAGCGCATGCGCGCGGGGTCCGTGCCGAGGTGACCGGCTTCATTCCCCAAATGGAGCCGTTGGTCACCGAGGACGACGCTGCCGCGGTCAACGAATACCTTGCGTCCGGCGGCTGGCTCACCGAATTCAGCCGGACACGCGAGCTCGAAAAGCAGATCTGCGAATATACCGGTGCACGCTATTGCGCGATGGCGCCGAGCGGGACGCTGGCGTTGTTCCTTGCGCTCAAGGCATGCGGCATAGGCCGCGGCGACGAGGTCATCGTCCCGGACCTGACGATGGCGGCGAGCGCGACAGCCGTAATCCTCGCCGGCGCCGACGTGGTGTTCGCCGACATCGAACCGGCCACGCTTTGCCTGGACCTCGGGGGCGTCGACAAGCTGGTGTCGGGCCGGACCAGGGCGATCATCTTCGTTTCGCTCAATGGACGCTCGCCGCCGGGCCTGGGCGGGTTCGCCGAGCGTTGCCGTGCGCGCGGGATCAGGTTGATCGAGGATGCCGCGCAGTCGCTGGGCTCCTATCACGAGGGGCGGCACCTGGGCACGATCGGCGACTGCGGTTGCCTTTCCTTCAGCTCGCAGAAGATCGTGACGACGGGGCAGGGCGGTGCGGTCATCACCGACGACGACGGGATCCGGCGGACGATGGGCCTGCTGAGGGATTTCGGCCGGCTGGAAGGCGGGTCGGACCATTACGCGAGCGTCGGCTGGAACCTGAAGTTCACCGACCTGCAGGCGGCCATCGGGGTGTCGCAAATGGGACGCGTGGCGCAGATCGTCGAAGCGAAGAAGAAGCTCTTCGGCCTGTACCGCAATGCGCTCTCGGGCGTGGAAGGCGTGGCATTCCCGGCAACCGACCTGGCGAGCGTTACGCCATGGTTCGTCGACGTGCTGGTCGACGCAGGCAGCAGGCGGCCGCTGATGCAGCATCTGCGCGACAACGGGGTAGGCAGCCGCGAACTCTATCCGCCGCTTCATTCGGAGCCGGCGTTCGCCGCCCCCGGCACATTCCCGGTCGCGGAGGAAATGTCGGCAAGGGGCCTGTGGCTCCCGTCGTCGTTGCGCCTGGGCGAGCGGGATGTGGAGCGCATATGCGGGCTGGTGGCCCGCTTTTTCGCTCGGTGAACGCCGCGACTCGCGGCTCGCCGGCGCCCTCGGGAAGGGCGGGGCGCGTGCCGCGCATCGCGGTCGTTCTTCCGGTGTACAACGGCGAAAGCTACCTGGGCGAGGCGATCGAAAGCGTCCTTGCGCAGACTTTTACGGACTTCGAACTGTTCGTCGTCGACGACGGTTCGACCGACCGCAGCGCGGAAGTCGCCTCCCGGTTCGACGACCCGCGCCTGCGACTGCTTCGTTTTCCCGAGCATCGCGGGCTGGTCGCGGCGCTCAACCACGGGATTCGCGAGTCGCATTCCGAACTGGTAGCGCGCATGGATGCCGACGACATCTGCATGCCCCGGCGCTTCGAACGCCAGGTGGCGTATCTCGAATCGCACCCGGAGGTGGACATCTGCGGCACCTGGACGACCAGTTTCGGCGACGAGTCGGGCTCCTTCCACCCGCACGTGGATCCGCGGCGGATCCACGCGGCCCTGTTTTTCGGTTGCGCGATGGACCATCCGTCGATCCTGATCCGGCGCGCCTTCCTCGAGCGCCACGGCCTTGCGTACGACGACGAGTACAGGCATGTCGAGGACTACGACTTCTTCCTGCGTGCCGCCGAGGTCGGCAGGCTGTCCAACGTGCCTGAGGTGCTCCTGCGCACGCGCGCGCATGCCGGGGAGGTAAGCGTTATCCACGTGAAGGAGCAGGTGAAGACCCAGTCGCGCCTGCTGTTGCGGCAGCTCCGGCTGCTGGTGCCGGACGCGACCCCGGAGGAGGAGCACCTGCATGCGCGCATCCAGTTCGGCGGGGCCGACACACCTGAGCCCGGTCCGGCCACTCTCTGGCTCGTGCGCCTGCGCGAAGCGAATCGCGAGCGTGGACTATACGACCAGGACGCCTTCCTGACCGAGCTGAGCGAAAACTTCTACATCCTGCACGCCAAGGTCGCCCGCGACGGCAGCCCATTCCTGCGGTCGTACTGGAATTCGCCATTTCCGCAGCCGGTCCCCAAGCGCTTGCGAGAGGCCGCGCGCCTCGTGTACGAGTGTCTGTATTTCCGCGCGACCCGGATCGCGAGGGTCCTGAAGGGAAAGGCGCGCCCATGATCCGGCCGGTCGAAGTCTTGATGGATCCCGGGTTGGGCAACGAGATGTTCCAGTACGCAATGGGCCGCACGCTGGCGACGCGCCTCGGCCGCCCGCTGGTGCTGGACATATCGCTCTTCTTCGAGTCGCCCGGATGGTCGTTCAACCTGCCCTGCTTCAGGCTCGGGCGGCAGCGGGTGCGTGACTGGCCCTATTGGCGCTGGTCGGCCCGCAACAAGGGGTTGATGCTCCTCGACGCGATCGGTATCAGGCCGATGCCCGTCGTCACCGAACCGCATCTCGATTATTGGGAGGGGATCGAGGCAGTGCGCGGGCCCTGTATCCTGCGCGGCTTCTGGCAGAGCGAGCGCTATTTCGAGTCCGTCGCACCGCAGCTTCGGGAGGAGTTCACGCTCGTCCCGTCACCGGACCCGCGCACCGCGGAGTGCCTGCGCCGGATACGCCATGTCCGGTCGATCGGCCTGCACGTCCGGCGCGGCGACTATTTGCCCGCTCCCGGCGAGGAGGATTTCCACGGCACCTGCCCGAGGGAATACTATGACGCCGCGATGAAGCTGGTGACCGCCAGGCTGGGATCGGAAGTCGAGCTGTTCGTTTTTTCGGACGACATTGCGTGGACACGCGAAAACATCAGGTACGACGTCCCGACGGTCTACGTCGACTGGAACGCTGGCCGGGATTATGAGGATTTCCGGCTCATGAGCGCCTGCCGCGCGTTGATCATCGCAAACAGCACGTTCAGCTGGTGGGCCGGTTGGCTGAACCCGGACCCGGACAAGGTGGTTGTCGCGCCCAAAGTGTGGTTCCTGGCGCCCGGCGTCGTCTCGGACCTCCCCAATTCGGCCTGGATCACCGCACTATGAGCGCCGGCGCAGTCCCACGCGTCTCGGTGGTCATGCCGGTCCACAACGGGGCGGAGTATGTGCGTGAGGCGGTCGAAAGCGTGTTTGCGCAGACTATCGTGGACCTGGAGTTGCTCGCTATCGATGACGGGTCGACCGACCGCACCGGTGAAATCCTTGCGGCGATTCCGGACCCGCGTCTGCGGGTGATCAGGTTCCCCGCTCAACGAGGCCTGGTCGCGGCGCTCAATCTCGGGTTCGCCGAATCGCGTTCCGCGTTCATCGCGCGTATGGACGCGGACGACGTCTGCCTTGCGCAGCGCTTCGCACGGCAGCTGGCTTTCATGGAGGCGCATCCGGACGTGGCCATCTGCGGGACCTGGACCCGGCTGTTCGGGCGTCGAAGCGGCGTCCATCGAGTCGCGACGGATCCGGCCGGGATCCATGCCCGCCTTTTCTTCGGGGGGGCAATCGACCACCCTTCGGCCCTGCTGCGCCGTGCCTTCATCGAGGCGCACGGCCTCGAGTATGACGAAGCGTTCCGGCACGCCGAAGATTTCGACTTTTTCATCCGCGCGGCCGGGCTCGGCAGGCTGGCCAATCTTCCGGAGGTGTTGCTGCTGCACCGTCTGCACGCCGGCCAGGTGAGCGTGCGGCACCGGGACGAGCAACTTGCCGCGCACGCCCGCCTGCTTGCCAGGCAGCTTCGCGAACTGGTACCTGCCGATGCAGCCGAGGAGGACTTCCACGTGCGCCTGGCCATGGGAAGGCTCGCGGGAGGCGAATTCGAAAGGGCCGAGCGCTGGCTGCTCCGGCTCGAAAGGGCCAACAGCACGAAGGGGCGATACGATCGCACCGCTTTCAGCCGCGAAATCCGCCAGTGCTGGTTCCGTGCGCACCGCGCGGCGGCCACGGGCGTGCGGACGCTGTGCTCGTACTGGCGTTCTTCGCTCGGCACCTTTCGCGACATAGGCGTGGGGCGTCACATCGTGCTGGCTTCGAAAGCGATGCTCGGCGGCAGCGGTGTTGCCGGGTTCGGCACGGTCGAGTAGGCAGGGTACCGGATGCCGACCCAACTGCACCTCGGATGCGGGAAACGCCACATCCCCGGCTTCATCCACGTCGACCTCGACGATTTTCCGCATGTCGACTACCGAAGCGGCATCGACCGGTTGCCGATGTTCGCCGACGGGAGCGCGGACCTGATCTATTGCAGCCATGGCTTGGAGTACTTTGACCGGGTACAGGCGCGCGAGGTACTGCGAGAATGGAACCGGGTGCTTCGGCCGGGCGGCCTCCTGCGGATTGCGGTACCGGATTTCGAGGCCCTCGTATCGGTGTATCGATCCACCGGACACCTGGAAGACATCCTCGGTCCGTTGTTCGGCCGCATGGCCGTCCATGCCGGCGATGGCGAAGCGATCATCTATCACCGCACCGTGTACGACTACAGGTCGCTCGAGGCCTTGTGCCTTCAGTCGGGCTTCCGGTCGTTTCGTCGTTACGACTGGCGCGCCACGATCCACAAGGATTTCGACGATTTTTCGCAAGCCTATCGGCCGCACATGGACAAGGAGCACGGGCTCCTGCTCAGCCTCAACGTGGAGGCGCAAAAGTGAGCGGCAGTCCGCACTTCAGCGTGATCGTTCCCGCCTACAATCGCGCCGCGTTGTTGCCCAGGGCCGTCGAAAGCGTGCTTGACCAATCGTACCGTGACTTCGAGCTGCTGGTGGTGGACGATGGATCCACCGACGACACCGGTGAACGCGTCGGGCGTTTTTCGGACCGGCGACTGCGATACGTCCGGCACGGCACGAACCTGGGCCAGCACCGTGCACTGAACACCGGCCTGGAACTGGCGACGGGCAGCTACGTTTCTTTCCTCGACTCGGACGACGAATGGGCCCCTGAGATGCTCGCCAAGGTGCTCGACAAGTTCCGCTCCGACCAGAGTATCGGATTCGTCTACACGGGATTCCTGTGCGAGGAGTCCCCCGGTGTACTGGAGGGGCCATTCGTCAGCGACCTGGAAGGATTCGTCTACCCGGCCGCCCTCGCCGTCCTGGGCGTGGGCCAGGGGTCCCCGCCTTCGGCGCTGTCGATCAAGAAGAGTTGCTTCGATGTGGTCGGAAGCTTCGAGCCCGGCGTGTGCATCGACGATATCATGTGCCTGAGGCTGGCAAAGGAATTCAAGGTCGGACGCGTGCCCGAAGCGCTGGCGACGCTTCATTGCGATGCGCCCAAGCGGGTGACGCACGACGCTGCGGGAACCGCACGGGCTTACTATTCCATGTACAAGTCGGTAGCCGCGGAGGTCGTGAAGCATTGCGGGCGCGCGACCATGGCGAGGCATCTGCGGTATTCAGGGGATTTGTTCCTCGAGGCGGGAATGCGGGGCCACGCCTTCAGGGCCTATTGCAGGAGCCTGGCGTATGGCGAAGCCGCAACGCTGGCGCGGCATCTCCGGGTGATGCGTCGCCACTGGCTTCGCCGGCCGCGGGTCGGGCCTTGAGGACGGCCAATTGCGGGACCGGTCGGGCGCGGTCGACCGGGTCCGGACGAGGCGATGCTTCGCGGCGGAAAGGGCCGCGAGGACGCAGCGCACTTCCATGATCAAGCCGGCAACCGCGCTGCGAAACCTGCGCACCATCCGCATGCTTGTCCGGACGGCCCTCGAGCCGGAGACGCGCCGGCTTCCGGGCCTGCCGGTCTTGCGGTTCCTAATGCAATGGCGCCGGTTCGTCGCGCTGGACCCGGGCGGGGCCATGCGTGCCGGGTTCGCCGACCTGTGGCCGGTGCTTGGCGAATCCGACGCGCCGGCAGGTGAAGTGACGTGGTACTTCCACCAGGACCTGTGGGCCGCGCGGAAGGTTCATGCGGCGCGACCGGATCGCCATGTGGATGTCGGGTCGCGCATCGACGGCTTCGTGGCCCATGTGCTGGCTTTCATGCCGGTCGAGTATGTCGACGTCCGTCCTCTCGCCAGCCCTGTAAGGGGCCTGACTTCGGTGGTCGCCGATGCGACCCTGCTCGCAGGCATCCCGGATTGCAGCGTGCCCTCGCTGTCCAGCCTCAGCGCGGCCGAGCATTTCGGCCTTGGCAGGTACTCCGACCCGATCGACCCGTCGGCCTGCTTCAGGTTCATGAACTCGCTTTGCCGCGTGCTCGCCCCCGGGGGCAGGCTGTACCTGTCGGTGCCGATCGGGCGCGAAAGGGTGGAATTCAATGCGCACCGGATCTTCGCGATTTCGACCATCCTCGAGCGGTTTCGCGCCCTCGACGTCGAGTCTTTCTCGTATGTGGACATGGCCGACACGCTGCACGAAGACGTCGACCCGGGCAGCGTGTCCCCGGACACCGAGAGCTACGCGGCGCTGTTCGAGTTCTCCAAGCGATGATCCACATGGGCAGCCGGAGCCTTGGAACCGGGGCTGTTTCGTTCCTCACGCCTTACCTGTCGGGATCGAGAATGATGCGGCTGCATCTGGAATCGATCCGGCGATTCCATCCCGGCGCGCCGATCCTGGTCTCGAAGAAAGGTGGCGGCGAGGACGAGATGCGGGCCCTTGGATCGCAGTTTGCAGTCCGCTATTGGCTGGAAGACTGCAGCTACGAAAAAGCGTTCGGGCGCCTATTGGAACGCTGCGAAACCAGGTACGCGTGCGTCAGCGATCACGACACCGTCCTTCTCGCACCTATCGACGCCCTGCTGCGCGGGCTCGTCGACGATCGCTACGACTTGGTCGGGATCGAAGAGCGGATCCGGGTACCGGACCGCATCTGGACGCGATTGTGGCCCGAGGCGGGCGGCTGGCTGCGGTTTGCGCCCGGCTATGCGGATGCCACGTTCCTGCTTTTCGACTGCGAGAATTTCCTGCGTCGGTGGGGACTGAAAGGCCTCGCGAGCGCCACCAGGCCACCGCCTGGCTGGCACTGGGAAAGACACTACGGCCTGTGCGAGAGACTGGCGAGGCATCACTACCTGTTGCCGCATCATGCGCCAAGATACGGCATGGGAAACCTCCTGAAAGACGCGGGAGAGCCTGTGCTGTGGCATGCTTGGTACGGATCACACGCGGCCAGATGCCTCGGTGCCCTGCCCGGCGAGCGCGCCCCGCAAGGCCCGAGCGACAGTGCAGTGCGCAAGGTCGTCGAAAGCGCCGAGCGCGCATTCATCGAAGACTACCCGGATCTTGAATTCGACGATTGCACGCCGGCGTGGTGGCCCGAATGCGACCTCGTGGCGGAATCGGCCAGGCTGGCGAGAATGGAGGCTCTTTCCCGAGGTGAGGCCGGCAGGTTCGGCCACGCACTGCAACGCTTTTTCGGGCGGTTGAGGAGAATGAATAGCGAGGGATTGCGGGCGTTCATGGGGCGGGTCAATCGCAAATGACCTTCAATCCCGTCGACGGGGCGGGGCGGTATTCGGAAGCGATCGATCCCGAGCTTGCTCCAAGTTCATGCCCTCGTTGTGCCCTGTACTGGCGCCGGGAGGCAGGCTCTATCCATTGCCCCCCGAGACCCATAGCTTCGCTGCATCATTCGAGTTTTCCACGCCTTTGTGCCAGTTCCACGCTGCCCGGCAATGAACCTGCTTCGCGCCGATGCCTCCGGCAATGAATCCAAGCGGGGAGCACTCCCAATCCCTGCCGCAATCCCCGGAACGGCGTGCTCGCGCCGGCATCGCCGAGGGGTTATCTCTATGATGTCGAATTCCCCCCGGGAGCCGGGGCCATGACAATCACGAAGGACATCGCGCCTCCTCGGCCGCACAAACGCGCCGCTTCAAGCGGACCGTGGGGAAGGTTGGCGCCGATCGTTCTGTTCGTAGTGGCAGCCCTGGTGGCCGCACAGTCCGCCAGGATGGGTCTGTCGGGATTGATCGTCGAGCTCGGGCAAGCCGAGCAGGATCGGTGGGTGGCGACCCGGCGCCCGCCGGGATTGGTCGAGGCCAATCGCGTCGCCGGCTATTTCGCCGCGAGCCTTTCGTACTACCCCGGAAACCCTTGGGCGCTGGAGGAGCTGGGTGGCCTCGACTTGAGGCGCATGCGGCTGTCGCGCAAGCCCGGGGACGCCTTGGCATTTGCGAGGGCCGCCCGCCTGCGGTTTCGAGAAGGCCTTAGGCAAAGGCCGACTTCACCGTTCCTATGGGCCAACCTCGCCCTTGCAAAACTCTACCTCGACGAACTGGACGCGGAATTCCTCGCTGCCCTTACGCACGCGGACGAACTGGGGCCGTGGGAACCCGCGAGCCAGCAGGTTGTCCTGGTCGCCGGCTTGGCCGCGTGGGACAAGCTCGATGCCGCTCAGAGGCGCCTGGTGGTCGGGGTAGTTGAGCGGGGCGCCATACGCAACCCCGTGAAAATGTTTGAAATTTTGAGGAATTTCGGGAGATTTGACCTCGTTTGCGCACGGAGGAGCTATGATTCTGTCGCTGCGAACGAATGCGGAAAACAAGCGGCTCCGGTGCCGGGCCGTGGATTGCGGGAATGGGACAGAAGATGATCATGTTTTCCATGAGCCAGCGCCGGTTGATTGCGGATGCGGGAATCGCGAGCCTGATCCTGTTGCAGGCCGTGCTTCCGGCCTCGTTGTTCGCGCAAGCCGCGGCGGGCGGCCGCGTCGCGAACTCTCCGGGTGCCGTGAGGCCGGCTGCCTCCGGATTCCTGAGTTCGGCCACCGGCACCGTGTTCGTCCGGCGCGGCAAGGCTGCCGAAGAGGTGGCAAAGGTCGGGGACGTATTTGGTTCGGATACGGTATTCAGGACCCAAGGTGACAGCACCGCAGTGCTGGTGTTCGCCGATGGTCAGAGCGTCACGTTGGGAGCCGATTCGCTCTTGCGCATCGACGACTTTCGCTTTGACATGCGTGATATCAAGTCCAGCAAGGCTACGCTTGGCCTCATGAGCGGGCTCATGCGCGTCGTTACGGGTTCCATCCACACGGCCAATCCGAAGGGGCTGACGGTCGCGGCTGGTGATGCGGCAATCGGAATCCTCAGCAAGGACGTCACCGCGTTCGTGGTCGAGGTCAACCCCAAGTCGCTAGGGATCGGGTCGGCGGCGGTCATCGTGGGGGAGATCTCGATCCAGACGCCGGTCGGCCCGCCAATACTGCTCGCCGCCGACCAGTTTTCCCGATGGGTATCGAATGCGCCGCCGACCGCAGGCGTGCCTTTGAATGCAGCGCCGGCCGCCTTCCAGGCGGTAGTGGCCGCATCTCGGGTGACCGTGGTTCCTTCGTCCTCGCCGATCGACATTCAATCAGCCTCGGTGCAGGCGGCACTCGGCGAGTTGCCCGCGACCGCTGCGGGGTCGACAGAAGCGGCGACCCAGACCCAAACTCCCGAGGCGGCAATCGCGCTGGTTGCGCCGGCGGCCACGTCCGGCGGGGGGCGCGGGTGCGTCGGTAGTCCCTGCTGAGCGAGATCTTCCGGGAACCGGCCGTGTTCCGGGAGTCCGACGGGACTCGATGGATCTATGCGTTCTACCTGGCCCTGCTTGTCTGGATTCCGATTCCGCTCGGCAGCAATCGAGCCTGGTCGTGGGCACTTGCGGAAATCTGGATTCTCGTGCTGTCAATGGCCTGGCTGGCTGGGCACTTCCGTGGGCGGTTCACGATAGGCCCGACCATCCCGCATGTGCGGCCGGTGCTGGCCTGCATGGTGGTCTGGGTCGGCTATGTCTGGCTGCAGTCGGTCCCGTTGCCCTTGGGGCTGCTCAAGCTGCTCTCCCCCGAGGCGTGGCGCTGGCACTCGATTGCGGCGTTTCCATCCTCTGTCGACTTTGCACCGCTCGCACTCGACAGGCACGGCGCGCTTGACGCGGCCTGCAAGAGCACGGCGTATGCGGGTTTCTTCGCGTTGGGTCTGGCCTTGATGCGCGATCGCGACCGGATTCGCTTGGCGACGCACGCGCTCATCCTTTCGGGTGTGATCCAGGCGCTTTACGGGGCATTCACCTGTTTTCAAAACCTGAATGGGTGGGCATCCGGCACGTTCGTCAACCGCAACCACTACGCCGCCTACCTTGTCATGTGCCTTTCAGTGGGCATCGGGGTCCTCATCGCCAGCCTGTCCGGCGCGGTCCACCGGGACTGGAGGGAGTTGCTTCGCGAACTGGCCCGATGGGCCATCACCCCGAAAATGGCACTCCGCCTGTTCCTCGTGACGATGGTCGTCGCACTGGTCTTGTCGCGCTCAAGGATGGGCAACATGGCATTTTTTGCCGCCTTGCTCGTGACCGGGGCAATCGCGCTTTTCTTGTCAAGGAAGGCAACACGCTCGATGGTCCTGCTGATCGCCAGCCTGATCGCGATCGACGTGTTCGTCATCGGCGCCTATTTCGGAAGCCAGCGGCTGATGGAGCGGATCGGCGAGACTTCGTTGGTTCTCGAGGACAGAGACGAGTTGGCTGTCTACGCGATCCGGATGTGGCGTGAATTCCCGGTCTTCGGGGCCGGCATGGGCTCATTCTCGTCGGTGTTCCCGCGCTACAGTGCGGAAGGAACCCCGGCCGCCTACACCCATGCCCACAATGACTATCTGGAATTCGCCGCCGAAGCCGGGCTGGTCGGTCTCGCGCCGCTAGCGGTTGCCGTCGTCCTTTCGTTCGGTGCCGCATTGCGCGCGCAATACCGGCGCCGCGATCCGGTCATGCGAGGTGTCTCCTTCGCCGCAATGATGGGCATCCTCGCGCTCATGATTCATAGCGCGACGGACTTCAACCTGCAGATCCCGGCCATTGCGCTTACGTTCATGCAGGTGCTGTCCTTCGCCTGGGCTTCGCTCTACTGCGGTGCACCGGAGGGCGAAGGGGCGTAAGCCGGCCGGCGTCTCAGCCCCTTACCGGATTGGTGAGCGGCCTGCCGGCGCGCTCGACATCGGCGCCCACGTCGCCGGGCCTGCTCTGGTAGCCGTAATTGCGGTAATAGTATTCGCTGCCGAAGCTGCTGTAATCCCCGTAGTACCGGTGCGCCTTCTCGACGTCGAAATGGTTGAGTACCGCCCCGAGCACCGGCGCGCCAACGCGCCAAAGCCGGACCAGGCTGTGGCGTGCCAGCGGATAGGGGGTGTGATCCGCCTTCACCACGAACAACACGCCCGTCGCGAAGCGTGAGAGCACCATCGAATCGCTCACCAGCTCGACCGGCGGGCTGTCGATCACGATCACGTCGAACATCGCCTTCAGCGACTCCATCGCATCGGCGAATCGATGCGACGAAAGCATCTCGAGCGGATTCAGCGGAACCTTGCCGGACTGCAGCACGAACAGACCGGAACTTCCCACCGGGTGGACGCACTGCTCGATGCCGAAGTCGCCCGAAACGAATTCCGAAAGTCCCGGGTGCCTTGCCTCCAGCTGGAGGGCGCGGGCGACCTTGGGCCTGCGCATGTCGGCCTCGATCAGGAGCGTCTTCTTCACCTGAGCGAACGCAAACGCGAGGTTGCAGGCCACCGTGGTCTTGCCTTCGCCCGGAATTGTCGAAGTCACTAGGATTGTCTTTTGTGGCGAATCGAGCGTTGAGAGCTGCACGTCGCTGCGGATCGTTCTAATGCCCTCGGAGAAGGTATTTGAATTGTCGTCCACCACCATGCTGTCGAGCGGCGCCTCGGGCGAGGACTTCATGAGGGGCAGCACGCCTACGGCCTTGAGCTCCAGGCGGGATTCCAGGTCGAGGCCGGTCTTGATGCCCTTGTCAAGGACGGTAAGGAAGAGCGCCACTGCCATGCCGGCGAGCAGCGCACCGAACATGGCCAGCATCACGATGCGGCGGCGGTCCGGCCCCGAGGGCCCGCCAGGCTCCCGGGCGAGGTCGATGATGCGGGCAATCGGCTGCTGAATATCGCCAATGCGGACCTCATTGGCACGCTGTACAAAGGCCTCGTAGAGGCGCCGGTTGGATTCGACGTTCCTTTCGAGGCGAGAGAGCGGAAACTCGGCCCGGTTGAAGATCTGCGCCTCGACCGTCGCCTTTGCATGAGCTTGGCCGATCGCGGCTTCGTTCGCCTTCGCGATTTCAAACTCCTTCGCGACCGATTCGGCAATGACTCCGATTTGGCGCTTTACGGCGTCGCGCGCGCTCTTCAGGTCCGATTGCACGGAAACGATCCTGGGGTGCTCCGGCCCGTAGCGCTTGGAGGCCTCGCTTGCCCGCCTCTCGGCCTCGGCTTCCGTTTCCCGGAGGCGTTGAAGCACCATATCCCTCTGGAAGACCGGCAGGGTGCTGAGCGCCTCGGCCGATGACTCGCGAGCCGCGGCACTGACCTGCTTGTACAGCAGCTCGGCATCGGAACGCTTTCGCCTCGCTTCCTCGAGCGACGCCCCGAGGCTTTCCAGCCGGCGCGAGGATTCGGAAAGCGACAAACCCTTTGTCACCACGATCTTTTGGCTCTCGCGAAATTGCTGCAGTTCGCGCTCCGAATCGGCAAGTTGGGCCTTCAGCTTTTCGGTTTGTTCCGACAGGAACGACATCGATTGGCGCGCAGCGACCGTGCGCGCCTCGAGGTCCGCGACGATATAGATCATCGACAGGGCATTCGGCACTCGCTCGGCGAGCACGGGATCGGTGGATTCGAAGCTGACCTTTACAAGCTGGGTATTGCGGTTTTGCGAAATCGATATGCCGCCCATTACCTGAGAGACTATGGATTCCCTCAACTCGTCCTCATTGACTACCGCAGCCGGTGCGGCAGGCTCCGCGTTCGACCGGCCGGGGAGTCTGAGCTTTTCGAGCAGGGAGGCCGTCCAGTCGGTCTCCGCCTTCTGCTGCCTCGGGTCGAAGGCCGGGTGCGTGGTCAGCTTCAGCACGCGCACCAGCCGATCGGCGTAGTCACGCGACTTCATGATCTCAATTTGCGTCAGGTAGTAGTCGCGCGGCGTGCTGGGATCGGCGGCGTCCTCTGCGCCGGGCAGCCTCTTCTTGACCGGATCCAACAATATCGTGGCCGTGCCACGGTAGATCGGGGGAAGGCTGGACGCATACATCGCGGCCAGCACGCCGACGGCTACCACCAAGAGGATTATCCCGATGCGGTGCCGGTTGATCGCGCGCCAATAGCGCACGAGCTCATGCGCTTGATTGGGCGCATCCTGCTTGGGAGGCGGCAAATGGAGATCGCGTTGGCTCAACGTGTACATCCTCGCATGATAAGCGATTAGCTGTATGAATAGATAAAGGATTTGTAAGGGAACTGCTTGAAAACGTGAACTAATGCCTCCGGCCGCGAAAATGCCTTCATGGGAGCACGCAGGGCCCTCGAGCCGCCTGCGGCGCGCGCTAACCGTCCCGGTGCCGGAAAAGCGCCGGAAGGTATACTCGCAGGCAGGCATTTCGAAATGCAGTCACCCTTGCTTGGGAATGGGCGACGGGCGCGGAATGCCGCAACGCACAATCTGGCGGCCCTGTCCGGGCCGCTGTCCATTTCAAGGGCTCCAATGAACGCACCTGCCACCCAATTCGACCCGGATTCCGCGCGCTTTGGTTCGTCGCGATCGCAAAAGCGGCTTGAGGATGACCGCCTGCTTACAGGCCAGGGCCGCTATAGCGACGACCTGGATCCGACAGGCCGCGCGTGGATGGTGATAGCCCGTTCTCCCTATGCCCATGCCCGCATTGCCGGCGTGGACGTTGCGGCCGCGCGCGAAGCACCGGGTGTAGTTGCCGTTTACACGATGGCCGACCTCAAGGCGGACGGTGTAGGCCATATCCCCTTTCCGCCGCTTTTCAAGCAGGCCAGCGGCGCACCGATGGCGGCGCCCCTGCGCACACCGCTGGCCGACGGTACGGTCTACTACGCCGGGCATCCGGTCGCCGCGGTCATAGCCGAGACCCGCGAGCAGGCGCAGGACGCGGCGGAACTGCTTGTGATCGACTACGAGGAACTCCCGTGCGTGGTCGATCCGCGCAAGGCGATGGAGCCCGGCGCCCCGCAGCTCTTCGAGACCGCGCCGGGAAACGTTTCGGCGGAGGCGCGCTATGGTGACCCGGCGGCGGTTGCGGCGGCTTTTGCGAAGGCGGCGCATGTCACCGAGATCGAGTTGCACAACCAGCGCCTGATCGCCAACGCGCTCGAGCCGCGCAGCGCAACTGCGGTGTATGAGAGCGATCGATGGACGCTGCACACGCAGTCTCAGCAGCCGACCATTACGCGCGATTCGCTCGGCGCGGTGTTCAGCGCCAAGCCGACCCAGTTCCGGGTCGTCGTAGGCGATATCGGCGGGGGATTCGGGATGAAGACCGGCCTCTACCCCGAAGACGCCCTGGTCTGCTACGCGGCAAGGAAACTGGGCCGGCCGGTGAAGTGGCGGGCGGACCGCAGCGAGGAGTTCCTCGCTGCGCACGCCGGCCGCGACCAGTTCTACAAGGGAGCTCTTGCGCTTGACGCCTCCGGCAAGATCCTTGCGCTGCGAATGGAGATGATTTCCAATTTTGGCGCCGTGCCGGTCGGCTCGACCGCCATGATCCCGCTGGTGCTCGGCCCCAAGGTGCAGACGACCGTGTACCACGTGCCCGTGATCGACTACCACGTGCGCGGCGTGCTGACGAACACCATGGCCAGCGGCGCCTACCGCGGAGCCGGCCGCCCGGAGGCGAATTACCTGATGGAGAGGCTGGTCGAAAAGGCCGGGCGCGAGATGCGGATCGATCCGGTCGAAATCCGCCGCCGCAACCTGATCGCGCCGGACCAATTCCCGTACCGCACGCACCTGGGCGACGTCTACGATGCGGCGGAATTCGCTCGCATGCTGGACCGGGTAGTGCAGGCATCCGACTGGGAAGGCTACGCTGCGCGTGCCAAGGCCTCGAAAGCCGCCGGAATGTTGCGCGGCCGCGGTCTCGCGACCTACATCGAGTGGACTGGCGCACTTCCGACCGAAACCGTCGACATCCGCGTCGACGCCGATGGCACGGTGACGGTGTTCTCGGGAACCATGGCGATGGGCCAGGGCCTCGAGACGAGTTACACGCAACTGATCACCGAGGTGCTGCAGATCCCGGTGAAGAACATCCGCATCGTGCAGGGCGACACCGACCAGGCCAACGGCATGGGGAGCGTCGGATCGCGCTCGGCCTTCGTCGGCGGTTCGGCCGTCGTTTCCGCCGGCCGCAAGGTCATCGTGCGGGGCAGCGAACTCGCGGCCGAGGCACTCGAAGCGGCGACGGCCGATATCGAGTTTCGCGATGGCCGTTTCGGGATCACGGGGACCGACAGGACCATCGGCCTTGCCGAACTCGCGGGGCGGCAGCCCGGGAAATTCATTCGCGTCTCGGCCACGGAGACACCTTCGGCACCGTCCTGGCCGAATGGCGCGCAGGTCTGCGAAGTGGAAATCGAACCGGACACCGGGGTCGTGAAGGTCGAGCGCATGACCAGCGTCGACGACATCGGCCGGATCATCAACCACATGATCGTCGAGGGACAGGTGCAAGGCGGGATCGCGCAGGGCATCGGCCAGGCGCTGCTGGAGCAGACGGTGTACGACGAAGGCGGCCAGTTGCTGACCGGCTCGCTCATGGACTATTGCGTGCCGCGCGCCGACGACCTGCCGCCGATGACCAACGTGTTCGACGAGAGCGTGCCCTGCAAGACCAACCTGCTCGGCGTGAAGGGATGCGGCGAGATCGGGACCATCGGGGCCGTGCCGGCAGTCGTCCACGCGGTGCTCGACGCGCTCGAGCATCGCGGCGTGCGGCACATCGAGATGCCGCTGACTGCGGAAAAGGTCTGGCGGCTCGCGAGCGGAGCAAAATAGGCGCAGCCCCGTCGGTCGGGGCACGCTTTGCAATCCGGGATGACCCTCCGATGTCGGTCGAGCAAGGCAGCCGGGATCTTACGACTGGCAACCAGGGCCGCTTGCTCGGCCGCGCGCTCGCCGCGTCGATCGTCGCGCATGCGTTGATCCTGTCCCTCGTCCCTTCGCGGATCGACAAGCCCGCAAGGCGGCCTTCCGCGCCGCCGCCCTTGGTCGCGCACCTGATCCAGCCCCGGCCCCCACCCGCGCCCGCCCCCGAACCCGTCGAGAATCGCGTTCGACCCGAAGCGCCACGCAAGCCGCCGGCGGTCGAACGGGCGCAATCGATCGAGGCGGCGCCTGCGGCACCGGCGGCCGTGCCGGCGCCGGTTGCTGCGGTTCCGCCCCCTGCGGGCGACCGCTCCCGAGCGACCGATCCGGCGCCCGCGCCGATCTCGGCGCCGACCCCGGCACCCGTGGCGAGGGTCGAGCCAGCGCCGCCGATTCAGCCGGCCGCACCGCCTGCGGCGGACTTCGCGGACCCGGCGACGCTGGGGCAGTACCGGATTGCGATCATCAGCGCGGCCCGGCGCTACAAGCGGTACCCGCGGCTGGCGATCGACAACAACTGGGAAGGGCAGGCGGAAATCCGCATGGTGATCGGCATCGACGGCAACATCGCTTCGATCAGCATCAAGTCCCGCTCCGGATTCGAGGTCCTCGACCAGCAGGCGCTGGACATGATCCGCAAGGCAATGCCGCTCACGCCGATCCCCCCCGCGTTGCGCGGCAAGGGGTTCACGGTCGACGTGCCTGTCGTGTTCAGCCTGAAGGAGGAGGCGGGCTGAACGCGACGACGTGATCCACGTCCAGGCGGATGCCGATGCGCTCGCCGAGCGTGTGATTATGGTGGCTGGGCACCAGTGCCAGGACCCTGCGACCGCTGCCGAGCTTGAGGGTGTACATGATCTCGGCTCCGCGGAAGGCCTTGTGGACCACTTCGGCCTGCATCTGCGACGCGTCGTCGTGGATGATGTCGTCGGGCCTCAACAGGATGTCTGCACGGCAACCCTTGCCACAGGCGTCGCAGCCGGACTGGCATTCGTTCGGGATCGAGCCGTTCAGCACGCCCAATTCGATCTCCACCTGCTGCCCGTCGAGAACCTTCGCGGGTAGGAACACGCCTTGGCCGACGAAGTCCGCGACGAAGCGGCTGGCCGGCCGATGGTAAAGGTTGTAGGCCGAGTCCCATTGCTCGATCCGGCCCTCGCGCATCACGCCGATCTCGTCGGCCATGGCAAAGGCCTCGTGCTGGTCGTGGGTCACCATCACTGCGGTCGTGCCGCTCGCGTTCAGGATGCCGCGCACCTCGGCCGAGAGCCGTTCGCGCAGGTCCACGTCGAGGTTCGAAAAGGGCTCGTCCAACAGCAGCAGGTCCGGTCGCGGCGCAAGCGCGCGCGCAAGCGCAACGCGCTGCTGCTGGCCGCCGGAGATTTCATGGGGGAACGCAGTGAGCGAGCCACCGAGTCCGACCAGCTCCACGAGTTCAGCGACCCGCGCGCGCCGCTCTTTCACGCCGAGCGAGCGCAACCCGAACCCGACGTTGTCGGCGATGTTGAGGTGCGGAAAGAGCGCGTAATCCTGGAAGACCATGCCGATATGCCGCCTCTCGGGGGGCAGTATCGACCCGGGCCGCGACACAACGGATCCGGCAAGCCGGATCTCGCCGCCCGATATTGCCTCGAATCCGGCAATGCACCGGAGCAGCGTTGTCTTGCCGCACCCGCTTGGACCGAGAATGCAACCGATGCTGCCGCGCCGTAGCGAGAACGTCAGCTCGCGCACGACTGCGTGGCCGCCATAGGCCTGCGAGACGTTGCGGACTTCGAGAACGGGATCGGTGGGAGGAGGGGGGCTCACAAGATGATAATTATTCCCATTTGTCTCGTCGGCGTCAAGCCCGGCTGCTAAGATCTACCGGATTTTCAAGGATTTTTCGCTATTTTTGCATGGAACCTCGTTTCACTGTAGCGGCACTCGAACCTGTGGCCTCGCCCAAGATCAACTTATCGTTGCTGGAGATTGCTGCGGGGGCGATTGCATTGACGATTGCGCTGCCGCTGGTGGTCGTCGTCCTGAACCTGCTCGTGCCGCGCGCAGACACTTGGACGCACCTGGCGACCACGGTGCTTCCCGGCTATCTCTGGAACACCCTCCTGCTCGCTTCTTGCGTGGGGGCGGGCGTGACGGTGGTCGGCGTCAGCTGCGCGTGGCTGACCAGCCTGTGCCGGTTTCCCGGACGGCGGGTTTTCGAGTGGTCGTTGATCCTGCCGATGGCGATGCCGGCGTACGTGATGGCTTACGTCTATACGGACTTCTTCCAGTTTGCCGGACCCCTGCAGTCCGCGCTTCGATCGTGGACCGGGTGGCGCGCCGGCGACTATGCATTGCCGGACATCCGGTCCCTCGGGGGGGCGGCGTTCGTTCTGGTTGCGGTGCTCTACCCGTACGTCTACCTGCTTGCGCGCACGGCATTCCTCGAGCAATCGGGATCGAGCTTCGAAACTGCGCGGGCGCTTGGGCAAGGGCCGTGGCGCACCTTTTTCAGGGTCGCCCTTCCGCTGGCCCGTCCTGCGATCGCCGCGGGTGTCGCGCTGGCAATGATGGAAACGCTGGCCGACTACGGGACGGTGGCCTACTTCGGCGTCGATACGTTTTCCACGGGTGTGTTTCGCGCCTGGTTTTCCCTCGGCGACCCGGTGGCGGCTGCGCAGATCGGCGCGCTCCTGCTGGCCGGGGTAGGGAGCGTCCTCGCGCTCGAGCGTGCATTGCGCGGCCGTTCCGCGTTCCACTCGGGCCCGCGGCGTGCTCCAGCGCCTCACGTGTTGCGCGGCGTGCGTGCGGTCGCTGCCATCGGGGTCTGCGCGATCCCGGCGACTGCCGGTTTCTTCCTGCCGCTCGTGCTCCTGCTGCGCCTCGCGTTGCAGGATACCGAGCCCGGCTTCTCGCAGCGTTTCGCCGGGCTCGCATTCAACAGCCTGACGCTTGCGGGCATCACTGCAATGCTCGCCGTCGCCGGCGCGCTGGCGATCGCGTACGCGGCGCGCTTGCATCCCGGCCCGGTTGCGAACATTGCCAACCGGACCGCCTCGCTTGGTTATGCGATCCCGGGCGTGGTGGTCGCAGTCGGCGTCCTGGTGCCGTTGACGATGTTCGACCGCTGGCTGTCCGAATGGCTTGCGGTGCATTTCGGAGTTGCGCCGCAACTCTGGCTGAGCGGCACGATTGCAGCGCTGGTCTACGCGTACCTGGTGCGCTTCATGTCCATTTCATTGCAGGCCGTCGAGGCGGGGCTCGCAAAGATCCGCCGCAGCATGGACGATGCCGCACGCAGCCTCGGCATGCGGCCCTCCCAGGCGCTGCTTCGCGTGCATGCGCCGCTGCTTGCGAAGAGCCTGCTTGCCGCGGGCTTGCTGGTCTTCGTCGACGTCATGAAGGAATTGCCCGCGACGCTGGCAATGCGCCCGTTCAATTTCGACACGCTTGCGGTCCAGACCTACAACCTCGCGAAGGACGAACGCCTCGCCGAGGCTTCGGTGGCTGCCCTGGCGATCCTCGGAGTCGGACTGATCCCGGTCCTGATGCTCACGCGCACGATGGCGCGACGGCACGGAGCCTAGCGCCAGCCGGCGCGGTCGTAGACTTTTTGCGCCGCAGGCTGGTTCCTGCCGAATGCGCTGACGTTGATCTGGTCGGCCTTGAACTTGCCGAGCGAGGCCAGTTCCTTGTTGTCGACGGCGACCGAGGCCACGACGGTGAACTCGTTGTTGCCGTTCGCGAAGTAGCGCTGCGCGTCGTCGCTCGCCAGGTATTCGAGGAATTTCACCGCGGCATCGCGGTTGCGCGAGGTCTTGAGCACGCCGGCGCCCGAAATGTTCACGTGCGCGCCGCGGTTCTCCTGGTTCGGCCAGATCACGCCAACCCGATCGATGGCTGCGCGCTCGTCGGCCTTCGTCGACTTCAACATGCGCACGTAGTAGTACGTGTTCGCCACGCTCAATGCGCATTCGCCGGCGGCCACCGCCTTGATCTGGTCGGTGTCGCCTCCCTTGGGCGCGCGCGCGAAGTTCGCGACGACGCCCTTCGCCCAGGCCTCGGCCCCCGCTTCGCCGAAGTGGTCGATCTGCGCGCTCATCAGCGAAAGGTTGTACATGTTGGACGACGAACGCATGCAGACCTTGCCTTTCCACTTGGGGTCGGCGAGGTCCTCGTAGCCCTTCACTTCGCCGGCCTTCACGAGTTCCTTCGAGTAGACGATCACGCGGGCGCGGGTCGAGAAACCGAACCAGAGGCCGTCGGGCTGGCGCAAAGGAGCCGGAATACGGGCATCGAGCGTCGCCGATTTGACCGGCTGGAACAGTCCCAGTTGCTCGGCCCGCCAAAGGCGCCCGGCGTCGACCGTGACCAGCACGTCGGCGGGACTCGCGGCGCCTTCGTTGCGCAGCCGCTCGAGGAGCGCATCCTCGGGGGCCTCGATCCGGTTGATCCGGATCCCGGTCTGCTTGGTGAAATTCGCGTAAAGGGCTTCGTCGGTGTTGTAGTGCCGCGAGGAATAGAGGTTCAACACCTTTTCTTGCGCGGTGGCCGGCAGGCACGCGCAGCAGGCAGCAGCCAATACGGCTGCGAAGAAGGGGCGCTTTTCGAGAACGATCATTGGACTTCCGGTGAAGAGTGAGGTTAGATGATAATAACTCGCATTCTCATTTTTGCGCAATGAGAATGCCTCTCAGCGATGCTGCCGGACCCCGGCGCGCGCCCTATTGCGCCAGATCAAATGCGCTGTTCTATCCGCCGGGCGCCGTTCCAGCGTTTGGCCCAGTAGGCGCTTTTCAGGCTTTCTATACGCACGGCCGAACCGGTCTTGGGCGCATGGATGAATCGGCCGTCGCCAAGGTAGATGCCGACATGCGAAAACGGCCGGTTGAGCGTGTTGTAAAAGACTAGATCGCCAGGCTTCAACTCCTCGGGTGAGACCGACTGCCCCAGGCGGCTTTGTTCCATCGACGTGCGTGGCAGGCTGATCCCGTAGCCCTCGCGGAACACATGCGCGACCAGGCCGCTGCAGTCGAAACCGGTCGAATACGAATTGCCGCCATACTTGTAGTCGACACCGATCGAACTCAGCACTTGGAACAGCATCTCCGATTGCTCCGGAGCCGCGCGCTGCCCGGGGGCGGTTGCCTGCGGCGGGTTTGGCGTCGGGAGTCGCGGGATCGCAGGCCTTTGCACTGCGCGCGCCTGCGTTGGCTCCTCCACCGGCGCGGCGGTATAGGTGCCGCCACCGCAGCCCGAAAGCACGACAGAAAATGCCATCACATACAGTATGTTAGAACGCATAATTCAAGTAATGTAGATTACAATCCGCGAGATGTAAAGGCGCGCTCCCTCCCGGGGCCTGCGCGGCCCGCCCAGTTCGGTCGGTCCTGCGCGATGCCAGTAAGATGCCGCACCGGAATTTCAATGAACCGCCGCTTCCTCCTTTTCGCCTGCCTGATCGTCCATGCCGCTTCATTGCTTGCACAGGGCGGGCTCGAAATCCTGCCGCTGAGGCATCGCAGCGCCGAGCAGGTCGTCCCCGTCTTGCGCGGACTGGTCGAGCCCGGCGGGACCGTCACCGGTCAGGGGTACCAATTGTTCGTCCGCACAAGCCCCGCCAACCTCGACGAGTTGAAGCGGGCGCTGGCCGCGCTCGACACCCCGCAGCGACGCCTGTTGATTTCAGTGCGTTTCGCCAGCTCGTCCGATTCGTCGCGACAGGCGATCGAGGCGCGTGGAACGGTGCGTTCCGGCGATTCCTCCATCAGCAACCAGCGCTTTCCAGCGGACCGCACTCAGGCAGACGTGCGGTTGCGATCGGACCGAGGAACCTCCGACGAAAGGGTCGACCAGCGCCTGCAGGTCCTCGAAGGTGCGCGCGCGCTGATTTCCACCGGCCAGTCGCGGCCGCTCCAGCAGCGGCAGGTCTTCAATGGCCCGGGCGGGACCGTGGTGCGCGAATCGACGGTGATCCAGGACTTCGATACCGGTTTCGAAGTGACGCCGCGTCTTTCGGGCAACACGGTGTTCCTCGACATCTACCCGCAGAGGCAAACGCCCGGCGCCCTCGGTCCCGGCAGCGTGCAATCTCAGCGGGTGGCAAGCAGCATCAGCGCGCAGCTCGGCGAGTGGGTCGAACTCGGCACGGCGGTCGAGTCGGCCGCCGGTACCGCAGGCGGAGTGCTTTCATCACGCGATTCCCGCCGGTCGGAGACGCGCGGGGTCTGGGTCCGCGTCGAGGAGCTGCGGCCCTGAGCGGTGCTTCGCCCGAAGCGCTCGGCCTCATCTTCGGCGAGCAGGGAGCCCTCGCGTCTGCAGTGCCCGGCTACAAGGTGCGCGAGCAGCAGATCGACCTTGCGCGCAGGATCCTGCACGCGATCGAAACCACCTCGGTGCTGGTTGCGGAGGCCGGCACCGGAACCGGCAAGACCTTCGCGTACCTGGTTCCGGCGTTGCTGTCCGGGGGCAAGGTGCTGATCTCCACTGGCACCAAGAACCTGCAGGACCAGCTTTTCGACCGCGACCTGCCCGCCGTGCGAAATGCGATCGGGGCCGGCAACACGATGGCGCTCCTCAAGGGGCGCTCGAACTACGTCTGCCTCTACCGCCTCGAGCGGGCACGCACCGAATCGCGGCTGGGTTCGCGCGAGGAGGCCGTGCAGCTTGCGGAGATCGAGCGGTTCTCGCGACAGACGACGACAGGAGACCGGGGCGACCTCGCCGAGGTTCCGGAGAATTCGCCGGCCTGGATCCACGCCACCTCCACGCGCGAGAACTGCCTCGGCCAGGAATGCCCGAAGTACAAGGATTGCTTCGTGATCGCCGCGCGCCGGAATGCGCTGGCCGCGGACGTGGTGGTGATCAATCATCACCTGTTCTTTGCGGATGTGATGTTGCGCGACGAAGGCCTGGCCGAACTGCTGCCTGCCTGCAACACGGTGATCTTCGACGAAGCGCACCAACTGCCCGACATTGCGCGCCTGTTTTTCGGCGACACCTTGTCGACGGGGCAGGTGCTCGACCTTGCGCGGGACACGCGGATGGAACTGCGCGCCGCGGGCGGCGCACTGCCCGATCTCGACCGGGCAGCGACCAGACTCGACAAGGCGGCCCGCGACCTGCGCCTCGTATTTCGCGAGGACAGCGCCCGCTTCGCGCATTCGCAGGCGGCGCGGACCGCCGAATTCGGGCCAGCGGTCGCCGGCCTCGCCGACGCGCTCGCCGCATTCCGGGCCCTGCTCGAAACCCAGGCCGAGCGGTCCGAGGGGCTCGGCGGGTGCCTGCGGCGCGCCGACGAGATGCGCTCCAAACTCGCGCACTGGCAGGATGCGGGGGACCTCGAGTCGGTGCGGTGGGTCGAGGTTTTCGCAAGCGCGCTGCAACTGCACACCACGCCGCTTCGCACCGCCGAACTCTTCAGGAAGCAGATGGACGACCACCCGCGTGCGTGGATCATGACTTCGGCGACGCTGGCGGTAGGCGAGGACTTCGGCCACTTCACGCGGGAGCTCGGCATCGAGGAGGCGGCCTCGGTTCGCTGGGAGAGCCCGTTCGATTTCGCGAACCAGGCGCTTTTCTACGTGCCGAAGAACCTGCCCGACCCGAACGACCCGGCGTTTACCGAGCGCGTCATCGAGGCCGCCTATCCGGCACTGCGCGCAAGCCGGGGCCGTGCGTTCCTGCTGTTCACCACCCTGCGGGCGCTCCGCCGCGCGAAAGACATCCTCGCCGAAAAGCTCGCTCGCGACCTCCTCGACTATCCGCTGCTGGTGCAGGGCACCGGTTCGCGCACCGACCTGCTTGCGCGTTTCCGGCGCCTCGACAACCCGATCCTGCTCGGCAGCCAGTCTTTCTGGGAAGGCGTGGACGTGCGCGGCGAGGCGCTGTCGCTGGTCGTGATCGACAAGCTGCCGTTCGCGCCGCCCGACGACCCGGTGCTCGCGGCGCGCATCGACGCGTTGCGCGCCAAGGGCGGCAACCCGTTCATGGAACTGCAGTTGCCGCAGGCGATCCTGCAACTGAAGCAGGGCGCCGGCCGGCTGATCCGCGACGAAACCGACCGCGGCGTGCTGATGATCTGCGACCCGCGCCTGTACTCCAAGCCTTACGGCCGCACGATCCGCGCAAGCCTGCCGCCGATGCGTTCGACGCGCGAGCTGCAGGACGTGGTGGCGTTCTTCGCCGTTCCGTCCGATAGAATCCCGACCCTCACACCCACCGAACAAGGAACGGCATGAAAGTCGTCATCACCGGAGGCGGCGGCATGCTTGGCTCCAAGCTTGCCAAGGCATTGCTCTCGCGCGGACGCCTGACCGGTAGCGACGGGAAGGAAGCCTCGATTTCGCGGCTGACCCTTTTCGATACCGCGTTCCCGCCCTCGCTGCCGCAGGACCCGAGGCTCGAAACCGTCACCGGCGATATCTCGGCCCCCGGGGTTCTCGCGAAGGTGGTCACGCCCGATACACAGTCGATCTTCCACCTCGCCTCGGTGGTTTCGGCCGGCGCCGAAGCGGATTTTGACCTCGGCTGGCGCGTGAACCTCGATGGCGGCCGGATGCTCCTGGATCTCGCGCGCAGGTGCGCGAGGCCACCGCGCTATGTCTTCTCGAGCTCGGTCGCAGCGTTCGGCGGTGACCTGCCCGAGGTGCTCGACGACGGGACGACGCCGAATCCGCAGACTTCGTACGGCGCGCAGAAAGTCTGCAACGAATATCTCGTGACCGACTACACGCGCAAGGGCTACATCGATGGGCGCAGCCTGCGGCTGCCGACCATCGTCGTGCGTCCCGGCAAGCCGAACCTCGCGGCCTCGTCGTTCGCGAGCGGCGTGCTGCGCGAGCCGCTGAACGGCGTGGTCTCCGAGTGTCCCGTGTCGCTCGACACCGGTGTCTGGCTGCTCTCGCCGGGCCGCTGCATCGAGTCCTTCATCCACGCGCACGAAACGCCTTCGTCGGCCTGGGGAATGGGACGCGTGCTGAACCTGCCCGGCATCACCGTGCCGGTGTCGGAGATGGTGGAGGCCATGCGCCGCGTTGCGGGCGACGCAGTGGCAAGACGCGTCGTCTACAAGCCCGATGACCGGATCCAGAAGATCGTCGCGGGCTGGCCGGTAAAGTTCCGCACGCCGCGCGCGCTCGCCATGGGGTTCAAGGCCGACCCGGACATCGACAGCGTGATCCGCGCCTATATCGCCGAAGAGGCAATCAAGGTCTCCTAGCGCAACGCCCGGCGGGGAACGCGTCGCCCGGGCGTGTCGAGGTGTACTGGCGCCGGTACACGAGTTGACAGGAGAACCAATGGCGGCGCGGATCTTGCAGGTTGAAAGTCGGGAATTACCGGCGCTAGACGGTCCCCTCGACGAACCCCTTCGGCGGCGGCGAGGCGGGCGTCGACACCTGGTTGCCGCCCGCGAGCTGCGCGCGGTGCAGGCAGGCGGCGGCCAGCGCCATCGCCGATTCCAGGTCGGCATGCTCCTGGTCGAGCTCGCATGCGCCGATGCTGATCGTGATGCGCATTTCCGCCCCGTTGTGAACGACCGGTTCGGAATGCACCGCCGTGCGAATCCGGTCGGCGGCCGCTTCGCCTTCGCGCAGCGGCAGTTCGGGCAGCAGCACGCCGATCGTGTGCGCGGCGATACGGCCTGCGAGGTCGAAATTGCGGATGTCCCGCTGCACGATGGCCGCTACGCGCGCGAGTTGTCGGTCGGCGAATGCGCCGCCGCGCGAGGCGCGCATCGAATCGAAATCGTCGACCTGGATTGCCATCACGGTCACCGGATTTCCGCGCAGGCGCGCGCGCGCGAGCTCGGCTTGCGCGCTGCGCAGGAACGAAAGACGGCTGTACAGGCCGGTCAATTCGTCGGGGAGCAGGTCCGGGTCGACGCGCGGCTGCCGGTCGCGCAGCGTGCGGAGGATGTCCATGTAGCCGAACGTGCTGACGGCAATGCACAGCGCGTTGACGATGTAGAGCGTGATCTGGATGCGATGCCCTCCCAGCAGGCCGGCGACCCCGCCGCCGGCTACTGCTACCGCATGCGCGGCCGCGAGCGAAGCGAGCGTGACGCTCGTGACCAGGATCAGCGCAGCCCCGGCCATGAATCCCGCCCGCGCAAGCTGGGCGGCGGACCAGCAGTTCAGCAGGAAGCCGAAGAGCGCGCCCGAGGTGAAGACGATGGTCCGCGCCGGAAACTGCTCGGCCTCGAACCCGACGATAGGCAGCAGGATGCCGACGGCCACCGGCACGGCGGCGATCAGGTAGAAATTCGTCGGCACGCCGCGCACGCGTTGCAGGGCGGAATAGCAAAAGAGCGGCCCGGCGAGCAGGAGCGAGTTCGCAAGCGAAATCGACCAGGCGTCGGGCACGAGCCCGCGCTGCGATATCAGCGTCAGCCCCAGGCCCTTGGCCAGCAGGCCCATGGTCCAAGGGTCGGGCAGCACGGCATCGCGCCGAGGCCGCACTGCCTGGAACTCGATCGCCGCGGCGAGGACCCACGACAGCAGGCCGCTTGCAATGAGGATGGTGCGTGCGTCGAAATTCACGCGCTGCCTGCCTTGTCACCCGCGGTGCCGGGCCGGTTCATGCAACGATGCTAGCGCATCGAGCCCCGAAGCTGCGTTGAGAATTGCACTCCTAGAACGAACGGGCCAGCGCAAAGCGGCGCGGGAGCCGGGTTCGAGGTCTCCCGCGCCTGAGGAAGGCCGTCCTTGCCGGTGCGGATTCCGGCGCGCCGGGCCAGTGAACTTCAGCGTGCGCGATGCGCCTTGCTGATGATCTCCGCGCGCACGTCGGTGATTTCGCGCGCTCGCGAGACCCGCGCGCTGACGCAATGCCCGGTGCGGGGGCAATCCGAACTTCGCGGGCAGATGATGCGCGCAGGGCGCGCGAGGGCCTCTTCGACCCACGCAATGTTCAGGACCCTGGCCGCTCCGCCGATCGCATCGACGGCGTCCTTCGGGATCGCGCCTTCGCCCCGATGGCGCAGGCACGCATCCGTGATGCCTGCGACGAGCGTGTCCGCGTCCACGCCGTGCGAACTCAGCGCCGGGATCAGGTCGATGCCGACCGAGAGCACATGCGGATTCCCGGCCATGTCTTCGGTGCGCCGCGAGTGGCAGCAGTAGAGCAGCGACTGCTCGCCGTCGCGCAGCACCGAGATCTGCGAGCCGCGATCGACGCCGCGCGATTCGTTCAGCATCCGGAACACCGCCCAGTTCGGGCAGGGGTCGGGCACCTGCGCCATGTTGCCCCATGGGAGCGGGATGCCGTTGCCGCGATACACCGCGCGCAGGTAGCCCGGCGGGTAGGCGTCGAAGAAATGCCAGTACGGGTAGGGCGACACCTTGGTCATGCGGCGCATCGTCACCGCCGGCGTCAGGCCGATCTTTTCGCCGGCCTCGACGCGGTGCGATTCGCGCGTGAGGAAGCGCCGGAACGGGACCTTGGGGCACAGCAGGGCGCCGGCAAAGAAGCTGCACTCGAAATCGCGCCAGGCGTGGAGGACGTCCTGCGCGCTCATGCCCGCTGCGCTGTGCGCCCCGCCTGCGTGGCCTTCGGGGCTGCCGCCCATCTCGCCGCCGGTCGCATGGGCCGACTTGAGCCCGTCGCCTTCGTGCAGCACCTTGTGGCCGAGGTGTGACGCGAGGTCGAACTTCAGGCGTGCCGGGTCCCTCTGGAGTTCGCGGTTCAGGTAGATCGTGCCCGGCGCCTCGAAAAACGAACGCAGCATGCTGCGCAGCTCGCGCTCGTTGTCCCGCGCGAGCACCGGCTTGCGGTCGAACCAGCGGATCGCAAGGCCGTGATGCCTGCACAGATGCATCAGGTCGTCGACGTCGAGCGGGAATTTCCGTCCGCCGACACTTTCGGCCGCGCGCTCGAGGTCGGGAAAGTCGTTGCGCGAAAGTTCCTGGTGCGAGCGGATCAGCAGGTGCGCGAACTGGCGCCCGGTGGTGCCGGTCTGTGCCAGCAGCTCCGGGATCGCCGCCTGCAGCAGCTCCTTCGAGAACAGGAATGCCGGCTCGAGCGGCACGCCGGCGGCCCCGCCGGCGCGCTGCGCCGGCATGGGGCCATCCACTTCCGGTGTGCCGTCGAGGAACCAGCGCGGGTCTCGCTGGAAGAGCGTGGAAAGCAGGCCCAGTACCTCCTCGGAGGGAACCCGCTTGCCGCTCTCGATCATGCTGAGGTAGGAAACGGACGGGGCGGCGCGCGAGTCGAGCTGGGTGCATCTGGCCGACAGGTCCTCGAGCGTCAGGCCATTGCGCTTGCGCAGGGTGCGAAGCTTGGTCCCGAGAAAGTGGCTCTTGCGGGTGTGTTGCGCCATGGGATCGTGTGTGAAATTAACAGTGTGAAATTTTGGCAGTCAAATTTCTTTGAATTCCCTCCTATGATGCACTGCAAACCCGCCGAAGTGGCGGCAATCGAACGGGGGTCACACTGATGCAAAATATTCTCATCCTCGGCGCTTCCTACGGGTCGCTGCTTGCCACCAAGATCGCCCTGGCGGGTCACGACGCCACGCTGGTTTGCACCGGGCCCACGGCCCGCCTCGTAAATAGCGAAGGTGTGCGCTTGCGGATGCCGATCCGCGGCCGCGACTCCCTGCTGGAGATATCCACCGCCGGTCTTCCCGGCAAGGTCGCGGCGAGCACGCCGGGAGAGGCAGTGCCAGGGAACTACGACCTTGTCGTGCTGGCGATGCAGGAGGCGCAATACTGTGCTGCCGGCGTGCGCGAACTGATGGGCCGGATCGCCCGCTCCGGCAAGCCCTGCCTGGCGATCATGAACATGCCCCCGCTGCCCTTCCTCAAGCGCATCCCGGGCTTGGCGATCGAGCCGCTGCTCGGTTGCTATGCGGACCCGTCGGTCTGGGAAGGATTCGAGCCCGGCCTGATGTCGCTCGCAAGCCCGGATCCGCAAGCCTTCCGCCCGCCCGAAGAGCCCAAGAACGTGCTGCAAGTGGGCCTGCCGACGAACTTCAAGGCGGCGCCGTTCGAGCGCGACGAGCACACTGCGCTGCTTCGCGAACTCGAGGCCGATATCGACGCCGTCCGGTTCGACGCCGGCGATGGCGCCATCGAAATCCCGGTCAAGCTGAAAGTCCATGACTCGATCTTCGTACCGCTCGCCAAGTGGCCGATGCTGATCGCCGGCAACTACCGCTGCATCCGGCCGGACGGGATGATCCCGATCAAGGAGGCGGTGCACGGCAACGTCGACGAATCGCGCAGGATCTACGATTGGGTCGTGGCGCTTTGCACGGGTCTCGGCGCGGCAGTGGCGGACCTCGTGCCGTTCGAGAAGTACGCGAGCGCTGCGGCCAACCTCGGCAAGCCCTCTTCGGCGGCACGCGCGCTCTTCGGCGGCGCGGAGCACATCGAGAGGGTGGACAGCCTGGTGAGGCGGATCGCCGGGCAGCGTGGCCTCCAGTCGGACACGCTGCAAGAAATCGTTTCGCTGGTGGATGCCCGGCTCGGGATCAACCGCGCCCGCACGATGGTGCTCCGAGGCGCGGAGCAAGGCATGGAGGAGGCGCTGGCGAGCGCTGCCTGACCCCTGCCGCGAACCGGGCCTGCCTACTCGCCCAGCTCGGCCCAGCGCAGGCTGCGATGCACTGCTTCGCGCCAGCGGCCCAGCAGGTCGGCGACCGCATTCGGGTTCATCTGCGGCTCGAACTTGCGGTCGATCTCCCAATGTTCCGCGATTTCGCTGCGCGACTTCCAAACGTTCGTCGCCAGTCCGGCCAGGTAGGCCGCGCCCAGCGCCGTGGTCTCCTGGACCCGCGGGCGCAGCACCGGGACGCCGAGGATGTCGGCCTGGAACTGCATCAACAGGTTGTTTGCGGTCGCGCCGCCATCGACGCGCAACTCGGTCAGCTTGCGTCCGGCGTCGCGCTGCATCGCATCGAGCAGGTCAGCGCTCTGGAAGGCGATCGACTCGAGGGCCGCGCGGGCGATGTGTTCGCGGCCCGATCCCCGCGTTAGGCCGAAGATCGCGCCCCGGGCATAGGGGTCCCAGTGCGGCGCGCCGAGCCCGGCGAATGCGGGCACGAGATAGACGCCGCCGTTGTCCGGCACGCTCGCTGCGAGCGACTCGATCTCGGCCGACGACTTGAAAAAGCGCAGCTCGTCGCGCAGCCACTGCACGACCGCGCCGCCGACGAAGACGCTGCCTTCGAGCGCATATTCGCGATCCACGTCCCGCGAATCGCGGCTGCGCCCCATTTGCGCGCATGAGGTTGTGAGCAATCCGTTGCCGGAGGTCACCGCGCGGTCGCCGGTATGCATCAGCATGAAGCAGCCGGTGCCGTAGGTGTTCTTGCCCATGCCGGCCTTGTGGCACCCTTGGCCGAACAGCGCCGCCTGCTGGTCGCCGGCAATGCCGGCGATCGTCACCGGCTCGCCGAGGATCTCCGGCGCGATCATGCCGAAGGCGCCGGAGGACGCGAGCACGTCGGGGAGGATCGCGCGCGGCACCCGCAGGATCTCGAGCAGTTCGTCGTCCCAGTCGCCCTTGTGGATGTCGAAGAGCATGGTCCGCGAGGCGTTCGACGGGTCGGTGACATGCAGCCGGCTCTGCGAAAGATTCCACGCGAGCCAGGTATCGACCGTGCCGAAGGCGAGCTCGCCGCGCTCGGCCTTCGCGCGTGCGCCGGGGATGTTGTCGAGCAGCCAGGCGATCTTGGTCGCGCTGAAATACGGGTCGAGCACCAGGCCGGTCTTGTTCTTGATGATGTTCTCGACGCCGGCCACGCGGAGCTCTGCGCACCTGGCGGCGGTGCGCCTGTCCTGCCAGACGATAGCGTTGTGCAGGGGCTCGCCGCTCTGGCGGTCCCACAGGATCGTCGTCTCGCGCTGGTTGGAGATTCCCGCGGCGACGATTTCCGAGGAGCCGACTTCGGCGCGCTCGAGCGCCTCGCGCGCGGTGTCCCGCTGCGATTCGAAGATTTCCTTCGGGTTGTGCTCGACCCAGCCGGGCCTCGGATAGATCTGGCGGATCTCGCGCTGCGCGCTGCCTACCGCGACGCCTTCCTCATTGAAAACGATGGCCCGCGAACTGGTGGTGCCCTGGTCGAGTGCGAGGAGGTATTTCATGTTTTCCGTCAGCGGGGCGCAATTCTACCAATGGTAATATTCATCGCATTGCAGCATGCATGCAGGATTCCGCAATGCCCCTCCCGATCCAGGATGTCGAGCGCGAGCTCACTCACACCAGGCGCGTGCGATTCGAAGGCTACAAACGCGCCGACGGCCTGTGGGACATCGAAGGCCGCTTGACCGACGTCAAGAATCACGATTTCAGGTTGCAGACAGGCGTGCGCCGGGCGGGGTTGCCGGTGCATGATATGTGGGTCCGGCTGACGATCGACACGAAAATGAACATCGTCGATGCGGTGGCGGTGTCAGATGCGGTTCCCTACCCGGGCGCGTGCGACACCATCGCGCCGGCCTACAGGAAGCTGATCGGGCTGAACCTGATGCATGGGTTTCGCAAGAAGGTGAGGGAGCAATTGGGCGGGGTCCTTGGTTGCACGCACATCACGGAGATGCTGGGATCGTTCCCGACGGCCGCGATCCAGACTTTCGCGGGCGAGAAGAGGGAGCAGCCCGACGACGGGCGCAGGCCCTTCCAGATCGACCAGTGCCACGCGCTCGAGTCGGGTTCGGAAACCGTCCGCAACATGTACCCGAAATGGTATAGAGGCAGCGCAAAAGAAGCCGGGGGTTAGAACAACATGAAGATCCACGAGTACCAGGGCAAGGAACTGTTCCGCAAATTCGGCGTCGTCACGCCGCGCGGCACGCCTTGTTTTTCGGTCGATGAAGCGGTCGAGGCGGCAAAAGGGCTGGGCGGCAAGGTCTGGGTGGTCAAGGCCCAGATCCATGCCGGCGGCCGGGGCAAGGGCGGCGGCGTCAAGGTCGCCAGGTCGCTCGACGAAGTGCGCGCGAGGGCCGGCGAAATCCTCGGCATGCAGTTGGTCACGCACCAGACCGGGCCGCAAGGCCAGAAGGTGCGCAGGTTGCTCGTCGAGGAAGGCGCCGACATCAGGCAGGAACTCTATGTCGGCATGGTCGTGGACCGTGGCACGCAGCGCGTGGCGCTGATGGCCAGCTCCGAAGGCGGCATGGATATCGAAGAGGTCGCGGCGAAGACGCCGGAGAGGATCCACAAGGTCTTCATCGACCCGAAGACCGGCCTCACCGATGCCCAGGCCGACGAGATGGCGGCGAAGATCGGCATCGCGGCGCCGCTGGTGCCGCAGGCCCGCGTGCTGCTGAAGGCGCTCTACAAGTGCTTCGACGAGACGGATGCGTCGCTCGCCGAGATCAACCCGCTGATCACGACCGGGGACGGCAAGGTGATCGCACTGGACGCGAAGCTGAACTTCGACGACAACGCGCTCTTCCGCCACCCGGACATCGTGGCGATGCGCGACCTGGACGAGGAGGACCCGGCCGAAGTCGAGGCCTCCAAGTACGACCTGAACTACATCCAGCTCGACGGCAACATCGGGTGCCTGGTCAACGGCGCCGGGCTGGCGATGGCGACCATGGACATCATCAAGCTCTACGGCGGCGCACCGGCCAACTTCCTCGATGTCGGCGGCGGCGCGACGACGGAAAAAGTCACCGAAGCCTTCAAGATCATGCTGAAGACCCCGGGCCTGAAGGCGATCCTGGTGAACATCTTCGGAGGCATCATGAAGTGCGACGTGATCGCAGCCGCGTGTGTCGAGGCGGCGAGGCAGGTCAAGCTCTCGGTGCCGCTCGTCTGCAGGCTCGAAGGCACCAACGTGGAACTGGGCAAGAAAATCCTCGCCGATTCGGGCCTGCCGATCATTTCCGCCAACAACATGTCCGACGCGGGACAGAAGGTCGTCGCCGCAGCAGCGGGGAAAAAATGAGCATCCTGATCGACAAGAACACCCGAGTCATGACGCAGGGCATCACCGGCAAGACCGGACAGTTCCACACGCGCATGAGCCGCGAGTACGCGAACGGGAGGAATTGCTACGTCGCCGGCGTGAACCCTAAGAAAGCCGGCGAAGACTTCGAGGGAATCCCGATCTTCGCCAACGCCGGGGAAGCCAAGGCGAAGACTGGCGCAAACGTTTCGGTGATCTACGTGCCGCCGCCGTTCGCGGCCGCGGCGATCGACGAGGCAGTGGACGCGGACCTCGACATCGTGATCTGCATCACCGAAGGCATCCCGGTGCGCGACATGATCCGCACCAAGGACCGCATGAAAGGCAGGAAGACGCTGCTGATCGGGCCGAACTGCCCGGGGCTGATCACGCCGGACGAAATCAAGATCGGCATCATGCCGGGCCATATCCACAAAAAGGGACCCATCGGCGTCGTGTCGCGCTCGGGCACGCTCACCTACGAAGCGGTGGGACAGCTGATGGAACTCGGCCTCGGGCAGTCGTCGTGCGTCGGCATCGGCGGCGACCCGGTCAACGGCGTGAAACACGTCGACGTCATGCGGATGTTCAACGACGACCCGGCGACCGAAGCGGTCATCATGGTCGGCGAGATCGGCGGCTCGGACGAGGAAGACTGCGCGCGCTGGATCAAGGCGAACATGAAGAAGCCGGTGATCGGCTTCATTGCCGGCCTGACCGCGCCACCGGGCAAGCGCATGGGCCATGCCGGGGCGATCATCTCGGGCGGCAAGGGCACCGCGCAGGAAAAGCTCGCGGTCATGGAGGAGTGCGGCATCAAGGTGACGCGCAACCCCGGCGAGATGGGCAAGACGCTCAAGTCGGTCCTGAAGTAGCTCCGGTAACCGGCGGACAGGTTGGAAAACAGCACGACGGCGGTGGCGAGCGCCGCAGGGGTCCCCGTGTCGAGCGCGGGCCGCTACGCCATCCTCCCCTATGCGGCGACGATCTTCCTGTCGTCGTTCCTGCTCTTCCTGGTGCAGCCGATCATCGCCAAGCAGATCCTGCCGTGGTTCGGCGGCTCGGCGGCGGTCTGGACTACGTGCCTCGTGTTCTTCCAGGCGGTGCTGCTCGCGGGCTATGCGTACGCAGACCTGACAACCCGACTCGGTCCGCGCCGGCAGGCAATGCTTCACGTGGTCCTGCTGGTGGTGTCGCTTGCCTGCCTGCCGATCCTCGCCTCCAACAGCTGGAAGCCGACGGGCAGCGAAGAACCCGTGGGGCGCATCCTGCTGTTGCTCACCGCGACGATCGGCCTGCCGTACTTCCTCCTATCGACCACCACGCCGCTGCTGCAGGCATGGTATTGGCAGCGGTTCCGGAGCGCGGTGCCGTACCGCCTGTTCGCCCTCTCGAATTTCGCTTCGCTGCTTGCGCTGATCGGGTTCCCGGTACTGTTCGAGCCCTCCTTCACGCTGCCGCAACTGGGCTGGGGATGGTCCGGGCTGTTCGCGTGCCTGGTCGTGCTGTGCGGAACCACCGCCTGGCGGTCGATGCGCGCGATTGCCGCGCTGCCGGCGACCGTCGCGGATCCCGCGGCCACGGCTCGGGCAGAGCCCCTGTCCGGCATCGTCCAGCTGAAATGGCTGGCGCTGGCGGCGATGGCCTCGGTCATGTTGCTGGCGGTGAGCAACCATGTCACGCAGAACATCTCCAGCGTGCCTTTCCTTTGGGTGCTGCCGCTGGCGCTTTACCTCATCACGTTCATCTTCGCGTTCGACCATCCGCGCTGGTACCGGCGTGCCCCCTTCCTGCTCGCGCTCGCAGTGCTCACGCCATGGATGGCCTATGAGATCGCTTCGCTGCAACTCAGAATTGCCGTGCCGCTTTATTTCACCGGTCTGTTCGTCGCCTGCATGGTGTGCCATGGCGAGCTCGCGCGCCTGAAGCCCGATCCCCGGCACCTGACGCGTTTCTACCTGATGATTTCCGTCGGCGGCGCCGTCGGCGCCGTGCTGGTGGCAATCGCGGCGCCGCTGCTCCTGCCGGGGTACTTCGAACTGGGGATCGCGCTCGCCGGACTGGCGCTGGTGCTGCCCTTGCGCCTGAGAGGGGTGGCCCGGCTGGCCGGCGCCGCAGTGTTCGCGCTGACGGCCTTGTTCGTGGCGCGCGGCTTCAGCGACTACTCGGCCGATGTCCGCGTCATGGAGCGCGATTTCTACGGCGTGGTGCGCACGCGCGACCGGCCGGAGCCGGTGCCTTATCGCGCGATGTACCACGGTGCGATCATGCACGGCGGGCAATTGCTGGGCGAAGCGTTCCGCAATACGCCCGCCGATTACTTCGGGCCGACTTCAGGATACGGAAGGCTGTTTGCAGCGCTTCGCCAGCAGGAGCCGCGCCGGCCGCGCAACATCGGCGTCGTCGGCCTGGGCGCAGGTGTCATCGCCTCCTACGGCCGCCCGGGCGACACCATGGTCTTCTACGAGATCAGCCCGCGAGTGGTCGACATCGCGAAGAAGGAATTCACGTTCATCGCCGATTCTGCCGCCGCCGTGTCGGTGGTGCTGGGCGACGGGCGCCTTTCGCTCGAGCGCGAGGCGCCCCGCGGATACGACGTGATGGGCATCGATGCCTTCTCGGGCGACTCGATCCCGATGCACCTGATCACGCGGGAGGCGATGGCGCTGTATACCAGGCACCTCAAGCCCGACGGCGTGATCGTCTTCCAGGCGACCAATCGCTACGTCGACCTGCTGCCGGTGATCAAGCGCCTCGCCGCCGAAATCGGGTTCGAGGCGGTCTTGGTGTCCGATTACCCCGACGAGGACGCGACCGGGCCCGGCTACTGGCGCTCGTCGACCGACCAGGTGCTCGTGACCCGCAACAAGGCGGTGCTCGCCTCGGAGCAGTTGCGGCAGGCCGCGGCCGCGATCGAGGACCGGCCCGGGCTGCCGACATTCACCGACGCCCACCACAACCTGCTCCGGATTCTAAAGTAGTATTTTCCTGTTTTGGAAACTGAAAAGGCCTGAAAGCCGCATTCCGTGCGGCTCTCAGGAATGCAAAGTTCATGAATCCTGCCCCCGCGCCCGCGCCATCCGCCGGTGTGCGGGCAGGTGCCTGCGCAGCGGAACGCCTCCGGGCGCTTGACCGCAGTCAAGATTTCGCCTCCGCCGGTGCCGGATAATCCGGTGCAGACCAGGAGACAGCGCATGACAGGTGGTTCGGACGAAATGACAATGAAGAGGACACCGAAGCAGACGCCGCAGCGGCCGGGGGCGGCCGGTGCGGATACCGCAGCGCAACGCACGGCAGCGGCTTCAGCGCGCAAGAAGGGGGCACCCAAAGGGCGGCGTGTCGACCCGCAGGCCCTCAAGGACGTGATCGCGCTTCTGCGCGACGAGCCGCGTCGCCCGGACCTGCTGATCGAGCACCTGCACAAGATCCAGGACGCATACGGCCATCTGTCGGCGCCGCACCTGGCCGCGCTGGCCCAGGAGATGCGCCTCGCGATGACCGAGGTCTACGAGGTCGCGAGCTTCTACCATCACTTCGACATCGTGAAGGAAGGCGAGTCCGCGCCGGCTTCGTTGACTGTAAGGGTCTGCGATTCGCTGTCCTGCGAGATGGCCGGCGCCAGGGAGTTGCTGCGCAAGCTCCCCGGCCTGCTCGGCAAGGACGTCCGGGTGGTCGCCGCGCCCTGTATCGGCCGGTGCGAATCGGCGCCGGCGGTGGTCGTCGGGCAGAACCCGGTGCTCGAGGCGACGGTCGAGGCGGTCGCGCGCCATGTGCACGGCCGGCTGACCAAGTGCTTCGAGCCGAAGTACGTCGACTATGCCGCCTATCGCGCCGGCGGCGGTTACAAGCTGATCGCCGATTGCCTCGCGGGCAAGCACACGCGCGACGGGATCACGACGGTGATGGAACATTCCGGATTGCGCGGGCTGGGCGGCGCCGGCTTTCCCGCCGGGCGCAAGTGGCGCCTGGTGGCGGCCGAGCCGGAGCCGCGCAACATGGCGGTCAACATCGACGAGGGCGAGCCAGGGACCTTCAAGGACCGCTATTACCTCGAGCGCGACCCGCACCGGTTCCTCGAAGGCATGCTGCTGGCGGCCTGGGCGGCCGGCGTGGGCGAGATCTGGATCTACCTCCGGGACGAGTATGCCGGCTGCCGCGCGGTGCTCGAGCGTGAACTGGCCAGGCTGAAGAAGGATCCCCCGTGCGCGCTGCCGCCGATCCATCTGCGGCGCGGGGCGGGAGCCTACATCTGCGGCGAGGAGTCGGCGATGATCGAGTCGATCGAGGGCAAGCGCGGCATGCCGCGGCTGCGGCCGCCCTATGTCGCGCAGGTCGGCCTGTTCGGCTACCCGACGCTCGAGCACAACATGGAGACCGTTTACTGGGTCCGAGAGATTCTCGAAAAAGGTGCGGAGTGGTTCGCATCCCACGGTCGCCACGGGCGCAAAGGGCTGCGTTCCTTCTCGGTGTCGGGCCGGGTGAGGAAGCCGGGCGTGCATCTCGCGCCCGCGGGGATCACCGCCAGGGAACTGATTGCGGAATACTGCGGCGGCATGCAGGACGGCCACGAGTTCTACGCCTACCTGCCCGGCGGTGCCTCGGGCGGCATCCTGCCGGCCTCGCTCGGCGACCTGCCGCTCGATTTCGACACCCTGCAGCCGCACGGCAGCTTCATCGGCTCGGCGGCGGTCGTGATCCTCTCGCAGAAGGACAGGGCTTCCGATGCCGCGAAGAACCTGATCCGGTTCTTCAAGGACGAGTCCTGCGGGCAGTGCACGCCTTGCCGCGTCGGGACCGCCAAGGCGCTTGCGCTTATGGACGCACCGCAGTGGAACCAATCGCTCCTCAAGGAGCTCTCAGCGGCGATGATGGATGCTTCGATCTGCGGTCTGGGTCAGGCCGCGCCGAACCCGGTGTTGAGCGTGATGAAGTTCTTCCCGCAAGAGGTGGCGTGATGGAAAGAGTGGGCACCGAGCAGCTGGCGACCATGCCGATCGAGTTCAAGCTCAACGGCCGCACGGTGGTCGGCCGGCCCGACGAGGCGATCATCGAGACGGCTGCCAGGAACGGCGTGGAAATCCCGCGCCTGTGCTACAAGCCCGGCTTGCGCCCCGACGGCAACTGCCGCGCCTGCGTGGTCGAGATCAAGGGCGAGCGCGTGCTTGCGCCTTCATGCTGCCGCTACCCGAAGGAAGGCATGGAAGTCACCACCGACAGCGAGCGGGTCCGGCTGTCGCAGAAGATGGTGCTGGAGCTGCTGCTCTCCGACATGCCGGAGAAGGAGTATCGGGTCGACTCGGAGCTCGACCAGTGGGCCGCAAAGCTGGAGGTCGGCCTGCCGCGTTTCCCTGGACGCGAGCCGCCGGCGGCAGATCTTTCGCATCCCGGTATCGCGGTGAATCTCGATGCCTGCATCCAGTGCACCCGTTGCGTGCGTGCATGCCGCGAAGAGCAGGTCAACGACGTGATCGGCTACGCATTCCGCGGCGAGCACTCGAAGATCGTGTTCGACATGGACGACCCGATGGGCGAATCCACCTGCGTGGCCTGCGGCGAATGCGTGCAGGCCTGCCCGACGGGTGCGCTGATGCCGGCGCGCGAAGCGGGCCTCGCGAAGATCGACAAGACGGTCGAGTCGCTCTGCCCGTTCTGCGGCGTGGGCTGCCAGCTCACCTACCACATCGAGAAGAACGTCATCAAGTTCGTCACCGGCCGCGACGGCCCGGCGAATCACGGGCGGCTGTGCGTGAAAGGCCGCTACGGCTTCGATTACGCGCATCATCCGCAACGGCTGACCAAGCCGCTGATCAGGAAGCCCGGCGTGCCGAAGTCCGCCGACTTCCGGGTCGACCCGGCCAATTGGGCAGAAGCCTTCCGCGAAGCAAGCTGGGAGGAGGCACTCGACGCCGCCGCGAAGGGCCTGCGGCAGATCCGCGACGAAGGCGGGCCGGGCGCCGGGCGCTATGCGCTTGCCGGGTTCGGCTCGGCCAAGGGATCCAACGAGGAGGCGTACCTGTTCCAGAAGCTGGTGCGCACCGGGTTCGGCACGAATTACGTCGACCATTGCACGCGCCTTTGCCACGCCTCCTCGGTCGCGGCGCTCCTCGAGGGCGTCGGGTCCGGCGCGGTCTCGAACCAGGTCAGCGATGTATTGAATGCCGAGGTGGTGTTCGTCATCGGCGCCAATCCCACGGTGAATCATCCGGTGGCGGCGACCTGGATGAAGAATGCGGCGAAGAACGGCGTGAAGCTGATCGTGGCCGACCCGCGCCGCACCGAACTGGCAAGGCATGCCACGCACTTCCTGCAGTTCAACCCGGATACCGACGTCGCAATGCTGAACGCGATGATCCACGCGATCATCGACGAGGGCCTCGTCAACGAGGCTTTCATCCGCGACCGCACCAGCGGCTACGAGGCGCTCAAGGAAAACGCCAAGTTGTTCGCGCCTGAGAAGATGGCGCCGATCTGCGGCATTCCCGCGCAAACGATTCGCGAGGTGGCGCGCCTGTTCGCCACCTCGAAGGGGTCGATGATTCTCTGGGGCATGGGCATCTCGCAGCACGTGCACGGCACCGACAATGCGCGCTGCCTGATCGCGCTCACGCTGATGACCGGCCAGGTCGGGCGTCCCGGTACCGGCCTGCATCCGTTGCGCGGTCAGAACAACGTCCAGGGCGCCTCGGATTCGGGCCTGATCCCGATGATGTTCCCGGATTACCAGAGGGTGGACAACCCGGAGGCCAACAAGCGCTTCGAGACGCTTTGGAAGACCACACTCGACACCAAGCCCGGCCTGACGGTGGTGGAGATCATGAACGCTGCGTACGAAGGCCGCGTGCGGGGCATGTACATCATGGGCGAGAACCCGGCAATGTCGGATCCGGACGTGAACCACGCCCGTGAGGCAATGGCGAAGCTCGATCACCTCGTCGTGCAGGACATCTTCCTGACTGAAACCTGTTACCTGGCCGACGTCATCCTGCCGGCAACCGCCTTCCCCGAAAAGACCGGCACGTTCACCAACACGGACCGCATGGTGCAGCTCGGGCGCAAGGCGATCGAGCCGCCCGGCGAGGCCAGGGAGGACCTGTGGATCCTCAACGAACTCGCGCGGCGCATCGGCCTGGACTGGAACTACACGCACCCGAAACAGGTGTTCGCGGAAATGCGCAAGGGCATGAACTCGATCGCAGGCATTACCTGGGAGCGGCTGGAGCGCGACTCCTGCGTGATCTACCCGTGCGAGAACGAAGGCGACCCGGGCCAGCCGGTGGTCTTCACCGAGGTGTTTCCCACGGCGACCGGGCGGGCCAGGTTCGTTCCGGCCGACCTGATCTCCGCCGACGAGCGGCCCGACGACGAGTACCCGGTGGTGCTGATCACGGGCCGGCAACTGGAGCACTGGCACACCGGCGCGATGACGCGGCGTGCGGCCGTCCTTGACGCCCTCGAGCCCGAGCCGGTGTGCTCGATCCATCCGCTCGACCTCGCCGCGCTGAAGGCGGCGCCCGGCGACGTGATCACGGTCGAGTCCAGGCGCGGGAAGATTTCACTCTATGCACGAGCCGACGAAGGCACGCCGCGCGGCGCGGTCTTCATTCCTTTCGCGTTCTACGAGGCCGCCGCCAACCGGCTGACGAACCCCAAGCTCGACCCGTTCGGGAAGATCCCGGAGTTCAAGTACTGCGCGGTGAGGATCACGCGCGGCGGCGCGGCCCCCGGCGATCCGGGCTACGGAAAGGGCCGGACGCTGCAGCACATGTACGGCTGAAGCGCCGGCGTCCCTGCGCTTGATTTCTGTCAAGGGCGCATCAGGCGCGGCGCCCCTATAGTTGCGCGCAACGAACCCCACAAGACCAGGAGACATTTCCATGCCGTCGGATATCGAAATCGCCCAAGCAGCGAAGATGCAGCGCATCAACAAGGTCGCGCTCGAGAAGCTGGGCATCGCGGAGGAACACCTCGAGCCGTACGGCCATACCAAGGCGAAGGTGTCCTTCGAATACCTCGATACGCTCAAGGACCGCAAGAACGGCAAACTGATCCTGGTCACCGCAATCAGCCCGACCCCGGCGGGCGAAGGCAAGACGACCACGACCGTCGGCCTGGGCGACGCGCTGAACTACATCGGCAAGAAGGCGGTGATCTGCCTGCGCGAGCCTTCGCTCGGGCCGGTGTTCGGCGTCAAGGGCGGCGCGGCCGGCGGCGGCTATGCCCAGGTGGTGCCGATGGAGGACATCAACCTGCATTTCACCGGTGACTTCGGTGCGATCCAGCTGGCCAACAACCTGCTCGCGGCCCTGATCGACAACCACATCAACCACGGCAACGAACTGGGCATCGACATCCGGCGCATCCAGTGGAAGCGGGTGCTCGACATGAACGACCGCGCCCTGCGCGACATCACCATCGCCCTGGGCGGGACGGCCAACGGTTACCCGCGCGAAGACGGGTTCGACATCGTGGTGGCCTCCGAAGTCATGGCGATCTTCTGCCTTGCCACCTCGATCGACGACCTGAAGCAGCGCCTGGGCAACATCGTCATCGGGTACACCCGCGACCAGAAGCCGGTCTGCGCCCGCGACCTGAACGCGCATGGAGCGATGACGGTCCTGCTCAAGGACGCGCTCAAGCCCAACCTGGTGCAGACGCTGGAGAACAACCCGGCATTCATCCATGGCGGTCCGTTCGCCAACATCGCGCACGGCTGCAATTCGGTGATCGCCACGCAGGCGGCGCTCAAGCTGGCCGACTACGTGGTGACCGAGGCGGGCTTCGGGGCCGATCTCGGCGCCGAGAAGTTCGTCGACATCAAGTGCCGCAAGTCCGGCCTGCGCCCGTCCGCGGCGGTCATCGTGGCGACCGTGCGCGCGATGAAGTACCACGGCGGCGCCGACCTGAAGACGATCACGACCGAGAACGTCGACGCGCTCGCCAAGGGGATCGTGAACCTCGAGCGCCACGTCGAGAACGTGCGCAAGAACTACGGCATTCCCTGCGTTGTGTCGATCAACAAGTTCAACAGCGACACCAAGGCCGAGCTCGACCTGCTGTACGACCGGATGAAGGCCATGGGCGTGCCGGTGGTGCTGGCCTCGCACTGGGGCGAAGGCGGCAAGGGCGCAGCGGAGCTCGCCAACATCGTGGTCGGGCTGTGCGAGGAGAAGTCCGAGGTCAAGTTCGTGTACGAGGACAAGGACACGCTCTGGGACAAGGTCAACAAGATCGCCAAGACGATCTACCGCGCCTCGGAGGTGACCGCCGACACCAAGGTGCGCGCCCAGATCAGGAAGCTGCAGGAAGACGGCTACGGCCACTACCCGGTGTGCGTGGCCAAGACCCAGTCGTCGTTTTCTACCGACCCGTCGCTGCGCGGTGCGCCGACCGGCCACGTGGTCAACGTGCGCGAAGTGCGCCTGGCGGCCGGCGCGGAGTTCGTCGTGATGGTTTGCGGCGACATCATGACGATGCCCGGACTGCCGAAAATTCCCTCGGCAAACAAGATCGACATAGTGAACGGAAAGGTCGTCGGCCTGTTCTGAGTCCTAGTAGAATCCGCCCATCCAAAGGGCAGGAGGCAGGCAGCGATGGAAATGCTAAGTACCGCGGAGTTCTGGATCGGTCTGGCGAAGATCATAGGCGTCAACGTCGTCCTGTCCGGCGACAACGCGGTGGTGATCGCGCTGGCCGCGCGCTCGCTCCCGGTGCACCAGCAGAAGAAGGCGGTGATGTGGGGTGCGGGCGCGGCGATCGTATTGCGGATCGTTCTCACCATCTTCGCGGTACAGCTGCTCACGCTGCCATGGCTCAAGCTCGTTGGCAGCGTGCTGCTCTTCTGGATCGGGGTGAAGCTGCTGGTCGAGGAGGACGGGGACGACGACATCGAGTCGAGCGACAACCTGATCGCGGCGATCAAGACCATCCTGATCGCCGACCTGGTGATGAGCCTGGACAATGTGATTGCGGTAGCCGCGGCCGCCGGCGGCAGCCTGACGCTGCTGATACTCGGCCTGGGGATCTCGATCCCGCTGGTGATATTCGGCGCGACGCTCCTGCTCAACCTGATGGAACGCTACCCGGTCATCATCACGATCGGCGCCGCGCTGATCGGCATGGTGGCCGGCGAGATGATGGTGACCGACATCGCGCTCAAGGATTGGCAGGCCGGCATGGGCATGACGTTCGGGGAGGACGGCAAGCCGAGGATCGGCGGGCTTTCGCTCGAACTCCTGGCCGGTGCAATCGGGGCGGTATTCGTCGTGGTCTACGGCAAATGGCTTTCGAACCGGTCAGCTGCGGCGAATGCCGGCAAGCAACCGGAACCGGCGGCGCAACCCCCCGAATCTTGACCGCAGTCAAGTGCGATTCGCACCGCCATAAACACAATTCAGGGAGCGAATGCCTCGGCAGGGTGCCGGTCGACGGCCCGCCGATAGTCCATCGGACATTTGCACACCAAGGAGACAGGAAAATGAAAAAAGAGACGAAGTACGCGCTGCGCGCGGCGCTCGCATCCGCAATGCTGACGGTGGCTCCCCTCGCGGCGCACGCTGCCTGGGAACCCGCCAAGACGGTCGAGTTCATCGTGCCGGCCGGCACCGGCGGAGGGGCCGACCAGATGGCGCGGATCATCCAGTCGATCGCCGCCAAGCACAACCTGATGAAGCAGTCGATGGTTGTGGTCAACAAGGGCGGCGGCGCAGGGGCCGAAGGGTTCCTCGACGTGAAGGGCGCCAAGGGTGATGCGCACAAGATCATCATCACGCTGTCGAACCTGTTCACGACGCCGCTGGCCACCGGGGTCCCGTTCAACTGGCGCGACCTTACGCCGGTGCAGATGATGGCGCTCGACCAGTTCGTGCTGTGGGTGAATGCCGACAGCCCGTACAAGACCAGCAAGGATTTCATCAACGAGGCCAAGGCGCGCAGCGGCGATCCGTCGAAGCGCTTCAAGATGGCCGGCACGGGATCGAAGCAGGAAGACCAGATCATCACCGCCGCGATCGAGCAGAGTGCAGGGATCAAGATGACCTACATCCCCTTCAAGGGGGGCGGCGACGTGGCGGTTCAGCTGGTGGGAAAACACGTCGATTCCACGGTCAACAACCCGATCGAGGCGGTCGCCCAGTGGCGCGCCGGCAAGCTGCGCCCGTTGTGCGTGTTCGATCCCAAGCGCATGCCCTACAAGGCCAAGGTGACTTCGACCCAGTCATGGTCCGACATCCCGACGTGCAAGGAGCAGGGGCTCGACGTCGACTACCTGATGCTGCGCGGCATTTTCATGGCCGCGGGCGCGACTCCCGACCAGGTGCAGTACTACGTCGACCTGCTGAAGAAAGTGCGCGAAACGCCCGAGTGGAAGGATTTCATGGAGAAGGGCGCCTTCAACCAGACCGCCCTCAGCGGCAAGGAGTACGCCGACTGGGTCGCAAAGGAGGAAGCGCGCCACGTCGGTCTCATGAAGAAAGCCGGCTTCATCGCCGCCGGAAAATAATCCCGCCGCCAGAACGGGCCCGGCGCGGCCGGGCGAGGCCACGGAGGGCCCCGCATGACTGAAGGTACGCGCGCCAAAGCCGCAATCAAGACGAGGTCGATGGAGATCGCTGTCGCGGTCTTCATCCTCCTGTGCGGTGCCATTGTGATCTACGACAGCGTGAGGCTGGGCGCGAAGTGGGGGGAGGACGGCCCGCAGGCCGGGTACTTTCCGTTCTACATCGGTGTCATCCTGTGCATCGCCAGCGCGATCAACCTGGCGGGCGCGATTGCCGCGGCGCGGCGCGACGACAGCGATTTCGTCGAGATCGGGGCCCTCAAGCTCGTTTTCTCCGTGCTCGTCCCCACCGCAGTCTATGCGGGGCTGATCGGTCCCCTGGGCCTCTATGTCGCCTCCACGGTCTTCATCGCGTTCTTCATGCGCTGGCTGGGCAAGTACAAATGGTGGCTGGTCGCGGCGGTCAGCATAGGCAACAGCGTGGTGTTCTTCCTGGTGTTCGAGGTGTGGTTCAAGATCCCGTTGCCCAAAGGGCCGCTGGAAGCCGCGCTGGGACTGAACTGACATGGAGGAAATACAGTCGCTGCTGCAGGGCTTCGCGATCGCCCTGTCACTGAAGAACGTCCTCCTCATGTTCGCCGGGGTGATCCTCGGCGTCATCATCGGCGTGCTGCCCGGCCTCGGCGGGGCCAACGGCGTGGCGATCCTGCTGCCGCTCACCTTTTCGATGGCGCAGAGTCCCGGCGGGACGACCTCGGCGATCATCCTGCTGTCGTGCATCTACTGGGGCGCCCTGTTCGGGGGGGCGATCACGTCGATCCTGTTCAACATCCCGGGCGAACCCTGGTCGGTCGCCACCACGTTCGACGGCTATCCGCTCGCCCAGCAAGGACGGGCCGGAGATGCGCTGACCGCGGCGTTCACGTCGTCGTTCGTCGGCGCACTGGTGGCGGTGATCATGATCACTTTCCTGTCGCCCATGGTGGCGAAGTTCGCGCTCGAATTCGGGCCGCCCGAATTCTTTGCCGTGTACCTGCTCACTTTCTGCGCGTTCGTCGGCATGAGCAAGGAGGCGCCGTTCAAGACCATCGCCTCGATGATGCTCGGCTTCGCCATGGCCGCCGTCGGGACCGACCCGGTCACCGGCAGCCTGCGCCTGACGTTCGGCCATACTGAACTGCTCAACGGATTCGATTTCCTGGTGGCGGTGATCGGGCTTTTCGGGATCGGCGAGATCCTGCTCACGCTCGAGGAGGGCCTCGAGTTCCGCGGCACCAAGGCGAAGATGAACATGCGGGTCGTCCTGGACACCTGGAAGGAACTCCCCAAGTACTGGCTGACGTCGATCCGCTCGTCCGCGGTCGGATGCTTCATGGGCATCGTGCCGGGCGGCGCTACACCCGCCTCGTTCATGAGCTACGGCGTCGCACGGAGGTTCTCGAAGGACGGCGACAGGTTCGGCTCGGGCATGGTGGAAGGCGTCGTCGCTCCGGAGACCGCCGCGCATGCGGCGGGCACCTCGGCGCTGCTGCCGATGCTGACGCTCGGCGTGCCCGGTTCGCCGACGGCCGCGGTGCTGCTCGGGGGACTGCTGATCTGGGGGCTGCAGCCCGGGCCGCTGCTCTTTGTCGAGCAGAAGGATTTCGTCTGGGGGCTGATCGCGAGCATGTACCTGGGCAACATCGCCGGGCTCATCGTCGTGCTGACCTGCGTTCCGCTGTTCGCCGCAATCCTGCGCATCCCGTTCGCAGTGGTCGCGCCGGTGATCATGGTGATCTGCGCGATCGGCGCCTTTACCGTCCACAACTCCCTGTTCGACGTCTGGATGATGATCGTGTTCGGCGTGATGGGCTACGTATTCAAGAAGCTCAACTACCCGCTTGCGCCGTTGGTGCTGGCCATCGTGCTGGGCGACCGCGCGGAAGCTTCCTTCCGGCAGGCGATGCTGGTGTCGCAGGGCGAAATGTCGATCTTCTTCTCGACCCCGCTGGTCGGCGGCCTCACCGGGCTGGCGATGTTCCTGCTGCTTTGGCCGCTCGCAAGCGCGGTGCTCGCGAGGATGAAGCGCGCCTAGCGCGCCGGGCCTACTCGTCGGTACCGAGTTTCTGCTTGAGCCGGGAGAGCGTTTCCGGCGTGAGGTTCAGGTAGGCGGCCAGCTCTTTCTTCGGGATGCGCCCGGTCAGCTCCGGGTGCTTCCTCTGGTAGCGCAGCAGGCGCCCCGGCGCGTCGAGCAGATGCAGCGTGATCGTATGTGCCATTACCTCGGACATGAGCTTCATGACCTCGTATTCGAAACGTGATTTCACCACCGGATGGCGCTCGAGGAACTCGACCCACTGCGGCATAGGGATCTTCGCTGTGCGCACCTTGGTCACGCTGACTATCGAGTAGGGGACCGGGGTTTTCAGGCGCCAGGCCGCATACGAGGTGTCCATGTCGGTCTCGGCGGCGAAACGCAGGATCATTTCGTGGCCTTCGGGGTTGGAGACCACGCGCTTGAGCATGCCGTCCAGGACGAAGAACTGCTCCATCTCGGTGTCGCCCTGGCGCACGAGCAGGTCCCCCTTGCCGTAATCCGCGATCTCGAGCATCGGCTCGAGTTCGGCCCATTCGGCCGGCCGCATGTCGCCGAGGATGAGGTTTTGCCTGAGCTGGAGGCGGACGGTGTTGCTTTGCGGATGATTCGCGATCGAGGCCATTGCGGCAGCACGCGCGTACTGGTGAACTGAATATTTTAGACGAAAAAACATTGACCTCAGTCAAGGGCGGCGGGAGGGCGGCTCCATACCATAACGCACCGCTCGGAAGCCCCCCCGGAAATCAACCGAGATCGCACCTCAAAGGAGACCGCAATGGGTTCTGTGGAGACGCAAGTCGCGGCCGACGCCCAGGCGTCGCAGGAAGTGACCGACGGCTTTCACCTGATCATCGACGCCCTCAGGCTGAACGACCTCGACACCATCTTCGGCCTGCCCGGGATCCCGATCACCGATTTCGCCCGCAAGGCGCAGGCCGCGGGCATGCGCGTGATTTCCTTCCGCCACGAACAGAACGCGGGCAACGCCGCCGCGATTGCCGGCTTCATGACGCGCAAGCCGGGCATCTGCCTGACGGTTTCAGCGCCCGGCTTCCTGAACGGGCTGACGGCGCTTGCCAATGCCACCACGAACTGCTTCCCGATGATCCTGATCAGCGGGTCGAGCGAGCGCGAGATCGTCGACCTGCAGCAGGGGGATTACGAGGAGATGGACCAGCTCGCGATCGCCAGGCCGCTGTGCAAGGCCGCTTTCCGCGTGCTGCACGCCGAGGACATCGGCGTTGGCATTGCCCGCGCCATCCGCGCCGCGGTGTCCGGCCGTCCCGGCGGCGTTTACCTCGACCTGCCGGCGAAACTGTTCGCGCAGACGCTGGATGCCGAAGCCGGCCGCAAATTGCTGATCAAGGTCGTCGACCCGGCACCGCGCCAGATCCCCGCCCCGGACGCTGTTCAGCGTGCGCTCGACCTGCTCAAGGGCGCCAGGCGCCCGCTGATCATCCTGGGCAAAGGTGCCGCCTACGCCCAGGCCGACGCGGACATCCGCGCTTTCATCGAACGCACCGGCATTCCCTACCTGCCGATGTCCATGGCCAAGGGCCTGCTGCCCGATACGCACGAGCAATCCGCTTCTGCTGCCCGCTCCTACGTGCTGCCCGAAGCCGACGTCGTGATGCTTGTCGGCGCGCGCCTGAACTGGCTGCTCTCGCACGGCAAGGGCAAGACCTGGGGCGGCAAGACGCACAAGGACTGGGGCGGGCAGCGGTTCGTCCAAGTGGACATCTGGCCGCAGGAGGCCGATAGCAACGTGCGCATAGACGCGCCGGTGGTTGGCGACATCGGTTCCTGCATTTCCGCACTCCTCGCAGGCGTGGGTTCGGGCTGGTCGAAGCCGCCGGCGGAGTGGCTCAATGCGATCGCCGAGCGCAGGAGCAAGAACGTCGCGAAGATGGCCGAAACCCTGGCCAGGGACCCGGTGCCGATGAATTTTCACAGCGCGCTGAACGTGGTGCGTGACATCGTCAAGGCCAACCCGGATGCGATCCTCGTCAACGAGGGCGCGAATGCGCTGGACTTCACGCGCAGCATCGTCGACATGTACAAGCCGAGGAAAAGGCTGGACGTCGGCACCTGGGGCGTGATGGGCATCGGCATGGGCTTTGCTGTGGCGGCGGCGGTGGTCAGCCGCCAGCCGGTCATCGCTATCGAGGGCGACAGTGCGTTCGGGTTTTCGGGCATGGAAGTCGAGACCATCTGCCGTTACAACCTGCCGGTCTGCGTGGTGATCATGAACAACAACGGGGTCTATCGCGGCACGGACGTCAACCCGACCGGCGGTTCCGACGTCGCGCCCACCGTCTTCGTGAAGGATGCGCGCTACGAGAAGCTGATGGAGGCCTTCGGCGGAGTGGGCGTGCACGCGACGACGCCGGCCGAGCTGCGCAAGGCGATGGAGGAGGCGGTCAGGTCGCGCCGGCCGACCTTGATCAATGCCGTCATCGACGAGACTGCGGGGACCGAGAGCGGACGCATCACGAGCCTCAACCCGCAAAGCGCGAAGAAGAAGTAGTTCCGGAACCAGGCGTGGGCGGGTAGCCTTTCACCCGCCGGGAATCATTGGAGAAGAGAATGGAAGCACTCAAGGGAGTCCGGATCCTGGACATGACGCACGTGCAGGCGGGGCCGACCTGCTCGCAACTGCTGGCGTGGATGGGCGCGGACGTGATCAAGTTCGAGCCGCCTCAGGGCGACGCGACGCGCGGCCAGCTGCGCGACGTGCCGAACGCGGACAGCCTCTACTTCACGATGCTCAACTGCAACAAGCGGTCGATCACGGTGAACATGAAGACCGAGGAAGGCAAGTCGGTCTTCGTCGACCTGCTCGGGAAATGCGACATCGTGATGGAGAATTTCGGCCCCGGCGTCCTCGACCGGTTCGGGTTCACCTGGGAAAGGATTCACGAGATCAACCCGAAGATCGTCATGGGTTCGATCAAGGGCTTCGGGTCGACGGGCCCTTATGCCGACTTCAAGGCCTACGAGAACGTCGCCCAGGCCATGGGCGGCGCGATGAGCACGACCGGGCTCCCCGACGGCGCGCCGTTCGTCACGGGCGCCCAGATCGGCGATTCGGGCACCGGCCTGCACCTGGCGATCGGCCTCCTCGCCGCGCTACACCAGGCAAACCGCACCGGCGAAGGGCAGTATGTCGAAGTCGCGATGATGGACGGCGTGATGAACCTATGCAGGGTCAAGTTCCGGGACCACCAGCGCCTGACGCGCGGCGCCCTGTCCGAGTACTCGGTGCCGACCTACCAGGGCATGGGCGAAGTGCCGCGGGCCGGCAACGACTCCGGCGGCGGGCAGCTCGGCAACGCGATCCATTGCAAGCCGCATGGCGCCAACGACTGGCTCTACGTGGTCGTGCAGGAGGCCGTTTGGGCTGCGCTCGCCAGGCGCATCGGGCCGGACGTCGGCATGCCGGACCTGGTCAACGACCCGCGCCTGTCGACCATCGGCGAGCGCCGCAAGAACCAGAGCCTGCTCTGGACGCTGCTGACCAAGTTCGCATCGAACTACACGAAGCGTGAATTCATGGCGATCCTCAACCCGCTGGACGTGCCGTGCGGCCCGATCATGTCGACCGAGGACCTGGCCACCGACGAGCACATCCGCGGACGCGAAATGTACGTTGAGCTCGACCATCCGCAGCGGGGCAAGTGGTGGAACGTGGGCATGCCGATCAAGCTGTCGGCATCACCTGCGAAGATCGAGCGCAGCCCGCTGCTCGGCGAGCATACCGACGAAGTCCTCAAGCAGGTCCTCGGCTACGACGATGCCAAGGTCGGCGCGTTGCGAAAGGCCGGGGCCCTTTCCGCACCTCCCAAGAAGGCCGCCTGACATGAAGATCGCGATCATCGGACAGCAGGATTTCGGCAAGGCCGTCCTCGAGGCCTTCCTCAAGCGCGGCGATGCGGTCGCCGGCGTCTTTTGCGCGCCGGAAAAGCCGGGCGCCCGGCCCGATGCGCTGAAGATCGCGGCGCAGGAGAAGGGCGTCCAGGTGTTCCAGTTCCCTTCGCTGAAGTCGCCGGAGGCGCACCTGAAGCTGAAGGAACTCGACGTCGACCTCGGCATCATGGCGTTCGTTCTGCAGTTCGCGCCGCAGGAGTTCGTGAAGATTCCCCGCCAGGGAACCATCCAGTACCACCCGTCCCTGCTGCCGAAGTACCGCGGCCCTTCGTCGATCAATTGGCCGATCATCAAGGGCGAAACCAAGACCGGCCTGACGATCTTCCGGCCGAACGACGGCCTGGACGAAGGCGAGGTCATCCTGCAGAAGGAGACGCCGATCGGCCCCGACGACACTCTTGGCACTGTGTACTTCGACCGCCTGTTCCCGATGGGAGTCGACGCGATGCTCGAAGCGGCGGACCTCGTGCATGCGGGTAAGCACCGCGAGACTGTGCAGGACGAGTCGCAGGCGAGCTACGAAGGGTGGTGCAGGGAGGCCGAGGCGCGCGTCAACTGGGCGAACCATGTCGATTTCGTCTACAACACCATCCGCGGATGCAACCCCGCACCGGGTGCCTGGACCACGCTCAACGGCGTCAAGCTGCAGTTGTTCGATGCGAGGAAGCACACGGTCCGCACCTTCGGCACAGTCAAGGGCAAGATCGGCGAGGTGTGCGAGGTCGGGGCGCAGAGCTTTACCGTAACCGCCCAGGGCGGGCGCATCGAGGTGTTGAAGGCCAAACTGGGCGACGGCAAGAAGGTCGCGGCCGCCGAACTGGCGGCCTCCGCCGGCCTCATTCCGGGCACCCTGCTCGGTACCTGATCGCCTGAATTCCAGGCAAGTCCCTGCAATTCGCTCCTCCCGGGCGAGGGGAGCGTACGCCTTGGCTTTTCCCGGAAAATTTGACGCTGCTTACACTTAACTGTAAGAATGCCGATTAGGCTTCTGTTTTCTGGGGAGTTGTCCGGGGCCGCGACGTATTAGCAGGGGGGACAGGGCCAGAATTGTGCGTGGATTCCAGCCGATCTCCAGCCGGTCTGCACAACCTGCAGCGGCCGGGAGTGGCGTATTTCCAATTGAATTCAATGGGAAGCGCCTGTATTCCGCTGCGCAGAGCGCGTAAAATTTTGCCGACCCGTTCGCCCGCCCCGACAGCCAAGAACAAGACCAGGGACAGCCCATGAAATCCGGCTTCTGGAAGACCGACTGGTTCTTCGGCCTCGTGGTCGCGCTGGTCCTATTGCTCGGGAGCAATAGCGACCTTCTGCAAAGCCTTGAGCGCAAGGCCTATGACATGGGAGTGATGGCGTCCTCCCGGGCCCCGCTCGACCGGATCGCGATCATTGCAATCGACGACGCCTCGATCGCGAACCTCGGGCGCTGGCCCTGGTCGCGGGAAGTCCACGCGAAGATGACCGACATCCTGGCCGGCGCGAAGCCGAAGGTGATCGGCAACACGGTGTATTTCTTCGAGCCGCAGGTCGATCCGGGCTACCAGTACATCGTCAAGCTCCTCGCCGCGGCGGGCGGAAATGCGCCGGCGGCCCCTGTGGATGCGAACGCAGAAGCCGGGTCCGCGTCCCCATCCACAGGGGCTGCCCCGCTTTCCGCACCGTCGCCGTCCGGGGAGCTTACGCAGTTCGTGGCGCTTTTGCGTGAGGCCGAGGGTGCCCTCAACGCGGATCGCAGGCTGGCCGACAGTTTCGAGCGCGCGCGGAACGTGCTGCTGCCCATGTTCTTCACCTTGGGCGATCCGCGCGGCAAACCGGACAAGCCGCTGCCCGAGTACGTCCGGCGCAACGCCGTCCTCGGGATGGGTGGGCAGGAAGCCCTTGCGTTGCCTACAAAGTCGGTGCAGGTACCCACCGAGCAGATCGGCAAGACGACCGCCGGCCTCGGCCACCTGAACGCGAACCCAGACGTCGATGGTGCGATTCGGACCGAGCCGCTCGTACTGCGGCATTTCGACCAGTTCTATCCTTCACTTTCGATGATGATCGCGGCCCGCAGCCTCAACCTCGGGCCGGCCGACATCAAGGTCCGGCCGGACGACGGCGTGTCGCTCGGCAAGCTCAGGGTCGCGACCGATTCCGCACTGCAAATGCACACGTTCTTCTACAAGGATGTCGGCGGGCGGCCGGCGTTTCAGTCCGATTCATTTTTCGACGTCTACAGCGGGAAGATCGACGCTGCCGGGAAATATCGCGACAAGATCGTGCTGATCGGGGCTACCGCGACCGGGTTGGGCACGTCGGCGGTCACGCCGGTGTCCCCGGCGATGCCGCCGGTCCTGACCCTTGCTCACTCGGTCTCGTCGATCCTGCAGGAACACTTCTTCGTGGCGCCGACCTGGGGCTGGATGGTCGAAAAGGCCCTGTTCCTGCTGGTCGCCGCCTACCTGATCGTCCTGCTGCCCCGCTTGGCTGCCGGACCGGGCGCGGCGGTCAGTGCGGGCGTGCTTGCCGCGATGCTGGTCGCCCACTTCGTGCTGATGACCGGCCAGGCGATCTGGATCCAGTTCATGGTGCCCTGCGTGCTTCTCGCAGTGGGGCACATGGCGCTGGTAACCAAGCGTTTCATGATGACCGAGCGGGCCAAGGTCAGGTCCGACGAGAGCTCGGCCGAGTCGAACCGCATGCTCGGGCTGGCCTACCAGGGGCAGGGACAGCTCGACATGGCGTGGGACAAGTTCCGCCTGGTCCCCCTGTCCGACACCCTGATGGACAACCTGTACAACCTCGCGCTGGATTTCGAACGCAAGCGCCAGTTCGCCAAGGCCGAGGGGGTCTTTCGCCACATGGCGGCCCACGACCCCAAATACCGTGACATCGAAAGCAAGCTCACGCGCGCCAAACAATTGTCCGAAACCGTTATGCTCTCGGGTGGCGGCGGTGGGAAGACGAACACCAGCATCCTGGGGGACGGCGGATCGGTCGAAAAGCCGATGCTTGGCCGTTATCAAGTCGAAAAAGAGCTCGGCAAAGGCGCAATGGGCGTTGTTTATCAGGGGAAGGACCCGAAAATCGGCCGTGTCGTGGCGATCAAGACCATGGCGCTTGCCCAGGAGTTCGAAGCGGGCGAACTGGCCGAGATCAAGGAGCGGTTCTTCCGCGAGGCCGAATCGGCCGGCCGCCTGGCCCACCAGAACATCGTCACGATCTACGACGCGGGCGAGGAGCACGACCTGGCTTACATCGCGATGGAGCTGCTCAAGGGCGACGACCTGGTGCCCTTCACCAAGCCGGGCAATCTGCTCCCGGTAGAGGCCGTGGTTTCGATCATCGCTCGGACTGCGGACGCCCTGGGATACGCACACAGACAGGGCGTCGTCCATCGGGACATCAAGCCCGCGAATATCATGTACCACCCCGAGACGGACACGGTAAAGGTGACCGATTTCGGCATTGCCCGGCTGACGGACAGTTCCAAGACCAAGACCGGCATGGTTTTGGGCACCCCTTCCTACATGTCCCCGGAGCAGCTGGCCGGCCAGAAGATCGACGGCCGTTCGGACCTGTTTTCGCTCGCTTCGAGCCTCTACCAGATGCTTTGCGGCAGGCTGCCGTTCGAGGGTGAGTCGATGGGCCGGCTGATGTTCCGGATATCGAGCGAGCCGCCCACCGACATCCTGGCCATCAATCCGAATGTGCCAGCAGGTATAGTTGCATTCCTTGATCGTGCAATGGACAAGAACCCGGACAACCGTTTCCAGACCGGTGAAGAGTTTGCGGCCGCGCTGCGGGAAGCGATTTCAGCGGCCGCCCAACCCGCCCACGAATCCGCGACGAGCGCGGTCGACTTCCAACTCTAAGCGACTTAATGGACCTTTCCCAAATACTCGAGATCACGAGCGCCACCGACCCGGGAATGGTGCGTTCGCACAACGAGGATTCGATAGCTTCGGATCCCGCCAACGGACTGGTGGTGCTCGCCGATGGAATGGGGGGCTACAACGCAGGCGAGGTTGCCAGCGGAATGGCCACCACGGTCATTACAACCGAGATCGCGCAGGTACTGGCCAGCGTGCAGCCGTACGAAGTCGACGAGAAGAACGAGGTCGTCGCCACGCGCATCGTGCGCGAGCAGATCCTGAAGGCGAACACCTCGATCTACCAGGCGGCGCAGAGCCAGCCGCAGTACTCGGGGATGGGCACCACGCTGATCGTGTGCCTGTTCTACGACAACAAGGTCATGATCGGGCACCTCGGTGACTCACGCGTCTACCTGATGCGCGAAGGCAATTTCAGCCAGGTGACCCGCGACCACTCGCTGCTCCAGGAGCAGATCGACTCAGGGCTGATCACCGCCGAGCAGGCCAAGACGGCGGCACACAAGAACCTCGTGACCAAGGCGCTCGGGATTGATCCCACCGTGGAGCCGGAAATCCACGAGTACGAAACGAAAGTGGGCGACATCTACCTGCTGTGCTCGGACGGCCTGTGCGACATGGTCTCCGACGAGGACATCGGCATGACGCTGTCGATGCTCGGAGGCAACCTCAAGCTCGCCACGCAGCAGCTGGTGCAGATGGCAAACGACAACGGAGGGCGCGACAACGTATCAGTTATACTCGTGCGAGTCCTCAAGGAGTATCCGGCTGCGCGGGGCGTCATGTCCAAGTTCTTTGCGTGGTTAAAATAACCTTTCGGGGTCTGTTATGGCGAAACTGATTCTCAGCATGGATGGACTGGTGCTCAAGGAGATCCCCTTGACCAAGGAACGCACCACCATCGGACGCAAGCCCCACAACGACATCCAGATCGACAATCTGGCGGTGAGCGGCGAGCATGCGGTGATCGTCACGATCCTGAACGATTCGTTCCTCGAGGACCTCGGCAGCACCAACGGGACGCTGGTCAACGGCAACACAGTCAAGAAGCATTTCCTGCAGAACAACGACGTCGTCGAGCTGGGCAAGTACAAGCTCAAGTACATCGCCGAGCCCGGCGCCGCCCAGCCGGCGGAGAAGGCGGACTTCGAAAAGACGATGGTGCTCAGGCCTTCGGCCATGCGCGCCGCGGCCGAGCAGGCCAAGGCGATGGCGGCGGGCGGGGGCGCCCAGCCGCAGGCTGCGGAGGCCGCGCGAGTCGCGGCGCTGCAGGCGGTCGGCACCGCGGCCCAGGCTGCGGGAATCGCCGAGAAACCCGCGGCAGCACCTGCCGCCCCCCCGCCGCCGCCACGTCCGGCGCAGCCGCTTGGGGCCATCCAGCTGCTTTCGGGCGGCAATGCGGGCAAGGAACTCGAGTTGACGAAGCCGCTCACCACTCTCGGCAAGCCTGGCGTGCAGGTGGCGGTGCTCACCCGCCGGCCGCAAGGCTATTTCATCACTCACGTCGAAGGCGCAAGCCAGCCGACGGTGAACGGACAGTCGATAGGCACTGCTCCGCACGCCCTCAAGGATCACGACGTGATCGAGCTTGCCGGCGTGAAGATGGAATTCTTCATCAAGGCCTGAGAACCGCGGGCACCACCGTGCCTGCGCCGCGCTGAGTGAAACAGCATCTTGCCCGGATCGTTCTCGGTCTGGCGATCGTGCTCTTCTTCATCGGGCATGCGGCCAAGTTCTACCAGGTCGGCATCGTCTCCCAGCTCGACCACATCATCTATGACTGGCGGCTGAGGCTCACAATGCCGGGCGGGGTCGACGATCGGATCGTCATCCTGGACCTCGACGAGAGGAGCCTGCAGGAAGTCGGGCGCTGGCCCTGGCCCCGCGACCTGATGGCGGGCCTGGTGACCAAGCTGTTCGACCAGCACGGGATCGCGATCCTCGCTTTCGATGTCGTTTTCGCGGAGCCGGACTACAGCTCCGGCATCAAGAGGATCGACGAACTCGCCGCGGGCGAGTTGAAGCAGGCCCCGGGATTCGCCGAAGCCTACGCGAGACTGCGCCCGCGACTGGACAATGACGGCCTGTTCGCCCAGGCCATCAAAGGCCGGCCGGTGGTTCTCGGCTACTACCTGAACAGCGACAAGGGCGCCGGCGCCCTGGGAGCGATTCCCGATCCGGTCCTGCCCCGCGGGACCTTCGCAAGCCGCGACGTATCTTTCACGACCTGGGCGGGCTACGGGGGCAACCTCCGGGAATTCCAGAAGAGCGCCGCGAGCGGCGGGCATTTCAATCCGCTGATCGATTTCGACGGCATCGTCCGGCGCGTGCCGATGATCGCCGAATACGGCGGTGAGTACTACGAGGCCCTGTCGCTCGCCGTCATGCGCACGCTGCTCGGATTCCCCAAGGTCGAGCCGGGATACCCGGAAGAGCGCGTGATGAACCGCAGCTACGCCGGCCTTGAATGGCTCAAGGCGGGCCCGCTCGTGATCCCGGTCGACGAAACGGCAAGCGCCCTGATCCCTTTCCGTGGCGGCAAGTTCAGCTACCGGTACGTTTCGCTCGCGGACGTCGTCAAGGACCGGGTGCCCGCGGGGTCGCTCAAGGGCCGGATTGCGATAGTCGGGGCGACCGCGCCCGGCCTGCTCGACTTGCGAAGCACGCCGGTGGACAGCGTCTACCCGGGTGTGGAGATCCATGCCAACCTGATCGCCGGGATGATCGATCGCTCGATCAAGCAGAAGCCCAACTACATCGTGGGTGCCGAGGTCATCCTGCTGTTCGCAGGCGGGATCACGCTCGCCTTCCTGTTGCCCGTGCTGAGCGCGCTCAGGGCCATGCTCGCTTCCATCGTCGCGATGGCGCTGATTGTCGGCCTGAACGTCGTCGTTTGGACCGAAGGCGGCACGGTCCTTCCGCTGGCATCCTCGCTTCTTGTCACCGTCGGCCTTTTCATGACGAACATGGCCTACGGCTATTTCGTCGAATCGCGCTCGAAGCGGCAGTTCACCGAGCTGTTCGGGCAGTACGTGCCCCCCGAACTCGTAGACAAGATGGCCAGGGATCCCGAGAAGTACAGCATGGAGGGCCGCAGCGAGCAGCTGACCGTGCTGTTCTCGGACATCGTGGGATTCACCTCGATCTCCGAGGCGCTGAGTCCCAAGGACCTGTCCGCGTTCATAAATGAGTACCTGACCGCAATGAGCCTGGTGATTCGCGATCACCACGGCACGCTCGACAAGTACATCGGGGATGCGATCATGGCGTTCTGGGGGGCGCCCATGGCCGACCCCGGCCATGCTCGCCAGGCCGTCGGCGCCGCCCTCGCGATGCAGGCGCGGCTTGAAGAGATCAACCGCATCGTGGCCGCAAAGGGATGGCCTCCGATCCGCATCGGCATCGGGCTCAACAGCGGCACGATGAGCGTGGGAGACATGGGTTCGAAGGTGAGACGGGCGTATACCGTAATGGGCGACGCGGTGAACCTTGCCTCGCGACTCGAGGGGCTTACGCGAGAATACGGCGCGGGCATCATCGTCGGGCAGGCCACGCGGGACCTCGTCCCGGACGGCGTGTTCCGCGAGCTCGACAAGGTCAGGGTCAAGGGCAAGGACGAGCCGGTCGCGATCTTCGAGGCGATCGGGTTCGAGGGCACGGTGGAGGCCGCCTTGATTGACGAGCTGAAGCTCTGGCACCAGTGCCTGAGGCAGTATCGTGCCCGGCAGTGGGACCAGGCAGAACTGTCCCTGCTGAACCTGGTCCGCCTGAGGCCTGAACACAAGCTCTACCAGGAATTCTCGGTGCGAGTGACCCGGATGCGTGCCGAACCGCCCGGACCCGGATGGGACGGCGTCACGACGTTCAGCACGAAGTAGGGCATCGACGGCGCTGCGCAGGGCGAGAGTCGGGCGGACCGCGGTCGCGGTTGCCGGCCAGGCCGGCGGTGAAACGAAAGTCTGTTAGAAATCAGGGCTTTTATTGAATTGTCGGTCGGGTCGGAATAGGATAGACCCGATGCGCAAAGTGGTCCCAAGAATGCCCGGAATCGGAGGTTTGTGATGAGTGCGGTCCTCAGTCAGCAGTCCGTGCCGCAAGGCGATGTCCAAGCGCGGCTTGCGTTCCAGAAGCAGCTGCAGGTGGTTACCAACAAGATCCACGCGACCAGCAACGTCGACGAGATCATGCTGGAAGTCAGCGCCGACATCTGCTCGCTGTTCAACGCGGACCGGCTCACGATCTATTCAGTCGGCGAAGACAAGCAATCGATCGTCTCGAAGTACAAGACCGGGCTGAACTCCTTCAAGGACCTGAAGCTGCCGATCGCCGAACACTCGATCGCCGGCTACGTTGCGCTCGCGAAGAAGGCGATCAACATCCGCGACGTGTACGACGAGGCCGAACTCAAGGCGATCAACCCGAACCTGCGCTTCCTGCAGGAGGTCGACAAGAGGACCGGCTACCGGACCAAGCAGGTCCTCGTCGCCCCGGTCCTCGACCAGCAGAACAACGAGTTGATCGGTGTCGTCCAGATCATCAACAACAAGGCGGGCGTGCCGTTCGGCGCGTTCACCGAGGAGGGCGTGGCCGAGATCGCCCAGACGCTGGCGATCGCCTTCAAGCAGCGCCAGAAGCCGCAGATCGTAAAGACGAAGTACGACTACCTGATCTCGGACGCGGTGCTCTCGGCCGGGGAGTTCGACCTCGCCTCGCGATCGGCGCGCAAGAAGGCGATCGACATCGAGCAGGTGCTCGTCGACGAATTCCAGGTCAAGATTCCCGCGATCGGCGCGGCACTTGCGAAGTTCTTCAACGTTCCCTATGAACCGTTCAGGTCCGACCGCATCAAGCCGATGGACCTGCTGAAGAACCTGAAGCGGGAGTACGTGGATGCCAACCAGTGGATCCCGATCGACGACGGCAAGGAAGGCCTCGTGGTCCTTTGCCTCGACCCGGAGCGAATCCGCAGCTCGCGAATCGCTTCCAACGTGTTTCCGAAGGCGAAGATCGTCTATCGCGTGACCACGCAGAAGGAGTTCAAGGACACCTGCGACCTCTTCTACGGCGTGGAGGTGGACAACGGCGGCGATATCGACGACCTGCTCCAGAGCCTCGACTCCGACGAGGGTGTCGAGGGCGGGGAGGGCACGACCGACGAGGTTTCGGCTGCCGCGGACAACGAGCTGGTGAAGCTCGTGAACAAGATCGTGATCGACGCCTACAACCAGGGCGCGTCGGACATCCACATCGAGCCGTACCCGGGCAAGGCCAAGACCGAAATCCGATTCCGCCGCGACGGGTCGCTCGCGCCATACATCGAGGTCCCCGCGTCGTACCGGAGCGCCATCGTCGCCCGCCTGAAGATCATGTGCGACCTGGACATTTCCGAGAAGAGAAAACCGCAGGACGGCAAGATCAAGTTCAAGAAGTTCGGCCCGCTCGATATCGAGCTGCGCGTCGCGACGATCCCCACCACGGGTGGCGTCGAGGACATCGTGATGCGGATCCTCGCCGCCGGCGAGCCGATCCCGATCGACAAGCTGGGCCTGACGACAAGGAACGGCGAGAACCTGAAGAACGCGGTGTCGAAGCCCTACGGCCTGTTCTTCGTCTGCGGCCCGACGGGTTCGGGCAAGACGACGACGCTGCACTCGGTTCTCGGCTTCCTGAACACCCCGGACACCAAGATCTGGACCGCCGAGGACCCGGTGGAGATCACCCAGAAGGGCCTGCGGCAGGTGCAGGTCAACAAGAAGGTCATGGATTTCGCGATGGTCATGAAGGCCTTCCTGCGTGCCGATCCGGACATCATCATGGTCGGCGAGATGCGCGACGCCGAAACGACGCACATCGGCATCGAGGCATCGCTCACCGGCCACCTCGTTTTTGCCACGCTGCACACCAACTCGGCGCCGGAAGCGGTGATCCGGCTGCTCGACATGGGGATGGACCCGTTCAACTTTGCCGATGCCCTGATCGGCATCCTGGCCCAGCGACTTGCAAAGCGGCTGTGCAAGTGCAAGGAGCCGTACCACCCCGGCCCGGAGGAACTCAAGGCTTTCATGAACGAGTTCACCACCGACCTCAGGATGTCCGATACCTGGAAGCGGGATCCGCAGGGCGAGGCGAAGAAGCTCTACGACTACTGGCTCAAGGAATACGGCAAGGACGGCAAGCTGACCTTCTACAAGGCCAAGGGGTGCGACGCGTGCGGCGGTTCGGGCTACAAAGGGCGCGCGGGCCTGCACGAACTGATGATCGCATCCGATGCGGTCAAGAAGCTCATCCAGGAGAGGGCGCGGGTCGCCGACCTGTTCGTCAAGTGCGTCGAAGAGGGCATGTCCACTCTGAAGATGGACGGCATGGAAAAGGTGATGATGGGCCTGACCGACATGAAGCAGGTGCGCACGGTTTGCATCAAGTAAGGGGGGCCCTGCGCCCATGAGCCGTGCGGTAGACAACACCCAGGCACTCCGGTTCTCCGGCGAAGCCGCAACTGCCGCGGACGACCTCGTCCAGCGGCTCGAGCAGCTCAACGCGATCGGCGCCTCGCTGTCGGCCGAGCGGGACATCAACCGGCTCCTCGAGAGCATCCTGGTCGCGGCCAAGACGATCACGCGGGCCGACGGCGGCACGCTCTACCGGGTCGCGGAAGACCAGACGCTGCGCTTCGAGATCATGCGCACCAGCTCGCTCAAGAACTACCTCGGCGGGACGACGGGCAACCCGGTACCCTTCTACCCGATCCAGCTCTACCGCGACGGCAAGCCGAACCACAACATGATCGCCGCGCACGCGGCGCTCAGCGGGCAGACGATCAACATCCCGGACGCGTACACCGCGGAGGGGTTCGACTTCACCGGCACGCGCGCCTTCGACGCGAAGACCGGCTATCGGTCCCAGTCGTTCCTCACCGTGCCGATGAAGAACCACGAGAACGAAATCATCGGCGTGCTGCAGCTGATCAACGCCACCCACCCGAAGACCGGGCAGATCCAGGCGTTCTCGCCCTCGGACGAGAGGCTCGCGGAATCGCTTGCGTCGCAGGCGGCGATTGCGCTCACGAACCGGATGCTGATCAACCAGCTCGAGGAACTGTTCGAGTCGTTCATCAACCTGATGAACACCGCGATCGATGAAAAGTCACCCTACACCGGGGGGCATTGCCAGCGCGTTCCGACACTCACGATGATGCTGGCCGAGGCGGTGAACGAGACGAAGGAAGGGCCGCTCAGGAATTTTTCGATGAGCGACAAGGACCGATACGAGCTGAAGATTGCCGGGCTGCTGCACGATTGCGGCAAGGTCACCACGCCGGTGCACGTAGTCGACAAAGCGACCAAGCTCGAGACGATCTACGACCGGATCCACCTGGTCGATACCCGGTTCGAGGTCCTCAAGCGGGACGCCGAGATCGACTTGCTGAAAAAACGCCTCGAACTCGCGCAGTCGGGTCGGGACGGCGACGCACGCAAGCTCGACGCGGTCTATCGGGAGCGCCTTGCCCAGATCGAGGAGGACCGCGCATTCCTGCGCGCCTGCAACATCGGCGGCGAGGCGATGCGCGACTCGGACATCGAGCGTGTCAGGCGGATTGCGGAATACCGCTGGACGGACGTTGCCGGTCATACGGCGAGTTTCCTTACCGAGGACGAGCTCAAGAACCTCACGATCAGAGCGGGCACGCTGACCCAGGAAGAGCGCCAGATCATCAACCATCACATCGTCGCGACGATCAAGATGCTGGAGGCCCTGCCCTGGCCGCGCCACCTGAAGAACGTGGCCGAGTATGCCGGCGGCCACCACGAGCGGATGGACGGCAAGGGATACCCCAAAGGGCTTACGCGCGACCAGATGTCGGTGCAGGCGCGTGTAATGGGCATCGCCGACATCTTCGAAGCGCTGACCGCGAAGGACCGGCCGTACAAGAAAGGCAAGACGCTTTCCGAATCGCTTGAGATCCTCGGCAAGTTCCGCCTAAACGGGCACATCGATCCGGACCTGTTCGATGTTTTCGTGCGCAGGAAGGTTTACCTTCGTTACGCCGAGATGTACCTCGACAAGGAACAGATCGACGAGGTCGACGAGAGTCGCATCCCGGGGTATATCCCGTAACGGCCGCGGCTTGCCCGCCGGTTCGGGCACCGGCCGGGCCCAGGTGAATGCTCCTCGAGCTCCTCAGATTCCTGCGCGGCAGATCCCTTTCGCGCGTCAAGGCCGGGTTCCGGTCTTCCGGCCTGTCCCCGCCCGTCGCCGGGGATCTCGGGCGTCTTGAGGAGGCGGCCCGGGAAAAGCCCGGCCCCCAGAATTTCAACGACCTCGGCATAGCATTGCAGGAAGCGGGCCGCCTCGAGGAGGCCTTGGCAGCCTACGACAAGGCGATCGCGTGCGATCCGGCGTTCGCGGCCGCCTATTTCAACCGCGGCAATGCGCAGAGCGACCTCAGGCGGCACAAGGCGGCGCTGGAAAGCTACGAACACGCGGTTGCATTGAACCCGGGATCGGCCGACGCCCAAATCGGCTGCGGCAATGCCTTCTCGGAACTCGGACGGCACGAATCCGCGCTTGGGTGCTATGCGCGCGCGATCGCGTTGCGACCAGGCTACGCGGAGGCCCACTTCAACCACGCGATCGCCCTGCGCGAACTCAATCGCACCGAAGCCGCGCTGGCGAGCTTCGAGCAGGCCATGCAGCTGAAGCCGGACCACGAATACCTGTACGGACTGCGGCTGTTCATGAAGATGGCCGTCTGTGACTGGCGCGGCATCGAGGACGATTTCTCGAGGCTGTTCGACAAGATCGAACGTGGCGAAAAGGCTTCCCCGCCTTTTCCCCTGGTTGCCATGCCGTGCTCGCCGGCGCTGCAGAGAAGGGCCGCGGAGTCGTGGACGCTGTCCCGTTATCCCCGCAATCATTCGCTCCCCGGCGTTTCCCAGCGCGCCGCTTCCGGAAAGATCCGGGTCGGGTATTTCTCCGCCGATTTCCACGACCATGCCACGTCGCGCCTGATGGCCGGGCTGTTCGAACTGCACGATCGTTCGCGATTCGAACTGACTGCGTTCTCGTTCGGCGCCACCAAGGACGATGCCATGATGCGCAGGGTGTCGGCCGCATTCGAAAGGTTCATCGACATTTGCGCGATGACGGACCTCGAAGCCGCATCCATGGCCCGGAACCTGGGGATCGACATCGCCGTCGACCTGAAAGGCTTTACCCAGGAGAGCCGGACCGGGATATTCGCCCTGCGGGCGGCACCGGTGCAGGTCAACTATCTCGGCTATCCGGGCACCATGGGCGCCGGGTACATCGACTACTTGGTCGCCGACGCGACCCTGGTGCCGGAGTCGCACCGGCGGTTCTACGCCGAAAAGATCGCCTACCTGCCCGACAGCTACCAGCCGAACGACACCAGGCGCCCGGCTTCGGGCAGGGCTCCGGCCCGTGAACAGGCGGGACTCCCGCCGGCAGGGTTCGTCTTCTGCTGCTTCAACAACAATTTCAAGATCCTGCCCGGGATGTTCGACTGCTGGATGCGCATCCTGCACAGCGTCGAGGGAAGCATACTCTGGCTGCTCGAGGACAATCGGCGCGCCTTGTCGAACCTGCGGCAGGAGGCGGTTGCCCGGGGCGTGAATCCCGCCCGTCTCGTTTTCGCGCCGCGCACCAGCCTGGCCGAGCACCTGGCGCGCCACAAACTGGCGGACCTGTTCCTCGACACGCTGCCGTGCAATGCGCACACGACCGCGAGCGATGCGCTCTGGATGGGACTGCCTGTCCTCACCTGTATCGGCGAGGCCTTCGCGGGAAGGGTCGCCGCAAGCCTGCTGAACGCGATCGGCCTGCCCGGCCTGGTGGCGCCGGATCTGCCGCGCTACGAGGAACTCGCGATATCGCTTGCGCGGGACCCGGCCGGGCTCGGGAAGATCAGGCGCGCGCTGGAGGCGGGACGGGACGGTTCACCGCTCTTCGATACCGTGCTCTATGCCCGTCACCTCGAGGCAGCCTACACGCAGATGCACGCGCGCAGCGTCGCAGGACTGCCGCCGGACCATATCGAGGTGACGCAGTCTTCGCGCTCGTAGGCGGGGATTGCTGCCCGTCAGTCCGGATATCCGTGCGGGTTCGCGCTTTGCCACGCCCACGCATCGCGGCACATGTCCTCGATGCCAAGCCGGGTGCGCCAGCCAAGTTCCCTGGAGGCAAGCGTTACATCCGCATAGCAGCTTGCCACGTCGCCGGTCCGGCGCGGAGCGAAGTCGCGCGGGATCGGGATTCCGGAAACCCGTTCAAAGGCCTTGACCACCTCAAGGACCGAATTGCCGCGGCCGGTGCCGAGGTTGACGGTGATCGAGCGGTCCTTTTCCAGCAGGTAGCGCAGGGCGGCCACATGACCTTCCGCGAGGTCCATCACATGAATGTAGTCGCGCACCCCGGTGCCGTCGACCGTGTCGTAGTCGTTGCCGAAGATCCGCAGCCTCTTGAGCCGCCCGATGGCGACCTGGGTGACATAGGGGAAGAGGTTGTTCGGGATGCCGCGAGGATCCTCCCCGATGCGGCCGGAGGGGTGCGCCCCGATCGGGTTGAAATAGCGCAGCGTGGCGTGCCTGAATTCCGGCGAGCCGATGGCAAGGTCGGAGAGGATCGATTCGATGAACTGCTTCGTTCGGCCGTAGGGATTCACCGCGCCCAGCGGGTGATCCTCGGTCAAGGGCAGGCGTTGCGGATCGCCGTATACGGTTGCCGACGAGCTGAACACAATGCGACGCACGCCGGCTTTTTCCATTGCCCTGAGCAGCACGAACGTCCCGCCGATGTTGTTCTCGTAGTAGTCGAGCGGCTTGGCCACCGATTCACCGACCGCCTTGTAACCCGCGAAATGGATCACGGCCTCGATCGGGTCGCGCGCGAAGATCGTAGCGAGCGCCGCTTCGTCCCGGATGTCGGCACGATGGAACTCGACGCGGCCGCCACCAAGCGCACGAATCCGCTCGAGCACGGCCAGCTTGCTGTTGGCGAGATTGTCGACGATGGCAAGCTCGTGCCCCGATTTCTGCAGGGCAACGCAAGTGTGGGAGCCGATGTAGCCGAGGCCGCCGCTGACGAGGATCATTTAAATGCGATCTTTCCTTCGATGCCGATTCGGCAGGAAGTCACAATGTACCAGAGCCGCGCGAGGCTTTCCGCGCGCCGGGACCGTTGAACAGGAAGACCTTGCGGCAACAGAAGTTGAACACGAACACGGTCGCCGCGGCCGCGATCTTCGAGAGGCGGTAGTCGAATCCGAGGAAATCGACGAGTACATAAAGCACCAAGTTCGTCAGGCCGAGTCCCACGACCCCGATGGCCGCGAAAAGGGCGAATTCGTGCCAGGGACGCGCGATACGCCTGGTGCGGAATACCCATAAGACGCTGAACAGGTAGACGGTCGTCAGGCCGGCGCAGAAGGCCGCCGTGGCCGAGGCCAGGTAATGCCAGCCCGCAAGCTCCGTAAGTGCCACATACAGCGTGAAGTCGACGCCGAGGGCCACCAGGCCGGCAGCGAAGTAGCGCGCAAATTCGCCCGCGACTGAATTCAACGCCAGCGACCGGAGCAGCCGCAGCAGGCGGGTGGATGCGGAGGACGTCACGCCGGCCCGCTTTCGATTGGGCGCGCCGGCGTCATCTGGTGTTTGCAGTCACCAGCCATTATGCAAAAAAGAACGGGCATCGCGCGATGCCCGTTCTTCAGTCCCCCTGCATTGCCGCCGCAGGGGAGGCGACGCCCGTCTAGCGGCAGGCCGACGGACGATACTTTGCCAAGGTTGAGCCGCTGGTGCACGCCCAGTTGACCGAGCCGCCGGTCGGGACCGTGCCGGCCGTGAGGGCCGAGCCGCCGGACGTCGGTTCCATGATCAGGGTCCCTGCGCCTGCAGCAGAGGTGTACGTGACGGTGATCACGCCAGTCGTGCCGTCAGTCGCCAATGAGGCGACGTTTGCGGTTGCAGAGGGGGCGACAAGGCCGGAGGTCAGCGGGTTGGTGCCGGATGCAGCGTTCTCCGAGACCGCAAGCTTGGCTGCGCCGGCCATCGCCAAACCTTCGGCGACGCGGGTGCGGACCATGTAGTCCTGGTAGGCGGGCAGCGCCACGGCCGCCAGGATGCCGATGATCGCGACTACGATCATCAGTTCGATGAGCGTAAAGCCCTGTTGTACACGTTTCATTCACTTCTCCTATCGTAAGTTTGCGGTGCCGCGGGGTGCTGCGCCGCCCAGTCGTGCTGCACCCTTTGGGTAGCAGGTTCCATGCCTGTCAGGAAGCACGCGGACTCAGGGAAAAATTCACATTTCTTGATCAGCGAGTACAGTCGGGGTGACAAATATTGTCAATTCCTTGACCGATTTTGTCGATCCTCCAGAAAAAAACGGGCACCTTGCGGTGCCCGTTCTTCCGTCCCCTGATCTTCTATCGCAGGAAGCGATGCCGCATCAACGGCAGGCCGACGGACGATACTTTGCCAATGTCGAACCGCTGGTGCACGCCCAGTTGACCGAGCCACCGGTCGGGACCGTGCCGGCCGTGAGGGCCGAACCGCCGGAGGTCGGCACCATGATCAGGGTGCCCCCGCCCGCAGCGGATGTGTACGTGACCGTGATCGTGCCGGTGGTGCCGTCGGTGGCCAGCGAAGACACGTTGGCGGTAGCCGTCGGGGCGACGAGGCCGGAGGTCAGCGGGTTGGTGCCCGAGGCGGCGTTTTCAGAAACCGCGAGTTTCGCTGCGCCGGCCATCGCCAGGCCTTCGGCGACGCGGGTGCGGACCATGTAATCCTGGTAGGCAGGCAGCGCGACGGCCGCCAGGATGCCGATGATCGCGACCACGATCATCAGTTCGATCAGAGTAAAGCCCTGCTGTACACGTCTCATGCGTTTCTCCCTTGAAAGAATTCGATACGGAAAACCTCCGCATCGTCCGCCGGTATGGCAGGTCGGCACGTAGCAGGTTCCATGCCGATCGGGGATCGCCGAAAAGGGGAAAAAGATTCAACTACTTGCCATCGCCCCTGGGGCGGGGGTGACGAGGAATGTCACCCTGCTGACTCAATTCGTCGGGCAACTGCGATGGCGGTCAAATGATGAGCAGGCGGACCACCGAATCGATGAAGTCGTCCGGGTAGCCCGCGTCGCGCAGCGCCCACTTGATCCGGTTGGCGAACTTCGCCTTCTGGTAGACGTTGTAGCCGGCCGTCGCAGCCAGCCGGCGATGGCGTTCGATGGTCTTGTCCAGCTTGGCGATGTTCTTCTTCCGCGAAGCGCCGCCATCGTTGACGAGGTCGTCCTTCGCAACGAGTCCGCGGATGTCTGCAACCGCCTGGTCGGCCTGTGCTTCGGCCGGACCGGCATCGAACCATTTGAACATTTGCCTTCCTCCCGCTTTTGCTTGGGGAATTATACGTGGCGCGCCCCACTATAATCGGCGCACTGCCACTGCACCGATTCGCTCACTCTTGAATCCATCGAACCGCGATCCCGCGGCCAGCGAGCAATTGATCGAATCCGGCATCGCCGCAGAATCGCGCGGCGACCTCGCTGCGGCCGAGCGATTCTACCGGCAGGCCGTCGAAGCCGATCCCGCGTCGGCATCGGCACGCATGAATCTCGGGATCGTCCTGCAGGCCAGCGGCGACCCTGCCGGCGCGGCCGCGCAGCACACGTCCGCGATCGGCCTCGATCCGCATCTGGCGCATGCGCACTTCAACCTCGCGCTTGCGCGCCTCGAGCTTGGCGATGCGTCCGGCGCCGGCACGGCCTTCCGCGAAGCGTTGAGTCTGCGGCCCGGCTTTCCGGAAGCGTGGGTAGGCCTCGCCGACGCCGAGGAGTCGGCGGGCCGCCATGAAGCGGCGCTCGAAGCGCTGGATACCGCGATCCGGCTGCGGCCAGGCTATGCCGGCGCGATATTCAATTCCGGCACCCTGTTGCGCCGGCTCGGGAGGCTCGATGAGGCGACTGCGCGCCTGAGGCAGGTTCCGGAAGACGACCCGGACTGCGCAAACGCGCTCACCGCGCTGGCAGCGACCCTGCGCGACCAGGGCAGGATCGACGAGGCCGTCGATACGATGCGCGCGGCCGTGGAGCGCATGCCCGATTCCGGCGTAGCCCAGTGCGAATTGCTCTTCACCCTCGGGTTCTCCGATCGCATCAGCGCAGAAGCACTGTTTGCCGAGCACCTGTGGGCGGGCTGCCGCGCCGAATACGAGGTCAAGCCCTGGTGCGATTCGTTCCCGAATGACAGGGACCCCGATCGTCCGCTGCGGGTCGGCTACCTGTCGGGGGATTTTCGCGGGCACTCCGTGTCGCTTTTCACCGAGTTCCTTTTCGAGCGCCACCGGCGGGATCGCGTGATCGCCTACGCCTATTCCTCGACGGCCGAGACTGACGCAGTGACGACGAGGATCAAGGCTGCCGCGCACGCGTGGCGTGACTTGCGCGGCCAGACCGATGCAGCGGCGGCGCGGGCGATCATCGAAGACCGGATCGACATCCTGGTCGACCTGGCCGGACACACCGGTTACCAGAGAATTGGCGTGCTGGCAGGGCGCGCGGCGCCGATCCAGATGACCTGGCTGGGATACATCAACACGACCGGGCTGACGAGGGTCGACTACCGGATCACCGATGCCGTCGCCGACCCGCCCGGGCTCACCGAGGCCCTGCATACGGAAAGGTTGCTGCGGATGCCGAACGCTCAATGGTGCTTCCGCCCGCCCGAGGCCGTGCGCAACATGTCGCTGTCGCGCAATGTTTCGCCCGATGCGTTCACGTTCGGTTCCTTCAACCAGTACTCGAAGGTGTCGGACTCCAGTGTCGCCTTGTGGGCCGGTGCGTTGCGTGCCGTTCGATCGGCCCGGCTGCGCGTTGTCGGCGTTCCGCGCGGAAGTGCTTCCGAGACCCTGGCGGCAAAGCTTGCCGCCGCAGGGATCGATAGATCGCGCTTCGACCTCATCGAACGCGTGCCGCTGTCGGACTACTATGCGCAATACTGCCGGGTCGACGCGTGCCTGGACACCACGCCGTACAGCGGCGGGACCACTACCTGCGATGCGCTCTGGATGGGCCTGCCGGTCGTGACGCTCACCGGTCCGCGGTCGATGTCGCGCAGTTCCGCGAGCCTCCTGTCGGCCGTCGGGTCGCCGGAGCTGGTCGCGGACACGGCCGCGCAGTTCGCGGACATCTGCGCCGGCCTGGCTTCGCGAGGCCGATGGCCGGCGAGCGAGCGTGACGCGCTCCGGGGGAAGTTGCTCGCGTCGCCGCTCATGGACGAGGCGCGCTTTGCTGCGGATCTTGAAGGCCTCTACCGGCAGGCCTGGCGCGACTGGTGCGCGGGGGCAGACTAGAAAAGGTATCCGCCGAGCAGCCAACACCAGAGAATCGGGTGCGCGAGCAGCAGCCCGGCGATCGCGAACGCCGGGAGCCCGGCGTGGCGACGAAATTCATCACGGACTGTGCTCATTGCAGGGAGCAACAGGAGCAGGTACGGGATGATGAGGTAGCGGCCCTGAACATTGATGACGACGTCGAGCCGGGTTGTGAGATACGCATTCACGGCCACGAGGAAAAGTGCGGCAAAGAAGAAGACCGACATCTTTAGGAAAGCAGGCCTCTCGCCCGCGCTGCGTGCGGCAGGAATCGCGCAGGCAACCAGGCCCGCGAGCGGAATCATCTTGAGGACGAAGACGACGGGTTCTGGCAGGAGCCTGTCGAGCCATCCGAAACCGCCCCAGAAGGAGGTGGACAGGAAGAAATCGGGCCGCGAAAGAGGAAAGACCTGGTCGAGGAAGCGGACGACCACCGGACGGACGTAGTCGAATCCGAGCAACGGCGTCCGGGTCTCGTTGTTGGCGAGGTGTCCTGGCGAAACGTTGGCCGCAACGAGGAGGCAGGCGGACATCGTGGCGGATGCGGCGATGAACGCGCGCAGGTTCCGCTTGGCCAGCCGATGCTCGCCGATCTTTGCCTGCGCGCGCTGGATCAGCGCCTCGAACGCAAGCAAGGCGAGCAGGAGCAGGGCGAGCAATCCCTCCAGTTGCAGGAACGACGGTGCCGACTCGCCTGCCCCCATCCTGCCGCGGATTTCACCGAAGCCGACGACGAGCCTGGTCCGGTAGTGCTCGTCGGGAAGCTGCAGGGCAGCGAAGAACGCGGCCGCGGTCGCAAGCCAGAAGGCCGCAGTTCGCCGCAGCGGAACCTGCTCGAAGAGATTCCGGGCGACGAGCAGGAAAGCGAGCATCGATACTACCGGCGTCGCCGAGCGCGTAGACAGCATCGAGATCCCGATCCCGCCACCGACCAACAGGCCGATCAGCATCTCCTCCCGTGGCTGCGAAACCGGTCCCTGCAGTCCGAGGTGCAGGCCCGCGAACAAGATCACTAGGCCTGCCAGCAGCGAACCGTAGTTCGATGCGTGCACGGCGAGCAAGCAGAATGTCGGGATCAGCAGCAGGACCGTCGTGAAGGCGACGCTTGCCGCTTGCCCGGCACCGTTGCCCCGCGATTGTCCAAACCGGGCGACCGCGAATCCCGCCAGCGAAATTGCGGCCGACAATGCAAGCGCATTGGCAGCACGCAACACCAGGAGCCAGATGCCGGCGGAAAAGCCGGAGTCCGCAAACTCACGGGCGAGCGCGCGCCAAACCCGGTATGTCAATGGCGAGCGCGATTGGACGTCCACCGCCGCGATGTGCCAGGCCCAAGGCCCCGACTGCGGCGCGGCGACGTGCGCACCGTTGAACCCTTCGCCGCGCCTGAACTTGAGCCTTTCGAAATGCATCCGGTTGGCCCAGGCCAGCACGTCCGGCCGGGCGGTGAGGCCGGTGTCCTTCATCCCGAAGAAGCCGAGGAAATGGTCTGCCTCATCCGGCGCCTGCAGAGGCGGCGTGAGAAGCGCCCAGCCGCCCGCGAGGCCGGCGCACAGCGTGAAAGTGGCCAGGGCGATGCAAGCGGGTGTTCGCGCCCACTGCAGCGCGACCGCACCCGCGAGTGCAACTGTGAGCAGCAGCATCGTACCGGCCAGCACCGCGGTTCCGGTGAACGGGGTGCCCCACATGAACGCGAGGAGTTCCGCACGCGATAGGGTGGGACCTGCGGCAGCGCCGGCGGCGGGCACCGTCCCGGACAGAAAGGCCACCAGGCCGATCGCCGCGCAGCCAAACGCCACGAAGACGATTTGCGCCGGCCCGATGGCGGCCCTCTGCGCCCGCGCGGGCAATCCGTCCATCATCCCGCCCGGCGAACCCGGCGAACCCGGCGGACGCGGCCGGGCCCGGCCGTCGTCACGACTTTGCCTGCTCGAGCGACTCGCCCAGCAGGCCGCGCAGCCTGTGGAACGCGTCGAGGTACTGCGGATGCCTTTGCCTTGCATAGGCAATCTTCAGCGCATCGAGAAACGTCATCTCCAGCGGGAATTGGCACAGCGCGGACCCCGACCACGGCAGGCCCTGTGGATTGAACGCCCTGGCCTTCCATAGCCTCCCGGCGGCGAGCATGAGCGACGCAATTCTTTCGATCACGAAGACTTTGGTCGGCGCACCGCCGCCGTCGTGGTTGGTGTTTTCGTTGAGGCGACGCGCAAAGTCCGTGCCGCCTTTTTCGGCAATCGCGAAGATGCGCTCGCACAGCTCGAGCCATTGCCTCCAGAACGCGGGCCGCGCGACGAAGAAATTGCAAAATACCGTGTTTGTCGAATCCATGACCAGCGAATCGAAGTCGATGCCGGGGACGGCGCAAAGCGCCGCCTCCTTGAATGTTTCCAGCGTGTCGGCATGCTGCATCGCGCCCTGCTCGAATATGTTGACCGGGTAGGCGATCTGGTCGAAGAACGGCGAAAAGAGCAAGACGTCCGAAGCGCCGCCGTCCTGTTCGACAAAGCTCTTCACCCGCGCGGCGTCGAGGCCGGTCTTGGCCACGAACTTGGGCGAGAAGAACCCGTAGTAGGCCTCTTCGCGAAGCCCCCCGGCGAGCAGGAATTTCCGGATCGGCCAGTATTCCCGCCAGTCGGGGCGCTCGTTGCGCAGGTTGTCGAGACCTGCAAAGCCCGGCGCCACCGAGTCGCGCGTCTCCGGCGAATAGAAGATCTGGTGGATGAAAGCATGCGGCATGGCGGGCTCGTCTGCGGGAGGCTCTCGGTACAATGGGATTTTCCTTCCCTCCGGTACGGCATGCTAAAGCAGAAGCTGCTGATCGTGGCTGCGACCCGCGTCGCGCCGAACCCGTTCATGGAATCGATGCCGCTCGGCCGCTCGCTGCGGCGGATCTCGTTCGACCGGAGGATCGAGGCGCGTCCGGCCTTCAACAACCGCGACGGGCTGCCTGCGGTCTACAACCGACAGATCAGCGAGGAGAACCGCGACAAGATGCTGCTTTTCGTCCACGACGACGTCTGGCTGGACGACTGCTTCGTGTTCGACCGGGTAAGCGAAGCGCTTGCGGCATTCGACATCGTGGGCCTGGCCGGCAACACCCGCCGGTTGCCGCGCCAGCCGGCCTGGGGGTTTTCGACCGAGACGCCTTTCACGCCCGAGGAGCGCCGCTACCTCAGCGGCATTGTCTCCGACGGCGACCAGCCGCTGGGCAAGCCTTCCCGGTATGGCCCGCCGGGGCTGGAGTGCATGTCGCTCGACGGCGTGTTCCTGGCGGCGCGCTGCGCGACCCTGCTCGACAGCGGGGTGCGCTTCGACGAGCGCTTCATGTTCGATTTCTACGACCTGGACTTCTGCCGCAGCGCAGAGGCCGCGGGATTGCGCATGGGCACCTGGCCGATTGCGGTCACGCACACCAGCCTGGGCAGGTTCGGCTCGCCGAAGTGGCACGCGGCGCTGCGGGCCTATCGCGAGAAGTGGGGCGACTGAAGACCTGTGCGCGGCACAGGCAGTGCCGGGCCGCCGAAGGCTCAGGCCCGGCGGCGGACCTTCGGGTGGGCCGATTTCCGGACCCGATGCTGGAAGGTGCCGGATTTACCGCCGCGCTTCTCGAGCAACCTGATTTCCTGCATGACCATCGCGCGGTCGACGGCTTTGCACATGTCGTAGATCGTCAGCAGGCCTGAACTGACCGCGGCGAGGGCTTCCATCTCGACGCCGGTGCGCCCCCTGCATTCCACGGTGGCGCGGATGCCGATGGCCAGCGCCGCGTGATCCGGTTCGAACTCGATCGCAATGCGCGTGATCTGGATCGGGTGCGCCAGCGGGATCAGTTCGGAGGCCCGCTTCGCGCCCTGGATCGCCGCGATGCGCGCCACGCCGAGCACGTCGCCCTTCCTTGCGCCTCCTTCGACGACTACGCGCAGCGTCTCGGCCTGCATCTCGATCCGCCCGCCGGCGGTGGCCACGCGATGCGTTTCGTCCTTGGCGCCGACGTCCACCATGTGCGCCTGCCCGCGCCGGTCGAAGTGGGTCAGCGAGGCGGGTGCTTTGCGGAGGGATGCGACCGTCTTCCGAGGTTTGCGGGGCTTCATGGATCTGGTTCTCAATGGCGGCTGCGGGCAGTCTGCGCGGGCCGGTGCCCGCGGAATCAAACTGTCGATTCCGGTCACGCCGCGGGGAACTCCGTGCGGTCGCAAGGTATCATAATTGCATGCGTTTCTTCCTGTGCCTGCTCGCCGTGCTGGCGTCGATGACGCCCCGGGCCTGGGCCCAGGTGTCCCTGCCTGACCTGGGCGATGCCTCCTCCAGCGTCCTCTCGCCCCAGACTGAGCGCAAGCTCGGTGAAAGCGTCATGCGCGAGATCCGCTTCTCCGAGCCCACCTATGTGGACGACCCGGAGATCAACGACTACCTGAACACGCTGGGCTACAAGCTGCTCTCGGCTGTGCCGGGTGTCCGGCAGGACTTCGAGTTCTTCGCGATCCGCGAGCCGACGATCAACGCCTTCGCGCTCCCGGGCGGGTTCGTCGGCGTCCACACCGGGTTGCTCACCGCTGCCGATACCGAATCCGAAGTGGCTTCGGTACTGGCGCACGAAATCACGCACGTCACGCAGCACCACATTGCCCGCCTGTTCGGCGCCCAGAAGCAGATGCAGCTCCCGGCCATGGTCGCGATGGCCGCGGCGCTTCTTGCCGCGAAGTCGCGGCCGGACCTCGCCACCGGGGCGGCGATGGCGGCGCAGGGGGCGGCCATCCAGGGGCAGCTCGCCTACTCGCGCGATTTCGAGCGCGAGGCCGATCGGATCGGTTTCCAGACCCTGCAGGCAGCCGGGTTCGACGTGCGCGGCATGCCGTCGTTCTTCGAGAAGCTGCAGCGCTACACGCGCATCAGCGACGACGGCACTGCGCCGGGCTACCTGCGGTCCCACCCGCTCACCGTCGACCGGGTCGCCGACGCGCAGAACAGGGCGCAGAACGCCCCCTACCACCAGCACCCGGACAGCCTCGACTTCCATCTGGTGCGCGCGCGCTTGAGGGCCGAGGCCGGCGACCCGCGCGATGCGGTGACGCTGTTCAAGGCGATCATCCAGGACCGCCGGTTCGCAAACGAAACGGCCGCGCATTTCGGGCTTGCGGTGGCCCTGCTGCGCAACCGCCAGTTCGCCGAAGCGAAGGCGGAAGCCACGACGCTGCGCAACGGGCAGGCAAGGAGCCCGATGATCGACTCGCTGGCGGCCCGCGCCCTGCAGGCTTCGGGCGAAGGCCCGGCGGCGATCGCACTCATCAAGGAGGCGATCGGGCGATATCCGTACTACCGGCCGCTGGTCTACAGCCAGGTGTCCGCATTGCTGGACGAGAAGCGTACCGAGGAGTCCATGACCGTGCTGCGCGAGCAGCTCCGGCTCTATCCGCGCGACGCCCAGCTCCTGGGGATGCAGGCCAAGGCCTATGCCGCGCTCGGCAAGCGGCTGCTGCAGCACCAGGCGCAGGCCGAGGTCTACGTACAGCGCGGAATCCTGCCTGCGGCCATCGAACAGCTCCAGCTTGCGCAGTCGGCCGGGGACGGCAATTTCTACGAACTGTCCGCAGTCGAGGCCCGCCTGAAGGAAATCCGCGCGAGGCTGACGGCCGAGTCCAAGCAGCCGAAGTAGCCTATTTCCTGGCCGGATCGCAGTACGCTTCGTAGAGGAGGTCGAAAGTCTTCTCCGCTTCGCGGAGCAGTTCGTCGTCGCTTGCCGAACGGCGCACGGCGCCCTGCAGGAGGGTCTGCACGCCCGCGGCCTCGGGCACCCTGGCGCCTTCGCGTACCTCGAGAACCCTCACGATGCCGCCGATCTTGGCCAGCGCCGCATTGCGTTCCATGTCGAGCTGCGAAAGCATTTCCTCGAACGTGATCCGGCTGCCGCTGTTCGAGAAGCGCGCACCGTCGAAGGAGAACGTGACCGCATCGGCCGGCGCCTCCTGGACCTTCTCGAGCCAGACCATGGTGGCCTCCGGGTCGACGAACCGGCGTACGAGCCATGCGCAGGCCAGCCGGTCGGCCCACAACGGCCGGCGCGTGGCCCACTTGCGGCCGAGAAATTTTTCGCTGGTCTTTTCGGTCGGGACCGACTGGGTGGGGAACATCAACTCGCGCACTTCGGCCTCGGCGGCGGCCAGGGCCTCCTTGGCTTTCTCGCGTGCGGGCGTGGGAAAGAAGTCGAGCAGCCCGATCGCCTCGAACTCGCGGCGCTGCTTGTGCAGGACGCGCGAAATCGCGCTCGGATCGGCCAGCCCGAAGCCGACCCTGAGGCTCTCGACCGTCTTGGTCAGGTCCTCGTAGCGCGCCGAGCGGTCGAAAAGCTGCCGGAACGCGCCGATCTGCGCCTCGTCGAGCGGCGCCGCCCTGACGGCCCGCGCGTTGCCAGCGTTCGAGTTGATGTATTCCACCAGCCGCTCGACCGCCTGCCGGTTCGTTGCCGTCTCGGGGAGAAGGAACACACCGTCGCGCATGATGGCCGCCCCGAGCGCCTCGAACGTGCGCATGACCCGCATGCGCGCAGCCGGATCGTCGGTCGGCAGGGTGGCTACGACCAGGAGCCAGCTCGTCGTTTCTGCGGGGGAAGGTTTGGCCATCTCTGGACAGGAAAGGCGCCGCGATAGGCGTGGCGTGGACAATTATTGCATAGTGGCATGGCCCTTTAGCAGCGCGCTCAGGGCAGCGGCTCGCGGCTCTCCGCGGCGATCGACGGCCGGTATGCGAATCTGCCGGGGCGCAGCCCGGGCCGAGTGCGGCCGGCAGCCTGCGTGTGAATGCTGATGCCGCCATAAGGCGCATTTCGTGGCGCAACGAAAGCCCGTGGCCTATGATCGGAGGGTGAAAATCTGCATCGTCTCCGACAGCCACGACCGCGCCGACGCGCTGACGCAAGCGGTGCGCGAAGCCAAGGCACAAGGCGCGGAGGCGGTGATCCATTGCGGCGACCTCATCGGCGCGCAATCGATCAAGCCGGCCCTCTCGGTCGGGTTGCCGATACACCTCATCCACGGAAACAACGTTGGCGACGTGACTGCGCTTCACAGGCAGGTTCAGGCTTACGGCGGGTTGCTCCGGTACCACGGAAGCGACGCGCAGATCGAACTCGGCGGCAGGCAGATTTTCGTCGTCCACTACGACCACTATGGGTACGCGATGGCGTGCACCGGCGATTGGGCGCTGGTGTGCTGCGGGCATTCGCACCGTGCCGAAGCGCGCAAGGTTGCGACTGTAAGAGGCGGAGAAAGCTGGCTGGTCAATCCCGGCACGGTGGCAGGCCTGGCCGGGCCCGCGACCTGGGCGCTTGGCGACCTGGATACGATGCGCTTCGACGTGCGCGTACTGGGCGGCCGGGCTTGACGTTCATAAACCGTGTCAATGGAGGCATAGCGCGAATCAGGCCTGAGCCTGGGGCGCCATGCTTAGAATCTCCTGCCGGGAGATGCGTTCGACACACAGGGGGGAATCGCCGCGATGTTCACGAATAATCCGTTTGCCGCGCTAGCCGAAGTGCTGCCCGCAAATGCCATGCAGACCTATATCGTCCTCATGGTGCTGGCGGTCTTTCTCGGAACCCTGTTCGACGTCTACCACAAGGGAAGCGCGAAGTATTTCTTCGCGACCTGGCGCAATTCGAGGGACAAGGCGTCCCGGCAGCTGAGCGGCGGGGAACTGGCGTCGCTTGCGGTCAAGACCGGCCTGGTGGAAATCGCGACGTCCGCCGAGTTCTGCAACCCGCACCGCCGGATCGCCCATCTGCTCACCATGTACGGATTCGTGATCTACGTGGTGAGCACGGCGATCATGGTGTTCTGCTATCCGACCGCCGCGACTCCCGCGCCCGGAATCGTCCCGGCGCTTTGGTGGATCGGCGGCCTGATGGTCTGCGTCGGCGGCTACTGGTTCTGGTTCTTCATCCGGGTCGATGTGGCCGCCGAGGGCGGCTCGCCCTTTCGCGTCATGCGCGCCGACCTGTTCATCCTTTCGCTGCTGGCGAGCGTGACGCTGGGATTGATCTGGGCCTTCGCGCAAGCCAGGGGCGGTTCCGGCGCCGGCGTGCTGTTCGGCCTGTACATCGCCGCCACGACCGTCCTGTTCGGGTCGGTGCCGTGGTCCAAGTTCGCACACATGTTCTTCAAGCCTGCCGCGGCCTTCGAGAAAAGAGTCTCCAAGGCGAACGGTACCGCCGAGAATCTGCCGACGCAGAACCGCGACGATCCCGAGCAGCAGAAAAGGCACTCCATGGAACTGCTGCGGGACGCGCCGATGGACATGGGCCTCGGCATCAAGCGCGAAGCCCCCCGCCACTATTGACGCGCGGGCCTCAAGTCCTGCCTGAATCGAAAAGGAGCTGACTCATGCCTACATTTGTCTACATGACAAGGTGCGACGGATGCGGACATTGCGTCGACATCTGCCCGTCCGACATCATGCACATCGACAAGACGTATCGCCGTGCGTACAACATCGAGCCGAACATGTGCTGGGAGTGCTACTCCTGCGTCAAGGCCTGTCCGCAGAACGCGATCGATGTGCGCGGCTACGCCGACTTCGCGCCGCTTGGCCACAGCGTGCGCGTCCAGCGCGACGAAAAGAAGGGCACGATCGCCTGGAAGATCAAGTTCCGCAACGGCACGGAAAAGAATTTCCTGTCGCCGATTACCACCAAGCCCTGGGGGACGGCGATCCCCAAGCTCGCGGATGTTCCCGGACCCAGCAAGGAAATGCGCGACAGCCAGCTCCTGTATAACGAGCCGAAATACATCCGGATGGATGACGGCGGTCTGCATACCCTCAAGTCCAATGGCCTCAAGTTGAAGAAAGGCGTGGCTTACTGATGGCACAAGATACGATCATCGAAGACGGCATCGACATCCTCATCGTCGGTGCGGGCCTTGGCGGCTCCGGTGCCGCCTGGGAAGCCAGGTTCTGGGGGCAGGACAAGAAGATCGTCATTGCCGAGAAGGCCAATATCGATCGCTCCGGTGCGGTCGCCCAGGGCCTGTACGCCATCAACTGCTACATGGGCACCCGCTGGGGCGAGAACAAGCCGGAGGACCACGTCCGCTACGCCCGCATCGACCTGATGGGGCTGGTGCGCGAAGACCTGCTGTTCGACATGGCCCGCCACGTCGACTCCACGGTGCACCAGTTCGAGGAATGGGGCCTGCCGATCATGAAGGACCCGAAGACCGGGCGCTACCTGCGCGAGGGGCGCTGGCAGATCATGATTCACGGCGAGTCCTACAAGCCGATCGTGGCCGAGGCGGCCAAGAAATCGGCGGACAAGGTCTTCAACCGGATCTGCGTCACCCACCTGCTGATGGACGACGGGAAGGAGAACCGGATTGCAGGTGCGGTCGGTTTCAACGTGCGCACGGGCAACTACCATGTCTTCAAGTCCAAGACCGTGATCTGCGGCGCCGGCGGCGCCTCGAACATCTTCAAGCCGCGTTCGGTGGGGGAAGGTTCCGGCCGCACCTGGTATGCGCCTTGGTCGTCCGCGTCTGCCTACGGGCTCATGATCAACGCCGGCGCCAAGATGACCCAGATGGAAAACCGCATCGTGCTGGCGCGATTCAAGGACGGCTACGGGCCGGTCGGAGCGTACTTCCTGCACCTGAAGACCTACACGCAAAACTGCCTGGGCGAGGAGTACGAGTCCAAGTGGTTCCCCGAACTGCAGAAGATGGTCGGCAAGGAATACCTCGACCCGGAAGCCTCGCACCTGACCCACCGGCCGATCCCCACGTGCCTGCGCAACCATTGCATCATCAGCGAGGTCAATGCAGGCCGCGGCCCCATCCACATGGTGACCATGCAGGCCTTCCAGGATCCCCACCTGGAAGAGGTCGGCTGGGAGAACTTCCTCGGCATGACCATCGGCCAGGCGGTTCTCTGGGCGGCCACCGACGTGGATCCGAAGAACGAGAACCCCGAGCTGACCACGTCCGAGCCTTACGTCATGGGCTCCCACGCGACCTGTTCGGGCGCCTGGTGCTCGGGTCCCGAGGATGTGTCCCCGCCGGAGTATTTCTGGGGCTACAACCGCATGACGACGATCGAAGGCCTGTTCGGCGCCGGTGACGCGGTTGGCGGCACGCCGCACGCGTTCTCCTCCGGCTCGTTCACCGAAGGCCGTCTGGCCGCGAAGGCCGCCTGCAAGTACATAGACGACGGCAAGGCGGAGGGCATCGTCGTATCCGACGAGCAGATCAACCGCCGCAGGCAAGAGATCTTCAAGCCGCTGGAACACTACAGGATCTACAGCAATGCGGTCGTGGCCGGCGACGTCAACCCGCACTTCATCAATCCCAAGCAGGGGCTGGAGCGCCTGCAGAAGCTGATGGACGAGTATTGCGGCGGAGTGACCGTCGGCTACATGACCAACGAGAAGCTCCTGAGCATCGGCCTCAAGAAGCTCGAGATCATGGAAGAGGACCTGCAGAACCTTGCGGCAAAGGACATTCACGAGTTGCTGCGTGCGTGGGAACTGATGCACCGCCATCGCGCCGCGGAGTGCGTCACCCAGCACACGCTGTTCCGCAAGGAGACGCGCTGGCCGGGTTACTACTATCGTGGCGACGCCATGAAGGTGGACGACGAGAACTGGCACGTGCTGACCGTCTCGCGCCGCGATCCGCAGACCGGCGAATACACCATGGAGAAAGCGCCCTGCTATCACCTGGTGGCGGACGAGGAGTAATGGCGTGCCGGTCGTAAGCCCGATCGAGGCGGTTGCTTCCGGGCAGGAAAGGCCGCGCGCGAACATCATCGAAAAGACCGATGCGGAGATCTTCGCGATCGCCGATCCCCTGTGGCGCTACCTCGTCAAATGTTCGAACGAAGGCAAGTACGGGGAGTTCGTGAAGAACTTCTCCGGTTCCTTCGCGCGCGCAATGAACCAGGTCGTGGCCGGCCACCAGTTCGCGAACAGCGAGTTGGCGAGGAACCTGTCCGAAAGTGTCGACTCGCTCGGCATCATCCGCCGGGGCGAGCATGTGACGGTCCTCTACCGGCAGCGGAGCACCAAGAAGCAGGGCGAATGGCTCGGCAGGCTGGTCCTGGGCTATGAAAACGGCGAAGTCCGCATTTTCGGCGCCTCCATTTTCTGAGCCGCGCGATCGGGCCCGACATGAAGGATTCCATCAAGGACGGCAAGTTCGTCGAACTGACCTACAAGGTGACCGACGGCAAGTCTGGCCATGTTCTGACCTCGGTCGAGTTCCCGTTGGGCTACGTCCACGGACACAACGAGATCCTGTCCCCTTCGGTCCACCAGCAGCTCGAAGGCAAGTCCGCAGGCGACGTGATCGAGGTGCCGATTGACGGCAGCGAGATCTTCGGCCCCAGGGACGAGTCGCTGGTGTTTTCCGATGATCTCGAGAACGTCCCGGAGGAGTACCGGCAGATCGGCACTTCGATCCTCATGGAAAACGACAATGGCCAGACCCGCAGCTTCCTCGTGACGCACATGGACGACGAGAAGCTCACGGTCGACGGCAACAACCCGCTTTGCGGCAGGCAGGTCGTCTTCAGGCTCGAGATCCTGACCGTGCGCGACGCGACCGATGAAGAGGCAAGAGCGGGCGGAGCGATCCCGGCGGGCGCCGACGTCGATCCGTCGCTCCTGCGGCCTGTTTAACCCCGAAATGAAGAGGTGACCTGTGAGCGAGCAAAAGCCCATTGCGAAGGTTCCGGAAGGTGTGACGCGCTTCTACACCACGCGACAGAAGGCGCCCAGCGACAAGGGGTTCGTCGGTTACGAAACCGTCTGGAAGCCGCTCCAGAAGGAAGTCGAGTACAAGACGCCGAAAAAGCCGTAGGCGTCCCGGCGGTCGCCTGCGGCCCGCGCGGCCCCGGATCTACTGCCCGGCGTCCAACGTCGAATAGTAGGCCCGCAGCACCTCGAGAACCTCGGGGCGAGAGAATTCCGGAGGCACCCCGGCACCCTCCGACAGCCACTTGCGCAGCTGCGTCCCGGACACCTGGAGGCGATCGGCGTCTTCGTGCGGGCACGTTCGTCCCGAGGCCATGCCGCCGCACCGGTAGCACCAGAACGTGATCCCCATTTTCAGCGGCCGCGTCACGAGGGCGTCGCGCGGGATTTCGTCGAATATGCGATGCGCGTCGAAGGGGCCGTAGTAGCTTCCTACGCCGGCGTGGTCGCGGCCGAGAACCTGGTGCGAGCAACCGTAGTTCTGGCGGAACAGCGCGTGCAGGAGCGCCTCGCGCGGCCCGGCATAGCGCATGTCGAGTGGGTAGCCCGCCTGCACCACGGTATCGGGCCGGAAGTACTTTTCGATCAGCACCCCGATCGCCTGGGTGCGGACCTCGGCCGGAATGTCGCCGGGCTTGAGATTGCCCAGCAGGGAATGGACCAGCACGCCGTCACAGACCTCGATCGCCACCTTGGCAAGGTATTCGTGCGAACGGTGCATCGGGTTGCGCGTCTGGAAGGCCGCGACTCGCGACCAGCCGAGTCGCTCGAATTCGGCGCGTGTTTCGGCGGGGGTCATGAACAGCGCGCCGTACTTCGCCTTGAAGCCCCCGTCGGAAAGCACCCGCACCGGCCCCGCGAGATTCACGTCGCCCTGCTGCATGACCATCTTCACGCCCGGGTGCGCCGCGTCGACTGTCTTGAACACCGAAATGCACTCGTGCGCTTTGTCGATGGCGTATTTTTCCGTCACCATCATGGTGGCCAGGACGGCGGCGTTGTCGGGGTCCGTAAGCGCGATTTCCGAGCCGACACGAATCGACCCTGCACGCTCCGCATCGGTAGACAAGGTGATCGGAATCGGCCAGAACAAGCCGCTGGCCGTCCGGTACCCGTCGCAGACCCCCTGCCAATCGGCCTGCGTCATGAAGCCCTCGAGCGGGGTGAAGCCGCCAATGCCCAGCATTACCAGGTCGCCCTGCTCTCGCGGGCTGACGCGGACGGCCGGCAGCGTGAGGGCACGCGCCCTTTCGGCCGACAGCGCGTCGCCTTCGAGCATCAGCGCCTTGAGCGCGCCTCCTCCGTGCGGTGGAACCAGTTTGGACAAGGTATCGATCCCTATTCAGGTGCGTATCGGGTATTGTCCGGAGTGCGGGCGCATTTCGCAAAGCCGCTGGACGTATGGTCAGATAAGTGCGCTTGATCGCGGCCTGAATTTCGCGCATGCGCCGGCCCTTGAATCGGTGTGAAGAGCGTCGCTGACGCACTGCTCCGGCCCAGGGTTGAAAAGCCCGGGCGAGTGCTTTATAACCTGAGGCCATAGTCACAGCAGCCGGGAAACAGGATGCACTTCGACGCCGAACTGGACGCCCGCGGACTCAACTGCCCGCTGCCCATCCTGCGCACGAAAAAGAAGCTCGCCGAACTCGCGAGCGGGCAGGTGCTCAAGATCGAGGCCACCGACCCGAGCGCCGTCAAGGACTTCCAAATGTTCGCCAAGCAGACCGGCCACCAGCTCCTTGCCCACACCGATGCCGGCAGGGAGTTCACCTTCTTCATGCAGAAGAAATAGCCCGTGGGCCAGCCCGCACGCTGGATCAGGCTCGACCCTGAAGGCGTCTCGGCTGTCCTCGCGGTCTGCCGCGGTCTTGCCAGGTCGCGGGACGGCGCCGGCGTGCCGGTCTGCGTCTGGGGAAGGGCGGCCTCGACCGAGCGCCTGGACGACGGCCTGTGGGCCGAACAGGGCGAATTCGTGTTTGCGCTGCTGGTTCCCTCGCGCCTGGTGCCCGGACGGCGCGATCGCTGGGTATCGTGGGGCCTGTCGCCCCTGGTCGCCGCGCTGCGCCGCTTGGGCGCCCCCGCCTACCTGGACGGCGATGCGCTCTGCCTGCACGGTCGCCGGATCGGCGGCGGCGGGGCGCGCGAGATCGACGGCAGCGCCGCGATCTTCGGCGTGTTCCCGGGCGAACCGCCGCGCCCGGCCGAGGAGGCCGGTCGCGGCAAGCTGCTTGAATTCGACCCATGGCTGTCCGCGCTGAATCGCCAGGGGCGGGCAAGCCAGCTGCTGGCCGCCTTTCGTTCCGCGCTTGAAGCCCAGCACGGCTGGCAGTTCGATACCGGCTGGCCGAGCGATGCCGAGCGTTCGGCAATCACGGCCGAGGCCGAACAGTGAGTCCCGCATGACATCGCGCAGGCAGGTGCTTGCCGGCGCCGCCGGGAGCGGGCTGGCCGCAAGCCTGGGCTGGGCGGGGGCGCTGCTCGCCGCCGACAGGATTGCGAGCGGCGTGCGTACGGCGTCGGGCGAGGTTGCCGTCAACGGCGATCCCGCGGGGCCGGGCGCGCAGGTGAAAGCCGGCGATACGGTGGTGACCGGCCCCAACGGCAATGTCGTTTTCGTCGTCGGTCGCGACGCCTTCATGATCCGCCCTGAATCGCGGGTCGACCTGCTGCGCCGGAGCGACTCCGCCGTGCTCACCGGGTTGCGCATCGTGACGGGGAAGATCCTTTCGGTGTTCTCGCCCGGGCGGCCGAGGGAGATCGAGTCGCTGACCGCGACGATCGGCATCCGCGGGACCGCCCTGTATGTCGAGGCCGAGGCCGATCGCACGTACGTTTGCACCTGCTACGGAACGGTAGTCGTGGCGTCGCGCGGCGATCCCGCGGCGCGCGAGACGATCAGCACGAAGCACCACGACCAGCCGCGTTACGTGATGGCAGGCGGCGCGCCGCAGATGCTCACCGGGGCGCCCATGGTCAACCACACCGATGCCGAACTGATCATGCTCGAGGGCCTGGTCGGGCGCCGGCCGCCGTTCGGAACTTCGCCGCCCTATCGCTATTAGTGCGACCCGAATTCATGACATTTTTTCCTGAGGTCCGCGCCCTTATTGGGTTTGCGGGGAGTTTTGTACCGGCATCGAGACATCGGCCGCGGTTTCCCGGACCGCCGGGCGCTGCGCGGACCTAGCCCGGCGGCGAAGACGCCTCCGGGCGCGGAACGATCCCCAGCCGTTCGTACACCGGCCGGATCGCCTGCCGGATGGCCGGCAGATTTCGCCAGTACACGATTGCGCCGGCAACCACGAAGCCGCCTCCGATCCCGAGCGTGGCCGGCGGGCCGATGTAAAGCGCAAGCCACCCGGCCGCCAGCGCGCCCAGCGGGCTCATGCCGAGGAACGACATGATGTAGATCGCCGCGACCCTCGCGCGCAACCGGTCTTCGACGATCGACTGCAGGATCGTGTTGGTCGACGCGGCGCTCAGCATGGTCCCGGCGCCGATCACGTAGACGAGGGGCATCGCAACCACGAGGCTGGTGCAGTAGGCGAACGCGATCAGGCCCGCGCCGGCGGTTCCGGCCGCCCAGGGCAGGAGCGAGAAAAGGCCGCGCACCGACGGCCTTGCGGCGAGGTAGACCATGCCGCTCACCGCGCCCAGGCCGGCCGCGCTGAGCAGCATGCCGAGCGTATGCGAGTCGCCGTGGTAGACGGCTTTCGCGAAGTAAGGCATCAGGGACTGGTACGGTTGCGAGGCGAAGCTCAGGAGCGCCAGCAGGCAAAGGGCCGCGCGCGTCGGCAGGAATCCGAGCGCCCAGCGGAATCCCGCCGTGAACTGGCTGATCCAAGCCTCGTCCGCGCGGTCGGGCAACCGGGGCTTGACCCGGATGGTGACGATCGCCGCAAGCACCGCGAGGTTCGCCACCGCGTTCAGGCCGAATCCCCAGGTCACGCCGAAAGCGGCAATCACGGCGCCGCCGATCATCGGCCCGATGAACCGCGCACCGTTCATGATCGTCGACTGCATCGCGATCGCGTTGGGCAGGTCCTCCTTGCCTTCGACCATCTCGATCAGGAAGGACTGCCGGGTGGGATTGTCGAAGGAATTGGTCAACCCGCGTGCCAGGTTGCCGACGACCAGGTGCCAGACCTGGATATGCCCGAGCGCCACCAGGGTGAACATCGTGGACGCCTGCAGCAGGTTGACGGTTTGCGTCGCGAAAAGCACCTTGCGCTTGGGCAGCCGGTCGATCCAGACCGCGGCCACCGGCGAAAGCACGAGGAAGGGAATCTGCAGCGCGAACGACGCAAGACCCAGGAGGAACGCGGAATGGGACAGCTCGAAGACCAGCCAGCTGGTCGCGACCAGCTGCAGCCAGGTGCCGATCTGCGAAACGCCCTGGCCGAACATGAACAGCCGGAAGCTGCGGTGCCTGAATGCACGCAGCGCACGAATCATTGCTTCGCGCGGCGCGGCCGCGTCATCGGGCCGCGAGCTTGTCGAGCTGGGGCCTTAGCTTGTCCAGGGTCGCCTCGAAGCCCGCGAGGCGCGCCTTTTCCTGTTCGACGACCTTGGCCGGCGCACGCTCGACGAAGGATGCATTTGCGAGCTTCGCCCTGGCCTTCACAAGCTCGCCCTCGATCCGGGTGATCTCCTTGCCCAGGCGTTCGCGCTCGGCCGCCGGGTCGATCTCGATATGGAGCATCAGCCGGAAATCGCCGACGATGGCCACCGGCGCGTCGGCCTGGGGCAGCTCGGCGACCGCCTGGAAGTCCGACACCCTGGCGAGCGCCTGCAGGTAGGGCGCAAGCCGTGCGATCGATCGCGCATCGCCGGCGACGAAGAGCGGAACGCGCTGGGCCGGGGAGACGCCCATTTCGCCGCGCAGGTTGCGCACCGCGTCCACCAGGCTCTTCAACAGCGCCATCTCGCGCTCGGCCTCCGCATCGATCTTCGAGGGCTCGGATTGAGGGTAGCGGGCCAGCGAAATCGATTCGGCGTTCTTGCGGCCGGCCAACGGCGCTACCGTCTGCCACAGTTCTTCGGTGATGAACGGGATCACCGGATGCGCGAGGCGCAGCGTCGCCTCGAGCACGCGCAGGAGCGTCCTGCGCGTGCCGCGCTGCTGCCCGGGCGTCCCGTTCTGCAGCTGTACCTTGGCCAGTTCGAGGTACCAGTCGCAGTACTCGTCCCAGACGAAGTGGTAGATCGCGCCCGCGAGGTTGTCGAAGCGGTATTCATCGAACCCGGCTGCGACCTCGGCCTCGGTGCGCTGCAAACGGCTGGCAATCCAGCGATCGGCAAACGAAAGGTCGACCGCGGCCTGGTCGTCGGCGCCGCAGTCCTTGCCCTCGGTGTTCATCAGCACGAAACGGGTGGCGTTCCAGAGCTTGTTGCAGAAGTTGCGGTAGCCTTCGCAGCGGTTGAGGTCGAAGTTGAGCGTGCGCGCGAAGCTCGCCAGCGACGCGAACGTGAAGCGCAGCGCATCCGCCCCGAACGACGGGATGCCATTCGGGTAGTTCCTTTTCACGTACTTCTCGATCTTCTGCTTGTGGTCGGCGCGCAGCAGGCCCACGGTCGACTTGGCCAGCAGGTCCTCGAGCGAGATCCCGTCGATCAGGTCGAGCGGGTCGAGCGTGTTGCCCTTGGACTTCGACATCTTCTGCCCGTCGGCATCGCGGACGAGGGCATTGATGTAGACATGGCGGAAGGGCACCTTGCCGGTGAAATGCAGCGTCATCATGATCATCCGGGCGACCCAGAAGAAGATGATGTCGAAGCCGGTGACCAGCACCGAAGAGGGCAGGAAGGTCTCGAGGTCCTTCGTCTTGTCCGGCCAGCCGAGCGACGAGAAGGGCACCAGCGCCGACGAGAACCAGGTGTCGAGCACGTCGTCGTCGCGCTTCAGCTCGCCGGTGCCGCCTTTCTCCAATGCCTGCCTGCGCGCTTCCTCTTCGGTGCGCGCGACGTAGATGCGTCCGGCGTCGTCGTACCAGGCCGGGATCTGGTGGCCCCACCAGAGCTGGCGCGAGATGCACCAGTCCTGGATGTTCTCCAGCCAGTGGTTGTAGGTGCTGGTCCAGTGTTCCGGGAAGAACCTGACGTCGCCCCTGGCTACCGCGTCGAGCCCCGATCTCGCAAGGCCTTCGGTCTTCACGAACCACTGGTCGGTGAGCATTGGCTCGACCACCACGCCGGTGCGGCCGGACTTCGGCACCATCATCTTGTGCGGCTCGGCCGCGGCGAGGAAGTTGCCGGCGACGAGCTCGTCGACCACCGCCTTGCGTGCGACATAGCGGTCCATGCCGCGGAATTGCGCCGGCCCGTTCTCGTTGATCTTCGCGTCGAGCGTGAAGATCACGATCAGCGGCAGGTTGTGGCGGAGCGCGGCGCCGTAGTCGTTGAAGTCGTGCGCGCCGGTGATCTTCACGCAGCCGGTGCCGAAGTCGCGCTCGACGAAATCGTCGGCAACGACCGGGATCGTGCGGTCGCAAAGCGGCAGGATCACGCGCTTTCCGATCAGGTGCTTGTAGCGCGGATCTTCCGGGTGGACCGCGACCGCGCCGTCGGCCAGCATCGTCTCCGGACGCGTGGTCGCAATCGTCATGCCGCGCAGCGTGACCGGGTTGCCCTCCTTGTCGGTCGAGGGCTGGGGGCCGTCGACAAACGGGTAGACGATCTGCCACATCGTCCCCATCGTCTCTTCGCTGTCGACCTCGAGGTCGGACACCGCGGTGCCGAGCACCGGGTCCCAGTTCACGAGGCGCTTGCCGCGGTAGATCAGGCCTTCCTCGTAGAGGCGCACGAAGACCTCGACGACGGCGCGCGACATCGACGCATCCATCGTGAAATAGCCGGCGGGAGGGCCATCCCGCATTTCTTCACTCTGGGCGTAGGTCCAGTTGGCCGAGTCGCCCAGGCGCCGCATCTGGCGGGTAATCGTCGAGCCGGACTCCTGCTTCCAGTCCCAGACCCGCTCGATGAACTTCTCCCGGCCGAGGTCGTGGCGCGATTTGCCTTCGGCCTGCAACTGGCGCTCCACGACGATCTGCGTCGCGATGCCCGCATGGTCGGTGCCGGCCACCCAGTTGGTGTTGTGGCCGCGCATGCGGTGATAGCGGATCAGCGCGTCCATCAGCGTCTGCTGGAAGGCGTGACCCATGTGCAGCGTGCCGGTGACGTTTGGCGGCGGCAGCTGGATGCAGTAGGCCGGAGCCCCGGCCGCGTTGCTCGCCTTGAAATAACCCTTGGCTTCCCACTCGGCGTACCAGCGACGCTCGATCGCGTGCGGCTCGAAACTCTTGTCGAGAGACATTAAGGGCTTGTCACAGCAAGGAAAAGGCGAAGTCGGCAATTATACCAACCGGGACGCCCCGGCCCGGCCGCCGCGCGGTCTACGATGCGCGGGGACTCTCCTGGCCTTCCTTACGGAGCGCTTCCGCGACTGTTTCGCGAACCAGTTCGCGGACATGCACCGAAAGGTCGACCCGCAACCCGTCCATGGCCTGCTCGACGACTTCGCCGATCGCACGATTGAGGCGCGATTGCAGCGCCCTGTCCAGGTCGGCCAGCAGCTTTTCGAGCAACGCGGCCTCGAGCACCTCGGCGTGCGCCCGCCCGTCCGAAGCCGGCAGGCCTTCGGGATCGACGACTTCGGTGAGCACCGGGATGTCGTCGTCCGCCCCGGCCGCCGGAGCCGCCGCCGGCATTGCGTCCGCATGGGCCGGATTCACCGGGTCATCCGCAACCGGCGCCGGTTCCACGGGGCTCGCAGGACGCGCTGCGGCGGCCTGTTGCTGGTGTCGCTTGAGCAGCGCGTCCACGCGCTCGACGAGGGGATTGGACTCGCTCATCGCCTCATCCGCGCGGTCGCGCCGCGGGCGCGACCGTCATGCGCGGGCCGCAAGATCATGGGTGTCGATCGCATAGCCGCGTTCCTTGTAGAACCTGAAACGCCCGCGCCCGAGGCTGCGCCCGGCATCGTCCCGGCCGACGATCTCGAGCAGGCGCTCGTAGCGCTCGAAGAACGGCGGGCAATCCTCGCCCAGGTTGAGGAGCACGTCGCACTCCGGCGGGCTGTCCGATTCGGTCGTGATCAGGATCGGTGTCCTTGCGGCCAGCGGGTCGCTCGCCAGGCAGTGCGGAACGAAGGACAGCTGCTGCCAGGTCCACAGCAGGTTGTCGATGCGGCGCGCCGTCTCGCCGGCCGGGGCGAAGATCAGCAGCTTCTTCTTCTGCGCGTAGGCCTTGCCCGCGAGCCGGCACGCGACATGCAGCCTGTCGTCGGCGTTGAAGTAGAAGTTGATCGACGTCAAGGTTTGGTTCCGGCGTGGCGCAGCGCAAAGCGCGTCAGCAGCGGCACCGGGCGGCCGCTGGATCCCTTCTCGCGGCCGCTGCGCCACGCGGTGCCGGCTACGTCGAGGTGCGCCCAGCGCATCTTCTTGGTGAACCGCGAGAGAAAGCAGGCCGCCGTGATCGCGCCGCCCGCCCGTCCGCCGATGTTTGCCATGTCGGCGAAGTTGGAGCGCAAGCCCTCCTGGTAGTCTTCCCAGAGCGGCAGGCGCCATACGCGGTCCCATGCGTCGTCGCCCGCCTGGTCGAGTTCGCCGGCGAGCTTGTCGTTGTTGGCAAAGAGCCCGGACACGACGTTGCCGAGCGCCACGACGCACGCGCCGGTGAGCGTGGCGATGTCGATGATGACGTCGGGCTCGAAGCGCTCGGCGTAGGCGAGCGCGTCGCACAGGATCAGGCGGCCTTCCGCATCGGTGTTCAGGATCTCCACCGTCTGCCCGGACAGCGTGGTGACGATGTCGCCCGGGCGCGTCGCGTTTCCGTCGGGCATGTTCTCGCAGGTTGCGACCACTCCGATGGCGTTGAGCGGCGCGCGCATGCCGGCGAGCGCGCGCATCGTTCCGAGCACGCTGCCGGCGCCTGACATGTCGAACTTCATCTCGTCCATGTCTCCCGCGGTCTTCAGCGAGATGCCGCCGGTGTCGAAGGTGATGCCCTTGCCCACATACACGATCGGCTTTTGCTTCTTCGGGCCGCCCATGTACCTGAGTACGATCAGCTTGGGCGGCTGGCGCGAGCCGCGCGAGACCGCGAGCAGCGCGCCCATGCCGAGCTTTTCCATGTCGCGCTGCTCGAGTATTTCGCAGCCGAGCTTGAACTCGCGCGCGAGCTTCTTCGCCTCGTCGGCCAGGAAGCTCGGCGTGCAGATGTTCGGCGGCAGGTTGCCCAGCGTCTTCGCGAAATCGACGCCGTCGGCGAGCGCAATGGCCTCCTTGAGCGCGTGTTCCGCACCGGCGGGCACCGAAGGCCCCGGGAGGGCCAGGGTCACCGCCTTGAGCGCCGGTGCCGGCGCCTTCTTCTGCGTCTTGAGCTTGTCGAACCGGTAGAACACGTCCCGGATGCCGCTTACGGCCTGGCGCACGTTCCACGGCAGCGCGCGCCCGGCGACCTTGAGGTCGGTGAACGCGATCGTCGCGTCCGCGGCGCCCAGTGACTTCAGCGCGCTCGAGGCGGCGCGGACCGCTTCGCGAAACTCGGTCTCGGCAAATTTCTTCTCCTCGCCCAGGCCGACCAGCAGCACGCGTTCGGCCGCGAGGCCGGGCACCCGGTGCAGCAGCAGCGTCGAGCCGCTGCGCCCGGAAAGGTCGCCCGACTTGATCACCGACGACAGGTGTCCGCCGCTCGCCTTGTCGGCGGCCCGGGCCGTGGGCGTAAGCGCGCCGCCCTGCCACGCGCCGAGCACGAGGCAGCCGGTCTTTTTCTTCTCGGGGCCGAGGGCTTTTATGCTAAATTCCATCGCAGTTTTCCTTGTCCGGTTCAGCGCCAATCTTCGCACGATTTGCGCCGCACCGGATACCGCCGCCAGCCCTCGAGCGACCCCCGCGCAACCCAATCGCCATGATCTTCCAACGCGCGCTGCTCCGGGAATTCGCAAGCCTCGCGGGCGCGGTGTTCATGACGCTGTTCCTGATCTCGATCACGGTGCGCCTGATCCGCCTGCTCGGGCAGGCCGCCGGCGGCAAGCTCCCCTCGGATGCGGTCGTCGCCTTCCTCGGCTTCTTCACGATCAACGCGCTGCCCATCCTGCTGTCGCTGACCGTGTTCATCACGATCCTGCTCACGCTGACGCGCGGCTACCGCGATTCGGAGATGGTGATCTGGTTCAACTCCGGCCTCTCGGCGGCCGCGTGGGTGAAGCCCGTCTTCATGTTCGCCGGCCCGCTGGTCGCCGTGATCGGCGCCCTGTCGCTGTTCATCTCGCCCTGGGCCGCGCAAAAGGCCGAGGAATTCCGCGTCGGCATCGACAAGCGGGACGAGGTCTCCCGCGTCAGCCCCGGGGTGTTCGGCGAATCGACAGCGAAGGACCGGGTGTTTTTCGTCGAGTCGATCTCCGGCGACGCGATGGCGGTGCAGAACGTGTTCGTCAACTCGGTGCAGCACCGGAAGACGGGCATCATGATGAGCAACAAGGGATACGTGGAGACCGCGCCCAACGGTGACCGCTTCCTCGTGCTGCTGAACGGGCGCCGCTACGAGGGCAACCCGGGCGAGGCCGTGTTCAAGGTGATGGAATTCGAGCGCTACGAGACCCGCATCGACGCGAAGGAAGGCGGCGAGCCGGCCGAGACCCAGAAGAGCCGCTCGACGCAACAGCTGATCGAATCGCCGACCAACACCAACCTCGGCGAGCTGGTGTGGCGGATCGGCGTGCCGCTTTCGGCGCTGATCCTGGCGTTCCTCGCGATCCCGATGAGCTACGTGAACCCGCGCGCGGGACGCTCGGCGAACCTGCTCTTCGCCTTGCTTACGTACATGGTGTACTCGAACCTGCTGTCGCTCAGCCAGGCTCGGGTCGCGCAGGGGCAGATGTCGTTCGTGACCGGCCTGTGCCTCGTCCACGGGGTCATGGCCGTCGCTCTCGCCTTCCTGTTCGCGCGCCGCATGAGCCTGTTCGGGCTGCGGGGCTGACCCCTTGGCCGCCCTCACTATCGAGCGTTATCTTGCGCGCCAGGTCTATGCCTCGACGGCTTTCGTGATGGCGGGGTTCCTGGCGTTGTTCGCGTTCTTCGACCTGGTGAACGAGCTCGGCGACCTGGGCATCGGGGACTACCACCTGCGCGAGGTCCTGACCTACGTGGCGCTGTCGGTGCCGGCGCACGCCTACGAGCTCTTCCCGGTCGTGGTGCTGATCGGGACGCTGTACGTGCTGGCCTACCTCGCGAGCAATTCGGAGTACACGGTGATGCGCGCCGCGGGATTTTCGCCGCGCGACGCCGGGCGCTCCCTGGTCAAGATCGGCTTCGTCTTCGTGGCCGCCACGTTCGTGATCGGCGAATGGATCGCGCCGATTGCAGAACAGGCCGCGCAGACGTTGAAGATCCGCGCCAAGAGCTCCCTGATCGGCCAGGAACTGAAATCGGGGCTGTGGTTCAAGGACGAGCTCTCGTTCATCAACATCCGCGAGGCGCGCCGGGACAACGTGCTCGACGGGATCCGGATCTACGAGTTCGGCCCGGACTACAAGCTCACCCTGGCGCGCTCGGCAGAGCGCGGCGAGTACCGCGGCGACGGCACCTGGCGCCTTTTCGGGGTCGCGCAGACGAAGTTCACGGCCGCGGGCCCGCGTGTCGCGAACGCCGCCGAGATGGACTGGCGCACCGCATTGACGCCGGACCTGCTCAACGTGCTGATCGTCGCGCCGGAGCGGATGTCCGCCTACCGGCTCTACAAGTACACCGAGCATCTTGCGGGCAACCGCCAGAAGACCGAGCGCTACGAGATCGCGATGTGGAAGAAGCTCGTCTACCCGGTCGCGACGCTGGTCATGATGGCGCTTGCACTGCCCTTTGCCTACATGCACGCGCGCGCCGGGCTCGTCGGGGTCAAGGTGTTCCTCGGAATCATGCTCGGCATCGCGTTCCACATGCTGAACAGCCTGTTCTCGCACATCGGCCTCCTGCAGAACTGGCCGCCGTTCACTTCGGCGGTCCTGCCCAGCGTCGCCTTTCTCGGGGCGGCGATGCTGATGATGTGGTGGGTGGAGCGGCGATAGGCAGGCGCGGAGCCCCGCCGGCGCCTACATCGACAGGTTCTTGTCGACGAGCACCAGGCGCGTTCCGGCCAGCCGGTCATGCAGGAACTGCCGGTCGCGATCGAACAGCGCCCAGCCCAGGCCGACGCCCGATAACGCGAGCGTGACGAAGGCGAGCCATGGGTTGTGGTGCACGAAGGCGCCGACCAGCGCCGCGCAGAACGACCCGACGAAAAGCGCAGCCAAGGCGAGGCGGGCAAGCGCGACGCGCGGTGGGACGCGGACTCTTCCCGGGGCGACGAGGCGGATGCCCCAGGCCTTCATCGCGAGGGTCTGGCCGCCGCGCAACCAGCACCACAGGAAATACGCGGCGAACACCGCCGCGAGGTAGACCTGCAGGGCGGTGCGCTGCCAGCCCTGCACGACCGCGCCGCCGGCGGCGAACTGGAACAGCCAGGTCGCCATGAACGCAACCGCGAACAGCAGGGTGGCCTCGTAGATCATGCTGAAGAGCCTGCGCAGGATTCCCGGTGTGCCCGCCACCGCAGGCTCTGCTGCCGCGTCAGCCACCGAAAGTCAGTTGGTCGAGGCAGGGACGACGGGCGAAAGCGCCGGGGACGGCCCATGCGGCTCGACCACCGCCGGCGGCTTCTTCGCCTTCGCGGTCTTTGAGCGGCTGCGCGGCTCGATCCGCTCGGTCTTCTTCTTCTTGGATTCCACCGCGAGGTTCTTCTTCACCGCTTCGGGCAGCTGCTGGTACTCCTCCCACTGCTGCGAGACGACCTCGCGCTTGCCCGGCGGCAGCTTGCCGATCTTGCGATACTGCTCGCGCGCATTGCGCCGCTGGTCCGGCGTGAGCTTCACCCACGCAGCCATCCTCGCCTGCACGCGCTTTTGCTCTTCTGCGCTCATGCCGGGGTAGCGCTTGGCAATGCCGATCCATTTCGCGCGCCGGGCGGCGTCGAGAGAGTTCCATTCACCCGCGAGCGGCTGCAGCGTCTGCTGCTGCTCGGGCGTCAGGTCGGACCACGAAGGGTTCTTCTTCGGCGCTGCGGCAAGCGCCGCGCACGAGAACAGCAACGCGAACAACGCGATCGAGATCCTGCGGATGCCGGACTCCCGCCGGGGCAGGCCGGTCGGCCTCAGAGCGGCGCGTGCTTCTTCAGCCACGCCTCGAACCCCTTGTCCAGATAGGCATCGAGCGGGAGTTCGTCGGTCAGCAACAGGGCGTCGATCTCCTCGACTTCGGCCACACGCATGTTCTGCTGCCAGCCGCTGATTGCGAGCAGCCCGCCGACCAGCACCACCACCGGCAGCACGAGGCGGAAGGACAGGCCGGCAAATCCGCCGAATCGGCTGGCCAGCGCCTCGGCCCACGCCAGGCCGGCGACCGGGTGGGCGACGAGCTGGCGCGCGAGCGCGACCTCGCGCGCTTGCCGCAGGCGGGCAAGCGTCTTCGGGTCGAGCCGGGTGCCCTCGTTGAGCAGCTGCCTGACCTTGTTCCCGAATTGTGGCTGGTTCATGGATGCACCAATATTTGCAATGACGTCAGAGGGTTATGCCCTTCTTTCGCAGGGCAGTTGCCAATGCATGCGTTGCCCGGGAGCAGTGCGTTTTCACGCTTCCCTCCGAGCAGCCCATCAACCTTGCGGTGTCCGCGACGTCCAATTCTTCCCAGTAACGCATCAGGAAGGCCTCGCGTTGACGCTCGGGCAGCCTTGAAACCTCTTGCTCAATGATTTCAATCAGTTGCTTTCGCTCGAGCTGGTCCGCCGGCGCGACTTCGTGTTCCGACCTCGGCTCGACGCGCAGGGTTTCGAGCGGGTCGAAGTCCTCCTCGTCGCCATCGCGGCCGGCGCCCAGGGCGCCCAGCAGCGTGCCCCAGAGCGAGCGCACCTTCTGGCGACGGTAGTGATCCCGGATCGTGTTCTGGAGGATGCGCTGGAACAGCATCGGAAACTCTGCCGCCGGCTTGTCGCCGTATTTCTCGGCGAGTTTCAGCATCGCGTCCTGCACGATGTCCAGCGCCGTTTCCTCGTTGCGAACCGCAAACACCGCTTGCTTGAATGCACGGCGCTCGGCGCCGGCGAGGAATGCCGACAGTTCGCTGGGTGAGGCCAGGGGAACTCCCTTAATCTGCCCGTTCGTGCGGGTCTTTTCCACGGGTTCGCGGCGATGGTACCAAATGCGGCCCGGTGCCGCTGAACGCTGCACCGCGCCTTGACCGCAGCGCAACATCTCGTTAAGGTTCAAGGTTTTCCGTAACTCTCCAGGGCCCTATGGACAGGATCAAAGGCGTGGAGCTCACCGGCGCAGAGATCGTCGTTCGCTGCCTGCAGGAAGAGGGGGTCGAGTATGTATTCGGCTACCCCGGCGGGGCGGTGCTCTACATCTACGACGAGCTCTTCAAGCAGGACAAGGTGAAGCACGTGCTCGTGAGGCACGAGCAGGGCGCGGCGCATGCCGCCGACGGTTACTCGCGCGCGAGCAACAAGGTCGGCGTCTGCCTGGTCACCTCGGGGCCGGGCCTGACCAATGCGGTCACCGGCATCGCCACGGCCTACATGGATTCGATCCCCATGGTGATCCTGGTCGGCCAGGTGCCGACGCATGCCATCGGCCTGGACGCCTTCCAGGAAGTCGACACGGTCGGCATCACGCGGCCGTGCGTGAAGCACAACTTTCTGGTCAAGAACGTGGCGGACCTCGCGCCGACGATCAAGAAGGCCTTCTACCTCGCCACCAGCGGCCGGCCCGGCCCGGTGCTGGTCGACATCCCGAAGGACATCACCACGATGCCGACCGAGTTCCTGTATCCGGAAACGGTCTCGATGCGCTCGTACAACCCGGTGATCAAGGGACACGGCGGCCAGATCAAGAAGGCGGTGCAGCTGCTGCTCGAGGCCGAGCGCCCGATGATCTACACCGGCGGCGGCGTGATCCTGTCGAATGCGGCGCGCCAGCTCACCGACCTTGTCAGGCTGACCGGTTACCCGGTGACCAACACGCTGATGGGGCTGGGCGCCTACCCGGCGACCGACCGGCAGTTCCTCGGCATGCTGGGCATGCACGGCACGTACGAAGCCAACATGGCCATGCACAACTGCGACGTGCTGCTGGCCGTCGGCGCACGGTTCGACGACCGCGTGATCGGCAACCCCGAGCACTTTGCGCAGAAGCCGCGCAAGATCATCCACATCGACATCGATCCTTCGTCGATCTCCAAGCGCGTGAAGGTCGACGTGCCGATCGTCGGCAACGTTGCTGAGGTGCTCGACGAATTCCTGCGCCTGATCCGCGCCGGCACGCAAAAGCCGGATGCGGGCAGGCAGGCCGCGTGGTGGAAGACGATCGAGGAGTGGCGGGCAAGGGAGTGCCTCAAATACGACCATGCATCGAAGATCATCAAGCCGCAGTTCGTGGTCGAGAAGCTCTACGAGGTTACCGGCGGCGACGCATTCATCACGTCCGACGTCGGCCAGCACCAGATGTGGGCCGCGCAGTTCTACAAGTTCGACAAGCCGCGGCGCTGGATCAATTCCGGCGGCCTGGGCACGATGGGTTTCGGACTGCCTGCCGCGATGGGCGCGCAAATGGCGAATCCGGGTGCGACGGTGGCCTGCGTGACCGGCGAGTCGTCCATACAGATGTGCCTGCAGGAGCTGTCCACCTGCAAGCAGTACCGGCTGCCGATCAAGATCGTGAGCCTGAACAACAAGTACATGGGCATGGTCCGCCAGTGGCAGGAGTTCTTCCACGGAAACCGTTATTCGGAGTCCTACATGGACGCGCTGCCCGATTTCGTCAAGCTGGCAGAGGGCTATGGCCACCGCGGCGTGCAGATCACGAAGCCCGAGGACGTCGAGCCGGCGTTGCGCGACGCGTTCAAGCGCAAGAACGAGCTGGTCTTCATGGACTTCCTGACCGACCCGACCGAGAACGTGTTCCCGATGATCCCGGGCGGCAAGGGCATCTCGGAGATGATCCTCTCCGAGGACCTTTGAGCGGCCCCGCGCCGCGGACGCAAACAATGCGACATATCATCTCAGTGCTCCTCGAGAACGAGGCCGGCGCCCTTTCGCGGGTGTCCGGGCTGTTCTCGGCGCGCGCCTACAACATCGAGTCGCTCACGGTGGCGCCGACCGAGGACGCCTCGATGTCGCGCATGACCATCGTTACCACCGGCTCCGAGGACGTGATCGAGCAGATCACCAAGCAGCTGAACAAGCTGGTCGAGGTCGTCAAGGTCGTCGACCTTTCGGAAGCCGAGCACATCGAGCGCGAACTCATGCTGATCAAGGTCCGCGCCGGCGCCAAGGAAAGGGAGGACATGAAGCGCATGGCCGACATCTTCCGCGGGCGCATCATCGACGTGTCGGACAACACCTACACGATCGAGCTCACCGGTGCCGGCCAGAAGCTCGATGCATTCATCCAGGCGCTCGATGCCGGCGCGATCATCGAGACAGTGCGTACCGGCGCCTCCGGCATCGGGCGGGGCAACCGGATCCTGCGCGCCTGAAAATCGGGGACAGACCACGTTTTCCCTTGCCGCAGGGCTGGCAGGGCGGCGCGGAAAACGTGGTCTGTCCCCGATTCGGACGGTGCACGCAAACTATTCAACGGAAAGAGGGGAAACCATGAAGGTGTATTACGACAAGGACGCCGACCTTTCGCTCATCAAGGGCAAGAAAGTCACGATAGTCGGCTATGGCTCGCAGGGCCATGCGCACTCGCTCAACCTGCACGAGTCGGGCGTCAAGGTCACGGTCGGGCTGCGCAAGGGCGGCGCGTCGTGGGACAAGGCGAAGAAGGCCGGCCTCAAGGTCGCCGAAGTCTCAGAGGCGGTGAAAGGCGCCGACATCGTCATGATGCTGATGCCCGACGAGCACATTGCGGCCACCTACAAATCCGAGGTCGAGCCGAACATCAAGAAGGGCGCGGCGATCGCGTTTGCGCACGGTTTCAACGTTCACTACGGCCAGGTCATCCCGCGGGCCGACCTCGACGTCTGGATGGTCGCGCCGAAGGCGCCCGGCCATACGGTGCGCTCGACCTATGCCGGCGGTGGCGGCGTGCCGATGCTGATCGCGGTGCACCAGAACCCGTCGCGCAAGGCGCGCGACATGGCGCTCTCGTATGCATCGGCCATCGGCGGCGGCAAGGCCGGCATCATCGAAACCGACTTCAAGGAAGAGACCGAGACCGACCTCTTCGGCGAGCAGACCGTTCTGTGCGGCGGCTGCGTCGAGCTGGTCAAGGCGGGCTTCGACACGCTGGTCGAGGCGGGCTATGCGCCGGAGATGGCGTATTTCGAGTGCCTGCACGAATTGAAGCTGATCGTCGACCTGATGTACGAGGGCGGCATCGGCACGATGAACTACTCGATCTCGAACAACGCCGAGTACGGCGAATACGTGAGCGGCCCGCGCGTCATCACCGACGAGACCCGCAAGGTCATGAAGGACATCCTCAGGGACATCCAGACCGGCGAGTACGCCAAGAGCTTCATCCTCGAGAACCGCGCCGGCGCGCCGACGCTGCTCAGCCGCCGCCGGATCACCGCGCAGCACCCGATCGAGACGGTCGGCGCCAGGCTGCGCGACATGATGCCCTGGATCAAGAAGAACAAGCTCGTCGACAAGTCGAGGAACTAGGCCCGGCGCCCCGCCGGCCTGCCTGAAGGAGAACCGACTTGGCGGCCAATTACCCGCACCCGCTGATCGCGAAGGAGGGCTGGCCCTTCCTCGCGATTGCGGTGGCGGCATCCGTGGCCGTCGGCGTGTTCGCCGGCTGGGGGTGGTCGCTGCCGCTGTGGCTGGCGGCCCTGTTCGTGCTCCAGTTCTTCCGCGATCCGCCGCGGGAAGTGCCTTCCGACCCGACGGCCGTGGTCTCGCCGGCTGACGGCCGCGTGGTGGTCGTCGGCAAGGCCCTCGACCCGTACCGCAATTGCGAAGCGCTCAAGATCAGCGTGTTCATGAACGTGTTCAACGTGCATTCGAACCGCTCGCCGGCGGACGGCACCGTGAGCCAGGTCGTCTACCACCACGGGTCCTTCTTCAACGCGGCGCTCGACAAGGCGTCGCTCGAAAACGAGCGCAATGCGCTGCTGATGACCACCACCGCCGGCCGCGACATCACCTGCGTGCAGGTGGCCGGCCTGATCGCAAGGCGCATCCTGTGCTACGTCGGCCCGGGCGCCGCCCTGGCGCGCGGCCAGCGCTACGGGTTCATCCGGTTCGGTTCGCGGGTGGACCTGTACCTTCCCCTCGATGCGGAGCCCAGGGCGGCGATCGGCGACAAGGTGTTCGCGTCGGAAACCGTGCTCGCGAGGCTGGCCGGTCGTGGTTGACCAGCCGCATCCGGGCCCCGAATCAGCCGTCGAGACCGGCGGCGCGCCGGTGCTGCGCATCCCGCTGCGCAGGCGCAGCATCTATCTGCTGCCGAACCTTGTCACCACGGCGGCGCTGTTCGCCGGTTTCTACGCCATCGTCCAGGCGGTGAACGCGCGCTTCGAGCAGGCGGCGGTCGCGATCTTCGTCGCGATGGTGCTCGACGGCCTCGACGGCCGGATCGCGCGCATGACCAGCACGCAGAGCGAATTCGGCGCCGACTACGACAGCCTGTCCGACATGGTGTCGTTCGGCGCCGCGCCCGCGCTCGTGATGTACGTGTGGGCCCTCAAGGACCTGGGCAACGCGGGCTGGATCCCGGCCTTCGTATATTGCGCTGCCGCCGCGGTGCGGCTCGCGCGCTTCAACACCAACCTGAAGGTCGTCGACAAGCGCTTCTTCCAGGGGCTGCCGAGCCCGGCCGCGGCGGCGCTCGTCGCCGGCTTCATCTGGGTGGCCGACGATTTCGCGATCGACCGCGTCGACTGGATCCGCTACATCGCCTTCGTCACCACGCTGTTCGCCGGCATCACGATGGTGGTCACGATCCCGTTCTACAGCTTCAAGGACTTCAACCTGGCCAAGCGAGTGCCGTTCTGGGTGGTGCCGCTCGTGATCGGCGGCATCACGCTGGTCGCGGCGAGGCCGGCCATGGTGCTCTTCCTGATGTTCGTCGCGTATTCGCTGTCGGGCTACGTGTTCTGGGTCTTCCGGAAGATGCGCAAGCGCCGGTCGGGGTGACGGCCCGGCCCGGTTGCAACGCGCCGGGAACCCGGCTATAGTTTCCCGATATGCAGCCCTCGAACCTCCTTCGTTCGACCGATCTCGGCCTGGCGCTCCTGTCGCCGGCTGCGCTGCTGCGCCCCGCGCGCACACTCTAACCCCCCCCAATTCGGCAGTACCCCGCCTCCCGGCCGCAAGGACGGGAGAAAAGGCACACATCCATCCATTCGGCGTGCAACCAGGAGCGAGCAATGAAACCGGACCACTTGATCATCTTCGATACCACCATGCGCGACGGCGAGCAGAGCCCGGGCGCCTCGATGACGCGCGAGGAGAAGCTGCGCATCGCGCGTGCGCTGGAGAGGATGCGGGTCGACGTGATCGAGGCCGGCTTTCCCGCCGCGTCCAATGGCGACTTCGAAGCCGTGAAGGCGGTCGGTGCCATGATCAAGGACTCCACCGTCGCCGGCCTGTGCCGGGCAAACGACAAGGACGTGCAGCGTGGCCTCGACGCGCTCAAGGGCGCGGCAAGGCCCCGGATCCACACCTTCCTCGCCACCAGCGCGCTGCACATGGAAAAGAAGCTGCGCATGACGCCCGACCAGGTCTACGAGCAGGCGAAGCTCGCCGTCCGGTTTGCGCGCAACCACTGCCCGGATGTCGAGTTCTCGCCCGAGGACGGCAGCCGCTCGGACCCGGATTTCCTCTGCCGCGTCCTCGAGGCCGTGATCGCCGAGGGCGCAAGCACGATCAACATCCCGGATACCGTCGGCTACGCGGTGCCCCAGCAGTTCGGCGAGTTCATCCGCAGCTTGCGCGAGCGCATCCCGAATTCCGACAAGGCCGTCTGGTCGGTGCATTGCCACAACGACCTCGGCATGGCGGTCGCCAATTCGCTGGCGGCGGTGATGATCGGCGGGGTGCGGCAGATCGAATGCACGATCAACGGCCTGGGCGAGCGCGCGGGCAACACCTCGCTCGAGGAAGTGGTCATGGCGGTACGCACGCGCAAGGATTTTTTCGGCCTCGACACCCAGATCGACGCGAAGCACATCGTGCCGACCTCGCGCATGGTCTCGCAGATCACCGGCTTCGTCGTGCAGCCGAACAAGGCCGTGGTCGGGGCCAATGCGTTCGCGCATGCCTCGGGCATCCACCAGGACGGCGTGCTCAAGGCGCGCGAGACCTACGAGATCATGACGGCGGAGGACGTGGGCTGGACCACCAACCGCATCGTCCTGGGCAAGCTCTCGGGTCGCACCGCATTCAAGCAGCGCCTCAAGGAACTCGGCATCGACCTCGAGTCCGAAGACGCCTACAACAAGGCCTTCCAGAAGTTCAAGGACCTTGCCGACAAGAAGTCCGAGATCTTCGACGAGGACCTGCAGGCGCTGGTCTCGGATTCGGCCATGCCGGATTCTGACGAGCACTGGAAGCTGATCCACATGAACCAGGCCAGCGGCATGGGCGAGCGGCCGCACGCATCGGTCGTGATCACCGAGGCGGGCAAGGAGCACAAGATCGATGCGGAGGGCGACGGCCCGGTGGACGCCACGTTCAAGGCGATCGAGACGGTGGCCAGGAGCGGCTCCGAGCTGCTGCTCTATTCGGTGAACGCGGTCACCTCCGGGACCGAGTCGCAGGGCGAGGTCACGGTCCGCCTTTCGAAGGGCGGACGGATCGTCAACGGCGTCGGGGCCGACACCGATATCGTCGTCGCTTCGGCCAAGGCCTACATCAGCGCGCTGAACAAGCTGGAAAGCAAGGCCGAGCGCGTCAACCCGCAGCGCGGGATCTGACCGACCGGCAGGCACGAATTTCGAACTTTTGCTTTGCGAGGACGGCTTGGGGGTTGCCTCTCCGGTGAGTTGATGTACCGGCACCGGTACATTCCCGGAGGGCGCGCTTGCCGAAGTGCCGATCCACGCAGCGGCCGGGCACCTGCTTGAACGCGCCGGGTAGCGGGCCGGCAGCCGAGGCACCGTCGAAAATTCAGGCGGACGGGCGGGTCAGGCGCGAATATGCGACTACCGCGCAATAGTAGATCAGGCTCAAGGCCGTCTCGGCGAGCGCGAGCTGCCTCACAAGGCCGGTGTCGGCCCAGGCCCGCATCACGCCTTCGGTGAAATAGGCGAGGATGAAGAGGCTCGACCACTGGAAAGTGTAGCGTTTGCCGCGCAGCACGCCGAAGACGGGCACGAGCAGCGGGAGCGCCTTCAGCGCAAGCAGCGATCCGCCGGGCCGGATCGGCGCCAGCCACAGCTCCCACGCGAGGCACAGGAAGATCAGCGCGACCAGGCTCGCGATTGCCGCGTTCCAGGCCAGGCGCACGACGCCTGCTTTCACGCGGGGGCCGGTCGGGCAAGCTTCAGCGCGGCCTGCGCAAGCCGGCGGCCCTGGGCGATGCAGAGCGTGCGCTCTGCATCGGTGACCGGCTGGTCGTCGGCTGCGCCGGCCACGTGGCTCGGGCCGTAGGGTGTGCCGCCGCTGCGCGTCGAGTACAAAGTCGGCTCGGTGTAAGGCAGTCCGAGGACCAGCATCCCGTGATGCAGGAGCGGCATCATCATCGAAACCAGCGTCGTCTCCTGCCCGCCGTGCATGCTCGCGGTCGACGTGAAGACGCACGCCGGCTTGCCCGCGAGCGCGCCGGAATGCCAGAGCGTCGAGGTGCCGTCGAGGAAATACTTCATCGGCGCGGCCATGTTGCCGAACCGCGTCGGGCTGCCGAGCGCAAGACCGATGCATTCCTCGAGATCCTTCAGCTCGCAGTAGGGCGCGCCCGCGTCCGGGATCGCAGGCGCGGCGACGGCCGTGACGGCGGCTACCTTCGGCACGGTGCGCAGCCGCGCGACCGCGCCGGGAACCCGCTCGATGCCGTCGGCGATGCATTCGGCCATCCGGCGGATCGAGCCTCCCAGCGTGTAATAGAGGACGAGGATCTCTTGCGATTGCGCGTGCATCGAAAGGCGGGGGAGGCTGCAGCGGGGACGGTATTATAGGGCGACCCATGTCGAGCGACGCGCCCCCAATCCATCGCGTATTCGCGCGCTTCTGCGTTTCGGTGGTGCGCCGGATCGACGAGGACAACTGCTTCCAGGCCGCCGCCGGCCTCACCTACACGACGCTCCTTGCGCTGGTGCCGCTGTTCGCGGTCGTGCTCTCGGTGTCCACCGCGTTTCCGGCGTTCGAGGACTGGATCGAGGCGCTGCAGCAGTTCGTGATGCGCAATTTCCTGCCTGATACCGGCCGCCGCCTGATCCGCGAGCAACTCACCGAGTTCGCCGAAAACGCCACGCAACTCACGGTCGTCGGCCTGGTGTTCCTCGGCGTCACGTCGATCAGCCTGATCTACAGCATCGACGAGACCTTCAACCAGCTGTTCCGGGTTTCGCAGCGCAGGCGCCCGGTGCGCCGGGTGCTCCTGTACATCGCCGCACTCGCGCTCGCGCCGCTGCTGGTGGGCGCAAGCGTTTCGATCACCACGTGGTTCGTCGGCGAATCCCTCGGGCTGCTCGGCCAGCCGCACTGGGTCTCGATCGGCGTGCTGCGGCTGGTGCCTTATGTCTTCACGTGCGCGGCGTTTACCCTCGTCTACTACCTCCTGCCGAACCGGAAGGTGCCGCTCAGGCACGCGGTCACCGGCGGGTTGCTTGCGGCGATGGCGTTCGAGGTCGCCAAGCTGGGCTTCGCGATGTATGTCCGGTATTTCCCGACCTATACGCTGATCTATGGGGCCTTTGCGGCGATCCCGATCTTCCTGCTGTGGATCTACATCTCCTGGCTGGTCCTGGTGATCGGGGCGACGATCACGGCGGTGCTGCCGCAATACGATCGCGCGGATTCGGGCAAAATCGCGAACCGCGATGCCAATGCGCCTGCCGCGATCCGAGCCGGAGAAAACCCGATGACCACCACCAGCGCCCCTGCCGCAACCGCGAGCCCGATCGACCGGCGCGACCGCCTGATCGTCGCGCTCGACGTACCGACCGCGGCCGAGGCCCGCGCAATGGTCGAGGCCCTCGGCGACTCGGTGCGCTTCTACAAGATCGGCCTGGAACTGTTCACTTCGGGCGGGTATTTCGAGCTGCTCGACTGGCTCGCGAAGCGCGACAAGAAGGTGTTCGCCGACCTGAAGTTCTACGACATCCCCGAGACCGTCCGGCGCGCGGTCTCGAACCTCAAGGGCAGCGGCGCGACTTTCGTGACCGTCCACGGGCATCGCTCGGTCATGGAAGCGGCGGTGTCGGCCAAGAGCGGCGTGAAGATCCTCGCCGTCACGGTGCTGACCAGCTTCGACAAGAGCGACCTCGCGGAGATGGGCGCGGCGGGCGAGGTCGGGCAGCTCGTGCTGTCGCGCGCGCGCGGCGCCGTCGAGTGCGGTTGCGACGGCGTGATCTCCTCCGGGCTCGAGGCGCCGCAGATCAAGGCCGCCTTCGGCGATCGGCTGACGATCGTCACGCCCGGCATCCGGCCGGCTATCGGGCCGAAGCCGGCCGACGACCAGAAGCGCACCGTCGACGTCGCGCAGGCCTTCGCCAACGGCGCCGACTACATCGTGGTCGGCCGGCCGGTCCGCGAGGCGGCCAGCCCGCGCGCCGCGGCAGAGTCGATCCAGTCGACGATCGCCGGAATCTTCCCGGCGTAATCCGCGAGGCGGCCGCCGCCGTCGGCGAAACGGATCCGCAAGCGGGGCGTTAGCCCCACGCTTCGGCCGCCTGCGCCTGGGTCCAGCGATATTCGCTCGCCAGGGCGTCGAGCGCGTCGACCAGGGCCGCTGCGCTCTGCGGGCGGTCCTCACGCCGCTTCTCCAGGCAGGCCATCACCAGCCGGTCGAGCGGTTCCGGCACCGTGCGTACCAGCGACGAGGGGCGGGGCGGGATGTCGTTGAGCACTTTCTGCGCCAGTTCCAGGTCGTTCTCGCTCTGGAACAGCTTGGTGCCCGTGAGCAGGTAGAACGCGACGACGCCGACCGAGTAGATGTCGGCGCGCGCATCCACGTCGCCGGGCGAGCGGATCCGCTCGGGCGACATGTAGAGCGGCGTGCCGAGGATGCGCAGGCCCCGCGTGAGGTCGCGGCTGTGCGGGTCGGCCATGTTCTTGACCAGCCCGAAGTCGAGGATTTTCGCCACGTCGAGCTCTGTGCCCCGCCGGCAGGCCATGACGTTCTCGGGCTTGATGTCGCGGTGCACGAGGCCGCGGGCATGTGCTTCGGCGAGCCCGGCGCAGACCTGGCGCAGGAGATGGATCGTCCTCGCCGCCGGGAGCGGCCCGGCCTTTTGCACCAGTTGCGCGAGCGTTACGCCGTCCAGGTATTCCATCGCGTAGTAGAAGTGGCCGTCGCGGGTGCGTCCGTAGTCGAAGATCTCGACGGTGTTCGGATGCGTCAGGCGGCTCGCGAGCTGCACCTCGCGCTCGAAGCGCGCCACCAACTCGTCGGTGGAGCGGAATCCCTTGAGGATCTTTACCGCGGTCGGGCGCTTGAGGAGCGCATGCCTGGCAAGGTAGACGTTCGCCATGCCGCCGGCGCCGATTTCCCGTTCGATCACATACGCGCCGGCCTTGTTGGCCCCGCCGAACCGGCGTTTTACCTCCGCCGCAAGCAGGCCGACGCCGAGCGCCGTGATCATCGCAAGCACAAGCGCGGAAAGGACCGCAGCGAATGCGACCTCGAGGAAGCCGAGCGGTGCATAGGCTTCCTCGGCCTCGATTTCGAAGGCGACGGCGACGTCGAATTCGGGCAGCCAGCGCCAGACCCCGACGACCGGCACGCCGCGATAGCTGCGATAGGGTTCCAGCACCCCGCCGCGCTGCCCGCCGGGTTCGTTCGCGATGCGCGCGTCGAGCGCCGCCCGGGCCAGGCGCGTCAGCGGCCGCGCGACCGCATCCCCGGACGGATCGCCGCGTCCCGCGGGCTCCCGGATCTGGGCCATGAGGAGGGCGCGGCTGTCCGCGGGCACGAGGTGCAGGCGCTGGAGCTCGGCGAGGAAGCGGCTTTCCGACAGCATGTATCCCTCGGCGTCGAACGCGTAGGCTTCCCCCGTCTTTCCCGGGCGCCCTGCGGCGAGGATCTTGGAGAATCCGCCTTCGGCCGGCTCGGCGATCCCCAGCACGGCCCGGACGCGCCCCGCGTCGTCGCGCACCGGGACCTCCATCCAGGCGAGGGGGCCGCCGGTGCGCACGGTCGGCGGCAGCGCGACCCGGTCGGTGTCCCGCACCGGACGCACGAAGCGGGAATGGCCTTGAAATACCCGGTCGAGCAGGGGCCTGAAGCGCTGCGGGTGGACGCTGAGCCCGCAGTAGTCCGCGTACTGCGTCGAGAGGAGCCGGCCGTCCGGGCTGATCACGTTGTGTCCGGCGCTGCCCTCGTCGGCCAGCAGCGGCCGCAGCGTCTCGTACACCCGCGCGCGCTCCGCGCTCGCGCAGATCGCCGCGTAGTCGTCGCCCGCACGGTTCGCACGTTCGACCAGCGCAAGCACTGCGCCGCGCACGGCGGGATCGCGGGCGATGCGCTCCGAGTCGGCCAGTTCCTCCGCGACCCACGCGCGCAGGCCGTTGACCTGCGCGTCGAGCAGGCCGTGCATGCTGTCCGAGCGCAGCTCGCGCAAGGACGCTTCGACGGTGCGATAAGTCCACGCGCCGACCGCCACCAGGAATACCGTGGCGAGGCCGAGGAGGGACAGCAGGCCCGGGCGCGTCGCCAGCCAGTGCGGCGGCCGTGCCACGACCGCAACGGATTCTCCAAGCGTGCTCACGGCAATCTCGCGAGCCGTACCGCGGGTCAGGGAATCGGCACCGCGGCGAGAAGCTGGGCGCCGACGTCGACTCGACGGCTGGTGTCGTGCGCAGGGCGCAGCCGATGCGCCGCGACCCCGTGCAGCACCGCTTGCACGTCTTCAGGAATCACCTTGTCACGGCCTTCGATGTACGCCCACGCGCGGGCCGAGTGCACCAGCGCAAGCGCCGCGCGCGGCGAGAGGCCGGAGACGTAATCGGCCGAGCGCCGCGTGTGCTCCACGATCGCCTGCACGTAATCGAGCAATGCCGGGGCCACGTGGACCCGGCCGGCTTCGGATTGCAGTTCGACCAGTTGTTCCGGTGTCAGGCTGGGCCCGAGGGCTGCGAGCAGTTCGCGCCGGTCGGCGCCCGAAAGCAGCGCGCGCTCGGCGTCGCGGTCCGGGTAGCCCAGCTCGATGCGCATCAGGAAGCGGTCGAGCTGCGACTCCGGGAGCGGAAAGGTGCCGACCTGCTCCGACGGGTTCTGGGTCGCGATGACGAAGAACGGCTCGGGCAGCCGCCGGGTTTCGCCTTCGGCGGTTACCTGGTGTTCCTCCATCGCCTCGAGCAGCGCGCTCTGCGTCTTGGGCGTCGCCCGGTTCACTTCGTCGGCAAGGATTACCTGCGCGAAGATCGGCCCGGGATGGAACTTGAACGCGCCGCTGTCGCGGTCGAAGATCGACACGCCGATGATGTCCGCCGGCAGCATGTCGCTCGTGAACTGGATGCGATGGAACTCGAGGCCCAGGGTTCGCGCGAGCACCTGGGCGAGCGTAGTCTTGCCGACGCCGGGCAGGTCTTCGATCAGCAGGTGCCCGCGCGCAAGCACGCAGGCAAGCGCAAGGCGGACCTGGACCTCCTTGCCGAGGATGATCTGGCCGGCGGCTTCGATGACGCGATGGACCGGCGAGGCCGGCTGGAATTTCGGTTTGAGGAGCATGGCCGGATTGTACGGGCTGGCACCGTGCGCAGGCTAGCCGAAAGGCGGGTAGCGCCGGGGTTTACGCTATGATTCGCAAACAATTTCACGATCCTCCTGCCCGCCAAAATGACGACTGCCTTCATCACCCATGGCGACTGCGCGAAGCACGACATGGGTGCGCATCACCCGGAGTGCCCGGCGCGGCTGGCTGCCATCGAAGACCAGATGATCTCCTCGGGCATCGCCCAGTACCTCGCGCGCTACGAGGCACCGATGGCGACCGACGCGCAGATCGCGCGCGTGCACCCGATCGACTACGTGCAGGCCATCCGCGACGCGGCACCGAAGTCGGGCACGGTGCACCTCGACCCGGATACCGCAATGAATCAGCACTCGCTCGCCGCGGCGCTGCACGCCGCCGGGGCGGGCGTGCTGGCCACCGACCTCGTGCTGAAAGGCGAAGTCGAGAATGCCTTTTGCAGCGTGCGCCCGCCGGGACACCATGCCACGCGCTCGCGGCCGATGGGCTTCTGCATCTTCAACAACGTGGCGATTGCCGCGCGGCACGCAATCTACGGGCACGGCCTGGAGCGGGTGGCGGTGATCGATTTCGACGTCCACCACGGCAACGGCACGGAGGACATCTTCACCGGCGACCCGCACGTGCTGATGGTCTCCACGTTCCAGCATCCGTTCTACCCGTACAGCGGGACCGAGCCTGGCGCAGACAACATGGTCAACGTGCCGCTGCCCGCGGGGGCAGGCAGCAAGGCGTTCCGGGAGGCGGTCACGAAGTATTGGCTGCCGGTGCTCGAAGAATTCGCGCCCGAGATGGTGATCTTCTCGGCCGGTTTCGACGCGCACGTCGACGACGACATGGCCATGCTGGCTTTCCAGGATGCGGACTACGCCTGGGTGACCGAGCAGGTCAAGCAGGCCACCGACCGGCATTCCAAGGGAAAGATCGTGTCGATGCTCGAGGGCGGTTACGATCTCTCGGCCCTCGGCCGCAGCGCCGTCCAGCACCTGCGCGTGCTTGCCGGGCTAAACTAGGAACCCATGAATCCCAGACTGCTGTTTGCCGCCTTCTCGCTGCTTGCCGCCGGTTGCAGCGGCATCTCGATGCCTTCACTGCCTTTCGGGGGCGACAGAAATCTCGAACTGTCCCGGGTGCCGGCCAATTCGACCGCCTACGTTTGCTCCGCAGGCAAGCGCCTGTACCTGCGCATGCTGGACAACGGCGCGGCTGCCTGGGTGATCCTGCCGGAACGCGAGTTCCGCCTCGATCGCGTCGCCGGCGACGCGACGCGCTACGGCAACGGCAACGCCGTGCTCACCATGAACGGGCAGGAGGCCAGCCTGGCCGACGGCCCGACGGTTGCGTATGCGAACTGCAAGATTCCTTCGGCCGAGCCGCCGAAGCCGGATCCGCCGAAGGCCGCGGCGCCTGCGGCTGCGCCCAAGGCCGAGGCCCCGGCAAAAAAGTAGCCGCGCCGCCCGGCGGCAGGCCGGTTCAGCGCGGCCGGCCCTTGGGCACGGCCGGGTTGAAGAGCTCGAGCTCTGCCTTGACCTGTTCGCGGCTGCGCTCGTAGACGATCTCGCGCCCCATGGCCGAACCTGCGTACGCGAGCCCGTTGCGCGTCGGCGTGAGGCTGCACTTGACGCTGTGGATGCCCTCGCCGAGAACCACCTCGATGAACTCGGCGCGCTTGTTGAGCACCGTCACGTCCATCGTCTTGCCGGTATCGGTGATGCGGACCTTGATCTTCTCGACAGCCATCGCGAACCTCCGGTTTTCCGGGTTACTCGATTTTCGCTCTTGACCGCAGCTCGGCGACATGGGCGGCAATCCGTTGCTGCTGTATCGCGCCCGCGATATTGTTCCTGACGTTTGCAAGCGGCGGAAACTGCGTCGCCCGGACGTCATCCAGCTGGATCACATGGAACCCGAAGCGGGTCTTCACCGGCGTCTCGGTGTATTTGCCCTTCGACAGCTTGACCATCGCGGCGGCGAAATCCTTGTCGATCCCGCCGCCCGGCGACAGCCAGTCGAGGTCGCCGCCCCTGGCCTTGGTGCCGTCGTCCTTGGAGAGCTTGCGGGCCAGGTCGTCGAACTTCACGCCCTTCTTCAGCTCGGCGATCACGCTCCTGGCCTCGTCCTCGGTGGCCACGAGGATATGGCGGGCCTTGTATTCGCGGTCGCCCCTCTCTGCCTTGACGCGCTCGTATTCCTTCTGGATCTCGGCGTCGGTGACCGGGTGCGAGCGGATGTATTCGCGCAGGTACGCCTGCACGATCAGCGTCTGGCGCCCCATCTCGAGTTCGTTCTGGATTTCGGGCTTCTTGGTCAGGCCGCTCTTGATCGCCTCCTGCGCGACGATCTCGCGATTGACCAGTTCGTCGCGGATGGCGGTGCGCAGCTGAGGGCTGTCTTGCTGGCCCTGCTGGGCGCGCTCCTGGAACAGCAGCTCGCCGCGGGCCTGCGGGATCGTGACGCCGTTGACCGTGGCGACCGGGCCGGCGGGTGCAAGAGCGGCGGGAATCGGCGGGGCCGGCTTGGCCGGCGCCTGTGCACGCGCCGGCAGGGTGGCGACCAATGCCGCAGCCGCGGCAGCGGCGAGCATCGAGCGGGTCGTTCGGGTGTTCATCGGCTTCCTCATTCAATGTCAGGCATTTCGCGCGGCCGGCGGGCGGGCCTCGGCGGGCGAGCGCGCGTCGATCTGCAGCGCGTGGATCGGGTTGTTCATCAGGTCGCCGAGCGCAGCGTACACCAAGCGGTGGCGCGCCACCGTGGGCTTGCCCTCGAACGAGCGCGACACGATGGCCACGCGCCAGTGGGTGTTTCCGCCCGGCTGTGCGCCCGCGTGCCCGGCATGCGCCGCGCTGTCGTCGGTGATCTCGAGCGACTCGGGCTCGAGCGCGCCGAGCCGCTCGCGCAGGACCGGCTCGAGGCTCAAGGCTTCTTGCCCTCGGAGCCGTCTTCCACAGCCGCCTCATCGGGCGCGAAGCGCGCGAGGTAGAGCGCCTGGCCGATCACGAAGGCGAACATCAGGCCCATGCCGCCGAACAGCTTGAAGTTGACCCAGGTGCTTTCCGAGTAGTTGTAGGCAACGTAGAGGTTCGCCACGCCCATGCACGCAAAGAAGCCGACCCAGCTCCACAGCAGCCGCACCCAGGCCGGTTCCGGCAGGTGCATCTGCTTGCCCATCATCGAGCGCACCAGGTTCTTCGAGAAGGCAATCTGAGACACTGCGAGCGCGCCGGCGAAGATCCAGTAAAGCACGGTCGGCTTCCACTGGATGAAGGTCTTGTCCTGCAGCACGAGCGTCGCGGTGCCGAACACTGCGATCACGCCGAAGCTGACCCAGAGCATCGGCTCGACCTTGCGATGCCGGATCCAGACCCAGGCGATCTGGCCGAGCGTGGCGGCCATCGCGACGGCCGTCGCCACGTAGATGTCGGCGAGCTTGAACGCGACGAAAAAGAGGATGACCGGGAAGAGGTCGAAGAGGAACTTCATGAATGAGTCATTTTACCATCCGGGGGCCGGCCGCCGTCGGCCCCGCCGCAAGCGCGTTGTTTCCGGGTTGCGCAAAGCCGCGCCTGGAGCGAGCCTTGTTGAGACCGCAGGCACGGGAAGCAAGTTCCAATGCCGGCGGCACGCCGCGGATCGTCAGGACGAGCAGCTGACCGAGATCCCGCCCGCCCATTCCGGCGGGTGGCCGGCGTAGCGCTCCATGCCGACCTTCTCGCTGAACGGGTCCTCGAGAAGCGCGCGCAATTCCTCGATTGCCGAGAAGTCGCGCCGGTCGCGCGCAAGCGCGATCGCCTCTTCGGCCATCCAGTTGCGCAGCACGTAGGCCGGGTTCACCAGGTCCATGCGGTCGCGCCGCTCGGCGTCGACCGAGCCTTCGCGCGCGAGCCTCGCGCGATAGCGCGCGGCCCAGGCGTCGAAGCCCTCGCGCTCGACGAACTGGTCGCGCATCTTTTCGTTGCGCGCATCCGGGGCGGAATCGAACAGGGCCAGGCTGCGGAAGAAGATCGTGTAGTCGGTGCGGCTCGCCTGCATGAGGCCGAGGAGGTCCTCGAGCAGCTTCGCATCGCCTTCCTCGGCGGTGCGCAGGCCGAGCTTGCCCCGCATCTGCGTGGCATACGCGGTGTCGAACGTCGGTTCGAATCTTTGCAGCGCGGCCTCCGCCTCGTCCATGTCCAGCAGCGGCAGCAGCGCCTGGCCCAGGCAGTACAGGTTCCAGTGCGCGATGCCCGGCTGCCGGTTGTAGGCATAGCGCCCGTGGTCGTCCGAGTGGTTGCAGACGTGGTTCCAGTCGAAGCCGTCGAGAAAGCCGTAGGGGCCGTAATCGATCGTCAGGCCGAGGATCGACATGTTGTCGGTGTTCATGACGCCGTGGCAGAAGCCCACCGACTGCCAGCGCGCGACCAGTTCGGCGGTGCGGTGCACGACCTCGGCGAGCAGCGCGAGGTAGGGCTTTTCGGCCGTCAGCAGCTCGGGGAAATGCTCGCGCAGCACGTAGTCGGCGAGGATGCGGACCTGGTCGTATTGCTTGCGATGGTAGAAGACCTCGAAGGAACCGAAGCGCACATGGGAGGGCGCCATGCGCGTGAGGACGGCGGAGGTTTCGGTCGTCTCGCGGACGACCGGCGCATCGCTGCCGGTGATCGCGAGCGCGCGCGTGGTCGGGATGCCCAGGCCGTGCATCGCCTCGGAACAAAGGTACTCGCGGATCGTCGAGCGCAGCACCGCGCGGCCGTCCCCCATGCGCGAGTACGGCGTGCGCCCGGCGCCCTTGACCTGCAGGTCCCAGCGCCGCTCGTCCGGGCCGATCGCCTCGCCCAGCAGGATCGCGCGGCCGTCGCCCAGTTGCGGGACGTAGACGCCGAACTGGTGGCCGGCATAGACGGCCGCGAGCGGGTCCGCGCCCTGCGGGACCCGGTTGCCGCAGAACACCTCGACGCATTCGGCGGTGCCCGCATACGCCGGGTCCAGGCCGACGAGCGCCGCCGCGGACGGATTGAAGGCGACCAGGTACGGGTCGGGCAAGGGCGTGGGCTGCAGGCGGGTGAAGAACTCACCCGGCAGGCGCGAATAGGTGTTGTTGAAGCGCAGGCGCCGGCCGCAGTAGGGCGGCGCTGCGCTCGACGGACCGGTGGCGCCTGCGGCGAGCTCCCGCGCCGGCGACGAAGCCCTCAAGCGCTCCCCTTCGAGCAGTCCCACAGGTTCGGCGTCACCGCATTGTGGTAGCCGGAAATGAATTCGCGCGGCGTGCCGGTCGCGGCATCGAAGACGTGCCGGCGGACCGCGCCGATGTTCGCACCATAGACGTGGATGCTGATCGAAGGGCGGTCCGCATAGGCGTTCGACACCACATGGATGTCGCCTATCGTCGGCGAGACCCGGTCGACTTCGCCCGGTTCGATGCGGTGCGTGCCGCTCGGCTTGAACGGCCGGCCGACGCTGACGCCGTTGTATTCCTCGCATAGCTCGGCGCCGCGCATCACGCCCACCAGCCCCCAGACCGTGTGGTCGTGGACCGGCGTCTTCTGGCCCGGGCCCCAGACAAAGCTGACGACACTGAAACGCTCAAGCGGATCGCAGTGCAGCAGGTACTGGCGATACGATTCGGCGGAGGGCGCGGCGAACTCGTCGGGCAGCCAGTCGTCGTGCGTGATCAGCCCCTTGAGGAGGGTTTCCCCCTCGTCCAGCATGCGGGCCTCGTCGCCGCCGTGGACCGACACCAGGCGCGTCATGTCCTGGATGTAGCTGCGAAGACGTGCCGTATTGCGCGCGTTGCTTATTGGCATAGGCCGGATCCTACTGTGAGACGCGGGCTTGCCACAAGGCGAAAAATCGCCTGTCTCAGGCGTCAGCCGGATCGACAGGCAGCCGCGCGGCGATCCCGAACTCCCGCTCCAACAGGGCCCCCGCCGCAAGTACGGCCGCGTCTCCATGCGTCGGCCCGATCACCTGCAGGCCGACCGGCAGGCCGTCTTTGGTGAACCCGCACGGGAGCGAGAGCGCCGGGCAGCCGGTCAGCGTCACCACGAAGGTGAGGAACATCCAGTCGATATAGCTCGTCAGTTGCTGGTCGCCGATCCGCGTCGGATAGGCCTGCTCGACCGGGTAGGGCGGGACGGCGACCACCGGGCAGAGGAGCAGGTCGTATCCGGTAAAGAAAGCGGCCACGCGGTGGTAGAGCGCGGCACGTTCGCGCTCGGCGCGGATGATTTCATCGGCGGTCAGGTTGAGCCCCTTCTCGATGTTCCAGACGATCGAAGGGTTGATACGCGCCCGCTCGGTGGCGAGCAGATCCCCGCGCAGGGCCGCGAACAGCAGCCCGCGCTGGGTCTGGAAGGTATCGATCGCCGCGGAGAAATCCGGCGCCGCCTCCTCGACCGCAGTGCCGAGGCCGGCGAAGCGCGCTGCCGCCGCGCGGCAGATCGCCACGACCTCGGGATCGACGTTCGACAGCCCGAGATTGGCGGAAAACGCCACCCGGCGCGGCGGACGCGCCTGCCGTACCGCTTCGGTAAACGGCACCCTGGGCGCGGGCATCGACAGCGGGTCGCGTGGGTGCGGCGTCGACTGCGCATCGAGCATCAGCGCGAGGTCGGGAACGTTGCGCGCCATCGGCCCTTCGACCCACAGCGAATCGAACGTGGGCAGCCCGGCGCCGCGCGGCACGCGGCCGGGCGAAGGGCGCAGGCCGACGATCGAGCAATAGCTGGCCGGGATGCGCAGGCTGCCGCCGAGGTCGCTGCCCATCGCGAGCCACTGTGTCCCGGAGGCGAGCGCGGCCGCCGCGCCGCCGGAAGAGCCGCCGGCGGTCATCTTCAGGTTCCACGGGTTGCGCGTCGCGCCGAACACCGGGTTGAACGTGTTCGAGCCCGCGAACTCCGGCACGTTCGATTTCGCCATGAAGATCGCACCGCTCGCCTCGAGCGTGTCGACCGTGTAGTCGTTCGCAGGCGCGACCGACTTGGCGAAGATCGGCGAGCCATAGGTGGTCGGCTGTCCGCCTACGTCGTTGTAGTCCTTGGCGGCGATCGGCAGCCCGGCCAGCCAGCCGGGCGGCGGGTCCGCGGGCGGTGCCTGCCGCATGAACCTGCGCGCATTCTCGCGCGCGACGTCGAAGAAGCGGATCGGAAGCGCGTTCACTTTGCCGTCCACCGCTTCGATGCGCGCCACGGCTGCGTCGATCAGTTCGAGCGGCGAGACTTCCCGCCGGCGCAGGCGGGCGACTGCCTCGGTGGCGGTCAGCCGGGTCAGGTCTTCGTTTGCGGTCATCGTGAGGTTCGCGGGTCAGGCGCCGGAAGGTTGAAGATGATTCAACGCAATGTCCATGATGTCGAAATTGCGCAGGCGCGCCCTGCCCGGCAGGCCGGCGGTGCGGCGGTTGAACAGGAGCGGCACCGCCTGCTCCGAAAGGCCGCCGTGGGAGCGCAGCGGGGCGTCCAGGCCGGACAGGTCGTGGCGCGCCCGCGCGCTGCCGAGCACCACGTGCTTGTCAGAGACGACGACGATATCGCCCAGCCTCTCCGGCGGGAGTTCGAAGCGCGCGCAGGCTTCGGCGTTCGGGAGCGCGAGTTGCACGCCGCCGGTTCGGGACAGTTTCCCGATGACCCCGGGCAGGTCGGCGCCCGGCGGCAGGTACACCGTGGCAAACGAGCCCAGCGCACCGTGGTGTACCACGTAGGGATCGGTGATCGGCAGGATGACGCGTGCGACGCCCGCGCCCAGCCAGTCGTCCAGCAGGTCCTGCAGGTAGATCGCGTTCGGCCGGCCGTCGGCGCCGAACTTGTCGTTCATGCCGTGGTCGGCCGTCAGCGCGATGGTCGCCCCCGCGGCATCGAGCCGCTCGAGGTAGGGATCCATCATCGCGTAGAAGGCGTTTGCCGCCGGCGCGCCCGGCGGCGACTTGTGCTGCACGTAATCCGTCGTCGACAGGTACATCAGGTCCGGGCGGCGCGTCTGCATCAGCCTGACGCCCGCCGCGAACACGAATTCCGAAAGGTCGGCGCTGTAGACCGACGGCAGCGGCTTGCCGACCAGCTCGAGGACTTGCTCGATCCCGTTCGTCGCCAAGGTGCACTCATCGGCCTTCTCGGCGGAAAAGCAGGTGCCCGCGAGGTCCTTCCCGAGCAGGCTGCGCAGCTTGTCCTTGGCGGTGACCACTGCGACCCCGGCGCCTGCCGCAGCGAAAGCCGCAAGGATGGTTCCGGCCCGCAGGTACTTCGGGTCGTTCATCATCACTTCGGCACCCGCGTCGCGGTCGTAGAAGTAGTTGCCGCAGATGCCGTGCACCGAAGGCGGCACGCCGGTGACGATGGACAGGTTGTTCGGGTTGGTGAAGGACGGCACCACGCAGTCGGCCTCGAAGGCCGCGCCGGAGGCGATCATGCGCCCGAGAAATGGCGCCGCGCCTGCTTCGACGGCCCTGGTGATGTAGTCGTACTCGCAGCCGTCGACGCAGACCACGACGAGCGGCCGGTCCATCCACCGGTAGGAGCGGCCATTGACCGCGATCGGATCGGGTGTCGTCATCTCTCACTCCAGGCGGCTTGGGCCGCCGCCTTGCGGGCCCGGCGCGGGCCCGTGGCGATGGCAGCATTTCGACGGGAGAGCCAATAAAGGCGAGGGTATTGGATAAAAAATGGCAGCATTGGGTGGGCCATGCCCGGCTCAGCCTGCGGCTGCCAGGATCACGCCGGGCCCGCCGGAGTACAGCCGCTCGACCAGCCCCGCGCGCCGCTCGAGCACCGCGCGCTGGTTGATGTAGCCCTTGTCGGTGATCTCGTTCGCGTCGATCGACGGCGGCTCGTCCATCACGAGAAGGCGCGCCGGCGCGGTCGAACTGCCGGTGGATTCCGCGGCGAGCTTTTGCAGGGCCGCGCGCAACCTTTCCTGAACGCCGGCTGCGTCCAGCCCGAGCGCCTTGGCCGCGGCCGGGTTCACGAACACCAGCGCACCCATTTCCTCGCGGTCATGCCCGGTAATGACCGCGTCCTGCACCAGCGGGTCGCAGGCGGCGATCAGCTTTACCCGCACCGCACCGACGTGCACCCAGGTCCCGGACATCAGCTTGAAGTCCTCGGCCACGCGGCCGTCGAAGGTGATGCCCTTGGCCGGGTCGCGCTCGTCGGCAAGCCTCATCGCGTCGCCGATGCGATAGAAGCCCTCCTCGTCGAAGGCCGCCTTGGTCAGGTCGGGGCGACCGTAGTAGCCCGGCGTCACGTTCGGTCCGCGCACGCGCACTTCGAGCTTGCCGCCCGAGGGCACCAGCTTCAGGTCGGTGCCCGGCGCCGGGTTGCCGACCACGCCGGCGCGCTCGATGTGGTAGTGGACGCACGCGGCCATCGGCGAAGTCTCGGTCGAGCCCCAGGCCGACAGCATCGAGAGCTTGCCGCCTTTCTCGGCGGCCGCGAGCGCTTCGAGGCGCTCCCACAGGTTCTGCGGAAGCGCCGCGCCGGCGTAGAAGACGACGTCGAGGTTGCGGAAGAAATTCTTCCTCAGCCCGGCATCCGACTCGAGGAAGGGCAGCAGCAGGTCGAATCCGCGCGGCACGTTGAAATACATCGTCGGCGAGATTTCGCGCAGGTTCTTCACCGTGGTCTCGACCAGGCCGGGCGCCGGCTTGCCGCCGTCCACGTGCATCGTGCCGCCGTTCCTGAGCACCATGTTGAAGGTCGCATTGCCGCCGAAGGTGTGGTTCCACGGCAGCCACTCGCACAGCACCGGCGGGGTGTCCTCGACGAAAGGCCAGAGCTGCGCCCAGCTCTGCTGGTTCGAGCACAGCATGCGGTGTGTATTGATCACGCCCTTGGGCATGCCGGTGGAGCCGGAGGTGAACAGGATCTTCGCCACCGTGTCCGGACCGACTTTCGCGTAGGCCGCGTCGATCCTGCCGCCCGCTTTCGCTTCGAGCAGCTCGCCAATCGGCGTCGCGGTCGCGCCGACCGCGGTCAGGGCCGGGGCGAACTTCGCCGCGTCCTGCGCGAACACGAGGCCCGGTTTCAGCAGGTCGAAGATCGCCTTCAGCTTGGCGTGGTCTTTCGACATCAGCGAGTAGGCCGGCGAGATCGGGGCCACCGGGATGCCTGCGTGCATCGCGCCGAGCGCCAGCAGCGCGTGGTCCACGGAGTTGTCCGACAGGATCGCGACCGGTTTCGCGACCGAGAGCCCGCGCGCGAGCAGCGCCTCGCCGATCCGGCGGGCGGCGTCCAGCGCATCGGCATAGGTCACCCTGCGCCACGAGTCGCCGGCGCGCTCGGCAAGGAAGATGCGTTGCGGATCCTTCTGCGCCCAATGCGCCAGCCATTCGCCGAGCGCGCGCGGGCAGGGCCCGAGCGCAAGCGGCGAGCGCAGGATCGTCGAGCCATCGGCGCGTTTGTCGACTGCAACCTGGGCGGGGGCGAAACGCAAGTCGGAATGCAGGCGTGCGTTCATTGGTCAATCCCTCCTGATACTAACCGGCCCCGCGCGCCGCGAAAGACTCGAACGGCGCCTTCGCCTCTTCCTCCAGGACCGGGCCGCGGACTTCGACCGGCGTGGGCGCAAGCGCCAGCACTTTGCGGCAATCCACGCTGCCGACCATCGCGCCGGCCGCGCCGGGAAGGTATGGCGTGGCGACGGCGGCGCGGATGCCGAACACGACGCGGCGCACACCGGTGCGGATCATGGCGCCGGAGCACATCGGGCAGGGCTCGCCGCTCGCGTACATCGTGGCCGACGCGATCTGCCGGGGCGTGAACTGTCTGGATGCGGCGCGGATCGCATTGATCTCCGCATGCGCCGTGATGTCGCGGTCGGTGACGATCGCGTTCTCCCCTCGCGCGAGGACGGTGCCGTCGGGGGCGACGAGCACCGCGCCAAACGGCATGTTGCCGCGCCGCCTGGCCGCCTCCGACAGCCCGATGGCTTCGCGCAACGGCCCGAAATCGGCATCGAAATTGGTGTCGGAGTCGAATTTCGCGGTGCCGGCCATGGTTCGCTTAGTGTACCAAGGCGTGCTTGCCCCGGATCGATGCGGATAAACTCCGGTCTTTCCCGAACCTGAGCGGAGCCCCCATGGCCAGAAAACCCAACCTGATCGTCGTCCTGATCGACGACCTGCGCTTCGACGAGACCAGCGCCTCTGGCCACCCGTACATGAAGACCCCGAACATCGACCGGCTTGCGCACGAAGGCGCGATGTTCGAAAACGCGTTCCACACCACGCCGCTGTGCTCGCCGAACCGCGCTTCGATCCTCACCGGCCAGTACGCCTCGCGGCACGGCATCATCGACAACGTCGGCCGGGACATCGCCAGCCACCGCCTGGACAACTACCACCTGGTCCTCAAGTCGCTCGGCTACGAGACCGCGCACGTCGGCAAGTGGCACATGGGCAACGACGCCAGCCCGCGCCCCGGCTACGACCACTGGGTGAGCTTCAAAGGCCAGGGCCAGCTGATGAACCCGATCCTGTGGGAGAACGGCGGCGAGCACCAGGTCGAGGGCTACATGACCGACATCCTGAACGCGCGCGCGGTCGACTTCGTGAAGAAGAAGCGCAAGGCCCCGTTCGCGCTCTTCTTCGCGCACAAGGCGGTGCACCCGGACCTGCACCAGAATGCGAGCGGCGGCATCGACGCCTCCACCATTGGCGGCTACACGCTGCCCGAGCGCCACAAGGACCTGTACAAAGGCATGACCTACCCGAAGCGGCCGAACATGCTGCCGCTCGAGGAGGTCGCGCGAGACAAGCCGGCGCTCAAGATGATGTTCGAGGCGCGCGCCCAGCCGTTGTCGCGCGACATCCTCGCCGCCATGGACGGCGGCACCCAGGAGGAGATCAGGAAGCGCGCCGCGATGGTCGCCTCGGTCGACGAGGGCATCGGCCAGCTGCTCGACGCGCTCGAGGCGACGAAGCAGCTCGACAACACCTGCATCGTGTTCCTCGGCGACAACGGGTTTTTCTTCGGCGAGCACGGCCTCACGGTCGAGCGGCGATTCGCCTACGAGGAAGGCATCCGCACCGCCTTCTACGTGCGCTACCCCAAGCGCATCGCGGCCGGCAGCAAGTTCGGCCAGATGATCCTCGCGATCGACATCGCGCCCACTTTGATCGAGCTGGCCGGCGGCAAGCCGGGCGACACCGTCCAAGGCCGTTCGCTGGTGCCGCTGATGAAAGGCAAGGCGAAGAAATGGCGTAAGTCGTTCCTGTGCGAGTACTGGAGCGAAGGCGCCTGGCCCTGGATCGTCGGCATGGGCTACAAGGCGGTGCGCACCGAGCGCTGGAAGTACATCCACTGGACGCACCACCAGGGCATGGCCGAGTTCTACGACCTCGAGAAGGATCCCTATGAGATGAAGAACCTCGCTGCGGACCCGTCGGTGGCCAAGGAGCGCGAGGCGGTGAAGAAGGAATTGCGCAAGCTCACCGCCGAAGCCCTCGGCATCTGACGAGGCGAATCGCCATGGCCACGATCACCTCAACCGACCAGTTGCGCGGCCTCTATGCCCAGCCTTCGGAGCGTGCGCTGAAAAAGCAACTCGCGCACATCGACCGGCATTGCCGCAGGTTCATCGAACTGTCGCCCTATTTCGTGCTGTGCACTTCGGACCCGGAGGGCAATCTCGATGCCTCGCCGCGCGGCGGCGAGCCGGGCTTCTGCAAGGTGGCCGACGAGCGCACGCTGCTGCTGCCGGACCGCCCGGGCAACAATCGCCTCGACAGCTTTACCAACATCATCGGCACCGGGCGCATCGGGCTGCTTTTCTTCGTGCCGGGCGTCGACGAGATGCTGCGCGTCAACGGCACGGCGGAACTGCGCACCGACGAGGCCCTGACCGCGCAGTGCGTCGAACGCGGCAAGCCGGCCCGGGTGGTCGTCCGCGTCGAGGTGCGCGAGGCCTACCTGCATTGCGCCAAGGCGATCATGCGCGCCGGGCTGTGGAAGCCCGAGTCGCGCGTGCCACGCAGCGTGCTGCCCTCGATGGGCGAGATGATCCGCGACCAGTCCGGCGGTGCGACTGCGGCCGAGACGCAGGAGCAGATGGTCGAGCGCTACAAGGAACAACTCTACTGACGGCGTCGCCGAGGAGATCGGACCCATGATCAGATTCCTTGTTCTTGCGCTGGCCGCGCTGCCCGCTTTCGCGCAGGTGACGGTGCAGGAATATGCGCTGCCGCCGCGCAATTTCGCGCACGACGTCTGGGCCGATGCGGCACCCGACGGCCCGGTGTGGATTTCGTTCCAGCGCAGCGGCGCGCTCGGCCGGCTCGACCCGAAGACCGGCCGCGTCGACCTCGTGCCGCTCGGGTCCGGGTCCTCGCCGCACGGCGTGATCGCCGGGCCGGACGGCGCGCCGTGGCTCACCGACGGCGGCCAGAACGCGATCGTGCGCGTCGACCCGAAGACGCGCGAAGTGAAGAAATGGCCGCTGCCCGAAGGCACCGGCTACACGAACCTGAATACCGCGACGTTCGACAAGGCCGGCATCCATTGGTTTACCGGCCAGTCGGGCTACTACGGGCGCCTCGACCCGGCCAGCGGCGATATCAAGGTGTTCGAATCACCCAAGGGCCGCGGGCCTTATGGGATCCATTCGACGCCCGGCGGGACGGTGTACTTCGCGTCGCTCGCCGGCTCCTACGTCGGAAGGATCGACCCCAGGACCTACAAGGTCACGGTGCTCGAGCCGCCGACGCGCGACCAGGGAGCGCGCCGGGTCTGGTCGGATTCGAAGGGCGTGATCTGGGTGGCCGAATGGAATTCCGGCCAGCTCTCGCGCCATGACCCGGCCACCGGACAGTGGAAATCATGGAAGGCGCCGGGTGAAAGCCCGAAGGTCTACGCGGTCTACGTGGACGAGACCGACCGCGTCTGGGCCTCGGACTGGAGCCGGCAGGTGATGCTGCGCTTCGATCCGCGCACCGAGAAGTTCGAAACCTTCCGCTCTTCCACCGAGGTGCCGAACGTGCGCCAGATCCACGGCCGCAAAGGGGAAGTCTGGACGCCGGAATCGGCCGGCGACAAGCTGGTCGTCTACCGCTACAAGTAAGCAGGCGGCCGCGCGCCCCGCAGCTCAGCTCGCGGGGTTCGCCTGCTCGGCGAGCCAGGCGATAAACGCCTTCACCGGTGCCCGGGCGAGCGCCTCTTCGGTCGCGATCAGGTAGTAGGCGTAAGGCAGCTGGACGCGCAGTTCGAAAGGCGCCACCAGGCGCTTTGCATCCATCTGCGGCTTGGCCAGTTCCGGCGAGCTTGCGACGATCCCGACGCCTTCGGCAGCCGCCTCGAGCGCGAGCACCGTATGCGAAAGCTGGGCGCCGTGCTTCAGCTTCAGGCGCGAGCCGCCCGCGGCCTCCAGCCACAGCGTCCAGAAATCGCGCCCGTCGTAGAGCCGGCCCATGTCGTCGTGGATCAGCGTGAAGTTGCGCAGGTCCGCGACTGCGAGCTTGCCGCGCCCCACGAGCCGGGGATTGGCCAGAGGCGTCACGCTGAGCGGCACCAGGCGCTCCACACGGAATCCGGGGAATTCGCCATCCGAAAGCAGCACCGCCACGTCGGCGTCCGCCAGCCACGCGTCCGCCTCGCGCCGCGACTGGCTTCCCACCGCGGTCGACTGGCGGGTGCGCGCGGTCACCCTCACGTCGATGTCCGGCTGGGCGGTCAGGAAGCGGTGCAGGCGCGGCATCAGCCAGCAGGTCGCGAAGGAGGGCGCCACGCTGACCGTCATCGTCTGCCCGGCGCGGCTCTCACGGAGCGCGCGCACCGCGACGCCGAGCTGGTCGAACCCGGCGGCCAGGTGAGGCAGGGCCGCGCGCGCCGCGTCGGTAAGCTCGATGCCGCGCGGCTTGCGGATCAGCAGAGACCGGCCGGCGAGGTCCTCGAGCAGCTTGATCTGGTGGCTCACTGCCGCCGGCGTCACGTTCAGCTCGGCGGCCGCCTTCTTCACGCTGAGCAGGCGCGCCACCGTCTCGAAGGCGCGCAATGCATTCAAAGGGGGCAGCCGGTCGGGCACTCGGCACCAAGGCGAAGTGAGATTAGAAATTCTAACCTCAAACCGGACAAATGATCAGTTGTTGCGTTGCGACAAAGAGGAGAAGATCAACCCCATCGAGCAAAGCAGCTTACGGAAATTAACCCTTACAGGATCGAACCGAGGCCCTCATGAAACCCAGGACAGACCCAATCGAAGCGCGGCTCGCGCTGCTCCCGATCACCGCCGCAGAGCGCCGCGAAGCGCTGGCGTCCATCGCCGCCGGAGAAACGCTTGCGCAGCTGTGCATTTCATTCGCGAACTGGCTCCACGCTTCACCGCCGCTCAAGCCGTCCTACTGAAAGGGCCGGAAATCCGCCGTCCGGCTTGAACTTTTTGCCCGCCGGGCGGGTCTAAATAAAAGTGTTTTAACTTCTCCTCCTCGAGGCCGCAAGGCCTCGACTTTCAGGGGCCTCCTCGGAGGCCCCTTTTTCTTTCAGCCGCTGGCGACGCCTTGCGTGTTCACGTAGAGCGAGTAGAGCGACGTGCTTGCCGCCATGAACAGGCGATTGCGGTGCAACCCGCCGAACGCGAGGTTGGCGCAGCGCTCGGGCAGGTCGATGCGGCCGATCAGCTTGCCCTGCGGGTTGAAGACATGGACGCCGTCCAGGCCTTCGGTGCCCATGCCCCAGCCGCACCACAGGTTGCCGTCGACGTCGACGCGAAAGCCGTCGGGCGTGCCCGGGCCGGCGTTGATCAGCACGCTCCGGTCGCCCAGGGTCTTGCCGTCCTTGTTGACCTTGCACGCGAGGATCTTGCGCGGCACCGAGCGTGATTCGACGATGTAGAGGATCTTTTCGTCCGGCGAGAATGCGAGGCCGTTGGGCTGGTTGATGCCTTCGGCCGCCAGTTCGACTGCGCCTGACGGGTCGACACGGTAGACGTTCATCGGCGATTCGGGCTCGGCCTTGCCGCCCTCGTACCAGCCGAGGATCCCGAAGGTCGGGTCGGTGAACCAGATCGATCCGTCGGACTTGACCACGACGTCGTTCGGCGAGTTGAGCCGCTTGCCCTTGTACGAATCCGCCACGACGGTGATTGTGCCGTCGTGCTCGGTGCGCGTGACGCGCCTGCCGCCGTGCTCGCAGGTGACGATGCGTCCCTGGCGGTCGCGGGTGTTGCCGTTGGCGTTGTTGGAGGGCTTGCGGAAAACGCTGGTCTTCCCGGTCTCCTCGTCCCAGCGCAGCATCCGGTTGTTCGGGATGTCGCTCCAGACCAGGGAGCGCATGTCGCCGAGCCACACCGGCCCTTCGGACCAGCGGCAGCCGGTGTAGAGGCGCTCGACCTTGGCCAGCGGCAGCCGGTACCGGTCGAACGAGGGGTCGACCGAGACGACAGCCGGGTCGGGGTAACGCTGCGCGGGCTGCCAATCCATCGGTCGTTCCCTTCTAGTTCAGGTGGACGTACTCGTAGTCGACCGCCAGGTTGTTGATGCCGCGTTCCGGCGGTGCGATCCAGCCGGCCATCTTGCCCGGCTCGGTCACTTTCCGCATCAGGCTTTTCACAAACGCGCGGTCGGCCTCCGAGGGCACCCACTCGTCCTTCCTGCGCTCGTACTCGTCCTTGGCGATCAGGGTGCCCCTGGGGTCCACCGGCAGGCCGGCCCACGCGCCGATCGAGCGGCGGAAACGGATCGACGGCAGCGTCAGGCGGAACTCGTAACCGGCGCGCTCGATCGCGCGGTTCCAGCGGCGCATGCCGATCTCGCAGTCCTTGAGGTAGGACTCGCGCATGACCTCGTTCAACGCATTGAGCATCGGCACGTCCTGCTCGCCTTCGGGCGTCAGCAGCTTCATCGTCGAGTCGCGCAGCACATGGTCGGTGTAGGACGATTCGTCCGGACGACCCTTGAGGCCGTTGGCGAAGCTTGCGGCCGAGTTCGACGAGATTTCGCTGCCGAAGAGATCGAGCGACGAAGAGCACCAGAAATTGATGTACTTCTGCAAAAGCTGCAGGTCCACTGCGCCAGCACGGCGGATCGCCGCCGGGTCGTCGGTGCCGAGTTCCTTCATCACCTCCAGCGTGCGCTTGATGACGCGCCCAATGCCGGTCTCGCCGACGAACATGTGGTGCGCCTCCTCGGTCAGCATGAAGCGGCAGCTGCGCGAGAGCGGGTCGAAAGACGATTCCGCAAGGCTCTTCAGCTGGTACTTGCCGTCGCGGTCGGTGAAGTAGGTGAAGCAATACAGCGACAGCCAGTCGGTGATCGGCTCGTTGAAGGTGGAAAGGATCCGCGGCTTGTCGGAGTCGCCCGAGTGGCGCGCGAGCAGTTCCTCGGCTTCCTCGCGGCCGTCGCGGCCGAAGTACGCGTGCAACAGGTACACCATTGCCCACAGGTGGCGGCCTTCCTCGACGTTGATCTGGAAGAGGTTGCGCAGGTCGTAGAGCGAAGGGCAGGTGTGCCCGAGCATGCGCTGCTGCTCGACCGACGCGGGTTCCGTATCGCCCTGCGTGACGATCAGGCGGCGCAAGGTGGAGCGGTATTCGCCCGGCACCTGCTGCCAGACCGGCTGGCCCATCGCGTCGCCGAAGCCGATCTTGCGCTCCGGCACCTGGTCCGCGAGGAAGATGCCCCAGCGATAGTCCGGCATCCTGACCGAGCCGTACTGCGCCCAGCCGTCGGCATCGACCGACACCGCGGTGCGCAGGTAGACGTCCGAGGCCTGGAAGTCGCTCGGCCCCATCTCCTGCCACCAGTTGAGGAAGCTCGGCTGCCAGTGTTCCAGCGCCCGCTGCAGCGTCTTGTCGTTGGCGATGTCGACGTTGTTCGGGATTTTTTCGGAGTAATTGATAGTCATTGCAATCGAGCCTCGTGAAAATGCCGCGCAATGCGGGGAGCATTGCGCATGCTAGTACGTTTCTACGTGATAGCGGCCGGCGGAGCGCAGGGCGTCGCGAAGCGCCGCCCAGTCACGGCCCTGCGCGGCGCAGACGGCGGCCATGGCCTCGTCCACGCCGGATTCCATCTGCTTGTGGCCGCAGATGTAGATGAAGGTATTTTCGTCGTCGACCAGCCGAGCGACCTTCTCGGCGCAGGCCCGGATGCGGTCCTGCACGTATTCGCGCGGCTTCTCCGGCAGCCGGGAGAAGGCGAGCTGCACGTCGATAAGCTCGGGCGGCAGCTTCATCAGCGGACCGAAATACGGCAATTCGCCCGGCGTGCGCGCCCCGAAGAACAGCACGAGTTCGCCGCCTTCCTTGAGCGCCATGCGCCGGCGGCGGCGCTCGGTCATCGCGCGCATCGGCGCCGAGCCGGTGCCGGTGCAGATCATGACGATATTTGCGCCCGGGTGGTTGGGCATCAGGAAATTCGCGCCGTAAGGGCCGCAGACGGTGACTTTGTCTCCGCGCTTGAGGTCGCAAAGGTAGTTCGATGCGAGCCCGACGACCGGCTTGCCTTCACGATCCTCGGTCACGCGCTTCACGGTAAGCGCGACGTTGTTGTAGCCGGGACGCTCGCCGTTGCGCGGGCTGGAGATCGAATACAGGCGCATGTGGTGGGCGCGGCCCGAGGCGTCCGTGCCCGGCACGACGACCCCGAGCGACTGGCCTTCGAGCACCGGGAAGGCCGTGGTGCCGAAGTCGAGGACGATATGCCGGATGTCGCTGCCGGCGTCTTCGCCGGTCAGCCGGAAGTTGCCGCTCACGGTCGCGATCGCGGGCCTGGCGATCGAATACAGGCCGATGTACGGGTGGGCCGCGGACCAGGGCGGCGGCGAGGCGCCCCCTTGCCCCTGGTTCGCGAGCGCGGTCAGCCGCGCGACCTCGGCGGGGATCTCGGCATCCGCCGAAGCGGTTTCCGAGGGCGAGGTGTCCGCCGGGAGCGCATCCCAGGCGAATTGCGCCTCGAGCGACCACGGGCGCTCGACGCGGCGCCAGTTGTCGATTGCGCCGGTGGGGCAGGGCGACAGGCAATCCCCGCTGCCGGTGCACTTGTCGAAGTCGACGACATAGTTGCGCCCGTCATGCGTCACCGCATCGTTCGGACACATCTCTTCGCAGGTATTGCACCGGATGCAGATCTCCGGATCGATCAGGTGCTGGCGGGCGAGCTCCGCGGGCGCGTTCATTCGGGCGAGGGCAGCCTTAGGAGGACGTCCTGAGGAGGGGGCGCAGCCCCTTCTTCTCGTCTAGTTGAACCGGACATACTCGAAGGCGACCGGTTGCTTGTTGATGCCCTGCACCGGCGGCGCGATCCAGTTGGCGAACTTGCCCGGCTCGGTCACGCGGCCCATGAGCGAGTGGACGTATTCGCGGTCCTCGGCGGTCGGCAGCCAGTGGGCGTGATGGTGGGTCCAGTCCGCCTCGGAGATCACGCGGCCTTCGGGACTCACATGTACGTCGGCGAAATGGCCGATGCGGCGATGAAAGCCCTTGTGCGGCAGCTTGAACCGGAAGGGGATCGCCGCCTTCTCTGGAATGCGGTTCCAGCGATCGATGGCCTTCTGGACGTCGACCACCCAGTCGTCGCGCAAGCGCTCGTTCAACGCCGTAAGCGCGGCCACGCGGCGGGTCTCGATGCGGTCGCCCGAGACTTCCATCACGGGATAGTCCGCGGTCCCGAGCGTGTGGTCGTCCTCGAGCTTGGTTTCTTCGAACCGGCCTTTGAGGCCTTGCGTGAAGAACGAAGCCGCGTTCGAGGAAATTTCCGAGCCGTAAAGGTCGGACGTCACGCTGAAGTGGAAGTTGAGGTATTTCTGCAGCGTGGGCAAGTCGATCACGCCCAGGCCCCTCAGGCGGGCGGGATCGTCGGTCTTGTGCTGGTTCATCACGTCGCACGTGCGCTGGATGATCCGCGCGATTCCGGATTCGCCCACGAACAGGTGATGGGCCTCTTCGGTGAGCATGAAACGGCAGCTGCGCGACAACGGGTCGAAAGCCGACTCGGCCAGCGCGGCGAGCTGGTACTTGCCGTCGCGGTCCGTGATGAACGTGAACATGAAGAAGGACAGCCAGTCGGGCGTCTTCTCGTTGAAGGCGGTCAGGATGCGCGGGTTGTCCGCATCGCCCGAGCGCCGCTCGAGCAGCGCCTCGCCTTCCTCGCGGCCGTCCCGGCCGAAATAGGCGTGCAGCAGGTAGACCATCGCCCAGAGATGGCGGCCTTCCTCGACGTTGACCTGGAAAAGGTTGCGCAGGTCGTAGAGCGAAGGGCAGGTCAGGCCGAGATGGCGCTGCTGCTCGACCGAAGCCGGTTCGGTGTCGCCTTGTGTGACGATGATCCGGCGCAGCGTGGAACGGTATTCGCCGGGCACCTCCTGCCACGCGGGCTGGCCCTTGTGCTCGCCGAAGTTGACCTTGCGGCCCTCTTCGCGCGGCGTGAGGAAGATGCCCCAGCGGTAGTCCGGCATCTTCACGTAGTCGAAGTGCGCCCAACCCTTGGGATCGACGCTGACCGCGGTACGCAGGTAGACGTCCATCGCCTGGGATTTCTCCGGGCCCATCTCGTTCCACCAGTCGAGGTATCTCGGCTGCCAGTGCTCCAGCGCGCGCTGCAGCGACTTGTTGGTCGAGAGGTCGACGTTGTTCGGGATTTTCTCGGCATAGTCGATGGACATGGTCAGACCCTTTCCCAGTTGAATTTGGCTTTGCTCCCCGATCCGTAGACTTTGAGAGCCCCTTGCTCGCCGACAGCGTTCGGCCGGTTGAACACCCAGTTCTGCCAGGCGGTGAGCCGCCCGAAGATGCGCGTTTCCATCGTCTCGTTGCCGGCGAAGCGCAACGACGCTTCCATGGCGGTGAGCGCATCGGGCGACTGGCTGGCGCGCTCCTCGATCGCAAGGCGGATCTCGTCGGCCCAGTCGAGGTCGTCCGGCGTGATCGTGACCAGGCCCAGCTCCCTCGCGGCCTCCGCGTCGAGCGGCTCGCCGATGGCCGACTTGCAGCGCTCGATCGGAGTGGCCTCGTCGCAGAACCGCGTCGCGATCCGCGTGCGGTGGTTGGCCATCTCGTAGGGGCCGAAATTGAGCGACGACAGCGCGATCTTCGGCGACGACGGATGAGAGGCGGCCGGGTCGTCCGGCAGCGCGAGCATGTAGCTGCGGTCGGCGGCCAGCGCGAGTTCGGCGAGCGTGCCGGCGAAGCACGATCCGGCGTCGATGAGCGCGATCAGCGACCTCGAGGCCACGTCGATCCGCGAGAAAGTGCGGCGGATGAAGCCGAGCGTTTCGCGCACGAACCAGTGGCCGGCATTTGCCGCCATGACCTTGTCGGACGCCAGCACCGCATCGACCGAGCCTTCGGTCTTCAGCACCCACGTGCCGACTTCGGCATCGTTGGTCCGCAGGAGCAGCACGGCGTCGTCGAGCTCCCGCGCCATCGCGAGGGGCCACCACTGCGCGCCCTGCGCGAGGATTTCGTCGATCGTGGCCGGTTGCGCACCCTGCGGTCCTCTTACGGTAATCGTCGCCTTGCGCGTCGCGCGATCGATCTCGACGTCCACGTGGCCGTAGTGATAGCCCTTGTCGTCGATCTTTCTTGCGAGCGGCGTCAGCGCCACGCCCTTCGCGTTCCCGGGCCGGTCGGATGCCTTCGCCAATTCCAGGGCGCGGGCTTTCACCATTTCGGTAAACGCGGCCGGCTTGGCGACATGGTCCACCAGCCGCCATTCCTTGGCGCGATCGGCGCGCACGCCCTCCGAAGTCGTGCAGAACACGTCGGCGAGGTCGCGGCGCATCTTGCGCTTGTCCACCAGGCGCGTCAGGCCGCCGGTGCCCGGCAGCACGCCGAGCAGCGGCACTTCGGGCAGGCTCACGGCGGAGGAACGGTCGTCGATCATCGCGATCTCGTCGCAGGCGAGCGCCATCTCGTAGCCGCCGCCGGCGGTCGCGCCGTTGAGCGCGGCGAGGAACTTGAGGCCGGAATTGCGGCTCGAGTCCTCGATGCCGTTTCGCGTCTCGTTGGTGAACTTGCAGAAGTTGACCTTCCACGCATGCGTGCTCTGGCCGAGCATGTAGATGTTGGCGCCCGAGCAGAACATCCGGGGCTTGCCCGAGGTGACCACGACGCTCCTGACCTCGGGATGCTCGAAGCGGATGCGGTTGAGCGCGTCGTTCAGCTCGATATCCACGCCGAGGTCGTACGAGTTGAGCTTGAGCTTGTAGGTCGGGAACAGCCCCTTGTCCTCCTGGATGTCGAGCGTCAACGTCGCGACCGGCGGCTCGATCGTGAGTTTCCAGTGGTTGTACTTGTCGGGGCTGGTGTCGAAAGTGATCATCGGTAGTCCTATGGCGACGGCGCTAAATTTCGCGTGCTGTTAGGGAGGGGGTACGGGGGAACCGTCAGGTCCCCCTGTATCCTGCGTTCCTGTTTTCAAGCCGTGGCTTTCTTCAATTCGGCCAGGCTTTGCCGGAGCGTCCGCCCGGCAGTGTCGACGGCGGCGTCGGCCTGTGCATACAGGTGCGTGCGCTCGATCAGCAGTTGCTTCAGGTCGTCCATCGCCGCGGCATGCCCGCGGATCGGGCGCATGTCGCCCTGCGCGATGACGCGCGACATGTGCTCTTCGGGCGCGGCCTTCAGCCAGACGGTCCGGCAGGCCGAAAGCAGTCGCGCGTAGGTCTCCGGCGCAGTGACGATGCTGCCGCCGGCCGCGATCACGCAACGGGCGTTCTCGGCGAGCACGCGTTCGAGGGCGCGCCGCTCGAAGCGGCGATAGCCTTCCTGGCCGTACATGCCGAAGAGCTCGGACAGGGGCGTGCCGGCCTCGCGTTCGATTTCGCGATCCAGCTCGATGAAAGGCATGCCGAGGTCGGCGGCCAGCTTCGAGCCGAGCGAGGATTTGCCGGCGCCCCGCAGGCCCACCAGCGCAATGCGGTCGCGCCTGGGCACGCCGGCCTCTTCGCGCACCAGTTCTTCCACCGGGATCTGCATTGCGCGCGCAAGCTGGCGCAGCAGCAGGATCGACATGTTGCCCTGCCCGGTTTCCAGTTGCGCCAGGTAGCGCTCCGAAACGCCGGAGGCGAGCGCGAGGGCCTTGCGCGTCATCCTGTGGCTGTCGCGCCACGCGCGCACCCGCTCGCCCAGCAGGACAAGGAAGGCCTCGTCTTCGGTCTCGTGGCGCAGGCTGGCGGTGGCGTTCAACTGGCGGGCCGGGTCGGATTGATGAAATATAGTGCTTGAATTAATTATGGACTGCATTATAATGTCTGTCAATTCCCCACCCAAGACCGCGGAATGAAACTCGACATCACGATCCTCGTCGGCACGATGACTGGCACCGCGCAGCTGGTCGCGCAGGAACTCGAACTGATCTGGGACGCCGACGACGTGGCCGTCGAGACCCTGCTGATGGACAACCTCGACGCCTCGGTCTTCGACCGCGACGGGGTCCTCCTGGTCTGCACTTCGACCTACGGCCAGGGCGACGTACCGGACAACGCGAAGCGGCTGTACGAGGACCTGCAGGCGAGGCGTCCCGACCTTTCGCGTGTGCGCTACGGCGTGTTCGGTCTTGGCGACCGCACGTATGCCGAGACCTTCAACTTCGGCGGCAGGCGCTTCGACGACCTCCTGCAGGAACTCGGCGCGCAGCGGGTCGGCGAGCGCATCCAGCACGACGCCTCTTCGGGCGTGCTGCCGGAAGAAAAAGCCGAGGAATGGGCCGCCGAATGGCTGGCCGAAGTCCGCGAAAAGCTGGCCGCGACGGCCTAGAGGCCCCCGCCCCGGGGGATGCTGCATAATTTGCCCGACTCGCACGGCGGGCCGACCCGAAATTCGGCGCGGAGCACACGTGGCGTCCGATCGACGCCGGCCCGGGAAAAAGAGAGTGGACGGAGACAACGAATGTCGGCAAACGAAATCCCGCGCGACTACAACGCCGCGGTAGACCTGATCGAGCGCAACCTCAAGGCCGGACGCGGATCGAAGCTCGCGTATATCGACGATGCCGGCAAGTACACCTATGGAGACCTGGCCGAGCGGGTGAACCGTGCCGCCGGCGCGCTGGTTTCGCTGGGTGTCCGCCGCGAGGAGCGCGTCGCGCTCGCGTTGCTCGACACGATCGATTTCCCCGCGGCATTCCTCGGCGCGATCAAGGCCGGCATCGTGCCGGTTGCGTTGAATACGCTGCTCACCACGCCCGACTACGAGTACATGCTTCGCGACAGCCGCGCACAGGCGCTGGTGGTCTCGGAGCCGCTGCTCAAGGCCTTTCTTCCGCTGCTCGGCAAGCTGCCCGACCTGAAGCACGTGATCGTTTCCGGCAAGGATGCGCAGGGCAACCTGTCGTTCGCCGACCTGCTCGGCAAGGCGTCGAAGGATTTCGCGGCCGCGCCCACGCTCTCGGACGACATCTGCTTCTGGCTCTATTCGTCGGGCTCCACCGGCGCGCCCAAGGGCACGGTACACCTGCATTCCCACCTGGTCCTCACCGCGGAGCTGTACGCGATCCCGGTGCTCGGCATCCGCGAATCCGACGTGGTGTTCTCCGCGGCCAAGCTCTTTTTCGCCTACGGCCTGGGCAATGCGCTGACCTTCCCGCTCGCGGTGGGCGCAACCACGGTGCTGATGGCCGAGCGCCCGGCGCCGGACGCGGTGTTCAAGCGCCTGGCCGAGGGGCCGAAAGAAATGCGGCCGACCATCTTCTACGGCGTGCCGACCCTGTACGCGGCCATGCTCGTGAGCCCGAATTTCCCGAAGCGGGAAGACCTCGCGCTGCGTGTCGGCACCTCCGCGGGCGAGGCATTGCCGCCCGAGATTCTGAAGCGTTTCGCCGAGCGCACCGGCGTCGAACTGCTCGACGGCATCGGCTCGACCGAGATGCTGCACATCTTCATCTCGAACCGGCCCGGCGATGTGAAGCCGGGCACGACCGGCAAGGCGGTGCCCGGCTACCAGCTTCGCCTGGTGGACGAGAGCGGCGCCGAGGTCAGGGACGGGGAACTGGGCGAGCTGCAGATCGCCGGCCCGACGTCGGCGATCATGTACTGGAACCAGCGCGAGAAGACCAAGAACACGTTCCAGGGGCCGTGGACCAGGAGCGGAGACAAGTACACGAAGGTCGAAGGCGGCTACTACGCGTACGGCGGCCGCTCGGACGACATGCTCAAGGTCGGCGGGATCTATGTTTCGCCGGCGGAAGTCGAGGCGGCGCTGGTGTCGCATGCGGCGGTGCTCGAGTGCGCGGTCGTCGGCCACGAAGACGCCGACAAGCTAGTCAAGCCCAAGGCGTTCGTAGTGCTGAAGCCCGGCGCGAGCGCCACGGAAGACGAGTTGAAGGCGCATGTGAAGTCCGCGCTCGCCCACTACAAGTACCCGCGCTGGGTCCAGTTCGTCGCGGAGCTGCCGAAAACCGCCACCGGCAAGATCCAGAGGTTCAAGCTGCGAGGGTGAATTTCTGTGCGGGCGGGGCCCGGCCGCTGGACGGCCGTCGCGCCGGCAATTACGCTGACGGATGACAAAGCTCAGGAGGGGAAAAACATGGCTGAGGAAGTCAGGTTCGATTTCATAGTCGTCAAGCTGAACCCCGGCGTAGACGCGGCCGCGATCGAAGCGCCGCTGGCCGAAAAGCTCGCCACGAAACCCGAAAAGGTGTCGGCGGTGCTCAAGCACGTGGCCGAGAAGGGGCCGGCCGCGATCGAGAAGGGCGTGACCAAGGAGCGGCTCGAGCAGCTCAAGGGCATCTGGGAGGCCGCGGGGGTGGTCACCGCCAGCAAGCAGAGCCTGACACTGATCGACGTGGTCGTCGCGCAGCGCCCCGCAGTGCCGATGTTCAAGTGCCCCGCCTGCGGGCACGAGCAGGAGCGCAAGAGCGACCTCGAGCAATGCGGCAAGTGCGGCGTGTTCGCCCAGAAGTTCCTCGAAAAGCAGAAGAAGGACGAGCTCTACCAGAAGGAAAGGGAGAGGCTCGAGCGCATCCACGGCTTCCGCAAGATGAAGGAGGACAAGGAGGCCCGCGAGGCGGCGGAGCAGGCCGAACTCGACGCGATCCGCAGGCAGATCGAAGAGGAGATGGGGATCCACAAGAAGAAGGGCGGCTGGGGCTGGCTGACCGGCACCGGCGCCGGCCCGACCGCCACGCGCACCGGGCTCGGTGCCACGGTGCTCGCGGTCCTGCTCCTCGCGGGCTATTTCGGGCGGGACCTGATCGGCTCGAAGGGCGTGACGCAGGAGGAATTCGCGAAGCTGCAGACGGTGCAATCCAAGCAGAATGCCACCCAGATGCAGAACATGGTCGGCCAGCTGATCGCGGGCGCGAAGAAGACCGCGGTCGCCAGCGGGGCGGCCGCGCAGTTCCAGCAGGCACTGTTTGCCCAGGGCGACAAGGATGCGGAACTCGCCGAAGGGCTGCAGGCCGCGCAGGCCGGGGGTGCTGCAGCGAAGGAATCCCTGAGCGGCATCGACCGCGCCGAAGGCCTCGCGAGCGCCTCCAAGGCGTTTGCGGAATCCGGCGGCAGCGCCGAGGACGCCGAGCGCGCACTTTCGGTCTCGATGCAGAGCGCCAAGCAGCTCAAGGACGGGCCGCAGCGCGCCGAAGCGGTCAGCGCCGTGGCCACGGCGCAACTCGAAGTCCACAGCCAGGATGCGCGCGAGAAAGCCTCCGCCGGTGATTGGCGCGGGGCCGAGAAGTCCTTCTCGAAGGCGTTGAATGCCGCGTCCGAAGTCAGCAGCCCGACCGACCTGGTCACTGCGCGCAGCACCACCGCGAAAGTGCGCGCCGATACCGGCGACTACGGCGGGGCGACACTGATGTTCCTCGATGCGATGAAGGCCGCCGAAGCGCTGCCCGAAACCCGCCCGCGTGCGATCGCGATAGCCGACGTCGGCCGCCAGATGGCGCAGTCGACCAACGACATGGAAGGCGCGACCGAGCGCGCCTTCGACAAGGCGCTGGGCGTGGCCGCGCTCGCGAAGCAGGACCCGCAGCTCGTCGGCGAAGTCCTGTTGCGGCGCGTGCAGGCCGGATGCGACGTCGCAACCTATCTCCTGTCGGTCGAAACGAACGCCGCAGGCGCCAAGCCGCTGCTCGAGAAGGTCGGCAAGGATGTCGACCAGATCGCCGAGGTGTTCCTGCTCACCAAGGCGCTCGCGACGTACGCGCGGACCCGCGCCGAGTTCGAAGGCGAGTCCGAGGCGGTGAACGCCCTGCTGGCCCGGGCGGCCAAACTGCCCGAGCTGGTACCCGAAGCCTCGCGCGACCCGGTGACAGCCGCGGCCGCGCGCGTGCGCGTCGAGACCCTCGCCGCTGCGGCCAAGTTCGTCGCGTCCAAGGGCGACAAGGCCAAGGCCAAGAAGGCGTTCCTCGTCGCGCTGAAGGCCTCCAACGCGATCACCACGGCGTCGCAGGATCCGGCGATCCGGAGCGAGGTGGCCAAGCATCGCACCGAGGCGCTGGGCGAACTGGCGCGCTACATGCGCATTGCGGGCGACAAGCAGGCTTCGGCCAAGGTGTTCCAGCTCGCGCTGGACTCCGCCGGCCCGGCGCAGGCCCCGAAAGTCGTGTCCTGGATGGTCAGGTCGGCGCGCGGCAGCTGAAGCCCGGGGCGCATGCTGCGCCCGCCGCCGCCCGCCGCCTGCGACGGAGGCACTCATGAGCACACGCATCGCCGGCCTCGCGACGTCGGCCTGCATGGCTGCGCTGGCGCTCGCTTCGGCGCAGCCGGCGGGGGCCGTAAAGCCCGGGGCGGTGTCTACGACTGCCGAGATCGTCTGCGAATTCCGGGCGATCGCGTCGCTGCACCCGGACCCGAAGCTCAGGAATCCCGACGGCCTCGCGGACGAGCTGTGCCCGCCGAGGAGCCAATTGCCGCGGGCATACGCATCCTCGCGCGTCCAGATAGACCATTTCCGCGAACAGTATGCGGCCTATTTCTATGTGAACGCCCGCACGATGTACATCGATGCGGCCCTCGAGCGCGCCGTCGCGCAAGGCGCGACCCAAGTCGTCATACTGGGCGCGGGATTCGACAGCCGCGCCTACCGGTTTCACGAACGCTACCCCGCGCTGCGATTCTTCGAGGTCGATCTGCCGGCGACGCTCGAGGACAAGAAGAACCGCCTCGTGATGGTTTTCGGGAAATTGCCGGACTATGTGCAATACGCGTCAATCGATTTCGACCACGAGCGTTTAGAGGACGTCCTGCCGCGACTGGGCTACGAGTCCGGGCAACGCACGTTCTTCATCCTCGAAGGCGTGACGATGTACGTGAAGGCGCCCGGCAACGCCGTGACGATGCGCTTCATCAGCGCTCACGCGCCCCGCGGCAGCCGCGTGGTCTATGACTACCTGATCCGGCGGGTCATCGAAGGGAGGTTCGAGGGGTTGTATGCTGTGGGGAACGCCGCGATCGGCGTGGCCGGTATGGGCGAGCCCTTCGTCACCGGTTGGACTCCGCGCGAAGCCGCCGCATTCGCGAGGAAGAATGGCCTGCGGGTCGTCGAGGACCTGGGCGCGAAAGAACTCACGCAAAGATTCCTGATCGGGAGCGACGGCAAGCCCGATGGCCGGATGATCGACGGGCACAGGATCATCGAGGCAATGGTTCCCTGACCGGCCGGAACCGTCTGCACGGTTTAGACTACGGGTCCTGCAGCCAACCCTTTTTCCTGCCGCCATGCCTGTCTTTCGTTTCTGCGCTGTCGTACTCGCTCTGCTCTTCGCGCTTCCGGCGGCGGCCCAATCTTTCCCGTCCAGGCCGGTGCGCATCGTCGTGCCGCAGACGCCGGGCGGCGCCACCGACGTGTTCGCGCGCCTCATCGCCCAGAAGCTCGGCGCGAAGTGGGGGCAGCCGGTGGTCGTGGAGAACCGCGCCGGCGCGGCCGGGGTCATGGGGTCGGAAGTGGTCATGAAGTCCCCCGCCGACGGCTACACGCTGCTGGTCACGTACGAAGGCTCGCAGGCCGTGAACCAGAGCCTGTATGCGAAGCTGCCCTTCGATTCGGTCAAGGACTTCCAGCCGGTCGCCACGCTTGCGGTCACGCCCTTCTTCCTCGTCGTCGGGCCGAAGACGGCGGCGAAAGACCTCAAGGAGTTCGTTGCCGCCGCGCGCGCGAAGCCAGGCTCGATCACCTACGCCTCTTCGGGCAACGGCTCGATCAACCACCTGCTGGCCGAGATGCTGAAGACCGAAGCCGGGATCAACCTCGTCCATGTGCCTTACAAGGGCATCGCGCCGGCCATGACCGACGTGATCGGCGGGCAGGTCGATGCCGCCTTCGCCAGCGTGCCGTCGGTGATCCAGCACATTCGCGCGGGCCGCTTGCGCGCTCTCGGCGTCTCGAGCGCAAAGCGCAACCAGGCCGCGCCGGAAGTCCCGGCAATCGCCGAGGCGGGATTTCCCGGCTACGACGTCAACCCTTGGTGGGGCATCTTCGCGCCGGCCGGCACGCCGAAGGCGGTGGTGGACAGGATCAATGCCGATGTCGCCGACCTGTTGAAGGCGCCTGACATCGTGGCGCACTTCAAGGAGCAGGGCGCGGAAACGCTGACGATGGCGCCCGATGCCTTCCTGAAGATGCTCGTGGCCGACGTGCAGAAATGGGCGAAGGTGGTCAAGGCCTCCGGCGCCAGGATCGATTGAACGATGCTCGCGGGAGGGGATCATGGCCGGAGGGATCGCACTCATCCTTTGCGCGCTGGCCGTCGGCTGCGCCGATTCGCTGCTCAAGCCCGGCCAGGCGGAAGCTGCGATGCATGAGCTCGCACCGACCGGCAAGATCCGGTTCGGGGTCGCGTACGCGCCCGAGAAGTCGACGTTCTTCATCGAGAAGACCGCGGAAGGCGAACTGCGCGGCGTGACCGTGGACCTCGCCACCGAGCTTGCGCAGGCGGTCGGGCGGCCGGTCGAATTCACCGCGGCGCCGAACACCGGCGTGCTGACCGATGCGCTCGTGGCCGGGACGCTCGATGCGGCCTTCATGCCGGTCGACGCCGAGCGCCGCGCGAAGCTCGGGATCGGGCCGGTCTACGCGATCGGGCTGAACACGTATCTCGTGCGCGCCGGCTCGGACATCCGGACGATCGCCGACGTGGACCGGCCCGGCGTGCGCGTCATCGGGATCGCGAACACCACCACGATCCGCGGCGCGGCCGCCGCGCTCAAAGAGACGAAGATCGAACCGGCAGTGTCGGTGGATGCGGCGCTCGAGATGCTGAATGCCGGAAAGGCCGACGCGTTCGCGCTGACGCACGACACGCTGCGCTCGCTCGCCCCGCGGGTGCCCGGTTCGCGGATCCTCGACGGGTCGTTCCGCGAGATCCAGATCGCCATCGTGGTGCCCAGGGGACACACCGCAGCGCTCGGCTACGTGAGCCGGTGGCTCGAATCGGCGAAGGCTTCGGGCAGCGTGCGGCGCGCGTTCGATCGCTGGGGATTCACGGACGCCGATGTCGCGCCGCCTTCGAACTAGGGAAATGTCGAAGATTCACTTTTCAAGAGTGGCTCCCCGCTTGGCTCTCCGGGTAGTTGGTGTACCGGTAAAAGTACATCTTCGACCCGCAGGATGGCCGCCATGAGCGCGGGCATCGATACGGTCCGCGGCTGGATCGGGGAGGCCGGGCGCATCGTCGTGCTCACCGGGGCCGGGGTGTCCACCGAATCGGGCATCCCGGATTTCCGCGGCCCCAACGGGCTGTGGACGCGCGACCCGGAGGCCGAGAAGCTCTCGGACATCCGCTACTACATCGCCGACCCGGAGGTCCGGCGCAAGGCCTGGCAGAAGCGCATCGCGAACCCGGCGTGGACCGCCCAGCCGAATCCGGGCCACCGGGCGATCGTCGAGATCGAGCGCCGCGGCAAGCTGCACGCGCTGATCACGCAGAACATCGACGGGCTGCACCAGAAGGCGGGTACGTCGCCGGAGCGGATCATCGAGGTGCACGGGACGATGCACGAAGTGCTGTGCTGGGACTGCGGCTGGAGGGGCCCGATGCTGCCGACGCTGGCGCGGGTGCGCTCGGGCGAACCGGACCCGGACTGCACCGAATGCGGCGGGATCCTCAAGAGCGCGACCATCCTTTTCGGCGAAGGGCTCGGGCCGGGCGTCATGGAGCGCGCGATGGCCGCCGCGATCGAGGCCGACCTTTTGATCGCCGTCGGTTCGACGCTGCAGGTCTACCCGGTGGCCGGCGTGGTCCCGGCGGCCAAGTCGGCCGGCGCGAGGCTGGTCATCGTCAACGCCGACGCGACGCAGTTCGACCGGATCGCGGACGCAGTGGTGCGCGAGCCGATCGGCCAGGCGCTGCCGGCGATGGTCGGGCTGTGAGCACCCTCCGCCCGCTGGTAAGCATCGTCACGCCGACCTACCTGCGCGAGGCCTTCCACGAGCGCATCCTGCGCTGCGTGAAGCGGCAGACCTATCCCTCGATCGAATGGCTGGTCCTCGACGACAGCCCGCGGCCCTCGGCCGTGCTCGGCCGGCTCCGCGACCCGGCGATCCGATACGAGCATGTCACCGGCCGGCTTTCGGTCGGCGAGAAGCGCAACCGCCTGATCGAGCGCGCGCGCGGCGAGCTGATCATGCATTTCGACGACGACGACTTCTACGCGCCGGGCTACGTCGAGTTCATGGCCAGCGAGTTCGCCGCGAAGGGCGCCGACCTGCTGAACCTGCGCGGCTGGTTCATCCGCGATGCGCGCCATCGCTTCTTCGGCTACTGGAACCTCGAGATCAAGGAAGGACTGCACTTCGTCTGCAACGACCAGGGCGTGAGCCCGATCATCCTGTCGAGCGCGAACAACGCGCCGCTTGCGGACAACCACCTCGGCTACGCCGCCGGGTGGGCCTACCGCAAGGCGGTCTGGCAGGCGGCGCCATTCTCGGACCGGAACTGGAACGAGGACGGCTCGTTCGCGCTGAAGGCGCAGGAGAAATTCCGCCTCGCCGGCACGCACGACACGCAGGGGTTCTGCCTGCACTTGCGGCACCCTCACAACGTCACCGAGCAGTGCTTCGCGCAATACCAGTTTCCCGAGTTCCTGCTGCCGCGCCTGTTTCCAGACTTCACGCCGTAGGCAATCGGCGCCCGGGACGCGTTTGCCGTGCCGCACAAAACGGGCGCTTCTCGACCGGACTCGCGGCCTGCGGTACCTTACCAGCGGAGGAAGGAAAACCAACTATAAGGAGGAGGGACCATGGGACAGTTGCGTCTTGCATCGCTCGCAGTCACCGCCGTGTTTTCTGCCGCGTTCCTCGCGGCTCCGGCCGCCGCACAAACCATTACGCTGCCGAAGACCCTGACATTCACCGCCTACGACACCGGCTCGTCCGGGTTCAACATCGCGGTGGCCGTCGGCAAGATGTACAAGGACAAGCACGGCACCGACGTGCGCGTGCTGCCCGCGGGCAACGACGTGGCGCGCCTCGCGCCGCTCAAGGGCGGGCGGGCGCAGGCTTCGTACATGGGCGTCGGCGTGTTCTTTGGCCAGGAGGGCATGTTCGAGTTCGGGACGCCCGAATGGGGCCCGCAGGCGCTTCGTTTGATCCTTGCTTCGACCGACTGCAACGCGGTCACGCTCGGCGTGGCCAGGGACACCGGCGTCAAGCAGATCAAGGATCTCAAGGGCAAGCGCATCGGCATGGTGGTCGGCTCGCCGGCGCTGAACCAGAACGCGTTCGCGGTGCTCGCATTCGCCGGTCTCACCAAGGCCGACGTGAAGCTGGTCGAGTTCTCCAGCTACGGCGCGATGTGGAAAGGCATCCTCAACAACGAGGCCGATGCCGCGATCGCCTCGACGATCTCCGCACAGCCCAAGGAAGTCGAGACCTCGCCGCGCGGGCTGGTCTTTCCGCCGGCCCCGGCCAAGGACGCTGCCGGCTGGGCGCGGGTGCGCAAGATCAGTCCGTACTACGGCCCGCACAAGGCGACCTGCGGCGCAGGCATCAGCGAGAAGAATCCGATCGAGTTGCCGAACTATCCGTACCCGATCTTCTCGGCCTACGCGAGCCAGTCCGCCGACCTGGTGTACGCAATGACGAAGTCGATGATCGTCAACTACGACGCGTACAAGGATGCCGCGCCGGGCGCCGCCGGCCTCGACCTGAAGCGCCAGCTCCTCGAGTGGGCGCTGCCTTACCACGACGGTGCGGTGAAGGCCTTCAAGGAGGCGGGCGTATGGACCCCCGCGCACGAGGCACACCAGCAGGGGCTCGTCAAGCGCCAGGGGGTGCTTGCGGCCGCATGGGACAGCCTGGTCAAGGGCTCGCCCCCGCAGGACAAGGAGGCGTTCTACAAGGCGTGGCAGACCGTGCGAGCGTCTGCGTTGAGGAAGGCCGGGCTCGAAGTCATCTTCGAGTAGCGCGGTGACGACCGACGCGCGGGCCGCGGCAGAGCCCGGGACCCTGCAGTTCGAGTCGGGCCCGGTCGAAGCCGAGGTCATCCGGGTCCGCTCGCTGCGCGGCGCCTGGCGGTGGATGCTGATCGCCGCCAGCGCGCTGACGATCTTCCTGTGCGTAAACCAGCAGTTCGTGCTGCGGTTCTTCGTCGGCTTCACGCCGCTGAACACCGAGTACTACTACGCACTGATCCTGGTGATGCTGCCTTTCGTGTTCCTGATCTTTCCGGGCACCGAGGGTTCGCGCCTGGACAGGGTCGAATGGTTCGATGCGGCGCTGTTCGCGCTCACGCTGGCCGTTTCGCTCGTGTTCCTTCTCAACATCCGCAAGTCCGCCGAACTCGGGTGGGAATTCAACGGCGCGCCTCCGACCCTGGTGTGGGCCGGCTATCTGATGTGGGCGCTCCTGATGGAAGCCCTGCGGCGCACCGGCGGCTGGGGGCTGGTGCTCTCGGTGCTGCCTTTCACCTTCTACCCGATGTTCGCCGACTCCGACTGGCTGGGGCCGCTCAAGGGCACGCAATCGACGCCGGCGCAGACCAGCGCCTACCACATGATGTCCTCCGAAAGCCTGCTCGGCATCCCGATCCAGGCCTTTGCGGAGACGGTGATCGGCTTCCTTGTCTTCGGCACCGCGCTAATGATGACCGGCGCCGGCAAGTTCTTCATCAACGTTTCGTTCGCGCTGTGCGGGACGTTCCGCGGCGGCGCGGCCAAGGTCTGCATCTTCGCGAGCGCGCTGCTCGGCATGATGTCGGGCAGCATCATCAGCAACGTGCTGAGCGCCGGTTCGATGACCATCCCGGTCATGAAGCGCACCGGCTTTACCGCGGTCTACGCGGGCGCGATCGAGGCGTGCGCGTCCACCGGCGCGGTGCTCGCGCCGCCCGTGATGGGCGCCACCGCGTTCGTGATGGCCCAGTTCCTCGGTACGAGCTATGCACAGGTCGCGCTGGCCGCGACGATCCCGGCGCTGCTGTATTACTTCGGCCTGTTCCTGCAGGTCGACGCGTATGCGGCGCGCCATGGCCTGCAAGGGCTGCCGCGTTCCGAGTTGCCGAAGCTGTGGACCACGATCAAGGAAGGCTGGTACTACGGTTTCGTCGTCGTGCTGCTGATCTTCATGCTGCTCATAATGAAGCGCGAGAGCCACGCGCCGTTCTACGCCACTGTGCTGCTGCTGGTGCTGAACCAGGTATTCAACAAGGAGCGCTGGACGCTCGACACGCTGTGGAAGTTCCTCGAACTGAACGGCAAGACCTTTGCCGAGCTGATCGGCATCCTCGCCGGCTGCGGCCTGCTGATCGGCGCCTTCTCGGTGACCGGCGTGATCTCCAGCCTCGCCAACGACCTGCTCGCGATTGCCGGCAACAACGTGCTGCTGCTCCTCGTGATGGCTGCGCTTACCAGCCTGGTGCTCGGCCTGGGCCTGACCACGACCGCGTGCTACATCTTCCTCGCGATCCTGGTCGGCCCGGCGCTCGAGAAGGCCGGCCTCAACAAGATGGCGATCCACATGTTCGTGTTCTATTGGGGCATGCTGTCGTCGATCACGCCGCCGGTGGCGATCGCCTCGTTCGCGGCCGCCGGGATCGCCGGCGCGCCGCCGATGCAGACCGGCTGGGCGTCGATGCGGGTGGGGAGCATCATCTATTTCATCCCATTCTTCTTCGTGCTGAACCCGGCGTTCGTGCTGCAGGGGCCGTGGACCGAATCGCTCTACCTCACGCTGTGCGCCGGGCTGGGGTCGATCTTCATCTGCGGGGGACTGCAGGGCTACCAGCTCCTGGTCGGCGACCTGAATCGCACCGGGAAGCTGGAGTGGCCGTTGCGGCTGCTGCTGATCCTCGGAGGGTTCGTGCTGGCGGCGCCGGGCGGCGGGATCATGCCGCTGTCGCACCAGCAAATGGCGTGGGTCGCGGCCGTGCTGCTGGTGCCGACGCTCGCGGTGGCGTTCTGGCTTTCGAGGAGATCGCGTGGAAACTGAACCCTTGCGACGCCGCCATTCCGGCCGAGCCCTGGCGCTTGCCCTGTTCCTCCCGTTCCTTGCCTACGGGCAGGCGTTTCCGAGCAAACACATCACTCTCTACATCGGCTACGCGGCGGGCGCGAGCACCGATCTGAGTTCGCGGGCACTGGGAGAGGGTCTCTCGAAGCAGCTCGGTGTCCCGGTCGCGGCGGAGAACAAGCCCGGTGCGGCCGCCGGGGTCGCTGCAGGCATGGTGGCGCGGGCCGCCCCCGATGGATACACGCTGGGGGTTGTCTCCACCGGCGTGATCGCGGTGCGGCCGCATGTCACCAAGCCGCCTTACGACCCGCTGAACGATTTCACGCTGCTCGCGCAGTACGCCCGCTACATCGGCGCCCTCACGGTGCTGGCCGATTCGCCTTACAAGACCGTCGACGATTTCGTCGCCTACGCGAAGACGCACCCGGGGATGTCGTACAGCTCGCCCGGCCAGCATACCCAGCAGCAGCTCGGCGTCGAGGTGTTCCGGCAATGCAAGGGACTCGAGTTCAGGCACATCCCTTCCAAGGGCGGCTCCGAAGCCAATGCGCTGCTGATCGGCAAGCACGTGGATTTCACCGCCGGCGCCGGCCAGCACATCCAGTTCGTCAGGCAGGGGCGTTTCAGGATGCTTGCGCTCTTCAACGCCGAGCAGCGCGATCCCGCCAACCCCGACGTGCCGACCATGAAGGAAATCGGTTGCCAGGATGCACCTGCGCTCGGTTATCTTGTCATCGCACCGAAGGGTTTACCTCCGGCGGTTTCGGCGAAGCTGGGCGAAGCAGTACGCAAAGTGGTCCAGGGCGCGGAATTCCAGAAGACCCTCGCGAACCTCGAAATCCCCTATGATTACAAGGATCGCCAACAGCTCGAGAAGGAGATCGCGGAGCATTCCCGGTTCTACAAGGGTCTTCTCGAGAACCTCGGAGCAATACCGGAGTAACGCTTGGCAGTGCCAGAAGTCATCCCCAGCGGCGAAGCGCTCGGGGCCACCGTCAAGGGCCTCGATCTCGCCCGCCCCCTGACAGAAGCGGAAGTCGACGCCATATTGCGCGCGCTCGGCGCTTACAGCGTGCTGCGCTTCCCCGGCCAGTCGCTGACCACGGCGGACCTGCGCAATTTCAGCGCCCGGTTCGGAGATCTCGAAATCAACGTCGCCAATGCATACCAGGAACCCGGCATGCCGGAGGTGATGATCCTGTCCAACATCCTGAAGGACGGAAAACCGACCGGCCTCGCGGATGCAGGGCAGGGGTGGCATACCGACATGTCGTACAGCAAAACGATCGCTTTCGCGAACGTGCTCTACGGCATCGAGATCCCGCAGCGCGACGGCAAGCCGCTGGGCGCGACCGAGTTCAGCAGCATGGCGGCGGCCTACGACGGATTGCCCGGAGAACTCAAGGCGAGGCTCGAGGGCATGACGGTGCTGCACGACTTCAACAAGTTCTGGGAGATGATGCGGCGAGAGAAAGGCAGCACCCGGCCGCCGCTCACCGAGGCGCAACGCAAGACGAAGCCGCCGGTCTCGCACCCGATCTTCCTCATCCATCCGCTCAACGGCCGCAAGGTGCTGTATGCAAACCCCGGCTATTCGATGCGCATCAACGAGTTGCCGGAAGACGAGAGCGACGAGATCCTCGCATTCCTGTTCGAGCACCAGGTGAAGCCCGAGTACCGCTACCGCTTTACCTGGACCAAGGGGGACGTGCTGATGTGGGAAAACTTCGGCACGATCCACAATGCGGTGGCCGACTACGGCCCGCACGAACACCGTTTCATCAAGCGCTGCCAGGTGGCGGCGACTCGATATTTCCCGGAGACAGCATGAAAAGAATTTCGCTCGGCGTCCTGGCCTTTGCGCTGTGGACAGCCGTCGCACACGCGCAGGATTACCCCACCAAACCGGCCAAGATCGTCGTGGGCTTCGGCGCAGGCGGTCCCACCGACGTGATCGCGCGGATCGTCGCGCAGGACCTCACGGCTTCGCTCGGCCAGTCGTTCATCGTCGAGAACCGCGCCGGGGCGAATGCGATCATCGCAACCGAATACGTGGCGCATTCGGCGCCGGACGGCTACACGCTGCTCTTTTCCTCGTTGTCCCTTTTGGTCAACTCGATCCTGCTCGAGAACAAGGTCAAGTACGACCCGTTCAAGGACTTCGCGCCGATCAGCAACGCCGCGTCCCTGCCGATGGTGGTGGTGACCAGCCCTGAAACCAAGCTCAACTCGATGGCCGACCTGGTCGCGCTCGCCAAGGCGAAGTCGGGCGAGGTCAGCTACGGGACTTCGGGCCATGCGGGCTCGTCGCACCTTGCCGGCGCGATGCTGGAAAACTTTACCGGCACCAGGATGATCAACGTGCCGTTCAAGGGCAATGCACCGGCGCTGGCCGAGGTGATGGCCGGCCGCGTCACGTTCATGTTCTATCCGATCATCGGCATCGCCGACCTGGTGGGCACCAAGAAGCTCAAGGTGATCGCGGTAGGCACGCCGGCGCGGCACCCGGACTTCCCCGGCGTCCCGACGCTGAACGAGCAGGGATTCACTGGCTTCGAGGCGACCGCGCCCTGGGTAGGCATGCTCGCGCCGGCCGGCACGCCGCCGGCCACCGTCAACAAGCTGAGCGCCGAGATGCGCAAGTCGCTCGCCAAGCCCGAGACGCAGCAGCGCATGAAGCAGCTCGGCGCGGTCACGATCGCCGACAGCCCTTCGGAGTACGCCGCCTTCCTGCGCAAGGACCACGAGCGCTGGGCCAACGTGATCAAGGTTTCCGGCGTGAAGCCCCAGTGAGGACTGCCGGATGAAGCTCGGGCGGATCGAACTCGAGGGCCACGCAATCGACGTGCGCCTCGAGGGCAACGAAGTCGTCGCCCACGGCGGGAGGCGCTTCCCGCTGGCCGGCGCCAAGCTGTTGCCGCCGGTGATTCCGTCGAACTTCTACGCGGCGGGACTCAATTTCCGCGCGCACATCGAGTGGGCGAACAGCACGCTCGGAACGAGCTACAAGGTCCCGGCGCAGGCCGATATCGGGTACCGCTCGAACAATGCGCTGGTCGGCAGCGGTGCCGAGATCGTGATTCCCGCGGATTCGACCGGGCCGGTGGAGTTCGAAGGCGAACTGGTCGCGGTCATCGGCAAGCGCGCCCGCAACCTCTCCGAGGAGCATGCGCTCAACTGCGTTGCCGGCTACACGCTGGGCAACGACGTGAGCGAGCGGACCTGGCAAAGGTGCGACCGCACGCTCTGGCGTGCAAAGAACTCCGACACCTTCAAGCCTATGGGCCCGTGGATCGTCGACGGCATCGACCCGATGGACCAGGTGATCGAGGTGCGCATCAACGGCAGGACGGTGTCGAGCTACAGCACCAGCGGGATGATCTTCGGGGTCGCGCACTTCCTCGCGCGCATGTCGCGCTACGTGACCCTGCACCCGGGCGACGTCGTCTGGTTCGGGTGCGACGGGCCGACCGTGCCGGCGCTGCGGCCCGGCGACCTGGTCGAAGTCGCGAACGACGCGATCGGGGTGCTTGCGAACAGGGTCGTGTGCGAAAAGTCTCGCTGAGCCCGACGTTTTGCCGGGCCGGGGCTTGTCGCCATCGGCGACCGGGGGCATCATTTTCGCGGGATCGTATTTCGGGAAGAGGCCTTCACAATGGTCCACGCCTGTCCTTTGCTTGCCGCGGTGGTCGCGCTGGTGCTGCCGCTGTCTCTGATTGCCACTGACGCACGGGCCAAGGGCATCGGGGGCGCCGTTTCTTCGGTATCCAAGACCGCTACCTCGAAGTCGGCCTCGTCCGCGGCATCCAAGGCCGCTGGCAAGACAAAGTCGTCGCCGAGGCCGGAAATCAACATCGACCTGTCCACGCGCGGCGGGCAGCCTGCGCCCGCGCAAGGCGGCGGCGCGGCGCTCAGCGCTCCGGGGGGCGCGCCCGGGGCGGCGGCGGCCGGCAAACCCGGCACCGCCGGAGGACCCAAGGACAGTCCCGAAGAAGCGCGCAAGCGGATCGACCAGCGCGAGGCGCAGATGAAGGCCGAGAAGGATGAAAAGGCCCGCCAGCGCGCTGAGGACGAGCGGCTGGCCGCGCTCGCGGCAAAGGAGCGCGAGCGGCGGGCGGCCGAGGCCGAGCAGGAGCGGCTCGCCAGGCAGCGGCGCGCCCAGCAAGCGCTCGGCGGCGCCGGCGGCTGCGTGATCAAGCCGGTGATGACCGACACCGAGATCGCTGCCTGCCGGCGGTAGGACCCGCCGGCTGACGGCCCGGGCTGCCGGCGCGATTGCCGGCAGCGTCGCATCGCCCTAGAATTCGAACAATGGTTCAAATCCTGAATCTTGGTTCGGATTCCGCCCGGCGATCGCCCGAAGGCGGCTCGGAGAGGGTGCGCCGGAAGAGCGAGGCGAGGCGCCTGGAAATCCTGCGCGCCGCCGCCCGCGTATTCCGCCGGCGCGGCGTCGCGGCCGCCGGGATGCGCGAAATCGCCGAAGAGGCCGATCTCTCGCCGGGCAACCTCTACTACTACTTCAGGGGCAAGGACGAGCTGCTGTATTTCTGCCAGCACCGCACGCTCGAACAGATGCATGCGGCCGTCGAGGCGGCTCGCGCCACTACGGCGCCGGTGGCCGAGCAGCTTCGTGCCGTGCTGTCGGCGCATTTGCATTGCACGCTGGACGAGCTCGAGGGCGCGACCGCGCATCTCGAGGTCGAGGCGCTGCCGGAAAAGCTGCGCAAGCAAATCGTGGACAGGCGGGACGCCTACGAAAGGTCGGTGCGCGCGCTGGTGGTCAAAGGGGTCCGGCGCGGCGAGTTCGCGCCTTGCGACGCGGCATTGGTTACGCGCGCCATGCTCGGCGCGGTGAATTGGACTGCGCGCTGGTATCGGCCGGACGGGGTGCAAACCGTGGCGGAAATCGCCCGGGCGTTGCCGGAGTATCTCGTGCGCGGACTCGCGGTGACGACCGCCGGCCCGCGCAAGGCAAAGCCATGCTGACCGGGTTCCGGCGCAGGCTCGGCAGCATCAAGGACAAGCTCGAGCGCCGGATGGAGAGGATCGCGTCCGGCGGCCGGCGAGAGCAGGCGCCGATCAGCAAGGAAGACCGCGACTTCATGCTCGAGTGGATCACCGGCAAGGCGACCGACGCTGCGCTGATCGAGCGTGCGAAGGCTGGCGCCGGGTTGGCGCTGATCGAGCGTGCCTGCGCGGCGCGGCCGGGCAATCCCCTGGTCTGGGCTGCGCGCTCGGGCTATTGCCTGGACGAGGGGAGTATCGCGGAAGCGCTCGACCATGGTGAGCGGGCCTACGCGCTCGGCCGGCTCGAGCCTTTGGCCGGACTGGCCTACGTTCGCGCGCTTTCCGCGTCGGGGCGTCGCGAAGATGCGCTCAGGATCATCCCTTCGGCGCTCGCCAACGCAATGCGCCTGCGCGCGCATGCGGAGCGATTCGCGCTGTGCGCCGAGTGGCAGGGGCTGGAGCCGGAATCGCTCGAGCCGGCGCTCGAAGCGGCGCGAGCGCGGGTCGGCGCGGGCGAACTGGAAAAGTCGGTCGAAGAGTTCCGCCTGCTGATCGAACGATTCGACCGTCGCGCCGAGATCCTGCTGCCGCTGGCTGCCGTTTACCAGGATCTCCTTCGGCCCGAGGACGCCTTCAAGACCTACCTGCAGGCGGTCGAAAGCGCGCCCGGCAACGTCGACGCGCTATGCATGGCCGGGCTCTGCGCCAGGGACCTGCGCAACCTCGACGAAGCCGACCGCCTGCTCGGCAGGGCGCACGAGGTCGATCCGGCCTCGGCGTTCGTGCAGGTGAACCTCGGCCTGCTGCGCTCGGCGCAGGGCCGCATCGACGCCGCCGCTGCCCTGATACTCGGTGCGCGCGACTCGGTTCGCGGCGTGCCGTGGACGGCCGCAACGCTCGAGGCGCGCCTCTCGGCGCCGCCGGCAAGGGATATCGGCTCGCCCGACTGGGCCACCGCGCGCTTCAAGCTCAAGCACGACATCGAGCAATTCGAATACCTGCGCTCGAAGAATCGACTCGGCCCCGCATTCGACCGCGTGATCAACGAGTACCGGGTTGCGGTCTTCGACAAGCACCTGCCCGACGACATCTACGGCATGGTGGGTCTTCCGCCGGAGCGGTATCCGCGCCTTACGAGCACGTACAAGATGCCGGTTTATGCACCCGATCCGGATCCGCCGCAGGGCCCGCTGGCGAACCCGGCAATCGCCTGGGGCGAGATCGAGGAGCATTATTTTTCCACCGGGCCGCACCATGCGGTCATCGACGGGCTGCTCTCGCCGCCGGCCCTCGATGCGCTGCACACGTTTTGCCTCGAGAGCACGGTATGGAACGACCTCAAGGGCGGGTTCCTCGGCGCGACGATGGTGGACGGGTTCGCGGGCCGCCTGCTCCTCGGCATCGCGGAGGACCTGCGCGCGCGGCTCCCCCGCGTTCTGCACGACCGCCCGCTCCAGGCCATGTGGGCCTACAGCTACGACTCGCTTTTTACCGGCATCGGCGTGCATGCGGATGCCGGCTCGGTCAGCATCAACTTGTGGATCACGCCCGATTCGGCCAACCTCGATCCGGGCACCGGCGGCTTGCTGCTCTACGCCGCCAGGGCGCCCGCGCAATGGAGCATCGAGCGTTTTGCGCCGGCGGAGAAGGACATCCGCGCCCATCTCACGGCGCTGAATGCAGAGCCGATCCGGGTGCCGTACCGCGCGAACCGTGCGGTGCTTTTCGACTCGTCGCTGCTGCACGAATCCGACGCCTTCAAATTCGCCGAAGGCTATGAAAACCGCCGGATCAACGTGACCTTTGTCTACGGCGCCCCGGCCGCCTGAAGGAGGAGTGCCCGAATGAAGAACGTCCACATGACGCTGCATGTCAACGGCGAAGCCGAGGAGGTTTCGTTCGCGCCTTACAAGACCCTGCTCGAAGTGCTGCGCGAGGACATGAACCTTACCGGCACCAAGCACGGCTGCGAGCTTGGCGAATGCGGGGCCTGCGCGGTGCTGGTCGACGGCCGGCCGCTGCTCGCGTGCCTGGAGCTTGCGGTCGAGTGCGAAGGCCGCGCGATCGAAACGGTTGAAGGCCTCGCAAACGGCGGCACTTTGCATCCGCTGCAGGCCGCATTCGCAGACCTCGGCGGCGCGCAATGCGGCTACTGCACGCCGGGCATCCTGATGACGGCCAAGGCGTTGCTCGACAAGGAGCCGGAGCCGTCGCGCGAGCGGATCCGTGAGGCGATCTCGGGCAACCTTTGCCGCTGCACCGGCTACCAGCAGATTTACGAATCCATCGAGGAAGCATCGCGGCGAATGAAGGAAGCGAAGGTGCCGGCATGAACGCGCCCGAGAAGCCGTCGGAAAAAATGCGTATCCGCAAGCGCTTCGACACCATAGGCAAGCCGCGCCGCCGCGTCGACGGCCGCGCCAAGGTCACCGGCCTGACCCGGTTTGCCGACGACGTGGTTCTGCCGCGCATGGTCCACTGCAAGCTATTGCGAAGCCCCCATCCGCACGCGATCATCGAATCGATCGACTTTTCCAGGGCCGCCGAGTGTCCCGGCGTGCATCTGGTGCTCACCGGCAAGGACTTCCCGATCAGCTACGGCATCCTGCCGGTCACGCAGGACGAGTATCCGCTTGCCAACGGGCGCGTGCGCTATGTGGGCGACCCGGTTGCGGCGGTGGTCGCGCGAGACGAGCAGGCGGCCGACGAGGCCACCCGGCTGATCGAGGTGAAATACAAGGCCCTCAATACCGTGTCTTCCGCCGAAGACGCACTTGCGAATCCCGAGCCGCGCATCCACGACTACGGCGAACAGGGCAACATCCATCGCCTGCAGGCGTTCGAGTTCGGCGACGTGGCCGAGGCATTAATGGGGTCAGACCACGTTTTCGAGGACCTGTTCTTTTTCGAGGGCAACACGCACCTGCCGCTCGAGCAGCACGCCTCGGTCGCCGCACCCGACGGCGAAGGCAAGCTTACGCTGTGGTCCTCCACGCAGGTGCCGCACTACATCCATCGGGCCCTTGCGCGCGCGCTGCGCATGCCTGCGGCGCATATACGCGTGATCGCCTGCCCGAACGGCGGCGGCTTCGGCGGCAAGTGCGACCTGCACAACCACGAGATCGTCGTCTCGCGCGCCGCGCTGATCCTCGGCCGGCCGGTCAAGATCTGCCTCACGCGCGAGGAGGTGTTCTACATGCACCGCGGCCGCCACCCGGTGCTGATGAAGATGAAGACCGGCGTCACCAAGGACGGCAGGCTCACAGGCATGCACTTGCAGACACTGCTCGACGGCGGCGGCTATGGCTCCTACGGCGTGGCGAGCACGTTCTACACCGGTGCGCTGCAGACGGTGACCTACGAGTTGCCGCGCTACAAGTTCGATGCCTGCCGGACGTTCACCAACAAGCCGCCGTGCGGCCCCAAACGCGGACACGGCACGCCGCAGCCGCGCTTCGGCCAGGAAGTGCAGCTGGACAAGATCGCCGAAAAGCTCGGCCTCGATCCGGCCGAGATGCGCATCAACATGGTGGCCAAGCCGGATTCGCTGACCGCCAACTGGCTGAAGATCGGCACGATCGGGCTGGAGGAATGCATCCGTCAGGTGGTGGAGCATTCGGGCTGGAAAGAAAAGCGCGCGACGCTCCCGCCCGGCCGCGGCATCGGGATCGCCTGCGGCTCCTACCTGTGCGGCGCCGGCCTGCCGATCTACTGGAACAAGATGCCGCAGTCGGGCGTGCAGATCCTCGCCGACCGCAGCGGGCAGGTCACGGTATTCTGCGGCGCGACCGAGATCGGCCAGGGCTCCGACGACATGCTGGCGGCCTTTGTGGCGGAGGTGCTCGGCATTGACGCCTTCGACGTGCGCCTCGTGACCGGCGACACCGGGATCACGCCGGTGGACCTCGGCTCGTACTCCAGCCGTGTCACCGTGATGATGGGACACGCCGCGATCCAGGCCGCCGAGCGGCTGCGAGAGATGATCGTCGACGCGGCCTCGCACGAGTTGGAATGCTCTCCGGAGCGGCTGGTGTTGGCACAGGGTCGGGTGTTCCTTTCGGAAGATCCTTCCAAGGGAATGACCTTCGCCGAGGCAATCGTATTCGCGGAGACCAAGTACGGCACGCTCGGCACCGTCGGTTCTTACGCGCCGCCGCGCGCGCCCGGCCGCTTCAAGGGCGCAGGCGTCGGCCCTTCGCCCGCGTATTCGTATACGGCTGTGGTCGTCGAGACGGAAGTGGACCAGAACACCGGCTGGGTGTCGGTGCCGAAGATCTGGGTCGCCCACGACATCGGCCGCGCGGTCAACCCGGTGCTCGCGCGCGGGCAGGTGGAGGGCAGCATCTACATGGGCCTGGGCGAAGCGCTGATGGAAGAGCAGGTGTTCCGCCGCTTGCCGCCGAAGATGTCGCACGCGCTGGTGCACAAGTTCCCGTCGCTGCTCGAATACAAGAGCCTGACGTCGCTCGACATGCCCGAGGTGTTCACCTACCTGGTCGAGGACCCGGACCCGAACTGCCCGTTCGGCGCCAAGGAAGTCGGGCAGGGGCCGCTGCTGCCGGTGATGCCGGCGGTGGCCAACGCGATCTACGACGCGGTGGGCGTGCGCATCGATGAGATTCCGATCACGCCGGACAAGGTGCTGCGGGCGCTCGAGAAGAAGGCCAAGGGAGAGGCGCCGCGCGTCGGGCCCGACCATTTCCCGCAGGTGCCGTACCCGGCGCCGATCTGCGTGAAGACCCCGTGGGAAGGCGGGGACGGCAACGAAACCAAGCCAGCGGACCGCAGGGAAAGGGTCGCATCATGATGCGCCTGCCGTGGTTCGGCTTCCATGCGCCGCGCACCGTGGCCGAAGCCGCGAAGATCCTCGCAGGCGAAGGCCCGAACGCGATGTTGATCGCCGGCGGCACCGATCTCGTGCCGAACATGAAGCGCCGCCACCAGGCGCCGAAGACGCTGGTGTCGCTGCGCCGGGTGGACGAGTTGAAGAAGATTTCCAACGGAACCGGCCTCAGGCTGGGCGCCGGACTGTCGCTGACCGAAGTCGTCGATTCGGAAAAGGTGCGCGGTGCCTATACCGGCCTGTACCAGGCGGCGGCGCAAGTCGCGACGGTGCATCTGCGCAACATGGGCACGCTCGGCGGCAACCTGTGCCTGGACACGCGCTGCACCTACCTGAACCAGAACTACGAGTGGAGGAAGGCGATCGACTTCTGCATGAAGGCCGAAGGGAGCGTGTGCTGGGTGGCCACGGCGAGCAAGCGCTGCCTCGCTGTTTCGTCGACCGACACCGCACCTGCGCTGATTTCGCTCGGCGCCAAGGTCAAGCTCGTCTCCGCGCTGGGCGAGCGGGAGGTCCTGCTCGCCGACCTCTACAGGAACGACGGCATCGACTACATCGCGCGGCGCGCCGATGAAGTCCTGACCGAGATCGCGCTGCCGGAGGCGACCGGGTGGAAGAGCACCTACTGGAAGCTGCGCCGCCGCGGCGCTTTCGATTTCCCGGTGCTGGGCGTGGCCGCGGCGGTCAAGGTTGCAGGCGACGGCACCGTCGAGGCCGCGCGCATCGCCCTTGGCGCGGTGTCCTCGCGTCCTTTGGCGACCAAGGCTGCCGAAACGCTGGTGGGCCGGAAACTCACCGACGACGCGATCGCCGAAGCCGGCGCCAGGGCGCAGAACGTCGCCAAGCCGATGGACAACACCGACCTCGACATCTATTGGAGGAAGGACGTCGTGTCGGCGTTCGTGGGATACGCGCTACGCGAGCTGCGGGGAGACGACATGCGCGCAACGCGGATGAGGATCGCACGGCAGGCGCTGTAGAAAACAGAACGTTCGGATCCCGGAAGCCACCGACCGGGGTCGATACCGGGTAGTGCCGGGTAGACATCAGGTCTCGATGGAGGAGCGAAATGACGAAAATCGCGAAGAACACAGTCTGCCTCTGGTACGACGGCGACGCCGAGGAGGCGGCGCGTTTCTATGCCAAGACTTTTCCCGACTCGTTCGTCGGCGCGGTGCACCGCGCACCGGGAGACTTTCCCTCGGGGAAGAAAGGAGACGTGTTGACCGTCGAGTTCACCGTGATGGGCATTCCCTGCATCGGGCTCAACGGCGGGCCGGCGATCAAGCACAACTGGGCGTTCTCGTTCCAGGTCGCAACCGAGGACCAGGCCGAAACGGATCGTTATTGGAACGCGATCGTCGGCAACGGCGGCCAGGAGAGCGCGTGCGGCTGGTGCACCGACAAATGGGGACTGTCCTGGCAGATCACGCCGCGGGCCCTGACGGAAGCGGTCACCGATCCCGATACTGCCGCGGCCAAGCGCGCCTTCGACGCGATGATGCGGATGAAGAAGATCGACATCGCCGCAATCGTGGCGGCGCGTCGTGGCTGAGAAGATGGCGGTCTGACAATCGGTTGCGGCGGACGGCGCCACTGCCGCGACCGGATGCAACGTGAGCACGCATGACTACGACCCGAATCACGACGAAAGTGCTTCCATGAGAAAACTCATCGCATCCACGTTCGCGTCTCTCGACGGGATCATGCAGGCCCCCGGCGGGCCGGAAGAAGACCCGACGGGCGGTTTTGCATTCGGCGGCTGGATGTTCCACTACGCGGACGAAAGCATGGACCTCTCGGCTGCCGGCTTCGACGGCAAGGACCGCGAGCTGCTGCTCGGGCGCAGGACCTACGAGATCTTCGAGGCGTACTGGCCGTATCAGCCGGAGGACCATCCGATTGCGAAGACGCTCAACGCAGCGAAAAAGCACGTTGCCTCGCGCACGTTGACGGAGCTCCACTGGAACAACTCGACCCTGCTTCGAGGAGATGTCGTTTCGGCGGTCATCGCCCTCAAGGCCCAACCGGGCCCCGACCTGCAGATGATCGGCAGCGGCCACCTGATCCAGACGCTCCAGGCCGCCACGCTGATCGACGAGTACAACGTGTGGACGTTTCCAGTGGTGCTCGGGCGGGGCAAGCGCCTCTTCGGCGAGGCGGCAAGGCCTTCGGCGCTTCGACTCGTTCGTTCCACGGTTTCGACCAGCGGTGTCGTGATGAGCACCTATGTGCCGGGCGGCGAAATCCGGCCCGGTTCGTTCCCGGGTGCCGAGTCGAGCGAGAAAGAGCTGGCCCGGCGCAAAAGAATGGCGAATGGGATGTGGTGATGTGAACTCCCGCGCCGCCGTGTTCGGCGAGCGCGGCGTGGGTATCATTCCTGTCGGTCGTACGGCGAAAGGCACGATGGCCCGCTTCGAAAGCATGGAGGTGAATTTGCGGGCTCAACAGCCAGAAAGCGACGAACCTCGCACGGGACAACCGGGTCTGGCTGACGATCGACCACGATACCGCGGACTTGTTGGCGATCACCGGCCTGTCCATGGCGGCGCATGCAGTCACGCATCGGGCGGCCTAACGGCCCGGCGGACATCGATAGCGCCCATTCGGCGTCGGAACTGCTCGAGGCCGCGCCGCAGGTAGGCCGGATCGCCATGGATGCGTGCGAGGACGATCGACCCTTCGACGCAAACGAGGAACTGGTCCGCCAGGTCGGTTGCGGTGATCCCCGGCGTCGCAAACGGGCCGAGCAGGTCGGCAAGCAACGCCCGCAGGTCGCTGGTTCGCTTCCTGAGCGCGTTCGCAATGGCCCGATTCGATCCGGCGGCGTCGGCCGCAAGGCTGGCCAGAAGGCATCCGGTCTTCCACAGGTCCCCGGCAATATCCGAAGCATGCTCCAGGAAACCCTGGGCCCGCCGCAGCGGATCGGTTTCGGTCGCATAGCCGCCCGCGGCCAGCCGGCCAACGCGATCGGCGTAATAGTGCTCCAGCGCTGCGAGCCCAAGGGCTTCCTTGCTTTCGAAGAAATGATAGAAGCTGCCCTTGCTGAGTCCCGCCTTGGCGATCACTTCATCGACGCGTGTCGCGGAATAGCCGTCGCGGAGCATCAGCTTCTCGGCGGTGCGGACGAGCTTTTCGCGGGTGTCCGTCCGATCTGCGGGGCTTCTTGCACGGGGCGCGCGCGACTCGCCCATTGCGCGTCGCACATTCACCACACGTAGTAGGGCTTACGTTCGCCAAGGGCGAAGCGCATGGCATCCCATGCGTCGATTGCGAGGGAGACGGCGTTGGTGACGACGAGCGCGATCAGCCAGGCGCGGTAAGCAACTTTCTCCTCCGGGAGCGCATCAAGGCGCAGCACTATCCACGCCAGCATGGGTACCCAGAGAACATGCGTCACTCCGAGGAGGCGGATGAAGCGCCTGCGCTGGTAGATCAGCGCCTGGGCGATCACCGCAACCGCCACCGCGCCCAGGGTGACCTGCGCCTCGACGTGCCGGATGAAAAGCAGGCACGCCGAGTTCACGGCGACAAGCCAAGCGCCCCAGATCCTTTGCGCCGGCCGGAACCGCACCAGGACGATTCCGAAGAGTTCGAAGACCGACCGGAAGAACCCTATTGCCGATGCGTTCGCCGTCATGAGGCCTGCCTTTCGTCGCGGGGACTCGAAGTTGAAGTCGTACTAGACTAACTGGTCTAGACGGGTTGGTCAACTCGGGCGCCCGCCGGGTGCCGCGGCGCTCGCCTGCCTGGCGCCGCCGGCCGGCGGCGCGAAGTCCCGGCCCCGGATGTCCGGCCGCAATGCGGGCGCATGGTTGAGCCGCCCGTGCAATGAGCGGCATACTGGTCCCGTTTCGCAATCATGGAGGCGAACGAGGAGAACATGGCGCGGCATGTACGAAGGGACTCGACTGAGCCGGACCCGCCCGGCGCGTCGGAATTGATCTCGCAAAGGATCGCCGACCTCGGCGACTGGCGCGGGGAAACCCTCGCAAGGATGCGCAAGCTCATCAAGGAGGCGGATCCGGACGTCGTCGAGGAGTGGAAATGGCGGGGCACGCCGGTCTGGTCCCACGACGGCATCATCTGCACCGGCGAGACCTACAAGAGCGTCGTAAAGCTCACGTTCGCCAAGGGTGCGTCCCTGGAGGATCCGGCCCGCCTGTTCAACTCGAGCCTCGACGGCAATGTCCGCCGGGCGATCGACATCCACGAGGGCGAGAAGGTCGACGGACCGGCCTTCAAGACGCTCATTCGCAAGGCGGTCGCCTTCAATAGGGCCGGCAGGACGAAGACTTCAAGGAAGGCGAAGGCCTAAAATAACGCGCCGGGCCGGGGGTTTTAGAACGGTGCCGGCAATTTCCCGCCGCGTGAGCACGCGCGCGACCCAACATCAACGATAGGCCACGCCCAGCCATGCCGATATCCGAATCCGATCCCCGAGTCTTCTTCGCCGCCGAGCGCACTCTCCTTGCGTGGTTGCGTACAGGGCTCACAATCATGGCGCTCGGATTCGTGGTCTCGCGCTTCGGGTTGTTCGTCCAGCTGCTCGCCATTCAAGCGCCGAAGCCGGCCGCGGCGGTCCACTCGTCCCTGTCGGCGGCGCTGGGCATCGCCTTTGTCATCGCCGGCACGCTGGCCATAGTGGTTGCCGCCATTCAACACCGGCGCTTTGTCGCAACATTGCATCCGTCGGACCTGCCGGGCTCCTATTCAAGGGCGTTCGCCGTGGTCATTTCGCTTTTCATCGGGGCGCTGGGCGTGGCCCTTGCCGGTTACCTCATGGTCACCCAACCTTGATGCAGAGCAACCCGGCGGCCGCGAGATGCTGATTGAATTCGACATGTGTTCGTCGACCAAAGGGAGCATTCCATGTACAGAACAGCATTCGCCATCGCGCTCCTGCTCGGCCTGAACGCGCCGCTGCATTCGCAGGAAGCGCTGTTCCAGACCAAGTCCCTGACGCCTGAGACCGCGCTTGCGGCGGCGAAGGCGGCATTGGAAGCATGCCGCAAGCAGGGGTACCAGGTCGGTGTCGCGGTGGCCGATCGGTCCGGGGTGACCCAGGTAGTGCTGCGCGACCGGTTCGCCGGGGCTCACACCGTCGAGGTTGCGGTGGACAAGGCCTGGACCGCGGCGAGCTTCCGCACGCCGACTTCGGCGCTCGCTGCCGAGACGCAGCCGGGAAGGCCGATGAGCGGCCTGCGGAATCTCCCACGGTTCCTGGCGGTCGGCGGCGGCCTGGCCATCGAAGGCGGCGGCACGACTTTCGGCGCGATCGGCGTCTCGGGCGCGCCGGGCGGTGAAGCAGACGAGGCTTGCGCCAAGGCCGGGATCAAGGCGATCTCGGACTCGATCGAGTTCTGAGTGCGCGCCGTAGCAGCCGCGGTACAGCTGCCCGGGGTAGACGACGCGGAGTTCGAGGCATCGCTCGACGAACTGCGCGAGCTGGCCGCGACGCTGGGCTACGAGGTGGTGGCCACGTTCACGCAGAAGCGGACCGCCTTTGATTCCACGGCCTACCTGGGCGCCGGCAAGCGCGAGGAGATCCGGCGCTTCGTGCAGGGTGATGCAGAGGCTAAGGAAAAGGGACCCGAAAGGCGGGTCGCGCATCATGGCCTGGTCGCAGCGCGCGAAGCGGCCAAGGCCCGCGCCGGGAACGACAACCGGAACGCCGCCTGCGTGCTCGTAGACCACGAGATTTCGCCCTCGCAGGCGCGCAACCTCGAAAACGAGGTCGGCTGCGAGGTGCTGGACCGCACGATGGTGATCCTCGAGATCTTTCACCGCCATGCGCGCTCGAACTCGGCGCGCGCGCAGGTCGAGATCGCGCGCCTGCGCTACCTCGCGCCGCGCTTGCGCGAAGCGGCCAAGCTTGCCGGGCCGCAGGGCCGGCAGCGCAGCGGGGTCGGCGGGCGCGGCGCCGGCGAAGCCGCGGGCGAGGCGGATCGCGCGAAGATCCGCGACCGGATCGCCGAACTCAAGCAGGAGATCGTGGCCCTCGACCTCGAGCGCCAGACGCAGCGCGCGCGGCGCCAGGAAAGCCGGGGCCTCGCGCGCGTGGCGCTGATCGGCTACACGAACGCGGGGAAATCCACGCTGATGCGCGCGCTCACCGGAAGCGAAGTGCTGGTCGCCAACAAGCTGTTCGCCACGCTCGACACCACCGTGCGCGCGCTTGCGCCCGAAGGCGTGCCGCGCGTGCTGGTGAGCGACACCGTGGGGTTCATCAAGAACCTGCCGCACGACCTGGTCGCCTCCTTCAAGTCCACGCTCGAGGAAGCCGCCGAGGCGACGCTGCTGCTCCACGTGATCGACGCCAGCGATCCCGGGTTCGAGCGCCAGATCGGCGTCACCGAGAAAGTACTGCAGGAAATCGGCGCCGGCAAAGTACCGCGCCTGCGCGTGTTCAACAAGATCGACCGGGTCGGCGATGCCGCGGCGCGGGCCGGCCGAGCGAAAGCTTTGCGCGCGCGATTCCCCAAGTGCATCGTGATGAGCGCGGTCGATATGGCGGATGTCGCCAGGCTGCGGAAGGCGATCCGCGCGTTCTTCGCGCGGCGCCTCGTCAAGGCCGAATTGTTCCTGCCCTGGTCGGCGCAGCAACTGCGTGGCGAGGTGTTTTCGGTTTGCGAGGTGCTCGAGGAGCGCCCGGACGCCGATGGGACGTTGTTCCGCGTGCGCGGCGAGCGCAAGGTCATCGAAGGCCTGCGCAAGCGGATCGGCCAGCCGCAGGCGAGCCGGTAGGGACGAGAGGCCGCCCGGCTTCACGCCGGGGCCTGGGAACGCCACAATGCGCCCTTTCCCCGACAGAAAGGCGAGTCGATCATGGCCACCGGTACCGTCCGTCTTCACCGCGTGCTTCGCGCACCCCCCGAGCGTGTCTACCGTGCTTTCCTGGATGCCGATGCGATGGCCAAATGGCTTCCGCCCTACGGCTTCACCTGCAAGGTCCACCACATGGACGTGAAAGTCGGGGGCACCTTCCGGATGTCGTTCACGAACTTTTCGAGCGGCAACGGCCACTCCTTCGGCGGGGAGTACCTCGAGCTCGTGCCGAACGAGAAGATCCGCTATACGGACAAGTTCGACGACCCGAACCTGCCCGGGGAAATGCAGGCGACCGTGAGCCTGAAGAAGGTTTTGTGCGGGACCGAGTTGAACGTCGTGCAGGAAGGCATTCCAGAAGCCATTCCGGTGGAAATGTGCTACCTCGGCTGGCAGGAGTCGCTCGCGCAGCTTGCGAAGGTCGTCGAACCCGAGATCCCGGGATAACGGGCCGGCGCAGCTTCGCGCCGCGAGCGGCTCGATGACGGTCCGGACTTCCCGCTGGTGGTCGCGCCTGCCTTTTTACTACGGGTGGCTGATCATCGCCGTCGCGTTCGTCACGATGGCGATAGGCGTCAGCGCGCGCACCGCGTTCTCCCTGCTTCTGCCGCCGCTGATCGGCGAATTCGGCTGGGACCGGGGGCTTGCGGCCGGCGCGTTCTCGTTCGGCTTCCTGGTGTCCGCGATCGCGAGCCCACTGGTCGGCCGCATGGTGGACCGGCACGGACCGCGCGTCGTGATCGAGAGCGGGATCGCCCTGCTGACGCTCGGGCTCCTTTCGGCACCGCTGATCGAGCGGCCATGGCACCTGTATGCGACGCTCGGCGTCCTCGTCGGGGCCGGCACAAACCTGATGAGCTTCACGGCACACTCGCTCTTCCTGCCGAACTGGTTCGTGCGGCGCCGGGCCATGGCGATCGGCATCGCATTCTCCGGTGTCGGCATCGGCGCGATGCTGGTGTTGCCCTGGCTGCAGGCCATCATCGTCGAGAAGGGATGGCGCGCCTCGTGCTGGGCGATGGGGCTGCTGGTGTTCCTTGTGCTCGGCCCGATCAACCTGCTGGTGCGCCGCCGTCCGGAGGATCTGGGGTTGCTTCCCGATGGCGGGGAGCGCGGTTCGGGAGATGACGGCAAGCGCGCTCCTGCGAATGTCGTCGACGCAGCCTGGGCGGCTACCGACTGGACGCTCGCACGCGCGATCCGCACCGGCCGCTTCTGGTGGATCGTCGTGGGGTACTTCTGCGCACTCTTCGCGTGGTATGCGGTGCAGGTTCACCAGACCAAGTACCTCGTGGAGATCGGCTTCAGCCCGCTGGTCGCCGCGTGGGCCTTGGGGATCGTGAGCGCGGCCGGCATTCCGGGCCAGATTTCCCTCGGCGCGCTGTCCGATCGCATCGGGCGGGAATGGGTGTGGACCGCAGGCTGCCTGGGTTTCGGGATCTGCTATGCCACGCTGATCGCGCTGGAGCGCAACCCGTCGGAGGCGCTGCTGTACCTGATGGTCGTCTCGCAGGGTTTCCTGGGTTACGCGCTGACATCGGTAATGGGGCCGATCGTCGCCGAGATCTTCGAAGGGCCGCATTTCGGGTCGGTGTTCGGCACCGTGACGGTCGCGCTGATCCTCGGCGGCGCGGCGGGCCCGTGGGCGGCCGGCGCGATTCACGACGCGACCGGCAGCTACCAGATCGCCTTCCGGCTTGCGATCGGATGCTGCGTCGTGTCTGCCCTGGCGATCTGGGTCGCGGCGCCGCGCAATGTTCGCCTGGTCCCGGGGCGCGTTCGATCCGGCTGAAATCTGCGCAGTGAAACAGCCGGCGTCCGGAAATTGCGCCGCAAATCCCCGCAGTAGAATGCCCCGCGGCCCGCCTGTCCGGGTGCGAGGCAGCCTCAACCGTGGAGAATGCGCATGACACCGTCTCGCAAGGTTTTTCTCGCAGGGCTCGCGGTGGCAGGGTGCGTGGTGGCCTCGGCCGCGCCGGCCGCGTATCCGCAGGGTCCGGTAAAGATGGTCGTTCCGCTTTCTCCCGGCGGCGCGACCGACAGCGCGGCGCGCATCGTCGCCAAGGCGCTTGCCGACAGCCTCGGCCAGCCGGTGGTCGTCGAGAACAAGCCCGGCGCCGACGGCAGTATTGCGGCGCTTTCGGTCATCAACTCCAAGGCCGACGGCCAGACGCTGTTCTTCGCTTCCACGACGGCCATCTGTGCCGTGCCTACGCTGCGCAAGAATCCGCCCTACGATCCGAGGACGGCGCTGACGCCGGTGTCGATGGTCGGCACGCTGGAACTGGTGCTGTTCGCGCATCCCAGTGTCGAAGGCAGGACGCTGGCGGACGTGCTGCGTTACGTGAAAGCGAATCCGGGCAAGGTCGACTTCGCCAGCTCGAACAGCACTGCGCTGCTCGCTTCCGTGCAATTGCAACGCGGCGCGGGATTGAAGTCGGTGAACGTTCCGTACAAAGGGGATGCGCCGGCGCTGGTCGACCTGGTGGCCGGGCGAGTCCAGCTGATGTTCGGCAGTCCCGGTGCGCCGATGCAATTCATCCAGCAGGGGCGCCTGCGGGCGGTGGCCGCGCTTTCGCCCAGCCGCATCGCCACGCTGCCCGAGGTCCCGACGATGAAGGAGGCCGGCGTCGAAGGGATGTCGATCATCCCGTGGCTCGGCGTGCTCGGTCCGGCCGGAATGCCCGCGGACGTGGTCGGCCGGCTTTCGGGCGAGATGGCGAAGATCCTCGCAAAGCCCGAGCTCCAGGAGCAGTTGGTGCAATTCGGCGTGAAGCCCCAGGCGATGGATTCCGCGGCCCTCGGCCGCTTCATCCGCGAGCAGATCGGCGCGTGGGGCGACGCAGTGCGCGACGCCGGCCTGCAGCAGGAGTAGAACAATCCCGATGCCACAGCCTTCGTCCGCAGCCGGGCCCGCCCGGCTGCGGGTCCATTTCGAGAGCCTCACCTCGCGGCCGGTGTTCCGGATCACCGAGGCGCAACTCGCCGACGCGATCGGGCGCCATCCGGACATCGGAGCGCGCCTGGACGTCAGTCGCGGCGAAGACCTGGAAGACCTGGCCCCGGCGCTGCCCGAGATCGACGTCCTGGTCGCCTCCGAGTTCGTACTCTCGCACCCGGCCTTTCCATTGAGGGACCTGGCGCGCGCCGCGCCGCGGCTGAAATGGATGCACGTGACGAACGCAGGCATCGAGAAGCTGCTGCCGCTTGCGTGGCTGCCGAAGAGCATGAAGCTGACTAACAGCGCGGGCGCGCATTTCATCAAGGCCAAGGAATTCGCCGCGATGGCGCTGCTGATGCTGAACGCGCAGCTGCCCCGGATCATCGGCAACCAGGCGCAGCGCAAATGGGAAAAGGTGCTGACGCCGACCGTCGCAGGCAAGACGCTGTGCGTAGTGGGCGTGGGCGAACTGGGACTCGCGTTTGTCACGGAAGGAAAGCGCCTCGGCCTCGAGGTGATCGGCGTGCGGCGCTCGGGCCGCGCCCGGGCCGGCGTCGACCGGATGTACCCGACGGCGGAGGTCGGCGACGCGCTGTCGCAAGCCGACTTCGTCGTCGTGAGCACGCCGCTGACGGCCGACACCGAAGGCCTGATCGGCGCGAGGGAATTCGCGCGGATGCGGCCGGGCGTGGGCTTCGTCAACGTGGCGCGCGCAAAGGTGGTCGACTACGCGGCCCTGCAGGAATCCCTGCGCAGCGGCCACGTGAGCGGTGCGATCCTCGACGTGTTCCACCCCGAGCCGCTGCCGGCGGAATCCGACCTCTGGCAGACGCCGAACCTGGTGATGATGCCGCACGTGGCGATGGACGACAGCGAGAACTTCCTCGCGCGCTGCCTGGATATCGGCTTCGAGAACCTCGCCCGGCACCTGCAGGGCCGGCGCCTGAAGAACGTGGTCAACCCGGCGAGGGGCTATTGATGCCGATCCGGCCCGTGACCGGCCCGTGCGCATGGACCGCTGCGCAGATGCGCGCAAGCGACCGCTGGATCTACCGCGTCACGGAGGCCGACCGTCAGGAGTTGCGCGACGCGCTTGCCATCCTGCGCTCGAAAGGATCGGCGATTCCCTTCGGCAAGGCCGACTTCCCGCTTGGCAGCCTTGCCGCAAAGCTGGGCTGCCTGCGCGAAGAGGCCGAGTCCGGCAGCGGCGTCATGTTGATGCGCGGGTTCCCGCTCGACGAGTGGGACTTCGAAACGGCGAGGCTGGCTTACTGGGGCCTCGGCACGCACATCGGCACCGCGCTCGCGCAGAACGCGCGCGGCGAGTTGCTCGGCGAGGTGACCGACAAGGGCGGCAACGCGAACACGAACCCGAATGCCCGCGGATATCACACGGCGTATGCAATGCCCTTCCACAACGACTACTGCGACGTGGTCGGGCTGCTGTGCGTCAGGCGCTCCAAGGCCGGCGGGCTGAGCTGCGTCGCAAGCGCGGCGGCGGTGCACAACCGGATCCTCGAAGCGCGCCCCGACATCCTCGACCTGCTCTATGGCCCCTGGTACAGCGACGTGCGGGGCGAAGAGCCCGAAGGCCGGCCGCCGTATTACATGGAGCCTCGCTATGCCCGGCTCGGCGAGCGGCTCTTCACGCATCACGGCAACACCTATCTCAAGTCCGCCCAGCGCTTTCCCGAAGTGCCGCGGATGACCGACCTGCATTTCGAGGCCGTCGGGATGATCGACGCCCTGTGCGCCAGCGACGAGTTTCGCCTCGACATGGATTTCCAGCCCGGCGACATCCAGTTGCTGAACAACCGGGTCGTGCTCCATTCGCGCACCGATTTCGTCGACTACGACGAGCCCGGGAGGAAGCGCCTGCTGCTGCGGCTCTGGCTGCGCACGCCCGGTTATGCCGAGCTCCCCGGGTTCATGACGCCGAGGCTGGAGGATATGGATCACTGGCTGCGGAATCCGCGGGCCGGCCCGCGGCTCGGGCTTGGATCGGGAGGACCATCGTGAACATCGAGCAATTCATGCAAGGCTACAAGGCGGCGTGGGAGAACCGCGACGAAACCATGTTCGCCGCACTGTTTGCGCAAGACGGCATCTACCGCAATACGCCGTTTGCCGAGCAGCGCGGCCACGCGCAGCTTGCCGAGTACTGGCGCCGGGTCAAGCTGCAGGAGGACGTCGAACTCGGGTTCGAGGTGCTTGCGTCCACGCCTTCGGGCGGCATCGCCCACTGGCATGTGACCTACCAGGTGGCCTCCGAAGAGCTGTTCCGGATCTGGGCCCGGTCCACGGGCACGGACCTGGTCGCGCGCAAACCCGGTGATCCGCTGCCCCGCATGGTCCTCGACGGCGTGCTCAAGGCGCGGTTCGAAGGCGGCCTGTGCGCGGAGTGCGACATTTGGTGGCACAGCATGCCGGTGGCAAGATGAGGGTCCAAAGGAGCGCGCGATGATCATCGGAATGCTGGTATTTCCCGACATGACCCAGCTGGATTTCACGGGTCCGTACGAGGTGTTTGCACAAATGCAGGGATGCGAGGTCCGGGTCATCGCGAAGACGCTGCAGCCGGTTGCAGCACGCGGCGGGCTCAAGTTCATCCCGGACACGACCCTGGAAGACGCACCGCAACTGGACCTGGTCTTCGTTCCCGGCGGGCCGGGCGTCGGTGCGCTGATGGAAGACAAGGCCGTGCTCGAATTCCTGCGGCGCCAGGCGCAGCAGGCGAAGTACGTCACGTCGGTGTGCACCGGCGCGCTGGTGCTCGGTGCCGCGGGCCTGCTCAAGGGCTACCGCGCCACCACGCACTGGCTTTCCCTCGACCTGCTGCCGGTCTTCGGCGCGACCGCGATGCCCGATCGCGTCGTGTTCGATCGCAACCGGATTACCGGCGGCGGCGTGACGGCGGGAATCGATTTTGCCCTCTCGGTGGCCGGGGAAGTCCTCGGGGCGGACGCGGCCAAGACCATCCAGCTGCTGATCGAGTACAACCCGGCGCCGCCGTTTGCCTGCGGGCATCCGGGAACCGCCGACGCCGGCATCGTCGACGGCCTGCGCGTCGCGCGGGCGCCGATGCAGGCTTCGCGGCTGGAGCAGGCGAGGCGGGCTGCGGCGCTGTATTGCTGACGGTGGCGGGCGTTCCCCTGCGCGACGTTACCTAAGAGGTCCCGGCATGACGGCAACCGAAGCGGCGAATATCGCTGTGGTGCGCAGGTACTTCGACGGGTGCAACTCCGGCAACCTGGAGGACTTGCTGGGCACGTTGACCGACGATGTCGTCCACTATTTCCTGCCTGCGCGCTTTGCGCCGATCAGGGGTTCCGCGCACCTTGCCCGCCACTGGAGGAAGTTCAAGACGGTCCTCGATCCCGTCTGGTCCATCGACCACATCATCGGGCAGGGCGACGAGGTTGTCAGCGAATGGAGCTGCCTCTGGACCCCGCGCGAAACGGGAAGGCGGGTGATCATGCGCGGCAGCGAGTGGTACGTCATGCGCGACGCCAGGATTGCGGAGATCAGGGCGTACCACATCCATGATGATGCCGCAGACACCGGGCTGACCGGTTTTGCCTACGCAGAGCGCGGCTACCTGATGCCCTGAAGAAGCCGGGGCGCTATCTCGACCGGGAGGACCGGATGCTTAGTGGATCGTGCTTGTGCGGCAACGTGAAGTACGTAGTGCGCGGCGAACCGAAGGTGGCCTACAACTGCCATTGCGGACTGTGCAGGAAGCAGGGCGGCGCCTCGTTCGCCACCAACATGGCGGTGCTCCGCGACGAATTCTCGATCGTGTCAGGCGAGGACAGTCTGTCATTCTTCCAGTCCAGCCCGCACCTGCGCCGCTATTTCTGCTCCGGGTGCGGGTCTCCGATCTACAGCCAGGGCGACAAGTACAAGCACATCGTCTCGATTCGATGCGGCACGCTCGACTCCGAACTTCCCCTGAAGCCGTCGGTCCATGCGTTCGTCGCCTCGAAGGCGAACTGGGTGGAGATCACGGATGGGTTGCCGCAGCATCCGGAGTATTTCGCTTAGCCGCCGTCATGATCGAACCGCACACCTACCTGCTATTCATCGGCGCCGTCGTGCTGCTCGTCGTCGCGCCCGGCCCGGACATGGCCTACATGCTGACCAGGACGATCGTGCAGGGCCGGCGCGCGGGCATGGTGGCGGCCGTCGGCATCAATGCGGGTGCCTACGTGCATGTGCTCGCCGCGGTGCTCGGCCTGTCGGCGATCCTCGCCACTTCGTCGTTCGCCTTCGCCGTGGTGAAGTGGGTCGGGGCCGGTTACCTCGTGTGGATCGGGCTCCAGGCAATCGCCTCGCGAGGCGTGCCGATCGACCTCGATGCAGGCGATCCGGTCCGGCGCAACGAAGCCACGATCTTCTGGCAGGGTTTCCTCAGCGATGTCCTCAATCCCAAGGTGGCAATCTTCTTCGTCGCCTTCCTGCCGCAGTTCATCGACGCCGCGAGACCCGACAGGACTTGGCAGCTGCTCTTCCTCGGCGTGACCTGCAATGTCGTTGCGCTGGGGATCAACTTGCTGCTGGTGACCTTTGCAAGTACTGCATCCGCGAGGCTCAGGACCAATCCGAAGATCACCGCCTGGCTGAACAAGGCCATGGGCGCGGTGTTCGTCGCCCTCGGCATCCGGCTGGCCAACGAAAAGCTCTAGCGGATCGCGCCGAGCTCGTCGCGCACCTTCGCAAGCACGCTGCCCCAATCGTCCGGCGCCGGCTGGCGGAAGAGCCGCATGGTCGGGTACCACGGGCTGTCGTCGCGCTCGAGCAGCCAGCGCCATTCCGGGTTGTGGGGCAGCAGCAGCCATACCGGCCGGCCGAGCGCGGCCGCAACGTGGGCTATGCTGGTGTCCACGGTGACCACGAGGTCCATCAGCGCGACCAGCGGCGCGTCGGAAAAATTGCGCAGGCCTGCCGTGAGCTGGCGGACGTCGCGCGCATCGAGCAGCGACTGGTCGTCCGGCGCGATCTCGTTCTGCAGGCTGAAGAATTCCTTGCCCGGCGTCACCACCTCCAGCATCTGCGCCAGCGGCACCGACTTGCTTTCCCACGCGGCTTTCCACACGAGCCCGATGCGGGGCGCGGTCTTTGCACCGAGCCTCGCCTGCCATTGCGCGACCTCGGCAGGATTGCAGCGTAGGTAGGCCGGTTCGGCAGGAATGGTTTCGAGTGTCGTGTTGAATGCAAGAGGAAGGCTCAACAGCGGGCAGTGATAGTCGAACGCCGGCAGCGCCTCGCCGCGTGCAAGCACCTGCGTAGCGCCCTCCACGCCCGAGAGCAGCGCCTTGAGCGGCTTCTGGACTTCGAGCACGACGGTCGCGCCGCGCGCCGCAACCAGCCTGGCGTAGCGGCAGAACTGGATCGTGTCGCCAAGGCCCTGCTCGGCATGCAGCAGAATCGTCTTGCCGTGCAGGTCTTCCTTGCCGAGCCACAGCGGCGCCGTGAAGTCGCGCCGGTCGGCGCGCGTATGTTCGAGGCGCCAGCGCCATTCCTGCTTCCGCCAGCCGGTCTCGAACATCCCGAGCTGCATGCGAAGGAACCCCTCGTTCCAGTGCGTCTGCGCGTGGTCCGGCTGGATGGCCAGCGCTTGCGCATAGCTGGCAAGCGCTTCGTCACGCTTGCCCAGCCCCCAAAGCGAATTGCCGCGATTGCTCCAGGCTTCGACGCATTGCGGGTCGAGCGCAATCGCGCGGTCACAGGCGTCCACCGCATCGCGACCGCGGCCCACTGCGTTCAGCGCGAGGGCGAGATTCGAATGAAACCCGGCCTGCCCCGGATCCAGTTCGATCGCCTTGCCGATCAACTCGACCGAGCGCGCAGCGTCGTCGGCCTGGTAGGCGAGCGTGCCGAGGAAATTGAGCGCCGGCGCATGGTCCGGGGCCATTGCGAGCAGGCGGTGATAAGCCTGTTCGGCTTCCGGCAGCCGGCCTTGCTGGTGGAGCGCGAGCGCTTCGCGGAACGCCGCGTCCACCCGGTCGGCGAAGTCGTCCGGCGCTTCGGCCCGGCCGAGCAGCGCCTTGGCTCGCGCCCAGAGCGACGGCGGCCGCGCCGCGCTCATCGCCTCAGCGTTGCGGCAGGCTCACCGGCCAAAGCAGTCGCGTCCGGGCTCGTAGTCGTTCATCTTGACGAGTACCGGCGGAACGTAGCCGCTGTGCTGCACCGGAAAATAGCCCTTCTCCGTCATGCAGCTCATGTAAACGCCGCGGCTGGGCAGCAGCTTGTCGACCGACTCGCCGCGATAGAACGAGTCCTTGTAGCGTTCCGCGATGCACTGGCGAGCCTGGCTGATGCACTCGTCCCGGTCCGCCATGAAGGTCTGGAAGGGCGTCGGCGTCTGGGACGGGGTTTCGTAGCGATACAGCTGCACCGTATTGAACGGCGAGCAAGCCGACAGCAGCAGGGCTATCGAGATCGGCGTAAGGATTCTTTTCATTTTCGGGTTCCCCGGGCACGGCATGGCGGGGATTACTCTACCGTAAACACCGCCACGAAGTATCATCGGCATTCGCGCCGGTACCGCCGGCCCTGCCTCGCAAAGGAACCTCCCATGCCCCAACAGAACCGCCAGTTCAGGCTGGCCGCGCGCCCGGTCGGAATGGTGAAGCGCAGCGATTTCGAGTTCACGACGACGCCTGTGCCCGAGCCCGGGCCGGGCGAAGTGCTGATCCGCGTGCTGTACGTATCGCTCGACCCCGCCATGCGCGGGTGGATGAACGAAGGCCGCTCCTACATCCCGCCTGTCGGGCTGGGCGAAGTGATGCGCGCCGGCACTGCGGGCAAGGTCGTCGCTTCGAACAACCCGAAATTCGCGGTCGGCGACTACGTGGCCGGCTGGGGCGGCGTGCAGGACTACGTGCTCTCCAAAGGTAACGACATCACCAGGGTCGACCCGCGCCTTGCGCCGTTGCCGGTCTATCTCGGCACGCTCGGCATGCCGGGCATGACCGCCTACTTCGGCCTGCTCGACGTCGGCAAGCCGAAAGAAGGCGAGACCGTCGTGGTCTCCGGCGCCGCGGGCGCCGTGGGCACGGTCGTCGGCCAGGTCGCGAAGATCAAGGGCTGCCGGGTCGTCGGCATCGCCGGCGGGCCGGACAAGTGCCGCTGGATCGTCGACGATCTGGGCTTCGATGCCGCGATCGACTACAAGTCCCAGGACGTCAACAAGGCGCTGCGCGAGCACTGCCCCAAGGGCGTGGACGTCTATTTCGACAACGTCGGCGGCGATATCCTCGATGCAGCGCTGGCAAGGATGGCGCGCAACGGCCGCATCGTGATCTGCGGCGCGATCTCGCAGTACAACAACACGACGCCGGTCAAGGGGCCGTCGAACTACCTTTCGCTGCTCGTCAACCGCGCCAGCATGACCGGCATGGTGGTCATGGACTACACCGACAGGTTCGGCGACGCGGTGCGCGAGATGGCCGGCTGGATGAAGGCCGGCAAGCTGAAGACGCGCGAGGACATCGTCGACGGGCTCGAGACGTTTCCCGAGACGCTGCTGATGCTCTTCAAGGGCGAGAACACCGGCAAGCTGCTGATCAAGGTCGCCGATGCCTGATCCGCAGGCGCAACACGCTTTCGACGAGGCGATCCGCCTCGAGCCGGCCGGCGACGGGCGCTTCAAAGGCCATACGAGCAAGAAGTACTGGAACTTCGTGGGACCGTTCGGGGGCATCACCGCCGCGACCGCGCTCAATGGCATTCTCCTGCGCGCCGATCGGCAGGGCGATCCTCTTGCACTGACCGTCAACTACATGGCGCCGATCAAGGAGGGCGCTTTCGTCGTCGAGACGAAGCTGATGCGCTCCAATCGCTCCACCCAGCACTGGTCGGTGCAGGTCGGGCAGGAGGACGACGCCGGCCCCGCGCTCAGCGCGATCGCCGTCTTCGCCACCCGGCGCGAAACCTGGGCGCTGCGCGAAGCCGAGCCGCCGCACGCGCCGCCTCCCGAGGACTGCAAGCCGTTCGCGCCGCGCCTGCAGATTCTCTGGCCGCAGATGTACGAGATGCGCTACGCGCGCGGCCGCTTCGGCGTCGAGAACCCGGACAGCGTGACGCATGCGTGGCTGCGCGATGTGCCTTCGAGGCCGCTAGACTTTCCTTCGCTCGCCGCGATATGCGACGCCTTCTTCCCGCGGATCTTCCTGCGCCGGCCGCAGATGGCGCCGATCGCCACGGTGTCGCTCAACATCTACTTCCATGTCGATGCGGCCGAGCTTGCAAGGCAGGGCGGCGAGCCGGTGCTTTGCGCGGCCAAGGCGCAGGTGTTCAACAAAGGCTACTACGACCAGGAAGGCCAGGTCTGGGGCCGGGACGGCAAGCTGCTCGCGACCACGCAGCAGATCGCCTGGTACAAGGAGTAGGGCCGCTACCCGGTGTAGATCGTGCCTTCGAGGTAAAGCGCCGCATGGCCGGCGATCGACACGCGCGCGTCGTAGTGCCCGCAGAAGATCTCGCCGCCGCGCGCCGACACCTGGTGCGCTTTCATGTGCTGCCTGCCGAGGCGCTTCGCCCAGTAGGGGATCAACGTGCAGTGCGACGAGCCGGTGACCGGGTCCTCGGGTACGCCCATGCGCGGCGCGAAGAATCGCGAGACGAAATCGGTCCCGTCGCCCGGCGCGGTCACGATGATGCCGAAGGTCTCGACTTCCATCAGCTTCGCGAAGTCCGGCTTGATTGCGCGGACCGCGGCTTCGGACTCGAGCACCACGAGATAGTCGCGTGCCCTGAGCACCGTCGCCGTCTCGAGGCCCAGGCCGGCGAGCAGCGCACCGGGCACCTCGCAGGGTTCGCCCGGCCGTGCGGGGAAGTCCATGGACAACTTCGCGCCTTCGCGCTTGACCGTCAGCATTCCGCTGCGGGTGTCGAAGCAGACCTCGGGCGCCTTTACGCCGAGCTTCTCGAACAGCACCCACGCGCTGGCCAGCGTCGCGTGGCCGCACAGGTCGACTTCGGAGGTCGGCGTGAACCAGCGCAGGTGATAGCGGTCGGGGCCGGCGACGAAGAACGCGGTTTCGGCAAGGTTGTTCTCGGCGGCGATCGACTGCATCACGTCGTAGTCCAGCCACGAGTCGAGCGGGCACACGCCCGCCGGGTTGCCGCCGAAGACCCGGCTGCTGAACGCGTCGACCTGGAAAAATGTCAGCTTCATGGGGGATTCACCAAAGCGGCGCCGAGCGCGCGGCGCGCACGGCTTCATCGGCATCCGACTGGATCATGAACCGCTCGGCCACCAGCCTCTCTGCCGCCGCGCGGATCCGTTCGACGTAGTCGTCGCGGCTCTTGTACCGCTCCGCAAGGGGGCGGCGCGTGTCGGTCGCCGCGCGGTCTGCACTGGTCTTTGCAAACGCGATGTAGGCCGCATTCAAGTTGCAGGGGCGATCGTCCAAGGGCAGGTTCTGGGCGCCGTGCGTGCCGAGCGGCGCTTCCATGTCCGGCAGGCGCACGCCGCCGATCGCATTGCCGTCCGAGTCGCGCCTGGGCGCCTGCACAATCGCGTTCGGCAGGTGCTTCGGCGACTGCAGCAGGCTGGCTTCGTCCGGCCGCGGCTCGAGCGGCATCAGCCGGCTCGGCGGCGGCTCGATGCCGTCCTTGACCCAACGATCGAGGTTCAGCAGCGTCGCGCGCATCACCGGAAAGAAGTCCAGTTGCCCAGGCGGCATCCGGCAGGTCGACTTGGTCGCGCGCCCATGCGACGCGCCGGCCACGTCGTAAAGCCTGACTGTCGGCGGAGGCGGCACGTCCGAGGTGCCGCTTGCGCCGGTGCGTGCAAGCGAGGCACGGATGCTGAAGTAGTCGGTGGTCATGTTGGTGACCAGCATCTTGGGCGGCACCTGTCCGCGCGAGGTCACCCGGCCGACGATTTCCGCGTACGTAAGCGGCTCCTCGGTCACGCCGCGGAATTCCGTGTGCGTAAATCGCGGCGTGAAGAACGTCCCGGATTGCGGCCCGGTACCCGTGGCAAAGATGTTCGCGAGGCCCGAGGCGCTCGCATTGATGTGCATACCGTCGAATACGCGGTGGCCGTTGACGTGGTTGAAGCCTTCGATCAGGAAGCTTTTCATCACGCGGGCGGTCTGCGAATAGCCGACGACCAGCGCGCGGTCGAACCGTCCCGCCAGCGGGTTTGGCGCACCGGCCGCATCGGCCGCCGAATGGCGCAAGAAGTCGGCAAAGTCGCGGATCGCAGCCACGCCGGCCCCTTCGACATGCAGCCGCTTGCCGTCTGCGTCCGAAAACTCGGGCAGCGCGATTCCCTGGCCCAACTCCCACTGGAGCATCGCCACGGTGAACCCGTTGTCCTGCAGGAAGCGGGTGCCGGGATCGAAGGTGCCGATCGGCACCCACGGGTCGCGCGCGCTGTTGTAGAGGAAGTGCGCGATCGCGCGGCCGCGGTTCGGCACGTCGACCAGCAGCGCGCCGTTGCCCGCGGCCTTGTCCTTCGGCGCGATCAAAACGAAAGGCGCCTTGTACTCGATGCGGCCGTGCGAGTTGCGCGGCGCGCGGTCGAGCCCCGGGATCGCCTCTGAAGCCGAGAGCTCACCGGTCAGTGTGCCCTCGATGCGCACGAACTCGCCGGGTCTGAAGGTGCCATAGGGCTTGGTCGAGGTGACCTCGAATTTGGTGATCATCGAAGCCGCCGGCAGTGCGATCCCGAATGCCAGGAACAGGAAGCCAAGCAGGCGAAACGGCATGGTGCTCTCCATGGGCGGCTCATCGCCCGGTCAGTTGGTCTTCGCGCCCGAAGCCTTGACCACCGCGGCCCAGGTGGCGACTTCCTGCTTCAGCATCCGGTTGAACTCCTCCGGCGTGTTGCCAAGCGGTTCGGCGCCCTGGTCGACCAGTTTCTGCCGGATGTCGGGCGAATGCGCTGCCTTCGAGATCGCGCCGGCGAGCTTCGCGATGATTTCGGGCGGCGTGGCCGAGGGCGCGAGCACCCCGTACCAGACCGAGACGTCCATGTCGACGCCGGACTCCTTCAGGGTCGGCACCTCGGGCATCAATTCCGCGCGCTTCGCGCTGGTCGCCGCCAGCGGGCGCAGGCGGCCGGACTTCACATGGGCATGGATCGCGGGAATGTTTGCGTACGAAAGCTGCACTTCGCCCGCGATCAGCGCAGTGAGAGCAGGCGCGGTGCCTTTGTACGGAACGTGGACGATGTCGGTCTTGGTGAGGGTCTTGAACAATTCGCCGGACAAGTGCTGCGTGGTGCCGGCCCCGGCCGAGGAGTAGTTCAGCTTGCCGGGCGCGGCGCGTGCCTGCGCGAGCAGTTCGGCGACGCTCCTGACCGGCAGCTGGGCGTTGACCACGAGGATGTTCGGGCTGGAGGAGAAGATCGACACGCCGGTGAAGTCGCGCAGCGTGTCGAAGCCCGGGTTCCTGTAGAGCGACATGTTGATCGCGACCGCCGCCGTGTTCATCAGCAGCGTGTAGCCGTCCGGCGCCGAGCGGGCCACGAATTCGTTGGCGATGTTGGTCCCGGCGCCCGGCTTGTTCTCGACGACCACCTGCTGGCCGAACAGCTCGGTGAGCTTGGAGGCCAGCAGGCGCGCATTGATGTCCACTCCGCCGCCCGGCGTGAAGCCGACCACGATCTTCACCGGCCTGGCCGGGTAGGTCTGTGCGATAGTTGCAAAAGGCAGGCAAACCAGGATTGCCGCCACCGCATTTATCAGGACGTCCGACAAGACTCTCTTCATCATCTCCCTTCCCCTATTCGCGTACTGTAACCCATCGGAACAACGGGGTGACCCATGCCGGCAGACCGTTACGGCCTCGAATTGTCGACCGCCTCGCAGGCGGCGCGCGACGCCTACATCGAAGGTGTCGATCTTTTCCTTTCCGCGAACGCAGGATCCGAGGCCGCCTTCGGGCGCGCGATCGCCGCGGATACGGGCTTCGCGCTCGCGCACGCGGCGCTCGGGCGCACGCAGCAGCTCTACGCGAAGATCGATGCGGCGAAAGCCTCCGTCGCGCGGGCGCGGGAGCTTTGCGCCGGCCTGCCGCGCCGGGAGCGCGCGAACGTCGAGATGCTCGCCACGCTCGTGGACGGCAAGGGTCCCGCGCCGCTCGCGTTTGCGCTCGAGCACCTCAAGGAGTTTCCGCGCGACGTCATGGTGCTGGCGCCGTGCACCGGGGTGTTCGGGCTGATCGGGTTTTCCGGGCGGCCCGGGCGCGAACTCGAGCAGGCGCGGCAGATGGACGAGCTGGCCGATGCCTATGGCGACGACTGGTGGTACCTCTGCACGCATGCGTTCGCCCTGAGCGAGACGGGGCGGATCGCCGAGGCGAGAAGACTCATCGACCGGTCGCTCGCGATCTATCCGCGCAATGCGCACGGCGCGCACGTCTTCGCGCATGTACTGTACGAAAACGGCGAGGACGCGGCCGGCCTCGACTACCTCATCGGGTGGATGAAGGACTTCCCGCGCGACGCCCAGTTGCATTGCCACCTGAGCTGGCATATCGCGCTGTGGCAGCTGGAGGCGGGCAGGATCGACGAGGCGCGGCGCGTCTACATGGCCGACGTGAAGCCCGGCAGCTCCTGGGGGCCGCCGATCAACACGCTGTCGGATTCCGCGTCGTTCCTGTGGCGCTCGCAATTCAAGGGGCATCGCAACGACCCCGCGCTGTGGCACGAAGTGCGCGACTACGCGAAGAGGGAATTCCCGAGGGCCGGCGTGACGTTTGCCGACGTGCACAGCGCGCTTGCCTATGCCGGGGCCGCAGATGCCGAGGCGCTGCAGGCGCTGGTCGGCCAGCTGCGCGAGCGCGAATCCGCCGGCAAGCTGGCCGCCGGCCCGATCGTGCCGGCGCTGGCCGAGGGATTCGGCGCCTGCGCCGGCAGGGACTGGGAGGCGGTGATCGCGCATCTGCAGCCGCGAATGGCCGAGCACGAGCGGATCGGCGGCAGCCGGGCCCAGCGTGACTTGATCGAGTACACGCTGATGGCAGCGCTCACTATGGCCGGACGAGGTGCGGACGCCGCGAAGCTGGTGGTGCGTGGCGCGCGGACCCGCAGCGTCGCAGTGTCCTGAGGCGACCGGCCCTTCGGGGTACAGCGCCGTACCGCATGCGCGCCGCGGCCGCCCGGTGCATGGCTGCCGTCGGCGCGGCGATTCGGCCATAATCGGCCCGAAGATCATTCCCTCGGAAGGACTCGATTGATGGACGTTCGCGCGGCAGTCGCATTCAAGGCAGGTGCGCCTTTGAGCATCGAAACGGTGAAGCTCGAAGGGCCCCGGGCCGGCGAGGTGCTGGTCGAGGTCAAGGCGACCGGCATCTGCCACACGGATGAGTTCACGCGCTCGGGTGCCGACCCCGAGGGCTTGTTTCCCGCGATTCTCGGCCACGAGGGCGCGGGCATCGTGGTCGACGTCGGCCCGGGCGTCACCAGCTTGAAGAAGGGCGACCACGTCATCCCGCTCTACACGCCGGAATGCCGGCAGTGCAAGTCGTGCCTGTCGAGGAAGACCAACCTGTGCACTGCGATCCGCGGCACGCAGGGCAAGGGGCTGATGCCGGACGGCAGCAGCCGGTTCTCGCTGGAGGGCAAGCCGGTGTTCCACTACATGGGCTGCTCGACGTTCTCGAACTACACCGTGCTGCCGGAGATCGCGCTGGCGAAGATCCGCGAAGACGCGCCGTTCGACAAGGTCTGCTACATCGGCTGCGGCGTGACGACCGGCATCGGCGCGGTGATCAACACTGCCAAGGTGGAAGTCGGCGCCAACGTGGTCGTGTTCGGCCTCGGCGGCATCGGCCTCAACGTGGTGCAGGGCGCGCGGATGGCCGGCGCCAACATGATCGTCGGCGTGGACCTGAACCCGGCACGCAAGGCATTGGCCGAAAAATTCGGCATGACGCACTTCGTGAACCCGAAGGAGGTCGGCGGCGACCTCGTGGCGCACCTGGTGGAGATTACCGGCGGCGGCGCCGACTACAGCTTCGAGTGCATCGGCAACGTGGACGTCATGCGCCAGGCCCTTGAGTGTTGCCATCGCGGCTGGGGCGTGTCGGTCATCATCGGCGTGGCCGGCGCGGGACAGGAGATCAAGACGCGGCCGTTCCAGCTGGTGACCGGGCGCGTGTGGAAGGGCACCGCATTCGGCGGCGCGCGCGGCCGCACCGACGTGCCGAAGATCGTCGACTGGTACATGGAGGGCAAGATCAACATCGACGACCTGATCACCCACGTGATGCCGCTCGAAAGGATCAACGAGGGATTCGACCTGATGCACAAGGGCGAGTCGATCCGGAGCGTCGTGGTGTATTGACCTGCGGCCGGGCCGGGGGGCCGACGTTTCAGAGCCCTTGGGCGCTCGGCGTGTCTTCCGGCGGCGCGTATTCGACGGTTACGCCGTCGAGGTGCGACACGATGGAGGCAAGCCGGAGGGCAAGATCGCCCAAGGCGCCCTCCGGCGCGTTGCGCTCGACCCACTGGGCCTGCGCCGATGCCCAGGAGAAGCCGTACAACGCAAACCCGCCCGCGAGGCGATGCGCGACCCGGCGCACCGAGGCGCGGTCGCCGGCCGAAGCCGCGGCGCTCGCCTCGGCCAGCAATTCGCGGCGCGAAGCAAGGAACGCCGGCAGCTTGTCCGCCAGGACAGGATCGACCCCGACGCGCTGCGGGGGTAGGCCGTCCGCGGCGGCCGGGGCGGCGGCCTCCGGCTTCCCGGCGGCGTCGCCGGCGAGAAGCCTGAAGAGCGTTTCGCGCGGCGCAGGCTTGACGAGGTAGTGGTCGCACTGCGCAGCGAGCGCCCGTTGCACTATGGCTTCGTCGTCGTTGGACGAAATGGCGACGATCTTCAGGCGCTTGCGCCCCTCGCGCTCCAGTTCGCGCAGCCTGGTCGCCGCCTCGTAGCCGTCCATGACGGGCATTTCCAGGTCGAGGAGCACCACGTCCGGCCAGTCGGCGCGTGCGGCATCGAGCGCGGCACGCCCGTTGACCGCCATCGTGAGCGTCAACGGCGGGCTCGGCAGGTAGCGGCGCAGCACCAGCCGGTTGAATTCGTCGTCGTCGACCACGAGCACTTTCAATGCGGGCAGATCCGGCAGCTGCTCGGCGCGCGTGCTGGTCGGCGCCGCGGCGGCCGGCGCGCCGTCGCCTGTCGCGCCCTTGAGCACCGAGCCCAGGCGCACCGAAATCGTCGTGCCCTCGGCTTCCGTCGTGTGCAGCGTGATGTCGCCTTCCTGCACCTGGGCCATCAGGCGCGCGGAATAGGTGCCCAGTCCCAGTCCCGCGCTCTTTCCGGAGGAGGCGTACTTGTCGAAGAACCGCCTGCGGATCGCCGGAGGCACCGCGCCGGGATTGTGCACATGCACGCAGACGGAATCGCCCGCGCCCTCCACGGTGACGGAAACGACCCCGCCGTCGGGCGTCGCTTCGACCGCGTTCTTCACCAGGTTGGCGAGCATCGAGTAGCTCAGCAGTTCCTCGGCGCGGGCGAGCGTGTGGCCCGAGCGGCGCAGCCGCAGCGCCACGTTCTTCGACGCCGCCTGCCCTTCGAGGTCGGCCGCCACCTTGTGCGCGGCGTCGAGCATGTCGACGGCTTGCGGGTGGAACTGGTAGGTGCCCTGCTCCATGCGGTACAGGTCGAGCGAGAGGTTCACCATCGAGAGGATGCGGTAGCCCGCGCGCTCCACGATGTTGAGCAGGTCCTCGTCCTCGCGCGAGAGCTTGCCGCCTTCGCGCAGCAGGCGCGACACCGCGATGACGCTGTTGAGCGGTGTCTTCAGGTCGTGCCGCGACATTCGCTCGACCTCCTCGCGCAGCCTGACCGATTCGCGCAGCGCCTCGTCGTGTGCGCGGCGCTCGGTGATGTCGGCATAGGACGCCGTGAATCGCTTGCACCGGCCGGCCTCGTCGCGCACCGACAGGCCCTGCGCCTCCACCCATACGTACGTACCGTCGGCGCGGCGCAGGCGGTACTCGAGCGGTGCATGGCGCTCGGTCCTGCCCTCCGGGCCGGTGCCGAGCACGTGCGTGCGAAAGGCACCGGTGACGCGCTCCCTGTCCTCGGGGTGCAGCAGGCCGTCGAATCCGCCCGGCCACGCGGATGCGTCGGCGTCCGGCGGGTAGCCGAGGATCTCCTTGAAGCGCGGCGAGTAGTACACGGCGTGCGTGTCGCCGTCCCAGTCGAGCGTCCCGACGCGCGAGGCGCTCACCACCAGGGCGAGGCGGCGCTGTTCGGTGGCGAGGGCCTCTTCGATCGCGTGGCGCTCGGTCATGTCCATGCTGGCCACCAGAACGCCGAGCACCTTGCCCTGGTCGTCGGCCATCACCGTGCGCATCTGCGTGAGGTGGCGATCGCGGAACTTGTACTCGGTGAAGTCGACCGGCGCGCCGGTGCCCCGGGCAAGCGCCGCGCGGTCTTCGGCGAGGATCGCGTCGGCCTCCTCCCGGGGCAGGCAGTCGTGCGGCAGGATGCCGAGCACGTCCTCTCGCCGGGTGCCGGTGAAGTTTTCCCAGTTGCGGTTGACGAAAAGGAAGCGCCCCTCGGGGTCGCGCATGGCGAGCGACAGCGGCACGGAGTCGAACAGGTCGTTGATGAACTTGAACTGGTTGCGCAGCGCTTCCTCCTGCGCGCGCCGCTCGCCGATGTCGGTGATCGCCGCGAGGAAGCGCTTCGCGCCGCCGGCCTCGTCGTGCAGCGTGAGGCCCATGCTTTGCACCCACACATACCCGCCGCCGGCGTGCCGCAGGCGCAGCTCCAGCGGCGCCTGCACGGCCACGCTGTTGGGCGCGCGTTCGCTGACCAGTCCGCTGAAGAACACGTCGCGGCAGCGGTCCCTGTCATCGGGGTGGACGAGCCCGCCGAAGATGCTCGGCCACCCCGAAGTGTCGGCGTCCGCGGGGTACCCCAGCATTTCCTTCAGCCGCTCGGAATACCAGGGCGTCTCCGTGGCCATGTCCCAGTCGATGATGCCGGCCTGCGTGGCACGCACCACCAGTGCAAGTCGCTGGCGCTCGGCAGCGAGCGCTTTCTCCGCCTCGCGCAATTCCGTGGTGTCGATGCCGGTGGCGAGGATGCCGGCGATCCGCCCGTCGGCATCGGCGTACAGCTGCCGGCTGGTCAGGTAGCTGCGGCCGAGGCGCTCGCGCTCGATGAGCATCGGCCCGGCGCCGGGGCCGCGCGCGATCAGGTCGCTGTCCTGCTGCTCGCCGCGCCTCGCCGCCTCGCTGCGCTCGATGCCGTCCTGCCATCCGGGCAATTCGGTGAAGCGCCGGCCGATCGCGTCCTCGCGGCGGACCTGGAAGTATTTTTCCCAGGTGCGGTTGACCTGCAGGAAGCGGCCCTCGAGGTCGCGCATCGCAACCGAGATCGGCAACGCGTCGACCAGCTCGGTGGAGAACATGACCTGATCGCCCTGCGGCGTGCCCGCGGCTTTCCCGGCGAACGGCTTTGCCTCGCCTTCCAGCACCCGGGAGGCTCGCAGCGCTAAGCCTGCAAAGAGCCGGAGGCCGCCGATGAGCGGCGCCTTCGCAAGCCGGGCGAGCCGTCTGAGCATGTGACCGGGATGTGTGTCCTCGGTGCAATCATCTCACGCACGCGATGATGCGTACAATTCTCCGCCGACGCGGGGGCCGTCGAAATGTTCGCGGCCGGGGCGACGCGGCAGGGCCGGCCGGCGAATCCGGCCGGGATCCGGGGCGGGCGAATTAAATGCTGCCATTATTTGACCTGTCCCCGCGCCAGGATTGGGTTTCCGGGCGATATGCTGCCATCGACCAAGTTTTCCTGAAAGGGGTGCGACATGACATTTGCAACCGTCCCGGCCATTGCGGCCGAACCGTTCAGCAGCATGCCGGCGAACCACCGGCGCACCGGCGAGCATACCGCCTGGGCGGACGCCAACAGGGGGGGCGCTGCGATCGACAGCTTCCTCGAGGGGCCTTCGTTCGACCGAGCCGGCAACCTCTATGTCGTCGACATCCCGTTCGGGCGGATCTTCCGCATATCGCCCGCAGGCGAATGGACGCTGGTCGTCGAATACGACGGCTGGCCGAACGGCCTGCGGATTGCCTCCGACGGAAGCATCTTCGTCGCCGACTATCGAAACGGCCTCGTGCGCGTGGACCCGGCGGCGGGCACGGCCAGCACGGTGCTGTCGCACCGAAACACGGAAGGCTTCAAGGGATTGAACGACCTCACGATCGCATCGAACGGCGACATCCTGTTTACCGACCAGGGGCAGACCGGGCTGCACGATCCCACCGGGCGGGTCTACCGCCTGCGCGCGGACGGCCGCCTCGAACTGCTGCTCTCGAACGTGCCGAGCCCGAACGGAATCGTGCTCGACGCCCACGAGAAAGTATTGTTCGTTGCGGCCACGCGCGGCAACTGCATCTGGCGCGGGCCGGTCATGCCCGACGGCACGCTGTCGAAGGTCGGCAACTTCTTCCAGCTCTACGGTCCCACCGGTCCCGACGGCCTTGCGATGGATTCGGCCGGCAATCTCGCGATTGCGCATCCGGGCAGCGGTTCGGTGTGGCTCGTCGACCCGCAGGGCGAGCCGGTGGCGCGGGTCAAGGGTCCGGCCGGCAGCTTCATCACCAACCTCGCCTACGGATACGATGCGGACGGCCAGGCGAACGAATGGCTGTACATGACCGAATCGAACAGCGGCTCGATCCTGCGAGCGAAGATGCCGGTGCGCGGGCGGACGCTGGCGTCGCACCGGCCGGCCGGCTGAGGCCGCCCAGGTTACCTGAGAAGTGTCATGCCGCTCTGCGCGGCCTGCCTGTCGAAAGTCGCGACGCTTTCGCACCCTGCGGCGAGGGCGGAACACGCGACCAGGCAATCGGCGAATTCCGCCTTGCCCGCATCGAAAAGGCGAAGCGCTTTCCACGCCGTTTCGGCGTCCTGAACGACCAGCTGCTTGATGCTCAGGATCCTGCGCACGATGTCCGACACCTCCTGCCGGCTCGCGTCATAGAGGCTCTCGCTGACCCAGACGACCTCTGCAAGCACGACCAGCCCGACGAACCGGGCGCGCGCATGCCGCCGCGATTCCTTTCATAATGCAGAGGAAGGTGCGATATTATGGAAGATTGTGCCGGGATACCCCTTGAACACCGTTTCCTCCCCTGACGCTGTGCCATTCGACGCCGACTACGACCTCGTCGTGCTGGGGGCCGGCGCGTCCGGCATGACCGCGGCGCTTGCCGCCGCAGCCGAGGGTGCCCGCGTGCTGGTGTTGGAGTCCACCGACTATGTCGGCGGTACCAGCGCGCGCTCCTCCGGGACGCTCTGGATACCCGCGGCCGACGACCGCAAGGCTTCCGAATATCTCGATGCGCTCGTCGGCGACAAGGCCGATCGCGCGCTGCGCCAGGCATTTCTCGCCGCCGGCCCGCAAATGCTCGCCTGCCTCGAGAAGCACGCGGGCATGAAGTTCAAACCCTATCCGGCGCATCCGGACTATCGGCAGGACAAGCCCGGCGCCGCGGGCGGGATGCGGCCGCTCGAGCCGCCCGAATTCGACGGCCGGCGTCTCGGCGACGAATTCAAGCGCGTCGGTTGGCCGCTGCCCGAACTGATGCTGTTCGGCGGGATGATGATCACGCGAGGCGAAGCGGCGCGGTTGCTGCGCGCCGGGCGGTCGATCGAAGGCACGCTGCTCGGCGCGCGCCTTGTGCTGCGCTATCTCGCGGACCGCTTGCGCTATCCGCGCGGGACGCGGCTGGTGCTCGGCAATGCCATTGTGGCGGGCCTCTACAAAGCGCTGCTCGATCGGAACGTCCCTGTATGGTGCGAAGCGAATACCGAGGGTCTCGTCGGCCAGGGCGCAGTGCAGGGCCTGGTGGTGCGCCGTGGCGGAAAGGTCCACCGCATCGGTGCGCGGCGGGGTGTGATTCTCGCCGGGGGTGGGTTTCCTGCGAATGCTGAAATGCGCGAAAAGCACTTGCCGCATCCGGTCGCGCGTTACACGCCCGCGTACGAGGGCTGCGTCGGCCAGACGATCCGGCTCGGCCAGCAGGCCGGCGGCGCGCTCGGTAGTTCGGGCGAAGACAACGCACTGTGGTTCCCGAGTTCGATCTCGCCGCGGCCCGACGGCACGACCGCGGTCTACCCGCATATCGTGCTCGACCGCTCCAAGCCCGGGCTGGTCGCCGTCGGGAAATCGGGGATGCGCTTCACCGACGAGGCCGTCTCGTATCACGAATTCACGCGCGCGATGTACCGCACCGGCAACGTGCCCGCCTGGCTGGTGTGCGACCGGCGCTTCATGTGGAACTACGGCCTGGGCATGATCCGCCCGATGACGCCGAGCCTGTCGCCGTACCTCGATTCGCGTTACCTCAAGACGGCCGACACGATCGAGGCGCTCGCGAATGCGATCGGCGTCTCGCCGGCCGGGCTGGCCGAGACCGTTCGCCGGCAGAACGAATTCGCCCGCACAGGCGTCGATGCCGATTTCGGCAAAGGAAGCAATGCCTACGACCTCGGCAACGGCGATCCGTCGAACAAGCCGAACCCCTGCCTCGGCCCGATCGAGCGCGCGTCCTTCTACGCTGTGCAGGTCGAGCCGACTCCGCTGGGCACCAGCCTCGGCCTCGCGACCAACGCGAATGCGCAGGTGCTGGGCGAAGACGGCGCGCCGATCCCCGGCTTGTATGCTGCGGGCAACGACATGCATTCGGTCATGGGCGGGGAATACCCCGGCGCGGGCGCGCAACTCGGCCCCGGCATGACTTTTGGATACCTTGCCGCCCTCCATGCAGTGCGCGCGCGTGAAAGCGCCGCGCCGGCGGCGGCTGAGGCGGCAGAATTGACGAATTGAGGAGAGAGCACGATGAACAAACCGACCGAAAAAGGATTACAGGCGGCGCCGGCCGAAGTTCCTGCCGAAGCGCCGAAGACGATGACCCGCAAGGGCGGCGAGCTGATCGCCGAATTCCTCGTCAAGGAGAAGATGCCGTATATCTTCGGCATCTGCGGGCACGGCAACGTCGGCCTGCTCGACCCGCTGTACGAGGTGCGCGATAAGATCAAGCTGATCTCGCCGCGCCACGAGCAGACTGCGGCGCACATGGCCGACGGCTATTTCCGCGTCAAGCACCAGCCGGTGGCGACGCTGACCTCGACCGGCCCCGGCTCGGCCAACCTGATCATGGCGCTGGCCGTCGCGCAGACCGATTCCTCCGCGCTGCTCGCGATCACGGCCAACGTGCCGACTTCGCAGTTCAACCGCAGCCCGTTCCAGGAACTGAACCGCCACAACCAGGCGGATTTTCCGAACGTGATCCGCCCGGTGGTCAAGCGCAGCTTCCAGCCCTCGCGCGTCGACATGCTGCCGCTCGCGATGCGCCAGGCGGTGACCACGATGACCAGCGGCCGGCCCGGCCCGGTGAACCTCGACATCCCGTACAACCTGTTCCAGGAAGAGGCCGAGGTCCCGCTCGAGCCGTCGTGGGACGGCTTCGACAAGCGCCGCAGCGGCGCGTCGCCGGAGGACGTGCGCAAGGTCGTCGACATGCTGCAGGCCTCCAAGCGCCCGGTGATCTTCATCGGCCACGGCGTGACGCTGTCGGAGGCAAGCCGCGAACTGACCGAGTTCGCGCAGAAATACCGCATCCCGGTGATCAGCTCGCCGAACGGCATGGGGTGCCTGGACATGCGCGACCCGCTGTCGCTCGGGTTCATCGGCCGCAACGGCGCCTACCAGGCGAACCAGGCCGGCCGCTTCTGCGACCTGATCATCGCGATCGGCGCGCGTTTCGACGACCGCTCGGCCTCCTCGTGGATGCCGGGCTATTCGTGGAACATCCCGGCGTCCAAATTGATCCACGTCGACGTCGACCACGCCGAGATCGGCCGCAACTATGCGCCCGACCTCGGCATCCTCGCCGACGCGAGGACTTTCCTGCAGCAGGTGCTCGGTGAAGCCTCGGGAAGGAACATCAACGGCGCGACGCAGTTCGCCGAGTGGCATGCGCAGATCAAGGGCTGGCGCGAGGAGTGGGAGAAGTACGTCGCGCCGAATTTCGCAATGCACTCGACGCCGATCCGGCCCGAGCGCATCGTCGCCGACTGCCGCGCGGTGCTGCCGGACGACGCGATCATCTCGCTCGATTCCGGCATCCACCACAACTGGTTCATGCAGTTCTGGGAGGCGCGCCGGCCGCAGGCGATGCTGAACACCTGGGGCTTCTCGGGCATGGGCTTCGGCCCGAGTTCCATCCTCGGAGCGAAGCTCGCGGCGCCGGATCGTCCCTGCGTTTCGATCTGCGGCGACGGCGGATTCACGATGGTGTCGCATGTGCTCTGCACCGCGGTCGAGTACGACATCCCGGCGGTGTGGGTGGTGTGGAACAATTTCGCGTGGGCCGCGATCCGCGACCTGCAGTACGCCTACTTCGACGGCCGCGAGTACGGCACCGGCTTTTACTCGGGCGCCGAGCGCAAGCCCTACAACCCCGATTTCGCGGCGTGGGCGCGCGCGGCCGGCGTCGAGGGGCTGACGGTCACCAAGTCGCAGGACTTCAAGGGCACGCTCGAGCACGCGGTCAAGCTGAATAAACCGTGCCTGATCGACGTGCATGTGGACGCGGACATCCGCCCGCCCGGCACCGGCGCATGGGCGCTGCCGCCGATCCCGCACAAGGAACCCATCTTCGGCAGGAAAATCGTGAGGTAATGCAGATGAAGAAGAACAAGGACAAGAAAGCAAAAGCGGTCCCCAGCATCCGCAACGTGGTCGAGACGCCGTGGCAGCAATACCCCGGCCATTTCGGCGGCGCGTTGTCCAAGGCGCTGGTGCGGCCCGAAACCGCCGGCTCTAGGCTGGTCGACTACCGGATCTCGACCTACCAGCCGATGGCCTATGTCGAGGTGCATACGCACAAGGTGCAGGAGCAGATCTACCACGTGCTCGAAGGCGAGGGCATGATGATCATCGAAGGCAAGCAGCAGGTGGTGCGCAAGCACGACGTGATCTTCCTGCCGCCCGGCTACTCGCACTCGATCGTCAACAACGGCCTCACCGACCTGACCTTCATCGTCGTCACCACGCCGACCGAGGACAAGTAGCGTCATGGCGGCCGTCGTCAGGATGCTGATCGGCGGGGAATGGCGCGAGGGCGCCAAGACCTATGCCGTGCGCGACCCGTACCGCAACGAAGTCGTCGCGCAGGCGCCGGAATCCACGTTGCAGGATCTCGATGACGCATTGGCCGCGGCCACCGCGGCGAAGGCGAAAGTCGCGGCGATGCCGGGCTACGAGCGCGCGGCGATCCTGCGGCGCGTGTCCAAGCTGTTGGTCGAGCGCGCGGACGCGATCGCCGAGGTGATGTCGCGCGAGACCGGCAAGGCGATCAACGATGCGCGCGCCGAGGTGATCCGCTCGCAGGACACCGTCAACCTGTCGGCCGAGGAGGCGATCCGGATCGAGGGCGAGCAGGTGCCGCTCGACGGCAGCGCGATGGGCGCCGGCAAGTTCGCGTTCCTGCTGAGATTCCCGGTAGGCGTCGTCGGCGCGATCACGCCTTTCAACGCGCCGTTCAACCTCGCCTGCCACAAGTTCGCGCCCGCGCTCGCCGCGGGAAACGCTATCGTGCTGAAAGCGCCGCCGCAGTCGCCGTGGGTGGTCAGCAAGCTCGCCGAATTGTTCGTCGATGCAGGCACGCCGCCCGGGTTCGTGAACCTGCTGTTCGGCAATGCAGTCGGCCCGGCAATGGTGCGCGACCCGCGCGTCGATTTCGTGACCTTCACCGGGTCGAGCCGCGTCGGCGCCGAGATCAAGGCCGCCAGCGGATTGAAGCGCGTCGCGTTGGAACTCGGCGGCAACGGCACCACCATCGTCTGTGCCGATGCCGACCTCGACGAGGCCGCGGCCCTGTGCGCGCGCAACTCGATGCGCCTGGCCGGGCAGAGCTGCATCTCGGTGCAGAACATTTACGTGCACCAGAGCGTGTACGAGGCTTTCCTCGAGCGCATGACCGCGGGCGTGAAGAAACTCAGGCTCGGCGACCCGCTGGACGCGAAGACCGACGTCGGCACGCTGATCGACGAGAACGCCGCCAAGCGCGTCGAGAACTGGGTCAGCGAAGCGGTGGCGCAGGGCGCCCGCCTGCTCACCGGCGGCAAGCGCCATGCGGCGGCCTATGAGCCCACAGTGCTGGCCGACGTGCGACCCGAGATGAAGGTCGTCTGCGAGGAGATCTTCGGGCCGGTGGCCACGGTGCAGCCTTTCAGCGACCTGCACCCGCTGTTCGAGCGCGTCAGCACCGAACAGTACGGGCTGCATGCCGGCATCTTCACGAAGTCGCTTTCCGTGGCCTTCGACGCGATCCGCCGCCTGCGGGTCGGGGGCGTGATCGTCAACGGCACCTCGACGTGGCGCACCGACCAGCTGGCCTACGGCGGCATCAAGTCGAGCGGCATCGGCCGCGAAGGCCCGAAGTTCGCAATCCGCGACATGACCGACGAGAGGCTCGTGGTTTTCAACCTATAATCGACCGATGGCCACGCAAAAATCGCGGAAGAAGAGCGCGCCGCCCGAGGCGGTTGCGCCGGCCGGGGAAATCCTGCCGAAAGAGCGCGGCGGCATCCAGTCGCTCGAGCGCGCCTTCGCGATCCTCGAGGAAGTGGCGCGCAACCGCGAAGGCATCAACGTTGCGGACCTGAGCAAGGCGGTCGGCCTGCACAACAGCACCACGTTCCACCTCGTCAAGACGATGGCGCAGCTGGGCTACATCAGCCAGGTGCGCGACTCGAAGCGCTATCGCATCGGCAGCAAGCTCTTCACGCTGGCCGCCGGCGCGCTGGAGGAGAACTCCTTCCTGGCACTGGCTACGCCGGTGCTCGAATCGCTGACCCGCGAAACCGCCGAGGCGGCGCACTTCGCGATCCGCTCCGGCAACGACATCGTCGTGATCGCGCGCACCACCGGCTCCGGCCTGCTGCAGATGGCCGACCGGGCCGGCGCGCAGCGCCCGGCGCATGCCACGGCGCTCGGCAAGGTGCTGATGGCGGCGCTGGACGAAGTGCAGATCCGCCATTTCCTCGGCAGCCAGCCGCTGCCGAAGTTCACGCCCAAGACCATCGTCGAGCGCGACACGCTGCTGCGCGAGATCGCCGAGGTCCGGCGCACCGGCATCGCCTATGACGACGGCGAGTTCGACGAGGAAGTGCGCTGCGTCGCGGTACCGGTCTACGACTTCGCCGGGCGCGTGGCCGGCGCGATCGGCATTTCCGGCGCGGTCTGGCGGCTATCGCTGCAGTCGCTGCAGGACAAGTCGCGCCAGGTGCGCGAAGCGGCGCTCGGCCTGTCGGCCCAGCTCGGCTACGACCCGAAGAAGAAACCGGTCCGCGCAGCCTGAAACACCGGGCGCGCAGCCCGGCACAGCGTTCCCGCTATTCCGCTTCCAGCGGCACCTTGAAAGGCACGCCGGGCGTGTGGATCCCGTTCGGTCGCCCGCCTGCGGTGTGGCCCTGGAAATCGTTGGCCATGAAATGCGGCAGTTCCGGCCCGTCGTCGCACGCGAGCCACAGGCGCAAGAGGTGCCTGCGGCGCTCCGGCTCGGGCCATTCCTCGTACGCGGTGCGCGAGTGCAGCACTGAGTGGTTGCACAGGAACTGCATGTCGCCCGGCTCGAAGGTCATGTCCATGTGGATTGCCGGGTCGTTTTCGAGGTCGTCGAGGAAATCGAGCGCCTCGATCTGCAGCGGCGTGATCCTCGGCACCTCGGGGAAGGCCTGCGCCTTCATGATCGTCATGCGGGTGTTGAGAAAGCCGATCATGCGGCCGGCGCACGGCGAGAACACCGGCACTTCGCTGTAGCGCTGCTTGCCCGCCGGGATCTCGCCCCAGCGCGTGTAATGCAGCGGACCGGCGAGCGCGACCGCGAGGTCCGGCCGCCGGCGCACCAGCTCGTTCCACAGCGTGGTCGAGCTGACGATGCTCGACGCGCCGCCGGATTTCGACGTCTGCAGGCACAGCAGCCCGACCGCATCCGAGTAGTCCGTGTGGTAGGCGAGGCGCGCGCTCGTCTGGTAGCCGCGCGTTTCCGGGTCCTTGAAATCCATGCCGAGGTTCTTCACGTGGCCGAGGATGTGCCCCTTGCCGTTCTGCGACACCGGCTCGCCGAGGTAGTGGCCCATGCCGAAGAAGGCGATCGCCGCCTGCTTCCTGTCGTAGCGATGCACCGGGACGCCGCGCGCGAGGAAGAACCCGCGGCCGTGCAGCATGTCGCGGCGCAGCTTCGCGAGCGTGCGGCCGAGTTCGTCGAGGGGAAAGTGCTCCCTGCGCAGGTCGAGGAGATCGATGCCCGCGGATGCGACGGAATCGATCGCCCGATCGAGTTCGTCCACCTCCTTCGGGGTCAGGCGATAGATCCAGTCGGTGCGGCGCGCCATTTCGGGCCCGTACCAGGCCTGTTCGTTGTCGTAAATCTGCAGCGCTGGGGCGGTGGGTAAGGGTGCTGTGGCGGCCACGGTCGGTCCTTTCAGGTTGCGATTATTTCGCGTCGCATTGCGGGAACTCTCAGTTCGCCTTCACGCCGGTCTCGGCGACGATCCGGCCGACGCGCTGGATCTCGGCGCGGATGAATTTGCCGGTCTCCTCCACGTTCGAGGTGACGATTTTCACGCCGTGCTTGGCGAACTGCGCCTTGATTTCGGGCTGGCGCAGCACCTCGTTCAACTCGCGGTTGAGGCGGTCGATGATGTCCTTGGGTGTGCCGGTGGGCGCGACCAGCGCGTACCACGGCGAGCCGGTCATGTCGGCATAACCGAGTTCGCGGAACGTCGGCGTATCGGGCAGCGGCTCGAGCCGGGCGTTGGTCGCGACGGCAAGCGGCTGCAGGCGGCCCGACTTGATGTGCTGCACGACCAGCGGGAGGCTTTCCATGTGCACGTCGATCACGCCCGAGAGCAGGTCCGGGATCACCTGCCCGGCGCCCTTGTAGGGCACGCGGTTCAGCTGGATGCCGGCGCGCAGCATGAACAATTCGGACAGCAGGTGGTGGAAAGACCCGATCGAGTTGATCGACAGGTTGAGCTTGCCCGGGTTGGCCTTCGCGCGCTCGACCAGCTGGGCGAGCGTGCGGATCTGCGACGGGCCCGAGGCCACCAGCAGGACGTCGGTCTCGCCGACCATGCAGATGCCGGCGAAGTCGTTCACCGGGTCGTAGGGAACGCTCTTGTACATCCCGGTGCTGACCAGCGGCCCGGCGGCCGAGAGCAGCAGCGTGTACCCGTCGGGGGCGGATTTCGCCACCGACGCGTGGCCGACGAAGCCCCCGGCGCCGCTGCGGTTGTCGACGACGACGGATTCCTTGAGCAGCGTGCCGAGCGGGCCGGCGATGGTGCGCGCCACGATGTCGACTACGCCCCCCGGCGGATAGGCGACCACCAGCTTGACCGGCTTGGACGGGTAGGGCTGGGCCTGCGCGAAGGCTCCGGTCGTCCCGAGGACAGCGCACAGCAACAGGCGCAGAATTTTCACACTCGTCTCCTTTGTCGGCGCTTGGGGCCCGGTGGCACGCGCCTTCGTTGTTCTCACAATATAAAGTCTAAAACGATATTGTGGGATAATTGATTGCGAAACACAGGCATCATCATGCGCGCCGCCGGCGTCCCGTGCGCCTCGCAGAGCGAACCGGGACTCCCGAGGGACTGGCCATGGAAAAAGCGATCGTGAAGTGCCTGCTGGCCGCAGCGGCGGCGTTCCTCGCGGCGGCGGCGCCCGGACTCCACGCGCAGTACCCGGACAGGCCGGTGACCTTCATGGTCCCCTACGCCGCCGGCGGGCCGACCGACCTCGCCGCGCGCAACCTCGCGCTGCACGCCGGCAAGGCGCTCGGCCAGCGCATCGTCGTCCTCAACCGCCCGGGCGCGCAGGGCGCGCTCGGCTCGCAGCAGGTGCGCACCGCGGCGCCCGACGGCTACCTGTTGCTGATCGCCCGCGTCGGCGCGCAGGCCGCGTTGCCGGCGATCGACCCGGCCACGCCGTACAAATGGAACGACTTCACATTCCTCTCGCTGCTCGAACTCAATCCCACCGCTTGCGTCGCGCGGGCCGAGGAGCCCTACCGCTCGCTGGCCGAACTCATCGAACACCTCAAGCGCAACCCGGGCAAGTTGAACTACTCGTCCTCGGGCGAAGGCTCGCTGCCCTACATGGCCACGCAACTCTTGTTTTCGCTGGCCGGCCTGGATCGCAACGCCGCGGTCAACGTCCCCTACAAGAGCGACCAGGACGTGGTGGTCGCGATGCTCGGAGGGCAGGTCAATTTCCACTGCGCCAGCACGACCGCGCTGGTCAACCCGGTCCGCTCGGGACGGTTGCGCGCACTGGCGGTGTTTATGCCCGAGCGGATGAAGGAGTTCCCGGATGTCCCGACCGCGCGCGAGCAAGGCTACCCGGACCTCGAGAAGGTGGTCGGCTGGAGCGCCCTGTACGGGCCGCCGGGCCTGCCACCGGCACTTGTCGCGAAATGGACCGAGATCATGAAGGCAGTCGCGCAGGATCCCGCGTGGATCGACGGCAACACCAAATTCGGCGGCGTGCCTGCGGTGCGCCCGCCCGCCGAGACCGAGCGGTTTGCCCGCGAGCAATTCGAGTTCTACGCGGGCCTCACCAAGGCGCTCGGCATCCGTCCGTAAGCCTCCCGAAAGCCCTGCCGGAAACGGTGTGTTCGATGCTCCAGCGCCTTGCGCGTAATGTGACATTATTCGATACTGTGAACTGCATTACGGCATTGCGAAATCTCGCCTGAACGGCGGGCGCGAAGACAATCCACAGCAAAAAGGAGGAGTCGAAATGATCGGGGACAAGAAGAACGACCGGGTATCCGGCGGCCGCAGGAAAGTGCTCAAGGCAGGCGTCGCAGGAGTCGTAGGTCTCGCAGGAGCGTCTGCGCTGGGATTCCCGGCCATCGTTCGCGCGCAATCGGACAAAATCAGGCTCGGGCACCTGACGCCGCTCACCGGGTTTCTCGGCGCGCTCGGCGAGTACGCGCAGCTCGGCATGCGGATGGCCGAGGAGGAAATCAACAAGTCCGGCGGCGTCATGGGCCGGCAGCTCGACATCCTGTCCGAGGACTCGGTCAATCCGGCCACGGCCGCGACCAAGGCCCAGCGCATGCTCGAGCGCGACGGCGCGGCGTTCCTGTTCGGCGAGATCAACTCGGCCTCCGCGCTGACGATCATGCAGGTGGCGGCGCGCAACAAGAAACTGTTCATGCAGGTCGGCGCGCGCTCGGACGCGTTGCGCGGCAAGAGCTGCAACCGCTACACCTTCCACGTCGACATCCCGGTCACCGTGATGGTCAACGCCGCCGGCCAGGCGCTGCTGCGCGACGGCCTGATCAAGGGCAAGCGGGTGTTCAGCCTGACCGCCGACTACCTGTTCGGCCACGACCTTGCCAAGGCGGCCAAGGCCTTCGTGTCGGCCAACGGCGGCACCCACATAGGCGACGAGCTCGTTGCGACCGACGTGACCGACTTCAGCCCGTACCTGCTGAAGATCCGCCAGGCCAGGCCCGACCTCGTGGCGACCAACCTCGCCGGCAACCAGGTCACCAACTTCGTCAAGCAGTACGCCGAATTCGGCCTGCCGTACGCGATCGCGGGCTTCAACCTCAATACGGCCGACGCCTGGGCCGCGGGCGAAGGCAACCTCGCCGGGATCTGGCCGACGGTCTGGCACCACGAGTTGAACGTGCCGGCCTCGAAGGCCTTCGTCGATGCGTTCCGCAAGAAGCACGGCAAGCCGCCGGAGAACCACGCGTGGATCGAGTACGTCACGCTGAAGATCCTCGCGCAGGCGATGAACGCGACCAAGTCCACCGACACCGACAAGCTGATCGCGTATTTCGAGAGCCAGGCCGAGTTCGACCTGCTGAAGGCGCGCAAGGGCTACTTCCGCGCGTGGGACCACCAGCTGATCCAGGAGGCCTACCCTTTCACCGTCAAGCCCAAGGGCCAGGCCAAGGACAAGTGGGACTTCCTCGCGTTCGGCGCCGCGGTGCCCGCGGCCAACCAGCCGCTGGAAATCATCAACCCGCCGAAGGAGCAGAATTCCTGCGTGTTCTGAGGATGACAGGACGGGGACGCGCGCCGGCGCCGCCGGCCGCGCGCCCCGCGATGCACTCCCGCCCGTAACCCTCCGATAAGCATGCAACTCCTGTTCTTGCTGGAACAGGTGGTGAACGGCCTCGTGCTCGGGGGCTATTACCTCCTGATCGCGCTGGGCCTGTCGCTGATCTTCAGCGTCGGCGGCGTGGTCAACCTCGCGCATGGCGGCTTCTACGCGCTCGGGGCGTATATCTCGCTCGAGATCGCCAAGCACCTCGGGTTCGGCCCGGCCGCAGTGCTGTCGCCGATCGCCGTGGGATTGCTCGGCGTGCTGTTCGAGCGCTTCCTGCTGCGGCGCTTCTACACCGCCGACCCGATCCTGAGCCTGCTGGTGACTTTCGGCCTTGCGATGGTGGCCGAGCAGGCGATCCGCATGATCTGGGGCGCCGCGCCGCTGCCGGCGACGATGCCGCCCCAGTTCAAGGGCCAGCTGATGCTCGGCGAGTTCATGTTCTCGCGCTACCGGCTGTTGCTGCTCGCCGTCGTTGCAGCGGTGCTGCTCGGGATCTGGCTGCTGCTGCACAAGACGTCGTTCGGGCGCGTGGTGCGCGCCGGCATCCAGCGGCCCGACATGGTCGCCGCGCTCGGGATCCGCCTGCAGCCTTACATGACGGCCATCGTCGTGCTCGGCGTCGGCATGGCCGCGCTCGGCGGCGCGCTGTTCGCGCCGATCACCGTGGTGCACCCGGCCATGGGCGCCGAGATCATCACGGTCGCGTTCGTCGTGGTCGTGATCGGCGGCCTCGGCAGTTTCTGGGGCGTGGTGCTCGCCGCGCTGCTGGTGGGCGTGGTGCGCGGCATCACGATCCACTTCGTTCCCGCTGCCGGCGAGGCGTCGATCTACGTGCTGATGTTCCTCGTGCTGATGTTCCGCCCGCGCGGGCTGCTCGGCGAGCGGATCGAGAAATTCGAATGAGCATGATCTTGTCCGCGCGATCGAAGTACCGGCCGCTGGCGTTCGCGGCCGCGGGCGTCATCCTGCTGCCGCTTGCGATGCGGGCGATGGGCCTGACGCTCGACAACGCCACTGCGGTGCTGATCTTCGCGATGGCGGCGATCGGCCTGAACCTGCTGGTGGGATACACCGGGCTGGTCTCGTTCGGCCATGCCGCATGGTTCGGCATCGGCGCCTACGCCGCGGCGCTGGCGCAGAAGCACTGGCTGCAGGGCCACATCGTGTTGCCGCTCCTCTTCTCGATGGCCTTCGTCGCGCTGCTGTCGGCGATCGTCGGCGCGCTGATCCTGCGCAGGCGCGGCGTGTACTTTTCGCTGCTGACGCTGGCGCTCTCGGCGCTCACCTATGCGATCTGCTTCCGCTGGACCGAGGTCACCGGCGGCGAGGACGGGCTGGGAGGCCTCGCGCGCGGCGGCTACGGGCCGGTGGATCTTTCGAACTCGATTGCGTACTACGTGTTCTGCGCGACGATTTGCCTGGGCACGTTCTACGCGCTGCTGCGGGTGATCCGCTCGCCGTTCGGGCATGTACTGGTGGCGATCCGCGAGAACCAGCTGCGCGCCACCTTCCAGGGCTACCCGGTGGACCGTTACCGGCTCGCTGCATTCGTGCTGTCGGCCGTGGTCACAGGGCTTGCCGGCGCGCTGCTCGGCTTCCTGCATTACCTGGTATCGGCCGAAGCGGTTTCGGTGGCGCTCTCGGGCGAGCTGCTGGCGGTCGTCGTCATCGGCGGCATGCACAGCCTGCTCGGGCCGGTGATCGGCGCGGTGTTCTTCGTGCTGTTCCGCGAATTGTTCTCGATCTGGAGCTCGAACTGGCTGTTGTGGTTCGGGCTGGTGTTCGTGCTGTTCGTGATCTATTCGCCCGGCGGGCTGGTCGGCATCTGGGCGCAGGTGATGCGCCGCCTTAAGCCGCCGCCCGAAGAAGCAGCCGCGATGAGCGCGCGCAGGATCATTGAGGGCCTGCCGCTGCCGGCTTTCCTGCGCCCGCCGCCGCAGTCCGGCGTCGTGCTCGAAGTCGAGGGCGTGTCGCGGCACTTCGGCGGCATCCAGGCGGTGTCGAATGCGAGCCTGCGCATCGAGGCCGGGCAGATCCACGCGCTGATCGGGCCCAACGGCGCAGGCAAGACGACGCTGTTCAACATCGTCTCCGGCCTGTTCCCGCCGGACCGGGGCGCAGTGAAGCTGCACGGCGAGCGCATCGACACGCTGCCGACGAATCGCATCTGCGAGCGCGGCGTCGCGCGTTCGTTCCAGATCACCAACCTGTTCCGCGGATTGACGATCTACGAGAACCTGCGCCTGTCGCTGCAGGCACGGCACCCGGGCCGGTTCAACTGCTGGCGCGACATCGACAGCTATGCCGACATCCATGCCGAGACCACCGAACTGGTGCGTTTCCTCGGGCTCGAGGGGATCGAGCGGATCCTCGGCGGGGACCTCTCGTACGGCGGCCAGCGCCTCGTGGACCTCGGCATTTCGCTCGGCTCCAAGCCCCAGGTGCTGCTGGTCGACGAGCCGCTGGCGGGCCTGGCCGCCGCCGAGCGCGAGCGGGTGTCGAACCTGATCAAGTCGGTCGCCACCACGCTTCCCGTGCTGATCGTCGAGCACGACATCGATCGCGTGCTCGGGTTCTCGCAGGTCGTCACGGTGATGAACCAGGGCGAAGTGCTGATGGCCGGCACGCCGGACGAAGTGCGCGCCGACGCCCGGGTGCAGCAGGTGTACACCGGCAGCGGGACACCTATGGTCACGGGCCGCGTCGCCGGAGAGGGGAAGGACCGATCGCAACTGCTGCGTTTCGACAAGGTCAACGCGTTCTACGGCAAGAGCCACATCCTGAACGACGCGACGCTCGACGTGCGCGAAGGCGAGATCGTCGCGCTGCTCGGCCGCAACGGCGCGGGCAAGTCGACGCTGCTGAAGACGCTGGCCGGGCTCGTGGCCCCGGTCGGCGGTTCGATCGAATACGACGGCCGCAACATCGCCGGGCTTTCCGCGCCCACGATCGCGCGGCTGGGCGTCGGCTATGTGCCGCAGGGGCGTGGCCTGTTCGCCGGCATGACGGTGGCCGAGAACCTCGCGCTCGGGCGCCTCGCGCGCAAGACCGACGGCAGCACCGGCACGGTGTGGAGCGAAGAGAAGATTCTGGAGTTCTTCCCGCGCCTCAAGGCGCGCATGCACGTGGCGGCGGACTACCTCTCGGGTGGCGAACAGCAGATGGTGGCGGTGGCGCGCGCGCTGTCGGGCAACGTGAAGCTGCTGCTGCTCGACGAGCCTTTCGAAGGGCTCGCGCCGACGGTGATCCAGGAGCTGTTCACGGTCTTCGATCGCCTGCGCAGGGAGACTTCCATCGTGATCGTCGAGCACAACCTCGACCTGGTGCTCGCATTGGCCGACCGCGTGTTCGCGCTGGAGCGCGGCGCTGTGTTCCACGCGGGGCCGGCCGAGCCGCTGCTGGATGACCTCGACTACCGCAAGAAGATCCTCTGGCTGTGAAGCCGATCCGCATTTCAACCTCGGCGCTGACCAGGCGCCATCCAACGGAAGGTGAAGCATGACCACTCAAAATCGCGTAGCGCTGGTGACCGGCGCATCCAAGGGCATCGGGCAGGCGATCGCCACGCGGCTGGCCGCCGACGGGTTCACGGTAGCGGTCCACTACGGCGCGGACGCGGCCGGGGCGGCCGAGACCGTCAAGCGCATCGAGTCCGCCGGCGGCAAGGCAAGGGCGTTCGCCGGCAACGTCGCGAAGGCGGCAGACGTGAAGAGAGTCTTCGACGAGATCCGCAGCGCCTTCGGCGGGCTCGACGTCGTGGTCAACAACGCCGGCATGAACGTTCCCGCCGGCCCGATCGCCGATCTTGCCGAGGCCGATTACGACCGCGTCATGGAAACCAACGCGAAGGGCGTGTTCCTCGTGATGCGCGAGGCGGCGAAGACGCTGGCTGAAGACGGGCGCGTCATCAGCATCGCGACCACGCTCAGCCTTACCGCGCGTCCGGGATTCGGCGCGTACGCAGCGAGCAAGGCGGCCGTCGAGGCGCTGACGCGCGTACTTGCGCGCGAGCTCGCGCCCAAGCGCATTACCGTGAACGCGGTGGCGCCCGGCCCGGTGGACACAGCGCTCTTCCGCAAGGGCAAGACCGAAGCGCAGCTCGCGATGTCGGCCGGCTTCTCGCCGCTGAACCGCGTCGGCCAGCCCGACGAGGTCGCCAATGTAGTAGCCTTCCTCGCAAGCGCCGGCTCGAGCTGGGTCACCGGCCAGGTGGTGCGCGCGAACGGCGGATGGATCTGAAAAACCGGAGAGTGGAAAGCAGATGAGCAAGGACTATGACGTTGTAGTGGTCGGCGCGGGCAACGCCGCGTTTTGCGCGGCGCTTGCCGCCCGGGAGAAGGGCGCGCGGGTGCTGGTGCTGGAGAGGGCGCCGGAAGACGAAGCGGGCGGCAACTCGCGCTTTACCGCGGGTCTGATGCGCTGCGTATACAACGGCGTCGAGGACTTGAAGCGCGCGATCCCCGACCTGACCGACGACGAGGTCGCGCGCACCGATTTCGGCACCTACACGTCGGACCAGTTCCTCGACGACATGGCGCGCGTGACCGAATACCGCTGCGACCCGGACCTGACCGAGATCCTCGTCAAGCGCAGCATGGACACCGTGGCCTGGATGCGCTCCAAGGGCGTGCGCTTTACCGCGGCGTGGGGACGGCAGGCGTTCAACATCGGCGGCAAGTTCAAGTTCTGGGGCGGCCTCACGGTCGAAGCCGTCGGCGGCGGGCCGGGGCTGGTGGAGAACCTGACCAACGCGGCGAAAAAGAACGGCATCGAGGTCTGGTACGAGGCGCGCTGCACCGGGCTGATGGCCGACGACGACGGCGTGCAGGGCGTGCGCGTCAAGCACAAGGGCACCACCATCGAGGTGCGCGCCCGGTCGGTGGTGCTTGCGGCGGGCGGCTTCCAGGCCAACCCGGAGATGCGCGCCCGCTACCTCGGGCCGGGCTGGGAACTGGCCAAGGTCCGCGGCACGCGCTTCAACACCGGCGACGTGATCCGCATGGCGCTCGACATCGGCGCGGCGCCGACCGGCAACTGGTCGGGCTGCCACGCGGTCGCATGGGAGCGCAATGCGCCGGAATTCGGCGACCTCGCGGTCGGCGACCAGTTCCAGAAGCATTCGTACCCGTGGGGCGTGTACATCAACGCCGAGGGCAAACGCTTCGTCGACGAGGGCGCCGACTTCCGCAACTACACCTATGCCAAGTACGGCCGCGTGATCCTCAACCAGCCCGGCCAGTTCGCCTGGCAGATCTTCGACGCGAAGATGAAGCCGCAGCTGCGCGACGAGTACAAGATCAAGCAGGTCACCAAGGTCACCGCGAATTCACTGGAGGAACTGGTCAAGAAGCTCGACGACGTGAACGCGGAGGTCGCGCTGAAGGAGTTGCAGGCCTACAACGCGGCGGTCAAGACCGATATCCCGTACAACCCGAACGTCAAGGACGGCCGCGGTACCTCCGGGCTCGCGATCCCGAAGTCGAACTGGGCCAACGTGCTCGATACGCCGCCCTACGAGGCCTATGCGGTGACCTGCGGGATTACTTTCACGTTCGGCGGCCTGCGGATCAATACCGACGCGCAGGTGATGTCGACCGACGGCCTGCCGATTCCGGGGCTGTACGCGGCCGGCGAACTGGTCGGCGGGATCTTCTACTTCAACTACCCCGGCGGCACCGGCCTCACCAACGGCGCGGTGTTCGGCAAGATCGCGGGCACGAGCGCAGGCACGAGCGCTACCGCCAGCAAGCGCTGAGGCCACATAAAGAAACCAAAGGAGGAATAGCATGAGACCGTCCAGGGTGTTGTCTGTCGTTCTTCTCGCCTTCGCGCTTTTTGCGCCGCAAGCTTTCGCGCAGCAGGGCAAGGTGCAGGTGCTGTGGCTCGGCCAGGCCGCGTTCAAGATCACGACGCCGGGAGGCAGGGTGATCGTGACCGACCCCTGGCTGCTGAAAAACCCGTTCACGCCGGCCGCGTACAAGAACGTTGCCGCACTCGGCAAGGTGGACGTGCTGCTGGTCACGCACGGGCACGGCGATCACATGGGCGATGCGCCGGAAGTCGCGACGCTGAACAAGATCCCGCTCTGGGGCCCGGGCGACCTGAACATGACGCTCAATACGCTCGGGGTTCTCCCGCCGGCGCAACTGCCGCGCTTCAACAAGAGCGGCCGCATCGCGCCGGCGCCGGGCATCAAGGTGACCGCGGTGCATGCCGAGCACTCGTCGGTGTTCGTCTGGAACAACCCGGCCACCAGGAAGGACGAGACGCATCCCGGCGGCGAGCCGGTGGGCTACATCATCGAACTGGAAAACGGGTTCCGCATCTGGCACATGGGCGATACCGGCCTCTTCGGCGACATGAAGATGATCGCCGACTACTACAAGCCCGACCTGGTGCTGATCCCGATCGGCGGCCACTTCACGATGGACCCGGTGGACGCAGCCCATGCGTTGAAGGATCTGATCAAGCCGAAGTACGCGATCCCGATGCACTACGGCACCAACCCGATGATCAAGGGCACGCCCCAGGAATTGATCCAGGCGATCGGGAGCACTGCCACGAAGATCATCCCGATGAAGCCGGGCGAGCAGGTCGATTTCTAGGGAGAATGAAATTCGGCGAATGGATTGCGGCGCGTTGATCGCATGACGGCTTGCGGCGGCGCGCCTTGAAGTCCCCGGTCATCGCCGTCTTCACGAAGAACCGCACCAACGCCGCCTACGAAGGCGCGCGCCTTGGTGCGGATCGCGTGGCGGCGCGCATGGGCGGGCGCGCAATCCACTACGTGCCCGACTTCCCCGACGACGTCGGCCAGCAGCTGGGCCTGGTCGACAAGGCCCTTGCAGGAAAGCCCGATGCGATTGTCTTCGTGCCGGTGCACCTCACCGCGGTCAACGAGGCGATCCTCAGGATCAATGCGGCGGGGATCCCGATCGTCAACCTGATCTCGCCGACCGGGGTGGGCGAGCGGGTCTGCTTCATCGGGTCGGACGATTGCGCGTTGGCGACCGAAATCACGCGCTACGTTTGTCGGAAACTAGCACCCGGCAAACGTGTCCTGATCCTCGAAGGCCACCCTGCGTCCGGGACCACGCACGAGCGAGCGCGCGGCATCCGGGCCGGGCTGGCCGGATTCCCATCGATCCTCGTGGCCGCCTCGGTGCGCGGCGACTACCAGCGCGATATCGCGTGCGCTGCGGTGACGAAGTTGCTATCCGAGGGCCTGGAGTTCGATGCGGTCATCGCGGCGAACGACACGATGGCGCTCGGCGCAATTGACGCGCTCGCAGGGCGGGGACCGTTGCCGCCGATCGTCGGCGTCAACGCGATTCCGGAGGCGATCGCCGAGATCAAGGCCGGGCGGCTGCTCGCCACTGTGGATTTCGACGCGATGAAGATGGCCTGCATCGCGACCGAAGCGGCGATCCGCCACCTGCGCGGCGAGGCGGTCCGGCCGCGCATCATGCTCCCGGTGCAGGTCGTCGACGCTTCGAACTGCGCAGCCTGGGACAAACCCTACGAACAACGAGAATGTCCCGACTGGGACGACGTCATGAGGCGACAGCAATGAATGTGAAAACTTTCCTCGCAATTGCGGCAGCGGCGCTGGCTGCGGCCGCAGCCATGCCGGCTTTCGCACAGGCGGACTTCCCGGCAAAGCCAGTCCGGCTCGTGGTGCCTTTCCCGCCGGGCGGCGCGACCGACGTGCTCGGCCGGATCGCCGCGCGGCGCCTGGGCGACCTCTGGGGCAGGAGCGTGGTCGTCGAGAACAAGCCCGGCGCGAGCGGCCATGTCGGCGCGGCGGAAGTCGCGCGCTCGGCGCCCGACGGCTACACGCTGGTCGCCGGCACCATCGGCATCCACGCGGCCCACAAGATGTACAAGAAGCTGAGCTACAACCCGGCGGCCGACCTGCAGGTGATCACGATCCTGGCCGAGCAGGCGAACCTGCTGATCGTCCATCCTGCGGTGCCGGCGAAGTCCGTGGGCGAGCTCGTCGCGCTTGCGAAGGCCGAGCCCGGCAAACTCAACTACGCCTCCGCCGGTCCGGGCTCTTCGATCCACATGGTCACCGAGCTTTTCATCCTCGCCACCGGCGCGAAGTTCACGCATGTGCCATACAAGGGCAGCGGCCCGGCGCTCACCGACCTGATGGGCGGGCAGGTGCAGCTGATCTTCGAGAATTTCCCGACCGGGTTGCCGCTGGTGCGCGGGAACAAGGTGCGGCCGCTCGCGGTTACCGGCGCGAAGCGCGAAGCCGCGCTGCCCGAGGTGCCCACGGTCGCCGAGACGGTCGCGCCAGGCTTTGCCGCGACTTCATGGTTCACGCTGGCCGCCCCGCGCGGCGTGCCGGCCGCGCTGCTCGAGAAGATCCAGGCGGACCTGAAGCGTGCAGTGTCTCCGCCGGAGATCGCCGACGAATTGCGCGCGCAGGGCATCGGGCTGGTGGTCAACACGCCCGCCGAGGCGGCGAAATTCGTCGCTGCCGAGACCGGGAAGTGGAACCGCGTGATCGACGCGGCGAAGATCGAGGTGCAATAGTCCCGCAGGTCCACGGCGTGGAATCGGGACGTCCGGTTCCGGACAGGTAAGATTCCGAGGGTGAAGATCGCCGTCCTCGGTGCCGGGCCCGCCGGCCTGTTGTTTGCGCTGCTACTCAAGCGGCGCAATCCTTCATGGGACCTCCGGGTGTTCGAGCAGAACCCTGCGGACGCGACGTTCGGGTTCGGCGTCGTGTTCTCGCAGGGCGCGCTCGGTTTCCTCGAGCGCGACGCGCCGGACCTGCATCGCCAACTCACCGGGCGCATGGAATCCTGGCCGATGCAGCGCGTCGTGCATCGCGACGAGAAGGTCGACATCGACGGCAACGGCTTCTCGTCGATCCAGAGGCTCGCGCTGAACCGCTTCCTGCAGGCCCTGTGCGCCGAAAATGGCGAAAATGGTGTCGGAGTCGATTTTTCTCGGACGATCGGGTCACTGGCCGAATTGGGCGCAGCAGACCTGATCGTCGGCGCGGACGGGCTGAATTCGCTCGTGCGCCGCAGCCTCGAGGCGCAGTTCCAGCCGAAAGTGGAGTTGCTCGAGAACCGCTTCGCCTGGTACGGCACCGCGCAGGTGTTCGAATGCCTGACGCTTACTTTTCGCGAGAACGCCGACGGCGCCTTCGTCGCGCACCACTACCGCTACTCGCCGCAAATGAGCACCTTCCTCGTCGAGTGCGATGCGGCCACCTGGCGGCGTGCCGGCCTGGACAGGATGGACGACGCGGCCTCGCGCGCCTACTGCGAGGCGGTCTTCGCGTCGGATCTCGGCGGCCACCCGTTGGTATCGAACAAGTCGGTGTGGCGGCAGTTCCCGCTGCTGTCGAACCGCAATTGGGTCGCGCGCACGGAGCAGGGGACGCCTGCGGTGCTGATCGGCGACGCATTGCGCACGATGCATTTCTCGATCGGCTCGGGCACCCGCACTGCCTTCGAGGATGCGATTGCGCTCGACCGCGCGTTCGGTGAAGCAGGCGACGATGTCCCGGCAGCCCTGGCCGCCTTCGAGCGCGAGCGCCGGCCGATCGCCGACAAGCTGCATGCCGCCGCGAACGCTTCGTCCTACTGGTACGAACGCTTTCCCGAGAAGATGCGCCTGTCGCCCTGGCACCTCGCCTACGACTACATGACACGCAGCGGGCGTATCGGCGACGAGCGCCTCGCCAGGATGGCGCCGCAATTCATGGCGCGGCGGCCGGCCTAGCCGGAACCGCCAATGCTGCCATCTTTTGGCAAAGTACCGCATGGCCATTGGCTCTTGGGCCAAAATACTGCCATCGGCTGTGCGGGCAGAACGACCGGCCTGCGGGTGCGCTCGCGTCTGCGGAGCGCATCGCGGCGACCGGAGGCAGGTAGAATCGCCGCTTCCAAAAGGGAGACAACAATGAAAACTAAGACCGTCCTTGCCTCGCTGCTTGCCGGCCTGTCGCTGGCGGCATCCGCCGCCGCATTCGCCCAGGCGTGGCCGTCCCAGCCGATCCGGCTGATCGTGCCTTTCCCGCCCGGCGGCACCACCGACCAGATAGCGCGCCACGTGCAGCCGCACCTGCAGCAGGCGCTCGGTACCCAGGTGCTGATCGAGAACCGCGGCGGCGCGTCCGGCGCGATCGGCACCGCGGTGGTGGCCAAGGCGCCGCCCGACGGGCATACCTACGCCGTGGTGTTCGACACGCATGGCGTGAATCCGAGCCTGATTCCGAACATGCAGTTCGACACGCTGAACGACCTTGCACCGGTCATGCTGGTCGGCAAGTCGCCGATGGTGTTCACGGCGCACCCGTCGACGCCGTACAAGACGCTCGGCGACGTGCTCACGGCGGCGCGGGCGAAGCCGGATTCGGTTGGCTACGGCACCATCGGCTCCGGGAGCCTGGCGCATCTCTTCGTCACGATGGCCGGCAAGCAGAACGGCTTTTCGATGACGCACGTACCTTACAAGGGCGGCGGCCCGCTGATCACCGATTCGGTAGCCGGCCATGTGCAGGTGTCGATCGCGACGGTCGCGCTCTTTGCGCCCCACATCCAGTCGGGCAAGCTGCGGCCGCTGGCGGTGACCTCGGCCAGGCGCTTTCCCAGCCTGCCCGACGTGCCGACTGCTTCCGAGTCGGGCATGCCCGGAATGGACGCCGAATCGTGGTGGGGCGTATTCGCGCCCGCGAAGACGCCGGCGGCGATCATCGCGCGCATGAATTCCGAATTTGCCAGCGCGCTGAAAGCGCCCGGGGTCAACGAGAAACTCACCGGCCAGGGCATGGTGATGACACTCTCGCAGCCGGCCGAACTCGGGCGATTCGTCGCGGGCGAAGTCGAGCGCTGGGGCAAGGTCGTGCGCGAGAACAGGATCACCGCGGGCAACTAGCCCCGCAGGGCTAGAGCTTCACGGGGTCCACGGCGCCGGCGAGCGCGAGCAGGCTCTCGAAGAAGTAGTAGTCGCCGACGATGAATTCGCAGTTGGTGCCCGCGTCGTGCGGCCGTGCGTCGGGGCGCTTGTTGAAACAGGCGTTCGTGAGCATGCCCGGCGTCCGCTGGTCGTCAGCGCCCACCGGCGTGAGGTGGCGATCGACCAGCGCCGCCGCGGTTTCTTCCGCGAAGACCCGATAGGCGCGCGCCTTGGCTTCCGGCGCCACAGCCGAAAGCCGCAGCAGCGCCGCGGTGGCGATCGACGTGGCCGCGGTGTCACACTCGGTGTTCGGGATGGCCGGGTCGTCGAAATCCCAGAACGCGACTTTGTCGGCCGGCACATGCTTCATCCACCAATCCGCGCCGCGGATCGCCGACTCGAGCCAGCGCGCCTGGCTGCGGTCGTGCAGGTAGCTCATCGTGGAATACAGCATGCCCCAGGCCTGCGCGCGGCCCCAGGTGCTGGTATCGCTGATGCCCTTGTGGGTGTACTGGCGCGCCACTTTGCCGGACTTCGGGTCGAGCGAAGTGGACTGGATGAACGAATCGTCGGAGCGCAAGTGCAGGCCGACGATCCGGTCGGCGTGATGGAATGCGACTTCGCGCATCGCCGTGTCGTTCGCTTCGCGTGCGGCCCAGTACAGGAATGGCGCGGTCTGCATGCTGTCGATGCTGGTTTCGCTGTTGCCGATATGCGCACCTTCTTCGGCCTGGCTGCCCAGCGGGATCAGCCCGAGCACCGGGTCGTACATCTCGACCAGGCTGCGCGCGCACGCGAGCACGTTCTCGCGCAATTTCGGGCGGTCACCGAGCATCGCTCCGACCGCTGAAGCGTAGTAGACCGGAAAGGACTTGAACACCGAGTGCTGCCCGGTGCGGTCGCCGATGCGTGCAGCCAGCCTGTGAGCACGGGATTCCATCGCCGCGTTCGGCGCCACCTTCAGCGCAAGCCAGTGCATGCCGACGTAGTATCCGCCGGTCCAGTCGCCGTCGTCGGTCGAGACCCAGTCGCCTGTCCGGGTGTCGGCCCAGTGCGGGAAGCGATCGCCCAGGCGCCGCGCGGTATCGTCGATTCGCGCGATCACGTTGTGGATCGCCTTGTTCCAGCGGTTGTTCGTCATGGCTCGGTTCCTTTGTGCAGGCCGTTCACTCGGCCTTGACGCCCGCCTCCTTCACGACACGGGCGTAAAGCGTGGATTCCTTCTGCAGGAACGCGCCGAACTGCTCCGGCGTGCTCGGCATCGGGATCATGCCGAACCCCTTGAACTTCGCCTGGACTTCGGCAGTGGCGAGAGCGGCATTCAATTCCTTGTTCAAACGCGCGACCGCCGGCGCGGGCGTCGCGGCATGCACGACAAAGCCGCTCCAGTTGGTCGCCTCGAGCTCCGGGAAGCCGCTTTCCTTCATCGTCATCGTGTCCGGCAGCACGTCGAGGCGCTCGGCCGAGGTGACGACGATGGGCTTGACCTTGCCCGATTTCGCCGAGGGCACGATCTCGTTGGCGTTTCCGTAGACGAGCTGGATGTGCCCGCCGGTCACGGCCGCAAGGCTCGGCCCGCCACCCTGGAATGGCGCGTGCGTGAGGTTGATCTTCGCGGTGAGCTTGAGCAGTTCGCCCATCACGTGGTGCGTGGTGCCCAGGCCCGGCGTGCCGTAGGACAACTCGCCCGGCTTGGCGCGCGCGAGAGCGATCAGTTCGTTGAGGTTGTTCGCCGGCACCGACGGGTGGGCGGCGATCACCATCGGCACGCCTAGCGTCTGCCCGACCGGCCTGAAGTCCTTGAGCGGCGAGAAGGGCATGTTCGAGCGCAGCAGCGGGTTCACGATGAAGCTCGGGAACACGATCAGCATCGTATGGCCGTCGGGCGGCGAACGATGAACCGCCTCGGCCCCGATGATCGTGCTGCCGCCGGGCCTGTTCTCGATGACCACCGGCTGGCCGAGGCCCTTGGACATGTGGTCCGCCAGCAGCCGGCCCGAGAGGTCCGCGGCACCGCCGGGCGGGAAGGGCACGACGAGCTTCAGCGGCTTGCTGGGGAACGCTTGCGCGTGCGCGGCCGCGGGCAGTTGCAGGGCGGCGAGCGCGAGCGCTGCGGCAAAGACTCTCTTGATCATGTGCGTCATTCTCCGAAGTATTCCTGGACGGCTTCCCATGCCGATGCCTGCAGCAAGGCCACGAGGTCGGGGCTGAGTCCCGCGGTGTACGAAAGCCCCACCGGCGACTTGCGATAGAGGGTTGCATACGCGGTGCACGCTGCGAGATAGGTGCCGGCCAGGCTCGGGTGCCGCTTGTCGGCAACGTAGAGCTCGAGGTCGGGCCGCCTGGAAATCGCCTTGGCGAACGCGAGCCCCGCGGGAATGACGAGCGCGTTGCTGTCGTTGCCGGCGCGCGTGTACTGCTCGGCGAGCTGCGCGGTCATTTCCGGCTTGTCCTTGTAGGCCCACGACATGAAGAGCACCGGCCTCACCCCGGCGCGCCTGAGCGTGTCGGAGTACTTGCGCACCGTGTCGTGGAACGCGCCCTGCAGCTGCGGGTGGATCGGGCACTGGCTGCAGTCCATCATGATGGTCGTGTCGTACTGGCGGCCGGGCGGGTTGAAGCGGATCTCGTTGTCGCCGACGAACGAGTAGCGCCCCAGGCCGTTGGGCCGGAGCAGCGAATCGATGTCGTGCCAGTCGAGGCCCGAGCCGCTGATCGTCGCGGAGGTGCTGCGCGCCTTCACGCCGGCGGAGGCCGCCAGCCGACCGAAGTGGTTGTGCATCGAGTTGTTGTAATAGAAGAAGCTGTTGCCCACCCAGAGGATGGATTCGGGCGGCGGGCCGGCGTCCATGCGCTTGGGCTTGGTCTGGGCGTGGGTCGCGAAGGGCAGGAGCAGGGCAAGCAGCAGAGCGAATGCTTTCGCAAGACCTGGCATCGAATGTGGGTGCATCGGGTCGTCCTCGGGGTTCTTGACGCAAGCGTAAGTGTGCCGCGAATTCCTGTTTTGCGGGCGGTGGCGAGCCGCCTGTGCCCGGGCGTCGATTCGCACCGTGCGAAACAATCCGGCGGAGCGGTGTTTGCGTCCTCGCCTCGCGCTATTCTCACGGACCCCGTTGGGAGTCGCTGCCCAAAGTGAGACCGAAATCCTCCGGCGCTCGTCCGTGACTGCGGATCCGCCTATCCCCACGCCCGCAACCTGTGTCGTCAGGGACCTGCTGGATGCCCGCGCCCGCGAGTTGCCCGGCAAGGTGTTTGCGATTTTCGAGGACGGGGAGTCGTTGACCTACGCCATGCTGCGCGAAAAAGTCCGCACCGTGGCGGCCAACCTGGCCGCTCTCGGGGTGGTCAAAGGCGACTGCGTCCTTTGCTGGCTTCCGAACGGCAGGGACAGCCTCTGCCTGATGCTGGCTTCCAACTACCTCGGTGCGGTCTTCGCGCCGCTGAATACCGAATACCAGGGCACGCTGCTCGCAAACGCGATCAGGGCCTCGGGCGCAAAGGTGATGGTCGCGCACGCAATCCTGGTCGATCGGCTGCGTCCCGTCGATTCTGCACACCTGGAGACGCTTATCGTCATCGGCGGCTCTCCTGCGCCGCTGCGCGGTCTCCAGGTGCTGGGCGGCGAAACGCTCTACCGGCCTGCGGACCTGGGCAACGGATTCCCGCCGGAAACTGCGCCGTGGGACGTCCACGCACTGATCTTCACCTCCGGCACCACAGGGCCCTCGAAGGCCGTGCCGATCACCTACCTGCACAGCCATTCCTCGAGCCAGGCTTTTGTCGCGCTGACCGGCGAGGATCGCGCGCTGCTGAACCTGCCGATGTTCCACGTCGGCGGCATGGGCCTGGCTTACCGGATGCTGCTGCGGGGCGGGTCGGTGGCCGTGGTGACTTCGTTCCGGTCGCAGGACTTCTGGGACACGGTGCGGCGCTTCGAGATCACCAACCTGACGCTGCTCGGCGCAATGGTCAGCTTCCTGCTAGGGACGCCGCCCTCGGATCGTGATCGGGAGCATCCGTTGCGCCACGTCATCATGGTGCCGATTTCGGCGCAGACTGACGAATTCGTGCAGAGGTTCGGTGTCGATGTCTATACGGTGTTCAACATGACCGAAGTCGCCTGCCCGATCGTCTCGGAAAGGAATCCGGCGCTACCCGGCGCCTGCGGCAAGGCGCGCAAGGGCTTCGAGTTGCGCGTGGTCGACGACAACGATTGCGAGCTTGCGCCGGGACAAGCCGGCGAACTCGTCGTTCGAGCCGACGTGCCGTGGACGATCGCCACCGGATACCTCGGCAATGCCGACGCAACGGCCGCTGCCTGGCGGAACGGCTGGTTCCATACTGGGGATCGCTTCAGGCGCGATGACGAGGGAAACTACTATTTCATCGACCGGCTGAAGGATGCGATTCGGCGGCGCGGAGAGAACATTTCCGCCTTCGAAGTCGAGAACGAGGTGCGTGCCTATCCCGGCGTGCTCGAAAACGCCGTCGTGGCGGTTCCAAGCGAGCATGGGGAGGATGAAGTGCTGGTCGCGATCGAAGCCACCCACGGGGCCGCGGTGGAGCCTGCGCTCCTACTCGAGTTCCTGCGGGACCGGCTGCCGGGCTTCATGGTGCCGAGGTACGTTCGACTGATGCAGCACCTCCCGAGGACGCCGAGCCAGAAGATCATGAAGTACCGATTGCGCGAAGAAGGCATCACGCCGGACACCTGGGACCGTGAGCGGGCCGGCATCCAATTCAAGAGAACACAATTCGCGGTGCACTCATGAAGAGCGACAATCGGCCCGACCTGCAGCGCGTGCGCGAGGCCAAGGCTGCCCTGTCCGACCAGGCGCGGGCGGAAAAGTTGAACAAGAAGGGCGGCAGGGGCGGCTGGACCGCACGCCGGGCAGTGGCGGCTTTGTGCGATTCCGGTACTTTCATCGAGTACGGCGGATTGGTACGCCCGGGCACAAAGGACATGGAAGGGGCGGCGGACGGGCTCATTACGGGCACCGCGACGCTCGACGGCTCGCCTGTCGACATCGCAGCCTACGACTACTCCGTCTACGGCGGCTCGCAGAGCGCGATGAACCACCGAAAGCTTTCGCGCATCGTGAAGCACGCGGCGGCCGCACGCGTCCCGCTCGTGATGTGGCTGGAAGGCGGCGGCGGCCGGCCGCAGGATATGCTGCTCGCGGCCCGCGGGGCCAGCACCAGCCTGGTCGAATTCGCGCGGTTGTCCGGCCTCGTGCCCACCGTCGGGATCGTGCCCGGGCCCGCATTCGCCGGTCACGCGAACCTCGCCGGCATGAGCGACCTGGTGATTGCCACCGCCAAGGCGACCATCGGCCTTGCCGGCCCGCCGCTCGTGCAAGCCGCGCTCGGGACCAAACTCACGCCGGAGGAAATCGGGCCGGTGGGAATGCACGTCGCCACCGGCCTGGTCGACGTGCTTGTCGATGACGAAGCCGCCGCAGTGGAGAGCGCGCGTAGGTACCTCGCGTACTTCAGCAGGGAGGCGGGGGCTGCCGCGGTATCCGGAGACGTTGCAGACCAATCGGCGCTGCGCGACCTCGTCCCGGACAATCCGCGCCGTGCCTACGACGTGCGCAAGGTCATCGACGTCCTTTGCGACGCGGCAAGCGTGTTCGAGATCCGGGGCCAATGGGGCCGCTCGATGGTGACCTGCCTCGCGAGGATGAACGGACGCACCATCGGCGTGGTCGCCAATCAGCCGAGCGTGCGCGCCGGGGCGATCGACGCGGAGGCTTCCCGCAAGGCGGCCCGCTTTGTCCAGCTCTGCGACGCCTATGACATCCCTCTGCTGATGCTCTGCGACACCCCGGGCGTGATGGTCGGGCCCGAGGCGGAGAAGACCGGCCTGATCCGCGAAAGCGCGCGCGTGCTGAGTGCGTTGTCGAACGCCTCGACGCTCATCATGACGGTCGTGCTGCGCAAGGCCTACGGCCTCGGCCACTACATCATGGGCTCGCTCGCGCTGGAGCCGCGCATCATCGTCGCCTGGCCGGGCGGCGAGTTCGGCGGCATGGGGCTGGAGGGGGCCGTGAACATCATCCACCGCAAGCGGCTCGAGGCTATCGAGGCCAAGGACGAGCGGCAGGCGGTGCATGCGGAACTCACCGCGGAACTCAAGTCGGCAAACACCGCGCTCGAGATCGCACAGCGGTTCCTCGTCGACGATGTCATCGACCCGGCCGACACGAGGGCGATCCTGTGCGGCACGCTTGCCACCTGGAAGCCCGCACCACGCAAAGGCCGCAAGCGGACGATCGACGGCTACTGAATTTCCCGAAGGAGTGACGATGAAATTGTTCAAGCACGCGATGCTGGCCCTGGGGCTTGCTTCCTCGATGGCCTGCAACACCGCCGCATTGGCGCAGTGGAGCCCGACCAAGCCGATCAGGTTGATCATGCCGTACAACCCCGGTGGGTCAGGCGACATCACCATGCGCATCATCCTCGACCGCCTGACCGCGGCGCTCGGGCAGCCGCTGGTGAACGACTATCGCGGTGGCGCGGGCGGAGTGATCGGCACCGAAGTCGGCGCGAAGGCGGCGCCCGACGGCTACAACCTGGTGTTCGGCTCGGATGCGCCGTACACGATCATCCCGCACCTGCAGAAGGTCCCGTACAACCCGATCAAGGATTTCGAGCCGGTCGTCCTGATCGCGAACGTGCCGCTGGTGCTCGTAGTTCATCCTTCGGTGCCGGTAAGGAACCTGCAGGAACTGATCGCGCTCGCGAAGTCCAAGCCGGGGCAGATGACGGTGGGTTCCAACGGCAACGGGTCCTCCGGGCACCTCGCAAGCGAATTGCTCAAGGCCGAAGCGAAGATCGACATCGTCCACGTCCCCTACAAGGGCCAGGCGCAGGTCGTGACCGACCTCGTTGGCGGGCAGGTGAACATGGTGTTCAGTTCGGTCGGGCCGGTGGAGCAACACGTCAAGGCGGGCAAGTTGCGCGCGATCGCGGTCACCACGCCGAACCGGTTCGCGGGGATGGCGGGCGTGCCCACCATGGCCGAGTCGGGGCTGCCCAACTTCAGCATCGGGGTATGGCTCGGGATCCTGGCGCCTCTCGGCACGCCCAAGCCCGTCATCGCCCGCATCAACGCGGAAATCGCCAAGGTGCTGGCCGTGCCCGAAGTGCGCGAGCGGTTCGGGACGCTGGGGTATGAGGCAATCGGCGGCGAGCCTTCGCTCCTGCGCGAAAGGATCGAAGCGGACCACCAGAAGTGGGGCAAGCTGATTCGCGAAGCCCACATCAAGGTCGATTGAGGCGACGCGAAGGACACCATGGCCCACGAATTCTGCACGGTCGAGCGCGAAGGCCCCCTGACCGTCGTGACCCTGAACCGGCCCGAGGTGATGAACGCACTGCATTCGGCGGCGCACTTCGAGCTCTCCCGTGTGTTCGACGAGTTTGCCGCCGACCCGGAGCAGTGGGTCGCGATCGTGACAGGCGCCGGGCCCAAGGCCTTCTGCACCGGCAGCGACCTGAAGGCGATCGCAAAAGGGATGTCGAACGAGCGCCCGTCGACCGGGTTCTGCGGGCTGACGTCGCGGTTCGACCTCGACAAACCATTGATCGCCGCTGTGAACGGGGCGGCCATGGGCGGTGGGTTCGAGACCGCGCTGGCGTGCGACATCGTGGTCGCGGCGGAGAACGCGGTGTTCGCGCTGCCCGAGCCGCGCGTCGGGCTGGCTGCGATAGCAGGCGGCCTGGTCCGCCTGCCGCGGCAGATCGGCCTCAAGCCTGCGATGGGCATCCTTCTGACCGGCCGCCGTGTGGCTGCGAAAGAGGCCCTCACGCTCGGCATCGTCAACGAAGTCGTGCCGCAGGCCGGCCTGATGGAGGCCGCGCGCAAGTGGGCGCAGCTGATCCTCGAGTGCAGCCCGATGGCGGTGCGGGCGTCCAAGGCGGTGGCGATGCGCGGGATGAGCGAGCCTTCGGTGGAGGCCGGGCTTGCCGCGCAGATGGATTACGCCGCGGTCAAGGCGTGGAAAGGATCGGAGGACTACGTCGAGGGGCCGCGGGCGTTCGCGGAGAAGAGGAGTCCGACGTGGAGGGGAAGATAGGTGCTATTAGTCGGCGACAATTACGAACACAGTTCTCGTTGCGACCGCGTGTGTTATAGATTGAACTATCGAGAAATCGGACCGATTTAGATCTGCTCGACAAGAATTGCACTGCGATAAATTAGATCTCCACCAAGATTCGCAAGTTTTCGGGAGAACGCGAGTACTTCAGAAGAGCGGAGGTCGGGCCGTGAAACGCGAGACAACACGATCCGACCAAAAATCGGTCTCCCACCTAATCGTTCGCCGAGACGATCAATGGTAATTGAAAGTTGCGACACCGCTTCGCGAAGATGGTGTCCCTTAAGCTCTATCAAGTAGATCTTGTCAATTCGAGGCGCGCCCAGTAGAAAGTCGCATGCGCGCTTCGATCGCGTCGAAAGCAATTCTCCATCAACTCGATATCCCAACAATCGCTGCTTTGACGAATTTCTTGCTTCAAACTTACGGCCCGCCTCTTCAAACGCAACTATTCTTCGGTCATCGTCAAACTTGAGCCCTTTTTCACCGAGAGCGTCTCGCATTGCTTTGTTCTCCCCGCTCAATCGAAAGTAGCGCGTCTTGCTCAACATTTATTCGATCCGAAACTCCATCGAGCATTTCGTTTCTGAGAAACGGTCCGGATCCTCCTTTTAGCGTCTGAATTGTTCCATCGCAAACAAAATAGCCGCCAACATCTTTGGGATCCAAATGCACTTTCTCACGGATGACACGATCAACGGCCACTCCTGCACGGGATTTGAGTTCGTGCGCATATATCAGGTTGTTAATTTCGGCGAGCATGTACGGAGAGTGTGTGGTTATGAGTGTGTCGCATCCGACTTGGTTATATATATAAGAAATAAACTCGGTCATGTCTTTCTGCGCGTCAGGAAATAGATGCGCTTCCGGCTCTTCAATTGTTATTAACGCCTTTGCATCTTCAAGTGCCAGAAGGAAAAGCGAAAGCAAGATCCACACAGATTCCTGTTGTCCAGATGATGCGTAGCCAATTTTTGTGAAAGTGTTCTTGTTTACGAAAATCTTTCCGCCTTCTTTATCGTATCGATACTCGCCACGCAATATTTTCTGAACGAACTCCTTCGCCTCACGCACCGTGGACTGGACAATTCGTTCAGACGTCAATGCCCTCTTTGCAGTCACTAAGTCGTCCAGCGACTTATCAAAAAAGACGCGCGTACGATTCACTGTATCCACAAATCTCCGCATTGGGTAGTCCAACAAATGCGGGTGGATATACTGCAGTTGGTCAGATAAGGTCGAAAGAACGCTTCGGCCAGCGGGGACAAATAGGAGTTCTTTTTCAAATCCAAATAGCGCGTTGCACCTTTCCCGAACCAATTCCACTACTGCGCGCTCTGCCTGATCCGATGCAATTCGACCTGTATTGGAAAGCAGCGCTGTCGGATGCCGACTCTGATGAACCAGGCCCCTGGCCTCATCTACTAAGGCGGCAATCGAGAGAATAAGTTTCGGAGTTAAGTGCGGTTCAACATACTTGAAGTTCTTATTGGCCTGAGAAACTTGCATCTCTGCGCCACTCGAATAGATGCATACGACACTTGTATTTACAAGCGCCTTGGCGGGACCAAAGAACTCCGCGAATCGTGATCGCAATACTTTGGTGAGTCGTCGGGAGACATCGCCTCTTTCTCGCTCTGCACCCCTGCACTCGTTCAGGACAAATTCAACGACTTCGTCTCGTACGTGCAAAAAGAAGTAGATGAGTTTCGCAAGAGTGCTCTTACCAGACGCCTGCGGTCCAATCAATAGCATGAACCGATGCAGGACCAAATCCGCTTCGCGAATTGGACCAAAATTCCGGACGGCTATTTTTAGCATAGGAGGAATGATACTAAGGAACCGAGCTAATGCTTATCTTTCCGTTTGGTAATCGCAAGTCCAAATTGTCCGGATGCTGACTTTGGTTCCAAGGCTGAGGTGGCTCAATCGAAGTGTTGGTTGAGGTGGTATTGCGTGAGCAGACTGACTCCGGCGCCGTGAATGGCGTGGGGGGGCCTCTCGTGACGATGTCAAGGGGCCTAGGGCGTTCGCCGAGAAGCGCAAGCCGGCGTGGAAGGGGCGCTGAAATCGACTGGAGGGCGACGGTCACCGCCGGTGTCCTTTCAAGAGCGTGCTTCGCCGCGCTCGCGCACTAGGGCCACGAGGCGGCGGGAGGCCGCGAAGGCAAGGCGAAGCCGGGGACCGTCACGTTCTCTTCTCCCGGCAACGGCACCGTCTCGCCTTCGGCAGGCGTGGTGTTGCAGATCCTGACCGGCGCGGCCGGCAGGGCCGCCTGCAGGCGCGTGAGCGGCTTATCGGGATCGATGTCGGCCAGGCAGATCATGCCCACTTCTTTCGCCATCTGTTTTGAATTCGGCATTTGCGGCGTTATCATCAAGACGCAGAAGTTCCCAATGTTGGCGCGAAAGGACTCGAAGGTACCTTATGCCGTATGTCACTAGCCGGGAAGAAGACCGCTCGAAATACAACTATTTCCGTTTTTCGCAACACGAATATGATTCCCGGCATCGGCGAATTCGCAAGTTCATGGCAGAGCAGGACCTGGAGTGCCTGCTGATTACCGGCCAGGCGACTCACTGGGACCGTGGTTGGACCAACATCGTCTACGTGATGAATTGGATGGGCACCATGGAAATGCCCGCCTACTGCGTCTTCCCCAAGGAGGGGAACCCTGTTGTTGCCGCCCTCTACCTCAATGCCAGCCACGCAGACCGCACCGCCCGTGCGACCTGCGGAGAGGTGCGAGGCACCGTCGGGCGAGGCACCGATACCGCGGCCGTGGCGTTGGAGCGCATCCTGGAACTGGGCGTGAAGAAAGGGCGTATCGGTCTCGTGGAGCCGGACGTCGGTGTCGGGCTCCCCGCCAACCACCTGGACTTCCTGAAGCGGGAACTGCCCGAGGTTGCATTCGTCAGCGTCACCCGGGACTGGTGGCTGATGCGCGTGGAAAAAAGCGCGGAAGAGTTTGCCGTCCTGGAACAAACCGCCCTGTGGGCCGATGCGGCCCACGCAGAGCTGGCCAAGATCATCCGGCCGGGAGTGACGGAGCGCGAACTCTTCGTCAACGTTTACAACACACTCTACAGCCTGGGCGCCGACCATCCGTCGATGCTGCTGCTGGCCTCCGGGCCGATGGAAGAGGACTACGCCAATTTCCAGAGGAACCGGCCCGTCAATCGAGTGCTGCGCAAGGGCGATATCGTCGTCACCGAACTCGGCCCGCGCCACTCCGGCAGTTACGAGGCCCAGGTCGGTCATGTATTCACCATCGGCGCGCCCTCCCAGAAGTACCGGGATGCCTTCGCCGCCGGCGTGGAGGCCCACAATCGCATGCTCGATGTTTGCAGGGTCGGCAAGAACGAGTACGACATATGGGAAGCAGCTCGCCCGTTCCGGGAGGCGAACCTGGATCCGGCGGAGTATCACACCGGCAATTGGGCCATCGTGCACGGCATGTTCAGCGTGCCCAAGGACATCAGGCAGAGAATCGCAGTCGATCCCCCGGAGGAGAGAAACCCGCTGCTGCCCTACCAATTGCTGACCGTCGAGGTGCACAGCGCGCTGCCGAACCGGAAGGGCGGGGTTTTTGTCTGCAAACCGTATATCGTGATGCCTGAAGGGCCGCCGAAAGCGCTCAGCCAGTTCCCGCTGGAAATCACCGAGCTTTGACCCCCACGCCGGAGGTGCAAATGAAGCGATGGCTCACAGGCCTGATCTTCGCAGTGTCGTTGCTCGCAGGCGCGGCTCATGCGCAGGATGCTTATCCATCCCGCCCGATCAAGCTGATCGTTCCCCAGACATCCGGAACGGACCAGGTCGCCCGGATGCTGGCGGACCACCTCTCGAACAGCTTGCAGCAGTCCGTGGTCGTCGACAACCGAGTGGGCGCCAATGGAATCATTGCGGCGGCGGCCGTCGCAAAAGAGAAGCCCGATGGATACACCCTGATGTTCGGCATCGTGTCCCAGATGACGATGAACCAGTTGGTCTACAAGAACGTGCCTTATGACGGGTTTCGCGATTTCACGTGGATCGCGCCTGTAACAGATCTGGCGTGGTTGCTGCTTGCCAGCAAGAACAGTGGAATCAAGACGGTCAACGACCTGTACGCACGGGCGAAGGCCGAGCCGGGCAAACTGAACTACGCGAGCGCAGGCACCGGCAACATGACCCATCTTTCGCTTGCGATGCTGGCCAGCCGCGCTGGATTGAAGATGCAGCATGTTCCGTACAAAGGTGCGGCGCCTGCAATTACCAGCCTGCTCTCCGGGGAATCCGATTTGCTCGTCATGGTGACGAATGCGGTGCTGACCCAGATCCAGGCGGGAAACATCGTCCCGCTCGCCGTACTTGGCCCCTCGCGCATCAAGGCCTTGCCCAACCTTCCCACATTCGCCGAAGCGGGCGGCGCCGTGGCGCTGCCGAGGGTCCCGGGTTGGACTGCTCTTGTGGGGCCACTGGGTATAAGCGATGCCGTGCGGGAGAGGCTGGCTCAAGCGGTGCACGGCTTCCTCAATGACCCGTCGGTCAAGGCGAGGCTGCTTGCGTTGAACATCGAGCCGATAACCGGCAGTGGCGCGGAATTCCAGCGGAGCTCCCGTTCCGAAACAGAAATCTGGGCCCGATTCATTGCGGAAAACAACATCCTGGCCGATTGAACGCGACGCCCGAGCGGTGTTGGGTGACGCAGCCTCCGCGGGGGACACAAACCGGGAGGCAACTCAGCCGTACTGCTCCAGGCAATACTCGGCGATGGCGCGGCGGGTGGTGATCCAGACGCCCGGGAAACTCTTGGCGTACTTTATTATTTGGTCGTAGGCCCAAATGCCAAAGGGCCGCCCGTAGATCGTGCAGTGATTCACTGCGGGCAGGATGCCTCCGCCTTCCTGGTACAGCACGTCGAAGCTGCGGCAGAAGAGTTCCACGTAGTGGCTCGGCGGCGTGCGGAAACGCACGTACATCACGTCATTCACGTCCCAGGGCAGGCTCATGCCCACCATTTTCCGGCCTTCGGCATCGATCAGGAACGCGCCGTCGGTGTTGGCATAGTCGCCTTGCCAGATGAAGCCCTCGTCCGCCAGGGCCGGCGTGGTATCCGCATTGTGCTGTCCGCCGGGCCCGACCCAACCCACCGGCCTTACGCCGGTCGCATGTTCGATGGCATCGGCGCAGCGGCGGGCGTTCTTCCTCATCTGCTCGCGGTCCAGGGTATGTGGCGAGAGGTCCTGCGACCACGAGTGCGCGCAGACCTCTCGTCCGCCTCCGCCCCGGTGAAACGCCTTGACCGATTCCGGGTACCGCTGCGCCGCGAGACCGCTGCAGACCAGGGTGCCCGTAACGCCGTGCCGGTCGAGCAGGTCGGTGATGCGCCGGAGCCCCACGTCGGCATACTCATCCCAGGATTGAAGCAACAGGTCCGGATGGCCCTGCGCCACCAGTTCCTTGGGCAACAGCGGTATGGAGGTCAGCCGGGAAGCCTGGTTGTAGTAATCCGGGTTGTCTGTCTGGTACTGCTCGAAAGCAACCTGCAACACCACCGCGATATGAGCGCCGTTCGGCCATTGGATCCTTGGTGTACGAACCATTCGTCTGTTGTCCTTCTGTGTGATGTTGGCGGGTGATGGAGGGATCGCGCCTGCGACGCCGGCAGTGTGGCGGCGGGCGACAGGAAAATCAAACCGACCGGTGCGTCAAGGCTGGTGCCTTCGTGTCCGCGCCTGTGGCCTTGCGCAGCGCCGCCCGGGCCAGCAATCGGGTCGAGTCCAGCGTGGGAAGAGCCGAGTTCCGCTCGTCGATCACCAGCGGCAGTTCGGTGCACGCGAGGGCGACCGAATCGCAGCCGCTTTCCGCCAGGCGCCGGATCACGGACAGCAGGGCGGTTGTGGATTCGGGTTTCATCACACCGTAGACGAGTTCATCCATGATGATGCGCCCGACGCGTTGCCGGTCTTCCGGACCTGGCCGCACCCAATGGAGTCCGCGGCCTTCGAGCTTCTGCGGATAGACGCTGCTTTCCACGAGCCATTGCGTGCCGAGCAACCCCACCCGCCTGTAACCGCGCGCCGCCGCCTCTGCCGCGACGACCTCCGCGATATGCAGCCACGGTAGGGGCGACGCAGCCCGCACGATGTCGAAGGCCTGGTGGATCGTGTTGTCCGGGCAGACGAGGAAATCGGCGCCGATGCGCGCAAGCTTTTGCGCCGAGCCGAGCATCAGCCGGCCGACGCCTTCGATGTCGTTGCGCTCCAGGCAGACGACGTACTCTGAGAGCGAGGGCGTGTGCATCGACACTTCGGGGTGCGCGTGCGGCCCGAGTAGCGCGGCACCCTCGGTGCAGATGGTGCGGTAGCACAGGGCGGCCCCTTCGGCCGAGCAGCCGACGATGCCGATGTGGAGAGGTTTGCGGGTACGCAACGACTTCGGAATGTTCACGTCGACTCGTGTGCCGGCTCGCGTTTGCCGGAACGAAATTCAGGTTTGGTGGCCGACGTACCCACTACAGAAGGCCAGGGTTGCTCCGCCATACTGCCCATGTAAGCACCGAAGCGAAGCTTACCCATAAGAGGTAGGGCGTCATCAGCACGGCAGCCAACCGACTGGTGCGCCAGAAGGCCACCACCGTGGCAACGATGAGGCAATCCCCATGAGCAAGTACAGTGCCGACCACACCGGGCCGAACACCCCGGCGGGCGGCGCCCAGGGCGGCTTGCTCAACTGGGCATAGAACGACGCCGCATCAACGGACGCCACCGCGCCCACAGCGCCCGCGGCGAACGCCGCCAACAGCCAGCCGAGGAGGCCAATCAACTGCGATGAGAGTGGACGCGGCATCATTCGGCGAACAAAGACCTGCTCGGGGTGGTCGACTGGATCGTTGTGGACCGGGCCGATCTGCAATCCGCCGGCTTGCGCTCGTCGGTCATCATAGTCCCTGTTCGAGACGTCGATGCGAGGCGTATTCGTTCACCCCCTCACCCATACGGCGTCTGCACCCCGTGCCGCCGGAACGGGTACATGAGCTGCCCCATCCACGACTCCGGCGGCTGGAACTTGACCGTGCCGTAATTCTTCGGCCAATGCGCCGGCTGGTGGGCGGTGCCGAAGATCACGTCCCACATCGGCAGGAAGCCGGCGAAATTTTTGTCGAGGCCTTCTTCGTCCGAGGTGTGGTGCCAGTGGTGGAACTCCGGCGTAGCGATCACCCAGCGCAGGCCCGGCCAGCGCCAGCGCACGTTGGCGTGGATGTAGACCGCGTGGAACGAAACGAACACGAGGTAGGCATACAGCGCGGCCGGCGCGAATCCGAGTACAAACACCGGGATGAAAGCCGCCGAGCGCGTGACGAGCACGTCGACTATGTGCATGCGCGAGCCCGCCAGCCAGTCCATCTCGCGGCTCGAATGGTGGATCGCGTGGAAATGCCAGAGCAGCGGCACCTTGTGGAAGGTGCGGTGCACCCAGTAGGTCATGAAGTCCACCGCCAGCAGGATCTCGACGAACTGCAGCACCAACGGCTGCGCGGCGACGTGCTTCTGGAAGTCGAGCTGCAGCGCCCACGCGAACGCCGCCTGCGCGGGAATCATGCTGGCGAAGGACAGCAACTGCACGAAAGCATGGCTGACGAAGAAGTGCTTCAGGTCGGTCTGCCAGCCGCGCCGGAAGATGCGCTGGCGGCGCAGCGCGAAGAGCTGCTCCATCGGGATGAAGACCAGGCCGAGCACCAGCAGCTCGAGCACGAAGTAGTCCAGGCCGGCGGCGAACGGCCGCGGCCCGACGTCGATCGCCTGCGCCTCGGCGCCTCCCATCAGCAGCGCGATCGACCCGAGGGCGATCCCCGCAAGGCCATGCAGCTTGGAGCGCAGCCGCATCGTCGAGTAGAAGCCGAGCGCGAACGTGGCGACGATCGCCGCCTGCAGGATCCCGCGGAACAGGCCCATGTTGGCCTTGTACATCGGCAGTGCATCGCGCGTGACCAGCAGGTCCGGCAGGAGAAAGCAGAGTTCGGCGAGGATGCACAGGATCCCCAGCAGCCCCGAGGCCACCCCGGCGCGCTTGCCGAGGTTGATGCGGCGGGCGGCGGTGAGGCGCAGGGGATTCATTTTCTCGCGGCTATTTGTCGACCAGCCTGAAAACGGTGACCTTGTGGCTCTTGCCCTCGGCGCGTTCCTTCGAGGTCGCACGGATGATGCCGTAGATGACGCCGGGCGCCGAGCGGTCCCAGGCGATCCCCTGGCCGCGGATGTTCATCGGGAGCGTTTCCACCAGCTCGAGGACCGAGCCGGCCTTCGGCAACCGCATCTTGTAGATCTCGGCCGGGTCGTGGCCGGAAAGGTACAGGAACCCGTCGGGCCCCCACGAGCCGCCGGAATTGCTCATGTCCTCGAACCGGTCGAGGATCGCCTTGGGGAGTGTCCACGATTGCAGCGCACGGAAGTCCTTCGTGAGCTTCACCATCACCGTATTCGCCTTGTGGCCGTAAGGCGTCTTGCCGGGGCCGAGCAGGCGGTCGTAGTTCGCAAACGTCATCCACCAGTGGCCGTCGTGCCAGTCCACCCAGGTGAGCGAGCCCCACTGGATGCCGAAGCTGTGGGTGCCGACGTGCTCCATCGTGGCGGCGTCGAAGATCTCCAGCGAGCTGGTCATCGGCCACTGCGGGTAGTTGGAGTGGGCAGCGTAAAGCTTGCCTTCCATGAGCATCGCACTGTCCAGGTGCAGGATCGGGCCTTTCTTGTCGCTCTGCCACTTCTTGACGAGCTTGCCGGTCTTCTTGTCGTACTTGCCGATCGCCTGGTTGTCGACGGCGTAGAAGTGGTTCGCGTCGGCGCCCACGCCCTGGTTCGCTTCGGGCACGTCGAATTCGCCGATCTGCTCGAGGGCGGGTGCCGCGCCTGCCACGGTTGCAATGGCGAGCAAGGCACCGAGCAGGCAGGCCGCGAGCTTTCCCATAGTCAGTCCTTCTTCAGGCCGCGATCCAGCGCCGCGATCTCCGCATCGACCGCGTTCATCCCCGGAAACGGCCGCTTCGCCTTCTCGTACCAGTACCTGGCATTCGACTCGTCGCCTTCGATGATGTGCACGATGCCGTGCGCCCAGGCGGCCAGCGGCTCCCTGCTCTCCTGCGCGATTTCGTGCGCGGCCTGCCAGTCGCGCGTTCGGAGCATCGCGATCGTGTCGGCGAGGGTTGTGCGCCGCGCCTGCGGTTTGCCGGCCACGCTACTCGCGCAGCTTGCGCGCTTCCCTGGCCGCCGGGCGCTCGATGCTCGCGGTAAGCCAGGCGCCGAATTTCGGGTACTTCGACAGGTCGTACTTGATCGACGCCAGCGTGTAGGTCACGCTCGCCACCATGAAGTCGCCCATGTCCCACGTGTCGCCGCCGAAGAACTTGTTCTTCGAGAGGTGCGCTTCGAGGATCTTCAGCTTGCCGACCAGCGTGGCTTCCGAGGCATCGGCCAGCGCCGCGTTCCTCTTCTCGGGCGGGAACAGCACGCGGTTCTGGAACATCGCGATCATCGGCGGCTCGACGTCATTGGCGATGTAGAAGGCCCACTGCAGCATGCGCCCGCGGCCTTGCGGCGTCGCGGGAAAGATCGACGCCTTGTACTTCTCGGCCAGGTACAGGTTGATCGCGGCCGACTCCCACATCACGAAGCCGTCGTCGTCGATGGTCGGCACGCGGGCGTTCGGGTTCAGCTCGACGTACCAGGGCTCCTTGCACTCGGGCTTGTCGGCCGTGATGCTCACCGGGATGTGCTCGTAGGGGATGCCGGCTTCCATCGCCAGCCACAGCACCCTGAAGGCGCGCGAGCGCGGTTGTCCGTAGATCTTGAGCATTGGGTCTCCTCTTGTGCCGCGTTATTTGAGCCAGCCGATACCGCCGGCCTGCCGGTCGAAGTCCTTCGGGTCGGTGTCCACGGTGCGGAAGGGGGCGCGCTTGAAGCGGTCCTTTTCCTCGAACGGGACGGTGGCGTCGATGCCCATCTTGGCGCGGATGCCGTTGTTGCTTTTCCTCACATACTCGTGCGTCCGTGCGCCGGGGATGATGAACACGTCCTTGCTTGCCTCCATCCGCATGGCCAGGGCGTATTCGACGTCGTGCGGATCCTTGATGTCGATGTCCTCGTCCACGGCGATCACGAGGTCCAGATCCTTGAGGGTGCCGAACGCCGCGAGGATCGCGTTGCGTTGCAGGCCTTCCTGCTGGGTATTGGCCTTGCGCACCTGGATTACCGCATGAAAGCGGTGCAGGCCGCCGGCGGTCACTTCCACATCCTGCACGATGGGGGTGGCGGCCTGCAGCGCCTTGAGCAGGCTCGCTTCCATCACGTACTTGCGCAGCATGATGGTCTCGCGCCCGACCCCGTTGATCGCGAAATAGACCGGGTCGTTGCGGTGCGCGAGCGCGGTCACCTCGAAGATCGGTGCGTCGCCTTCGGGCGAAAGGTAGCCGACGAACTCGCCGAACGGGCCTTCGCGCACCGTCTGATTCGCGAGCAACGTGCCTTCGAGGACGATTTCGGTCTCCGCCGGGTAGTGCAGCTCCTGCGTGAGTGCCTTCACGACCGGGATCGGCTCGCCGCGCAGGCCGCCGGCGATCGCCAGCTCGTCGGCGGATTCGGGCATCTGCGCGCCCATGGTCGCAGCGGTGTAGTGCACCGCGAGGTCGGTGCCGATGCACACCGCGATCGGCAGCGGCTTGCCGAGTTTCTGCGCGCGCTCGTAGGCGACACGCAGGTGGCGGCCGAAATCGAGCTTGATCGCGGTGCGCTGCGGCCCGATCAGTTGCAGGCGGTGGTAGGAGGCGTTGTAGACGCCGGTCTCCGGGTCCTTGACGATCACGATCCCGGCGGTGATGAAGCGGCCGCTGTCGCCGTCGGTGTGGCGCAGGACGGGCAGCATCGTGCCGAGGTCGAACTCACGATGCACGTTCTCATGCACCGCGGCCTTGGTCACGAGCACCGGCGCCACCGGGTTGCCGAGCGCGCGGGCGACGAACTGGCGGATGCCCTTGTAGTCCACGCCGAAAGCCGCCTCGCAGTTCTCGCGGCACGAGAGCATGTTGCCGAGCACCGGCATGCCGTGCCCCTTGACCTTAGGGAAGAGCAGCGACGGCCCGCCGTCGAGCTTTTTCATCATGCCGGCGATCTGGAACTCGATGTCGGCTTCGTGCGTGTACGTGTCGACGCGGCCCGCCTGCTGCATGCGCCTGAGCGCCGAGCGGAAGCTCGTGTCGATGACTACCTGGCTGCTGGCATCCATGCCGCGGTCCTCGGAAAGTGGTTGGGAAACTATGACACGACACGAAGGCCGTCTGAAACCCGGGGCCGGTCGAAAGTCATTGTTCGACCTTGATGCCCGTCTGCCTCACGAAGTTACCCCACTTCTGCTGTTCGGAGGCCACGAACGCGCGAAACTGCTCCGGGGTGTCGCCCACCGGCGTCGCGCCGATGTCGTCCATCCTTTTGCGCAGGGCAGGGTCGCGGAACCCTTGCTGCACCGCGACGGCGACCCGGTTGACGATTTCGGCCGGCGTGCCGGCCGGTGCGAACAGGCCGTTCCACGAGTCGACCGCATAGCCGGGCACGCCGGCTTCGGCAATCGTCGGAACGTCGGGCGATTGCGGGAAGCGCTTGGCTCCGGTGATCCCGAGGGCGCGCAGCTTGCCTGCGCGGATCTGCGGCAGGGCGTCCGAGTAGTTGGCGAAGGTGACCTGCGCATCGCCGGCAACTGCGGCCGCGGTGGCCGGTGCGCCGCCCTTGTATGGGACGTAGACGATGTCGACGCCGGCCATGTGCTTGAAGATCTCGCCGCTGAACTGGGTGAGCCCGCCGGCGCCGGCGAAGTTGAGCTTGCCGGGCTGCGCCTTGGCGAGCGCAATGAGTTCCTTCACGTTCTGCGCCGGCAGCGACGGGTGCACCATCAGGACGAGAGGGTTGGTATTGATCAGCGTGACCGGCGCGAAGTCCTTGAGGCCGTCGTAGCCGAGCTTCTGGATGAACTGGTTCAGCGTCTGCGGCGCGGCCGACCCCATCAGCAGCGTGTAGCCGTCCGGCGCGCTCTTCGCGACGTATTCGGTGGCAATCGCCCCGCCGTTGCCGACCTTGTTTTCGATCACCACCGGCTGGCCGATGGCCTCCTGGATCTTGGGTGCGGTAAGGCGCGTCACCGTGTCGGTGATGCCGCCGGGCGGGTAGGGCACGACGATGCGTACCGGCTTCGCGGGCCACGGGGCCTGCGCGAAGGAGGGGGCCGCAACGCAGGTCGCGGCGAAGAGTATGAGCATCCTGGCGAGCGTGGACATGTCTATTCGCTTTAGAAGAAAGCTTGTTGACAAAGGTAATTTGCGAGTCTAAGTTACCCGCCGGGAGAAATCCATGTCAAGCAGGAAGAAGACCGCCGCCGCAGCGAAACCGAAGCGCGCGCCCGCCACGGTGTCCAAGCCCGAGCTGCTCGTCGAAGGCTCGGACGCCGAGTTCCGCGCGCTGGTGCACGACCTGATGGCGTTCGCGCACCACATCGAGGCCTGCCGCGACGGGTTCGGCGCGATCGCCGGGCTCACCGGCGTGCAGTACGAGATCTTCATGGCGGTCAAGCGCTTCCAGCCGGACACGGGCCGGGAGCAGGGCGGCGCCGCGCCGCCGGCCGGCATCAGCGTCGGCCAGGTGGCCGCGCGCCTTCATCGCTCCGGCGCCTTCATTACGCTCGAGGTCAACAAGCTGGTGGCCAAGGGCCTGCTCGCGAAAGCCGACGACCCTGCCGACGGGCGGCGTGTGCTGCTCTCGGTCAGCAAGGCGGGCGAGGCGCTTGCGCGCACGCTGGCGCCGGTGCAGCAGCAGGTCAACGACGTGCTGTTCGCGTGCCTGGACCGCAGGCGTTTCGACAAGCTGCGCGCGCTGGCGGCCGAACTGGTGGGCTGCGGCGACCGCGCCACCGCCCTGATCGACTACCTTGCATCGAACCACCCCGCCGGCGCGGACAGCCGCGCCGCCTGAACCTTCCACGGAGAACGCACATGGCCCTACCGCCCAAGCAGCACCTCGAATTCGTCGGCGTCGACATGCAGAATGGCTGGGAAGTGCCGCCCGGCTACCCGCCCGGCTTCACCCAGAAGATCCTCGCCTCGGACCTGGACGAGACCGCCAAGCGCGGCAGTCGCACCCGGTTGCTCAAGCTCGACCCGGGCGCATTCTCGACGGTGCCCTTCGTGCACGACCACTGGGAAGAAGTGTTCCTGGTGCAGGGCGACCTGATCGTCGGCAACGACGACCAGGGGCGCGGCGGCCAGGCCTCGCATGCATTTACCTACGCCTGCCGCCCGCCCGGCGTGCACCACGGCCCGTTCACGTCGAGGGATGGGTGCCTGCTCTATGAAATCCACTACTACGAAACTTCCGGACGAAAGTAACCCAAGGAGCCTGCCATGCTGAAGACCGGCAAGGAACACCTCGAACAATTGCGCGACGGGCGCGTCGTTTACATCGGGTCCGAAAAGGTCACCGACGTCACGACGCACCCGGCGTTCCGCAACGCGGCCCGGACGATCGCCGCGATCTACGACATGAAATGCGCGCCGGAAAACCGTGACTCGATGAGCTACGAGGAAGCCGGCAAGCGCTACAGCGCCTATTACCTGCCGGCGCGCTCGAGGGCCGACCTCGAAAAGCGCACCGCGCTGCATCGCGCGATCGCGAACATGACTTACGGCCACCTCGGCCGTTCGCCCGACCATGTGTCGAGCTTCGTCACCGGCATGTCGACCAACCCTTCGGTGTTCGGCAAGTACGCCGAGAATCTCACGCGCTACTACGAATACATGCGCGCGAACGACACCTACGCCTGCTATGCGGTGATCCCGCCGCAGGCCGCACGCAACCCCGAGTTCTACGTGAAGCAGAACCTGCCGATCCCGACGCTGCGCGTGGTGCGCGAGGAAGACGACGGCCTGGTGATCTCTGGCATGAAGATGCTCGCGACCGGCGCGGTGTTCTCCAACGACATCTGGGTAGGCAACCTGATCCCGCTCGCGCCGAACCAGCTCGCCGAGTCGATCACCTGCGCGGTGCCGGTAAACGCCAAGGGCCTGACGCTCTGGTCGAGGAAACCTTTCGAGCAGCACGCGCCGGTGGAGTTCGAGAACCCGCTCGCGCACCGCTTCGACGAGACCGACAGCATGGTCATGTGCCACGAGGTCAAGATCCCGTGGGAAAAGGTGTTCGTCCACAACGACGCGGTGCTTGCGCGCGAGATCTACATCAAGACGCCGGCGCACTGCTATGGCAACCACCAATCCAACGTGCGATTCCACGCCAAGATGCAGTTGGTGGTCGGCGTGGCCTCGAAGGTTGCGCAGGCCTCCGGCGCCGACCAGATCCCGGCGGTGAGGGAAACGCTCGGCCGCCTGTGCGCGCTCGAAGCGACGCTCGGCGGCATGATCGCCGGCCAGATCCAGGACGCCGAGGACTGGCCCGCCGGCTACAAGACTTTCAACCGCCGCTACATGTATGCCGCGCTCAACTGGTGCACCGAAGGGCACTCGGCGATCATCGATGTGCTGCGCGAGCTGTGCGGCGGCGGGGTATTCCAGATGCCGGCCGACATCTCGGTGATGAACGAGCCGTCGATGCGCGCCGATTTCGAGACCTACTGGCAGACACCGCAACTTGGCGCGGTGGACAGGATGAAGCTCTTCAAGCTCGCCTGGGACCTGGTCGGCTCGGAGTTCGCCGGCCGCCATGCGCAGTACGAGAAGTTCTATGCCGGCGCTTCGTTCATCATCCGCAACCACAATTTCCGCGAAGCGCCGTGGGACCACTACCACAAGGTCGTGGACGACCTGATGGCCGGCTACGGGATCCCGGATGCCGCAGGTTCCAAAGCGGCGCCCAAAGCCGCCTGAGAAAGGCGCATGATCCTTACTTCCACCCTTTGACGGTGACCTATGAGCGGACACGCAGCAGCCCCACCCAAAGCAGCCCCGGCCGGCGGCGGCACCGAGACCCATTCGGTCGGCCGTCCGGTACGCGACCTCGCGGCCGAGATCTACGTGCAGCTGATCTCCAAGGTGCCCGACCCCGGCAAGGCCGGCAGCATGGCCAAGCTCAGCTTCAAGCTGGCCGAGGTCTTCGAGCAAGAGGATGCCGCGCGCATCCAGGCCGCCAAGCCGGTGGCCGCCGACTTCAACGCCGAGTTCTTCGACCAGAAATAGGAAGTAAAAAGGGGCCAGGCTCAAACCTGACGGCGTCCCGCCGTCAGGTTTGAGCCTGGCCCCTTTTTACCCCGTCAGGTTTGAGCCTGGCCCCTTTTTACTGCAGCGTCACGTGCCCTGCCTTGATGATCCTCGCCCACTTGGGGATCTCGGCCTCGATGAACGCGCGGAATTCCTGCGGCGTGCTTCCCGCGACCAGGAATCCCTGCTTCGCGAACGCCTCCCGGAAGTCCTCGCTCGACAGGGCCTTGACCGTTTCGGCGTTCAGTCTTGCGACGACGTCGGCCGGCGTGCCCGCTGGCGCGAACAGGCCCTGCCAGGAAAGCGCCTCGAAGCCCGGATAACCGGATTCAGCTACGGTGGGCACATCCGGCAGCAACGGGTGGCGGCGGGCCGAAGTGACCGCCAGCGCCCTGATCCTGCCGGCCTTGACCTGCGGCAGCACGACGAGGAAATCGCCGAACATCGACTGCACCTGCCCACCGATCAGGTCGTTGACCGCACCTGCACTGCCCTTGTACGGCACGTGCACCAGCCTCAATCCGGCGGCGAGGTTGAACATCTCGCCGGTCAGGTGCATCGACGTGCCGTTGCCGGGCGAGGAATGCGTGACCTGGTCGGGCTTCGACTTGGCGTACGCGACGTACTCCGCCAGCGTATTGGCCGGGAAGGACGGCCCGACCACGATCACCAGCGGCGCCGACACGACCATCGAGATCGGCGCGAAGTCCTTGAGCGGGTGATACGGCAGCTTCGGGTTCAGGCTCACGCTGATGCCGTGCGAGCCGGTCACGCCCATCATCACCGTGTAGCCGTCGGGCGGCGCCTTGGCGACGAGCTCCGAGCCGACCGCGCCGCCCGCGCCGGGCTTGTTCTCGACGATGACCGGCTGGCCCATCGACCCCTGCAGTTTCTCGGCAAGTTTGCGCGCCAGGAGGTCGGTGCTTCCGCCGGGCGGAAAGGGCACCACGATGCGCACCACCCTGTTCGGAAAGGGCTGCGCCTGTGCGCCGGCTGCCACTGCGAGGGCAAGCGCCGCGACTACGTACCGCAAGATGGCTGGCATGATGACTCCTGACATGATTGTAAAAACCCCCTTGCCTGGCTTGGCTCTCCGGGCAACTTGCTGACATTCACCGGCGCATTGCGGGCGGCTCAGAACCGATCCGCGCGGAACGGCTCCAGGTCGATCTGCGGCATGCGCCCGGCGACCAGGTGCGCGATCTCGCGCCCGGTGGTCGCGCCGCCGCACATTCCCACGTGGCCGTGCCCGAACGCAAGCCATGCATTCTCCATGCCCGGTGCCGGGCCGATCACCGGCAGGCTGTCGGGCAGGCAGGGCCGGTGTCCCATCCATTCGCTGGTGCGGCTCGCGTCGAGGTGCGGGAAGAGCTCCCGGCCCTTGGCAAGCAGCACGCCGGCCCGCGCGTAATTCGGCGCGGCTTTCAGCCCGGCGAATTCCACCGAGCCCGCCAACCGAAGGCCCATTGCCATCGGGTTGATCATCAGGTTGTGCTCGAGCGCCATGACTGTGTGGTTGAGCTTCAGGTTCGAACTCGCCACCGTCACGTGGTAGCCGCGCTGCGTCTCGAGCGGGATCGGGGTGCCGAGGTCCGCGGCCAGGTTGGCCGACCACGCGCCGCCGGCGACCACCACGCCGTCGCATTGCATGTGGATGCCGTTGTCCAGCTTGACCCCCGTCACGCGCCTGCCCGAGCGGGCGAACCCGGTGACGCTGGCGTTGATGGTTCCCGCGCCGTCGCGAACGCACTGCGCGTGGATCGCCTTGACCAGCTTCGAGGGGTCGAGCGTCGAGCCGTTTTCCGGGGCGAGCAGGCCGAAGCGGAATTTCCCCTTGAGGTCGGGCTCGAACGCGACCAGTTCGTCCTCTTCGATGTCGCGCAGCTCGACGCCGAGGCTGCGCCGCAGGTCCATGCCCCACTGCCACTGGCGGGCGGTCTCGCGCGACGAGTACACGTACAGGCAGCCCGAGTGGCGCACCAGGTCGTTCGCGCCGGCGTGCTCGAGCAGCGGCGCATAGGCCGCGAAGATCGGCGCGAGCAGCCCGCGCATCGCGGTCGCGATCCGGACCACTTCGGCCGGCGACGAATAGCCCACGAAGCGCGCAAGCCACGGCGCGACGGCCGGCAGGTACCACCAGCGGATCGTCAGCGGGCCGAGCGGGTCGAGCAGCCACGCCGGCGCCTTCTTCCACATCCCCGGCATGCCGACCGGCAGGCAGGCCGAAGGCGACATCGAGCCGGCATTGCCGAACGAGCAGGCCTCGCCAGCTTCGCGGGGATCGATGAAGGTGACCGCGTGGCCGTCGCGCTGCAGCCACGCGGCGGTGCAGGCGCCGACGATGCCCGTGCCGACGACGGCGACGTGCATCCTCAGGACTGGTTCGGCGGGATGCGCACGACGATGCCGTTCAACGCATCGTCAAGCTTGATCTGGCAGGACAGGCGGCTGTTCGGCTTTCGCTCCGCCGCGACGAAGCCGAGCATGTCGTCTTCGTCCGGATCGGGCGCGGGCAGCTTCGCAAGCCATGCCTCGTCGACGTACACGTGGCAGGTCGCGCACGACAGGCACCCGCCGCACTCGGCATCGATGCCCTTGACGTTGTTGCGGATCGCGGCTTCCATGACGCTGGTGCCGGAGGTGACTTCGAGGTCGCGGCGCGAGCCGTCGGCGAGGACGTAGGTGACTTTCGGCATTCGAATCCCGTTCAGCGGATGGCGGGACCCGGGCCCGCGTGTCGACCGCGCAATTCTAGTGGGAATCGAGGAACCCGAGCACGGCCGAGTCGAATGTTTCGCGTTGCTCGATGTTCGGCATGTGGGCTGCGTCTTTGATGACGACCAGCTTCGAATCCCGGATCCCGCGGTGCAGGACTTCGGCCGCCGCCACCGGGGTGCCGACATCCTGCTCGCCCACCACGATCAGGGTCGGAACCTTGATCTCCGGCAGGACCGCCAGCTGGTCCATGTCACGGATCGCGGCGGCGCAGCCCACCAGCCCATCGACCGAGGTGCGCGCAATCATGGTGCCGAGCCTGGCCACGACGTCCGGATGCCGCTCGCGAAAGCCCTGGGTCAGCCATCGATCGGTCATCGGCTGCATGAACGCGCTCGTGCCTTTTGACTGGGCGAGCGCAATGCGGTCATTCCAGATCGATGCGGGCGGCATCTGGCACGCGGTGTCGCACAGGACCACAGAAGACAGGCGATCGCCGTGCTTCGCGGCCAGCAATTGGGCGACCATTCCACCCTTGGAGAGCCCGAGGAAATGCAGCTTGCGGATGCCGAGGGCGTCGATCAACCCGATGACGTCGGCGACGAGCAGGTCCATCGAATAGGCGCCCGGCGTGGCCTGCGTGCCGCCGTGGCCGCGGGAATCGTAGCGCAGCAGGCGGTACTTCCTGGTGAACGCCGGCACCTGCGTATCCCACATGCCGTAGTCGGTGAGTAACGAATTGCTCAGCATCAGGACCGGCGCGCCTTCCGGACCTTCGAGGCTGTAGTTGATTTCGATCCCGTTTGCTTTGATGCGGCTCATTGCCCTTTGCTCCCCGGAAGAAAACTATTGAGTGCGGAAATTGCAGCTGCCGTCGCGCTCGATGCGGCCGACGAGATCGACTTCCCAGGCAAGGTATTCGGCCATCGCCGACGTGGTCGCCGTTTGCCTTTCGTAGGGCTTGAGCCAGACATCGATCGGCTCGTCCGCGAACCGGCCTTCCCCCGCCTCCAGTGCGTAGCCGGCCGCTTTCCATGCGGCATTTCCACCGGAGAGGACTACCACGGGCAAGCTGCTCAGGCTGCGCGTCTCCGGCACGGCGAGCCCGGCGACGATCCCGTCTTCGGAAGTCAGCACGAGCACCGAGCCCTTGATGGCGATCTTGTCCAGCGCGGCAGCAATCCTCGATCGGATTGCGAACCATGCCCCTGGAATATGGCCGGCACGGTACGCGCGACTCAGCGAGAGGTCGACGATCGTCGCCTGTCCGGATTCCAGCAGTCCTGCAAGTCCGCCGGGCTCGATCCGCGAATTCGCTGGCGGGTCTTCGCCAAGCACCTGCACCGGCGGACGGCCGGTTTCAGCTCCCGAGGCGGCCAGCACGAACACTTCCTTCCATCCCATCTGGGCCAGCCATGACGCCGTCATCAGCGCCCGAACCTCGGCGTCGTCCACCAGCACGATCCTCGAACCGAGCGTCCCGATGTACTGATCCGTCGCCTGAACAAGCTGACCGCCTGGCGCCGAAGCCGAGCCTGGAAAATGCCCGCGCTCGTATTCCTCAGGGTCCCTTACGTCGATCAGGTACAGCGTTCGCTCCGACGTTTCGGATTGCATGCGCTCGAGCGTCGCCGGATCGATCCGCTTCACTCCGAAACGGTCCGCTACCCGGGCCGACGCCTCTCTTGCCCATTTCAGCCCGTTGGCTGATGGGGCAGGTGCGCGCTTGTTCCTGCCAGATTCGCATTCGAACCCCGCGAGCGACCAACCCATCGTACCGTTCCGAAGGGCGACGACCTTGTTCGGGAGCCCGGCGTTGATCAGGGACTGCGCGCCGATAATGCTGCGCGTGCGCCCGGCGCAATTGACCACGACGGTGGTTTGCGGCGAGGGGACAAGTTCGCGGATGCGATAGACCAGTTCCGCTCCCGGCAGGCTCGTAGCCGTGGGGATCGAAACGCGCTTGTACTCGTCGAGTGGCCTGCTGTCTACCACGACAATGTCGGCTTTTTCGCGGATCAGGCGGTCCAATTCGGCGGGATCGATGCCGGGCGTGCCGCATTCGTGCTCGACGAATTCGCCGAACGCCTTGCTCGGGACGTTGACCCCGGAAAAGAGTTCGAACCCGGCCGAAAGCCATCCGGCGACTCCCCCTTCGAGAATCGACAGGTTCGAATACCCGCCGCTAGCGAGGATCCGCGCCGCCTTTTCGGCCAGACCGTCGTTTTCATCGCAGAGAACGATTCGGGTAGAGAGCCTGGGCACCAGCGAGGCGACTCTCAACTCGAGGCGGCTCAGCGGCACAGAGCGCGCGTGAAGCAGGTGGCTCTCGGAAAAGACCAGCTCTTCGCGCACGTCGAGGATGGCAATCTCCCCGCCATCCGAGAGCATCTGGCGCAGGCGCCGCGCGTCCGTACGCCTGGGCGTCACCGCGGCGTCAGGTGGCACGCTGTGGGGTCATCTGAGTGACTTTGCCGGTCTTCAGGTCGTACATGACCCGCGCAATGCGGTCCAGGTTGGTTCCCGTCACACGCACGAAGCATGACTTTTCCGGGTAGTCGATCGAATGGATCATTCCGTCCTGGTAGATTCCCGCATGACCCGGCGTGAGCCGGTAGGTTTTCAGCGGCTTCAGTTCCGCGTGCTCGGGGTCGGAGCCGTCGTCGACCCGCTCCCATTCGGTGATGTCGGTGTATTCGGTCGCCTGCCCGTAAATCGCCCACGAGGCGCCATGATCATGCGGCGGGGAAACCCGGGGTTTCTCGTTGATATGGGCGAGCACCTGGAATTTGAGTTCGGGGTCCTCGAACAGAAGGTGAAGGCCCGGCTTCGATTCCCGGCAGTACTTGCGGACAAAATCCTGATTGTTGAGCAACTGCTCGAAGAGCTTGCGTACTTTCTCGCGGCCGCCCGGGCCGGGCTCCTTGCTGAAGATTGAATGGCAATCCGCGGTGAATGCGTTCAGGTCGTATGTCATTCTGGTACTCCGTGAGACAGGGATTGGGGGTCAGTCGTCCATGCGGATGTTCGCAGTCTCTATGATCTTGCGCCACTTGGCGGATTCGGCGGAAATGTTTCGCGCTACGTTTTCGGATGTGTCGCCCAGGATCGTCAGGCCGGCTGCATTCAGCCTCTCGGTCACCCGGGAATCGCCCAAGGCCTCCCGGACGACGGTGTACAGGCGGTTCACCGTTTCCTTCGGCGTCTGGGCCGGAACGGCCAGCCCGAACCAGCCGGTCACCTCGAATCCGCGGAACCCCAGTTCTTCCATAGTCGGCACATTAGGCAGAATCCCGCTCCGGGCTGCGCTTGTGATTGCCAACGCACGCACGCGGTTTGCCTTGATGGAGGGGAGGACGGCGCTGATGTTCATGCAGCTGACCTGGACCTGGTTCGACAGCAGGTTGGTCACTGCCGCCGGTCCGCTCTTGAAGGGGACATGGACGATGCTCAGGCCGCCTGCCATCAGCTTGAAGGATTCCACGCACAGGTGCGGGCTGGTTCCCCGCCCGGGCGTACCGTAGTTGAAAGTGCCCGGGTTGGCCTTGATCTGCTCGATGAGCTCCGCGATCGTATTTGCCTTGACTTCCGAGCTGACGACCATCACGTTCGGGGTCGACGCAAGATCGGTGATCGGGGTGAAGTCGCGCTGCGGATTGAACGGGAGCTCCTTGAAGATCCAGGGGTTCACCGTAAAGAGCCCACCTTGGAACAGCAGGATCCTGCGCCCATCCGGCTTGGACCGGGACACTTCGCCTGCACCGACATTGCCCGCGGCCCCCGGCTTGTTCTCGACGGTTACCGGCACCCCCAAAGCCTCCGACATCTTGGGAGCAATGGTCCTGGGGATCAGGTCGGTCGGGCCGCCCGGCTCGAACGGCACCACGATCGCTATCGGGCCGCCTGGAAATTGCTGCCCGGCCGCCGGCGAGGCTGCGCAAACTGCCGCCGCGGCGAGAAGAGTGGCCTGCAAGCACAAAGTCATGCCTCGGGCCGTGATGCTGAAGCATCGTAGTTTCATTTTGCGTGGTCACTCACTGGATGCGCACTACGACTGCGGCGCGGGTTCTTGGGGGCGGATACCGGGGCGATCCGGTCCGCGTTTTCAGTCATCGAATGGCCGAGCGCCGACGACAGCCGCTCCGCGAACTCTTGCAGCACAAGTGACTTTTCCTGCAATCCCTGCAGCGAAAGACGCCACGCCGGTCCTGAAACGGCGAGCGCGCCGATGACCTGGCCGGTGAAGTCGCGTACCGGAGAGGCCACGCAACGAAGTTCGGGATGGAATTCGGCATCATCGAATGCGAGCCCGCTGCGCCGCACGTCTTCGAGTTCGGCCAGGAGACGCCCCCTGTCCGTAATGGTGTTCGGCGTGTAGGCCTTGAGCTCGTAGTCCCGCAGGTATTGCTGGAGCGTTGCAGCTCGCATCGCGGCCAGAAGTACCTTGCCCATCGCAGTACAGTGGCTGGGGCGGGCGCCCCCGACGCGGTCGGAAATCTGGAATGCGCCGTTGCCTTCCGATTTGGCGACCACGATCATCTCGTTTCCCGAGTGCATCCCGAACACCGAGGTGTCGCCCGTTCGCTCCGCAAGGTCGCGCAGGAAAGGGTCGGCGACGCCGATGAGCTGCACTTCGCTGCGGGCCGACGCCGCAAGGCAAAAGAGTCCGCTTCCGATGAAATAGCGCTTTCCCTCTTCGGCCTGGCGCACGAAGCCGTAGGCCGTCATCGTCTTGAGCAGGTGAAACACGGTGCTGCTGTTGAGCCCGACCTTGCGGCTCAATGGCGTCAGTCCTATGCCGTCCTGGCTGTCGGCGATCGCAGACAACAGGCCGAATGCCCGTCCGAGCGACTGCACTCCGCCCCTGACCTTTTCAATCGACCGTCCACCCGGTTCCGTATCGACGTCTTCGGGGTGTTCAGAATTCCGCATAGCTGATGGTCAGCTCGTCTTCGGTGCGCCCGATCTGGTTGGTGCGCGGCAGCCTTACCACCGTGGCTTTCGCGGGATCGCGCATGACGCCCTTCGGATCGCGCCCTTCCTGCACCGCCTTGATCGCCTCCATGTACATCTTCCGAAGCTGGACGATGCCGCGATCGGAGGTGCCGAGTTTCTCGCGGCTGCGGTCGGCAATTGCACCCTGGCTCACGATGGCAACGTAGTCCTGTTTCCAGGTTTCGTTGAGGATGAACTTTCCGTTCGCATCGCGCTCGGCGACCCAGTATTTCCCGGCCAGCGAATCGTTGATGATGTCGCGCTTCACGAAGATCCCGCCCATGTCGCTCGCCTTTGCCGAGCGGTCGACGTGGTATTTCTTCGGCGTCGCGTACACACTGAACATCTTGGTCGTCGTGTCGTCCACCGGGACCCGCCAGCGCATGGAGCCCCCGAACTCGGGATCATCCCGGTGATCCGGGGACCTGCCCGGTCCGAACGCGAGGATGCCGGGCATCAGCGAATTGACCCGCCGCACGTAAGTCGTGCCCGGTTCGGGGCCGGGGCGATAGGCTGTGTACATCACTCCCGCCTCGGTTTCGTCGAAATCGATTCGCGTTGCCATGGTCGGGAAGAGGCTGTTCTGCGAAAACGACGGGTCGTTGTGGAGCACTGAGGCGTGCACCGGGTCCTGGTCGTTTTCCACGAGCTGCAGCCAGTTGCAGGGATGCACCGGCCAATCAATGGATGCGCGCCTCACGAAGGAATCGGAGACCAGGATTTCAAATGTCGGCGTCAGCGGCGGCTCGCCGGGCCCCATGTATGCAAACACCAGCCCGCCAATTTCGCGGCAGGGATAGGCTGTGTGCTTGACGCGGTCCTTGAACTTGGAGTCCTTGGGTTCGCCGGGCATGTCGAGGCAGCGGCCTTCGACGTCGTACAGCCAGCCGTGATAAGGGCACCTTATTCCACCGCCCTCGATCCGGCCGTACTCGAGTGAAGTGGACCTGTGTGAGCAATCCTGGGCCAGCAGGCCGGGTCGGCCCAGTTCATCGCGGAACAGGACGAGGTCCTCGCCGAGCATCCTGACCTTCTGGGTCGCCGTACGCAATTCCCCTGAAATGCCCACCGGCAACCAGTAGCGCCTGAACATTTCGCCCGCGGGCGTTCCCGGTCCGACGCGCGTCAGAATTTCATTCTGTTCCACAGGAATCATCGTGAAGTCTCCTCGATCACCGCCGCATTATTCTGCAGCATTGCAAAAGCCGAGTTCACAATACGAATTCAGCCGGCAGAAGAGAAGCAAGATTTCGCAAGCGCGCCGTGCGACGCCATGTTTTGCCACATGGTGAAAGCATTTTGCCCGCCGGCTGTCTTGCAAGCCGGCTCGGACGGGCTGATCCGGCTGGGGCGGATCTGTCGTGGGAATCAGCCGCTCAGACCTTCTCCAGCCTGAAGTCCTGCACCTTGTCCTTCACCGGCTCGCCGGCCTCGTGGCGGGGCGGGATGCCGCCGCGCTTCCTGCCGCCTTCGCAGGTGCCGAATCGCGTGGCAAAGCAGGGCGGCAATTCGCGGCTGTTCGGCGCCGCGATCCACAGGCGCAGCAGGTGCCTGCGGTCCTTCGGGTCGGGCCAGTCCTCGAAATTGGTGCGCGAGTGCAGCACGCAGAAGTTGTTGGCGAGCTGGAAGTCGCCCGGCTCCATCTGGAACGAAAGCGCCATGCCCGGCTCGTTGGCGATCGCATCGAAGAGGTCGAGCGCCTCGACCTGCCTGGGCGTCAGGCGCGGCACTTCGGGAAATCGCTGCGCGGATTCGATGTACCCGCGGATGTAGCGCGCGGTCACCAGCCCCTTGTGGAACGACAGCACCGGGATCGCGTAATAGGGTTCGTCGCCTTCGTCCTCGCGCCCGCGCTCGCCGCGGCGGTCGATGTAATAGGGCTTGTACAACTCTTCCAGCAGGTCCGGGCGGCGGCGCTGGATCTCGTTCTGGATGGCGGTGACGCTCACCAGCCGCGACATCCCGCCGGACTTCGCCGTCTTCAGGCACATCAGCATGATCACGTCGCTCTGGTCGTTGTGGAAGATCAGCTCGGCTGTGGTCTGGTAGGCGCGCACGTTGGTCTTGTTGATGTCCAGGCCGAGGTTCCTCACGTGGCCCAGCAGGTGGCCTTCGGCGTTCTGCGACAGCGGCAGGCCCAGGTGCATGCCCAAGCCCCAGAAGATCGTCTCGCAGTCTTCCTCGCCGAACTCGGCGGCCGGGAAGCCTCGCATCAGGAAAAAGCCCCGGCCGTGCTCGAGTTCCTCGAGCATGCCTGCGAGCACCGCGGAGAATTTCGGCAGCGGGAAGTCGGCCTTGCCGAAGCCGGGCGCCTTGAGGCCCTTTGCCTTCACCGCGGCGAGCGCCGCGCGGATCTCGGCAAGCGACTCGGCCGGGAACCGGAAGATCCAGTCTTCGTTGTCCTGAAGGTCGCGGCCGCGCCACAGGCCGGGGTTGCTCGTCAATGGCGCGGGGGGCATCGGGGGCTGGGCTTCCGGCATGGCGTCTCCTTGGTGCTGCTATTTAATTTACTACGGTAATTAAATATAAGGCAAACCCGGATCCGTTGTCAATTGCCCGGGGCGAGGACGCGCAGGTCACCGGCCAGCCCCTGCTCCACCGACACCGCAGGCACGAACGCCAGGTCGGCCCGCAGGCGGCTGGTGTCGACCGGCCCGGCACTCTTGCCGCGGCCCTTGAACAGTGCGCGGCCGGCACCGGGCGCCAGCCGCCGCACGGTGGCGTGCATTTCCTCGAGGCTCATGTAGTTCGCGTCCGGCCCGGCGACGTTGTAGACCTGGTGCGCCGGGCGGGGGTGCGTCAGCGCCGCAACCGTGGCGCCTGCGGCATCGGTCACGTGCGTCAGGTGGAAGCGTTCGCCGCCGCTGGCGCCTTCGATCTCGACGTCCCTGCCGCGCGCGGTTTCCTTGATGCGCTGGCGCACCAGCGCCATGCCGGCGCTCCTGACCTCCACCGGCCCGAACACGCCGCCATAACGCAGAGAGACGAACGTGAGCCCGTGCAAGGCTGCATAGCGCGCTCCCAGCATCTCGCCGAGGCGCTTGGTCATGCCGTAAAGGCCGGTGGCGCCTGCCGGCGGGTCGTCCTCGCGCATCAGGTCGTGCCGCTCGCCGTAGCTGGCGATGCTTCCGCCGAAGACCAGGCGCGGGATGCCCAGCTCGCGACAGGCCTCGAGCACGTTGAGCGTGCCGTCGACGTTTACGCGCACCGCCTCGGCCGGGTTTTGCTCGCAGGCGAACTGTAGGTAAGCTGCGAGGTGGAGCACCGCCTCGGGATTCGCGGCGACGAGCGCCGCGCGGATCCCGGCGGCGTCGGCGATGTCGCCTTGGACCCACCGTGCCGGGGTCGAGGTTCCCGGCGGGCGGCGCGAGACCAGCGTCACCGCATGGGCGGCGGCGAGCAGGGCTGCTGCGCTGGCCGTGCCTATGAGTCCGGTGCCGCCGATCAGGGCCACGCGCATTATTTGCCTCATGAAAAAAATAAGCCGAAACGATTCTAGCAAGCCGCGCGCAGTCCCCGGCGACCTTCGCCGCCACAACCGCGGGCTGGTGCTCGAGCACCTGTTTCGCGCAAGCACCGTTTCGCGCACTGCGCTCGTCGACGCCACCGGACTGACGCCCGCGGCGGTGTCGCGGATTACGCGGGAGCTGGTCGAAGCCGGGCTGGTGCGCGAGCTCGCGCATGAAGGCGCGCAGGCCGCGCGCGGAAGGCCGCAGGTCGATCTGGAACTCGTGACCGAGGGCGCCTACGTGATCGGCATCGGCGTCGGCGCCTTCGAGCAGTGGATCCGGATTGCCGACCTGCGCGGGGACTGCGTGTCGCGCCGGTCGATCCAGTTGCTCGACCAGTCGTCGGCGCGCGCGGCGCTCAGGCTGCTCGTGGGCGAGATCCGCGGCCTGCTTTCGCTCACGAGGATTCCGCGCAGGCGGGTGCTGGGCGCCGGGATCGCGTCGGCCGGCGTCGTCGACCGCCAGAAGGGCCTGATCATCGAGTCGCCGAACCTCGGCTGGCGCGACCTGCCGGTGGCCGCGCTCGTGTCCGACGCGCTCGGCCTGCCGGTCGTCGTGGAATCGATGCACCACGCGCTGAACCTTGCCGAGGAATCGTTTGGCATCCATGCGGGAATCAATGCGGGCAGGCCGCCCGGCCCGGGGCTCGGAGGCAGCGACACCTTCCTGGTCAACGCGTCGATGGGCATAGGCGCGAGCGTGATGGAGGAAGGGCGCATCGTCCGCGGCCGCCATAACGCCGCCGGCCAGATCGGCCACATGAACGTGCCCGGCGCAACCGACCTGTGCACTTGCGGCCGGCGAGGCTGTCTCGACACGGTGGCTTCCGGCTACGGCGTGCTTCGCCGCCTCGGGCTGGTGCCGCCCAGGCGGGTGGCGCGCGAGCACGATTCCGCCGCCGCGCGCAAGCTCCTCGCGGCCATCGAGCGCGAACGCCAGGGCGAGCCTCGCGTGCGGCAGGCCTTCCAAGCGAGCGGCGCGCAATTGGGCGATGCGCTGAACGCGGTGCGCGCGATCCTCGATCCGCAGCGCATCGTGCTGACCGGCCCGCTGTCAGGCACGGCGAGCTACGTGAAGGGCGTCCAGGCGCGCCTGATTGAACGCGGGGCGGGGGACCGCGACGCCGGCGGTACTCCCGACCCGGCGCTGTTGGTGCTGGGCACGCACACGCCGGATTCGGCCGGCGCCTGCCTTGCGCTTGCCGAGTTCGCATTCGGCGGCTCGCTCGACCTTTCGGATCTCGGCTTGCAGACCTCCTGATCTGGTGCCATGCTTTAATGTACGAAAGTAAATAATTCGCGCTCCCTCCCCTGGGGGAGTTCCGTACAAAGGAGGCAGGCAAATGAGGCGGGAAGCATTGCGCGGCGTGCTGCGCGGGATCGTTGTCTTGGGCATCGCGGGGAGCGCACTCGCGCAACCGTACCCGGCCAAGCCGATCACCATCGTTTCGCCCTATAGCGCGGGCGGCAATGCGGACCTGGCCGCCCGTTCGCTGGGCGCGGCCGCGGCCAAGGTGATCGGGCAGCCTATCGTGGTCGTCAACCGCACCGGCGCCGGCGGCATCGTCGGGTCGCAGTTCGTGGTGGATTCGGCGCCGGACGGCTACACGCTGCTGCTCGCCCGCGTCGGCTCGCAGGCAGTTGCGCCTGCGCTCGATCCGGCCACGACGTACAAGTGGGACAGCTTCACTTTCCTCGGCGTGCTCGAATCCGACCCGTATGTGTGCGTCGTGCAGGGCAAGTCGCCGATCCGGACTTTCAAGGACCTGATTGCGGCGGTGCGCGCCCGGCCGGGCAAGCTGAGCTACGCCTCGACCGGCAATGCCGACGCGAGCGTGGTCTTCCCGGTCAAGATGTTCCTCAATTCAGGCCTCAAGTTCGACGCCGCCGTGAAGGTGCCGTACAAGGGTGCGGGCGACACGGTGGCGGCGGTGCTCGGCGGCCATGTCGACTTTGCCTGCAACGGCATCTCGCCTTACACCGCCCCGATGCGCTCGGGCGACCTGCGGGGCCTGGTCGTCTCGACCAAGGCGCGAGTGGCCGAAGCGCCCGACGTGCCGACCGCGGCGGAAGTGGGGATGCCCGATCTCGAATCGGTGTCCGGCTGGGGCGCGCTCTACGGGCCGCCCGGCCTGCCCAAGGAAGTCGTCGATCGCTGGGCCGCGGTGCTCGCCGCGGTGAAGGACGATCAGGAGTGGGTCACGCAAGTCAGGCGGCGCGGCTCGATCCCGAGCGTGATGTCGCCGGAGGAAACGCGCAGGTTCGTCGAAGCGCAGTTCAAATCCTACCGGTCGCTCTCGTCACAGCTTTCGATCAAGTAGCGGGCCCACCGGCCGGGCTCACAGGGCCGCAAACGAGGCTCCGTCGCGTTGCGCAGGTGGTAGGCTTCCGGCACGCATTACGCATGCGAGCCTGATGCGCACCCGCCATGCGGGCGTGCCCGGCTCGGGGAGCAAGGTCAGATGCCGCTGTCATTGAAGATCTTCAGCGTGTCCACCGGCCGCAAGCGCCTGGTGGACGAGCGCGTGCTGGACGACCAGCGCATTTCCGTCGGGCGCGGCCCGACGTGCACGATCGTGCTCGAGGACCCGAGCCGCCACCTGTCGCGCCTGCATGCGGAATTCGAGCAGACCCCGCGAGGCTACCTGCTGCGGGTGATGTCTGCTGCCCAGCAGGTGCTCGTCAACGGCGTGGCGTATTCGCAGGGCAGCGAAGTCACGGTCCACGCCGGCGACATCTATGCGATGGCAGGCTACGACCTTGAAGTCGTGAGCGTGTCGGTGGGCAAATTGCCTCCGGCGGCGCTCAAGGCGCAACAGTCATCCGTCACGGCGCCGCGCGTTCCGGCGAAGGCTGCAGGCGGTACGGGCCCGGCAAGCGCGCCGGGCACCGGTCCACGAGGCGGACGCGCAAAATGGCTTGCCGCCGCCGGCGTTGCGGCCGTTGCGGTTGCGATATTGCTGGCTTTTTCCTGGCAGTCGATCAAGGCACTCCTCCCCGAGGCGGCTGCGCAGAAGCGGGCCGAGCAGCAGATCGCCAGGCTCGAAGGCGAGGCAAGGTCGTTGCTCAAGCTCGTGGACGGCGATCGGCGCGAGATCAAGGAGGCCACCGCCGCTTCGAGCCGCGAGATCGAACGGGTCGAGGGCCTCGTGCGCTCGACACGAACCAGCCAGGACCGCCTGGCCTTCGATGCTGCGCTGGGCGAGGCGCGGCGCATGGCGAAAGCGTCCGTCGTGCTCGAGGACAAGGTGCGCGAACGGGTCGAAAGCCCCTCCGGGCTGCCCAAGGCCGAAGGACGACTGAACGCGGCCACGGCGGCGGCCAGGAGCGGCGATCGGGCCGAAGCACTCCGGTTGCTCGAAGAGACGGTGGCCTCGCTCGCGCAGATGCGCGCAAGCATTGCTGCGGACCGCAAGGCGACACAGGCCGAACTCGAGAAGCGCCGCGAAGCGTTGCTGGCCGCCGAAACACGGGTGATCGCCGAAGCGGAAGCCCGCGCCAGGGCAGAAGCGGAGGCGAGGGCCAAGGCGAAAGCGAAAGCCGACGCCGAAGCCGCGCAGGCCGTCGAAACGGACCAGGCGGTGCAATCGGCGCAGATCCCGGCGCTGCCGTGCCTGGGCAGGCTGTCGGGCGTGTGGTCGCACCCGGCCGGAGGCACCTGGACCTTCACGGGCAACCAGGGGAGCCGGGTCGTCGAGTCGAAGGACTATGGATCGAAGGCGCAGCAAATTACCGTGATGAACGTGTACTCCTGCGAAAAGGACACGCTGACCTACAAGTACGTGCGATTCGCGCTCACCGGCACGGACGACCCGAGCCTGGCATACGACAGGACCGAGGCGAATACGCCCAGCCTCACGATCTGGGCCAAGGTCCACACCCTGCGCTATTCGATTTCCAAGGCTGGATTGCGGTTGGGGAACTACACCTACGCGAAGCGGTAGCGATGAAGCTTTGCGGTGCCTCTACCGCAACCAACCCTTGGCCATGAACGTATATAGAACGACGAGCGTAACGACCAGGGTGCCGAAGGCCACCTGCCCGAGCGTCATCGGCCACGGGGCCTCGGCGAGATTCATGCCGAGCAGGCCCCCCGCGACCGCCGGGATCAGGGCCAGCATGCTGACGATGGCCAGCAGCCGCATGAACCGGTTGGTGTCGTGCGCGGCAATGTCGATGTGCAGCTCGATCAACGAGAGCACCGACTCGCGCACACTGTCGATGGTCTCGTAGAGATACTCCGCCTCCTCGATCAGCGGGGACACCAATCCGCGCCGATCGGGGCCGAGCCCGGGCAGCGAACGGCGGCCGTCGGCGAGCATTTCGAGCAGCCCGCGCAGCCGCCAAAGGTCCGCCTTGGCCGTCGACAACACGCGCTTCAATCGGATCGTCTGCTCGAAGAAGCTATCGGGGCTTTCGCTTGCCGGCACCCTCTCCAGTTGGCGGACCGTGCGCTCCAGCCGCCCGGCGAGGTCCTCGTTGCGGGCGAGCGCGAGGCGAATCACGTGCAGTGCGCAGCTCGGCCCGAACGGCAAGGCGCTCGATTCCGCGGGCACCGGCGGAATCCCCAGGGCGCCCGCCGCGATGGACAGCGCCGTGTCTTCATTGACCAGCAACAGCATGGAGTCCCGGCGCCTGTCCTCGTCGGTCGAGGGAATCGAAACTGCAAGCGCGGTCCAGCGCTGCATGGATTCAAGGCGCGGGTAGCTCGATTCGTGCAGAGCGGCCTCCACCGTATGGCGCGGGACGCCGGCGGCCGACGCGAACTCCGCCTGACGTTCCGGCGAAACATTGCAGGCGTGTGCCCAGTCGCTGGTCGGCGCGGCGACCCATTGCAGCAGCCCTTTCCAATCGGACTCGCGGGGGACGGTCCCGGCCTGGTGCAGCATGGTCACCTGCGGCTCGCCGCCCGGTGCCGGACGCTGTGGAATCACGGCCGGCTCCCGCAGCCCATGGCCGATTCGGGGGCCGAACAGGAGGATGCGAAACAGCATGAGGATACGCAGCGCCGGGGCGGAGCGCGCCGCATCCGACACCATGGGCAGCAGCGACAAGAGCGCCGCTGCGATGATGGCCGCGTCGAGCAGGCGCCAGGGGTCGAGCACGAACTTGCGCCGATCCCTCGACAGGGCGAACTTGACCGCAAATTCCAGCGCAAACACGCCGATGATCGCCCATTCGGCGAAATCCAGGGCCACCTCGATGCCATGCGGCAAATTGAACAGGAAAGGGGCCAGCCCGAGGCTGAGCGCGGCGAGCGCGAGAAAGCCCATTACGGCTTCGTCGAGAATGTCTGACACGAGGGCAAGCATTTTGGGATCGTGCCCCCGGCAATTTCACGAGGACGGTTCGTTATGGAAGTTGAGCCAATTGGCGGACGCCCGTGGGCAGAAATCTTCGGACTCTCGCCCGTTTCTCCGTAGCCGCTTCAGTTGGCGGTGACGCAGCCAGCGTCTTGAGGGACCGGTGGTCAACGTCGGCGACGTCAAGTGTTGTAGCGCCTCGCTGGCGCAGCGCGTCTCGCACTCTTTTGACGGCAATAATCGAGACAAATGCGGTTACGCGTGCATCGGCATTGAGCTTGCCGAACTCGAATTCATAGATCTCCGCCACTACGGCAATGGGTACCTGCATTTGGCGAGCCAACTGATGGACGACGCTCTCGGGTTCCGGTCCTGTTTGGTTCCTGTGCTCTGTCGTTCCCCCAAAAAGAGCGGAATGCTTTGTAGCCGCCATGACTTTCACTCCCCCCACGGATTTGCTCAATATGTCCCCTGTGCGCCAGGAGAGGTTGACGTGGGTCAAACGATTACGAGGCTCTGCTTGGGACACGAAATGGGGAGAGCAGGGGAAGCAAGGACCACCAAATCGTCCTTGGATTGGGGCTGAAGTCGGCTTAGGTTCGAAATCCGTCGATCGCGGACGTCTTTCGTCCGCTCCGGGTCGCTTGCCGCCGGGATTGCCTGCCGTCCGGCCCGCCGCTAGCGAAAGCGGTGAGCCGGAACCTCCAGCCGATTGCTAGCGCCGGCAGCGGGCGATGTCTTCATCGGTCATCACCTCTTTGATGACGCAATCGTCGGCCTGCCTGCGCTTCGGCGCCAGAGCCGGGGCAGCCTTCGCTGAGGGGGCAGAAACAGCCGGTGCCGCGCGAACCGGAGCAGCAGCCTCCTGCTTCGGGCGCTCGGGGGCCACTGCCGGCACCGCGGGTGCCGGACGAGCCGCGGGCTCTGCGGGCGGCGCCGCCCTGGCCGGACTCGTCTCAGGCACGTGCGCCGGCGCGGTGGCCGGACGGAGGCGGGGCTGAACGCCTTCCTGCGGCTGCTCGGTCCCTGTCCAGGATTTCAGCGTCTGTTCGGTGTTCTTCATCAGCGCGAACAGCGAATGCCAGAAGACGAATATCCCGAGGGCGAGCACCACAAAAGAACTCGTGAAGACGACCAGTCCGCGCAGGAACCCGGCGTCGCTCCGGTCGATCACCAGCGCGCCCACGACCATGTCCGGAGGGGCCCGTTTCTGCTCCGTGAGCGCCGCCGTTACGAATGCGAGGAACCCGAAGAAGAACGAAAAGAGAATGTTCTTGAGAACGTTTCGCGCCAGCGAACGCGGGAAGCTGAGGCGCTCGCCCTCGGAATTCGTGACCTGGATCCCCATCAGCAGCTTCCCGACGGTGGCTTGCAGAGGGGAGCTTTCCAAAGCCACGAAATACAAGATCACCACCGGGATGAATGCCGCAAGCGCGATCAACGGGCGGCTGCCCGTCATCATGACCATGAAGGGCAATACCCAGCCGATGAAGAAGAAATAGTCGAAGTTGGATGCGGCAACGCGGCGCCAGAAGCCGGCGTATGCGGGATTGAAAGTCGTCATGAGATGGCCGCCTATTGAAAGACATCCGGCTTTCGGTTCGGCCATAATCATGCTGCGGAACAAGGGGAATTCGTGGCCACAAAGCCGATAAAGGTGGTTGCCCCCCTCCCGACGACAAAAGCGCGGGCGGAGGCGCGTGCCGAAGGGCGCAAACTGCGGCGCAAGGTGCCGCGCTCCAGCCACGCCGAATGGGATCCGGCGATGCGCAGCGCCGACCCGATCGAGTCGCTGCTGGCCACCAGCCGCAACCGCCTGCCGCACCTCTTGCCATTGCGCTATGGGCGCATGAGCCGCTCGGCGTTTGCCTGGATGCGTGGTTCCGCGGCGCTGATGGCCTCGGATCTTTCGGCGACGCCGACCACCGGCCTGCGAGTGCAGGCTTGCGGCGACTGCCACTCGGGCAATTTCGGCGCCTTCGCCTCGCCCGAGCGAAGGGTGCTGTTCGACCTGACGGACTTCGACGAGACGCTGCCGGGGCCTTGGGAATATGACCTGAAGCGCCTTGCGACCAGCCTGATGCTGGTGGCGCGATACCAGGGCTGCGACAAGCGCGAAGCGCGCGAAGTCACGCTCGCGGCGGCGCGCGCCTACCGCAGGCTCACGCACGTTTACGGAGCGATGTCGCCCCTCGAGATCTGGTACGCCATCGTCGATTCGGAGGTGCTGATCCGCACCGCGCCGGACGAGGCGACGCGCCAGCGGCGCATACGGTTCGAGCGCAAGGCGCGCGGCCGCACCGGCGACAGCCTGCTCGGTCGGCTGCTCGTCGAGCGGGCCGGCCGCCTGCACTTCAGGGAACAACCGCCGACGATCGTTCGCCTGTCGCCCGGCAGCCGGCTGGCGAAGCAATTCTGCAAGGTGCTGGAGCGCTATCCCGAAAGCCTCGCCAAGGACCGCCGGCTGCTCTTCACTCGCTATCGGTTCCAGGAGATCGCGATCAAGGTGGTCGGCGTCGGCAGCGTCGGCACGCGCTGTGCGGTGGCGCTCTACCTGTCCGAGGGCGGCGATCCGCTGGTGCTGCAGGTGAAGGAGGCGGTGCCGTCGGTGCTCGAGCCTTTTTCCGGCGCAAACCACTTCCGGCACGAAGGCGAGCGCGTGGTGGTAGGTCAGCGCCTGATGCAATGCGCGAGCGACATCTTCCTCGGCTGGGCGAGCGACGACGACGGCCGCGATTACTACGTGCGCCAGCTGCGCGACATGAAGACCTCGGTGCCCCTCGAGATGCTCAAGGGCCCGGTGCTGCACAACTTCGCCGACATGTGCGGCTGGGCGCTCGCGCGCGCACATGCCAAGGCGGGCGACGCGGCGCGCCTCGCCGGTTACCTGGGTGGCTCGGAGCGCATGGACAACGCGATCGCCGATTTCGCCGAACGCTACGCCGACCAGTGCGAGCGCGACTATGCGACGTTCAAGCGCGCGATCAAGGCGGGCACGATACCGGTCGAGCGGGAACCGCAGTGACAGGATCGCCGGGACGAAGGTCGCGGCAAAGATGCCCGGCCGATACCCTTCGTCATGGTCACCGGGCAGAAAACAGCGCGACTGCGCCTCAGAACATCTCGAAGTACTCGCGGTGCTCCCACTCGCTCACTTCGAGGTTGAAGCGCGCGATCTCGGACTCCTTCAGCCGGCAGTAGTAGTCGACGAAGCCGCTGCCCAGGCCTTCCCGGAGGCAGGTGTCGGCCTTCAGCGCGACGAGCGCCTCGGCCAGCGTGGCGGGCAGGGCTTCGGCCTTGGTCTCGTAGGGCGCGTCGGCCGAGGGGCCCGGATCGAGCTTTTTCGTAATGCCATCGAGACCCGAGTAGATCTGCGAAGCGAAATAAAGGTACGGGTTCGCGGCAGGTTCCCCGACGCGGTTCTCCACTCGCGTGGTCGGGTCGCCGGGGCCGCCCAGCACGCGCAGCATGACGCCGCGGTTGTCGCGGCCCCAGATCACGCGGTCCGGCGCGAGCGAATTCGGGCGGAAGCGCTTGTAGCCGTTGATCGTCGGGGTCGACAGGGCGCTCGCCCCGCGTGCGTGCGCCAGCAGGCCCGCGAGGTAGTGGCGGCCGACTTCGGACAATTGCTCACCGGCCTTCTCCGGGATGAAGGCATTTGCGCCGTCCGCGATCCTTTTCAGCGACTGGTGCAGGTGCCACCCGGAGGACATCACGTTCGGCACGCGCGGGCGGCACATGAAGGTGCCGTGATAGCCGTGGCGGCGCAGCACCTGCTTGGCAGCGCTGCGGAACAGCACCATCGCATCGGCCGCCTGGATCGCGCCCTGGGTGCCGAACGTGAACTCGAACTGGCTGGGGCCGTATTCGACCTCGAGCGAGCGCAACGGCAGGTCGAGCGCCTGGACGTTCTTGCGCAGCAGCTCGGCCACCGGCTCGATCAGGTCGTAGCGCACCTCGGTGAGGTACTGGTAGCCCTGCGAGAGCACCTCGACGTCGGGCGGTGTCCCGGGCAGGCCGGGCTGGCCGACATCCGACGGATGCATCCGCGGGTCGGTGACCTTGAAGACATGGAACTCGACTTCGAGCCCGGCGACGTATTCATGGCCGGTTTCGGCCAGCTTGCCTGCCGCTTTGCCCAGCAGCGCGCGTGTCGCGAAAGGCACCGGCTTGCCGTTGCCGAAGAAGGCGTCGCACAGCAACCAGCCGGTCTTGTGCAGCCACGGCAGCACGCGGAAGGTGGTCGGGTCGGCGACGATCAGGAAATCGGCCGCGCCCTGCATCTCGGGCATGTCGAAGCCGCCGCCCTTGGTGAATACCGGGAAGGCGGTCTTGTGCGAGGTGTCCTTGGCGAGCAGCGTGCTGGTCAGCGCCACGCCCTGGTAGATCGCGCGGGACGCTTCGTCGACCGTGAGCGTCTTGCCGCGCAGCACACCGTGCTGGTCGGGGAAGGAGAACCGCACCACCTCGATGCCGAGCGTCTGGAATTCGTGGATCACGTGCCTCGCCGCCGCGGCCTGCGCATCGGTCCACAGGCCGTGCCGCTCGACAAAGCGTTCGGTCGATGTCATGCGTGCTCCGCCGCCGGCATCTTCTCCCGCCTCGCCGAGGCCCAGCCGGACGCGCGGCGGCGCTTGAGGTCGGCCTCCTGCCAGTAGTCGTTCCAGGTCGCCGTCGGGCCGATGCCGTCTATCGACGGCGGCCCGGTGAGCGCTCCGGCCGCCGCTTCGTCGAGCACCATGATCGGCTTTTCGCCGGCGGCGTTCTTCTCGATCGCTTCGACGAGCATCCTGCGGTACGCGACGATGCCCTTGTCGGTGGTGCCGAGGTGCTCGCGCGTGCGGTCCTGGATCGGCCCGGGCGATTCGACCGCCCACTGGTCGTGCACGTTGATGTCGTTGCCCATGCCGGTATAGGTCTCGGTGCGCTGCTGGTCGGCGTCGAAACCGTAGTGGTTCCACTTGCCGACGCGCGGCTTGTAGTCCGGCAGCGTGTAGAGCTGCAGGCGCTGGTCGCGCATCTTCTGCTTGTCCACCGGGCCGGTGAAGCTGGTGAAGATCGCGTACCAGTAGCAGCTGCGGTCGTCGACCGGCACGTGCCATTGCGAGATCGTCATCTCGGCGCTCATCGGGATCACGAACGCCTGCGGGAACATCAGGTTGGTGACGCGCACGTGCGTGTTCTCGGCGCTCAGTTTCCTCAGCGCGAACAGGCGCATCCCGTAGGCGGTCTTCTCGACGCTGATCTCGGGCCGGTCGAATTCGCGCAGCACCTTGGTGATCGGCATGTCCGAATCGGCCGAGGTGCCGCGGAACTGCCGGCCGTAACCGCCGGAGGTGTCCTCGTCCTCGAAGAACCGGTGCAGGTAGGAAGCATGCGCCGGGTCGATGCCGACCTCGAGCGCCTGCAGCCAGTTGCACTCGAGGTAGCCCTTGAACGCGAACGTGTGCGTGCCCGGCGCGACGAAGCAATCGAAGGCCGGGAAGGCCGAAGGCCCGCCGTCGCCGAGCCAGGCGAACAGGATGCCGCTCTTTTCCACCACCGGGTAGGAGCGCTGGCGGATCCGCTGGTGGAACCTGCTGCCTTCCGGTTCTGCCGGCGTCTGCAGGCACAGCCCGCGCACGTCGAACAGCCATCCGTGGAAAGCGCAGCGCAGCCCGCCATCCTCGATCCGCCCATAGGCGAGATCCGCGCCGCGATGCGGGCAATCACGATCGAGCAGGCCGTAGTTGCCCTGCTCGTCGCGGAACAGCACGAGGTCTTCCCCGAGGAGCCTGACCGCTTTCACCGGCCGCTTGCCATCGAGTTCGTCGACGAGCGCGACCGGCTGCCAGTAATTGCGCAGCAGCCTGCCGCCCGGCGTACCGGCGCCTGCGCGCGTCATCAGGTCATTTTGTTCGGCGCTGATCATGGTGGGTCCTCGTTCGGGTTCGCGGTTCCTGGCGCGCTGCCTGCAGACCGAACTTTACTGCATCCGGACGGTGCGAAGCGCTTCTCGGGTTGACTCGGCAGGGAGGGTTCGGCATCCTTCGACGCATCGGAAGCGGCGCGCAAAACAACGGGGGGAGGACATGGGCGAGGAAGATTCCAAGGCGGGGCGCGGCATGCAGGCCGGCCGGCGTGAATTCATCAAGGCCGGCGTCGCGGTGGCGGGGATCGCCGGCCTGCCCGCGATCGCAAGGGCGCAAGGCGCGAAGATGAAGGTGGGGCTGATGCTCCCGTACACCGGGACCTATGCGCCCCTGGGCATCGCGATCGAAAACGGCTTTCGCCTCGCGCTGCAGGAGGCCGGCGGCAGGTTCGGCGGGCGCGAGATCGAATTCCTCAAGGTCGACGACGAATCGGAACCGTCCAAGGCGACCGACAACATCAACCGCCTCGTGACGCGCGACAAGGTCGACCTCGTGCTCGGCACGGTGCACTCCGGCGTGGCCGCCGGGATGATCCGCGTGACCAGGGACTCCGGCGTCATGCACATCATCCCGAACGCGGGCCTGGGGCCGGCCACCGGCGCGTTGTGCGCGCCGAACATCTTCCGGACCTCGTTCTCGAACTGGCAGTCGGGCTACGCGATGGGCGTCGTGATGTCCAAGCGCCCGGCCGTGAAGAACGTGGTCACGATCACATGGCGCTACGCGGCCGGCGAGGAGTTCGTCAAGGGCTTCAAGGACGCCTACCTCAAGGGCGGCGGCAAGATCACGAAGGAACTGTGGCTGCCTTTCCCGAACGTCGAATTCCAGGCGCAACTCACCGAGATCGCTTCGCTGAAGCCGGATGCGGTGTTCGCGTTCTTCGCCGGCGGCGGCGCGGCCAAGTTCCTCAAGGACTACGGCCAGGCCGGGCTGATGAAGTCGGTGCCGCTGGTGGGCTCGGGCTTCCTCACCGAAGGCGTGCTCGAAGCGGTGGGCGGCGCAGCCGAGGGCGTGGAGACCGCGCTTCACTACGGCGACGGGCTGGAGACGCCGAAGAACAAGGCCTTCCGCCTCGCGTATGCAAAGACATTCAAGCTGCAGCCGGACGTCTACGCGGTGGCCGGCTACGACTCGGGCCTGCTGCTCGACAGCGGCATGAAGGCGGTCAAGGGCGACTTCGGCCGCAAGGCCGACCTGATCAAGGCGATGGAGAACGCCAGGATCGACAGCCCGCGCGGCCCGATGCGCCTTTCCAAGGCGCACAACCCGATCCACGACCACTACCTGCGCAAGGTGGTCGGCAACGAGAACCGGATTGCCGGAATCGCGGTCAAGGCGCTCGATGACGACCCGGCGACGATCGCGGCCTGCAAAAGGACGTGAGTACGGGGGAACCCGCCAGGGCGGGCTCCCCCGTTCCCCCCTCCTCCCCGCCAGGAGGGCGTAGATGGCCGGCGCGGGGTAACCGATGGAATTCCCGACTTTCCTGATCCAGCTCCTGAACGGCGTGCAGTACGGCCTGCTGCTGTTCCTCGTGTCCTCGGGCCTGACGCTGGTGTTCGGCATCATGGGCATCATCAACATCGCCCATGGCAGCTTCTACATGATCGGCGCCTACCTCGCGTGGTCGCTCACCGGGGCGATCGGCAGCTTCTGGCTTGCGCTGCCGGCCGGCATCGTCGTGTCGGTGCTGATCGGCATGCTGCTCGAGTGGCTGGTGATCCGCTGGCTCTACCATCGCGACCATCTCTACCAGGTGCTGCTGACCTACGGCCTGATCCTGGTGTTCGAGGAATTGCGCAGCGTGATCTGGGGCGACGACGTGCGCGGCGTCGACGTGCCCAGGATCCTGGCGGCTTCGATTCCGCTGACCGAGAACCAGTCCTACCCGGTGTACCGGCTGTGGATTTCGGCCGTGTGCCTTGCGATCGCCGCGTTGATGTACTGGGTGATCCAGAAAACCCGCCTGGGCATGATGATCCGAGCGGGTGCGTCGAACCGCGAGATGGTGCAGTCGCTCGGCATCAACATCCAGGTCGTCTACCGGGTGGTCTTCGCCGCCGGCCTGACGCTCGCGGCGCTCGCGGGGATGATCGCCGCGCCGGTGTCGGCGGTGTTCCCCGGCATGGGCAACCAGGTGCTGATCGTGTGCTTCGTGGTGGTCGTGATCGGCGGCATGGGCTCGGTCAAGGGCGCGCTGATCGCCTCGCTGCTCATCGGCCTGGTCGACACCTTCGGCAAGGTCGTGACGCTCGAGGTCGGCGGCATCAAGCTCCTGCCCGAGCTCTCCAGCATGACGGTCTACGTGCTGATGGCGGCGATCCTGCTGTGGCGGCCCGAGGGCCTGTTCGGGAAGCGCCTTTGACCGGCCCCGGCACCGCTGCGGCGTCGCGGGCGAACGCGGTCTTCCTTGCGGTCGTGGTGGTCGGCCTCGCAGCGACGCCGTTCTTCGCCGAGAAGTTCTACGTCCAGTTCTTCGCCAAGCTGCTGATCATGGGCATCCTGGCGATGAGCCTGGACCTCCTGATCGGGTATGCCGGGCTGGTGTCGTTCGGGCACGGCGCGTTCTACGGCGCGGCGGCCTACACGCTTGCGATCCTGACGCCGCAGTACCAGGCGGCGAATTTCTGGACCTCGTTTCCGATTGCGATCGGGGTGTCGGCGCTGCTCGCGCTGGTGATCGGGTTCCTGGTGGTGCGCACCCAAGGCATCTATTTCATCATGGTGACGCTGGCGTTCGCCCAGATGCTGTTCTTCCTGTTCCACGACACCAAGATCGCCGGCGGCAACGACGGAATCTACATCGACGTGCGGCCGGTGGCGAAGATCGGCGACTGGCAGCCGTTCAACCTCGACAATTTCGTGCACGTGTTCTACCTCGTGCTGGTGCTGTTCGTGCTGGTCTACCTGCTGCTGCGGGTGGTCATCGCCTCGCCGTTCGGACGCGTGCTGGTCGGCATCAAGGCGAACGAGGCGCGGATGAGGTCATTGGGCTTTGCGACCTTCCGCTACAAGCTGGTGGCCTTCGTGATCGCGGGCGCGATCGCCGGCATCGCGGGGTATCTCTCGTCGATCCAGTTCGGCGTCGTCAACCCCGAGATGATGGGCTGGCACCTGTCGGGCGCCGTCATGATGATGGTGATCCTCGGCGGCATGGGGACGCTGACCGGCCCGATTATCGGCGCGGCCGCGTGGATGCTGCTCGAACTCGGCTTCCAGGGATTGCCCAAGGTCGGCGCCGCGGATCTCGGCAAGCACTGGCAGCTCTGGATGGGGCTGTTCATCGTGTTGTCGTCGCTGCTGCTCCCGAACGGGTTGCTCGGACTGGGCGCGACGCTGGTCCGGCGGTCCGGGTTGAGCCGGTGGTGGGGCCGATCCAATGGCTGACGTCGTCCTCGCCACGCAGTCGCTGACGCGGAATTTCGGCGGGCTGGCCGCGGTCAGCAACGTCTCGCTCGAGGCGCACATGGGCCAGCTGCATGCGGTGATCGGCCCCAATGGCGCGGGCAAGTCGACGCTGATCAACATGCTCTCGGGCGACCTGCCGCCCTCGGGCGGAAGCGTGACGATCAACGGCCGCGACGTCACCGGCCTTGCCGCGCACCAGATCTCGCGCATGGGCGTCGGCCGCAGCTACCAGAAGACCAACGTGTTCCTCGCGTTCAGCGCCTTCGAGAATTGCCGGCTGGCCGCGCAATCGAGGCGCAAGACCTCGATGCAGTTCTTCCGGCCGGCCGCGAAACTCGCCGAGGTGAACCGGGCGGCAGAAGAGGCGCTCGAAGCCGCCGGCCTGGCCGGGCGCGCCGGCACGCCCGCGAGCGCGCTCTCGCACGGCGAGCAGCGCCAGCTCGAGATCGCGATGACGCTCGCCACGCGCCCGCGGCTGCTCTTGCTCGACGAGCCCCTCGCCGGCATGGGCGCCGAGGAGTCGTCGGCCATGGTGGCGTTGCTGAAGAAGCTCGTCGAGACCCACGCGATCCTGCTGGTCGAGCACGACATGGATGCGGTGTTCGCGCTGGCCGACCGGCTCACGGTCATGGTCAACGGCCAGGTGCTCGCGAGCGGCGCTCCGGCGGAAATCCGCGCGAATGCCGACGTGCAGGTCGCCTACCTCGGGGAGTCCCATGACTGAGGGCGCGCCCGCGCTGATCGATGCGAAGGGCCTGCACACCTACTACGGCGCGAGCCATATCCTGCACGGGATCGACTTCTCGATCCGCCGCGGCGAGTCGGTCGGCCTGATGGGCCGGAACGGCATGGGCAAGAGCACGCTGCTGAAGACGATGCTCGGCCTGGTCCGCCCGCGCTCTGGGAGCGTCAGCGTCAAGGGCCGGGACATGACTTCGGCCGCGCCGCACCGGATCGCGCGCATGGGCATTGCCTACGTGCCGGAAGGCCGCGGCATCTTCCCGAACCTGTCGGTGCGCGAGAACCTGCTGATGGCCGCGCGCCCCGGGACCGACGGCCGGCGCGAATGGACTTTCGAGCGCGTGGTGCAGACCTTCCCGCGCCTGGCCGAGCGCATGACGCACGGCGGCGCGGAACTCTCGGGCGGCGAGCAGCAGATGCTGACCATAGGCCGCGCGCTGCTGACCAACCCCGACCTGCTGATCCTCGACGAGGCGACCGAGGGGCTCGCGCCGCTGATCGCGCGCGAGATCATGCGCATCGTCGGCGTCGTCAGGGCCTCGGGGATCGCGACCGTGATCGTCGACAAGAATTTCCATGCCGTGAACGCGATCACCGATCGCAACGTCATCCTCGTCAAGGGCGAAGTCGTCTATTCCGGGCCGGCCGAGGAACTGCGCGCCAGGCCCGACGTGCATCTGCGCTACCTCGGCGTCTGAAAAGCGCGCTCGTGCTCGAGCTGGCCGATGTCAGGAAGTCCTTCGGAGAACGGCTCCTGTTCTCGGGGGTGAACCTCGAAATGTCAGCAGGGGACTACATCGCGATCCTCGGCGATTCGGGTGCCGGGAAGTCCACGCTGCTGAACGTGATCGCCGGCCTCGAGCCGGCCGACGGCGGCAGCATCCGGTTCGAGGGCCGGGAGTTGAACGGGCTGGACGACGATGCGCTGACGATGCTGCGGCGCGAGCACTTCGGGTTCGTGTTCCAGGCATTCCACGTCCTGCCGCACCTGGGCGTGGCACAGAATGTCGCGTTGCCGCTCGCGCTGCGCCATGTGCCGAGGGAGGAGGCGGGCGCAAGGGCAGTCGCCGCAGTGGCCTCCGTCGGCCTCGCGGGCCGCGAATCGAGCCTGCCGCGCGAGCTTTCCGGCGGCGAGCTGCAACGCGTTGCGATTGCACGCGCCCTGGTCGGCAATCCACGGCTGGTGCTGGCCGACGAGCCCACCGGCAACCTCGACCCGGACAATGCGCGGCAGGTGCTCGAGCTTTTTCGGGTGCAGGTGAAGGACAAGGGCGCGGCCGCGATCCTGGTCACGCATTCGGATGCGGCAGCGGCGACGGCGGACCGGCGCTACCGGATCACGAAGACCGGGTTGGAGCGGCTGGGTTAAGGCTCAGCCGGCGGGCAGCGCGACCCCGAGGGCGAGCAGCACCGCATAGGCCACCAGCAAGCGGCCGGCCCTGGGCGTGACCGGGATCAGGTCTTCGTGGCGGTCAAGTTTCAGCACGTCGGAGGCGAGATGGATCGCGACCGGCAGCGTCAGCAGCGGCAGCAGGATGCCGTCGCCGAAGTCGGAAGCGATCCACAGTTCGGGCGGCACGAGGTAGGCGAAAGCAAGCAACGCCACGAATTCCGCGCGGCTCCACCCTTTGCCGAACCGCACCGCCACGGTCGCCTTGCCTTTGACCGCATCGAACTCGCGGTCGCGGATGTCGTCGATCACCAGGATGTTCGTCGTCAGCGCGCCGATCGGGAGTCCGAGCACGAGAGCAAGCGGCGGCAGGGCCTGCGGAACCAGCCAGTCACCGTGGACCTCCCCGAAAGCCGGCGCGGCCTGCACGTAGTACGCGCCGGCCACCGACACGATGCCGAAAAACAGGAAGAACAGCGGGTCGGCGAGACCGAGCCGGCCGATCGGCACCGGCCCGGCCGAGTACATCCAGCTGGCCGCGATGCTGAGGAGACCGATCACCACGACGAACGGACCGGCAATCCAGGCGAGCCACGCGCCGGCCAGCAGCGCGATGCCGTAGCAGGCAAAGATGGCACGCCTGAGGCCGGCAAGCGTGAGCGTGCCGAGCGCCAGGGCCTGAACCAGTTCCGGGTGCTCGCGATCCTCCGGCTGTTGCACCAGGTTCTCGTAGTTGTCCGTCAGCACGCCGCCCAACTGGACCAGCCAACCGGCGAGCAGCGCGAGCAGGGCAGGACCGACGGCCAGCGTGCCGTTGTGAATCGCGAGACCGATGGCCACCAGCACCGGCGCGGCCGCCGTCGGCAACGTATGCCCCGGGTAGACGAGCTTGCGCACCCACACTTCGCGCCGGGACCATGCGGCCGCGGGCAGGCGTTCGCTCTTCATAGGGAGGTCGGCGACGGCGTGTCCGGCGCGACCAGGTGCTGTTTCGATCTTCCGGCCACCACATCCCGGTACCAGAGTTCGTGGTGTTCGCGCGCCCAGGTCTCGTCGACGTACCCGCTTCGCATCGCGCGGTAGGCGCCTTCCATGCCGATGGTGCCGAGGTAGATGTGAAAGAGCGACGCAGCGATTGCGAGGAGACCCACGCACCAGTGGATGACGTTTGCCGCCTGCATCGTGAATCGCCCCTGCCCGAAATTCGGGAAATCGAGCACCAGGCCCGAAACGCACAGGATGACGCAGAAGAAGCAGACCAGGCCCCAGAAGAGCGTCTTTTCTCCTGCATTGAAGCGACCGGACGGGACGTGCTCGCGGGTGAACATTCCACCGCCTTTCATCAGCCACGCGAAGTCGTGCATCTTCGGCAGGTTGTCCCGGATATAGAGCAGGATGAACACCGGCAGGCTGAACATGAACACCGGGCCGATGAAGTTGTGCAGCCCTTTCATGATCGATGCCACGATGGAAAAAAGCGTATAGCCGATCACGGGAAGCAGCAGGTACTTGCCGAAACTCAGCGTCAGGCCGGAGATGGCCAGCGCTACGAACGAGAGGCCCATGACCCAGTGCGCGATCCGGTCGGCGAGGTCGAAGCGCTCGATGCGCCGGCCGGTGGGCGGTTCGGATACGCCGATCGGGCCGCGCCACCAGTAGAACAGGCCGATCGCCGCCGCGCACAACACGAGGAGTGCGCTGCCTGCCGCCGCGATGACCGGCCGCAGCAACCGCCACTTCTGCCCGCCGGGTTGCACCAGCACGCCGGCCTCGACGCCGCGCGCCTGCGTGGTCTGCGGCGTGCCCGAGCGCACTTCGCGCCACAGCGCGGCGTTGTTGCCGGGCTGTGCCGATTCCGGCGGCGACGACTGCGCCGGTCCGGCCGCGATCGTCGGCGAGGGCGTGCATGCAACGAGGCACAGGATTGCGGCCAGGCCGATCAGCAGACTCCGCATTGCCGGACTCCCCGGGAGGGATGTTGCCTAGGCTGGCACAACGGAAAAAGGAGCTGTTGACCTGGATCAAGCGGCCGGAGCGGCCAGGTTCATCGCAGCCACGGCGCAATGCCCCCGGCGATCAGCATCAGCCCGGAAAGCAGCAGCACCACCAGCACCGCCTTCTCGAACTTTGCGGTGTCCAGCTTGCTGTAGGCGCGCCGCCCGATGTATGAGCCGATGACGGTGCCGGGCAGCGCGATCAGCACCAGCTCGCCGAGTTCCATCGTCATCAGTCCGGCCACCGTCTGCGCGACAAGTGCGAACGCGAGGACCGAGGTGTTGAACGCCTGGAACACCGCGCGGCGCTCGTCCTTGCCCCAGCCGCGCAGCCCGGCCCAGATCGTCGTCAGCGGCCCGGAAACGCCGGCCAGCCCGCCGAGCAGGCCGCCGCCCAGCCCGATCAGCGCATCGGCCGCGCGCCCGCCGCCCTGGACCCGGAAGGTGAACTTCCCGGCCAGCGTGAAGCCGCAGTAGATGACGAGCAGCACGCCGACCAGCAGCCTGAACAACTGGATCGAGACGAAAGGCAGCAGGTATGCGCCGAACGGCACGCCCACCAGGCCGCCGGCGATGAACGGCAGGCAGCGCCGGAAGTCGATCGCATGCCAGATCGTCGGCAGCGTCTGTGCCTGCCCGATCAGCGAGCAGACCACGACCAGCGGGCTTGCGATCGCGGGCGCGAGGCCGATCAGCCAGATCGGCAACGCGGTGATGCCGGTACCGAACCCCGTGAGGCCGGAGACGAAGCCGCCCGCAAATGCGCCGACGAGCACTATCAGCGGGGCGGACAGCATCCTCGGTTACTTGCCGCGGAACACCGGGGTTCTTTTCTCCATGAACGCGGTGCGGCCTTCGCGGTAGTCCTCGCTGTCGAAGCACCGCGCGTAAAGCGCTTCGATCCTGGCCTTGTCCCACTTGGAAGGATCGCCGGCCAGCATGTCGATCGCCTCGCGCGCGTGGAAGATCGACAGCGGCGCATTGCGGGCGATGGTCTGCGCAAGCCCGGTGACGGTGGCCTCGAGCGCGTCCGGCTCGACCACGCGGTTGATCAGGCCCGCGGCGAGCGCCTCGGCCGCGGTGAACTGGCGGCCGGTGAACATGATCTCCTTGGCCACCGACGGCCCGACCAGCGCCACGAGGCGGTGCAGGCCCTCGAGCGCATAGGCCACGCCGAGCCTGGCCGCCGGCACGCCGAACCTGCTCTCGGGCGTCGCGATGCGCAGGTCTGCGAGCAGAGCGGTGGCGCAGCCGCCGCCGATGCAGAAGCCCTGGATCATCGCGATGAGCGGCTTGCCCATGTTGCGCAGCGCGGCGCGCGCTTCGTCGGCGTGGAGATGGAATTTCTCCTCGGCCTCGGCGCTGTTGCGCGCGGTCTCGAATTCGCTGATGTCGGCGCCCGAGGCGAACGCCTTGCCGCCTGCGCCGTTGATCACCACCACGCGCACTTCGGGGTCCTTGCCGAAGACCTCGGCGGCGTCCCGGACCCCATCCCACATCGCCATCGAGATCGCATTGCGTTTCTCCGGCTGGTTGAAGGTGATCCAGCCTATGCCCTCGCCGCTGCGCGCGAGGATCTTCGGGGTGGCCAGCTCGAGCCTGCGGGCGGGGGCGTTCATCGGGTCTCCGGTGATCTTTCGTATCGCCGGGGATTCTATGCCAGAACGAGTGAAACGCAGGGGCGGCAGGCGAATCTTCTTCGGCTATCATCGACGCCTTCATTCGCAGCCGCGCCGCGCGCATCCTATCGATGAGACTCGCCACTTTCGCCCTCAAGACCAATCCGCACTACCCGCGCCTCGGCGTGGAATCGGGCGGCCGCATGCTCGACCTCGCGCATTGCGCGCTTTCGGTGCAGACGATGAAGGAGCTGCTTGCGCTCGGGCGGGCCGGCCTCGACGAGGTGCAGCGGCATCTCGACAAGCCGAAGGCGGGCGCGCTGCGCGACTTCGGCGAGATCAACTTTCTCCCGCCGATCCCGGATTCGGACAAGTTCCTGTGCGTCGGCAAGAACTACCGCGCGCACCTGGAGGAGCTGAAGCGCACCGACCTGATCAAGGAGATGCCCGGCGAGCCGACCGGGTTCGTGAAGCTGAATTCGTGCCTCGTCGGCCACGAGGCCGAAGTCGAGCGGCCGGCCTCGGTGACGCACCTCGATTACGAGCCCGAACTCGTGTTCGTGATCGGCAAGCACGTGCACGGGGCGAAGAAGGCGGATGCGTTCGGCTGCGTGGCCGGCATCACGATCCTGAACGACCTCACCTGCCGCGACACGCAAAAGCGCGAAGTCGCCTCGGGCTCGCGCTTCTGGACTGCGAAGAACGCGCCGGGCTTCGGGCCGCTCGGGCCGTACATCATCACGATGGACGAGGTGCCCGATCCCTACGACATCTGGGTGACCTGCAGCGTCAACGGCGAGCTGCGGATGCGCGTGAACACCAGCGACCAGATCTGGAAGCTGCCCGACATCATCGAGCATTTCTCGCGCCTGCTGCCGCTGGAGCCCGGAGACATGTTCTCCACCGGCGCGCCGGGCGGCGTGGCGGTCGGCAAGCCGAACGCCGAGGCGCTTTTCCTCAACCCGGGCGACGTGGTCGAGTGCGCTTTCGAAAAGCCGAAAATGGCGCTGCGCACGAGAATCATCGCGCCAAGATAAAAGGGGCCAGGCTCAAACCTGACGAAAAAAGGGGCCAGGCTCGAATTTCTCGAAAGGACATCGATGATCCATAGGCAGTGCGGAAATTCGAACCTGGCCCCTTTTTCCTCTTTTTCCTTTTCTCCCATTGAAGGAGACAACATGAGCACGATCACCCGTGGCGACCCGCCGGGCCTGAAGAACGTCCGCAAGACGGTCTATCACCACTACATACGTGTGGACAACCCGAAGTCGCTGATCTTCCTGTCGGGCCAACTCGCGCGCGATGCCGACGGCAACCTCGTCGGCAAGGGCGACATGGCCGAGCAGACGCGACAGTGCATCCGCAACATGCGCACCGTGCTCGAGGCGGCCGGCGGTACGCTCGACGATATCGTCTCTATCGTCGTCTATACGACCGACATGCGCGCATTCAAGGAGATCGTCGCGGCGAGGGAGGAATTCTTCGTCGCGAAGCTGCCGACCAGCACGATCGTCGAGGTCAACCACCTTGCCGACCCCGGCCTGATGATCGAATTCCAGGCCACGGCGGCCCTTTGAAAAAGGCACTTGTCATGAAAAAACTCCTCGCGCTGTTCGCCATCCTCCTTTGCGCGGCGGGTGCCGCAAGCGCCCAGCCCTATCCTTCGAAGCCGGTGCGCATCGTCGTCGCCTATCCGCCCGGCGGCGGGACCGACGTGCTGGCGCGCCTGGCAGGCAAGTACCTCGCCGATTCGCTCAAGCAGTCGATCGTCATCGAGAACCGCGCCGGCGCCAACGGCGGCATCGGCCTGGATTTCGTCGCGAAGTCGCCGGCCGACGGCTACACGCTGCTCGCGATCGCCGCCGGCCCGCTGAACGAGGACAACCTCAAGCTGTTCACGCCTGTGGTCCTGTTCGCCGCACCGGCCTACATCGTGGTGGTCAACCCGGCGGTCAGGGCGGCAACGCTCAAGGAATTCATCGCGCTTGCCAAGTCCCAGCCCGGCAAGCTCGCTTACGGCTCCACCGGCGGCGGCGCGGCCTCGCACCTTTCGGCCGAGCTGTTCAAGGCGATGGCGGGCATTGACATGCTGCACGTGCCGTACAAGGGTGTCGGCAACGCGGTCACCGACCTGCTGGGCGGGCAGGTGCAGATCATGGTTTCGCCGATGCAGTCGGTGATCTCGCATGTGAAGTCGGGCAAACTGCGCGCCCTCGGCGTCACCGGAGCGAAGCGCTCGCCCGCCGCGCCCGAAGTGCCGACGGTGGCGGAAGCGGGCGTGCCCGGCTACGAAGCGGTCGGCTGGTTCGGGCTGGCCGCGCCCGCCGGGACGCCGAAGGACGTGGTCGCGCTCCTCAACCGCGAGGTCAACGCTATCCTGCAACTGCCCGAAGTGAAGCCGCGCCTGGCGGAACTCGGCGCCGACCCGGCCCACCTCACGCCCGAGCAGTTCCTCGACTTCATTCGCAGCGACAACGCGAAGTGGGACAAGCTGATCAAGGAGCGGGGCATCGTGGTGGAGAAGGCGAAGTAGGGAAAAAGGGGCCAGGCTCA
>CAZREB010000004.1:275903-389129 GCA_964599095.1 uncultured Bordetella sp.
TTTTCGTTTTTCCTGTCGCCTCAGCGGGCCTGCGCCTGCTCTGCGGTGAACACGCGCTGCCATCCGCCGGGGCAGGTCATGACGATGGGGTAGGGCGCGGCCCGCTCCGGGCAGTAGACCGAATCCCGGGTTTCCGCGGTCGGCTCGCCCGGGAACCGCTCGACATACAGGATCGGCGGCGGGGGCTCGATGCCCATCCACACCGGGCCGTAGTAGTACGAGTAGGGCCCGGGGATCGCGGAGTACAGGCCCGCGGCGAATGCACTTCCGGCAACAAATCCGCCGGCGCGCGGGTGGTGACGGCGCGCAGTGTGCGTCCCGCCGCGATGCCCGCCGGCATGCGATGCACTGTGTCCTCCCCGACCGCCTTTGGCCAGAGTCTCCTGCGGGAGCGACAGCAACCCGAATGCCGCCATGGCGGCGATCGCCGCGAGCCGGGGCGTTGTCATATTGCCGGTCATGGCTTCGCCCGGCCGCTCAAGCCCTCGGCGGCACCACCGGCCGCGAGGTGGCGCCACCCAGGTGCATCCCCGAATCGAGGAGGATCAATTCCCCGGTCACCGTGCTGGCGCCTTCGATCAGCCACAGGATCGTCTCGGCCACGTCCTCCGCGCTGCACGCACGCGCAAGCGGCGCCGATTTCTCGTAGCCGGCCTTGAGCGTTTCGTAGGCATCCTTGCCGACGCCGTCGACGAACCAGCGGGTGGTGATCAGGCCGGGGCAGACCGCGTTGACGCGGATCTCGGGGGCGAGCGCGCGGGCGAGGTAGAGCGTCATCGAGTTGACCGCGCCCTTGGAGGCGATATAGGGCACGGAGGAGCCGATGCCGAGCGCACCTGCGATCGACGACACGTTGACGATGGTTCCCCGCGTCGCCTTCAGGTGCGGCACACAGGCGCGGACCATCTGGAAAGTGCCGAGCACGTTGACGCCGAGGATCTTCTGGAACACCTCCGCATCGAGCGCCTCCCAGTTCGCCGCGCCCGTGAAGGTGGAGATCCCTGCGTTGTTTACCAGCGCGTCGAGGCGGCCCCATTTCGCGGCGGCGGCCTTGGCCATCGTCGCGCAGTCGGCATCTTCCGCCACGTCGCCGCGCATCAGCAGCGTGTCGGCGCCGGCCTCGCGGCACGCCGCCTCCGCCTCCTTCGCCTCGCGTTCGCTCTTGGAGTAATTGATCAGCACGTCGTAGCCGCGGCGCGCAAGCGCGAGTGCGGTGGCGGCGCCCACTCCGGTCGCCGAGCCCGTGACGATTGCCGCCTTGCGTCCGGCAAAATTCGACTCCGACACCATTTATTGTCTCCTCAACCCGTGTTCAAAGCGCCGCCGCCGTCCACGAGCAGCGAGACGCCGGTGATGAATCCCGCCTCGTCCGAGGCGAGGAACAGCGCCGCGTTTGCGACATCCCAGGCGGTGCCCATCTTGTGGCGCAGCGGGACGCGCGCATCGCGCATCGCAGCGATCTCGGCGCGGCTCTTGCCGGTGGCGCGGGCCCGCGTGTCGACCGCCATCGGCGTGTCCATCAGGCCGGGCAGGATCACGTTGGCGCGAATGCCGTACTCGGCGTTCTGGATCGCCACCTGCTCGGTGTAGGCCATCATCGCGCGCTTGGTCGCCTTGTACGCGACGAGCGGGTATTTCTCCACCGCGGCGAGCGAGGAGATCATCAGGATAGAGCCCGAGCGCTGCTCGCGCATGATCGGCAGCACGTGCTTGCAGGCCATGACCGCGCCGCGCAGGTTGATCGCGACCACGCGGTCGAACGCTTCCTCGGTGATCTCGGTGGGCGACGCGTCGCCGCCGGCAATGCTGACGCCGACGTTGTAATGCAGGATGTCGATCCGCCCCCAGCGCGCCTTGGCCGCGGCGATCGCGGCCGCAAGCGTGGCCTCCTTGGTCACGTCGGCCTCGAAGGCGAAGCAGTCGTCGCCTTTTCCGACCATTGAAGCCGTTTCCCGGGCCGAGGCGAGGTCGCGGTCCACCGCCATGACCTTTGCGCCCTCCTGGGCGAAGCGCAGCACGGTGGCACGGCCGTTGCCCATGCCGGTGCCCGGGCCCTGGCCGGCGCCGATGACGATCGCGGTTTTACCTTCCAGACGCATGGCTGTCTCCAGTGAAGCCGTCAAGCCGTTGGCAGCATATTGCCCCGAGAGGCGCTACAGCAAAGGGGTTTAACAAAAAAATGGCAGCATTTCCATTTTCGGCGGGGCTGGGGAACGCGCCTGCATGCATGCGGTCGCCGGGGCGTCCCTGCCTTGCGCAGCCTTCGCAAGCTTAACCCAGGCGCGCGCGACGGCGGCTTGACGTGCGGTTTCCGTAAAACCATAATGGTTCCAATTTGGTATCCACCCGGGGGACTCGCCAATGCCCACCACGCTCACCCTTAAAAATATCCCGGACGAGGTTTATGACCGGCTGAAGCTTGCAGCGCAGGCGCACCGGCGCAGCATGAACAGCGAGGCGATCGTCTGCCTGGAAGCGGCGCTCCGGCCGTCGAGGGCGGATCCCGCGGAGCGGCTGGCCCGGGCCCGCGACCTGCGCAGCGCACTGAAGCCCGGCAAGTTCCGCGCGCTCGACATCGATGCGATGAAGAGGGAAGGCCGCTCTTGATCGTTGTGGACTCCAATGTGCTCGCGTACCTGTATCTGCCGGGCGAACACACGGCGTACTCCGAAGCGTTGCTCGAGCGCGAACCGGAGTGGTGCGCGCCCATACTGTGGCGCAGCGAGTTTCGGAACATCCTTGCCGGTTGCTTGCGACGCAGGGCGTTGACCCTCGAGCAGGCCTGCAGCCTGCAACTCGAGGCCGAAAGCCTGCTTGCCGGCGCAGAGTTCGAAGTCGACTCGCAGGCGGTGCTGCGGCTCGCCGACGCAAGCGACTGCTCAGCCTACGATTGCGAGTTCGTCGCCCTCGCAGCCCAGCTCGATACCACGCTCGTAACGATGGACAAGAAGCTGCTGCGGGCTTTCCCGAAGCATGCCGTTTCTCTTGCAGACCGACCCACATAGGACCGCCATGCGCACCCTCCTCACCAACGCCACCGTCATCGACTGCGTCAACCCGGCCCCGGTCGCGAATGCGACGGTCGTGATCGAGAACGGGCGGATCGCGCAGATCCTCACCGGCGGCGCGAAACCGGCAGGCGGCGAAGCTGAAACGATGGACACGACCACGATTGACCTCGGGGGCGCCTACCTGCTGCCGGGGCTGTGGGACGTGCATATCCACCCGGACTACTTTCCAACGCCCGCCGACATGCCGGTCGCCGACCAGGTGACGCTGTTCGGCCACAAGATGACCGCCGCGCTCGTCGAGTCGGGGATCGTCGGCCTGCGCTGCGCCGGCGCGCATCACTACATGGACGTGGCATGGAAGCGCGCCTACGACTCCGGCCAGCACGTCGGCCCGCGCCTCTTTGCCAGCGGCCATTTCCTGACCACGACCGGCGGGCATTTCCTCACCTCGGGCCATGCGATCGAAGTCGACGGGCCTTACGGGTTCGTCAAGGCGATCCGCGAGCAGATCAAGAACGGCGTCGACCACATCAAGCTCAACCTCTCCGGCGGCATCATGGGGCCGGCGTGGGACCTGCATAAGCATTCGTTCCTGCTCGACGAGGAGCTGAAGGCCGCGTTCGACATCTGCAGGAAGCGCGAATTCAAGGTCATGGCGCATGCCACCAACCCCGAGGCGGTCAAGGCGGCGATCAAGCTCGGCGCGCACAGCATCGAGCACGGCTACATCATGGACGACGAGTGCATCGAGCTGTTCCTGAAGCACGACACCTGGTACGTGCCGACGCTCGCGATCAGCCACCTGACGCCGGCGCAGGCGACCAACGAATGGGAAAGCGCCTGGACCAGGCAGCGCAACCTCGCGCATGCGCTGTGCTGCCGCGCGGACGCGGCGAGCGACGTGCACATGAGCGGCTTCCAGAAGGCGCTGAAGGCCGGCGTGAAGATGGCGGTCGGCTCCGACATCCGCCCGCTCAAGGATGCGGCGCTGCTCGAGATGGGGTTGTGGGCGCGCGACGGCGCGACGCCGTGGCAGACGCTCGTCGCGGCGACCAAGCACGGCGCGGCGGTCTGCGGCGTCGGCGACGACCTGGGCACGGTGGAGGTGGGCAAGCTCGCCGACCTGATCGTGGTCGAGAAGAACCCGCTCGAGAACATCAACAACGTGCGCAAGCTCCAGTTGGTGCTGAAGGAAGGCAAGGTGGTGTCCGACAAGCGCCGACCTGCGCGCGCGAAGAAGGGCTGATGCGCGTCGCGGTCGTCGGCGCGGGCATCGTCGGCGCCTGCATTGCGCATGCGCTCGCAAAGCGCGGCGCCGAGGTCACGCTCATCGATCGCGACGAGCCCGGCCGCGGCTGCAGCTACGGCAACTCGGGCGCGATCAGCGCCGGGTCGGTCGCGCCGGTGGCGATGCCGGGCGTGCTCGCGTCGGTGCCGAAGATGCTGCTCGACGACGAGAGCCCGCTGTTCCTGCCGCTCGGTTACCTGCCGCGCGCGCTGCCGTGGCTGCTGCAGTTCGTGGCATCCGCGACACCGGCGCGGGTAGAGGCGTCTGCCCGTGCGCTCGATGCGATCCATCGCGGCGCGGTCGCAAAGCACGTTGCGCTGGCCGAAGAGGTGGGCGTGCCGGAACTGGTCCTGCAGCGCGGGCACCTGCACCTCTACCCCGATGAAGCGGCGCTCGCCAAGGATGCCGGCGGCTGGCGGTTGCGCGAAGCATACGGCTACAAAGCCGAGCGACTCGACCGCGACGGCATCCTCGCGCTCGAACCGAGGATCGGCGAGGGCTACGACGTCGGCCTGTATCTCGCGGACCACGCCACCATCCTCAACCCGTTCCGCTACGTTCGATCGATCGTTGCCGCATTTGCTGCGAAAGGCGGCCGGGCGTTGAAGGCGGAAGTGCGCTCGCTCCAGCCGCTGCCCGGCGGCCGGTGGCGCGTGGACGCAGGTGCGGCTTCAGGCGAATTCGACCACGCCGTGATTGCGGCCGGCGCATGGTCGACACGCCTGCTCGGGCCGCTCGGCGTGCATGTGCCGCTCGAAAGCCAGCGCGGCTACCACGTGCAGTTCGAAGGCGTGTCGCACCTGGTGTCGCGTACCGTGATCCTCGCCGACAAGAAGATCTTCGTCACGCCGATGGAAGAGGGCCTGCGCGCCGGCGGGACCGTCGAGATCGCCGGGCTCGACCGCCCGCCGGACCTCCGTCGCGCCGCGGTGCTCGAACGGATCGTGCGCCAGACTTTCAAGGGGCTCGACGGCATCGAACCGACCACGTGGATGGGCCACCGGCCCTGCATGCCCGATTCGGTGCCGGTCGTCGGCCCGGCCGAGGGAAAACCGGGGCTGTGGCTCGCGCTGGGCCACGGGCACCTGGGCATGACGGATTCGGTCGCGACCGCCGAACGCATTTCAGGTGCGATGATGCCTGCCGGAGCCCATCCCCCAGCCTAGACCAAGGAAAGTCCCATGCGACCTGCCCAAGCCTTGCACACCGTATTCGGAATCCTGCTGGCTGCGTTCCTGGCCAGCGCAAATGCGCAGAACTGGCCCGCCAAGCCTGTGCGCTTCGTCGTGCCTTTCCCCGCCGGCGGCTCGACCGACGTGGTCGGGCGCATCATCGCCGAGCACCTGAGGCAGGGACTCGGCCAGCCCTTCGTCATCGACAACCGCGCCGGCGCCGGTGGCACCGTGGGCTCGGATGTGGTGGCCAAGGCGGCGCCCGACGGCTACACGATGCTGATCTGCACCAGCAGCACGCACGCGATCGCCTCGGGCCTCTACGGCAGCAAGCTGCCCTACGACCAGGTCCGCGACTTCTCGCCGGTCACGCTGATAGGGTCGGCCACGATCCTGCTGGTGGTCCATCCTTCGGTGGCGGCCAAGACCGTGCCCGAGCTGATCGCTCTCGCCAAGGCCAGGCCCGGCACGCTCAATTTCGCCTCCAGCGGCAACGGCGGCGTGTCGCACCTGACCGGCGAATACTTCAAGTCGCTCGCCGGGATCCAGATGCAGCACGTGCCCTACAAGGGCGATACGCCGATGATCACCGACCTCGTTGCGGGGCGCGTGTCGCTTGCGTTCGGCACCGCGGTCGCATTCCTGCCTTACGTGCAGAAGGGCACGCTGCACGCGCTCGCGGTCACCAACGCGAAGCCTTCGCCGGTGGCGCCGAACCTGCCTACAGTCGCACAGACCCTGCCCGGGTTCGAGGCGCTGCAGTGGTTCGGCCTGCTGATGCCGGCCGGCACGCCGCCGGAGATCGTATCCAGGCTGAATGCCGAAGTCGTCAAGATCCTGCGGCTGCCCGAGGTGCGCGAGCGCCTGCAGGCGATGGGGATCGAGATCGTCGGCAACACGCCAGCCGAGTTCGCCGCGTTCATGCGCGACGAGACCGCCAAGTGGGGGCGGATCGTGAAGGACTCGGGCGCCCGGATCGACTGAGCCGCCGTCCGGCGGACCCGCGAGGCCGCCCCGGGCCGTGTCATGTCGTCGCGGCCACCCCGGGCTGCGGGTCCGCGGCAGCGCAAAGCCGGTCCCGGCCCAGGCTCTTGGCCTTGTAGAGGGCCCGGTCCGCGGCTTTCATGAAATCGGCGACCGTGCGCCCGTGCCGCGGGTAGACCGCGACGCCAAAAGAGGCGCTCAGGCGCGGCAGCGATTGCCCGCGGTGGGTGAGGTCCGTTTCCGCGATGGCCGTTCGCAGCCGCTCGGCGCGCTCCATCGCGCATTCGAGGTCGGCTTCGATAAGGACCACCGCCAGCTCTTCTCCGCCATACCGGCAGGCAATGTCGGAAGGGCGGATATTCTTGGTGATCTGCTTTGCGATCGCGCCCAGGACGAAGTCGCCGGCATCGTGCCCGTGGACATCGTTGAAGCGCTTGAAATGGTCGATGTCGAGCATGATCACGGCCAGCGGCTTGCCGCTGCGTTCGCTGCGATGCAATTCCCGGCTCAGCGCATCTTCGAGGTAGCGGCGGTTGTAGAGCCCGGTGAGCCCGTCGCGCAGGGCGAGCTCGCGCAGCGCATCGCGCAGCCGCAGGTTCGCCAGCGCCGGTCCGACCCGGTCGGCAAGCGCGCGGAACCGCGCCCCGGCACCGGCCTGCGGGACCTTCGCGCCGCGCACCGTGTCGAGCTGCAGATGCAGCAGGCCGAGCACCTGGCCCTGGCCCTGGACGGGCATGCAGGCATAGGGCGCGCTCGCCTGGTGCACGTGACGGCAGCGGACCGAGTGGTGCCGGTCGGCGAAATGCGGCCGGCCCAGGCGCAGGGCCCAGCAATCTTCCGGGCCGAGCAGCGGTTCCTGCGCCGCTCCGTCGCCCCAGGCCGCCGCATGCTCGAGGGCGTCGCGCGAATCCCGGTAGATGTAGAGCGAGCCCGGCACGCCGGGAAACATCCGGCGGACCGTCTCGCTGACGACGGCGTATGCCTCTTCGCGCTGCGTGCACGACTGGAGCAGTTCGGCCATGAGCGACAAGGCCTCCCCGTCGCGGCGGAAGGACTCGAGTTCGCTGATCGTGGCGGCGAGGGCCAGGTTCGCGCGGCGCTGCTCCTGTTCGACCCTGCCACGGGCGGCGACTTCGCGGGCGAGGTTGCGGTGCGACTCGCGCATCGCCGCGAGCTTGGCCTCGAGAGCGGCGCGGGCGCCCTGAAGCGCTTCCTCGGTCCGGTGCAGCAGCGTCACATCCCGCGCAATCGTGATTTCGCCGATCAGGCGCCCCGCGGGGTCCGCCAGCGGCGTCGTCCTGATCGCCACGCGGACGGTGTCGCCGTTGCGCTTGCGGCGCTCGGTCGTGCTCGCGGTCGACCGCCCGCTGCGGATGCGCCTGAGCACGAGCGCGTATTCGGATTCGGCCAGGTCGGCGGCGTGCAGGTTGCGCAGCGGCTGGCCCAGGGCTTCGTCGGCGGAGAACCCGTACAGGGTGGCCGCCTCGCGGTTCCAGAAGGTGACGATCGCGTCGAGATCCTTGACGATGACCGCCTCGCCGCACTGTTCGAGGACCTGCTCGAAGAGCAGCGCGCGATCGGCGGCGCCGGGCCGGGCATCGCCGGCCGAAGGCGCAAACTGCAACGCGTGCTTGGCAGGCGTCCCCATGGCGGTCTCCATTTGGATTTGAAGCGAGGGTACGACTGCCGCCCTACGGGTGATCCGCGGAACAAGCCGGAAAACTGCCCGCTGATCCGGGTTCCTCCGCGTCCGAGGCGGTCAGCCCGGCAGCATGAACCGGAACGTCGCGCCCTTGCCGGGCGCGCCCTCGGCCGCGACCGCGCCGCCGTGGCGAAGCACGATGCGCCGGACGATGGCGAGGCCCACGCCGGTACCCTCGAACTCGGAAGCCGTGTGCAGCCGCTCGAAGACGCCGAACAGCTTTCCGGCGTACTCCATGTCGAAACCCGCGCCGTTGTCGCGCACGAAATACTCCACCCCTGCGGCGCTGCGGCCGCCGCCGATCTCGACGCGCGGGGCGGCGGCGCGGGCGGAGAACTTGACCGCGTTGCGTATGAGGTTGTCCCATACCTGGCGAAGCAGGGCGCCGTCGCCGTCGCAATCGGGCAGTTCGCCGATCTCGATCGACACGCGGGCCGTGGCCTCGGCCGGGAGCACGGCGACCACGGCATCGACGATTGCGCGCATTTCGAGCGGGCGGAGCCTGAGTTCGGCGCGGCCGGTGCGCGAGAACTCGAGGAGGTCGTCGATCAGCCGGCTCATGCGCGCGGCGTTCTCCTCGATGCGGCCGAACAGGCGCCGCATCTCGTCGCCGAACCCGGCGCCGTGGCGCTCGCGCAGGACTCCGGAGAACCCGATGATGGCCCGCAACGGCGCCCGCAGGTCGTGGGAGACGGAGTAGCTGAAGCTTTCGAGTTCCTGGTTGGCAGCCTCGAGTTCGGCGGTCCTTTCGCGGACCCGGCGCTCGAGCGACAGGTTCAGCTCCCGCACCTCGGCTTCGGCGCGCAGGCGCTCAATCTCGGCCGCGGCGCGGGCGGCGTATATCTCGAGTACCGAGGCCCACAGTGCCTCATTCGCGATCGGTGTGCGTGTCATGGCCAGCAGGATTCCGAACGTCGCGCCGCGCGAATCCTGCAGCGCGGTGCCGGCGAAGCCTTCGATCCCCTTGCTTTGCAGCCCGGGGTCCTCGGCGAACCGGCCGGCCGCGCCGTGGGCATAAGTCACGGTCCCGCGCTGCTGCAGGGCCTGCATCGAAGGCGAACCGGCCAGCGGGTATTCGTAATTCGGTGCGATAGCCCCGTCGATGCAGTAGGCGAGCGTGCGCACGCGGTCACTGCCGGGCTGCACCACGCCGATCAGCACGAACCCGGCACCCAGTTCGCTGCCCAGCTGCAGGACGAGGGAATTCAGGAACGATTCGCCGAGTTGCGCGGACACGCCCCTGGCGATGTTCGACAGCAGCGCCTCCTGCGTCTTGCGGTCGGTTATGTCGCGCACGATGATGAGGACGTTGCCGTCGGGCAGCGGCCCGGCGGAGAACTCCACCGAGCGCGGGCTGCCGTCCCGGGTGCGCACTTCCTGCTCGGCCCGGACCGTCCTGCGCTCGATCGGCACGCCGGCGTGCCGCGGCAGCAGCCGGTGCAGTTTCGTTACGTCGAAAATGCGCGCGAGCGGTCCGCCGCGCAGTTCGTCGCGCGCATAACCGAGTGACCGGCAGCCCGCCTCGTTGATGTCCAGCAGCGTGCCGTCCGGGGCGGCGACGATGATGCAGTCCATCGCGGCCTGGAAGAGCGACCGGTAGCGGTGCTCGCTTTGCTGGAGCTCGCGCTGTGCGGCCAGCAGGTCCGTAACGTCGCGCCAGGACCAGACCACGCAGTACTCACCGTCGATATCCAGCGCCACCGCCGACAGCAGCAGGTCCAGCCATACGCCATCGTAGCGGCGAAAGCGCGTCGGGCGGTTCAGTATCCGGCCAGGCCCGCGCAGGTGGCCGAAGATCTCCCTGCGGTCGGCCTCGTCGGCGCCTATCCCCAGCGCGACCGCGGTCCTGCCGGTCGCCGCGGCGCGGTCGAGCGCCAGCTGCGCGAAAGCGGCGTCGTTGCCCTGCAGGATCGTGCCGTCGGAAAACCGCGTGATCGCGATTCCTTCCGGGCTCGACTCGAAAAGCGTGGAGAACTTGCGCAGCGCCAGGCGCATTTCCCGTTCCATGCGGCGTTGGTCGGTGACGTCGCGCAGGAAGCCGATCACATGGGGCACGCCGGAAATCACGATCGGCTCGACAGAATAGTCGCAGGTGCGGAGCTCCCCGTCCCGCCGGCGCACCCGCATTTCCCGCTCGCGGATCCTGCCTTCGCTGCGCAGCGTCTCCATGATCCAATCGCGCGTCGCCGGCCCGTCGGCCCAGAATGCCAGTTCCGGGGTGGTGCGGCCGATCAGGTCCGCGGCCGGGGCGCCGACCAGCACTTCCATGCGCGGATTGACCGCGACGATCACTCCGTCGGAACTGCGCGAAATCCCGATGGCTTCCTGGCTGCTGGTGAAAGCCTTCTCGAAACGCTCCTCGGATTCGGCGAGCGCGCGCTGGCGGGCCTGTTCCTCGGTGACGTCGCGCGCAAACGTGACCGCCGCGGGCTCGCCTTCGTACTCGATGCGCGTCACGGTGACCAGGCAGTTCGCGACTCGCCCGTCCGCGAGGAACAGGTCGAGCGGCATGTCGCGGACCGGCGCGCGGTTGGCGATCGCGAGCCGGACCGCTTCGCGCTGCGGGGGACTCGCCCAGAAGCCGAACGAGTCGACAGGGCGGCCGCGCAGATCCGCCACCGTCCGGCCGACGGCCTGCTCGAACGCCCGGTTCACGTGGAGGACGGCGCCGTCGCGCAGCCGCAGGATGCTCATGTAGCCGGGGGCGGCCTCGAAGGCCCGCGCGAACATTTCCTCGCTGCGGGCGATCGCCGTTTCCTGCTCCTTGCGTTCGGTGCAGTCGTGCACCGTGCCGGACATCTCGATTGCGCGCCCGCTTCGGCCGTAGCGCCCGCGGCCATAGGTCTCGAGCCAGCGCACCGTGCCGTCCGGCCAGACCACCCGCTCCTCGGCGCGGTAGGTCGGCCGCCTGCCCTTCAGGCAATCGACGAATATCTGGCGCGCGAGCGCCCTGTCGTCGGGATGGGTGCGCGCGAGGTAGTCCTCGAACCTCCCGGAAAACACCCCCTTAGGCAGCCCGAGCAACGGGCCCAGATCGCCGAACCATCGGTACGTTCCGGCTTGCACGTTCCACGTCCAGGCGACGCTCCCGAGCGCGTCCTGCACGATCTCGAACGCGGACGCGCGGGCACGCACGCCCGACGCCTTGCGAGGGCTGGACGACTTGCTCGCGGCCTTGGATTTGCGCGTGGCCATCAGGAAAGCTTTTAGCCTATCCCGGAACCGTGGGCCAGTGGCATTCCGACGATCGAGCGTCCGGCCGTCGTGCCCGGGCGCCTCAGGTTTGCGCGCCGACGGCCGTTATTTCCTTCGGCGCCGGTTCGATCCGGCCCTGACGCCCCCACGAAACCAGCCCGCCTTCCGACGCAGAAATGACCGAACCCATCGCCGACCCCGTGTTGCTCGAGATCGAGGCCGAACGCTTCGCCAGGGAAATCGCCATCCCGCCCTGTCCGCTGATCCTGGAACGGTTCTCGGCCGAGATGCGTGCCGACGCCCCCGACCTGCGGCGCATCGCGGCGCTGGTCGGCAACGACGCAGGCTTGTCCGCCGCGATGCTCAGCATCGTCAATTCGCCGTTCTTCGGCCTGCAGAGGAAGGCCGCCAGCGTGCAGCAGGCGCTTGCCATCCTCGGATTGCGCGCCGGGGCGAACATCGTCACCGGGTTGATGCTCAAGTTCGCCTTCCCGGCAGGCGCGAACCGGCTGCTGCGGCGGTTCTGGGACGAGTCGAGCCGCACGGCCGCCGCCGCTGCAGGCATCGCGGCCCGCCTGAAAGGCGTGGATCCCGACCTCGCGCATACCTACGTGCTGTTCCGGGACTGCGGCATCCCGGTGATGCTGCGCAAGTTTCCGGCCTATGCCGAAGTCGTCGATGGCAACCGCCTCAAGTCCGGCGACCGGTTCGTGGCGATCGAGGACATGCGGTTCGGTTTCAGCCATTCAAAGGTCGGGTTCGCACTGGCGCGCGGCTGGCTGCTGTCCGACCCTATGTGCAAGGCCATCCTGTACCACCACCAGCCCCGCGCGGCGAAGGCCTTCACCCGGGATCTCGAGCCTGCCGATCCGCGGCTGATTGCCTTCGGCATGCTGGCCGAGCAGGTCGTGGCGATCGAATCCGGCGGCGGGCTTTGCCCGGACTGGCAGGTGAACGAGGAGTTCGTGCTCGAAACGCTCGCGATTTCGCCGGACGAAATCGTCGCGCTGGCGCGGGACCTGGAACCGTTGGCGGCCTGAATTCATACGCCCGGCCCGACCGGCGGGTATTTGCGGAACTCGTGCGTCTCCTCGAGCCGGCGCGAGAGCTCGGCCAGGCCCGGATGCTGCGCGGCCGGCACGACCGCGGCCAGCATTGACTGCGTGAACTGCCAGGCGACCGCCGAAGTGATCGAAGCCTGGTTCAGCGCGCCGGAGAAGATCCCGTGCCGCGTGCGGACCTGCTCCTCCAGCCCGGCGTACGCCGCAAGCACCTGCCCGGTGACGCGCTCCATCCACGGCTCGTACTGCGCCTCCCTGGGGCGGAGGTTGCGTTCGTAGACGATCTGCACGCTCTTGTCGCACGCGGCGAGCGCAAGGCTCACCGCGCGGAACTCGTGCTGGCGCTCGTGCGGGTCACCCGACCACAGCGACCGGGTGTGCTTCGATTCGACGAACTCGATGATCAGCGAGGAGTCCATGATCGCCTCGCCGTCGTCGCAGACCAGCGTCGGCGCCTTGACCACCGGGTTGATCGCCCTGAACTGCTCGAACGTGCTGAACACCGAGACCGCTTCGTGCGTGAAGGGCACGCCGAGCGCCTCGAGGGAGATCGCGGTCCGCCGCACGTAGGGCGAGTCGAGCATTCCGATCAAGCGCATGGGTCCAGCCTCCCCGGATGGGCAACGATCAAATCCAACGGCGCACCTTCCGCTTGTAGTCCTCGTACTCGTCGCCGAACAGCACGCCGAGCACTTTTTCTTCCGGGCCGATCTGGAACCGGTTCATGTACAGCACGAAAGCGAGCGGCCCGAGCAGCGCCCAGGCCGAGGAAAGGTAGATCGCCCACGCGATCAGCAGGAACAGCAGGCCGACGTACATCGGGTTGCGGGTGACCCGGTAAACACCCGTCGACACAAGCGACGAGGTCTTGTGCGGGCGCAGCGGATTGACGGTCGTCTTCGCGCGGTAGAAGGAGACGATGCCGGCAATGTCGAACGACACTCCGATCAGCGCGACGACGGCCGCGGCAAACGCCGGCTCGCGCACCGCGAGGAGCGACGGAAGGGCGCGCGCGATCGCCCACATCGCAGACGCGACCAGCAGGCCGACAACGGGCGGGGGGATCCTGAGTTCGAGGGCCTTCACGGTCACTCCTGGAATCGGGCGCCGGGCCGGCGGGCGATGCCGGCGGCGGCCGGGGCGGCGATCGGCGAAGTCATCGCAAGCACGGTCATCATGGGCTGGGTACCTGCTGGTGGTCGCTTGAAACCATCCTGTTGTCGGGGCTCCAAGGATAACGTTTCGCAGGCCCGGAGGCCGTCTTGGGGTACAGTCCGATCCGGCCGGCCACATATTATCGAACACGATGATCGAACCCCGCGGCGTAGTCCACTTCAGCATTGCAGTCAGCGACCTCGCGGCAAGCCGCAGGTTCTATACGGAGATCCTCGGCCTGAAGCTCGTCAGCGACGGCTCCGCGTTCGGCATGGTCTTCCTGCGGGCGGGCGAGGACCACGTCATCCTGGCCAGGAGCGACGCGCCGTTGGTGCGCAATCCCGCGGACAGCCGCCGTGCGCACCATGCATTCAAGGTCGATGCTGCGAAGTACGACGAGGCGAAGGCATTTCTTGCCTCCAAGGGCGTCGAGGTGTTCGAAGAAGAAGACCGCAAGAAGGGCGTGTTCGTCGGGAGGCAGTTCTATATCCGCGACCCCGACGGCACCGTGATCGAATTCTCGGAGTGGGACGGCACCAGCGTCCTCGATTGATCCAGCAAATGGGGGAACCGTGCGCCGCATAGAACGCCTGTTGGTTGCAGCAGTGGCACTTTCGCTGGCGATCGTCTTCGTGCCATCGGCCGGCGCGCAGGCCTGGCCGGACAAGCCGATCAAGCTGATCGTCAATTTCGGCACCGGCGGGGCGCCGGACGTGGTCGCGCGGCTGTATGCGCCGCGCCTGTCCGAGGCGTTCGGCCAGCCGGTGGTGGTCGAGAACCGTGCCGGGGCCGGCGGCAACATCGGTGTCGAAGCGGTGGCGCGCTCGGCGCCCGACGGCTACACGCTGCTGAGTTCGGCCAGCAGCTCGTTCGTGATCGGGCCGCACGTCTACAAAAAGCTCGCGTTCGACCCGGTGAAGGACATTGCGCCGGTCGTGCCGATGGCGCTGACGCCGATGTACCTCGTCGTGCGCCCCGGACTCCAGGTCAGGAACGTGGCCGACCTGGTCGCCTACATTCGCGTCAACCCGGACAAGCTCAACTACGGCTCGGCCGGCGGCGGCACGCTGCCGCATGCGGCGGCCGAGATGATGCTGCGTATCGCGAACGTGCGCGCGGTGCACGTACCGTTCAAGGGCTCGGGCGCGGCGCTCGCCGCGCTGCTCGGCAACCAGGTCGATTTCGTATTCGATCCGGGCGTGGCGATCCCGCAGGTCAAGGCCGGCAAGGCGAAGCTGCTCGCGGTGGGGAGTGCGTATCGATCGCAGGGTTTCCCGGACACCCCGACGCTGACCGAGGCGGGGGTCGGCATGACCGCGGTTTCGGTCGTCGGGCTGTATGCGCCGGCTGCGACGCCGGGCGAGGTAGTCAACCGTCTCAATCGGGAAGTTGCGCGGATCATGCAAGCCCCCGAGATACGCACGGCGCTGGCGGCGATGGCGGCCGAGCCGATCGCCGCATCGCCGGCGGAGTTCGCGTCGCTGCTCGCGCGCGACCGCGAGCGCTTCGGCGCGATCGTGCGCGAAGCAGGCATCCGCGCCGAATGACGAAGGCCAGGGTCGTCCAGTTCGCCACGCCCGGCGGGCCGGAGGTCATGGCCTTGTGCACCGTGGACTTGCCCGACCCGCGCGCGGGCGAGGTGCGGATCCGCCAGACCGCGATCGGCCTGAACTTCCAGGAGATCTACCAGCGCTCGGGCGTGTACAAGATGCCGTCGCCTTCGGGGCTGGGCAGCGAGGCGGCCGGCGTGGTCGAGAAAGTCGGCGAAGGCGTGACCGGATTCAGGGAAGGAGACCGCGTCTGTTACGGCGGCGGCGAGCCCGGCGCCTACGCCGACCGACGCAACTATCCCGCGGCGCGCCTGCTGAAGATCCCGGACGGCCTCAGCGACGAGGTCGCCGCGGCGACGCTCTTCAAGGGAATGACGGTCGAGTACCTGCTGAATCGCTGCTATGCGCTGAAAGCCGGGCAGCAGGCGCTTTTCTATGCCGCTGCCGGTGGCATCGGCCTGATCGCCGGCCAGTGGGGGAAACACCTCGGCGCCGAAATGATAGGCGTGGCAAGCGGCGCGGAAAAGTGCAGGCTCGCGCTTGCGAACGGCTACGCGCATGCGATCGACCGCGCGAGCGAGGACGTGGTCGCACGTGTAAAGGCGATCACCGGCGGGGCGGGTGTCCCGGTGGCTTACGATTCGGTCGGCAAGGCGACTTTTGCGACCACGCTCAAGTGCATCGGGCTGCGCGGCCTGTTCGTCTCGTTCGGCGCCGCAAGCGGCCCGCCGCCGGCGGTCGAGGCGAACATTCTGCGCGAGGCCGGGTCGCTTTACTTCACGCGACCGGCATTGAACATGTACGTGGGCAAGCGCGAGGAACTCGATGCGTCGGCGGGCGCGGCGTTCGACCTGGTGGCGAAAGGCGTAATCAAACCGAATATCCGGAAGCGGTATGCGCTGGAAGACGTGGCGCAAGCGCATGCGGAGCTGGAGGCCGGGAGGACGGTGGGAAGTTCGGTTCTTGTTCCGTGAGTACCAGATCGAAGGGGTCGCATATGTTCGTACCGAAAAAGACCGTAGGCCAGATGGTGGAAGAAGCCAAGGCGCGGATCGAGAACCTGACCAACGAGCAGCTGCAGGCCGAGATGGCGAAGGGCGGCGTCCAGGTCGTGGACATCCGCGACGTGCGCGAACGGCACAGCCTCGGTTACATCCCGGGGTCGCACCATGTGCCGCGCGGGATGCTCGAGTTCTGGCTCGACCCGACCTCGAAGTACTACACCGGCAAGGTCGACCCGGAAAAGCGCATCGTGCTGCACTGTGCCGGCGGGCACCGCTCGGCACTCGCCGCGGTGGTGCTGAAGGACATGGGGTTCCCGAACGTCGCGCACCTCGAGCCGGGGTTCAACGGGTGGGCCGCCGCCGGGTTGCCGGTGGAAGGCGGCAAGCCGAAGGGCGGCTGAGTGAGGCACGGCGAACCTGCCGCGGCGTTTGGTCATGGCAGCATTTCGACCGGAGAGCCAGTAAATATGCGGGGGTTGCGCCGAAAATGGCAGCATAGTCCCCCTTCCGGCGAGGGCCCTATTTCTTCTTTGCGGCGCGCCGCGCGAGCTGTTTCTTCTCTTCCGCGCGGATGCGCTCCATCATCGCCGCGTCTGGATCCTGCCAGGCGCCGCCGGACGAACGCGCCATGTAGGCGACCGCACGCGCGAACTCTTCGAGGCTGAGCGAGGCCTTGCCGCCTTTCGGGGGCATCGCCCGAACGCCCAGCCATGCATCCGCGGTCAGCACGTGCTGGCCTTCCTTGATCAGCGGCGCCCAGGCCTTGCGGTCGCCGAACCGCGGCGCCTTCTCTACGCCCGTGGCGTGGCAGACGGAACAGGTTTCCTTGTAGACCTGCTCGCCCGACAACGGCGCCTGCGCGAACGCGCCGGTAACGAAACATGCGGCCGCCAGCAGCGGGATCGCGCGATGCAATCGCGCGCGTACGTGAAAAAAGGGCATGACGCCTGTCCTCCAGTCGATCCGGGCGGTGGCACCGGGCACGATTGCGCCCGGCTAACGCAACGCACCGGATTGTCGCGGAGGCGGCGCGTTCGGGCAATCCATGCAGGGGCCGACCGCCCTCGGCGCACGCGATGCAGGTGGCCTACGCCGTGAGCGAGGTGAGTTCTACCTCCGTGAACCCGGCGGCGCGGCGCGCTTCGAGGTTGAAGGGTCCGCGCAGGAAGGGCGCATTGTGGCGGCGGGCGAGGTCCGCGTAGGCGGCCACCGGGTCGAGACCGCGTTCGGCGCACACGTGGCGGTACCAGCGATTGCCGATGGCCACGTGCCCGATCTCCTCGCGCAGGATCAGCTCGAGGATCGCGCCGGCCTTGTGGTCGCCGGCGCTGACGAGCTTCTTCTTCACCAGCGGCGAGGCGTCGAGGCCGCGCGCCTCCAGCGTGCGCGGCACCAGCGCGAGGCGCGCGAGCAGGTCGCCCGAAGTGCGCTCGGCCATGTCCCACAGGCCGTTGTGCGCCCGGAACGAGCCGTAGTCGAAACCGAGCGACACGAGGTGATCGCGCAACAGCGTGAAGTGTTTCGCCTCTTCCTTGGCGACATCGATCCAGTCGCGGTAGAACGCATCGGGCAGGCCGGGAAAGCGCCAGACGATGTCGAGCGCGAGGTCGATCGCGTTGAGCTCGATGTGCGCGATCGAATGGACCAGTGCTGCGCGGCCTTCGGGCGTGGCGAGCGATTTTTGCTCGATTTGGCTGTGGGGGACGAGTTCGGGCTTCGCCGGCCGGCCGGGGATTCCGGCTGGAGCGCGGATCGATTCAGTCGCGCCGACCGGGCGTGCCGGATCGAGCGCGAGCGTGGACGCCGCCTTGCGAACGGCGTCCGCTTCCAGGAGCGGCGCGAGGACGGCGGCACGCAGCGTGGTCATCACGCCCCGCACAACTCGACCGTTCCGCCGGCGCCGATGGCTACTGCCCGGGCTCGATCTTCTCGTCGAGGAACTGCTGCACGGCCATGAAGAGCTGCATCCGGTTCTTCTCCATGATGACCGTGTGCGTGCCTTCGCCGATCTCGACATAGCGCTTGTACGGCGCATTGGTGAGCTTGGCGAAGTACGCGTACAGCATGTAGCTCGGCAGGTCGGCGTCCCACTCGGCATGCGCGAGGAAAGTCGGTACGCGGATCCGGCCCGGGTCGTACAGGGCCTTGCCGACGCTCCAGAATTCGCGCCCGTCCTGGACCACGCCGTTGGGCGCGCGCAGCACCTGCGGCGTCTGCTTCGATCCGACCGGGTCGGTGGCGAAGGTCGCATCCGCCCACGCCTCGAACCAGCCCGGCGGGATCAGGTCGGCCTTCTTGTCCTCGGGCACGCCGGTGAGCCAGCGGCCCTTGGCGGCATCGCGCGAGACCGTGCGGTAGGCGCCGAGCTTGGCGCCCGAGTCGGTCAACGACGCGGTGCCCTGGCGGATCCACTGGGGCGCATAGAGCACGAGCTTGGCGACCTTGTCGTTGTTCTGCGCGGTGTAGTTGCCCATGATGGTGGTGCCCCACGACCAGCCGAGCAGGTTGATCTTTTGCACGCCGCGGCGCTTGAGGATGAAATCCACCGCGGCGCCGACGTCCTTGACCGCGGTCTCGGTCCGCACGATCGGCCCGTTCTCGGCCGCCGGCTTGTCCATCTCGGGCGGGCGCGTGGACCTGCCGTAGCCGCGCAGGTCGACGAGGTAGACGTCGTAGCCGTGCTGCGCGATGTAATCCATCCACGACAGGCCGTTCAGCTTGAGGTCGAACGCGGTCTCGGACGGGTAGGTGGCGCCGTGCACGTAGAGCAGGATGCGGTCGGCCGAGAACTTCTTCGCGCCTGCCGGATGCTTGTTGCGCACGTACAGGCTGATGCCCGGGTCGACCGCCGGGATCATGAATTCCTCCATCGCGACCTTCGGCGGTGCGGCGTTCACGGGGATGCAGGTGGCGAAGGCGAGGGCGGCAGTGAGGGTTGCCAGCAGGGCTTTCATTGTAGTTGTCTCCATGGTGTTCAACATGCTTGAACTGCCCGGCTAGCTTGCGTCAATGCAGTGCATGCGTCAATCGAGCGAAACAGCGCGCATCGTTCGTTGACTTGCCCGCATGCGGTACCAATAATCGGCCGCATGAATGTCGGCCGTCCGGTGGAGCGCATCGAGGACCAGCGTCTCCTGCGCGGACGCGGCGAGTACGCCGACGACCTGCATCCCGAAGGCCTCCTGCATGCGGCCATCCTGCGCAGCCCGGTGGCGCACGGGCGAATCCGCTCGATCGACGTTCGCGCGGCCCGCGCGATGCCCGGCGTCCGGGGCGTCTATACGTCCGACGACGTGGCGCAAGTCTCCAACGGCAGGATCCCGAAGATCCCGCTGCGCCTCGCGGCCGTGGCGGAACTCGAGCAATTCGGCCAGCCGGTGATCGCGCACGGCAAGGTGCGCTATGTCGGTGAGCCGGTGGCGATGGTGGTGGCCGACTCGCCGGCGCTCGCCGAAGACGCGCTGGATGCGATCGAAGTCGACATCGAGCCGCTGCCTGCGGTGGTCGAGCACAACGCCTCGGGCGGCGATGCGCTGTTGTTCGAATCGTTCGGCAGCAATTCGCCGATCGGCTATCTCGCCACCAAGGGCGACACCGCGTCGGTGAAGGCGCCGTACGTGCGGCGCGAGCGGTTCGCCGTGCAGCGGCACAGCGCGGTGTGCCTCGAGCCGCGCGGCGTGATCGCGCTCTGGGACGAGGCGGGCCCGAAGCTCACGGTCCTCGGCGCGGCCAAGATCCCGTTCCCGAACCGCAGGATGCTTGCGCAGCAGATGGACCTGCCCGAGGAATGCGTCGAGATGATCGAAGGCGACGTCGGCGGCGGGTTCGGCGTGCGCGGCACCTTCCATCCGGAGGACTTTCTCGTGCCCTTTGCGGCGCGCAAGCTGAGACGCCCGGTGAAGTGGATCGAGGACAGGCGCGAGAACCTGCTCAACTCGAACCATGCGCGCGAAACCGACATGGAGCTCGAGATCGCGTGCGAACTCGACGGCACCATCCTTGCACTGCGCGGCCACGCATGGGTCGACGCGGGCGCCTACCTGCGCACGAGCACCGCGCAGCCCACCCGCAACGTGGCGCAGTTCCTGTCCGGGCCGTACCGGGTCCCGAACATCCGGATCGACGCCACTCTCCTCCTGAGCAACAAGTGCCCGATCGGCACTTACCGGGGCCCGGGCCGCTTCGAGGCGGATTTCTTCCGCGAACGGTTGTTCGACATGGCCGCCGGGGACCTCGGCATCGATCGCGTCGAATTCCGGCGCCGCAACCTGCCCACCAAAGCGGAGATGCCGTACCCGATCGCCACCGTGTCGCCGCCCGAAAAGGCGGAAAAGCTCGACAGCGGCGACTATGCCATTACGCTCGACCGGTGCCTGGCCGAGATCGGCTGGCAGGAGAAGGCCCACCTGCAAGGCAGGATGATCGACGGCCGGTATCACGGCCTGGGGATCGGCTGCTTCATCGAAGGCGGCGCCGCCGGGCCGCGCGAGAACGCGCGCATGACGGTCGATCCCGACGGCTTCGTATCGGTCTTCGTCGGTTCCGCGAACGTCGGCCAGGGCGTCGAAACCGTGAGCCTGCAGATCGCGGCCGATGCGCTCGGTCTCCCGATGGAGCGCCTGCGGATTTTTCACGGGTCGACGACCTACCTTAAGGAAGGCTTCGGCTCCTACCACTCGCGTTCGGTCGTGATGGGCGGCTCGGCGATCCTCGATGCGGCGAACAACCTGAAGGCTGTCTTGAGAACCGCCGCGGCGAAGCGATTGGGTTGCGCTGCGGCCGACGTCCAGGTCGGCGAGGGCCTGACCGCCTCGCATGGCGGGAAGTCGGTGCAACTCGCGGAACTCGCGGGAGAGGGGCTGTCTGCCGAAGGCACCTTCGCCAACCTCGCCTTCATCCATACCTACGCTTATGGCGCGGCGGCGGCGCACGTCGCCGTCGACCCCCGCACCGCGCGCGTGGAGCTGCTCGATTTTGTCGTCGTCGAGGATATCGGCCGCATCATCAACCCGCTGACCGCCAAGGGCCAGGTGATCGGCGCGGTGGTGCAGGGGCTGGGCGGGACTTTCCTCGAGCACCTGCAATACGATGCCGAGGGCCAGTTCCTGACCGGCACGCTGGCCGACTACCTGCTGCCGACCGCGACCGACTTCCCGAACATCCGCGCGATCCTGCTCGAGAACTCGCCCGCCCCGGACAACCCGCTCGGCGCCAAGGGCGGCGGCGAAGGCGGCATCGTCCCGGTGGGCGGGGTCATTGCGAATGCGGTCGCCAACGCGCTGGGGTCGCTCGACGTCGAGCCGCGCGAGCTGCCGCTTTCCCCGCCGAACCTGTGGGCGCTGATCCAGCAGGCAAACGCCAAATGAGTACAAAGGACAAGACCGTGGCCAAACCCGAATACAAGGTCTCCCAGCCGAGGGACCTCGAGCTCCTCGTCGAAAAGGACGTGCAGATCCCGATGCGCGACGGTTCGCTGCTCAGCGCGAACGTGCTGCGGCCCGACTGCGGCGACGAGCGCGTGCCGGCCCTGGTTGCGCTGACGATCTACCAGAAGGACAAGCTCTGGCGCGCGCCGGCCAACCTCGAGGAAAAGGCCAACGAGCACATGGTCTGGGAGACGCCGAACCCGCTCTGGTGGTGCCCGCGCGGCTACGCCCTCGTGCGGCTGGATGCGCGCGGTTCGGGCAAGTCGGTCGGCTTTTCCGAGCCCAGCTCCTACCAGGAGTCGCTCGACTACTACGACGCCATCGAATGGATCGCGAAGCAGCCGTGGTGCACGGGAAAGATCGGGGCGCTTGGAATTTCGTATCTCGCGAGTTCGCAATGGCGAGTGGCCAGCCTGCAGCCGCCTTCGCTCAAGGCGATCATGCCGTGGGAGGGCCGCGCCGACCAGTACCGCGACCATGCGTACCACGGCGGCATCTTCTCTTTGGGATTCGTCTCGACCATGCAGGCGATCGAGACCGCGCACCACCTGCTGGGCGAGCCGCGCAGCTACAACCCGGACGCGTTCAACAACAACATGCTCTGGAACTACCTGAGGAACGACCTCGACTCGGAATACTGGCGCCTCGCCAGCGCGCGCTGGGACAAGATCGACGTCCCGGTCTACAGCGCCGGGAACTGGGGCGCGATGGCGCTGCACCTGCGCGGCAACACCGAAGCGTTCATGAATGCGGCCACGAAACACAAGAAGCTGCGTATCCACACCGGCTCGCATATCCACCCGTTCTATTCGGAGGAGGCGCGCGAGGACCAGTTGCGCTGGTTCGACTACTGGCTGAAGGGCATCGACACCGGGATCATGGACGAGCCGCCGGTCAAGCTCGAGATCCGCACCGGCGGCAGCCACCACCCGTACCCGACGCGCTTCGAGAACGAGTGGCCGCTCGCGCGCACCGAGTGGAAGAAGATGTACCTGAGGATAGACCGGGATCCGTCGGGCGACGAGGACATCGTCGAAGGCGCCCTGGTGCCGGCCGCGCCGGCCGGCGAGCAGAAGGCCGCCTATTCGACCACCGGCCCCGCCAGGCCGGGGATGGGCTGGTCGCCGCTGCTCGCGCTCGGGGGCTGGCCGGGGCCGCGGACCGGCATCTCTTTCGAGACCGCGCCGATGACCGAGGACACCGAGATCACCGGGCCGGTCGTGCTCGTCCTCTGGGTGTCGAGCACCACCAAGGACATGGATATCTTCGCGACGATCCGCAACATCGGGCCCGACGGCAAGGATCGGTGGGAAGTCGGCCCGAACCACCAGCCGGTGCCGGTCACCAAGGGCTGGCTGCGTGCCTCGCATCGCAAGCTCGACCCGGAACGCTCGCTGCCCTACCGCCCCTACCACGCGCACAACGAGCGCTGGTGGCTGAAGCCCGGCGAGATCGTCGAATGCAGGGTCGAGGTCTGGCCGACCTGCATGGTGTTCAGGAAGGGCCACAAGCTCAGGCTCGACGTGCAGCCGCGTGACGGCGTCGGCAGCGCGCCGCATACCCATTACAACGCCGATTACAACAACGGCGCGATGAATACGGTCCATGCAGGCGGCGTCCACGCGTCGTACCTGCTGCTGCCGTACATTCCGCCGAAAACGGAGGCAGGAAAATGAAACCGAAGACAGGAATGGCGGCGGCACTGGCCGCCGGGCTGTGCGCCGGGCTGGCCCTTTTCGCCGGCTCGGCCGTCGCGCAGGAAGAGTACCCGTCCAGGCCGATCACGCTGCTGGTGGGCTATGCGGCCGGCGGTTCGTCCGACATCCAGGCGCGGGTCCTCGCCGACCTCGTGGGCAAGGACCTGAAACAGCGCGTGCTGGTCGAGAACAAGCCCGGCATGAGTGCCGCCGTGATGCTCAATTTCCTCGCGCGCCAGAAGCCGGACGGCTACACGATCGCGACCACGCCCGCCGCGGCGTTGTTCGGGAACCCGTACATGCTGAAGGTGGATTACGTGTACACGGATTTCACCTACATCTCGGCTTTCGGCCGGCTGATGCACGCGGTCTCGGTGCGCAACGACGCGCCGTGGAAGACCTTCAACGAATTCATCGCGTACGCGAAGGACAACCCGGGCAAGGTCAAGTACGCGACCTATGCGCCGAACAGCACCACGCACTGGCTGATGCGCCTGCTCGCCGCGGAGCGCGGCCTGGACTGGACGCACGTGCCGTACAACAGCGACGCGCCGGCCGCGCAGGCGCTGCTCGGCGGCCACGTCGACGCGATTGCGGTCGCTTCGGGCCAGGTGCCTTTCGTCGTCTCGGGGCAGCTGCGGATGCTGGCCGTGTTCAACCGGGTGCGGATGCCGCAGTTCCCGAACGTGCCGACGGTCGAGGAGCTGGGCTACAAGATCACCAACCTGACGCAGATGACTTCGCTCACCGGCATCGTCGCGCCCAAGGGGTTCTCGGGGCCGGCGTTCCGCAAGCTCGAAGCCGCGCTCGCCAGGGCCTACCGCGATCCGTCGTTCGAGGCGCAGATGAAGAACATCTCCTCGCCGATCGACCTGCTCGACTCGAAGGCCTACGAATCGGAAGTCGCGGAATCCGCGAAGGTGGCCGAGAAGATCTACCCGGCGATGATGAAAGACCCGAAGTAGGCGGGCCGCAGGCGCGGCTCAGGCTGCGCGCTCCGCCTCGGCCGCGAGCGCTTCCTCGCATCGGAATGAAAGGCGATCGTCAACCGGGCCGGCTCAACCGGGTTGCTGCGGGGGAAAGAGGGCCGCGCGGCGCTCGAGGCTTTTCTTCGGCCAAAGCGCATCGCGGTCATAGAACCCGGCAAATGCCGGCGTGCCCGGCGGCAACACGACCCAAGGCTGCTTCGATTCGGTGAAGATGAAGGCATCCGGCGGGCAGCGATCGGGCTCGTCGAGCGTGCCGACGCGCACGAAGCGGATCTTGTCGCCGGCCCCCGAATAGTTGCTCCAGAGGGCGATCCTGCACGTGGGGCAGCGCGAGATCTTCTGGCCCTTGCCGCTGTTGGAAGGCGTATCGACAACTTCGACCTCGCCCTGCAGGACCTGCACGCGGTCGGCCTCGACCAGCGCGTTCAGCGCAAACGCGGTGCCGGTCTCGCGCTGGCACCATCGGCAGTGGCAGCAGTTCACGAACATCGGCGCCGAGGCCATGCGGTAACGCACGCGGCGGCAGGCGCAACCGCCTTCGTAATCCGAGCTTGCGGGCATCGGCGCCTCCTTCAGGTTGGCAGCATTTCGTCCTGAGAGCCAGTATCCATGCGGCCCGGAACGAAAAAATGGCAGTATTTCATGGGCCGCGCCTGAACAGCCGCCCGGCCGGGTAGACCTGCGCGGAGGAGCCCAGCGCCTCCTCGATCCGGACGCCCTCGTTCCATTTCACCATGCGCTCGGAGCGCGAAAAGCTGCCGACCTTCAGTTGCGGCACGCCCCAGCCGATCGCCAGGTGCACGATCGAGACGTCCTCGGTCTCGCCGGAGCGCGCCGAGACGATCGCGCCATAGCCGGCGGCGCGCGCCGCCTCGACCGCGGCATGCGCCTCGGTGACCGTGCCGATCTGGTTGGGCTTGATCAGCACGGTGTTGCACGCACCGACCGCGGCGGCGGCAGCGATGCGCTTTGCGTCCGTCACGAAATAGTCGTCGCCGACGACCTGGATGCGGTGCCCGACGCGCCTGGTGAACGCTTTCATCGCCTCGGTGTCGGTTTCGGCAAACGGGTCCTCGATGGACACGATCGGGTAGGCGTCGACCCAGCGCTCGAGCATCATCGCGAACTGCTCGGCCGACAGCGACCGGTTCTCCAGGGCGAGCGCGTAGCGGCCGCCGTGGTTCAGCTGCGTGGCCGCGACGTCCAGCGCGATCGCGACGTCCGCGAGCGGCCGGAACCCGGCATCCTCGATCGAGCGCACGAGTTCGGAGAGCGCTTCCTCGTTCGACTTGAAGGCCGGCCAGTAGCCGCCCTCGTCGGCGACGCCCTGCAGCGCGCCTTTCTTCGCGAGGCGCGCGCCGGCGGCGTAATAGACCTCGGCCGTCATCTCGAGGGATTCGGCAAAGCTTCCCGCGCCGGGACAGACGACCATGAAGTCCTGCAGGTCGACGCGCGCGCCGGCATGCGCGCCGCCGCCGTAGATCTGGATCTCCGGCACCGGCATCGCGACGCGCCGGCCGGCCGCGAGGTATTTCCAGACGGGGACGCCGGCGTCCGCGGCCGCCGCATGCAGGCAGGCGAGCGAGACCGCGACGATCGCGTTGCCGCCGAGCCTGCCTTTGTCCGGGGTGGCGTCGAGTTCGATCATCGCGCGGTCGATTTCCGATTGGCGCGAGACTTCCATCCCGCGCAGCGCAGATGCGATCGGGCCGATCACGTTGCGCACCGCCTGCGAGACGTCCAGGCCGCGCAGCGGCTTGCCGCCGTCGCGCAACTCGCGCGCCTCGCCGCTGCCGGTCGAGGCGCCGGCCGGCGTGATCGCGCGGCCGGTCACGCCGCTTTCGAGCACGACTTCGGCTTCGACCGTCGGCTTGCCGCGCGAATCCCACACCCGGCGGGCGTGGACAGTCCTGATTGCAGTCATCGGATTTCCGTCAATGGGATGTGCAGGCGGCGCGCCAGCGCTCGCGCACCACGGCCAGGCGGGTGACCGGCTCGCGCAGCAACTGCGCGGCGACCGCGCGCACCTTGCACTTGTCGCCGTCGTCGGTCAGGTATTCGACAGGCGATTTGCCGTCGACGCGCGCCAGCAGCAGGCCCGGCAGCAGCGCCGCGGCGCGCGCTTCGATCATGGAAGGCGCCTCCCACGTCACGCCCGACAGGTAATCGTCAGCGAATGCATCGAAGCATGCGAGGAAGCGCTCGCGCGCTTCGGGCACCCAGAGGCACTTGAGCAGCAGGTGGTTCAGGCAGAACGCGAGGTCGAACGCCGGGTCGCCATACCAGGCGCACTCGGCGTCGAGCAGCACCGGGCCGGCAGGGCCGCACAGGATGTTCTTCGGGCTGACGTCGCCGTGCACGAGCGCGAGCCGGGTCGAGGCCGTGATCGCCGCGAGTGTTTCGAGGCGGGCGGCGAGATCCGGATGGGCGCGCGCAGTCGCGAGCAGGTAGGGCTCGAGGCGGATCGCGTGGAAACTCGCATCGGTGGCGAAGCGCGCGGCGATCTCGTCGCGGCCCGCCGTGCCGGCATGGATCAGCGACAGCGCGCCCCCGGCCTGCGCGGCGAAGGCTGCGGACGCGCGCCCGGCGGCGAGTTCGGCCTTCCACAACGGATGTCCGGCCGGGTCGAGGTACTCCATCGCGAAGATGCCGCTTTCGTCCGACGCGAGCACCCTCGGCGCGATGCCCGGCACGATCCCGGAAGCAGTCTCCATCCAGAGCCGCTCGAAGCGATTGCGGCCGACCGGCGCCTCCCAGACCTGCTTCACGCGCAGGCGCGCGAGCGCGCGCTTCACGCAGATCGTGCCGCCGGCCAGTTCGACTTTCCAGATGTCGGAGGAAACGCCGCCGGTGAGCGGCTCGGCCGCGGGACGCTCGTCCGCGTCCGCGAGGCCCGCGTTGCGCAGGAACGCGAGGATGGGCTCGTATGCCTGCGCTGCGGCCGCGGTCGTGGCGCGGGGCTTTGCGTCCAAAGCGCCGGTCAGGGCGCCAGGCGCCCGATCGTCCAGGCGTCGCCTGCCCGCCGGTAGAGCAGCCTGTCGTGCAGCCGGTTGGGGCGCCCTTGCCAGAACTCGATGCTGTCGGGGATCAGCCGGTATCCGCCCCAGTAGGGCGGCCGCGGCGGGTTGGCGCCATGCGCCTTCTCGGCGGCCGCGAGCGCGTCCTCGAGCGCCCTGCGCGCCGGCACCTTGCTGCTCTGCGCCGACGCCCATGCGGACAGGCGGGAGCCCAGCGGGCGGCTGGCGTAGTAGGCGTCGGATTCCGCCGGCGTGACCTTGCCGATGCGACCCCAGACCCGGACCTGCCGCTCGAGCTCGACCCAGAAGAACACCAGGCAGGCTTCGGCGTTGGCGGCGAGCTGGCGGCCCTTGGCGCTTTCATAGTTGGTGTAGAAGACGAAGCCGCCGTTGTCGATGCCCTTGAGCAGCACGATGCGGGCGTCCGGGCGGCCTTCGGGCGTGACGGTGGCGAGCGTCATCGCGTTGGAGATCGGCAGCTCGTGACCGAGCGCGTCGTTCATCCAGCGCTCGAACTGGTCGAACGGGTCGCGCGCCGCCTCGGCATCGGTGAGGCCGGCGAGCATGTACTCCTTGCGGATGTCGGCGAGATTGAAGGGCGGCATGGTGTGCCGATTCTACCTCCGCGCAGGATTTTCCAGTGGAACCTGCGGTGCGGGGCGCGAGCAAGCAAGGGCATTTTTCCTCTGAAACCCGTTGACACGCAGAGGGAGATTCGGCATCTTGTAGCTTCCGCTCGCATGAGAAGGCGGCTGGCAGCAAGAGAACCGACCAGAATCCCGGCACCACCCAACGTTCAGAGGAGAAACACCACGATGGCTACCAAAAAGAAAGCCGCCAAGAAACCCGCAGCGAAGAAGAAGGTCGCAGCCAAGCGCAAGCCGAATGCTGCGTTCATGAAGCCGATGACCCCGAGCGCGCAGCTCGGTGCGGTGATCGGCGCGAGCGCGATGCCGCGCACCGAAGTGACCAAGAAGATCTGGGCCTACATCAAGAAGAACGGCCTGCAGGACAAGAAGAACCGCCGCATGATCAATGCCGACGACAAGCTCAAGCCGATTTTCGGCGGCAAGGGCCAGGTATCGATGTTCGACATGACCAAGATGGTCAGCAAGCACCTCAAGTAACTTGTCAGGTCCGGCTGCCGGCGGCTCGATGGCCGCAGGCAGCCTGCCCGCCCTGCGGTCCTCGCAGTGCCGGCGCAGGTTTCCCCTTCCGCAGTTCCCGATCAATTGGTGTCAGAGTCGAATTTCCGGGTTCGCTTTTCCCGGGATTCTTCATGGCCAGTTTTGCCGTTCTCAGATCTCATGATTTCGAGAAATTCGCGCTTGCGCGTTCGCGCAAGCTGAGGATTTCTCGAAATCATGAGACCGGCGAATTCAAAATCCGCACGAACGCCGATACGGGACCGCAAATCGACTCTGCGGAAATCCGACTCTGACACCATTTGGAAGAGGTTCGGATCGGGTCAGCCGCGCTTCGTCAGCAGGTAGAGCCCGCCCAGCGTCATCACGATGCCGGTCACGCGCGAGAGGGTCAGCGCCTCGCCGAATACCGCCACGCCGACCGGGAACAGGATCAGCGTCATGGCCGCGCTGATCGATACGCCGGTCGAGCCGACGGGCCACCCGGCGCGGTAGGAGAGCAGCACGCCGATTTCGCAGCAGGCGATCGCCACGCCCATGGCAAGTGCCTGCCACGGAACGGTCGCGAACGCGGCGTTGAAAGGCGTTGCCGGCGTGAGCAGCGGGTAGGCGGCGAGGCACGCAAGCGAGGCGACCAGGTAGGCCACGACAAGCGTGGCGCCGCTGTTGGCGCCCGCCGGCACGATTTTCAGCAGCAGGTGCAGGCTCGCAAGCCCGCAGACGGCAAGCAGGAAGGGCAGCAGCCTCGCGGCAGTGAGGCCTTCGGCGAGCGCACCGGCCATCAGGCGGCCTTGTGCGCGGCGTTGTGATAGCCGGTGACGCGCTCGACTTCGTTTTTCGAGCCGAGGATGACGGCTACGCGCTGGTGCAGGCCCTGGGGCTTCACTTCGAGGATGCGCCCGTGCCCGTCGGTGGCCGCGCCGCCGGCCTGCTCGACGATGAACGACATCGGGTTGGCCTCGTACATCAGGCGCAGCCGCCCCGAGGTGTGCTTCGCGTCGCGCGGGTACATGAAGATGCCGCCGCGGGTGAGGATGCGGTAGACGTCGGCCACCATCGAGGCGACCCACCGCATGTTGAAGTCCTTGCCGCGCACGCCGGTCTTGCCGGCGAGGCATTCGTCGATGTAGCGCTTCACCGGCGGCTCCCAGTTGCGCATGTTCGACATGTTGATCGCGAACTCCTGCGTGTCCTCGGGGATGCGGATGTCGGGGTGCGTGAGGACGAACGAGCCCATCTCGCGGTCGAGCGTGAAGCCGTGCGCGCCGTCGCCGACCGTGAGCACCAGCATCGTCGTCGGTCCGTAGACCGCGAAGCCGGCGGCGATCTGCGCCACGCCAGGCTGCAGGAAGGCCTGCTCGTCGGCATCGCAGTAGCCTTCGCCGCTCGCCGCCTTCGGGCAGCGCAGCACCGAGAAGATCGTGCCGACGGAAACGTTGACGTCGATGTTCGAGGAGCCGTCGAGCGGGTCGAACAAGAGCAGGTATTCGCCCTTGGGGAAATGCGTCGGGATCGGGTGCGGGTCCTCCATCTCCTCGGAGGCGAGCGCGGCGAGGTTGCCGCCCCACTCGTTGGCCTCGAGCAGGATCTCGTTGGACAGCACGTCGAGCTTCTTCTGCACCTCGCCCTGGACGTTGTCGGTCCCGGCCGAACCGTGGTGGCCGGACAGCGCGCCCTTGGTGACCGCGTTGCTGATCGCCTTGCAGGCGCGCGCGACGGTCTCGATCAACAGGCGCAGGTCGGCGTTGATCAGCTGCTTGTCGCGCTGTCGCTCGATCAGGAATCGCGTGAGGGTAATGCGGCTCATTTTCTTTTGCTCCCGGAAAAAATGCGCATCGAGTATAGCCGCGCCGATTACGGGCTGCCATGCGAAACCTGCCGGCCCGGACGCACGTTCCGGGTCGGCGGCTGGGTATACTTCGCCCATGACAGCGCGCGATACCCGTTACAGGACGATCGAAGTGCGGCCCGTCGCCGGCGCGCTCGGTGCGGAGGTGGGCGGCGTGAACCTTGCGCAGTTGCCGGATGCGGCGACGATCGCCGAGATCCGGCGTGCGTTCCTCGAGCACCTGGTGATCTTCTTTCGCGGCCAGGACTTGTCTATGGAGCAATACATGGCCTTTGCGCGCTCGATGGGCACGCCGGTCGAGTATCCGTTCGTCAAGGGGCTGCCGGGGTACCCGCACATCATCGAGGTGAAGAAGCTCGAGCACGAGCGCGTGAATTTCGGCGGCGTCTGGCACTCCGACACCGCGTATCTCGACGAGCCGCCGATGGGCAGCATGCTGCTCGCGCGCGAGATCCCGCCCTATGGCGGCGACACGCTGTTCGCGAACCAGTACCTCGCCTACGAATCGCTGTCCGCGGGCATGCAGCGGATGCTCGAAGGCATGCAGGCGATCAACACGTCGGCCAAGGCCGACGTGTCCAGGACGCGCGAGGACCGCATCAGGTCCGACGGCCGCGAAGAAGCGAGGAAGGACTACGCGGTCGCGCATCCGGTGGTGCGTACGCACCCGGAGACCGGCCGCAAGGCGCTGTACGTGAACATCGCCCATACCGCGCGCTTCGAGGGCATGACCGATGAGGAGAGCGCGCCGCTGCTCGGCTACCTGTTCCAGCACCAGGTGCGGCCGGAATTCACCTGCCGCTTCGTCTGGCAGCCCGGCTCGATCGCCTTCTGGGACAACCGCTGCGCGCAGCACAACCCCGTGAACGACTACCACGGCTATCGCCGCGTGATGCACAGGATCACGCTGGCGGGCGAGCGCCCGCGCTAGTCGCCCTTCCTGGCCGGCGCCCTCGCCGGCAGTAACTCATCCTTGCCGCCGCCCCAGGCGGGTTGCGCCGTGGGCGCGGGAGGGCGATGATGCGCCCAACCTGGGGAGGGGGATGGACCAACGGGCCTTTGCGCGTGTGCCGGCCGATCCGGAGCTGCTCGGTGCCGTCCGGGCAGTCGCGCCGTTCGACTCGCTTGCGCAAGACCTGCTCGAGGCGGTGTGCGCTTCGATGACGCGGATTGCGCTGCCTGCGGGCGCGGCGCTGTTCGAAGCCGGCGCGCACGCCGATTCGCTCTATGTCGTGATTCGCGGCACGCTGCGCGCAGCCGATCCGGCACAGGCCGCATCGTCCGCGGCAGCGATCGGCCCCGGCCAGTTGCTCGGCGAGATGCAGATCCTCACCGGCGGCCGCCATCCCGCGACGATCCGCGCCGAATCCGCCTGCGATCTCGCGAAGCTCGCGAAAGGCGACCTCGAGCGCCTCGCCCAGCGTTCCCCGCAACTCGTCCTCGCGCTCGGGCAATCGATCCGCAGGCGCCTTGGCCAGGAGCAGCTTGCGGGCGTGCTGAAGGACGTGTTCGGCGAACTGGACGAGGCTTCCCTGCGCCGGATCGAAGGCGAGCTCGAATGGATCGAGCTGCGCCAGGGCGAGGCGCTGTTCCAGCAGGACGAGGCGAGCGACTGCATGTACATCGTCGTGAGCGGGCGCCTGATCGGCGTGCGCGAGACCGGCAAGGGCCGCCGCGTGGTCGCCGAGATCGGCCGCGGGGAGAGCATCGGGGAGATGGGGTTCTTCACCGGCGAGCCGAGGTCGCTCGCGATCTATGCGCGCCGCACCAGCCACCTGGTGCGCTTCATGAAGCCGGTGTTCGACCGGATCAGCCACGAGCACCCGCGCGCGATGCTCTACATCACCGAGCTGCTGATCAAGCGGCTGCGCCGCGCCTCGGGCTACGCACGCGAGAATTTCGAGCGCAGCAACATCGTCGTGCTTCCGCTGGGCGAGGGTCGGCGCGCTACCGAATTCACCGGGCGGCTGGTCGACGCACTGCGGGTGCACGGCAAGTCGCTCTACGTGAGCGCGGAGCGCCTGGACGCCTTCATCGGCGTGCCCGGGTTCGCGCAGACGAGTGCCGACAGCCCGCTCGACCTCGCGCTCGACGCCGGCCTGGACGAGCGTGAATCGGGCTACCGCTACGCCGTGTACGAATGCGACCCGGGCGATACCGCGTGGACGCGCCGGTGCATCGAGCGCGCCGACCGGGTCCTGCTGGTCGCCGACGCGGATGCCGAACCGGGCGTGTCGAGCGTCGAGCAGCGGCTCCTCGGCCCGCAGACCGACCTGACCGCGGCGCGTAGGACGCTCGTGCTTGTGCATCCGGAGACGACCGGAATGCCGGCCGGCACGCGGTACTGGCTCGCGCCCCGGACGCTCGAAGGGCACCACCACGTGCGCTGGGACCGGGACGCGGACTTTGCGCGCCTCGCGCGTTTCCTCACCGGCAACGCCATCGGCACGGTGCTCGGCGGCGGCGGTGCGCGCGGGTTTGCGCACCTCGGGGTGATCCGTGCCCTGCGCGAAGCCGGGATCCCGATCGACCTGATCGGCGGCACTTCGATGGGCGCGCTGATCGCTGCGCAGCCCGCGCTCGGCTGGGACGACTCGACCATGCTCGAGATGAACCGCCGCTCGTTCGTCGACAGGAAGCCGGTCACGATTCGCGACTACACGCTGCCGGTCTACGCGCTGATCGACTGCGCGCGCCTGGACCGCAATCTCAACATCCCCTATGGCGACGTGCGGATCGAAGACCTGTGGACCGGCTACTTCTGCGTATCGAGCAACCTCACGCGGGCCGAGCCGAAAGTGCACCGCGAAGGCCCGGTCTGGAAGGCGATCCGCGCGAGCCTGGCATTGCCGGGCGTGTTCGAACCGGTGGTCGACGGCACCGAGCTGCTGGTCGACGGCGGCGTGCTGAACAACCTGCCCGGCGACGTGATGCGATCCCTGGGCGGCGGCTGGGTGATCGCGGTGGACGTGAGCCTGGACCGTGACCTCGAAATGCGCGAATCGGCGCTGCCTTCGCCGTGGAAGGTGCTGCGCAACTGGATGAACCCGTTCGGCAAGCCGTTCGGCCTGCCGAACATCGTCGACCTGATGATGCGCACCACGCTGCTGGCGAGCGTGCAGAAGACCGAGAGCGTGAAGAAGCTCGTGGACCTCTACATCCAGCCGCCGGTGGGACGCTTCGGCCTGATGCAGTTCGATTCGTTCGACGACATCGCCTCGGCCGGGTACCTGCACGCACAAGCCGCGCTGCGTGACTGGATGAGCGAGCGGCCGGAGCTCGGCCGGATGCTGCAGCCGACGGCGCAGTGAGCCGCCGCGCGGCTAGCCGGTGATCTTCTCGGTCAGGCGGCGCGCCCAGGGCGCGACGACGATTGCGCTGGGAAACGCAACGCACCAGGTCAGGAACCACGCGCGCAGCCAGCGCGTCACGAAGTCCGGCGTCAGGCCGACGTTCAGCGCAGTCGTGATGCCGCTGACGATCATCACCATGACCAGCGTGAGGAAGAACGCAAACACGACCGGGAAGAATTTCTTGGGGATTTTCATAGGGGCGCAGATTAGCCCCAACGGCCGCACGCACGCAAATCCTCCCGCGACGGGGTGCTGGCGCAGGAACGATCGGCGCGCTGTTTCCCCTGCCGGGAATATGGATTAGACTTGAAATCGACAGCAACGACCGGTGGTGCGCGCGGTGTCTTCCAACAAGCTGAGAATCGTGGTGGTGTCGGGGACGCGCGAACGGCTGCAGATGGCTGCCATGGTGGCCTCGGTCGGCGCGGTCAGCGGCGACGAGGTGATGGTGTTCCTGTCGATGAACGCGCTGCCGTATTTCGTCAAGGGCGCGTCGCAGGAGGCGCCCTCCGAGGGGCCGGTAGGCGAGCTGCTCGCGCAAAAGAACGTTCCCGCCTTCAAGCACCTGTTCGAGCAGGCGGTCGAACTGGGCGACGCGAAGATCCACCCGTGTTCTATGGCCATGGACGTGCTTTCGCTGGAACCCGAGGCCCTCGAGCCCTACATGGGCGAGCCGCTGGGGCTGACCAAGTTCCTCGACGATTGCCGGGACGCGCAGGTTTGGTCGTTCTAGGCCGGACCATCGGACAAGAGATTCGAAGATGACGCAAAAAAAACTGGTCGATGCGCGCGGCAGCTTCTGCCCGGGGCCGTTGATGGAGCTGATCGCGCAACTCAAGATGGCCGAGGTCGGGGATGAGCTCGAGATCCTGTCCTCCGACAAGGGGTCGGCCTCGGACATTCCGCAATGGATCAGGAAGGTGGGCCACGAACTGCTCGGCACGCGCGAAGAGGCAGGCGTGTGGCACATCACCGTGAAGAAACTCAAGTAGGCCTGTCGCAACGAATGCGAACTCAATGAGGAGGATGAAATGCGGATTCTGATCGTGGGTGGAGGCATGGGCGGAACGATCCTCGCCAACAACCTTGCGCGCCGGCTGCCGGCGGAAGTGCGCGGCGGCAAGGCGAAGATCACCATGCTCTCGGCATCCGACAAGCATATGTACCAGCCGGGACTGCTGTACACGGCGTTCGGCCGAATGACGCCCGACGAGCTGTACCGCGACCAGGCGAGCCTGCTCGAGCCGGGCATCGACTTCTTCGTCGACCCGGTCACCGAATTCAAGCTCGACAACAACCAGGTCGTCACCAAGAGCGGCAAGACCTGGGATTACGACACGCTGGTGATAGCGACCGGCTCGCGCATGGTCCCCGAGACGATCCCGGGACTGGCCGAGAATTCGGAGACCTTCTATACCGAGGAGAGCGCGGTCAAGATGTTCAAGCGGCTGCAGGCGTTCCAGGGAGGGCGCGTGGTGATCACGGTCGGCGTGCCGCACAAGTGCCCGATGGCGCCGCTCGAGATCACGTTCATGCTCTACGACTACTTCAAGGACCGTGGCATCCTCGACAAGGTCCAGATGCACTACACCTACCCGATCGGCCGCACCCACAGCCTGGAGCCGGTCGCGAAGTGGGCCACGCCCGAGTTCGAGCGTCTCGGCATCACCTACGAGACGCTGTTCAACATGAAGGAAGTCGACGGCGCGAAAAAGATCCTGCGCAGCGAGGAAGGCTCGGAGACGCCGTTCGACCTGCTGATCGCGATCCCCGCGCACAAGGGGATGGAGGTGATCGAGAAAGGCGGGCTCGGCCAGGGCGGCTGGGTGCCGGTGAACCGGAATCGCCTGAACATGGAAGGCCGGACCAACGTGTTCGCGCTGGGCGACACGACCAATATCCCGATCAGCAAGGCCGGGTCGACGGCCCACTACGAGGCCGAGGCGCTCGCCGAGAACCTGGCGGCGATGGTGAAGATGGGCAGCCCGGTGCGCGACTACGACGGGAAGGTCTTCTGCTTCATCGAAGCCGGCAAGGATCGCGCGACCTATGCCATGTTCAACTACCTCAATCCCCCCGAGCCGAAAGCGCCGACCAAGGCGATGCACTGGTTCAAGATGGCGTACAACAAGCTTTACTGGGCCACGGCACGCGGCCTTTTGTAAAAGGGGGCGGACATGAGCGAACAGGTGCGTGAAGCGACGCCTTCGAGCGAAGTCGACAGGCTGATCGAGGCGGCCCGGGATTCGATGACCGACGAGATGGTCGGCCGGCTCTCGGCGACGGTCGGCGACGGGGTGGACCTGATGGACAGGATCAATCGCGCCGGCCTGGCCCGCGCGATCCCGGCGCTCGCGGATCTGGTGAACAACGGCGACCTCGACCGCCTGGTCCAGCTGGCGCGGCTCTACGGGTCGGCGCAGGACGCGATGACCGACGAGATGGTCGGCCGGCTGGCCGAGACCGCGGCCGACGGGCTCGGTTTCATCGACCAGGCGAATCGCGCCGGGCTGAATCGGGCGATTCCCGCGCTCGCGCGGCTGGTGAACGACGGCGACCTCGACCGCCTCGTGCAACTGGCGCGCCTGTACGGCTCGATGCAGGACGCGATGACCGACGAGATGGTGGGCCGGATTGCCGACACCGTCGGTGCGGGGATCTCGCTGCTGGACCGCTTCAACCGCGGCGGCGCCGACCGGCTGTTGCAGATCCTCGAGCGCCTCGATGCGTCCGGGGCCCTGGAGCGCGCGGCGCGCGCGATTCCAAAGCTTGCCGACCGGCTGGAGACGCTGGAGGGCATGCTCCACAGTTTCGAGGAGGCGGCGCGCGCATCGGAAAAAGAGCCGCCTGAGCGGGGTGGATTCGGCGGCCTGTGGGCCCTGATGAGCGACCCGGAAAACCAGCGCAGCCTGCGTTTCATGCTGAGCATGGCGAAGCGGATGCGCGAGCCGCGCGCCAAGACCTGAGCAGGCCGCCGCAGGTCGCGGTCGAGCGGCAGCGGCATCGGGCGGGGCTTCGAACGTGCGCGGCGCGGCCGGTCAGGCTCCCGGCAGCGACGCACGATAGGCGGCGACCCGCCCGCGCTGCGTGACCCAGACCACGGCGAGGCAGGCGACCCCGGCGAGGTCGGCCCAGCGGCCGGGGAAGATCAGCAGGACGGCGCCGGCCACCAGCAGGGCCCGTTCCCAGTTGAGCGCCGGCACCCGGAGGAAGCCGATCACGCCCGCGCCGAGCATGTAGATGCCCAGCGCGGTGGCCCCGAGGCGCAGCAGCACCTGCAACGGCGTGGCGTTGATCATCAGCAGCGCCGGGTCGTAGATGAAGCTGTACGGGATCAGGAAGCCCGAAATCGCGAGCAGCATCGCGGTCCACTGCGTCCGCCAGACGTTGCTTCCTGCGATTGCGGATGTCGCGTAGGTCGAGATCGCGGTCGGCGGGGTCAGGTCGGCCAGGATGCCGAAATAGAACACGAACATATGCGCGGCCATCGCCGGGATGCCGAGCTGGAGCAGGGCGGGTGCCGCCATGATCGACGTGATGATGTAGCTCGCCGACGTAGGCAGCGCGGTCCCGAGGACGAGGGCCGCGATCATCGTCAGGAGGCTGGTGACCAGCAGGCTGCCCTGCGCAAGGCCGACGATGCCGGTGGCCAGCTTGAGTCCGATGCCGCTGATCGAGACCACGCCGACGACGATGCCGACCACTGCGCAGGCGAGCGCCACCGGCAGCGCGCCGCTCGCGCCGTCCACCAGCACCTGCAGCATGCGCTTCAACCCGATCCTCGTCTCGGCGCGCCGCCAGCTCGCGGCCACCGCGACCACCAGCGCCCAGAACCCGGCGTGCTCGGCGGTTCCGCCCGAGGCGAGGATCCATACGAGGACCGCCGGGCCGGCGAGCAGGTGCAGGTCGCGCCGCAGGACGGCGCCCAGCCGGGGCAGCTGCGAGCGGTCGAGCACCTGCAGGTTCAGGCGCGAGGCCTCGAAGTGGACCATCACGCCGACCGCGAAGAAGTACAGCACGCCGGGAATGATGGCCGAGATCGCGACCGTCCAGTACGAAACGCCGAGGGTCTCGGCCATGATGAAGGCGGCGGCGCCCATGACCGGCGGGATCAGCTGCCCGCCCATCGAGGCGGTGGCTTCCACCGCGGCGGCAAACTCCGGCCTGTAGCCCGCCCGCTTCATCAACGGGATCGTGAATGCGCCGGTGGTGACCGCGTTGGCGGTCGCGCTTCCGTTGACGGTGCCGAACAGGCCGCTCGCGATGACGGCCACCTTGCCTGCGCCCCCGCGGCTCGCGCCGGCAATGGCGAGTGCGGCGTCGGTGAACAGCCCGAGCAGGCCGCCGTGCAGCATGACCGCGCCGAACAGCACGAACAGGAAAATGAAGCTCGCCGACACCTGCGCCGGTATCCCGAACACGCCTTCGAGCGTGAGCATCTGCATGTCGACGAATTTCGGGAAGGTCACCCCGCCGTGCGCAAGGAAACCCGGCATCCACGGGCCCGCGAACGCGTACGCGACGAACACGACCGCCAGCACGACGAGCGCAGTGCCGATGTGGCGGCGCGCCGCCTCCAGCATCAGCGCGACGAAGAGGATCGACACGACAAGGTCGGAGGCGAGGGGCGCATCGACCATGGCCATGCGCGACGCCAGGCGAGGGTTGTCGAAGACGAAGTAGCCGGCACAGGCGAGCGCGAGCACCGCGCCGGCCAGGTCCCACCAGCGCACCGGATCCGCGCTGTCGGTGCGGTGCGGCGTGATCAGGCCGAGCGCGGTGGCAAAGCCGATGTGCAGCGGGATCTGGATCATCAGGTCGAACGCGCCCGCATAGGCGGACCAGAGCTGGAACAGCGACCAGACGATGGCCAGGCTCACGCGCGGTGAGCGCAGGTCGGGCCCGTCCATTCTTCGCCTAGCGCAGCGGCACGGCCGCGCCGGACGATTGCCGGGGCCAGGCTATTTGAGCCACCCTTTTTCGCGGTAGGCGCGCTCGGCGCCCGGGTGCAGCGGGATGCCGACGTTCTCGGGCTTCCACGAAGTCGGCGGATCGAACGCGGCGAGGCCCGCGTGGCCGCGCACGAGGGCGTCCTTGTTCTCGATCACGGTCTTGGTGATCGTGTAGGCCACCGGCTCGGGAAGCGCGGCGTTGGTGATCAGCACGGTCGGGAAACCGACGGTATTCACCGTCTGCGCGATCCCGGCGATCGTGCCGGGCGGCATGGTCGCCGCCTTGTACCCGAGCGCCTCCAGGCTCTTCACGCGGTCGGGCTCGAGGCTCAGGAATTTCACCTGGCTGAAGGTCGCGATCTCGGTGATCGACGGGTGCTTGGGCGTGATGACGGCGATCAGCAGGTCGGCACGGCCGTCCTTGAACGCATCCACGATGACCTTGTAGCCCTGGTGCGTGATCGTCCCGCCCCACGCCTTGATGTCGTTGTAGGTCATCCCGTATTCCTTCAGCAGCTGCTTGGCGCCGAACTCGCCGAGCGAACCCACCGGGAGCGTGTACAGCTTCACCGGCAGCTTGCGGTCCTTGATGTCCTTGAGCGATGCCGCGTTCAGCTTCTGCGTGCCCATCGCGATCAGGTAGTAGTCATCGAGCCCGCCCACCAGGCCGCGAATGTTGTCGAGCTTGGCGTCGTAGGCTTCCTGCCCCTGCAGGGCCCAGCGGTTGGTGACGGTGAAGGACAGCCCGAGCGGCGTCTCGTTCTTGGATACGAGCTTGGCGTTGCCGACGCCGCCGGAGAACGGCTTGACGTCGACGTTCGAACCCGCCGGCAGCGTCTTGCGCAGCAATTCCGCGATCGTCGCGCCGTAGACGTACCACGCAGTGCCCTGTCCGAGTGTGGAGAAGGCGAGGTTCTGGGCGGGGGCTTGCGCAGCCGCCCCGGGACTGGCGCCGGCAACGAGGACGGCGGATGCGAGCTGGATCAGTGTGCGGATGATTCGCATGGCTGAACTCCTTTGGGAATCGCGGGCCGCGCATTGGTAGCATAGGAATCTCGAATGAGCAAACGTTTCGCGGCGCAGTTCCGCAATCTGCGGCGCCATGTTGCAGCGCCATGTGCAAATGGCGCAGCGATCGCGGGCCGGAGACATCGGCCGACGATACAATCGACGCAATCGAAGCAATCGCCGGGCGCGCGGCCGTGCGCGCCTGCCTGCCGCTCGCCGATGGGCCATTGCGCATCGAAGGAGATCCCCGCATGACCCGAATCACCGGTCGCTCCGCGTTCCTGCAACTGCTCGTCGACGAAGGCGTGAGCCACCTGTTCGGCAATCCCGGCACCACCGAGCTGCCGATCATGGAAGTGGTGCCGGACTTCCCCCAGCTGGAGTTCGTGCTCGGGTTGCAGGAAGGCGTGGTGATGGCGATGGCCGACGGCTTTGCGCGCGCCTCGAACCGCCTTGCCGCGGCGAACGTGCACGTGGCGCCGGGCCTGGGCAATGCGATGGGCGCGCTCTACAACGCCAAGTTTTCCGGCTCGCCGGTGATCCTCACGGCCGGCCAGCAGGAGCAGGGCCACGGCCTGCTCGAGCCTTTGCTCTACGACCCGCTGGTGCCGATCGCGCAGCCCTTGGTGAAGTGGGCGGTGGACGTCAATCGTGCCGCGGACCTGCCGCGCATCCTGCATCGCGCTGCCAAGATCGCGCTGACCCCGCCGACCGGGCCGGTGTTCATCAGCCTGCCGGGCGACGTGCTCGACGAGACCGTGGAAATGGACCTGGGCAAGCCGGTGCGTGTGGATTCCGCGAACCGGCCCTCGGACGCGACGCTGGCGGCGCTTGCCGATCGCCTGCTCGCAGCGCGCAACCCGGTGATCCTCGCGGGGCAGGAGTTGTCGGTCCACGACGCCTTCGCCGAGGCCGTCGAGCTGGCCGAGCTGCTCGGCGCCGCCGTCTACCAGTCGCCGGTTCCCTACACCGCGCAATTCCCTACCGAGCACCCAGCCTGCATGGGCTCGCTGACGCGCACCCAGACCAAGGTCCGCGCGGCGCTGGAGCCTTACGACCTCCTGTTCTGCGTCGGCGCCGACCTGCTGCGGATGTCGGTCTACAGCCCGGTCGAGCCGTTGCCGGACAACCTCCCGGTGATCCACCTTTCGGAACGCAGCGGCGAGCTGGGCAAGAACTACCGCACCGACCTCGCGATCCAGGCGAACGTCAAGGAAACCCTGCGCGCGCTGCTGCCCTTGCTGCGTGCCAAGCGCACCCCCGAGGCCGCCGCGGCCGCCGGCAAGCGCCTCGCCGAATTGAAGCCGCGCAACTGGAGCGCGCAGCGCGACAAGGCACGCATCGATGCGATGCTGGCCGCGGAAACCAAGCCGATCGATCCGCGCTACCTGATGCTGCGGATCACCGAGACGCTGCCGCAGGATGCGGTGGTGCTCGACGAAGGGCTGACTTCGACCGTGTCGTTGTCCGGTTTCCTGCCGCTGCGGCACAGGAATTCCCTCTATGGCCTTGCGAGCGGCGGATTGGGATTCGCGATTCCCGGTGCGGTAGGCGTCAGCCTCGCGCTGCCCGGACGGCCGATCGCCGCGATCGTCGGCGACGGCAGTACGATGTACGGGGTGCAGGGGCTGTGGACCGCAGCGCACCACAAGCTGCCGATCACCTACATCATCACCAACAACCGCAGCTACCGGATCATCAAGGAGCGGCTGGTGTCGATGCGCTCCGCGGCCAAGTTCGTCGGCATGGACCTGCGCGACCCGGAGATCGATTTCGTGCACCTGGGCAAGTCGTTCGGCGTCGAAACCCGGCGCGTGACCGACCCGCAGGACATCGCGCCGGTACTGCGCGAGGCCTTCGCCAGCGGCAAGCCGAACCTGGTGGACATGCGCGTCGCCGATGGGTTCGGGGCGTGAGGGCGTTGACAGAAAGAGCTGCTCCCGCGGTTTGAGATCGCGTACCCGGGCGAAGCGCTGCTGCGAGTCGCGATCCGCGGTACCGCAGACCTTAAACTGGATTCGAACCGATCGGAGAAATCTTCCCGATGGACCCGAATCTGGTAGGGATTTCGGCACCGGCGTAAGATTCCGCCACGCAGTTGCGACCAGACCTGAGGAGGAGCAGGCCGTGACGAAATTCATGAACTTCCTGGCTGCGACTGGGACGATAGTCCTTGCGGCGCTCATCCTTGCGCCAAACGCGGTGGCGCAAGGCCAGTATCCGAACAAGCCGATCCGCATGGTCCTGCAGTTTCCTCCCGGGGGCCTGGTCGATGTGATCGCCCGCTTGCTGTCGCAGCCGCTCACCCAGAATCTCGGCCAACCGATCATCGTCGACAACCGGCCGGGCGCGGACGGCGCGATCGCCGGTGAAAACGTGGTCAAGTCGGCGCCGGACGGCTACACGATCTTTTTCGCCACCACCGGCGCCATTGCATCGATCCAGAGCCTGCGCAAGAACCCGCCTTACGATTCGCTGGTGGATTTCACCCCGATCTCCATGATCGGGCGCTTCCCATTCTTCGTCTACGCTCATCCTTCGCTGCCCTCGAAAAACCTTGCGGAACTGATCGAATACGCCAGGGTCAATCCCGGCAAGCTGAACTATGGCAGCGGCAGCGTGCCGAGCATCATCGCCACCTCGCAGATTGCCCAGCTGGCCAAGGTGCAGATGCAGCACGTCCCGTACAAGGGCGACCCGCCGCTGATGCTCGACCTCGTCGCGGGCCGAGTGCATTTCGCGTTTGCGAGCACTTCGCCGGGTGGACCGCTCGCCAGGGAAGGCAAGCTGCGCGTGCTCGGCACGCTGGGCTCGCGTCGCAGCGCGTTGTTCCCGGATGCGCCGACGACGGCCGAGTCCGGGTTCCCGCAGTTGAAGCTGGTGTCGTGGTGCGCGATGTTCGGGCCGGCGAAGCTGCCGACCGACATCGCCGAACGCCTCTCGCGCGAGTTCAACGCGGCGATCAAGCGCCCCGAGGTCAACGACGCCCTCGACAAGTACGGCTTCGAGCTCGAAGGCTCCACGCCGCAGGAACTGACCGCGTATGTGCGCGAACAGGTCGCCTACTGGAAGCAAAGCGTGCAGGAAGCGGGCATCACGCCGGACTGACCGGACAGGACCCCTATGGAAATGACGCAAAAGCCCCCGATGACCGCGACGGGGGAAGTGGCCAACTCCGATTCGCGTTTCCTGCGCTTTCGGGTTACGCCGCGGATGCCGAATTTTGGTGCCTGGGTCGAAGGCGTTGACCTGACCCTGGAGGTGCCGCCGGAGGTGCAGCGCGAACTGCGCGTGGCCTGGCTTCACTATGGCGTGCTGTTCTTTCGCGGCCAATCCAAGTTGACTCCGCAGCAACACGTGGCTTTGTCGCACGTGTTTGGCGCTGGTCCGTATGCAGGGAACCCCCAGTTCGAGCGTCATAAGGAAAACCCGCAGGTGGAACTGCTGGTATCCGATTCGAAGAGGGTCGCGAACTCCGATCAATGGCACACGGACCTTTCCTACTACGATCCGGCCCCGCTCGGCACAATCATCCAGATCCAGGAAAAGCCGCCCGTAGGCGGAAACACTGCGTGGGCCTGCATGCGCAAAGCTTATGAGTGGCTGTCACCGCCGATGCGGTCTTGCCTGGATGAACTCGTGGCGGTGCACGCGCATGTCAACCATCGCCGACTGTCGTGGGCAAATCTCACCGAACCGACCGTGTTGATCGACATCCTGCGCAATGATCCACCCGTGAAGCATCCAGTCGTGATGAGGCACCCGATCACCGGCGCCGGCAGCCTCTACGTCAACGAGCTCTTTACGCGGGACATCTGCGACATGCATCCGGTCGAGAGCGCCGCGCTTCTGGCCATGCTGCATCGCTGGTCCCGCCTGCCAGAGTTCCAGCTCCATCACGAATGGCAGCGGAACGATATTGCGGTGTGGGACAACTACAGAACCCAGCACTACGCGCTGTACGATTATTTTCCGGCGTACAGGGTTAACCAGCGTGTCACCACCCGGATGTTCGAGGATTTTGCGCTGTTGAAGGCAGACATGAATGCGATCGGATGAGATCACACGCGGCGTGTGGCGCAGCGGCGCCCTGTGCCGATCCGGGCAGTCTGTTTCGTCAATAAGCGTGCATTGACACAATTGCAGGACATCCTGCGCTTCCTGCAGCGCTTGCCCGACATCAAGAGCTACGCAAAGGCACCGGAGACGATCGGACGCTGTTGCCCGAAGTAGCGGGTTCCGCAGGAGACCGTGGGGGGTGTCGTCCTGCTTGCGGCAATCCTCGGAGCAAAGGAGGGATGGAATACCGGACAGCCTCGAGGTGTATACAGCGGCAGTCGCCGCGGTTTTACTTTCTCAATCAAGGGAGACTACTCATGAAGGGATTTTTTCGCGCCGTCATCGCCGCCAGTGCCTTCGCAGCGCTTCCTGCGAACGCCCAGCCCGCGCCCGAGGTGACGCTCACGCGCCTCGATTGCGGCAGCGGCTTCAACGACCAGCGCCGCTTCAGCGACACATACGCCTATTCCAATCCCAAGGTGCCGTTCACGTTCAGTTGTTACGTGATCAAGCACGGGGAGGACTACATGGTCTGGGACACCGGTTTTGCGCCGGGCTCCAACCCGAATGCGCCCAAGGTGTCCCTCCTCGAACAGCTCGCGCAGCTGAAGATCCGGCCCGAGCAGGTGAGATACGTCGGCATCAGCCATTTCCACGCGGACCACACCGGCCAGCTGGCGTCCCTGCCGGGCGCGACGCTCCTCATCGGTGATCGCGAGTGGGCGGCGATCACGGCGCCCAAGCCGATGGCAGGCGCCAACGTGGGCGGCTTCACGCACTGGATCAGCGGCGGCGGAAAGGTCGAGCCGCAGCCGCTCGACAAGGACGTGTTCGGAGATGGCACGGTCGTGATCCTGCGCACGCCGGGCCACACGCCGGGCCACCAGGTGCTGCTGGTGCGCCTCAAGGAAAAGGGGCCGGTGATCCTCAGCGGGGACGCGGCCCATTTTCACGAGAACTACGAGAACAACGGCGTGCCGGGCTTCAACTACGACCGCGCCGAAACGCTCGCCTCGCTCGAGCGGATCAAGCAGATCGAGAAGAACCTCAAGGCCACCGTCATCATCCAGCACGACCCGCGCGACATCGGCAAGCTGCCGGCTTTCCCGGCGGCGGCGCGGTAACGCTGGCCCGGGGCGCGTGGCGCCCCGGCCCTCAGCGCTTCTTGATTTCGACGCCGGCGTCGCGCTCGACGAGCTGCGCGATCGCGGTGAAGTCCTTCTCGACGCCGATCTCCTGAGCGGTGCGCTGCCACTGGCCGCGCACCGCGGTCGCTACCGGCATCGGCACGTTTGCGGCCTGCGCTTCCTCGAGGCACAGCTTCACGTCCTTGTACATCAGGCCGGTCGTGAAGCCGAAATCGAAAGTGCGCGTCAGGATCGACTTCGGGAACTTCGCCTCGGAGGCCGTGGTGCGGCCGCTGCCGGCGTTGATCACATCGACCATCGTCGCCGCGTCGAGACCGGCCTTGACGCCGAAGGCGATCGCCTCGGAAGTGGCAGCCATCGACGTCGCGGAGAGCAGGTTGTTGGCGAGCTTCATCGTCTGGCCCATCCCCGGGCGCTCGCCGATGAAAAACACACGGCCGATGTGCTTCAGCATCGGTTCGAGTTCGGCGTACAGCGAGTGCGGGCAGGCGACCATGACCGCGAGCGTGCCGTTCACCGCGCCGGATACGCCGCCGCTCACCGGGGAGTCCACGCCGGTGATTCCTTTGGCGGCGAGCGAAGCGGCGATTTCCTGCGCGGCGCGGGCGCCGGTGGTCGACAGGTCGAGAACCGTCTTTACGCGTGTGCCCGCGATGACGCCGTCTGCGCCGAGCGCGACTTGCCGCACGATCGCCGGGTCGGGCAGGCTGAGCAGCACGGTCGCGACGGCCGACGCGACTGCAGCGGGCGACGCGGCGGCCACGGCGCCTTTCGCCACGAGCGCGTCGACGCAGGATTTGCGCACATCGTAGACCGTGAGGCGGTAGCCCGCATCGATGAGACGCGACGCCATCGGCGCCCCCATGTTGCCCAGTCCGATGAATCCCACGTCCTTATTCATGCGCACTCCGTCGAAAAATCGCATTGCGTCGCGCAAGGAATGGAACGCAGGAGCCGCCTGCGACGCATCGGCGGCCAGCGCCGAGAGTATCCGCTATCGGCAGCGCGTGACAACCGGCCGCGCGGTTCACCCTCGCCGGAACGCCCCCATCGATTTCGCCAGCCGCCCGTCGCTCAGCTTCAATGCGCGAGTGACGGCCCGGGTCGCGCCGCCCGTCGGGATGCAGGCGGGGTGCTTGCCCGCGCCGCCGATCACTGTGAAGAGAACGTCCTCGGCGCACCGAGGCAGGAAAACCACCGACGCAACCGGCACCAGCGATGCACGCCGATCTTTCATCCCGGGAGGTGCAGCACGTTCTTCGCGATGATGTTGCGCTGGATTTCGTTCGAGCCGCCGTAGATGGTCGCCGGCATCGCCTTGTAGAACGGCGCGAGGATGTCGACCCTGCCCGCGCCGAGGTCCACGCTGCCCGAGAGCTGCCCCGCATCGCCCGCGGTCTCGATGATGCAGTCCGCGATCTTCTGGAAGGATTCGGTTGCGATCAGCTTGAGCATAGATACTTCCGGGGGCAGGGGTTCGCCGCGCTTGACGATGTCCACGAAGCGCGCATAGATGGCCGCGTGGTCCTCGACCATCATCCTGAAGCCCGCGAAACGATCCGCGAACAAGGGGTCTTCCCGCACGCCGCGCAATTCGGCCACCCGCGACAGGATGCCGAGGGCGTACTGCGGCAGCTTCGGGCTGCCGATGTGGATGCGCTCGAAACCGAGCAGGCCCTTGGCGACGCTCCAGCCGTCGTTCAGCCCGCCGACGAGATTCTCGAGCGGCACGCGCACCGCGTCGAAGAACACCTCGTTGAACTCCTCGTGCCCGGCGAGGTCGCGGATCGGCCGGACGCGAACCCCGGGCGCGGAAAGGTCCACGAGGATGAAGCTGATGCCCGATTGCTTCTTCGCCGACTTGTCGGTGCGCGCGAGCACGATCATGTGCGTCGCATCCTGCGCGAGCGTGGTCCAGATCTTCTGCCCGGTGATCACGAACTCGTTGCCGTCGACGATTGCCTCGGTGCGCAGCGCAGCGAGATCGGAGCCTGCATTCGGCTCCGAGTAGCCCTGCGCCCAGATATGCCGGCAATCGAGGATCGGCGGAAGGAAGCGCTTCCTCTGCTCATCGTTGCCGAAGCGGATCAGCACCGGCCCGACCATCAGGATGCCGTGGTCCTGGAACCGGCCGATGCCCCAGCGCTCGAGCTCCTCGTAGAAGATCAGCAGCTTGCCGGGCTCGAGGCCCATGCCGCCGTGTTCGGCCGGCCAGTTCGGCGCCAGCCAGCCGATCTTCGCGATGTGGCGGTACCAGTCGCCGTTCTCGCTCCAGCGCAGGCGCCGCGGCGTGTAGCGCAGGTGCGCAGGGTAGTTGGCTTCGAATTCGGCGCGTACCAGCGCGCGGAAGGCCTCATCCGAAAGGGCATTCCAATCCTGGCGCGCGGGGGCGTTCATGCGCTGAGAACCTCGAGGGGCGGTGCGAGGCGCGCGTAGCGGGCCCGGTGCGCACCCGCATTGCCCAGCCAAGCGGACAACACCAAGGCACGGTTCACATAGGCGCCGAGCGCATATTCGTCGGTGAATCCGATTGCGCCGTGCAGCTGCACCGCCTCGCGCGCGATGCTGCCGAGCGACTCGCAGGCGCGGGCCTTGGCCCGGCTCGCGGCCAGGCTGCGGGCGCCTGCCTCCAGGTTGCCGTCCAGCGCGACGCAGGCCGCCTGCGCCACGTCGCGCGCCAGTTGTTCCGCGACGTACAGGTCGACGCTGCGGTGCTGCAATGCCTGGAAGCTGCCGATCGGCTTGCCGAATTGCACCCGGGTGCGCAGGTACTCGAAAGTCAGGTCGAGCATCGCGCGCATCATGCCGGCCATCTCCACCGCGCAGAGCACCAGGGCCTCGTCGGTCGCGCGGGCGATCGCCGCGTCGGCGACCATTGCACTTGCGACGACATCGCCGCCGGCGACCCTGACCCGGTCGAGCGAGAGGTGTGCGGCAAAGCTGCCGTCGGCGCGGCGCTCCTGCGCAATCGAAAGGCCGGGAGCCCTCGCCGGGACCCAGAACAACTGGGTGCCGGAGCCGCTGGTGGCGGCAGCGATGAATCCGTCGGCGTGCGCCGGCACAGCGTAGCGTGCCGATCCGCTCAGCCGGTAGCCGTCTCCGTCGGGACTGGCATGGATCTCCGGCGGCGCGGCAGCCTGCGTGTCGCCATTGTGCGCCGCCAGCGCCGGGATGGACGATCCGTCGATCAGGCCTTCGATGAGACGGCTGCGTGCCGGGCCGTCGGCATGAACCACTGTCCTGCCGGCGAGCACGCCACCGGCGACCAGAGGTTCGGGCGCGCAGGCTCTGCCCCACGCGTAGACAAGCTGAGCCATGTCGCTGAAGCCCGCGCCCAGGCCGCCGTCGTCTTCCGGAACGAGCACGCCCAGCCAGCCGAGCGACGCGATCGAGGTCCAAACGCCGCGATCGAAATCCGGGTGGCGGTCGCGGCAGGCGCGTAGCCGGACCGGCGTATGTTCGCGGTCGGCGAACTGCTTCGCGGCGTCAGCCAGCATGCGTTGCTGGTCGGTGTACGGGATCATCGGTTCAAACGAGGAGTGCTGTCACGCACCCAGACTATACGCAAATGCGCGAGCGCCGCTATGCCTTGCTTCGCCGTGCCTTTCGGCCGGCCGCATAGCCGCCGGACAGCAGGCAGGTCGCAATCCCCCAGAACACCGGCCCCATCCCCAGCGCCGAACCGACGGCGCCGAAGATGAGCGGCAGGGCAGTGCTGCTGGTGTTGAGGACCGTGGTGCGGATGCCGACGACTTCGCCCTGCCTTCCCGGCGGGGAGGCGGCATAGAGAAGCGACATCACCATCGGCTGCGAGCAGCCCAGGCCCAGGCCGAGCAGGAACGCGATCGCCATCATCAGCGTCGGATTCGTGACGAACGAAAAGAGCAGGTAGGCGGTGCCAGATACGACGAACGCCGTCGTGATCACCTGCCATTCCCTCAGCCGCCGCGACAGCGCGGGCATCGCCAGGCGCACGGCAAACGTCGCAACGCCGAACGAACCCATGACGACGCCGGTCGCCGAGGCCGACAGGCCGATGTTGGAGCAGTGGATCGGGATCACGAACGTGAAAAGGTCCCAGCCCATCGACAGCATGCCGCTGACGATCAGGATGCTGCGCAGGGCCGGATTGCGCACCAGGTCCACTACGCTGTGGCCCGTCGGCCGTTGCCTGGACGCTTCGTGGCGGATCAGGTCTGCGCGACGCCAGAACGTGACGCCTAGCGCGGCGGCCGCAAAGGCCGCCATGACCGCGAATGCGCGCACTTCGCCGAGCGCATCGATCGAGAATCCCGCGATCAGCGGCCCGATCGATCCGGACACCGAGTAGCCCAGCGACAGCCACGAGAAATTCGCCGCGCGGTCCTCCGGCCTGCCGTAGGCGCCGACGAGGTTGTTCGAGATCATGTGCGAAAGCATGAAACCCGAGCCGATGACCGTGGAGGCGGCGAACAGCGTGCCCAGGCCGGGCAGAACGAAGGGCAGCAGCACACCCGCCAGCAGCATCGCGTTGCCCCAGAGCAGTGGGATACGCGGCCCGATGCGGTCGATGAGGCGGCCGGCGAGGACCGACAGCAGCATCGGCAGCAGCGCATAGAGCGCCATCAGCACGCCGACGGTGAACGGCGAGGCCTGCAGCTTCAGCGCATAGAGCGAGACCGTCATCCGGCTGCTCGTGAACGCGGTGTGCGCGAGGATGGTCAGCAGGATGATGTAGCCGAAGCGCATGGGCTTGCCGTTCATGCGATCAATCCCCGGCCGCGGCGGCCGGCGTGGCGCTTGCGCGATAGGCGACGAGCGCGACACCAGCGCAGGTGACTGCGATCCCGGCCAGCGACAGCAGCCCGGGCCACACGCCGAACATCGGGTACTCGAGCGCCACGGCGATGATCGGCGTCAGGTAGATGAGGCTGGTGACGCGGGTGGCCTCGCCGTGGCGCATCAGCAGGTTGAGCGCATTGGTGGCGAGGATGGACGCGAGAATCACGAGGAAGGCGAGCGCCGCGAAGAGCTGCCAGGTCCAGTCTACGCGTGCGCCTTCGACGAAGAACGCGAACGGCGCGAGTGCAATCGCCGAGGCGGCGAACTGGATCAGCGCGCCGGCTTTCAGGTCCACCTTAGGGCAGAAGGTCTTCTGGTAAAGGGTCCCGGCCGTGATCGCGGCCAGGCCGAAAGCAAGGGCCACCAGGCTGCCGAGCGGCAGTTCGTTTACGTCGATCTTGTGCCACACGACGAGCGTCACGCCGGCCAGCCCGAGGACCACGCCGGTCCATTGGCGCGCCCCGAGCCGGTCGCCCATCCAGCGCGACGCGATGATCGCGGTCGCCAGGGTCTGCAGCGACATGACCAGGGCCGTGATGCCTGCCGACAGTCCGAGGTACTGGCTGTAGTGGCTGCCCGACAGGTGAACCGCATGCATCAGCAATCCGGCCACGACGACGTGGCCGAACTCCGCCGGCGAACCGGGCCATCGCGGCCGGGTGACGAGCACGACGGGCAGCATGCAAGAGAATCCCAGCACGTAACGCAACGACAGCATCGTGAACGGCGCCGCGTAGTGCAGGGCGACCTTGCTCGCGAGGAACCCGGATCCCCAGACGCTGACGAAATACCAGGCGAGGGCGGTGTCGACCCACTGCCGGTCGGGGGCAGCGCGGTCAGTAGCTGTAGCGGCCATTGGAGGCCGCTATTCTGGCACCCCGCAGCCGGGGCCGCGGGGTGTTTCGCCGCGGATTTGAAAGACGGGAGGGGCCGGGCCCCTCCCTATTGACTATGGACGGCCGCCGGCCGCGGACGGCTACTGGCCGCGCGCCTGCAACGCGGCGATGCGCTCTTCGATCGGCGGGTGGGTCGAGAACAGGGCCATGAAGCCGGGCTTGTCGCTGATGCCGGCCGCCTTGATCGACTGCGGCAGAGCGCCGGGTTCGAGACCGCCGAGGCGCGCAAGCGCAGCCATCATCGGCCTGGGCGTGCCGAGCAGGCCGGCCGAGCCGGCGTCGGCGCGGAACTCGCGCTGGCGGGAGAACCACGCCACGATCATCGAGGCGAGCACGCCGAACACGATCTCGCACACGATCACGGAAACGTAGTAGCCCATGCCGACGCCTTCGCGGTCGTTCTTGAGGACGACCTTGTCGACGACGTAGCCGACCACGCGCGACAGGAACACGACGAAGGTATTGACCACGCCCTGGATCAGCGTGAGCGTCACCATGTCGCCGTTGGCGATGTGCGCGATCTCATGGCCGAGCACCGCTTCGACCTCCTCGCGGCTCATCGAATCGAGCAGGCCGGTCGATACCGCGACCAGCGACGAGTTCCTGAACGCGCCGGTGGCGAACGCGTTGGGCTCGCCTTCGTAGAGCGCGACCTCGGGCATGCCGATGTTCGCGCGCTCGGCGAGCGTCTTCACCGTCTGGACCAGCCAGAACTGGGTGGTGCCTTCCGAGCCGTCGATCACCTGCGCGCCGGTCGACCACTTTGCCATCGGCTTGGAGATCAGCAGCGAGAAGAACGAGCCTACGAAACCGACGACCGCCGAGAACGCCAGCAGCATGCCGAGGTTGAGGCCCTGCGCGCTCATGAACTTGTCGACACCGAGCACGGACAGCGTGATCGACAGGACGATCATCACCGCGATGTTGGTGGCAAGGAAAAGCAGTATGCGTTTCATGTGATGGATCCTCCGCAGGCGGCCCGGTGTGAGGGGGTCCGGGCGCGCGCCATGTTAGCCGAGTTTGGGGCTTGCACCCGGTTTTCAAGCCCGGTCGGCACGCATCATTTCAGCGCCGCGCTCGGCGATCATCACGGTTGGGGAGTTGGTATTACCGGACGTAATCGTCGGCATCACCGAAGCGTCGATGACGCGCAGTCCGTCGACCCCGAGCAGGCGCAGCCTGGAGTCGACCACGGCGGCAGGGTCGCCGGCGCGGCCCATCCGGCAGGTGCCCACCGGGTGGAAAATGGTGGTGCCGATGTCGCCCGCCGCGCGCGCCAGCGCTTCGTCGGATTCGAGGTGGTCGCCCGGCAGGAATTCCTCGGGCGCATAGGGCCGGAGGGCGGGCTGCGCGGCGATCTTCCGGGTCAGCCGGATCGCGTCCACCGCGACGCGCCGGTCTTCGGGATCCGACAGGTAACGCGGATTGATCAGGGGCGCATCGCGCGGGTCGGCGCTCCGGATCCTCACGTATCCCCGGGAGGTCGGGCGCAGGTTGCAGACCGACGAAGTGAACGCCGGGAACGGGTGCAGCGGGTCGCCGAACTTGTCGAGGCTGAGCGGCTGCACGTGGTATTCGATGTTTGCGCGCGGCTGGCCCGGATCGGAACGGGCAAACGCGCCGAGCTGGCTGGGCGCCATCGTCAGCGGGCCGGTGCGGAAGAAGAGGTATTCGAGTGCCATCCGGATCTTGCCGAAAGGCGAATGGGCCCATTCGTTCAGGGTCCGCACGCCCTTGACCTTGAAGGCGGTGCGCAACTGCAGGTGGTCCTGCAGGTTCTCGCCGACGGCCGGGGCGTCGTGGATCACCGGGATGCCGTGCTGGCGCAGCAGTTCGCCCGGGCCGATCCCCGAGCACTGCAGCAGTTGCGGCGAACCGATCGACCCCGCCGCGAGGACAGTCTCGATCCGGGTCGCGGCATAGCGGGTCTCGCCGTTGTGGCGGAACTCGACGCCCACCACCCGCTTGCCTTCGAGCCACAGGCGCTTGACCTCGGCACGCGTGACCACCTTCAGGTTGGGCCGTTTCATGACCGGCCTGAGGAAGGCCTTGGTCGCGTTCCAGCGCACGCCGCGCTTCTGGTTGACCTCGAAGTACCCGCTGCCTTCATTGTCGCCGCGGTTGAAGTCGCCGGTCGGCGCGATGCCGGCCTCGGCCGCCGCCTCGCGCCAGGCCTCGAGGATCTTCCACGAAAGCCGCTGCTTCTCCACACGCCATTCGCCGCCCGCACCGTGCGACGCGTCGGCACCGGCGTGATGATCTTCGGACTTGCGGAACACCGGGAGCACGCTGTCCCAGGCCCAGCCCGCATCGCCGGTCTCGCGCGCCCACGAGTCGTAGTCCTGCCTCTGGCCGCGCATGTAGATCATCGCGTTGATCGACGAGCAACCGCCGAGCACGCGGCCCCGCGCGTACAGGATCGAGCGCCCGTTGAGCCCTGCGTCGTGCTCGGTGCGGTAACACCAGTCGGTGCGCGGGTTGCCGATGCAATAGAGGTAACCGACCGGGATATGGATCCAGATCCAGTCGTCCCTGCCGCCGGCTTCGAGCAGCAGCACGCTCACCTCCGGATCGGCCGAGAGCCGGTTGGCCAGCACGCAGCCGGCGGTACCGCCGCCGACGATCACGTAGTCGAAAGTGCCGAACGCCCTGCCCATCCCCGCATTGTAAGGGAGCGGGGACCGGTCATTTCTTCGCGCCGGGCACGCCTCTCTCGCCGCGCGACTCGGCCACCTCGAACCAATGCCGCGATTCGTCCGGGTCGCGCGCCACGTTCCCCATCCCGTTGGCGTAGATCTCGCCGAGTTTCCTTGCCGCAGGCCCGCTGCCCGCATCGGCCGCCTGCTTGAGCAGGCCGGTGGCTTCGGCCACCTTGCCGGTGCGCTCCAGCGCAAGGGCCTCTTCATAGAGGACTGCCGGGCCGGAGGCCTTGCCGCCGGCAAGCGCGCCGAACAGCGACGACACCAGCCTGGCGCCCTTCCAACCCGGTTGCGCCTGCGTCGCCTTAGTGTCGCCAGTATTGGCAAGATCCTTCTGGCGCTTGAGCAGTGCTTCGACCTCCTTCCTGACCCGCGCTTCGTGCTCGCGCTGCGCCATGGCGCGTTCCTCGCGCCGGGCTTCGAACTCGGCCTTGCGCCTGGCTTTCTCGGCGGCGTCGCCCGCGGCCCTTTCCTCCTCGGCGCGCCGCGCATTCTTCTCTGCCTCGGCGCGGGCGCGCTCCTCGGCGACGCGCGCCGCCCTTTCCTTGGCCTCGCGCTTCAGCGCAAGTTCGTTTGCGATGGTGGCCTTGCGTTCGGCCTCGCGCATCGCGCGCTCGATCGACTCCCGCCGGCGTCGCGCTTCGGCAGCGCGCTTGGCCCGCGCGATCGCCTCGCGGCGCAACTGCTCCTCGACTTCGAGGCGCTTCCGGGCCTCGGCCTCGAGTCGCGACTTTTCCTCCGCCTCGCGCCGGATCTTCTCCTCGGCTTCACGCTTCGCCCTTGCGACCGCCTCGAGGCGCGCTTTCTCTTCGGCCTCGCGCCGTGCGAGTTCTTCGGCCTCGCGCCTGGCCTTGGCGATCGCTTCGATGCGCGCCTTGATCTGGGCGTCGAGCCGGGCCTTCTCTTCGGCTTCGCGCCGGGCCTTTTCCTCGGCTTCGCGCCGGGCCTGTTCCTCTGCTTCGCGGCGAGCCTTCTCCTCCGCTTCGCGCCGCGCCTTGGCGATCGCCTCGAGGCGGGCGCGTTCTTCGGCTTCCCTTCGCGCCCGCTCCTCGGCTTCGCGCCGGGCGCGCTCTTCGGCTTCGCGGCGGGCCTTTTCTTCGGCCTCGCGGCGCGCTTTTTCCTCGGCCTCGCGCTTGGCACGGGCAATTGCCTCGAGGCGGGCGCGCTCCTCGGCTTCCCTACGTGCCCGCTCTTCGGCCTCGCGGCGCGCCTTTTCCTCGGCTTCGCGCCTGGCCTTGGCAATCGCTTCGAGCCGGGCGCGTTCTTCCGCCTCGCGCCGCGCGCGTTCTTCCGCCTCGCGCCTTGCCCGCTCCTCCGCTTCGCGCCGGGCTTTTTCTTCGGCCTCGCGCTTGGCCCGCGCTATCGCCTCGAGACGCGCGCGCTCCTCGGCTTCGCGCCGCGCTTTTTCTTCCGCCTCACGCCTGGCGCGGGCGATTGCCTCGAGACGCGCGCGCTCTTCGGCTTCGCGGCGTGCCTTTTCTTCCGCTTCGCGCCGCGCCCGCTCCTCGGCCTCCCGCTTGGCCTTGGCAATCGCTTCGAGGCGCGCCCTTTCCTCGGCTTCGCGCCGCGCTTTCTCTTCGGCCTCGCGCCGGGCTTTCTCCTCCGCTTCGCGCCGCGCCCGCTCTTCGGCCTCGCGTTTGGCCCGCGCAATCGCTTCGAGGCGCGCGCGCTCCTCGGCTTCGCGCCGCGCCTTCTCCTCGGCCTCGCGCTTGGCCCTGGCAATCGCCTCGAGCCGGGCCCTTTCCTCGGCCTCGCGCCGCGCCTTCTCTTCGGCCTCCCGCTTGGCACGGGCGATCGCCTCGAGCCTCGCGCGTTCCTCGGCTTCGCGCCGGGCCTTTTCTTCCGCCTCGCGTTTGGCATTGGCAATGGCTTCGAGCCGGGCTCGCTCCTCTGCTTCGCGTCGCGCCCGTTCCTCTGCTTCCCGGCGCGCCTTCGCTTCTGCCTCGCGCTTCGCCTGCTCCTCGGCCCGGCGCTTCGCTGTCGCCTGTTCCTCCAGCCTGGCTCGCTGTTGCGCTTCGAGCCTGGCCTTCTGTTCGGCTTCCTGCTTCGCGCGCGTTACGGATTCGCGTTTCGCGGCTTCTTCTTTTGCAGCCTTTGCACTTGGCCGCCCGGTGTCCTCATCGTCCGGCAACGGCAGGCCCCGCAGTGCCGCGATCTTTTGACGGGCGAGGTCGCCGTAGACTGCCTGCGGGAACTCCTCGAGGTAGAGCTCGAGGTCTTCCGGGTCGTCGGAGTCCTTGATCGCCTGCCAGAACTCCAGCTCCATTTCGGAGCCCTGGGGGGCGGCAGGGGCTTGCGGTGCCGGCGAGCGCGGGGGCGGCGGCTTCAGCGTCGTCAATTCGGGTTCGGACGGCTCGCCGAGCTTCGGCATGCTGTCCGCACTGATCATCTGCGTCTTGTCGTTGTCCTCGTCGGCCGGCTTGCCTTCGAGCACGCGATTGAGGGCCTGCGCAAAGTCGGCGGCCGACTGGTAGCGGCTGTTCGGATTCTTCGCCAGCGAGCGAAAGACAACCTTGTCGAATCCGGGAGGAATAGTCGCGACGATCGACGAAGGCGCGGGCGGATCGTCATGCACGATCTTCTTCGCCATCGTCCAGGCGCCGCCGCCCTGGAACGGCCGCTGCCCGGTGAGGAACTGGTACAGGATCACGCCGGCCGAGAAGATGTCGGTGCGCCGGTCGATCTTCTGACCCTGGATCTGCTCGGGCGACATGTACGCGGGCGTGCCGACCATCGTGCCGGCCTGCGTTGCGTTCGGGGCGTCGGGATCGCTCACGCGTGCGACGCCGAAATCGGCGAGCTTGCATCGCCCGTCGGCGTCGACCATGACGTTCGCCGGCTTGATGTCGCGGTGGATGACGCCTGCGTTGTGCGCGAACTCCATCGCCGAGAGCAGTTCCGTCATCAGCCGCACCGCGTGGCCGAGCTCGAATTTCTCGCCGGCATCGAACGAGGACTTCAGCTCCTTGCCGCGCACGTACTCCATGACGATGTACGCGATCGAGCCTTCCTCGCCGAAGTCGTAGACCTGGACGATATTCGGGTGGTTGAGCCGCGCGACCGCCTGCGCCTCGCGCGCGAACCGCTTGGAATATTCCCGCGCGGTCGCCTCGTCGAGGCTGCCCACGAGGATGGTCTTGATCGCGACCTTGCGGTTGAGCTTGGGATCGAGCCCCTCGTACACGACGCCCATCGCGCCCTTGCCGAGGACGCGCTGGATCTTGTACCTCCCCAGGGACTCGATGTGTTGCTCGCCCATGCTCATGATTCCTGTCAGGCAGGCATTGTAAGCCCCTCATTTTCCTCCGCAATCCGCCGTTTAGCCAAATCGGGGGAAAGCGCCCGCCGGATGGCGGTTATCACGCCGTCCTAGCGGCGGATCACAAGGGCCGTGGCGAGCAGGACCGTCAGGCCGCCGGCGACCGTACCTGCGCCGACCGGTTCGCCGAGGAATACCGCCCCCCAGAGCACCCCGAACACCGGGATCAGGAAAGTGATCGTCAGCGCGCGGGTCGGCCCGAGGTCGGCGATCAGGCGGAAGAAGAGCACGAAGGCGAGTGCGCTGCACAGGAGCGAGACGCCCAGGACCGCGACGACCACCGTCGGGGTAAAGGCCTGCGCCGCGGGCGGCGCGGGGAGGAAAGGAGCGATCGCGATGCTGGCGACGACCAGTGTCGCAGTCGAAAGCGCGATCGGGGGCGCGCCGCTGCCGATCTTTTTCAGCCAGGTGGTCGACACCGCATAGCAGAGCGTCGCACCCACGCATGCGGCCGCCCCGAGGAGCGCGTCCCGCGTCGGCGCAATCGGGCCGAAGCCGACGACCAGCCCGACGCCGGCCACCCCGAGGGCCAGGCCGGCGAGCTTGCGCGCGGTGAGCGGCTCACCCAGCCAGAGCGCGCCGCACATCGCCCCGAAGAACGGCGTGGTCGCGTTCAGGATCGACATCGTCCCGGCCCCCAGGTGCAGGCCGGCAAACGCGTACAGCGACCAGGGCAGCGCGGCATTCAGCACACCCATCATCGCGTACGAGCGCCAGTGCTTGCGTACCTCGAGGCGCACACCGGCGAAGTACGCGTAGGCGAGCATCGCAATCGCCGCGATGGCGACACGCAGTTCGGCGAACCACGCGACGCCGACGGCCGGAACCGCCATGCGGAAGAAGAGGAACGAGGCGCCCCAGATCGCCGCAAGGGCGACGAGGCGCAGCAGGTCGGCGGTCTTCACGGCGGGGTGCGGGTGTGTTCAGCCTTTGCTTGGACCCTTGGCTTTTACACCCTTCCCGTGCATGCGACTTCCCGCCTGTTGCGCGTGTTCGCTCAGGCCGCCTTGCGCTTGAGGAAACCGAAGATCCCGCCGGACTTTACCGGCGCCGCGGGTTGCGCGGCCGGCTGCGCGGCGGGAGCGGCCTCCGCCCGCTCGCTGCGAGCAAGACGCTGGCCTTCGCGCAGCTGGGCCTGGCGCTCCTCCTCGCGACGATCCATGACGACGGCCGGCCGCGGCCGCTGGTGCGACTGTTGAGGACGGGCGCCCGGATGCGCAGTTTGCGGGCGCGCGGCCCGCTGCCCGTCGGAGCGACGCGGTTGCTGGTCCGCGCGGCGTGCTCCGTCGCGGGTGGACGGTCGCGGTGCGCGGCGCGGCTGCTCGTCGCGCCGGCCGCGGCTTTCGCGGCGGGGCTGTGGCTGGCGGCGCGGGCGATCTTCCGCGGGTGCGGAACCGCCGCCGCGCGTGGGCTCGAAGCCCGGCACGCTCTTCTGGTCGATCTTGCGGTTGATCAGCCGCTCGATCGCCGCAAGCAGCGGGCGGTCGTCCGCGCTCACCAGCGAGATGGCCTCGCCGGTGGAGCCGGCGCGGCCGGTGCGGCCGATGCGGTGCACGTAGTCTTCGGACACGTTCGGCAGGTCGAAGTTGACGACATGCGGCAACGCTTCGATGTCAAGGCCGCGTGCCGCGATGTCCGTCGCCACCAGCACCTGCAGCGCATTGTCCTTGAAGCGCTTGAGCGCCTTGGTGCGCGCCGGCTGGCTCTTGTTGCCGTGGATCGCGTCGGCCTCGATGCCTTCCTTCTCGAGCTGCTGCGCGAGGCGGTTGGCGCCGTGCTTGGTCTTGCAGAACACCAGCACCTGCTGCCAGTTGCCTTCCTTGACGAGGTGCGTGAGGAGTTCGCGCTTGCGGTCGCGGTCGACGAGGTACACCGACTGCGCCACCAGTTCGATCGGCGCGTTGCGGCGCGCGACTTCGACCACGGCCGGATCGCGCAGGATCGAGCCCGAGAGCTTGCGGATGTCGTCCGAGAAGGTGGCCGAGAACATCAGGTTCTGCCTGACGGCGGGCAGCAGCGCGATGATGCGGCGGATGTCGTGGATGAAGCCCATGTCGAGCATGCGGTCGGCTTCGTCGAGGACGAGGATCTCGATCGCGCGCAGGTCGATCGTGCGCTGTTGCACATGGTCGAGCAGGCGGCCCGGGGTGGCGACGACGATGTCGACGCCGCGGCGGATCTCGTTGGCCTGCGGCGTGAAGCCTACGCCGCCGAAGATCATGGCCGAGCGCATCTTCATGTGCTTGCCATAGTTGCGCACGCTTTCGTGGACCTGCGCAGCGAGTTCCCGCGTGGGAACGAGCACCAGCGCGCGGATCGGCTGCTTGCCGGTCGCACCCTGGGCGCCTTGTTCGGCGAGCCGCTGCAGCATCGGCAGCGTGAATCCGGCGGTCTTGCCGGTGCCCGTCTGGGCAGCGCCCAGAAGGTCGCGGCCTTTGAGCACGAACGGGATCGCCTGCGCCTGGATAGGGGTGGGGGTTGTGTAGCCTTGCTCGGCCACGGCGCGCACAAGCGCGTCCGTCAGCCCGAGCGTCGTAAACGACGTATCGATGACATATCTCCTGGGGATCGGCCTGGGATAACGTTTCGTTATCCATACCGGTTCAGGCAGATGAGGTACTGCTTAAGGGAATTCGAGAAGCCCGCGCATTTCCGAAGAGACCGGACCGGGCGGTGAGCCGCGAAGAGGGCTTAAACGCTAACCGATTGAAGCGAAACAAGACCTTGGACGACAGTATACACGCGATCGCGGCCTCTGTCGCGGCGCAATATCGGGTGCTTGCAAACGTCGCGCGGATCGCCATATTGGGACGATGAAGAACATCCTCAGCATCCACCGGCAGGGCGAAGGGCACTGGGTCGGCGACGGCTTCCCGGTGCACACCATCTTCCACTACCAGGAGCACCCGGAACTCTCGCCGTTCCTGCTGCTCGACCACGCGGGACCCGCCGACTTCAAGGCGGCGCAGAAGCAGCGCGGCGTGGGCTGGCATCCGCATCGCGGCTTCGAGACCGTGACCGTCGTGTACGACGGCGAGGTGGACCACGAGGACACTGCGGGCAACGGCGGGCGCATCCGGACCGGGGACGTGCAATGGATGACGGCGGGCTCGGGCCTGCTGCACAAGGAGATGCACAGCGAAGGGTTCACGCAGAGCGGCGGGCGCTTCGAGGTGCTGCAACTCTGGGTCAACCTGCCGGCGGCCGCGAAGATGACCGCGCCCGGTTACCAGGGCATCGAGGACAAGGACATTCCCGCGGTGCCCCTTCCCGATGGCGCCGGCACGGTGCGCGTGATCGCGGGCGAATTTGCCGGTACGCGCGGTCCGGCACGCACCTTTACGCCGATCAACCTGCTCGACGTGCGCATCAAGGCCGGCAAGACGCTTCGCCTGAGCCTGAAGGACGGCTACACCGCCTCGCTCTACGTGATGAGGGGCGAAGTACTGCTCAACGGGGCCGAAAAGGCGAGGGGCACCGAACTGGTCGTCCTCGACCGTGCGGGCGACGAGATCACGATGCAGGCGTCTGCGGACACGGTCCTGCTGGTGATGAACGGCGAGCCGATCGACGAGCCGGTGGCCGGCTATGGTCCGTTCGTGATGAATACGCCGCAGCAGATCCAGCAGGCCTTCAAGGATTTCCACGCCGGGCGCATGGGCGACATCCCCGCCGGCGCGACCTGAGGCCGGTGCCGGGGTGCGCGCAGGCCGCCCGCCCACCCTGCGGGCGGGTCGCGTAGTCAGCGCGAGGACAATCCCAGCTTGAGCGGGACCGGCCTGCCCGGTGCATTTTCGGCGCGCACCGCGGTCGGGCTTGCCAACCGTGCCGCCTCGACGCCGGCACTTTTCAACGCATCAATCACCACCTCGGATCTCTTTCGCGCAAGCGACTGCAATGCGTCGGGCGCCAGCGGCTGGATCTCGACCATCCGATCGTAGATGCCGCGATACATCGGCGCGAGATCGGCCACCTGCGGTTCGCCGCGCGTCAGGCGCCGGGCGCGCTGCAGGACGCTGATCGTGGCACCGGACGCGGCAGCGGCCTGTTCTGCGGCAGCCTTGCGCTTGTCCCATTCGGCCGCGCCACTGCGCTCGACAAGCAGGGCGCGCAGCGCGCTGCGGACCGCGTTGTCCTGAAGGTCCGGAGGGCCCGGTTCCTCGCCTTCCCCGACCTTGATACCGGCGCGGCGCGCCAACTCCAGGCGCACTGCGCGCACCCGCAACGCCGCGCCGTCGGCCGCCTCGTCGTACGGCCCCGGCACCGACAGCGCCAGCCGGGGACGCTTCGCGAGGACGGCGGCGACCTGCCTGATCTTCTCTCGTTCCGGGGGCAGGAGTTTCGCGCTGCCGGCGTCGAATTCGAGGGTCTCGAGCTTGTCGCCGCTGACGCCGAACAAGGCGCCGAGCGCGCGAAACGGGGCGGTGACCACCTTTGTGATCACGCTGGTGATCGCTTTCCAGATCAGCGCTGCATAGCTGAATTGCGGGTCTTCGAGGCTGCCGGACACCGGCAGGTCGAGGTCGATCCTGCCGTCGCTGTCCTTGAGGATCGCAATCGCGAGTTCCAGCGGCAGCTTGAGCGCACTGGGACTGTCGACGCGCTCGCCCAGCGTGAGCTGGTCGAGGACCACGCTGTTGCGCCCTTGCAGCTGGCTGTTGCGCACCGTGTAGTTCAGGTCGAGCGAGACCTTGCCGGAGGCGATCCGGTAGCCCGCGAACTTCATCGAGTACGGGGTCGCCGAGACCAGGTCGACGTTCCTGAAGACGACGGATACGTCCGTGTTATCGCGCGGCGCGAAAGGGTTCAGTTCGCCGCGAATGCGGGCGAGGCCGAATTCGTCTACGCGGCCGTCGAGCTCCAGCTGGCTCCGGGAGGCCTTGTTCGAGGACAGGCCGTTGATGACGCCGTTGAGTTCGTGGATCTTTGCGCCGAACGGCGGCCGCAGGCTCAGGTCGGCGAATTCGAGCCTGGCATCCTGGACCCGGACGCGCCGCACGAGCAACCGGTACGGCGCTGCGGCTTCGGCCGGCGTCGCGGCGGCAGGCGGCGACGATGCGGCGATGGCCGGCGTGGCTGCAGGGCCGGCCAGCAGGCGCGTCGCATTCAGCGTGCCATCCGCGTTGATCAGCAGCTTGGCGTTCAATCCGGCCAGCCGCAGCTCGGGGATTTCGAGGCGATTGGGCTGGACCGTGAGCGAAAGTTTCTCGGCACCCAGGTCTTTCCAGGCCGCGAACGGTTCGCCGTTTTCCTCGTCGAGCCTCAGGTTTGCGACGTCGAAGCTGCCTGCGTAGCGCAAGTGCGGGGATTGCGTGCCCGCCGGCGCGATGGAAAGCGTGCCACTCGCGGAGGCGGTACCGTCAACGAGCTTGAGCCTCAGGTACCGCGCGAGGACAGGCTGCACTGGCTTCAATGCCAGTTGTTCCACCTTGATCTCCGCACTCGCCGAGGATTGCGCAGCCACCGCACGTCCCTTGGCCGAGAACCGGCCTCCCTCGCGCAGCTCGAAGCCCGCCTCGAACGCAAGCGGCCGCTTCGGATTGCTCGATACGTTCGTGAGCTTCGCGCCGATCTCGCGGGCATGGAGGGCAACAGTGCTTTCGGCGTCTTCGAAGTCGGCGGTGAATTTGTCCACCGATACGCGGCCCACCCGCGCATTCCACGGGACATCGGGCTTTGCGGGTGGTTTCGATGCGGCGCCGGTCCCGGCCGCAGGAAGCAGGTCGAGCAGGTTGAGGCGTCCTTCGTTGTTGCGCACGAGCTTCACGTGACCGCCATTCAGGTTCACGCTCGCCACCTTTGCGCGCCGCGCTTCGAGGTCGGCTTCGCCGCCGGCCAGGACGACCTCATCGAGGCGTACCAGCGGCGCGTCCCTGGCGCCGGCCGACAGCCGGTACACCCCGATGCCGACCTGACGAAGCGCCAGCCTGCCCTTGGGGCCGGATTCCGCGTCGACAGCGGCCTTTGCAGACAGGCGCCCGATCGATGCCGTAAGCGGAACCGCTGCGCCCCGGTCTTCGTAAGCGACGGCAATATCATCCAGGCCGATCTGTCCGATCTTCAGCTTCCATGGCGCCGCGATGCCTGCCGAAGGTGCGGCGGCCTTCGGGACGGCGGGTGCGGCCGCGAACCGGTCGAACGGGTCGATGCGACCGTGCTCGTCGCGCACGAGCTTCGCATTCCCGCCGCGCAGGCGCACGCTTGCCACCGTTACGCGCCGCGATTCGAGGTCGGCCTCGCCGCCTGCAAGCGCGACTTCGTCCAGGTTCAGCAGTGGCGCCCCCGCCGGTCCGACGGAAAGTTTGTGCAGCCCGATCGACAGCCCGCCGACTGCGAGCGCGGTTGCCGGCCCGAACTGCGCATCCAGCCCGGCCTTGACCGATACTCGTCCGATCGAGGCGGCCAGCGGTTCGCCGGCAGACCGGTCTTCGAATGCAAGCGCGAAATTGTCGATCCCGAACTGCTCGACCCTGGCTTTCCATGGCGGCGCGTCCCCGGGAGACTGCGATGCGGCGGGCGCGGATGCGGTTTCAGGCGCAGGCGCCCTGGCGAGCCCAAGCACATCCAGCGCGCCTTTGGCATCGCGTTTTGCGCTCGCCTTGCCGCCGTCGAGGGTGATGCTGCGCACCGAGAGCTCGCGCCTGGCGTAGTCGGCGTCGAGCTTGTCCATCCTCAACGCATTCAGCACAAGGAAAGGCTTGGCGGCACCGCCGGCCCCGACCGCGAGGCCGTCGAGGTGGAACGCCGCGCCGGCGATGCTCGCCTGCAGGCGCCCTTCGGAATAGCCGGCCTTGTACGGCAACTCGAAGCCGGCGATCCCGCCGGTGACTTCGGCGGTGGTGTACGGCTTCAAGTAGGCGGCCAGGCCGGGAAGCGAAAGGGATTCTGCGCTGACCACACCGCTGGCGGAGATCGGATTCATCGACAGCTCACCCTTCCAGCGCAAAGTCCCGCCCTGCGCGGTCCTGGCGCTGAGCGTATAGGGGCCCTTGTCCTGCGGAAGCGTGCTCAGGTTGTCGAAGCGCACGTCGATCGGCGCCAGGGTGTTGGCGTAGCCCGCGCGCCGGTCGGTGAAATCCGCTCGGCCCCGCTCGAGCACAAGCGCATCGACCACCAGTCGCGGCAGGCCGGTGTCCTTTTCCCTGGGTGCGTCGCGCGTGAGGTCGTCGACCAGGGCCGCCAGGTTGACTCGCCCGTCCGGCGCGATGTCGAGCACCGCCTTGGGCTCGGTCAGGCGGATTTCCGCGAAGTGCCATGCGCGACGCGTGATCGAAGACCACTCGAGGTCCGCCGCGAACTCGGCAAAGCCCAGGATCGGCCGGCCGTCGGATTCGGCCAGGCTGAATCCGCGCAATTGCGCCCGCAGCGTGAAAGGATTCAGGCGGACCTCGCCGATCGAGGCCTTGCGGTGCAGTTGCGTGCCGGCGAATTCCGGCAGCTTCCACTCGATCAGCGCAGGTACGGCGAAGAATCCGGCAATCGCATACAGCGCAAGCCCGGCGGCCAGCGCCGCGGCGTACCGGAAGGCCCGGCGGGTCCGCCGATTCGGGGAGGCCGGCGCCGCTGCGGCCACGGGCTGCGGGGAAGGCTCTGCCATGATTACGTTGATCGGCCGGTTGGATTGGCCGGAGAGCGGCCATCCCGGGTGCCGATCACGATGCGGGCGTTGCGCTCGAAGCTCCAGTAGGCCAGCGCCCAGTCGAACAGCACCACGATTCGGTTGCGGAAGCCGATCAGGAAATAGATGTGCGCGAAGAGCCACACCAGCCACGCCGGATAGCCCGAGAACCTGAACCTGCCGATGATCGCCACCGCTGCGTTGCGCCCGATGGTGGCGAGCTGGCCGTAGTCGACGTAACGAAACGGCTTGGTCGGCGCGGCGCGCAGCCGGTTGAGGATGCAGCGCGCGGCATGGCGTCCCATCTGCTTCGCCGCGGGGCTGATGCCCGGCACCGGCTTGCCGTCGCTCGTCGCGGCCGCGAGGTCGCCGATCACGAAAACCTCCGGGTGGCCTGCAACCGACAGGTCCGGGCCGACCGGGACGCGTCCCGCGCGGTCGAGCTCGATGCCCAAAGACCTTCCGAGAGGCGAGGCGGCCACGCCTGCGGCCCAGATCACGGTTTTCGCTGCGAGGCGCTCTTCGCCCAGCAGGATTCCGTCGGCATTGATCCCGGTTACCCGCGCGCCGGTGCGTACCGTGACGCCGAGGCGCTCGAGCTGTCTTCTTGCCTTGAGCGAGAGGTCCTGCGGGTAGTTCGGCAGGACGTTCGGCGTGCCCTCGACGAGCACGACGTGCGCCTCGCGGGAATCGAAACGCCTGAATTCCCCGCGCAGCGTGTGGCGCGCGATCTCGGCCAGCGTGCCGGCCATTTCGACGCCGGTGGCGCCGGCGCCGATCACCGCGAACGTGAGCCATCCCGCGCGCTTTGCCTCGTCGGCTTCGCGCTCCGCGCGCTCATAGGCGACCAGGATCCTGCGGCGGATCTCGAAGGCGTCCTCGAGCGTCTTCAGGCCGGGCGCATCGCGCTCCCACTCGGGATGGCCGAAATAACTGTGCGTCGCGCCGGTAGCCACGATCAGGTAGTCGTACGCCACCTCTTCGTCGCCGTCGAGGCGCACCACGCGACGCGCGACGTCGATCGCCTGCACGTCGGCCATCAGCACGGTCGCGTTCTTCTGGTGCTCGAGGATCTGGCGGATCGGCGCCGCGATTGCCGGCGCCGAAAGGCCGGCGGTGGCGACCTGGTAGAGCAGCGGCTGAAAGAGGTGGTGGTTCGCGCGATCGATGACGGTGACGCGGACCGGCGCGCCCTTGAGGGCCTGCGCGGCGAACAGGCCGCCGAAGCCGCACCCGAGGATGACTACGTGACTCTCCACGCCGCCAATGTTAGCGGCAAGCCGTACGGGATACCATGTGCCATTGCATACTTGGGGGGGCAAATGATCTCGCCGACGCAAACCGGATCCGGTGGAGACCCGCCCGGAGGACCCGCCGCCGCACTGCGCGTCGGGCTCACCGGCACTTACGGCATCGTCGTCGCCGACGAGCACACCGCGCCCTTCGTCGGCAGCGGCAAGGTGAGGGTGCTGGCGACGCCGGTGATGATCAACCTGATCGAGGCCGCCGCGCTCGAGTGCTGCGAGCGGCACCTGCCGGCGGGCCACCAGTCGCTCGGCATCCACCTCGACGTGCGCCATATCGCGGCCACGCCGGTGGGCATGCGCGTGGTCGCCACCGCCGAGCTGGTCAGGGTCGAGGGCCGCACGCTGACGTTCCGCGTCGAGGCGCGCGACGAGCGCGAACTGATCGGCGACGGCCTGCACGAGCGGGTCGTCGTCAACGTCGAGCGATTCGACAAGCGCGTGCGGAACAAGCTGGCGCCGGCGTGAGCGCCACCCGCAAGCCGCTCGACGCGCCCGCCGTCGCGCTGATGGTCCTGCTCTGCCTGGTCTGGGGCCTGAGCCAGGTCGCCACCAAGACCGCATCGGAAGGCGTTTCGCCGCTGACGCAGGCCGCGATCCGGTCGGCGGTGGCCACCGTGCTGCTGTACGGCTGGGCCGCCTGGCGGGGCATCGCGCTCTTCGGGCGCGACGGCACGCTGGTGCCGGGTGTGCTGGCCGGCGTGCTCTTCGGTGCCGAATTCGTCTTCATCTTCCTCGGCCTCGGATGGACCGACGCCGCGCGCATGGTGGTGTTCATCTATCTGACGCCGTGCTTCACGGCCGTCGGACTCGCATGGTTCGTGCCCGGGGAAAAGATGAACCCAAGGCAATGGATCGGTGTCCTTGTCGCATTCGCCGGACTGCTGGTGGCATTCGCAGATTCGCTGACATCGGATCGCGCGACGCTCGCCGGCGACCTTTGCGGGCTGGTTGCAAGCGTATTCTGGGCGGCAACGACGGTACTGGTCCGGGCGACGAAGCTCTCGTCGATCAGCGCGGCCAAGACGCTCTTCTATCAGCTCGCCGTTTCGGCCGTCATGCTCGCGGTGCTGGCGCTTGCGCTGCGCGAGCCGGGCGTGACCCGCCTCACGCCGGCGGTGATCGCCAGCCTCGCCTACCAGTGCGTGATCGTGGCGTTCGCGAGCTTCCTCGCATGGTTCTGGCTGCTGACCCGCTACCTCGCTTCGCGGCTTTCGGTGTTCACCTTCCTCACGCCGCTCTTTGGCGTGGCGGCAGGCGCGTTGATGCTCAACGAGCCGGTCACGGCCGCATTCCTCGGCGCCGCGCTGCTGGTGGGCGCCGGCATCTTCCTCGTGAATTACCCGGGCCGCTGAGGGGTATGCTGGAGCTTTGCAATCGACGGGAGCGTGTCATGAAGGTCCTTCCAGTTGTCATCGCCGGCGTGCTGCTGGCCGGATGCGCCACCACCCAGGCGCCGGTGCTCTACCCGAACGCGAAGTTCAAGCAGGTCGGCGACGCGGCCGCGCAGAGGGACGTGGACGAGTGCATGGCGCTCGCGGACAAGGCGGGGGCGTCGTCCTCCGCCAGCGGAAGCGGGGCCGCGCGCGGCGGCCTGCAGGGCGCCGCGATGGGCGGCGCGGCTGCGGCCGTGGGCAGCATCATCCGCGGCGGCAACATCGTCAACGACACCGCGGCCGGCGCCGCGGTAGGCGGGGCGGCCGGCGCGGCGGGCGGCGCCTTCAGCAATTCGGGCAACTCGGTGCACCAGAATTTCGTCGCGCGCTGCCTGGCCGAGCGCGGCTACGAGGTCATCGGCTGGAAGTAGCGGCCGAACCTGGAATGTACTGACACCGGTACACCAACGACCCGGATAGCCGCGCCAGCATTGGATTTCCGGAAACGAATGTTGAAGAATTACGCTCTCAGGCGAGCGCCTTGCCGGCGATCTCGCCGACGTCGCGCGACAGCCCTTCGGTGCCTAGGATCCTTTCGAGCGCAGCCTTCGCGCGCGCCTGGCGGCCGGCGTCGAACTTGCGCCAGCGGTCGAAGCACCGCGCCACGCGCGCCGCGACCTGCGGGTTGAGCTTGTCGATCGCGATCACCTGGTCGGCGGCGAAGTCGTACCCGCTGCCGTCGGCCGCGTGGAACCGGACGTGGTTCGCGGCGACGAAGGCGCGGATCAGCGAATAGATCTTGTTCGGGTTGCGGATGTCGAATGCCGGGTGCGTCGTCAGGCGCTTCACTTCGGCCAGCGTTCCGGGCAGGCGAGAAGTGGCCTGTACTGCGAGCCACTTGTCGACGACCAAGGGCTCGTGCTTCCACTTTTCATATACCGACTCGAGCGCGGCGGCGCGTTCGGTACAGTCGGTATTCGCCAGCGGCGTGAGCGCGGCCATTGCGTCGGTCATGTTGTCCGCGGCCTCGAACTGCTTCACGCAGAGCGCGCGGGTCTCGGCGTCGTTCAGTTCCATCAGCAGCCCGAGGCACAAGTTGCGCAACGCGCGCTTGCCTGCCGAGGCGGCGTCCGGCAAGTACGGCCCAGGCACGGTCATCGAGCCGTAGGCGGCGAGCAATTCGCTGCGCATTGCAGCGGCGATTTGCAGGCGCAGTCCGTTGCGGGCGGCATGCAGCGCATCAGGGTCCACGACGTCCATTTGTTCGGCCAGCGTGACTTCGGAGGGCAAGTTCAGCGCCTCGGCCGCGAAGGCCGGATCGCGCGACCCGTCGGCGAGCACCCGCCGAACGGCCGCGATGAAAGACTGCGGTGCCTCGCGAACGCCACCGAGGATCAGACCGGTGGCGAGGCGCTGGCCGGCCTCCCAGCGATTGAACGCATCCGAATCGTGCGCCATAAGATGCGTGAGTTCGGCATCGGTATACGGGTAACTGACCGCGACCGGTGCCGAAAAGCCGCGCAGGATCGACGGCACTGGCACCTGCGGGATATTTTCGAACACGAAAGTTTCCTCGGCCTGTCGCACCGAAATCAGTTGCGTCGCCATGTCGGCGCCGTCGGGGCCGACCAGCCCGAGCGCAACCGGGATGTGAAACGGCAACTTGTCCGGTTGGCCAGGCGTCGGTGGGCAGGACTGCTTTACGTCGAGCGAGTAGCGCTTCGCGGCGGCGTCGTAGCGGCCGGTCACTTCGAGCACCGGGGTGCCGGCCTGGTCGTACCAGCGCTTGAATTGCGTGAGGTCGATCCCCGAGGCGTCTTGCATCGCAGCGACGAAATCGTCCGTGGTCACCGCCTGGCCGTCGTGGTGCTCGAAATACAGGTCCATGCCTTTTCGGAACAGTTCGGGTCCGAGCAGCGTGTGCTGCATACGCACGACCTCGGCGCCTTTTTCGTACACGGTCGACGTATAGAAGTTGCGGATCTCCATGTAGGACTGCGGGCGCACCGGGTGCGCCATCGGGCCGGCATCCTCGGGAAACTGCCCCGCCCTGAGCGAGCGCACTTCCTGGATGCGCTGGACCGGCCGCGAATACCTGTCCGAGCCGTACTCCTGGTCGCGGAACACGGTGAGGCCTTCCTTGAGCGAGAGCTGGAACCAGTCGCGGCAGGTCACGCGGTCGCCGGTCCAGTTGTGGAAGTACTCGTGCGCGACCACGCGGTCGATGTTCTGGTAGTCGATGTCGGTCGCCACGTCGGGGCGCGCCAACACGTACTTGGAGTTGAAGATGTTGAGGCCCTTGTTCTCCATGGCCCCGGAGTTGAAGTCGCCCACTGCGACGATCATGTACTGGTCGAGGTCGAGCTCCAGGCCGAAGACGTCCTCGTCCCATTTCATCGAGCTCTTCAGGCACTCCATCGCGAAGCCGCACTGGTCGAGCCTGCCCGGCTCGGCGTAGATCGCGAGCCGCGCCCGGCGGCCCGACTTCGTCACGAACGCGTCCTCGAGCATTTCGAGCTTCGCCGCGACCATCGCGAAAAGGTAGGAGGGCTTCGGGAACGGGTCTTCGAACTTTGCCCAATGGCGCCCGCCGCGCTGTTCCCCGGAGCCCACCAGGTTGCCATTCGAAAGCAGGACCGGGTACTTCTTCTTGTCGGCGCGCACCGTCACCGTGTACTTCGCCATTACGTCCGGCCGGTCGAGGAACCATGTGATCCGCCGGAACCCCTCAGCCTCGCATTGCGTGACGAACCCTGACTTGGTCGCGTAGAGGCCTTCGAGCTTGGTGTTCTTCTGCGGCACGATCGTGACTGCGGTTTCCAGCTTGAACGCGTCCGGCACCGAAGGAATGGTCAGCCGCTCGGGCCCGACCGAATATTCGCCGACCGCGAGCTTGCGGCCGTCGATCGCGATCGACTGCAGCGCGAGCTCGTCGCCGTCCAGCATCAGGGGCGCGCCCGGATCGGCCGACTCCGGATTGCGCGTGATCGCCAGCCGCGCGCGCACGTACGCATCCTGCTCGCGGATCTCGACGTCGAGTTCGATCGTCGAGATCAGGAAGGCGGGCGGCGTGTAGTCCTTCAGGAAGATGGTTCTTGCAGTCGGTTCGCGCATGGGAGGGCCGGATTCCTGTGGGCAACGGCGGGTCGGGGTCGCGATTTTACCGTTTCGCCCCTTCGAGGTGCAGTGCACCAACGCAGTTTGCATTGCGCGCAAAGGCAAGGCTAAGATGCCCGCGCTTCAATCCAAGGAGACAACCATGAAAAGAACGATCGCAGCAACGGCTGCAGCGCTTCTCGCTTCGGCGATGCTCGCCGTCCCGGCCGGTGCGGCCTATCCCGACCGCCCGATCAAGATGATCGTGCCCTGGGCCGCCGGCGGGGATACCGACAACATCTTCCGGCCGTTTGCGCCCCAATTGCAGAAGCATGTCGGCCAGACGGTCGTCATTGCGAACGTCGGCGGCGCCTCCGGCACCAAGGGGGCCAAGGAAGCCAAGGATTCGCCGCCCGACGGCTACACGCTCTATGCGGTCCACGATTACATCCACTCGACCTACTACACCGGCGTGGCGGACGTGAACTACCACGATTTCGAGCCCATCTGCCTGATCGCCTCGACGGCTTCGGTGCTCACGGCCAGCCCGAAGACGCCCTGGAGCGACTGGAAGGGGCTGCTTGCCGACGCGAAGGCGCGACCCGGGCAGATCACGGTCGGCGCAACACTCGGCTCGACCAGCCACTTCTTTCCCGCGCTGATCGAGAAGGCGGCCGGCATCAAGTTCAAGTACGTCTCGTACGAAGGCCTGGCCCCGCGCATGAACGCGATCCTCGGCGGCCACATCGACCTGACCGACTCGAACATGACGCAGAAGGGCAAGGTCGAGGCGGGGCAGCTCAAGTTCATCGCGATCGCCACCGAGAAGCGCAGCCCCGAGATGCCGAACGTGCCGACGCTGAAGGAACTCGGCGTCAACGTCGTCTATGACGTCAACCGCGGCCTGCTGGCGCCCAAGGGCACGCCGGCCGACGTGCTCGCGAAGCTCGAATCCTCGTGCGCGGCGGCGGCAAAGGAGCCGGCGTTCGTGGATTCGATGAAGAAGCAGGCCACCGACGTGCGCTACATGGGCCGCAAGCAGTATGCCGAGTGGCTCAAGGGCAACGACGAGCTGAACAAGACGCTGGCGAAAGACCTCGGCCTGCTCAAGCGGTGAGCCGGGACATGGCGGCGGGGCTCGCGGTACTCGCCGCGTGCCTCGCGCTTTTCGGGCTCACGCTCGACCTCAAGGACAGCCCGCTGGTCCCGATCGGACCCGGGTTCTATCCGCGCGTCGTTCTTGCGGTCACGGGGGTGCTGGCGCTCTTCCTTGTGATCAAGGAGTTCCTGGGGCGTCGCCATCGCATGACGCCGTCGGAGACTCCGAAAGGCCGGCCCAACTATCCGCTGGTGGCCGTCGGTTTCGGGATTTTCGCGCTGTACTGCGCCGCGCTGCCGGCACTTGGGTTCCGCATCGCGACGTTCGCCTACGTGGTCGCCTCCAATGCAAGCCTCTCGCGCCCCCGGGGATTGAAGGGCTGGGCGGGTTCGATCGTTCTCGGGCTGGCCACCGCGTTCGTCACCTGGCTCGTCTTCGAGCACTACCTGTCCGTCCTGCTGCCTCGCGGCCGCTGGACGGGCTTCTGAGCCATGATCGAGCTCCTCGGCGCGGGACTGGCCAATGTCGCGCAGGTCAAGTACCTGGTGCCGCTGTTTTTCGGCACGCTCGTGGGGGTGCTCGGCGGCGCGCTGCCCGGGGTGACGATCACGATGACGATCATCGTGGTGCTGCCTTTCACGTTCGGCCTCGATCCCCTGCAGGGCCTCGCGACGATGACCGGGGTCTATGTCGGCGGTTCGGCCGGCGGCCTGATCACCGCAGTGCTGCTCGGGCTTCCGGGCACGCCGTCGGCGATCGCGACGACGTTCGACGGGCACCCGATGGCGAAGAAGGGCCAGCCCGGGCGCGCGATCTGGCTCGGCGTTTGGGCATCGTTTTTCGGCGGCTTGCTGGGCGGCGCTTTCCTGATTTTCGCCACCGGGCCGCTTGCGCGGATCGCTCTGGAATTCGGGCCTTGGGAGTTCTTCGCCTTGTTCATGCTTGCGCTTTCGATGGTGGCGGGCCTGGTGGAATCGTCCCTCATCAAGGGACTGGTGTCCGGCGGCCTCGGCCTGATCGTCACGATTCTGGGCAACGACCCGGTGATGGGGCAAAAGCGGCTGACCCTGGGCATCCCCGCCCTCGAAGGCGGCATCGATTTCCTGCCGGTGCTGATCGGCGTATTCGCTTTTGCGCAAACCATGTCGGAGGTCGAGCGCATGGGCGGCAGCCGCAAGGCGGTGGAAGCCGTCGATACGGCCGTGAAACTGGCGGTGTCGCACTTCAAGGTCATTTGGGAGATTCTTTCCAGACCGGTCCTCCTGCTTTGGTCGTCGTTCGTCGGCGTGCTGATTGGCGTGCTGCCTGCGATCGGCGGCAGCGCAGCGAGCATGTTTGCGTACGACCAGGCGAAAAAGATGTCCAATCATCCCCAGGACTTCGGCAGCGGCGTGCCGGAGGGCATCATCGCCTCGGAATCCTCGAACAATGCGAACGTGGGCGGTTCGCTCGTGACGATCATGGCCTTCGGTATCCCGGGTGATGCGGTCACCGCCGTGATGCTCGGGGCGTTGACGATCCACGGCATCCAGTCGGGACCGCTGTTCATCCAGCAGAACCCGCAGCTCGCCTACGGCATGTTTGCCGCCTACCTGATCGCGCACCCGCTGATGGTCGTCATCGTCGGGCTCTCGGCCAAAGTCATGCTGCGCATCGTCACGGTCCCGAAGGCGGCGCTGTTTCCGGTGGTGCTGGTCCTGTGCGTCATCGGCGCGTACGCACTCAACAATACGATGTCGAACGTCTACATCCTGTTTGCGTTCGGAGTGCTCGGCTATGCGATGGTCAAGTTCGGGTTCCCGCTGGCGCCTTTCATCCTCGGAGTGATCCTGGGCGACCAGATCGAGATCAACCTCATTCGCGCCGTGATGACCGATTCGGACCCGTGGCTCTTCCTCACGCGGCCGATCTCGGGCGGGTTGATCGCGCTTTCGGTTGCGTCGCTCGTTTTTGCGGTTTGGCAGCACCGGCGCCACCAGCGCAAAGTGGGCGCGGCGAGCGAAGACGACGCAGACTTCTAGCCGGCCCGGCCTGCCGCCCATTCGGTTTGCGCATACGCCTTGACGCCCTGGCCGCGCGAGCCCAACAATCGACGCTCCCTTACGCCGGAGACCGATGATGGGACAGTGGAGCCGCAAGGACGATCCCGAGCCGTTCGTCGAGTTCGTCGCGGTCGACAAGGCCGAAGGCCTGCGCAAGGTGCTCTACGACGACCTCGAGCGGGTGCGCGGCAAGGGGCAGGTGTCGAACCTGTTCAAGGCGTACTCCGCTTTCCCTGAACTCGGCATTGCGAACTTCCGCCGCCTGGTGGTGCTGCTCACCGAAGGCAGGCTGAGCGTCAAGTTCAAGGAAGCGGTGATGACGGCGCTTGCCGAGATCAACCGCTGCGACTACTGCGTGTCCTTTCACGCCACGTCACTACGCAACGCAGGCGCGTCGGATGCCGAGGTCGACGCGGCGCTCAATTTCGACCCGTCGAAGATCGGCCTGTCGGCCAAGGAGCAGGCCCTGTTCGAGTATGCGATCAAGGCCAACGGCGACCCGCACGGCATTACGCGCCAGGACATCGATGCGCTGCGCGTGCATGGCGTGACCGATGCGGAGATCGTCGAGACCCTCGAGACCGTCAACACCGGCAATTCCTTCAACCTGATCAACGGCGCCCTCAACGTGGGCCCGGACGATTTCCTCAACGGTTACAAGAAGGAGCGCGGGGAGCAGTGGGGTGAAATGCGGCAGCAGGAGGAGACCGCCTCGTGACGCCCCTGGTGATGCTCGATACGGCCGAGCAGGTCGATCGCCTCGCGGCCGAGGCGCCTTCGCTGCTGCTGACCTTCACCGGCCCGAAATGCATCATCTGCAAGCGGCTTGCACCGATGCTCGAGACGGTGGTGCGCGAAGCGGGCGACTCGCTTTCCTCCGCAAAGGTCGATGCCGAGGCTTTGCCGGCGGTGTCCGAGAGATTCGAGATCCGCTCGCTGCCGACCACTTTGCTGTTCCGCAACGGCCGGCTCGCAGACAGGCTGGCCGGTTTTGCCACCGCGGGTGCGCTGCGCGCGTGGCTGCAGAAGAACGGCGTCGGCGCGGCTGCCTGACCCAACCCAACCACAGGACCGACCATGCAAGAAATCAAGCTCGTCACCGCACCCGATGCCCCCAACCCGCCCGGGCCGTTTTCGCATGCGGCGGTGGTCGGCGAATGGGTTTTCACCTCCGGCATGGGCGGCCTCGACCCGAAGACCGGGCAGGTGGTGTCCGACGACGTCATCGAGCAGACGCGGCAGGCCATCCTGAATACGGAGCGCATCCTCGCCGCGGCCGGGTGCACGCTGCAGGACGTCGTCAAGTCGGTGGTCTACCTGACCGACATGGCCGACTACCCGAGGGTCAACGCCGTCTACGAGGAGAGGTTCGCGCCCAACAAGCCGGCGCGCACCTGCGTGGCGGTCTCCGCGTTGCCGGTGCGCGAGCGAATGAAACTCGACACGGTAGCGATCCGCCGCAGGGGCTAGTTCCGGCTCCTCTTCGGTTCCATGAACCACGCTGCCACGATTGCCGGCAGCGAGATCGCGGCCAGCAGCAGGAAGGTTTCGTCGAAAGCGTGCACGCGCGCCGCATCTCCGCCTGCCCCCAGGAGCGTCACGCCGTGCGCGGCGAGGCGCCACTCGAGCAGGATGCCGACCACGCTCACGCCGACCGCGCCGCCGAGCTGGCGCAGGAAATTGCTCATGCTCGCGGCCTGCGGGATCTCGACCGGGCCGAGCCCGCGCATCGATCCCAGGCTCAGCGACGGCATGATGAGTCCCATGCCTACGCGGCCGAGCACCACCCAGGTCATCAGGACGAGCACCGAGGTTGCGGGAGTGACCGTCGCGGTCAGCGCGGTGGATCCGCCGAGAAGCACCAGCCCGGCGGCCACCAGGCGCGACGCACGCAGCTTGTCGGCAAGCCGACCGGCGACCGGCATCGTGATCGCCAGCGCGAGGCCTGCCGGCAGCAGCACGAAACCCGACCTGGACGGCGAGAAATCGAGCGCCGCCTGCAGGTAGATCGGCAGGAGGTAGGTCGAGCCGAACAGGCCGACGCCGTAGACGAACGAAACGACCGCGCCCATCGTGAAGGGCCGGTGCGCGAACAGGCGCATCTGCAGCAGTGGGTGCGGCGCGCGCAACTGGTGGAACGCAAAGGCCGCAAACCCCGAAGCCCCGCCGCAGAGCAGGACCGCCCCCTGCACCGTCCGGTCGCCCTGCAGGTCTACCAGGCCGTTGAGGACGGCGAGCGTCGCGATCGTGGCGAGGCACAGCCCCGTCCAGTCGAACGGCCTGGGCGTGGTCACGAACGACGACACCACGGGCAGGTACCGGCGCGCCAGTTCGAGCGCGGCAAGGCAGAAGGGCACCACCACGAAGAAGATCGAGCGCCAGCCGAACTGCTCGACCAGCACGCCGCCGACGACCGGACCGATCGCGGGGGCGAGCACGACGCCGAAGCCGAAGATGCCGATCGCCCGCCCCTGCCGGTTGGCCGGGAACTCGCGCATGATCACCACGTTCGGAATCGGGGTCAGGATCCCGGCGGCCACGCCTTCGAGCACGCGCATCGCGATCATCACCGGGTAATTGCCCGACAGGCCGCCGACGATGCCGCCGGCCATCAGCAGCAGGTTCGCGCCTACATAGGTCTTGCGCAACCCGTAGCGCTGCAGCAGCCACGGCGTAAGCAGCAGCGACAGCGTGGTCGCCGCCATGAACGCGGCCGAGATCCACTGCGCGCGGTCCTGGCCGATATGGAAATAGCGGCTCATGTCCGGCACCGCGACGTTGACGATCGTCGAGGACATGATCGACGCCATCATGCCGACCATGACGGTGACCAGCACCAGCCAGCGGAACCGGGATCCGTGGCGCTCGCGCAGGTCTTCGATCGTGGTGGGACGTGGCCTGGTCATGGGAGCGTAGGGGCAGGGCGCCGGTTCTGCGGCGGCGAGCCCCATGAATACCACAAGACAGCGCGTCGCCGCCGGGCGAGAGGCGAAGGCGAACCCGTTAGAATCGGGCGATGACCTATTCGGTAAAAGAGATCTTCTACACGCTGCAGGGCGAGGGCGCCAACGCAGGCCGCCCGGCGGTGTTCTGCCGCTTTGCCGGCTGCAACCTCTGGACCGGTCGCGAGGCAGACCGTGCGACGGCGGTGTGCCGGTTCTGCGATACCGATTTCGTGGGGACCGGCGGCGACGGCGGCGGAAAGTTCGACACGCCCGGGGCGCTGGCGGCTGCGGTCGACGCGAAATGGCCGGCGGGCGGCTCGGGCAGGAAACTCGTCGTTTGCACAGGGGGCGAGCCGCTGCTCCAGCTGGACGCGCCGCTGGTCGAGGTGTTGCGCGCGCTGGGATTCGAGGTTGCGGTCGAAACCAACGGCACGCTGGAACCGCCGGCCGGCGACTTGTGGCTGACCGTCAGTCCCAAGGCCGGCGCGCCTTTCAACCTCAGGCATGGGAGCGAACTGAAGCTGGTGTTCCCTCAGGCGGGTGCCGAGCCGGACAGGTTCGAAAAGCTCGCCTTCGACCATTTCTTCCTCCAGCCGATGGACAGCCCGGACCGCGACAGGAACACGGCGCTGGCCACCGAATACTGCCTCGCCCATCCGCAATGGCGGCTTTCGCTGCAGACCCACAAGATCATCGGCATCCGCTGAACCGGGCTCCTCATGGACATCTTCAAGGCATTCACGCTCGAATCGGCGCATCGCCTGCCGAACGTGCCCGCAGGGCACAAGTGCGCGCGGATCCACGGGCATTCGTTCCGGGTAGAGATCCACGTATCAGGTGAGGTCGACCCGCATGTGGGATGGGTGCAGGATTTCGCGGACATCAAGACAGCATTCGGGCCGCTCTTCGAGCAGCTGGACCACAACTACCTCAACGAAGTGGCCGGCCTGGAGAATCCCACGAGCGAGAATCTCGCCCGATGGATCTGGGACCGGCTCAAGCCCGGCCTGCCGCTGCTCTCGAAGGTCGTGGTGCACGAGACCTGCACCTGCGGGGCGATCTATGCCGGCGACTGACGCGCCGGGGGATGGGCGCACTTCAGGCGCCTATTTCGGCTTGACCGCCGGCTGCGCCTTCGTCTTGTCTTGCAGTTGGGCGATCAGGCCTTCGATGCCGGTATTGCGCGCGGCTTCCTCGAACTGCGAGCGGTACGTGAGCACCAGGCTGATGCCGTCCACGACGATGTCGTAGATCTTCCAGCCGTCCGCGCCCTTGCGCATCGAATATTCGACCGGCGTCGGGCGCTTGCCGGGGCTCATGTAGCGGTTGCGCACGGTCGCCTCGGTTGCGCCGGTCGGGACGCGCGCCGGCTCGACCATCATCGTCTGGCCGCGGTAGATGTCGATTGCATTCGCATAGGTGCGCACGAGCATCGCGCGGAAAGCCGATACCAGGCGCTCGCGCTGCTCCGGGGTCGCTGCATTCCACGTGCGGCCCGAGGCAAGCCGGGTCATTTCGTTGAAATCGAGATGAGGCAGCACTTTCTTCTCGGCCAGCGCAAGCGCCTTCTGCTTGTCGCCGGCCTGCAGCCCTGCGTCGTTCCTGATTGCGTCGAGCACGTCGTTGGTCACCTGGCGCACGAGGCCTTCGGGCGAGCCGTCCGTCGGCTGGGCGCAGGCGGCGTTCGGGGCCGCGAGCGGCAGGAAAAACGAAAAGGCGAGTGCGAGCAGTGTTTTCATGTCGAATTCGACTCCGGAACAGGCTGGCGGTTCCCGCGGCGCGGAAACACGGAAAGCAAAAAGGGAAGGTTCAGGCCGCCGCGGCGACCTGGATGGGGGTGGAGATGCTGCGTTCGGCGAGGAATTCAGACAGCACGCGCGCGGTATGCGAGCGCGACGGGTCCGCGGCAAGCGCTTCGGGCGAAGCCTGCGCGACGATGCGCCCGCCGGCGTCGCCGCCTTCGGGACCGAGGTCGATGATCCAGTCGGACTCGGCCATGATGTCGAGGTTGTGCTCGATCACGACCACGCTGTTGCCGGCGTCGACCAGCCGGTGCAGCACGTGGATCAGTTTTTCGACGTCGGCCATGTGCAGGCCGACCGTCGGCTCGTCGAGCACATAGAGCGTATGGGCGAGTTCCCCGGCGCGGCCCGGGCGAGCCAGCGCGTTGCCGTTGGCGTCGATGCGCACTTTCGACAATTCGGTGACCAGCTTGATGCGCTGCGCCTCGCCGCCGGACAGCGTCGGGCTCTGCTGGCCGAGCGTGAGGTAGCCCAGCCCGACGTCCTGCATCAGGCGCAGCGCGTGGTGGATCGAGGTGTGGGCGGAGAAGAACTCGACCGCCTCGTCGATGTTCATCGCGAGAATGTCGCCGATCGACTTGCCGCGCCAGCGCACCGAAAGCGTTTCGGCATTGAACCGCTGGCCGTTGCAGACGTCGCAGAGCACGCGCACGTCTGGCAGGAAGGACATCTCGATCCGCTGGATGCCCTGGCCCTCGCAGGCCTCGCAGCGCCCGCCCTTGGTGTTAAAGGAGAACCGGCTGGCGGTCCAGCCGCGCATGCGCGACTCGTTGGCCTCCGCGAAGATGCGCCTGATCGAGTCCCAGAACCCGACGTAGGTTGCCGGGCACGAGCGCGGCGTCTTGCCGATCGGGGTCTGGTCGACCTCGAGCACGCGCCCGATCTGCGCCACGCCCTTGATGGCCCTGCAGCCTGCGGGCGGCACCGCCGTCCTGGCGCGCCTTTCGCTGACCATCCTGGCGAGGTTCGCGTGCAGGACGTCGCGTGCAAGCGTCGATTTTCCCGAGCCCGACACGCCGGTGACCACCGACAGGCGCCCGAGCGGTATCCGCGCGTTGACGTTCTTCAGGTTGTGCAGGCTTGCACCCTCGACTTCGATCGACGGGGTGGCCCGGTTGACCGGGCGGCGCGGATGGATCGGGTGGCGCAGCGGGTTCTTCAGGAAGCGGCCGGTGATCGACTCCGGGTTGGCCATCAGGTCCGCGGCCGAGCCTTCGGCGATTACGCGGCCGCCGACCTTTCCGGCGCCCGGTCCGAGGTCGAGCACGTGGTGCGCCCGCCGGATCGTGTCCTCGTCGTGCTCGACCACGACCAGCGTGTTGCCCTTGGCCTCGAGCTTCTCGAGCACGTCGAGCAGGATCTTGTTGTCGCGAGGGTGCAGGCCTATGGTCGGCTCGTCGAGGATGTAGCAGACGCCGCGCAGGTTGGAGCCCAGCTGCGCGGCGAGGCGGATCCTCTGGGCTTCGCCGCCCGAAAGCGTCGGCGCCGAGCGGTCGAGGGACAGGTAGCCGAGGCCCACTTCCTCGAGGAATCCGAGGCGCGAGCGCAACTCGGCGAGCAGGTCGCGCGCGATCTCCTCGTCGCGGCCGGTGAGCTTCATTTCGTTCACCAGCGCCCGGATCTTCCCGACCGACAGCGCGACCAGGTCGGCGATCGAGCGGTCGTGGTAGCGGACTGCGAGCGCTTCAGGGTTCAGCCGCCTGCCTTCGCACGCGGGGCAGGCCTCGTCGACTTCGAGCCATTCGAGCCACGAGTCGAGCACGTGGTCCTCGGTGCCGGTCTTCTCGCGCTCCTCGTCCCACTCGATCCCGGCGAGCTTCATGCCGGTGCCGTAGCAGGTGGCGCACCAGCCGTGCTTGGAATTGAACGAGAACAGGCGCGGGTCGAGTTCCGCGAAGCTCCGCGCGCACGAGGGGCAGGCGCGCTTGGTCGAGAACACCTGCTGGCGCAGTTCCATCTCCACCAGCGGGGCCTTGGACTTCGACGCGACGCGCACCAGCTCGTCGAGGTCCGAGAGCACGTGCACCACGCCCTTGCCGAACTCGAGCGCCTTGGCGAGCTCGCGGCGCAGCTGCAATTCGTTTTCCGGCGCGATGCGCAGGTCCGCCACCGGCAGTTCCAGCGTGTGCTCCTTGAAGCGGTCGAGGCGCGGCCACTTGTCGGTCGGCATGAACTCGCCGTCGACGCGCAGGTGCGTGTAGCCCTTGCCGCGCGCCCACTTGGCGAGGTCGGTGTAGAAGCCCTTGCGGTTCATCACCAGCGGCGCGAGCAGGCCGATCCGCTGGCCCTTGTAGTCGCGCATCAGGCGCGCGACGATCGCATCCTCGCTCTGCGGCTCGATCGGCACGTTGCAGTCCGGGCAGTGCTGCGTGCCGAGCTTCACGTACATCAGGCGCAGGAAGTGGTAAATCTCGGTGAGCGTGGCCACCGTGGACTTGCGCCCGCCGCGCGAGGTGCGCTGCTCGATCGCCACCGTCGGCGGGATGCCGAAGATCGCATCCACGTCCGGCCGCGCCGCGGGCTGCACGAACTGGCGGGCGTAGGCGTTCAGCGACTCGAGGTAACGCCGCTGGCCTTCGGCGAACAGGATGTCGAACGCGAGCGTCGACTTGCCGGAGCCCGACACGCCGGTGACGACGGTGAACCGCCCGCGCGGGATCTCGACGTCGATGTTCTTGAGGTTGTGCTCGCGGGCATTGTGGATGCTGACCACGTTCGACAACAGCCGCGTCTGCAGCGGCATTTCGCGCGCGACGACCGTCGTGGACGGCTTGTTGAGCGACTCTTCGTAGGCCTTGAGCGCGACGCCGGTATGCGATGCCGGATTCTTGACTATATCGATCGGCGTGCCGGCGGCAACCACCTGCCCGCCGGCGTCGCCGCCTTCCGGCCCGAGGTCGATGATCCAGTCCGCGGCCGCGATCACGTCGAGGTTGTGCTCGATCACCACCATCGAATGCCCGGCGCCCAGAAGCTGCCGGAAGGCGCGCAGCAGCTTGCCCACGTCGTCGAAGTGCAGCCCGGTGGTCGGTTCGTCGAACAGGAACAGCTTGCCGGAAATCGGGGACAGACCACGTTTTTCGCGAAAAACGTGGTCTGTCCCCGATTTCCCGGACAGGTGGCCGGCGAGCTTGAGGCGCTGGGCCTCGCCGCCGGAGAGCGTCGGCACCGGCTGGCCGAGGCGCAGGTATTCGAGGCCGACGTCGGCCAGCGGCTTCAGCACCCGCTGGACCTCGGCGTGGTCGCGGAAGAAGGCGATCGCCTCGGACACCGTCAGCTCGAGCACGTCGGCAATCGACTTGCCGCGCACGACGATCTCGAGCACTTCGCCGCGGAAGCGCTTGCCGTCGCAATCCGGGCAGCGCAGGTAAACGTCGGACAGGAACTGCATCTCGACATGCTCGAAGCCGTTGCCGCCGCAGGTCGGGCAGCGCCCGTTGCCGGAGTTGAAGCTGAACGTGCCCGGCGTGTAGCCGCGTTCCTTGGCCGTGTCGGATTTCGCGTAGATATCGCGGATCGCATCCCAGGCGCCGACATAGCTCGCGGGGTTGGAGCGGGTGGTCTTGCCTATCGGCGACTGGTCGACCATCACCACTTCGGACACATGTTTGTGGCCGCGCAACTCTCGATGCCTGCCGGCCGCCTCGGTCGGCTTGCCCTTGGCCTTGAGCAGCGCTGCATAGAGGACATCGTTAACCAGCGTGGATTTGCCCGATCCCGAGACGCCGGTGACGCACACCAGCCGCTGCAGCGGGATCGTAACGTCGATGTTCTTCAGGTTGTGCTCTTCGGCACCCAGCAGCTCCAGGCTCGGGGCGGTCGGCAGCATGCGCCCGCGGCCTTCGCCCCAGGCGGCCACGCCTGCGCGCCTGCGGCCCGACAGGTATTCGGCGGTCAGGGTCTTCGAGGCCTTCAACTCGTCCGGGGTGCCGAAGAACACGATTTCGCCGCCGCGCTCGCCTGGGCCCGGACCCATGTCCATGATCCTGTCGGCTTCGAACATGATCTGCGGATCGTGCTCCACGACGACGAGCGAATTGCCGGCATCGCGCAGGCGCTTCATCACGTCGATCACGCGGCCCATGTCGCGCGGGTGCAGCCCGATCGACGGCTCGTCGAGCACGAAGAGCGTGTTGACGAGCGAAGTGCCGAGCGCGGTGGTCAGGTTGATCCGCTGCACCTCGCCGCCCGAAAGAGTCCGGGACTGGCGGTCGAGCGTGAGGTAGCCCAGGCCGACGGCGCAGAGGAACTTGAGCCGGGACTTGATCTCGGTGACCAGCAGGTCGGTGGCCTCGTCCAGCGGCGCCGGGAGTTGCATCGAGTCTGCGAAAACGCGCAAAGTCCCGATCGGCATGAGCATCAGGTCGTGAATCGAATGTAAGGGGCCAGGCTCAATTTTCGGTCCGGGAGACTCCATCTGCGTGGCCGGTGCCGAAAGATGAACCTGGCCCCCTTTTTCCTGGCCCCGTAACTTGTAGAGCAGTGCGTCGGGCTTCAGGCGCGAGCCGTTGCAGGCCGGGCAGGGCGTGTAGGCGCGGTACTTCGAGAGCAGCACCCGGATGTGCATCTTGTAGGCTTTGCTTTCCAGCCAGTGGAAGAAGCGGCGCACGCCGTACCAGGTGCCGGGCCAGGACTTCTTCCAGCTGACCCACTCCGGCTCGCCTTCGAGCGCCCAGTGACGGTGCTCTTCGCGCATTTCGCGCCATGGTGTGTCGAGGTCGATGCCGCGCTTCTTCGCGTACTTGACGATGTCGTCCTGGCATTCCTTGAAGCTCGGCGTCTGCCACGGGCGGATCGCGCCTTCGCGCAGTGTCTTCGATTCGTCCGGCACGATCAGGCCGAAGTCGATGCCGATCACGCGGCCGAAGCCGCGGCAGGTTTCGCACGCGCCGATCGGCGAATTGAACGAGAACAGGCTCGGCACCGGCTCGTTGTAGTGGATGTCGCAGTCCGGGCAATGCAGGTCCGACGAGAATCGCCATACATGGCTGGGGCCAGGTTCAATTTTCACTGAAGCCGGTGGCGATTCCGAGCCCGTGACCGAAAATTGAGCCTGGCCCCGATCCTCCTGTACGTACACATTGACCTTGCCCTGGCCTACACGCAAGGCGGATTCGAGGGCTTCGCTGACGCGCGCCTTCTCGGCCGAGCCCATGCGGATGCGGTCCTGCACGACTTCGAGCACGGTCTTCGAGCGCGCGTGGATGCGCGTGTAGCCCTGCTGCTCGAGCAGCTGGGTGACCTCGGCCTCGCTGAAGTTCTTCGGCACGGTGATCGGGAAGGTGATTACGAGGCGCGGATCGCCCGCCGCCGCGGCCCGCCTGGCCATCTCGGCAAAGATCGTCTCGGGCGTGTCGCGCTTCACCGGCCGGCCGCAGCCGCGGCAGTAGAGCTGCGCGGCCCGCGCGAACAGCAGCTTGATATGGTCGTTCAGCTCGGTCATCGTGCCGACGGTCGAGCGCGAAGTGCGGACCTGGTTGGTCTGGTCGATCGCGATCGCCGGCGGGATGCCGTCGATCCGGTCGACCTGCGGCTTGTCCATCCGGTCGAGGAACTGGCGGGCGTACGGCGAGAAAGTCTCCACATAGCGCCGCTGCCCTTCGGCATACAGCGTGTCGAAGACGAGCGAAGACTTCCCCGAGCCCGATACGCCGGTGACGATGATGAGCTCGCCGGTCGGGAGGCTTAGCGTGAGGTTCTTGAGGTTGTTCTGCCTGGCGCCGTGGATGACGATGGCGCCGGCGGAGGGCGTGTCCGGCATGCCGCTATTTTAACTGCGCGGGGTCGCCCGGACCGTGCCCGATGGGAGAAAATCGGCGTCGAGCGCCAATCGACAAAAGCCCACAATGCCCGATCAACCATCGCCCGGGTTCGCACCGCTTTGCGCGGCCCACGATCCGGACCTGCGCAGGCCGAAACTGGCGATGCCGCCTCTGGCGTGCGACACGCATGCGCATATCTGCGGACCCGGGTCGCGATATCCGTATTGGTCCGGACGCGTCTATACCCCTCCGGACGCGCTGCCTGCTCATTACCGGCGCCTTCTGGCGACCCTGGGCGTCGAGCGCGCGGTGCTGGTGCAGCCGAGCGTCTACGGCACCGATAACCGGGCGATGCTCGACGCGCTCGCCGCCGATCCGGTGCATCTGCGTGCAGTAGCCGTGGTCGAGCCGGATATCACGAACGCTGAACTCGAGCGCCTGCATGCGCTGGGCGTGCGCGGCGTTCGCTGCAATATCGTGGACATCAGGGAAGGCAAGGGCCGGCTGCCGATGGAGATGCTGAACGCCCTCGCCGCCAAAGTGCGCCCTTTCGGCTGGCACCTGGAATTCCTGATGCACGTAGACGAATTCCCGGACCTCGACAGGTTGCTCCACGGGTTTCCTGTGGACGTGGTGTTCGGCCACCTGGGGTACATGAAGACCGGCCTGGGGCGGGCTGCGCCCGGATTCCAAGGCCTGCTGCGCTTGCTCGGGAGCGGGCGGGCCTGGGTCAAGCTGACCGGGCCTTACCGGATTTCGTCCCGCGCCCTGCCGTATGAGGATGTCGTCCCCTTCGCGCACGCCCTGGTCGACAAGGCCCCCGACCGCGTCGTATGGGGCACCGATTGGCCCCATGTTATGGTCAAGGGCGCGATGCCGAACGATGGCGACCTTTGCGATCTGCTGGCCGATTGGCTGCCCGATGAAGGCATTCGGCGCCGCGTGCTCGTCGACAACCCGGCCGGGCTCTACGGATTCTAGGGAAAGGATGCGCAGGGTCCTCCACCTCGACATGGATGCCTTCTTCGCATCCGTGGAACTGCTCCGCCGCCCGGACCTGCGTGGCAAGCCGGTCGTGATCGGCGGGCGCGGCGACCCGAACAGCCGCGGGGTCGTTTCAACTTGCACCTACGAAGCCCGCGCCTTCGGCGTGCGTTCGGCGATGCCGATGCGCACCGCTAAGAAGCTCTGCCCGCACGCGATCTTCCTGCCGACCGATTTCGACTCCTACCGGCATTGGTCGAGCGTGTTCAAGGAGCAAATGCGCGCGGTGTCGCCGGTGTTCGAGGACCGCGGCATCGACGAGGCCTATATAGACGTGACCGACGTCCCGGGTGACTCCGAGACGATCGGCCGCGACCTCAAGCGCCTCGTGCTCGCGGCCACCGGGATGACCTGCTCGCTCGCGATCGCGCCGAACAAGCTGCTCGCCAAGCTCGGCTCGGAACTCGACAAGCCCGACGGCCTGACGATCCTCGGCTTCGAGGACATCCCGACCCGGATCTGGCCGCTGGAGGTCCGGAAGCTGCAGGGCGTCGGCCCGAAGTCGGAAGAAAAGCTGCTGGCGCTCGGTTACCGGACGATCGGTGACATCGCGGCGGTGCCGCTCGAAAAGCTGCGCGAATCCTTCGGCGAGTCGTATTCGCGGCACCTTCACGAAGCCTCCAACGGCAGGGACGAGCGCCCCGTGGTGACTTTCCGCGAGCCCAAGTCCCGCAGCGCCGAGACGACCTTCGACGAGGACACGCGCGACTGGCAGGAGCTTGCGCGGGTGCTCGCGCGCCTGGCCAAGCGCGTGGCCGACGAGATTCGCGACGAGGGCTACCGCGCGCGCACCGTCGGGATCAAGCTGCGCTATGCCGATTTCGAGCGGATCACGCGCGACAGGACGCTGGAAGAGCCCACCGACGACCCGCTCGCGATCCGCCGCGCGGCGTTCGAATGCTTCGGGCGGGTGGCATTGCAGAAGAAGGTGCGGCTGCTGGGCGTGAAGCTGAGCGACCTGCATCGCGTCGGCGAGGCGCCCGGGCCGGCCGGCCAGCCGGACCTGCTCGAGAGCGCGCTCAAGGCGTAATTGTCAGACTTTTATTTCCGGAGATCGGCCGGGCAAGCCGTTCTCAGGCAAGTTTGTTTGCCAAATACGGAAATATCTTCCGCAGTTCAGGGCCGCAGGTAAGCCCAACCCTCGCGCTGCTTCTGCATGATCTCGACCACGCCTGCGCCCACGTAGCCGATGCCGCCCTGCATGTCCTCGCGTTTGAGCTTCTGGTTGCGCATCGTGTTCTCGCAAGCCACCACCCTGACCCCGTCGGTCATCGCCTGGATGACGCCGGGCGCCGCGTCGGATTCCATCTTCAGCATGCCGATGCCCGGGCCGTAGGCGACGATTTCGATGTCGACGTTCTGCTTGCCGAGGTCATGCTGCACGTTGCGGGCATTGTTCAGCGCCAGCTTCCACTTGCCGGGGTCCGCGTCGCTGACCTGGATCACCAGGCGCTGCCTGCCGGAGGCGCCCTGCGCGTCGGCCGGCATCGGTGCGGCGGCGAGCAGCGTTGCGAGGGCCAGGCCGGCGAGCGTGCCGAAGAGTGCTTTCGTCATTTGGATGCCCCTTGATGTATCGTTCGCGGTCATTCTAGTACAGCAAGGGGAACCCCATGTTTTCCAGGATCGCGCTCGGTCTGGCCTTCGCCATGCTTTCCCAGGCCTGCCTGGCGCAGGGGTATCCGAACAAGCCGATCCGCCTGATCGTTCCCTGGCCGCCCACCGGCACGGTCGACATCCTCGGGCGCACCCTCGGCCAGAAGATCGCCGAGAGCATCGGCCAGAACGTGGTGGTAGACAATCGCGGCGGCGCCAACGGGATGATAGGCACCGAAATGGCGGCCAAGGCCGCACCCGACGGGTACACGTTGCTGGTGGAGAACATCACCGGCCAGACGATCAACGCGGCGCTGCGCGACAAGATGGCCTATGACATCCATCGCGATCTCGCGCCCGTCAGCCTGCTGGCCTGGGTTCCGAACGGCGTAGTCTCGCTGCCCACGCTGCCGGCCAAGAACATTCAGGAACTGGTGGCGCTGGCCAGGGCGCAGCCCGGCAAGCTCACTTACGCGTCGTTCGGCATCGGCAGCAGCGCGCACCTGACCTTCGAGCTGTTCAAGGGCATGACCGGCATCGACATGCTGCATGTCCCCTACAAGGGCGGCCAGCCGGCGATCGCCGACCTGCTCGCCGGGCAGGTGTCGATCTATATCCCGGTGCTGCCGTCTGTGGTCCAGCTGCACAAGGCCGGGCGCCTGCGGCTGCTCGCGGTCACCAGCGCAAAGCGCTCGTCCGCGGTGCCGGAGATTCCTACAGTTGCCGAATCCGGCGTGCCCGGATTCGAAGCCAGCAACTGGTTCGCCTTCATGGCGCCGGCCGGTACGCCGCCGGAGGTCGTGACCCGCCTGAACGCCGAAGCGGCGAAGGCATTGCAGGCCGCGGACGTGCGCGAAAAGCTGGCGGGCCTGGGCTTCGAAGTGCAATCGAGCTCGCCGCAGGAATTGTCGGCGTTCCTGCGCAGGGAGTCCGACAAGTGGGCCAAGGTGGTGAAAGCGTCGGGCGCGCGCGCCGAGTGAGATAATCGCGCTTTCGATACGCAGGGCTTCCCATGGCGCAGTACGTATTCTCGATGAAGCGGCTCAGCAAGACGGTGCCGCCGCAACGCCAGATCCTCAAGAACATCAACCTCGCGTTCTTCCCGGGCGCCAAGATCGGCGTGCTCGGCCTGAACGGCTCGGGCAAGTCCACGGTGCTGCGGATCATGGCGGGCGAAGACAAGAACTTCGACGGCGAGGCCACGCCGATGCCGAACATGAGCATCGGCTACCTGCCGCAGGAGCCGCAGCTCGATCCGGACAAGACCGTGCGCGCGATCGTCGAGGAAGGCATGGGCGACATCGCCGCGGCCAGGAAGCGCCTGGACGAGGTCTATGCGGCCTACTCGGAGCCGGATGCCGACTTCGACAAGCTCGCCGAGGAACAGGCCCGGCTCGAAGCGATGCTGAACTCGGGCGGTGGCGACGACATGGAGCACCAGCTCGAAATCGCGGCCGACTCGCTGCGCCTGCCGCCGTGGGACGCGAAGGCCGGCAACTTGTCAGGCGGCGAGAAGCGCCGCGTCGCGCTGTGCCGGCTGCTGCTCTCCAAGCCCGACATGCTGCTGCTCGACGAGCCGACCAACCACCTCGACGCCGAAAGCGTCGACTGGCTGGAGCAGTTCCTGCAGCGCTTCCCGGGCACCGTGGTGGCGGTCACGCACGACAGGTATTTCCTGGACAATGCCGCGAGCTGGATCCTGGAACTCGACCGCGGCAAGGGCATCCCGTGGGAAGGCAACTACTCCTCGTGGCTGGAGCAGAAGGAAAAGCGCCTCGAGGCCGAGGCCAAGCAGGAAGACGCGCACATGCGCGCGATGAAGGCCGAGCTCGAATGGGTGCGCCAGAACCCGAAAGGGCGGCAGGCGAAATCCAAGGCCCGCCTCGCGCGGTTCGACGAGCTGTCCTCGCACGAAAGCCAGGAGCGGAACGAAACCAAGGAGATCTTCATCCCGGTGGCCGAGCGGCTGGGCAACGAGGTCATCGAGTTCATCGACGTGACCAAGGGGTTCGGCGACCGGCTGTTGATAGACAAGCTGTCGTTCAAGGTGCCGCCCGGCGCGATCGTCGGCGTGATCGGCCCGAACGGCGCAGGCAAGTCGACGCTCTTCCGGATGATCACCGGCAAGGAAAAGCCCGACTCGGGCGAGGTGAAGATCGGCAAGACGGTTCAGCTGGCCTATGTCGACCAGTCGCGCGACGTGCTGTCGGCCGACAAGACCGTCTTCCAGGAGATCGCCGACGGGCAGGACATGATCACCGTGGGCAAGTTCACGATGCCCTCGCGAGCGTACCTCGGGCGGTTCAACTTCAAGGGTGCCGACCAGCAGAAGATCGTCGGCCAGCTCTCGGGCGGCGAGCGCGGGCGGCTGCATCTCGCGAAGACGTTGATGTCCGGCGCAAACGTGCTCCTGCTGGACGAGCCGTCGAACGACCTCGACGTCGAGACGCTGCGCGCGCTGGAAGAGGCGCTGCTCGACTTCGCCGGCAGCGTGATGGTGATCTCCCACGACCGCTGGTTCCTCGACCGGATCGCCACGCACATCCTCGCCTTCGAGGGCGAGTCGCAGGCGGTGTTCTTCGACGGCAACTACCAGGAGTACGAGGCCGACAAGAAAAAGCGCCTCGGCGAGGAAGGCGCGCGGCCCAAGCGGATCCGCTACAAGCCGCTCAAGGCCTGATCAGGCAGGCTTTACTCACCACGCGACCTCCGTGCCGCAGCCCTTCGCGCGGGCGCATGCGACCGCAGCTTCAATCGCCGCGAGGTCCTGCGTGCCCAGGCCGAGCGACTTGTAGAGCGTGAATTCGTCCTTCGCGCGCCGGCCGGGATGGCGGCCCGCCAGCACTTCGCCCAGTTCGGCCCGGATATGCGACGCGTCGATCAGCCCCGCCCTGATCGCGTTCAGCACGTCGCCGGACTCCTTAAGCGCGGCCTCGCGCCGGTCGACGAACAGCGACGCGGCCGCAACCGTTTCGGCAAAGAGCTCGACATGGGTGCTGCGGCTGGAGCCGACCGCATTCAGGTGGCAGCCTGGCCTGATCCATTCGCGCCGGATGATCGGGTCGGTGGTGGAGGTTGCAGTGCAGACGACGTCGGCCCCGCCCACCGCGGCTTCGAGGGATTTCGCGATCTCGACGCCGTTTGCGTCGCCGAACCGCGCCGCCTTTTCCGGGTTGCGACCCCAGGCGACGACTTTTGCGTCCGGGAGCACCGTCCGCATCGCCGACACGTGGGCGCGGGCCTGGATGCCGACGCCGATGATGGCCACCGACTTTGCATCCTTGTTCGCCAGCACTTTCGTGGCGAGGCCTGAAACGGCCGCGGTGCGGATCTCCGTGAGCGTCGGCGCGTCGGCGATTGCGAGAATGCGGCCGTTGTCGCCGTCCTGCAGGATCACCGAGCCCTGCAGCGGGTCGCCGCCGGTCTTGCGGTTTGCCGGGCACACGACCATCTGCTTGAGCGCCCAGCGGCGCGTGCCCTTGGTGCGCATCGAGGGCATCAGCGTCATCCAGTTCGGACTCGATTCGTGCTGCTTCACGCGCATCCGGATCGGGTTGAAGTACGCATCGTCGGCGAGATCGACGAATGCGCGCTCCATGGCCGCGATGCACGCCGGCATGTCGAGCGCCGCGCGCAGGTCCGTCTCGTTGAGCACCATCATGTCGGCGATCCGTCTGCCGGCTACTTGTTCTCGATGCCGGCCTGCTTGATGACTTGCGCCCAGCGCTCCATGTCTTCCTTCAGGAACGCGCCGAGTTCGGCACTGGTGGAGGGCGCGACGTCCATGCCGCCATTGCGCAGCGTGGCGACCACGTCGGGCTCGGCGAGCGCCTTGACGAAGGCGCCGTTGAGCTTCTGCACCACGCCGGCAGGCGTGCCCGCCGGCGCGAAGAAACCGTACCAGTTGGTGGCCGAATAGCCGGCCACGCCGCCTTCGGCAATCGTAGGAATGTCCGGCGACGAGGGCGCGCGCACAGGCGTCGTCTGCCCCAGCGCGCGCAGCCTTCCGGATTTCACGTGCTGCAGCACCGAGGCGTCCGCAATCGTCATGTCGACCTGGCCGGCCAGCAGGTCGGCGATCGCCGGCGCGGTGCCTTTGTATGGAATGTGGCGGATGTTCACGCCGGCGCGGATGTTGAACAGCTCGCCGGCCAGGTGCAACGCGCTGCCCTGGCCACCGGAGGAAAAGGTGTACTTGCCCGGATTCGCCTTTGCCAGGGCGATCAGTTGCGGGATCGAGGTGGCCGGGAGCGACGGGTTCACGACGAGGAACATCGGCATGCGCACGCCCATCGATATCGGTGCGAGATCACGCAGGGGCTTGTACGGCAGGTTGGGATTGAGCGCCGGTGTCACCGACATGTTGCCCGGCGACCCGACTGCGATCGTGTAGCCGTCGGGCGCCGCTTTGGCCACGGAGTCGATGCCGATGGTGCCGGCCGCGCCGACCTTGTTCTCCACGACGACCGGTTGGCCGAGGCTCGCCTGCAATTTCGGCGCGACGATGCGTGCTAAAGTGTCCAAGCCACCGCCGGGCGGGAAAGGTACGACCAGATGGATCGGCCGGACCGGATAGTCCTGGGCCCAGGCGGCCGAAGACCCGATCAATCCCACGAGCAGCGCTGCCGCAAATCGAATGCCCATCTTTCACCTCCTTGTAGTTTTGCCTCAATCTAACCCAGTCGCGGAGCGCGGGCAATGAAGGTTGCGAACGCGGTCCAGGCGCCGGTCCCCGGCGGGCCCGAGGCCCTCAAGGTGATGCAGGTCCCGATCGGCGCGCCGGGCCCCGGCGAACTGCTGATCGAAGTGCATGGCGCCGGCATCAACCGGGCCGACTGCAAGCAGCGCGCCGGCAACTACCCGATGCCGCCGGGCGCGCCGCTGACGTTCGGGCTCGAATGCTCGGGCGTCGTTTGCGAGATCGGCGAGGGCGTGACCGGCTGGTCGGTGGGGGATCCGGTGTGCGCGCTCGTTGCCGGCGGTGCCTATGCCGACTATTGCATTGCGCCCGCCGGCCAATGCCTGCCGATTCCGAATGGTGTCGGCCTGGTCGAGGCCGCGGCGCTGCCGGAGGCGCTGTTTACCGTCTGGACGGCGCTGTTCGAGCACGGCGCGCTGCGCGCCGGAGACATTGCATTGATCCATGGCGGCGCGAGCGGCATAGGCACGATGGCGATACAGATGGCTTCTGCGCTCGGCTCGCGCGCGATCGCCACCGCCGGCAGCGACGCGCGCTGCGACCTCTGCGTGCGGCTCGGGGCCGAAAAGGCGATCAACTACCGCACGCAGGATTTCGTCGAGGAAGTCCTCCTGCATACGGACGGGCGCGGCGTCGACGTGGTGCTCGACATGGTCGGCGGACCGTATGCCGGGAGAAACCTCAAGGCGATGGCGCCGTTCGCGCGCCTGAGTTACATCGCCGGCGATGCCGGGCCGGCGGCGACCTTCAATATCCGCGAGATCATGATGAAACGCCTGGTCGTCACCGGTTCCACGCTGCGGCACCGGAGCATCGAAGACAAGACCCGGATCGCCGCTGCTTTGCGCCGCGTTGCCTGGCCTTTGCTCGAGAAAGGCCGCGTGAAGCCGGTCGTGGACCGGATCGTGCCGCTCGCAAATGCGAGCGAGGCCCACGCCGCCATGGAGGCGGGGAGCATCGCCGGCAAGATCCTGCTGCGGGCGCGCTGACCGAATGCGCTCCGGAAAGGCTGTGCGCCTTGCCGTCGACATCGGCGGAACGTTTACCGACGTCGTGCTCGAGTGCGGCGGCGCGCGGACCATCAGCAAGGTGCTCACGACCGCGACCCGGCCGGAAAGCGGCTTCCTCGAGGGCGTCCACCTCGCGCTGCAGAAGGCCGGGGTCAGGGCAGGCGAGGTCGACCTGATCGTGCACGGCACGACGCTCGCGACGAATGCGCTGATCGAGCGCAAGGGGGCCAGGGTCGGGCTCCTGTGCACCCGGGGATTTCGCGACACGCTCGAGATGGCCTACGAGCACCGCTTCGAGCAGTCGGACGTCTTCATGCGCCGGCCGACGCCGCTGGTGCCGCGCTGGCTGCGGCTCGAAGTCACCGAGCGGATGGCCTCGACCGGCGGCGTCCTGATCGAATTGCGCGAAAGCGACGTAAGCTCGGCGGCCGAGACCTTCAGGCAGGAAGGCGTCGGCGCGATCGCCGTCGGCCTGATGCACAGCTACGCCAATCCCGCGCACGAACGCCGCATCGAGGCGATGCTCGGCGAGCTGATGCCGGGCGTCCCGGTGTCGATCTCGAGCGAGGTCTGCCCGGAGATCCGCGAGTACGACCGGATCTCCACCACCGTCGCCAACGCCTATGTGCGCCCGCTGATGCGCGGCTATCTGGAGCGGGTCAAGGAGCGCCTGGCCGCCGAGGGCTTCGGCTGCCCGCTCCTGATGATGATGTCCAGCGGCACGGTGACCACTGTAGAGATCGCGCAGCGCTTCCCGATCCGGCTGGTCGAGTCCGGCCCGGCCGGCGGCGCGGTCCTCGCCACCCAGGTGGCCGCGTTGTGCGACCGCCCGCAGGTGCTCTCGTTCGACATGGGCGGCACCACCGCCAAGCTGTGCTTCATCGATGCCTTCACGCCGCAACTGTCGCGCTCGTTCGAGGTGGCGCGCGAGTACCGCTTCTCCAAGGGCAGCGGGATCCCGGTCAAGATCCCGGTGATCGAGATGGTGGAGATCGGGGCGGGGGGCGGCTCGATCGGCCACGTCAACTCGCTCGGCGTGATCGCGGTAGGGCCGGAAAGCGCGGGCTCCGAGCCCGGGCCTGCCTGTTACATGCGCGGCGGCCGGGCGCCGACGGTCACCGACGCAGACCTGGTAATGGGACGCATCGACCCGGACGCCTTTGCCGGCGGCAGCATCAGGCTCGACCGCGCCGCAGCCGAGCGCGCGCTGCAGGAGGGCATCGGCACCCGCATGAAACTCGACGTCGTCGAGGCCGCGGCCGGGATAAGCGAGATCGTCGACGAGAACATGGCGAACGCCACCCGGATCCATGGCGCCGAAAGCGGCAAGGACGTCGCGACGCGGACCATGATCGCATTCGGCGGCGCGGCGCCGCTGCATGCGGCGCGGCTGGCCGAAAAGCTCGGCATCCGCGAGGTCATCATTCCGAGCGGGGCCGGCGTCGGCTCGGCCATCGGGTTCCTGCGCGCCGGCATCGCCTACGAACTGGTGCAGACCCGGTACCTGGACCTGCGGAGCTACGACCCGGCGCCGATCAACGCGATGTTCGCCGGGATGCGTGCCTATGCCGAGGCGATCGTCCGGCTCGCCGAGCCGCGCGGCGAACTGGTCGAGCATCGCACCGCATTCATGCGCTATCGCGGGCAGGGCCATGAGATCGCGGTGAGCCTCCCGCCGGGCGAATTCAAGGCGGGCGACGACGCGAAGCTCGCCGCGCTGTTCCAGGAGAAATACAGGCAGCTGTTCGGGCGCAACATCCCGAACCTGACGCAGGAGGTGATTTCGTGGAGCCTGTCGCTCGGCCTGCCGGGCGAACTGCCCGCGCCGGTCTCCGAACCGGGCCCGGGGACCACCGCCAGGCCGGCGGCGAAACGCCGGATCCACGATTCGCGCGACGGAAAGTTCTACGACTACGATGTCTACGAGCGTGCCGCGCTGGCGACCGGTGCCCGCCTGGCCGGCCCGGCAGTGATCTGCGAAGACGAGACGACCACGGTGGTTTCGGCGTCGTTCGATGCCGTGATGGACGCCAGCGGCTTCATCCGGCTGGCCAGGAAGGACTGAGGAGGGGATCGGGGATGGCTTCCGACATCAGGTTCCAGGTCATGTGGAACCGCCTGCTTGCGGTGGTCGAGGAGCAGGCGCAGACGCTCGTGCGCACCGCGTTCAGCACGCCTGCGCGCGAGGCCGGCGACATCTCGGCAGGAGTGTTCGACGCCCGCGGCCGGATGGTTGCGCAGGCGGTGACCGGGACCCCCGGCCACGTGAACACGATGGCGGCGGCGGTGCCGCACTTCCTGGCCGCGTACCCGCTCGAAACGATGCGCGAAGGCGACGTGTTCGTGACGAACGACCCGTGGAAGGGCACCGGGCACCTGTCGGATTTCACCGTCGTCACGCCCACGTTCCGCAAGGGCCGGGCGGTGGCCCTGTTCGCGTGCACCACCCACGTGGTCGACATCGGCGGCCTGGGCCAGTCGCCCGACGGGCGGCAGGTCTACCACGAAGGCCTGTGGGTGCCGATCTGCAGGATGTTCGCGCGGGGCGAGGCGAACGACACCTTCTTCGCGATCCTGCGGCAGAACGTGCGCGAACCGGTGCAGGTCGAAGGCGACATGTACGCGCTTGCCGCCTGCAACGACATGGGCGCGCGGCGGCTGGTGGAAATGATGGACGAGCATGCGCTCGACGACCTCGCGCCGCTCGCGGAGTACGTGATCGGGCGCAGCCGGGAGGCGATGATCGCGTCGCTCGCCACGTTTCCGAAGGGCTCGGCGTCCTATTCGCTGACGATGGACGGCTACGACAAGCCGATCAGCCTGAAGGCCAGCCTGACCCTCACGGACACCGAAGTGGTCGTGGATTTCACGGGAACGTCCGAGATCTCCGAATACGGCATCAACTGCCCGAAGAACTATGCCGACGCGTACACGGCGTTCGGCGTGAAATGCATCGTCGGCCCGGCGATCCCGAACAATTTCGGGTCGCTCTCGACGATCCGCGTCGAGGCGCCCGAGGGCTGCATCGTCAACGCGAAGGCGCCCAGCCCGGTCATGGCCCGCGCGATCATCGGGCACATGCTGCCGGATGTGGCTTTCGGTTGCCTGCACCAGCTTGTGCCGGGCCGCGTGCCCGCGGAGGGGTCGTCTTCGCTCTGGTCGGTCAAGCTCGGCGCAGGCCCGGGCATTGCGGCCGGCGCGTCGCGCGGGACGCGCGCGACCGCCTTCAACGTCACCAGTTTCCACAGCGGCGGCGTCGGTGCGCGCCCGACGCTCGACGGGTTGTCCGCAACGCCGTTTCCGAGCGGCGTGCGCATGGTGCCGATCGAAATCACCGAGGCGATCTCGCCGCTGGTGGTCTGGCGCAAGGAGTACCGCCAGGATTCCGGCGGCGTCGGCCGGTTTCGCGGCGGGCTCGGGCAGGTCATGGAGATCGGCAGCCGGGAGGACGAACCCTTCGCGATCTTCGCCACTTTCGACCGCACGCAGTTCGCACCGCGCGGCTGCGAGGGCGGCGGGGACGGCGCCGTGGGCGGCCTGAGGCTCAAGTCGGGCGCGAAGCTGCGGTCCAAGGGCCGGCAGACCGTACCTGCAGGCGAGGTGCTGGTGCTCGAGATGCCCGGCGGCGGCGGCTACGGCACGCCCGCCGAGCGCGACCCCGAGGCGGTCAGGGCCGACCTGCGCGCCGGGTTCGTGAGCGAGGCCGCCGCGCGCACCGACTACGGCTTCAAGGGCTAGGACGCGGGAATGCAGCAGGCCGTATTGATGCTCGTGCTGGCCACGATGGTCTATACGGTCTCGCTGGACCTGCGAGTGAGGGATTTCCGCTACGTTGCCTCGCACCCGGTCGCCGTGGGAGTGGGCCTGGTCGCGCAGTTCGTGCTGCTGCCTGGGGCGACACTGCTTGCGACCCTCGTGCTCGACCTGCCGCCTGCGACCGAGGCGGCCATGATGCTGGTCGCCGCCTGCCCGGGTGGCGCGCTGTCGAACGTGATCACGCACCTGGGGCGCGGCAATCTCGCGTTGTCGCTGTCGATCTCGGCGGTATCGAACGTGCTGGCGCTGGTGCTCACGCCGCTCAACTTCACGCTGATGATAGGTGCGAATCCGGAGACGTCCGCGTGGGCGCGCTCGATCTCGGTCGACCCGAAGGACCTCGTCGTGAGCCTGCTGTTGCTCCTCGCGGTGCCGATGACCGCGGCGATGCTGACCACGCGCAACGTGCCGGCGATCGCGTTGCGCATCCGCGGGCCGCTCGGCCGGTTTGCGGGGATTGCCCTCGCCGCATTCATCATCCTCGCGGTCGCTGCGCAATGGAAGCTTTTCCTGGTCGAGCTTACCCGTACCCTCCCGTTGGTGATCCTGCAGAACGGATTGGGGCTCGGCCTCGGCTACGGCGCATCGCTGCTCGCGAAGATTCCGGTGCCGGACCGGCGCGCGGTGATCGTCGAGAGCGGCATGCAGAATTCCGGCCTCGCCCTCGGCATCATCGCCGCGCAGTTCTCGTCGGACCTCGCGATGGTCGCGGTCGCGGGCCTGTGGGGCATCTGGCATATCGTTTCGGGCGGCTCCCTCGCGCTGCTCTGGCGGACATTGGACAGGAATTCGGACAGGAAGGAACTCGAGAATGCTTGACCTGGTCATTCGCGGCGGCATGGTGCTCGACGGCCTGGGTGCGCCCGGCGTTACCGCAGACGTGGGCGTGCGCGGCGGCAGGATCGAAGAGATCGGCAAGGTCACTTCGGCTGCGCGCGACGAGATCGATGCGTCCGGCGCGCTGGTGATGCCCGGCTTCGTCGACATCCATACGCATTACGACGGGCAGGCCTCGTGGGACGAGACCTTCAGCCCCAGCATCCATCACGGCGTCACGACGGTCGTCATGGGCAACTGCGGCGTCGGGTTCGCGCCGGTGCACAAGGGCGAGGAGGAACGCCTGGTGCAGTTGATGGAGGGCGTCGAGGAGATCCCGGGCGCCGTGCTTGCGGAGGGCGTACGCTGGGGATGGACGAGCTTTGCCGACTACGCGAACGCGCTCGGCACAATGCGCCACAGCCTCGACTTCATGACCCTGGTGCCGCACGACTGCCTGCGCCTTTTCGTCATGGGGGAGCGCGCCGCGCGTCTCGAAGCGGCTACCGGGGAGGATCGCGCGCGCATGCGCCAGCTGCTGCGCGAGGCGATGCTGGCCGGCGCGGCCGGGTTCTCCACCGGGCGCACCGACAACCACCGGACCGCCAAGGGGCAGGAGACGCCGGCGGCCAGCGCGGCGCGCGAGGAGTTGCTCGAGCTGGCCCGGGCCTTCGAGGGGCTGCCGTACCGGGTCATGCACGCGGTGAGCGATTTCGACTGCATGCGGGGCGACCCGGCAGGCCAGCGCAGCCGCTTCGATGCCGAGTACGACCTGCTCGAATCGATTGCGCGCGCCACCGGAAGGCCGCTTGCGCTCACCTGGCTCGAGCGGGTCAACGCCCCGCCGCAGTGGCAGTGGCTGGCCGAGCGCGCTGCGGCGTCGAAGGCGGCCGGCCTCGACCTGCGCCTGCAGACGGCGTGCCGGGCGATCGGCGTGCTGAACGGCCTCGATACCAGCTTCAATATCTTCACGGCGATGCCTACCTACCAGGAATTCGCCTCGCTGCCACTGCCCGAGCGCGCGGCCCGCCTGCGCGATCCGGCGACCAGGGCGCGGATCCTGGCCGAAAAGCCGGTGAAGCTTGCGCGCGACGGCTCGCCGATCCCGCCGCTCGTGGACCAGATCCTCGCCCAGCTCGACCAAATGGCCGCGCTGATGTTCCCGCTCGCGGTCGGTGAGGCCGGCCCGGACTACGAGCCGCAGCCGGCCGAGTCGTTCGCCGCGAGGGCCAAGGCGCGCGGCGTGCGCGCGTTCGAGGCGATCTACGATTACCTGGCCGAAGGCGACGGCGGCAACCTGGTCTATTTTCCGATCTTCAATTACCTGCGCGGCTCGCTCGAGACGGTGCGCTCGATGCTCGAGCATCCGCAGGCGCTGCACGCGCTGTCGGATGCCGGTGCGCACGTAGGCACGGTGTGCGACGCGAGTTTCCCGACCAGCCTGCTTGCGCATTGGACCCGCGACCGCACTCGCGGACCCAGGTTGCCGCTCGAACGCGCGGTCGAGATGCTGACTTCGCGCAATGCGCGCCACATGGGCCTCGCGGATCGCGGTGCGCTGCGCCCCGGCCTGCGCGCGGATATCAACGTAATCGACTATCCGAGGCTGCACCCCCTCAAGCCGGAGATCGTGCGCGACCTGCCTGCCGGCGGGAAGCGATTCGTGCAGAAGGCGCGCGGGTATGTGGCGACGCTCGTAAACGGGGAGGTGGTGTGCAGGGGCGGAACGGTCACCGGGGCGAGGCCGGGGCGATGGGCCAAGGCCCAGGCGGGTTAGGATTCGGGGAAGGGCCTCGTTTCACGCCTGACCCTGAAATTGGCTTTTTTTGACTTTGACCTTCCAGGTCTCATGCTTTTGCGCATTTCCCCCGGTTGCGCAACGCGCAACCTTGAGAAATTCGCAAAAGCATGAGATTCGATGACTTCAAACCCAAGACAACTTCGAATTCGAAGCAACGTCAATACCAGACAACTTCCTGACCAGGAACCCCGTCATGCCCGAGCACCTGCGCCCGATCCACTCCAGCCTCACGCTGGCCGTCGCCGAGAAGATCATCGAAGGTGCGCTGGCGGCCCGGCGCCGCGAAGGCCTGATGCCGCTCGTGGTCGCGGTCCTCGATTCGGGCGGCACGCTGGTGGCGTACAAGCGTGAGGACGGATCCGGCGTGATGCGCTTCGACATCGCCTTCGGCAAGGCCTGGGGCTGCCTCGGGATGGGCATGTCCACGCGCCTGATCCGCGACCGCCTCGCGCAGCGGCCGGCATTCCAGGGGGCGCTCGCCTCCGTGTCCGACGGCCGGTTCATCCCGGTGCCGGGCGGCGTGCTGGTCCTGGATGCGCAAGGTGTTGCGATCGGGTCGGTCGGCATCAGCGGCGATGCGTCGGACAAGGATGAATACTGCGCGATCGAAGGCATCCGTGCGGCGGGGCTCGGCAGCGAGCCGGCCGAGGCGAATCCCGATTGGCGCAAGGCCGGACTTTGACCAAGGAGAATCCAGCATGAACCGTCGCCCGTTCCTGAAGCTGACCGTCGCCGCCGTCCTCGGGCTGTGTGCGGTGTCCCAGGCCGCAGCGCAATCCGCGTTTCCTTCGAAGCCGCTGCGGCTGGTAGTGCCGTTCCCGCCGGGCGGGCCGACGGACGTCTTCGGGCGGGCTTTTGCGGCCAGGCTTTCGACGGTGCTCGGCCAGCCGGTCGTCGTGGACAACAAATCCGGCGCCAGCGGCATCGTCGGCACGCTCGAGGTCAAGCGCAGCGCGCCCGACGGCTACACGCTCAACTTCGGCACCGCGTCGACCAATTGCCTTTACCCTCTGCTGAACGCGAAGCCGCAGTACGACGTGCTCGCCGATTTCGTGCCGATCGCCGTAATCGGCGGCGCGAGCATCGTGATCACCGCGCACCCGTCGATGCCACCGACCCTCAAGGCGGTCCTCGACGCCTCGCGCGCGCAGCCGGGCAAGTTCCAGTTCGGCTCGCCCGGCACCGGCACGCTGATGCACATGACCGTCGAGCGGCTGAAACGCGAGACCGGCGCCGACCTGCTGCACGTGCCCTTCCGCGGCAGCGCGCCCTCGATGCAGGCCCTGCTTGGCGGGCAGATCGGCCTCTCGGTGGACACGATCGGCCCGTCGCTGCAGAACCACAAGGCCGGGCGCATCCGCATCCTTGCGCTGGCCAGCGCGAAGCGCTCGCCGCTGATCCCGGACGTGCCGACGGTCGACGAGGCGCTCGGCACGAAAGGCTTCGAGGCGGTGCTGTGGAACGTGATTGCCGCCCCGGCCGGCACGCCGCCGGCCGTGGTCGAGACGCTCTCGCAGGCGATCGCCAGGGTGACCGGCGATGCCGCGCTGCAGGAGCAGCTCGCGAACCTCGGCATCGAGACCACGACAGGCTCGAATCCGGCTTCGGCTGCCGCCTATATCCGCGCCGAGCAGGTCAAGTGGAAGCCGGTGATCGATGCAAGCGGCGTAAAGGTTGCCGAATGAGCCGGGATTGCTTCGAGGTCTCGGTCGATGCGAAGGTCGCGCACATCAGGCTTTCGCGTCCCGAGCGGATGAACGCAATGACGCTCGCGTTCTGGCGCGAGCTGCCCGAGATCGCGCGCGAGCTCGACGCAAGGGGCGACGTACGCGCGACCGTTATTTCCTCCACCGGCAAGCACTTCACCGCGGGCATGGACCTGTCGGTCTTCAATAGCAGCGATGCGCTCGGCACCGACACGGTGGCGGCACGCGAGAAGTTCCGCGAGAAGCTGATCGAGCTGCAGCAAAGCTTCAACGCGCTGGCCGAGGCGCGCTTTCCCGTCATCGCGGCAGTCCAGGGCGGTTGCATCGGCGGCGGCGTGGACCTTGCATGCGCCTGCTGCCTGCGCTATGCGACGCGAGACGCGTATTTCGTGATCCAGGAAATCAACATCGGCATGATGGCAGACGTCGGGACCTTCAACCGGATGCCCAAGCAGCTGCCCGAGGCGATCGTCCGGGAACTCGGGTATACGGGCGACCGGCTCGCGGCGGAGCGCGCCGAGCGGCTGGGGTTCGTGAACGGAGTGTTCGACACCCACGAGGCGCTGGTCGAAGGTGCGCTTGCGGTCGCGAAGAGGATCGCGTCCAAGGCGCCGGTCGCGGTGGCGGCCACCAAGCAGATGATTTCGTACACGCGCGATCACGGCGTGGCGGAGAGCTTCGGGTACCTGAACGCGCTGCAGCCGGGCATCTTCAGCGTCGCGGACATCCAGCGGGCCGTGGCGGCGGGCAGGTCCGGCAAGCCGGCCGAGTTCGCGGACCTGCCTGCGAAAGGCACGCCGAAAAGCGCATAGGAGGCGATCCATGCAGAGCACGATGATGAAGGACCCGCTCTCGCTCAACCACCTGCTGGAGCGCGCGGGCCGGCTGTTTCCCGAATCCGAGATCGTTTCGCGCCTGCCGGACAAGTCCTTGCGGCGCCACACCTACGCGCAGTACTACGCGCGCACCCGGAGGCTGGCTGCCGCGCTGCAGGGGCTGGGGCTGAAGAAGGGCGACCGGGTGGCGACGCTGTGCTGGAACCACCATGCGCACCTGGAGTGCTACTTCGGCATTCCCGCCGCCGGGGGCGTGATGCACACGCTCAACCTGCGGCTTTCGCCCGAGGAGATCGGCTGGATCGCGGCCGATGCCGGCGACCGGTTCGTCGTCGTCGACGACATCCTGCTGCCGCTTTTCAGGCAATTCGCCGGCCGGCACGCCTTCGAGCGCGTGATTGTGTTCCCCTTTTCGGGCGCACCGGTGGCGCCGGAGTACACCGACTACGAGGCGCTGCTGGAAAATGCGCCGCCGGGGTTCGACTACGCGCCGCACGACGAAAACGACCCGGTGGCGATGTGCTACACCAGCGGCACGACCGGCCGTTCGAAAGGCGTCGCGTATTCGCATCGCTCGACCGTGCTGCACACGCTGGTGGCGTCGCTGCCCGAATTCTGGGGGCTGGCGGGCCGCGACGTCGTGCTGCCGGTGACGCCGATGTTCCATGCCAATTGCTGGGGCATTCCGTACGGCGCGGTGATGCTCGGCACCAAGCTGGTCTTCCCGGGCCCGCACCTGCACCCGGACGACCTGCTCGACCTGATCAAGCTCGAGCCGCCGACGATGGCCCTCGGCGTGCCGACGATCTGGCTGACGCTGATCCAGGCGCTCGAGGCTCATCCGGAGAGGTGGTGCCTGCCCAAGGGGATGCGCAGCCTCGTCGGCGGGGCGGCGGTGCCCGAATCCCTGATCCGGGCGTTCGCCAGGCACGGCGTGCGGATCGCGCAGGGCTGGGGCATGACCGAGACCTCGCCGCTCGCGACGCTGAGCTACATCAAGCCCGAACTGTCGGGCGCTTCGGAGGACGAGCAGTTCCGCCTGGCAGCGACGGCCGGCGTGACCGCGCCGCTGGTGGACCTGCGGCTGGTCGGCGACGACGGCGTCGCGCCATGGGACGGCAAGTCGGTGGGCGAAGTCCAGGTGCGCGGCCCGTTCATCACCGGGAGCTATTTCAACGTCGAGCGCGACCCGGCCAAGTTCAGCGAAGACGGGTGGCTGCGCACCGGCGACGTCGCCAAGATGGACGCGCACGGCTATCTCCACATCACCGACCGGACCAAGGACCTGATCAAGTCCGGCGGCGAGTGGATCAGTTCGGTGGACCTCGAGAACGCGATCATGGCGCACCCGGCGATCGCCGAGGCCGCGGTGATCGCCGTGCCGCACGAGAAATGGGGTGAAAGGCCGCTCGCCTGCGTGGTCACCAGGCCCGGCCAGTCGGCGACGCCGGAGGCGCTGAACGAGGCGCTGGCGAAGAAATTCGCCAAGTGGCAGCTGCCCGATCGTTATGAATTCCTCGATGCGATTCCGCGCACGTCGACCGGCAAGTTCTGGAAGATGAAGTTGCGGGAGCGGTTTGCGGGTGCCAAGAGTGGGTCCTGATGCCGCCGGGCCCGTGTCGCGGCCAGAGGCCGGGCTGTGAGCCAGGCCGGGCAGGCCACCGTATCGATCCCGCATGCGATCCAGATCGGGTTGGCCCACCACCAGGCCGGGCGGCTGCCTGAAGCAGAGGGCATCTACCGGCAGGTGCTGCAGGTCGAGCCGGGCAACGCCGAGGCTCTGCACCTGCTCGGCGTGATCGCGCACCAGGTGGGCAACAACGCTGCGAGCCTCGAGTACATCGATCTCGCGCTTGCCGCACGGCCCGACTTCGCCGAGGCGCTGGGCAACCGCGGCCTGGCGCTGCTTGCGCTCGGGCGATACGAAGATGCGCTCGCGACCTGCGACCGGGCGCTGGCCCTGAATCCGGACTATGCCGAGGCGCTGAGCAATCGCGGCGACGCGTTGCGGGAACTCGGCCGGCACGAGGAGGCGCTCGCCAGCTACGATCGCGCGTTGTCGGTGAGGCCTGCCTTTGCCGAGGCGCTGAACAACCGCGGAAACATGCTCAAGGTGCTGGGGCGCCATGACGAGGCGCTGGCCAGCTTCGACAAGGCGCTTTCGATGCAACCCGGCCATGCCGATGCGCTGAACAACCGCGGCCTGGTGCTGCAGGCCCTCGAGCGCTACGACGAGGCTCTCGCAAGCTACGACCTGGCCTTGTCGGCCAGGGCCGGATTCGTCGAGGCGCTGAACAACCGCGGATTCGTGCTGCACGAAGTGGGGCGCTTCGCCGAGTCGCTGGCCAGCCTCGAAGCCGCCCTGGCCGCCGAGCCTTCCTACGCCGGCGCCTGGTACAACCGCGGCAACACCCTTCGCGACCTGAACCGGGGCGAAGAGGCGCTCGCCAGCTACGAGAAGGCGGTATCGATCGCCCCGGAGTTCTTCGACGCGTGGAACAACCGGGGCAATGCGCTCAAGGTGCTCAGGCGCTTTTCGGATGCGCTGGCGAGTTACGACCGGGCGCTGGCCATCGATCCGGGCCACGCGGGGGCATGGAGCAACCGGGGAACCGCCTTGTACGAGCTCGGACGCCCCGAAGAGGCGCTTGCCAGTTACGCGAGGGCGCTCGAGATCGCGCCCGACTACGCGGACGCCCACTGGAACGAGGGCCTGTGCCGGCTGATCCTCGCGGACTTCGAGACCGGGTGGAAAAAGATCGAGTGGCGCTGGCAGACCGAGGAGTTCAGGGCGCGGCGCCGGGGTTTTGCGCAGCCCCTCTGGCTCGGCAAGGAGCCGCTGGCCGGCAAGACCATCCTGCTGCATGCGGAGCAGGGGCTCGGGGATGCGATCCAGTTCTGCCGCTATGCGCCGATGGTGGCGGCACTCGGAGCCACCGTGGTTCTCGACGTCCTTCCCGCGCTCGCGTCGTTGCTCGGCCGGCTGGAAGGCGTGAGCCGGGTGATTGCGCGCGGAGAGCCGCTGCCCGGCTTCGACTATCACTGCCCGCTCTTGAGCCTGCCGCTGGCGTTCGGCACGACTTTGAAGTCGATCCCGGCGAAGGTGCCGTACCTGTTCGCCGACCCGGCGCGCGTCAAGGAGTGGAAGAAGCGCCTGGGCGTAAGGCGCAAGCCGCGGATCGGGATCGCCTGGTCGGCGACGAACCAGAGTGCCTACGGGATCGCGCGGTCGATCCCGTTCGACGCATTCGCCGGCCTGATCCCCAAGGGCGTGCAGTGCGTGAGCCTGCAGAAGGACCTGGCCGAGGCCGAGCGCGAGGCGATCGAGGCGCGCAAGGACATCGTGCACTTCGGGGCGGGGTTCGAGGACACGGCGGCGCTGGTGGAGCTGATGGACGTGGTGGTGAGCGTGGACACGTCGATCGGGCACCTGGCGGGGGCGATGGGCAAGGCGGCGTGGATCCTGCTGCCGTACGTGGGCGACTGGCGCTGGATGACGGCCCGAGAGGACAGCCCGTGGTACCCGAGCGTGCGGCTGTTCCGCCAACGGTCCGCCGGCGACTGGCCGGAGGTCATCGATCGCGTGAAAGGGCAGCTGGAGCAATTGAAGAAGTGAATCCGGAGCAGACCACAGTATCGATCCCGCAGGCGATCCAGATCGCGTTGGCGCACCACCAGGCCGGGCGGCTGGCCGAGGCCGAGGGCATCTACCGGCAGGTGCTGCAGGTCGAGCCGAACAATGCCGAGGCCCTTCACCTGCTCGGGGTGATCGCGCACCAGGTGGGCAACAACGATGCGAGCCTCGAGTACATCGACCTGGCGCTCGCTGCACGGCCTGAATTCGCCGAGGCGCTGGGCAACCGGGGCCTTGCGCTGCATGCGTTGGGGCGATACGAAGAGGCGCTCGCGAGCTATGACCGGGCGCTGGAACTCAACGCGGGCTTTGCCGAGGCGCTGAGCAATCGCGGCAACGCGCTGAGGGAACTTGGCCGGCACGAGGAGGCCCTTGCCAGCTACGATCGCGCGTTGTCGGTGAGGCCGGACTTCGCAGAAGCGCTGAACAACTGCGGGAATATGCTCAAGGTCCTGGGACGCCACGAAGAAGCGCTGGCCGCCTTCGACCGTGCGCTCGCGATCCGGCCCGACTATCCCGAGGTCCTGAACAACCGCGGCCTCGCGCTCCAGGCGCTCGGGCGCTACGAAGAGGCGTTCGCCAGCTACGACCGGGCGCTGGCGCTCAATCCGGCGTATGCCGAGGTCCTGAACAACCGCGGGTTCGGGCTGAACGAGATGGGGCGCCACGCAGAGGCGATTGCGAGCCTGGAGGCCGCGCTCGCAATCGAGCCGGGCCATGCGGGCGCGCTATACAACCGCGGCAATGCGCTGCAGGCGCTCGGGCGATGCGCGGAAGCGGTTGCCAGTTATGACCAGGCGGTGGCACTGGCGCCCCGATTCCTGGATGCGTTGAACAATCGCGGCAATGCGCTGAAGACGCTCGGGCGGTTCGAGGAAGCGCTCGCCAGCTACGAGCAGGCGATTGCGGTCGACCCCGGCCACGCAGGGGCATGGTGCAACCGCGGCACCGCCTTGTACGAACTCAGGCGATTCGACGAAGCGCTCGAGAGCTACGCGAAGGCGCTGCAGATCTCGCCCGGCATGGCCGATGCGTTTTACAACAGCGGCATGGCGCTCCATGCGCTTGGCCGCTTCGCCGAGGAAATCGAGAGCTACGACCGGGCGCTGTCCCTCAAGCCCGACTACGCCGAGGCGTTGAACAACCGCAGCAATGCGCTCGATGAACTCGGCCGCCATGACGAGGCGCTCGACGACCTGAACCGGGCGCTGTCGATCCGGCCGGGCTACGCGGAAGGCTTGTACAACCGCGGCAACGTCCTGATGAAGCTGCGGCGCCATGAGGAGGCCCTGGGCGACTACGAACAGGCGCTTGCGGCGAGGCCGGGCTATGTCGAGGCGCAGAACAACCTCGGCCGCGCGCTCTACGAGCTCGGGCGCTACCGCAAGGCCCTGGCGAGCTACGAAAAGGCGCAAGCGATCGACCCGCAATACGCCGACGCCCATTGGAACGAGGCCTTGTGCCGGCTGATTCTCGGCGAGTTCAAGCGCGGGTGGGAGAAGTTCGAGTGGCGCTGGAAGACCCGCGACTTCGAGGCGCAGAAGTGGGAATCCGCGCAGCCGCTGTGGCTCGGTCGCGAATCGCTCGACGGAAAAACCATCCTTCTGCATGCCGAGCAGGGCCTTGGCGACACGATGCAATTCTGCCGCTACGTTCCGATGGTCGCCGCCAGGGGGGCCACCGTGATGCTCGAGGTGCAGGCGGCGCTGAAGCCGCTGCTCGACGGGCTGGAAGGCGTGAGCCGGGTGATTGCGCGCGGAGAGCCGCTGCCCGGCTTCGACTATCACTGCCCGCTCTTGAGCCTGCCGCTGGCGTTCGGCACGACTTTGAAGTCGATCCCGGCGAAGGTGCCGTACCTGTTCGCCGACCCGGCGCGCGTCAAGGAGTGGAAGAAGCGCCTGGGCGTAAGGCGCAAGCCGCGGATCGGGATCGCCTGGTCGGCGACGAACCAGAGTGCCTACGGGATCGCGCGGTCGATCCCGTTCGACGCATTCGCCGGCCTGATCCCCAAGGGCGTGCAGTGCGTGAGCCTGCAGAAGGACCTGGCCGAGGCCGAGCGCGAGGCGATCGAGGCGCGCAAGGACATCGTGCACTTCGGGGCGGGGTTCGAGGACACGGCGGCGCTGGTGGAGCTGATGGACGTGGTGGTGAGCGTGGACACGTCGATCGGGCACCTGGCGGGGGCGATGGGCAAGGCGGCGTGGATCCTGCTGCCGTACGTGGGCGACTGGCGCTGGATGACGGCCCGAGAGGACAGCCCGTGGTACCCGGGCGTGCGCCTCTTCAGGCAGCCTGCGCCCGGCGACTGGGCGGGTGTCACCGCAAGCGTGAAGAGGGCGCTGGAGCGGCAATTCCGCAAATGACCGCGACATCGAACGGCCGGCCGGCGCCGTCCGCTGCCGAAGCGCTGGCGGCCGGAATTGCACACCACCAGGCCGGGCGCCTGATCGAGGCCGAGGGCTGCTACAGGCAGCTGCTCGAGACCGACCCGGCAAACGCGGATGCGCTGCATTACCTCGGCCTGATCGCACACCAGGTCGGCAGGAACGAACTCGCCATCGAGCTCTTCGATCAGGTGCTCGCGTCCAGGCCCGGCTATGCCGAGGCCTGGAGTAATCGGGGCCTTGCGCTGCACGACCTCGGGCGGTACCCGGAGGCGATCGCCAGCTACGACAATGCGCTGTCGGCGAGGCCGGCCTTCGCCGAAGCGTCGTTCAATCGCGGCAACGCCCTGCAATTGATGGGGCGTCTGCCGGAAGCGCTCGCCAGTTACGACGCCGCGCTTACGATCCAGCCCGCCTACTGGGAAGTGCTCGGCAATCGCGGCAACGTGCTGCAGAAATTGAACCGCTACGAGGAAGCGTGCGCCAGTTATGAGAATGCGCTGGCGCTCGAACCTTCGTTCGCCGATGCACACTGGAATCTCGGCCTTTGCCGCCTCACCTGCGGCGACTTCGCCAACGGCTGGCCGGAAATCGAATGGCGCTGGAAGATGAGGGAATTCCACGCCCATCGGCGGGACTTTTCGCAACCGTTGTGGATTGGCGGCCGGCCGATCGCCGGCAAGACCGTCCTGCTGCATGCCGAGCAAGGCCTCGGCGACACGTTGCAGTTCTGCCGCTACGCGCCGATGGTGGCGGCGCTCGGCGCGACCGTGCTGCTCGAAGTGCAGGGCGCGTTGCGGCCGCTACTTGGCGAGCTCGGCGGTGTCAGCCGGTTGCTTGCGCAGGGCGAGGCGCTGCCGGCCTTCGACCTGCATTGCCCGCTGCTGAGCCTGCCCCTCGCGTTCGGCACGACGGTCGCGGGCATTCCGGCGCAGATTCCTTACGTGCATGCAGATGCGGCATTGGTGGCGCAGTGGCGGGCGCGCCTCGGGGAAAAGCGCGGACTGAGGATAGGGATCGCCTGGTCGGCGACCCGGGCAACCGCGTACGGGCTCGCGCGGTCGATTCCGCTGGTCGAGTTCGTGAAGATCATCCCACTGGGCGCGCAGTGCGTGAGCCTGCAGAAGGATCTCGACGACGAAGAACGCGCAGTCATCGAAGCGCGCACGGACATCCTGCACTTCGGCACCGGGTTTGCGGACACTGCGGCCCTCGTGGAGTCGATGGACCTGGTGGTCAGCGTGGATACGTCGATTGCGCACCTGGCCGGCGCAATGGGCAAGGCCGTCTGGATCATGATGCCGCGCGCGGGCGATTGGCGCTGGATGCGCGACCGCGAAGACAGTCCCTGGTATCCGTCTGCACGGCTTTACCGGCAGCCGGCCGCGGGGGACTGGGACCGCGTGGTGAAGCGGGTGGGCGAAGACCTGGCGCGGCTGCCGCTGCAGTAGGCGAGCCCGCCGCCGCTTCAGCGCGCGAGCGTCACGATCACCAGCCCCAGCGTCAGCAACGCCATGCCGGCAATCTCCGGGCGCGACAGCCGCTCCCTGAAGATCCTGCGCGAAATCACCGAGGCGAACAGCAGTTCCACCAGGCCCAGCGTCCTGACGTGCGCGACCGGCTCGATCGCCATCGCGGTAAACCAGCCTGCAGAAGCCGCGGCGCCCATGAACCCTGCAAAGAACGACTTGCGCCACGCGCCGAACACACGCCTGACGACCGAAGGATCGCGCACCAGCAGCCATCCGCCGAGCACCACGGTTTGCAGGGATTGCGCCACGACGAGCGTGACCGCCGCGGCCATCGGGAATGGCGTATCGCCGAGGGCGAGCGCAGCGCCGCGGTAGCCTACCGCGGAGAATGCGAAGAAGGCGCCCGAGGCGAGCCCGAGCAGCGCAGGCATCGAGGTCCATCCCGTCAGCATCGTGCGAAACGGCCTTTCGCGATCGGCCGGCGAGAGCAGCAGCACGCCGAGCGTGCCGCAGCCCACCGCGAGGGCCGTGGTCACCGTCACCGGGTCGCCGAGCACCACCAGGCCGAACACCGCGACCTGGATGATCTCGGTCTTCGAGTACGCGACGCCGAGCGTGAAGTTGCGCTCCTCCATGACGCGCAACAGCAGAGCGGTGGCGACGATCTGGCTGAGGCCGCCGAACGAGACCCAGGCAAGGAAGGCGAGATTGGCCTTCGGCAGCGAAAAGCCCCCGGCGGCCTGCACTGCCAGCAGCCAGAGCAGGGCGAAAGGCAGTCCGTAGAGAAAGCGCACGAGCGTCGCGCCCAGCGTGCCGAGCTCGGCCGTCAGGCTGCGCTGCGCGGCATTGCGGAGGGTTTGCGCGAAGGCCGCCCACAGGGTGACCGGGATCCAGAGCCATTCAGGCGCAATCAGGGGTGCAGCCAGGGGCGCGTTCATGCGATTCCAAGCGATTCGAACAAGGGCAGGCGGATGCGGGCAAACGCGCTCGCATCCGAGCGAAGCGAGGCGGGGTCGCCTGCGCCCATCGTATCCCACGCATGGCGGGCCCATGCGTCCGGGGATGAACTTCCGGTCGCCCGCGCGCGCAGGAAAAGCAGTTCCCGGCGCGCCACGGTCACGCCCGCGCCGGTCACCGGGCAGGCGAGCGCGGAAATCTCGCCCGGCGTTCCCGCACGATCGAGGATCGCCGCATTGAGTCCCCTGCACCGGGGCTGCGCGGTTTCGATTGCCGCGCGCGCCTGCGCCGGGTGCAGGTATCCCGCTTCGGTGAGCACCAACGCGGCTTCCGCCAATTGCGCCGCCGCAATTCCCGCGCAGTCCGGGTCGCGCGCGATGTCGCGAAAACTTCGCGGCGCGCAGCCCTGCCGCGCCAGCCCGGAGAGCAGCGCGCGATGCACATGCGCGGGCAGTTCGAGTTCGCGACCCCCCAGCCGCACCTTCGCCGGCACGTAGTCCGGGTGCTGGAGCAGCGCGAACCGGACGCCGGCCAGGCGTTCGTCGAGCGGCCGTGAATCCCGCGGATGGCCCCGCCGCACGAAGAGGTCGCTGCGAAACCGCCGGTTCGAAAGGTAGTCGAGCACGGTCTCGCGCATCACCGGGTCGTCGATGGCGGCGAGCAGCTCGCGGGCCTTCTGGCTGCGATCGGTCCGTTCGCCGTCGCCTGCGAGTGTCGCCGACGCGCCGAATTCCAGCCCTGCGCCGCCGAGTGCCCGCGCGACTTCGGACGAGGGCATCGGATGCCAGTCGCGGTTGAAATATTCGTGCGCGAGGTAGCTGCGGTCCTGCGTGTGCATTCGCGCCAGCCACGCCTCGAGGCCGTGATGGGCATCGAAGTATTTCGCGCCGGCGTCGGCGAGGGCCTGGGCGAATTCGAGCGATGCGTCGATCTTCTTCGCCAACGGCAGCGCGGCCGCGGTCCTTTGCGCATGCAGCACCAGCAGGTGCCGCAGCGGCAACTCGGCGGCCCAGCCGGGCAGGCAGTTGTAACTCACGATGAAGACGCCTTCCGGCGCGAGCGTCCTGCGCACGATCTCGACGGCGAGGTGGCGGTTCTCGGCCGAGATCCACGACCAGGTACCGTGCATCGCGATCTGGTCGAACTGCGGCAAGTCCTGCCGGGCGGCAAAGGCCTGGAAGGATTCGCAGTGCAGGCGCGCGCCGCACCCGGAGGCGGTGGCCAACTGCTGCGCGTTGGCCGCGTGCTCCGGGTTGATGTCGATGCCCCAGTACTCTCCCGCAGAGGCGGCCGCATGGATGTTGATCGACACGCCCTGCCCGAACGCCAGTTCGAGGCAGCGGCGCAGCGGCGGTCGCGGGACCGCCAGGCCCTGCGCGGCGCAGGCCAGCGCGATTCTCGATGGGGCGATTTCCGGGCAATAACGATGGGTGTAGCCGAGTTCAGTTACGTAGCCGTCGGCCCTTCCGTCGAATGCCTCCATCGCCTGGCGCTGCGCCCTTCACCGAGAAGGGCCCCATTCTAGCGGGCGCGCCGCGGGCGGCCCGGCTTGCAGTTTCGGCATATGGCTTGACAGGACGACACTGCCTGCCAGAATGGATTTCACACCGATGTCGATTCTTACTGCAGGCGCTGCACCATCGATGCACGCCAACGGAGGGGCACCATGAACAAGGAAATGGCCGAGGTCCTGGTCCGCGTCGGACCGGATACGCCGATGGGCAGGCTGATGCGCAGGTATTGGGTGCCGATCCTGTCGTGCTGGGAGATCCCCGAACCCGACTGCCCGCCGGTGCGCGTCAAGATCCTCGGCGAGAAGCTGCTCGCCTTCCGCGACAGCGAGGGCCGGCCGGGGCTGATCGACGAATTCTGCGCGCATCGCGGTGCGTCGCTCTTTTTCGGCCGCAACGAGGAAGGCGGCATCCGCTGCTCGTACCATGGCTGGAAATTCAATGTGGACGGGCAATGCGTCGAGCTGCCTTCGGTCCCGGCGCTTGCGCCCAAGATGAGCATCACGGCATACCCGTGCATCGAGCGTGGCGGGCTGGTGTGGGCCTACATGGGCCCGCCGGACAAGAAGCCGGCGCCGCCGGAGGTCGAGTGGTGCAACATCCCCGACAGCCATCGCTATGCGTCCAAGCGCCTGCAGGAATGCAGCTGGCTGCAGGCGATGGAAGGCGGCATCGACACGACGCACGCGTCCTGGGTGCATCGCTTCGAGCTCGACATCGACCCGATGCACAGGGAAGCCAAGGCCAACAAGTACATCAAGGCCGACCGCAATGCGGTGTTCGACGTCGAAGAGATGCAGCACGGGCTGTCGATCTTCGGCCGCCGCAACGGCGAGGCGGATTCGTACTACTGGCGCGTCACGCAGTTCCTGTTTCCCTGGTACACGCTGATCCCGCCGTTCGGCCCGCATCCGCTCGGCGGGCACGTCTGGGTGCCGATCGACGACTACAACTGCTGGGCCTGGAGCATCAACTTCTACCCCGACAAGCCGCTGTCGGCCGAGGAGCGCCGGGACCTCGAGGAAGGCAAGGGCATCCACGTCAAGTACGAGCCTGGCGGCACCTTCCGTCCCGCGGCGAACAAGGACAACGACTACCTGATCGACCGCCGCGCGCAGAAGGAGAAGCGCTCGTTCAGCGGCGTGGAAGGGTTCTCGGTGCAGGACTCGTCCCTGCAGGAAAGCATGGGCCCGATCCAGGACCATGCCAAGGAGCACCTCGTCGCCACCGACAAGCCGATCGCGATGGCGCGGCGCATGTTGTTCAACGCGGCGCTCAACCTTTCCCAGGGGATCGAACCGCCGGCGCTCGACGCCGCGGTCCAGCGCGTGCGCGCCGCATCGGTGCTGCTCGACCGCAATGCGAGCGTCACCGAGTGGGCCATGGAGGCCCTCTACGACGAATTCGCGCAACCGGTGTTTTCACTATGAGGCCGTCGATGTCCAATCTCCTGCGTTTGTCCGCGGCGCTCGCCGTGGTCGCCTGCTGCGCCGGGCCGGCGGCGGCCCAGGACTGGCTGCCGTCCAAGCCGGTGCGCATCATCGTCCCGGTGCTCGGCGGCACCAACGACCTGGTTGCGCGGCTGGTGGCGCCGAAACTGCAGGAGGTGCTCGGCCAGTCGGTGATCGTCGAGAACAAGGGCGGCGCCGGCGGCAACATCGGCGCGGACCTGGTCGCCAAGGCGCCGCCCGACGGGCACACGCTGCTGATCGGCTACAACGGGCCGATCGCGGTCAACGTCTCGCTCTTCAGCAAGATGCCTTACGACCCGACCAAGGATCTTGCACCGATCACGCTCGCAGTGACCGCGCCGCAGTTCCTGACGGTGCATCCGAGCGTTCCGGCCCATACGGTGGCCGAGCTGGTCGCGCTGGCCAAGGCGCAACCCGGCAAGCTTTCCTATGCATCGATCGCCGTCGGCAGCGCGTCGCACCTCACCATGGAGATGCTGAAGACCGCCGCCGGCGTCGACATCGTGCACGTCCCGTACAAGGGCTCGGCGCCCGCGGTCACCGACATCCTCGGCGGCAACGTGCAGACGGCGTTCTTCGTGCCGGGCAACGTGCTGCAGTACGTGAAGAGCGGCCAGATCCGGCTGCTGGCCTCCACCGGCCGCAAGCGCTTCGCGAGCACGCCGAACGTGCCGACGATGATCGAGTCGGGATATCCGGATTTCGAGGCGGTGGCGTGGATCGGGTTCCTGACGACCGGCGGCACGCCGCGGCCGATCATCGAGCGGTATCACCGCGAGATCGTGAAGATCCTCAACTCGCCGGAAGTCCGCGAAAGGCTGCTTGCGGTCGAGTTCGAGATGGTGGCCGGCACGCCCGAGCAGTTCGGCGAATGGATCCGGACAGAGATCGTGCGCTGGGGCAAGGTGATCAAGCAGACCGGCGCCAAAGT
>CAZREB010000004.1:389229-431953 GCA_964599095.1 uncultured Bordetella sp.
CATGACTGAAAAGACCATCCCCCATCCATCCGTATTCGTCGAAGAAAAGCGCCTCGAGCTGATCAAGGGCTACGTGGTGCACGAGTCGCGCACGCCGGCCAAGCCGGTGCGCGTAGTCACGCCTTCGCAGACCGTCGGGCCGTTCTACCCGGCCGCGCTCATCGGCCCTGGCGAGGACGACCTTGCGTGCAAGATCCCGGGCGGCGCGCGCGCGCAGGGCACGCCGATCATCGTCTCCGGGCGGGTCTTCGACGAGGCGGGCAAGCCGGTGCGCGGCGCGCTGATCGAAGTCTGGCAGGCCAACAAATGGGGCAAGTACGAGCACCCCGTGGACCAGACGCCGGAGCCGGTGGACCCGAATTTCAAGGGCTACGGGCGCATGCTGACCGACGCCGAAGGACGGTACCGGTTCCGCTCGATCAAGCCCGGCGAGTACCCGAACCCGGGTTACGACAACTGGTACCGGCCCCCGCATATCCACTACTCGATCTTCGGGGCCGGCGTGATGCAGCGCCTGATCACGCAGCTGTATTTCCCGGGCGAAAAGCTGAACGACATCGACCCGATCCTGAACGGCATCGAGGACCTCGATGCGCGCGCCTCGCTGATCGCGCGAGAGATGCCTGCACAGCCGGACGGCACCCTGGTTTTCGAATTCGACATCGTCCTGCGCGGCAGCGGCGAGACGCCCTTCTTCGTCGATCCCTGAGCCGGCGTGGCCGCCGCGATCCGCGACTGCCTGGGCCCGCTCGCGGCGCCGTCGCGTCCGCGCCGTGCGCTGCCGGCCGGCGCCTGGGATACCCATTTCCACGCGATGGGGCCGCAGGCGCGCTTCCCGTATTCCCCGGCGCGCAAGTACACGCCGCCGGATGCGCCGCTCGAGGCCTGCCTTGCGCTGCATGCAATGCTCGGGATCGAGCGCGGCCTCGTGGTCCATGCCAATACGCACGGCTTCGACAATTCGGTCGACCTCGACGCGGTCGCGCGTTCCGGCGGTCGTTACCTCGCAGTCGTGCGGCTGGATGCCACGGCGACCCGGGGCGGGTGCGAGAAGCTCCACGGGCAGGGCGCCCGGGGCGTGCGCTTTGCGTTCAACCCGCAGCACAGCGGGCACCTGGACCTTGCGGTGTTCAACCACGTGCTCGGTTGCATCGACGGGCTGGGCTGGTTCATCGAGCTGCATTTCGACGGCGCCGACCTGCCCGGGCTCGCGGACTGGATTGCGTCGATCCCGGCGCCAGTGGTGATCGACCACATGGGGCGCATCGACCCGGCGTTGGGCCTCGACCAGGCGCCGTTCGGCGTGCTGGTCGGGCTTGCGCGCCGAGACAACGTCTGGGTGAAGCTGAGCGGCGCCGACCGATTGACGAAATCGGGCGCGCCCTACGCGGACGTCACGCCGTTTGCGCAACGCCTGATCGAGGCAGCGCCCGACCGGATGCTGTGGGGCAGCGACTGGCCGCATACGGGTGTCTTCGACCCGGCGCGCATGCCCGACGACGGCCGGCTCGTCGATGCCCTGTTCGATTTCGCGCCGGACGACGCGACGCTGAAGAAGATCCTCGTCGACAACCCGGTCCGCCTGCTCGGCCTCGCGGAAGGTTCCGGTGGATAGACTCAAGGGCAAGGTGGCCCTCGTTACGGGGGGCGGCGCCGGCATAGGTGCGGCAACCGGCCGGATCTTCTGCGCCGAGGGCGCGGCGGTGGTGCTGGTCGACGCAGACGGCCCGGCGCTCGAATCGACCGCGAACGCGATCCGCGCGCAGGTCAAGGGCGCGAAAGTCACGCACTTCGCTGCGAACGTGGCGGATCCGCAGGGCGCGGCCGAGGCGGCGGCCCATGGCGTGAATTTGTTCGGCCGCCTCGATTTGCTCGTCAACAACGCGGCGATGCGCAACTATTCGGCGATGGCCGATGCGACGCCCGAAGAATGGCGATCGATGCTCGACGTCAACCTGCTCGGCGCGGCGAATTACGCAAAGGCGGCGCTGCCCGCGCTGCGCCGCTCGGGCGCCGGAAGCATCGTCAACGTGTCTTCCTGTTACGCCGTCACCGGGCGCAAGGGCATGGGCATCTACGATGCATCCAAGGCCGCGCTGCTTGCGTTCACGCGCACGCTCGCCTGCGAGGAGGCTGCGCACCGCATCCGCGCAAACGCGGTCTGTCCCGGGTCGACGCTGACCGATTTCCACCTGAAGCGCGGCAGGGCGGCCGGCAAGTCGGCGGAGGAAATCCGGGGCGCGCGCAGCGACAACTCGCTGGCCGGCCGCTGGGCAACGCCCGAGGAGATCGCCTGGCCGATCCTGTGGCTGAGTTCTTCCGAGGCCTCCTTCGTCACCGGCGCCACGTTGATGGTCGACGGCGGGCTGTCGGTCATTTGAGCAGCTTGCGGAAGTTTTCCAGCTCGCGCTTCTGCTTGGCGTCGAGTTCGGGATAGGCGAGCCCGAGGCTGCCCAGCGTATCGACCAGGATGCGCGACACCACCAGCCGCGCGTTCTCCTTGTCGTCGGCGGGCACGACGTACCACGGCGACTCGCGGGTGCTGGTGGCCCCCATGCAGTCCTCGTAGGCCGCCTGGTAGTGCTTCCAGAAGGCGCGCTCCTCGATGTCCGAGCGGGCGAACTTCCAGTTCTTGGCCGGATCGTCGATTCGTGCCAGGAAGCGCTTTTTCTGCTCGTCCTTCGACAGGTGAAGAAAGACCTTCACGATGCGGGTGCCGTTCAGGTGGAGGTGGGCTTCCATGTTTGCGATCGAGCGGTAGCGCTGCCGCCAGAGCTTGTCCGGGTCGCCGGGGGCCTCGGGCAGGTTCTGGCTGCGCAGGATGGCCGGGTGCACCCGCACGATCAGCACCTCCTCGTAGTACGAGCGGTTGAAGATGCCGATGCGCCCGCGCTCGGGCAGGCTGCGCGCGGCGCGCCAGAGGAAATCGTGGTCCAGCTCCTCCTCGCTCGGGTGCTTGAAGCTGAACACCTGGCAGCCCTGCGGGTTCACTCCGGACATCACATGCTTGATGATGCCGTCCTTGCCGGCCGCGTCCATCGCCTGCAGGATCAGCAGCAGCGAGTACCTGTTCGAGGCGTACAGGCGGTCCTGCAGCCTGCGCATCGCCTCGATGTCGCGGCCGAGGAGTTCTTCGTAGTGCGTCCGCGATTCGTAGTACGGCGGCTCCCGGGTCGGCCGCTTCGCGAGCGAGGGCTTTTTCCCGGGGCGCACGCGGAACTTCGCGATGTCGATTTTCATCCCGTGGTCCTCCCTTGGCGGCTGCGCTTCCAGAAATGGCGGCACTCGCGCAGGCGCTCGAGTGCCGCCTGCGCGTTCACGAGCTCGGCGGATCGCCGCTCTGCCATCCAGCGCCGCACGGCCGGGGCGGCCGCGCGGGCCTGCGGCAGCCGGGCGAGCAGTCGCCTCGCGGTAACCAGGTCGTTCAAGGCGCCGAGGGCGTCCTGCAATGCGTAGAGTTCGCGCATGTAGGCCGCGGCCCGCTTCGCGGCGAACAACGGCGCAAAGAATTCCGCGACATAACGCAGCCGCTTGGCTGCGATCCTGACCCTGTGGCGCTCGGCTTCCGTCCGCTCGGCGAGCGGGCCGGCAAGGCGGGAGAGCTGCTTGTGGCGCTTGCGCAGTTCGCCGGCGGCAATCGGCCCCAGCGCCAGGCCCTGCAGGTTCATGCCGGGAGACCCGGCCAGCCAGTGCTGCAGGCCGTCGAGCGCCGCCGCATGGCGCGCGGAGCGCAACGACGCGCGCGCCTGCTTCAGTGCGAGCGAGCGCTGCCGCCGCGCATCGGCCAGCAGCCGGTCAAGGGGTGCCTTGCAGCCGCGACCGAAACCCGAGGCTGCGACCGACTCGACGAGCGCGATCGAGATGTCCCAATCCCGCACTGCGCCGAGGTTGCGCGCGATCCGGCGGATCTCGCGCCGCAGCCGGCGGACCGTCGCGTCCTTCGGCCGCGCCAGCCGCAACGCAGAGCGCAGCCGGCGCAGGGCGATGCGGGCCTGGTGCACGAATTCGAGCGGGTCGCGGCCGTGAATGCCGCCTGCGTTCGCCGCGAAATGGCCGGCGCAATTGAGCACGATCAGCCGCAGCGCCTCTGCAGGCGGCACGCCGGCGCCGATCTTCACCGGGACGGATTTCGAAGGCGCGGCCGGCGCGGCGGCAGAGGGTTTCATCGGGGGGAGCTTACACTCCCTGCGTGGCATACTTTGCCGATGGCCAGCGAAGCTACCCGTCCTCCGGTTTCCGAATTGCTGCAGGGCTCGCGCGGTACGGCGGAATGCAGGGATGTGGGCCAGTGGTGGCCGCGATGGCGCCGCATCGCGACCCTGCACAAGGATCCGTTCGACCGGGCGGTAGCGGGCGGCGCCGATGCCGACCGCATCGGCTGGGCCTTCGCCTCGGGTTACCAGGCTGCGCTGCGCGCCCTCGACCCGGCGCTGCCCGACGATGCGATCGCCGCACTTTGCGTCACCGAGGCCGACGGCAACTTTCCGCGCGCCATCCGTACCACCCTGGCTCGCGAGGGCGGCGGGTTCGTCGTCAACGGGGAGAAGCGTTGGACCACGCTCGGGCCAAGCGGCGGTCTGTTCCTCGTCATCGCGCGGGAGGCGGGATCGGCCGAAGCGCGGCCGTCCCTGAAGGCGGTGCGCATCGCCTCCGGCGCCGCCGGCCTGTCGGTCGAGACCATGCCGCCGACTTCGTTCGTGCCCGAGGTGCCGCATGCGTGCCTCAGGCTTGAAGGCGTCCGCGTCGCGCCGGCCGCAGTGCTGGAGGGCGACGCCTACCTCGAGTACGTGAAGCCTTTCCGGACGATCGAGGACGTCCACGTGCACGCCGCGACGATCGCCTACCTGGTGGCCGAAGCGCGGCGGCGCGGCTGGCCGCAGCCCTGGGTGGAGCGGGCCGTAATGCTGCTGCATGCCCTTTCGAGCATCGCGCGGCTCGACCCGCTGGCTGCGGAAACGCACGTCGCGCTGGCCGGTGCGCTCGCATTGGGCGAGGCGCTCGCGCTCGAAGCCGACGGCCATTGGGCCGCGGCAGGCGACGATCCGGCCGCGTCACGCTGGGTGCGCGACCGCAAGCTCACGGGCGTGGCCTCCAAGGCCCGCGTGCAGAGGCTGGCGGCCGCGTGGGCGCGGCTCGAGACGAGCGGGGAAGGCGGGGGCGCGAGGCGCCCGGTGCGATGAGCCGGGCCCACCGATGGCAGCATTTCGCCCGGAGAGCGACCAGTGGCGCGCACTTTGCGGTAGATTTGGCAGTATTTCTACGGCAGGCGTAACGCAACCGGGAGGAGCGTCGTTGCAGGCTGCGCAGAATGTGGCGGAAGTGTCGGTCGAGGAGGAGAACCATCTCCGGCTCGTGATCGATACGATCCCGACGATGGCCTGGAGCCTCAGGCCCGACGGCAGCGTCGATTTCGTCAACCAGCGCTGGCTGGACTACACCGGCTTCAGCCGGCAGGAGGCGCTGTCGAAGGCGAACACCATCGTTCACGCGGACGATTTCCCGTGGGTAAGCGAAAGGTGGCTCGAGGACAAGGATCGCTGCAAACCGTTCGAGTACGCAATGCGGCTGCGCCGCATGGACGGGGAATATCGCTGGTTCCTGGTGCGCACCGTCCCGCTGGCCGACGACAGCGGCCGGGTCGTGAAGTGGTATGGCACGAGCACCGACATCGAGGACCGCGTGCGGGCGGAAGATGCGCTGAGGCAAGCCGCAGCGCAACTGCAGGCGCTGTCGCGGCGGCTGGTCGAAGTGCAGGAGTTCGAGCGCAAGGAGCTCGCGCGCGAGCTGCACGACCGGGTCGGGCAGAGCCTGACCGCCCTCAACATCAACCTGGCGATCCTCAGGCAGGGGCTGGCCCCGGGGAACGCCGCGATCCGCTCGCGCCTGGACGATTCCTCCGCCCTGCTCGACCTGAGCATGGAGGCGATCCGCGATGTCCTTGCGGACCTGCGGCCGCAGATGCTGGACGACCACGGCCTGCGCGCAGCGCTCGAGTGGTACGCAATGGAATTCTCGAATCGCTCGGGAATCGCGGTGAGCGTCCGCACCGAAGCGCCCGAATCGAGGCTCGCGGCGCATGCGGAAATCGCGCTGTTCAGGATCGCGCAGGAAGCGCTCAACAACGTGGCCAAGCATGCGAAGGCCGACCGTATCGAGATCTTCCTCGAGACCGGCCCGTCCGGCTGCGTCATGGCGGTGGCGGATAACGGCATCGGGTTGGGCCCGGCCGCCGAAGGCTCGATCGGCTCGCGGCACGGCCTGGGGATGGTGACGATGCGCGAGCGCGCGCAGGCGATCGGCGGCGAAGTCCGTGTCGAGGCGCTGCTGCCCCGCGGGACGAGGCTCGAGGTCAGGGTCCCGAACGCGGAGGGCGGGAGTCCGCCCGAAGGCGCGCCCGGCCGCTGAACTGCGCTTGGCCGGCCCGGACCCGTCCTTCAGGACCTTGCCGCGGCGGCCGCCCGGTCTTCCTGCCCGGAAGCGTCGAGCGGCAGCGTTTCGACGTCCTGGACGATGCGCACACCGATCGTCCCGGCGCGGTTGCGCACGCTGATCTCCTCGTGCCGGAAGGCCGACAGGTCGATGCCGGCCAGCTCGGCGGCGCGATCCGAGACGATCAGCTCGCAGGCGTATTCCTTCGTATGGTCCTGCAGCCGGCTGGCCGTGTTGACCGTGTCGCCGACCGCGGTGAGATAGGTCGCGAGGCCCCGCCCCATATGCCCGACGACCGCCGGGCCGCAATGCACGCCGATGCCGATCCTGAGCGGCGCGGGGAGGGCTTCGTGCAGGTCGGCGCTCAGTTCGTCGACCGCGCGATGCATTGCGCGGGCCGCCGCGATCGCGTCGCGCGCCCCGTCCCTGGCGCCGGACTCGACGCCGAACAGCGCCATGACGCCGTCGCCGATGAACTGGTTCGGGATGCCGCCGCAGGATTCGATCGCGCCGCCCACCGCCTCGAAGTAGCGGTTCAGCAGGAACACCACGTCGTAGGGCAGGCGCCTTTCGGAAAGCTTGGTGAATCCGCGCAGGTCGGCGAACATCACGCACACCTCCCGTTCGCGCCCGGCCATGATGCCCGGGTGGGCGAGCGACGCCACCGGCTCGACGCTCGGCGGGATCAGCGGCATCACCGCGAGATCGTGCACCGGCCGCAGCTGGCAGGCGAGGCGCACGTCGGGCGATGCATTCAGGCGCGTAAGCACCCGGGATTCGACCGTGCCCGGCGGCGGCAGCGGCCCGGAGCCTGAGAGGACCCGCACCCGGCAGGTCGAGCACCGCCCGCGCCCGCCGCAGACCGAGGCATGCGGTATGCGCCCCTGGCGGCTGGCCTCGAGGATCGAGAACCCGACCGGCACGCTCACCACCCGTGCACCCGGGTAGGTGATGCGCACCGCGCTGCCGCGCTCGGCGACCTGGCGCATAGCGCGCGCAGCGAGCGTGATGGCGAGCAGCGCGCCGAGGGCCAGCTCGATCATGTCGCCGGTGTGCTGGAGCGCCGCGCTCGCCATCACGTTCGGCGCCCGCGCGTCGATGAAGGTCTCGCGCACCCAGATCGGGTCGGCGGCAAGCGTGGCGACGAACCGGCCGGCCTGCACGAACCCGAGGAAGGCCAGCACCGGCAGCAGCACCACGAAGGTGTAGAGGACCATCCGGATCCGCGCATACCACGGCTGCATCCGGAGCCAGTAGTGGATCCCCATGCAGCCGTGGGTCCAGGCCACCAGCATCAGGATCGTCTGCCAAACCGCGAGCTGCGGCTTGAGCACCCAGAAGACGAGCACCAGCGCGGTGTAGGAATCCTCGAACCCGTACCGCTCGCTCGCCACGCGCGTGCCGACCAGGTGGTCGACCAGCAGCAGCGGGATCGCCACGCCGAGCGCGATCTGCAGCCCCTCCCAGAACGGCATGCGGAACTGGCGCCGCAGGTAGATCGACCAGGCCGCAAGCGCAATATGCGTGAGCACCGCCGCCAGCAGCAGCGCCGTGCCGACCGGGTTGCGCCACAGCGCGAGGAAGGCCCAGCGGCCGGCTTCCATCGCCGCGAGCGAGATCAGGCCGAGCGCGTGGTTGAGAAGGTGCGTCGTCACGAACACGAACAGCACCACGCCCGAGGCGATCCGCGCGCGGCGCGCATCCCTCGAGGGCCGGCGCGGGCCTTTCAGTACCGGGATGGCGGTGCTCAAGGTTGCGTGTTCGCGAGCTTCGCAAGCGCCTCGCCGGTCACCCGAAACAGGCGCCACTCTTCCATCCGCACCGCGCCCAGGCTCTCGTAGAAGCGGATCGAAGGCTCGTTCCAGTCGAGCACCATCCACTCGAAGCGCCCGCAGCCGCGCTCGTGTGCGATGCGCGCGAGCGCGAGCAGCAGCGCCTTGCCGTAGCCGCGGCCGCGATGCGCCGGCCGGACGTACAAGTCCTCGAGGTACAGCCCCTTGCGGCCGAGGAAGGTGGAGAAGTTGTGGAAATAGATCGCCATGCCCACGGTGGCGCCGGCCGCGCGGCAGACCAGCGCCTCGGCGCGGCTGCCTGCCTCGAAGAGCTCGCGCCCGAGCCTCGCCTCGTCGATGACGACCAGGTGCGTGAGTTTCTCGTAGTCCGCGAGCTCGCGGATCAACCCGACGAGGGCCGGCAGGTCCTCGCGCGTGGCCGGGCGGATTTCATGTTCGTGTTTCATGGGGCTGCCATCCTAACGGAATTGCGACGCTGTATATTCCACGTCATGCGCATGATCCGCTCTTCCAATTGCACCACGCTGCCGTGGAAGAACGGGCTGGGCGTGTCGAGCGTGATCGCCTCGGATCCGCCGGGCGCGGGCTACGACGCGGTGGACTGGCAGGTCGGGACGACCGAGTTCGGCATCGACTGCCCGTTCTCCAGCCTGCCGGGCATGGACCGCCAGTTCATGCTGCTTGCGGGCAAAGGGGTGGAGTTGCATTGCATCGGCCTGATCGAAGGCGTGGACATCCGGCGCAAGGTCGACGCGCCGTTCGTGCCGTTCGCCTTCCGGGGCGACTGGCAGACCACCTGCCGGATGCTCGGCGAGCCGGTGAAGGCTTTCAACGTGATGACCCGGCGCAACAAGGCGGCCGCGAAGATATCGCTCCCGCGCTGGACGGGGCAGCTTTTCTGCGAGCAGCGGGCGGGCGAGTCGGTGCTCGCGGTCCTGCTCGCCGGCGTTGGCAACGTCGTCGGCGATCCGGTGCCGCTGCTGCCCGGGGACTCGGTGCTGCTCGATGCGCCCGGCGGGGATCGCTGCGCAATCGTTGCCGAAAAAGGCGCCACCGGCGAAGCGGCCCGCATGGCGATCGTGCGCATCACGCCTGGCGCCCGGCCGTAGCGGGGCAGGTCCGGCCGTCCGGCGCTTCAGCCGATCTTCTTGCGCAGCACGTGCCTGCGGTTCTTCGTGAACGGGCGCACGTGCGTCGGCCAGCGGCCCGAATCGACCGCCTTGGCCCAGCCTTCGCCGACCAGCACGTCGGCGCTCTCGAGCTCGTAGACCGCCATGTAGGCCGGTTCGCCTTCCATGACGATCGTCTTCTTCTCGCCGCCGAGGATCATCGTGAGCGGTTCCATCTTGTAGCGCTTGGCCGAGACTACGCCCGGCACCTTGGAGATCAGCGGGATGTGCTCGGTGTCGTAGACCTCGTTGAAGATCGCTTCCTTGTCGGCATCGACGTCCATGCTGACCGTGAAGATGTAGTTTGCCTTGCCTGCCATCGCCAGTTCCTTTGCGGTTCGGGTGGAATGCGCCGATCTTACCAGCCGGGCCGTTGCAGGCCGGGCCGCGCGGTGCTGCTTTTCACCAGCCGGAGAATCGCGGCCAGGTCGCCGCGATCTCGCTCGAGCCGTCCAGCACCGCGTAGCGCTCGTACTGCGCGGCCGTGGCGCAGGCATGGTTCGGCAGGATGCGCAGGCGCGTGCCGATCGGCAGTTCGGGCACCTGCGCCGGGTCGCCGCTGTGGTGGCTGATGATGCCGTGCTCCTGGCTCGCATCGGAAACGATAAGTCCCGGGATCGGGCGGCCGTTGGCGTCGCAGACCAGGCCATAGCCTTGGTCTACCGGCTGCTTCGCAGTGCCGCGGTCGCGGGACATCGCCATCCAGCCGGCGTCGGTCAGGATCCAGCCCTTTTCGCGCTGGTGACCGATCACGGTGCCGAGCACGGACAAGGCGATGTCTTCCACGCGGCAGACACCGATGCCGGCCATGACGAGGTCGAAGAACACGAACACGCCGGCGCGCACCTCGGTCACGCCGGTGAGGTCCTCGCAGTAAGTGGCAGTCGGCGTCGAGCCGACGCTGACGACCGAGGCGTCGAACCCTGCGCCGCGCAATTGTTTCGCGGCCGTGACGACCGCATCGCGCTCGCGGCCGGCGATCGCGCGGATCGCGTCGATGCTGCGGCAGTCGTACGAGCCGCCGGCGTGCGTCATGACGCCGGCCACCTGCGCGCGGCTGCCGGCGAGCGCGCGCGCGATTGCGACGATCTCGGGATCGCCGGGCTTCAGGCCCGCGCGATGCCCGTCGCAGTCGATCTCGACCAGCACGCGCAGCGCCGGATCGGCGGGCTTCAGCCCGGCTGCGATTGCATTTGCCGCCTCGACGCTGTCGATGACGATGGTGAGTTCGACGCCGCTCCTGGCGAGCGCAAGCGCACGCGGCAGTTTGCCTGGCGCAAAGTCGACGCCGTAGAGGATGTCTTTGTAGCCGTGTTGCGCGAACTGCTCGGCCTCCTTCAGCGTCGAGACGGTGATCGGCCGGGGCGCATCGCCGAGCACCAGGCGCGTGACTTCGAGCGACTTGGCGGTCTTCACGTGCAGGCGTAGCCGCGAGCCGAGCGACTCGATGTGGGCGGTCAGGCGTTGCGCATTGGCGCTTACCTTGCCGCGTTCGAGCAGCAGGGCGGGGGTGTCGAGTTCGGCGAGTGTGGGAATGGAAGTCATTGCAGCCTCAATCGAGAAATTCCTGGCGTGAGCGGATCAGCGGGACAAGCGTCTGCAGGTCGCCCGCGAGCTGTGCCTTGAGCGCTTCGGGCGTGCTGCCGGCAGCGGACGGGACATCCAGGCCCAGAGGCTCCATCGCGCGGCGGAATTCCGCGTCCTGGAGCGCCCCGGCGAATGCGGCGTGCAGGCGCGCAACGACGTCGTCCGGCGTGCCTTTGGGTGCGAACACCCCGTTCCACGAGCGCACGTTCACAGCGGGGAAACCGGATTCGGCGGCGGTCACGAGGTCGGGGAGCACCGGCATGCGCGGGGCGACGAGTGCGGCCAGTGCTTTCAGCTTGCCGCTGCGCACGTGCGGCAGCGCGGTCGTGCTCTGGGCGCACATCAGGTCGATCTTGCCCGCGAGCAGGTCGGTCATCGCGATCGCCACGCCTTTGTAGGAGGCTTGCTGCGCTTCGGCTTTGATCTCGCCGAGCAGCACGAGGCAGCCCAGGTGCGCGATCGAACCGGGGCCGGCAGTGCCGTAGCGCAGCTTCGCGGGGTTCCTGCGCGCATGGTCGACGAATTCGGCGAAATTCCCGACGGCAAGCGATGGACTCGCGACCAGCATCAGCGGCGCGCCTCCAAGGTGCGTGACCGGCTCGAAATCCTTCACCGGGTCGTAGGGGAGCGTGCGATAGAGCGCCACGTTGGCCACGTGCGTGCCGATCGTGCCCATCGAAATCGTGTAGCCGTCGGGTCTCGCCTTCGCGGCGCGGGCGGTCCCGGTCCGGCCGGCCGCGCCCGCGACATTTTCGACGACCACCGGCTGGCCGAGGCGCTTGCCTGCGTGCTGCGCAACTTCGCGCGCGAGCACGTCGCCGGGTCCGCCGGGCGGAAACGGCGCAATCAGCGTGACCGGCCCGGATGGGTACGGGTCCGTAGCGTGCGCGAGCAGCGCGAGGGCTGCGAGGGTTGCGGCCAGTGCGGACGCGACAAATGCTTTCATCCCGGGCTCCGCGCGGATGCAAGAAAGTCGTCGACCATCGGGCGCAGTGCCGGCGATTCGGCCGCCGGCGCAGGAGCGCCCGCCGGCGCGGCGAGGCCGACGCGGTTGTGCCAAAGCGTGGCGAGTCCAACGCGTCCGGTGCCGATCAGGTCGAATCCGGAGCCGGCCACGAAGAGCACCCGCTCGGGCGGCAGGCCGAGTTCGCGCAACGCGAGCCGATACGGCGCAGGGTTCGGCTTGTAATACCCGGCGCGCTCGGAAGTGACGATGACGTCGAAGGGCACCTGCAGGCGGGCCGCGGCGCGGCGTCCGAGGCGTTCGGAGCAGTTCGTCGCCACGCCAAGCTTGTAGCGCGGCGCGAGATCGCGAAGGAGCGGGACTGCATCGTCCCAAGGTTGCAGCGTGTCCCACTCGGCGTCCAGCCGCGAGGCGTGCGCGTCCGAAAGCCCGGTCGCACGCGCGGCCTGCGCGACCAGGTCCTCGTAGGGCACATAGGCTCCGCAACCGTAAGTGAGCCGCAGGTATTCCGCTCGCCACTTGCGGCCGGCGTCTTCGCTGCCAGCGATGCGATTCCAGAGCGACCAGGAGTCGATCAGCGCAGTGAGGAGGTCGAAGAGGATGGCGTCGTAGCGTTGCACCGCGGTGACTATACCTAAGGTAGTTGCACTTCAGGTATAACGGGTGCAGATCCTACGCCGTTGCCAATCGCAGGTCCGCCAGCGAAGTGATCGAGAACTTCCCGAGCCTTGCCACGCGCGGTGCGAGCTCCAGCAGAGCCTTGTCCTTCGTGACCAGATGCGTAGCGTCAGCGGTCCATGCAAGGTTGAGGAATTTCTGGTCGTCCGCATCGCGGCAGCGGGGCATGAATGGAAGCGCAGGCGGCGCCTCGACGAACTCGGTCAGCGACTCGTACCACCCGAAGGCTGCGTCCTGGCCCGACGGGTCGAGCTCGAAAGCCGGGTAGGCAAGCACGCGGCGCAGCTCATCGAGGCTCGCGCGGCTCGCCAGCGGCTTCACCCGTGCCGCTTCGATCGCCGCGCGCAGCGCGCCGACCCCCGGGTCGCGGAAAACGACCAGGTCGAGCACGACATTGGTGTCGAGGACAATGCGCAAATCGGGGACAGACCACGTTTTCTGTCGAGGAACAGTCCACGCTTTCGCGGGGCGGGAAAACGTGGTCTGTCCCTGATTACTATCCGCGCCCGACGAAGGGCATCTTGGTGGCCATGATGGTCATGAACTGCACGTTGGCGTCCAGCGGCAGGGCGGCCATGTAGGCGACCGCGCTGCCGACGTGGGCCACGTCCATGCGCGGCTCGACCATCGTGGTGCCGTTGGCCTGGGACACGCCGTTCTTCATGCGCTCGGTCATCTCGGTGGCCGCGTTGCCGATGTCGATCTGGCTGCAGGCGATGTCGTACTTGCGGCAGTCGAGCGAGGTCGACTTGGTCAGCCCGGTCACCGCGTGCTTGGTAGCGGTATAGGGCGAGGAGTAGGGCCGCGGCGCATGCGCCGAGATCGAGCCGTTGTTGATGATGCGCCCGCCCATCGGCGACTGCGCCTTCATGATGCGGATCGCTTCCTGCGTGCAGAGGAACATCGCGGTGAGGTTGATGTTGACCACGTTCTGCCATTGCTCGAGCGTGAGGTCTTCCATCGGGATCGCGGGCGCGCCCATGCCGGCGTTGTTGAAGAGCACATCGAGGCGCCCCCACTTGGATTTCGTCGCGGCAAACACCGGCGGGATGTTCTCCGGCCTGGCCAGATCCGTGGGCAGGCACAGCGTGCGGTCGGCCGCGCCGGAGTCGGCGGCCGTTTTCTCCAGCAGTTCCTTCCTGCGGCCGACGAGGGCCACGTTGTACCCGTCCTTCAGCAGCGCGAGGGCCGCAGACTTGCCTATGCCGGTGCCGGCGCCAGTAACGATTGCCACTTTGGTTGCCATTGCTTGCTCCCTGGTTGTTCGATGCGATAGGTCCTATTCGACGCGCGCGCCCGAGTCGTGCACGAGCCGCTCCCATTTCGGGCCCTCGGCCTTGAGTTCGGCCTCGAAGGCCTCGGGCGATGCCGAAGGCGTCGAGTCCATGCCCTGGAAGGCGATCTTCTCCTTCACGTCGGCGCGCCCGAGCGCCTTGGCGGCGGCTTCATGCAGTCGCTTGATCACGGCCGCCGGCGTGCCCGCAGGCGCGTAAAGGCCGAACGAGAACGTGTGGTCGTAGCCCGGCAACCCGGCTTCGGCCGCGCCGGGCAGGCCGGGGATCGCCGGCGAGGCATCCTTCGACGTGATCGCGAGCGCGCGCATGCGCCCGCCGCGGATGAAACCCATCACGGTGGGGGGCGTGGCGAACATCACGTCGGTGTCCCCGGCGATGATCGACTGCGCCGCGGGGCCGCCGCCCTTGAACTGTACCGTGGTGAACTTCACGCCGGCGGTGGACATGAAGTCGACGCCGGCCAGGTGGGGCGACGAGCCGTTGCCCGAGTTGGCGTTGAAGAGCTTGCCCGGGTTCGCCTTGGCGAACGCGATCAGCTCGCGCACGCTCTTGATGGGCGAAGCGTTCTTCACGCAGAGCACCAGCGGCCCGGTGGCCACGCGCGTGATCGCGGCGAAATCCTTGTCCGGGTCGTACGCGAGCTTCTTGTAGAGCGCCTTGTTGATCGCGTGGTGCGTCGAATTGAAGATCGTGTAACCGTCGGCCGGCGAGTGCGCGACCAGCTCGGAGGCGATGGTCGCGCCTGCGCCCGGCCGGTTCTCGGCCACGACCGCGACGCCGAGGTTTTTCGTCATCTCCTCGGCCAGCAGCCGCGTGAGGAAGTCCGCCGAGCCGCCTGGCGGGTAGCCGGTGACGATCCGGACCGGCTTGGACGGGAACGACTGCGCTGCGGCGCTCGCCGAAAGCACGAGCGCAACCAGCAACCCGGTGATGCGTGACGCCATGACTGCCTCCCTGAGTTGGGCGCTCTTCGGCGCCTTGCCTTACCTGCCGACGAAAACCGGCGTGCGCTTTTCCATGAAAGCCTTGCGGCCTTCCTTGTGGTCTTCGCTTGAAAAGCAGGTCTGCACCATCTTCATTGCGGTGGCCATGTCCCGGTCGGCCGCGTCCTTGAGCCCCTGCACCACCGCGAACTTCGCCGCGGCCACCGTGAGCGGCGCATTTTCGGCGATCATCTTCACGTACTCGGCCACTTTCGCATCCAGCTCCGCGACCGGGTGGACCTGGCTCACGAACCCCATGCGCTGCGCCTCCTTCGCGTCGAACTTGCGCGCCGACACGAAGATGTCGAGCGTGTTGGCCGCGCCGATCACGTTCATGAAACGCTTCACGCCGTTGGGGTTGTAGCCCAGGCCCAGGCGCGCGGCCGGCATGCGGAAGATCGTGTTGTCCGACGCGATGCGGATGTCGCAGGCGGCAGCGAAGCCCAGGCCGCCGCCGATGCAGATGCCGCGCAGCTTGGCGACCACCGGCTTGGAACAGACGATAGGCGCGAGGTAGGCGGCCTCGACCGCCTTGTTGTACGCGGCCTGCGCATCGGCTGTGCCGCGCAGCTTCTCGAACTGCGAGATGTCGGCGCCGGAGATGAACGCCTTGTCGCCGTCGCCGGCCACGACGATCACGCGCACCGAGGGGTCGGCGTCGAGCTCGGCGAGCGCTTTCGGCACCGCGGTCCACATGTCGAAGGTCATCGCGTTCATTTTGGGCAGGTTCGAAAACAGCACGGTGGCAACCGCGCCTTCGCGCCTGGTGATCAGCTCGGCCATCAGATGATTCCTTTCGACTTGAATTGTTCGATTTCGGCCGCGCTGTAGCCGGCCTCGGCGAGGACTTCCTCGCGGTGCTGGCCGCGCTCGGGCGAGGCGGTCCTGATCTTTCCCGGCGTGCGCGAGAGCTTCACCGCCTGCGCAAGCAGGTGGATCTCGCCCAGCTTCGGATGCCGGACCGGCTCCGCGATGCCAAGGTGCTTCACCTGCGGGTCGGCGAACACCTGGTCCATCGTGTAGATCGGGCCGCACGGCACGCCGGCGTCGTTCAGGATGTCCACCCACTCGACGCTGGTCTTCGTCGACAGGATCCTGTCGAGTTCGTCGTTCAGCGGCTTGCGGTTCTGCGCGCGGCTGGGCGCATCCCTGTAGAGCGGGTTCTCGAGCAGGTCGGGCCGGTTCACCGCCTCGCACAGCCGCGTCCAGATCGCCTTGCCGGCGGCCGCGACGTTGATGTAGCCGTCCTTGGTCGTGTAGGCAGAAGTCGGCACGCTGGTCGGGTGGTCGTTGCCGACCTGCTCGGCGACCTCCTTCGACATCGTGTAGCGCGCGGCCTGGAAGTCGAGCTGCTGGATACCCGCATGCAGCAGGTTCGACTGCACCCACTGGCCTTCGCCCGAAGTCTCGCGCTCCAGCAGCGCCGTCATGATGCCGAGGGCCGCCATCAGGCCGCCGGTGACGTCGCACACCGCCGCGCCGACGCGCATCGGGCCTTTGCCCGGCGCGCCGGTGACCGACATGATCCCCGACAGGCCCTGCGCAATCTGGTCGAAGCCCGGGCGCTTCGCATACGGGCCGTCCTGCCCGAAACCTGAGATGCTCGCGAGAATGACGCGTTTGTTGACCTTCTTCAACGACTCGTAGTCGATGCCGAGGCGGAACTTCACGTCGGGCCGGTAGTTCTCGACCACCACGTCGGCGGTCTCGACCAGCTTCATGAAGATCGCCTTGCCCTCGGGCGCCTTCAGGTTCAGCGTGATGGAACGCTTGTTCCGGTGCAGGTTCTGGAAATCGGGGCCGTCGCGCGCGCCGCCCATGTCCTCGGGCTCGGTGTTCTCGATCTTGATGACGTCGGCGCCGAAGTCGGCGAACTGCTTCACGCAGGTGGGGCCGGCGCGCACCCGGGTGAGGTCGAGGACGCGCAGGCGCGAGAGGGCGGGGGAGGCGGTGATCCTGGGCATGTCGGCGGCGCTTTGCCGGTGAAAAAGGGGAATCGAAGGTTAGCCTATCGCCGGCTGGCTGGCGAGAGAGGTTCGCCCCGTGGTTCGACCCTTGAATGCGGCTAGTCGATCAGCCGCTTCAAAGCCGGCATCAGGTTCGCGTAGACGGTGCCCAGTTCCTCGAAGCGCTGCACCAGCAGCCCGCGGTCGAATCCGAGGGCCTTGGCTTCACCTGCGAGTTTCCCCGACGCAGCCCGGTCGCCTTTCATCTCCGCCTGCGCCGCCTTGCCGTAGAGGGCGCACGCCAGCGTCAGGCGCGCGGCCGGGTAATCCATCGTCCTGAGTGCTTCACGCCCGAGGCTGATCGACTCGTCCAGCAGGCCGCCGCCGAACATCGAGTGGGCCAGGTTGCCGATCGCCCAGGCGTCGCGCGGGTCGCGGGCCTTGCGGGTTTCCGCCACTATCGACCGCAGCGCGGTCTTGTCGCGGGCCGACGAGGCGAACTCGGCAAGGCCGCCGAGCGCCGCGACGAGCGCGTTGCGCTGTTCGAGAGTGGTGCCGCGTCCTCGCGCGCGCACCTGCTCGTATCGGGCGATCGCCTTCGGGTAATCGCGCACGTTGGCGTAGTGGCGTCCGTATCCGACCAGCAGCCAGGAATCACTGGTACCCAGGTGCCTGGCCAGCTCGAGCTCGTTCCACTCCGCGGCGAAGTCCCCGCGCAAGCTGAAGTACTCCGCCTTGAGGATGTGGGCCTTGGTGTTCTTCGGGTCGAGGGCCAGCGCGCGGTCGAGCAACTCGCCGTAGGCTTCGAGCGTCCCGGCGCGAAAGCGGGTTTCCGCCACGTGGCCGCCCTTGATCGCCAGCCTGGCCATCTGCAGCCAGACGTCAGCGCTGGTTTCGTCTTCAGCCAGCGCACGCTTGAGGATCCGGGCCGCCTGCGCAAGGCTGTCCGGCAGGCCGTAGTGGGCGTCGAGGATGTCCTTCGCCTCGCGGGCAAGCTGGGAAGCGGCAGTGCGCGTGGCGTGGGCCGGTGCCCAGGCGACGGACATGAGCAGTGCGAACGCGAAGCCGGCGTGGAGGAGGCGGCGCAGGCCGCAGGATTTGCGGCCGGTCGGCGACCAAGCCAAAGCTAGGCCCGGCTCGCCGCGAGCCGCTCGCGGACCGAGGCGAGGTGCGGATGCAGCCGCAGCGCCGAGTGGAACGCGAGCGCCGCGCCTTCCTTGTCGCCGCGCGCGAGGAGGATCTCGCCGACCGACGCCAGCGCAGCGAAATGCCTCGGCTCGATCTCCAGTGCACGGTGCAGGCTCGCGACGCTCTCGTCGTCCGCGCCGCGCAGGTAGTGCAGCGTGCCCAGCTTGTGCCAGGCCTCGGCGAATGCCGGGCAGGCGCGGATCAGCCTCACCAGCCGGGTTTCCGCGATGTCGTAACGGCGCGCGGCGATGTCACCGGTGGCGCGGTCGAGGACTTCTTCGGCCTGCTCGTTCGGGTGCGCCATCCAGGCCGACCAGATGAGGTCTTCCATCGCCAGTGCTTCGGTTTGTTCGCGGGCGTGGCCCAGGCGCCTGAATAGCGACGGCAGCACCGAGGGGGAAGCGGCGGCGGGGCTGCGCCGCGCGAGCCTTGCGATCAACCTCAGAGTCGTGCCGTACGCCAATCGGGGAGTCGACGTCGAATTCGATGCCGCGAGTGTAAGCCATTGCCGCGCCGGTGCGAAACAGGGGGCGGCCCCGGGCTGCCGGGGGCGGGCCCGGTACGCGGCGGGTGTTACCTTGGCGCATGACCCAGGGCCTTCCGGCACGCGCCGTCTTCCTTCTCGCGTTTGCCGCATTCACTTCTGCGGCCGCGACGCGCTCGATCGACCCGCTGCTGGTCCCGCTCGCGGAAGAATTCGGCACCACGCCCGGCGGCGCGTCGGTGGCCGCGACCGCCTTCTTCCTGTCCTACGGGATGCTGCAGTTCTTCCACGGCCCCATCGGTGACCGGGTCGGCAAGTACCGGCTGGCGCTCGCCTATACGCTGGTGTCGAGCGCGACGATGTTCGCCTGCATCCTCGTCCCGACGCTCGAGTTGCTTGCGGCGGTGCGCCTCGCCTCGGGCGCGGTGGTCGGCGGCATCATTACGCTGGCATTGGCGTGGATCGGCGACGTCGTGGCCTACGAGTACCGGCAACGCGTGCTCGCGAAATTCATGATCGGCCAGCTGCTTGGGGTCGGCGGCGGGTCGGCGGCGGCCGGCCTGTTGGCCGAGCGCTTCGGATGGCGCTCGGTGTTCCTCGTGCTCGGCATCGCAATGCTCGCCGCGGCGCTCGGCCTGTGGGACGAACTGCGGCGCAATGCGCTTGCACGGCAGGTCCCACCGGCGGTGCAGCGCAGTTTCGCCGCCGACGTGCTCGGCGTCTTCGGGCTGCTTCGACGCCCGTGGGTGCGGGTCGTATTCGGTGCTGTGCTCGCCGAAGGCCTCCTGATGTACGGGTCGCTCGCATTCGTGCCCCTGCACCTTCACAAGGAGCTCGGCCTCAGCGTCGGCGCGAGCGGTACGCTCGTCATCCTGTTCGCGGCCGGCGGCCTGAGTTACGCGCTGACCGCCGGGCTGCTGGTCCCGCGGCTGGGCGAGCGTGGCATCGCCCGTCTGGGCGGGGCGAGCATGGCGGCGGGCCTGGCCCTGATCGGCTTTGCGCCCGGCGCCGCGGTCGCCATGGCCGGCCTGTTCCTTGCCGGCGCGGGCTTTTACAGTTTCCACAACACGCTGCAGACGAACGCCACGCAGATGGCACCGGATGCGCGCGGCTCGGCGGTGTCGCTCTTCGCGTTCGGGTTGTTCGGCGGATCTTCGATGGGCGTGCTGGCCGGCAGCTTCTTCGTCGACGGCATCGGCACGCGGCCGCTGCTGGCGATCGCCTCGGCGGGCGTCGTAGTGCTCGCCGTATACTTCAGCCTGCAGTTGGGAACCAAGTCGGCCAAGGCCGGTGATCCAGGACCGCACTGAGAATCGAACTCACGATGGCAGTCCAACCCGCGTCCATGCGCGCCAGAGAGGAAATCGCGGCCCTGATTGCCGCGCGGATCGGGGCCGCCGCCGCGGGAATCGCAGCGCAGTTCGCCGACCGCGGCTACTTCGTGATCGACGACCTGCTGCCCGATCAGCTCGCCCTCGACATCTACCGAAGCTTCCCGGACCCGTCCTCGATGATGCTCCGGAGGAGCATCCGCGAACGCAAGTACGTGACATCGCAGATGGACCGGTGCGCGCCCCTGCTCGACGATGCAATCCATGCCTTCCACGATCGCCGCGTCGTCGGCGCGATCCAAAGGGCCACCGGGCTGGCCCAGGTGGAGCCGGACGACAAGCTCTATGCCAGCGGGATCAGCCTGATGGGACCGGGCCATTTCCTGCACCCGCACATCGACAACTCGCACGACATGGAGCGGCGCCGGTATCGCGTCCTGAACCTGCTCTACTACACCTCGCCGGACTGGGACCTCGCGAACGGCGGCAACCTCGAGCTCTGGCCCGACGGCACGCGGGGCAGTCCGCTCACGATCCACAGCCGGTACAACCGCCTCCTCGTGATCCGGACGAACCGCGCCTCGTGGCACTCGGTCAGCCGGGTGACGGCGGATCGCAACCGGACCTGCGTTTCCAACTACTACTTCTCCGCCCTCTCGCCCGAGGGTGAGGATTACTTCCACGTGACTTCGTTCCGGGGACGCCCAGGGATGCCGGTGCGCGACCTGGTGCTGCGCGCCGACGCGGCGTTGCGCTCGCTGGTGCGCAAGTTCGCGCCTGGGGGACTGGTGCAGACCAGGCATTACTACATGAAAGATCGCTAAGGGAGCGCCGTGCGCGTGGATCGGGCCGCGGCAATGAGGTTTTCTTGAAATGGAAACTTGAATGTCAGGAGATCCGCACAGTCATTGGATCTTCATGACATAAAGTTCGACTTTATCCGTGCCGCGAGCGCCCGGGCGGCCGCCTTGGCCGCGTAGATCGCGCGCCATGCGGCAGAGGCGCGCACCTGCGCGATCACGACCTCCTTCCATGCGGTCCACCGCGCGTAGAGGCGCGCGAACCACTCGAGGCGCATCAGCGCGGGCTGCGTGAGCGCAAAGAGGCGCGCCAGCGCGGCCGTCCCGGCCAGCTTGGCCGCCGCGATGAACAACACGCCGTAGAGCGCGTGGCCTTGTGCGATCAGCCAGAGCGCAAAGAGCTTCACCGGCAGCAGGGCGAAGAAGGGCACCGCGTAGACAGCCAGCGCGCCGTAGGGCGGGAGCGACCCGATCCGTCGTTCGAGCGCGGCGACGAACGGCAGGCGCGCAAGCCTCGCGACCAGGCGCCCGAGCGGCTCCCAGCCCCATTCCTCGAACAGGATGACCAGTGCGACGGCCCACTGGAAGGCCGTCCTGAAGAGGCTCCGGATCATCGCGCCGGCTATTCGAGCGGCACGCCGCGCGCGCCGGCGACTTCGGCCGGCGAAACCGGTGCGGCCCGGTTGCCCCAGGCGCCGCGGATGTGGGTCACGACCGCGGCGACCTCTTCGTCGCTCAGCAGGTGCGCGAAGGGCGGCATGCCGTAGGGGCGCGGATTGCCGGCAGTGCTCGGCGGGAAGCCGCCGTTCAGCGTGATGCGGATCGCATTGACCGGGTTGCGCATCAGGATCGCCTCGTTGCCCGCGAAGGGCGGGTAGGCGCGCGGTAAGCCCCTGCCGTCGGGCCGGTGGCAGCCGGCGCACTGGTCCTTGTAGATGCGCGCACCTTGCGCCTGCATCGCCGCCTGCTGCTCGGCGGTGACGCGCATGCCGCCGGCCTCGTCCGCGGCCTCTTCGGCGCGCTGCGATTTCAGGTAGACCGCCATCGCGGTCACGTCTTCGGTCGTGAGGTACTGCAGGCTGTCGCGCACCACCTCGGACATCGGGCCGAACACCGCGCCGCGATGCGATACCCCGGTGCGCAGCAGCGCGACGATCTCCTCGACCGGCCAGGCGCCCAATCCGGTCTCGCGGCCGGAGGCGAGCGACGGCGCATACCAGTTGAGCATCGGGATCAATCCGCCGCCGGCCGACGGGTCGTCCTTTACTGCGCCCCATGCATTGCGCGTCGAATGGCAGGCGTTGCAGTGGCCCAGCCCTTCGACGAGGTAGGCGCCGCGGTTCCATTGCGCCGATTGCTTCGGGTCATCGGCCCAGGTGCCTTCCTTGAAATACAGTGCGCGCCAGGCGCCCAGCAGGCTGCGGTTGTCGTAGGGAAAGCGCATGTCGTGCGGCTTCGGCTTCTGTGCCGCCGGCGCGATCGTGCGCAGGTAGGCGTACATCGCGTCCGCATCCTCGCGCGTGACCTTCGTGTAGTTCGTGTACGGGAACGCGGGGTAGAGCAGCGAGCCGTCGCGCGACTTGCCTTCGTGCAGCGCGCGCCAGAAGTCGCCGGCGGTCCACCGGCCCAGGCCGGCGTGCGCGTCCGGCGTTATGTTCGAGCTGTAAAGCGTCCCGAAAGGCGTCGGGATCGCGCGACCGCCCGCGAAGGGCTGGCCGCCCGGCACCGTATGGCAGGAGACGCAGTTGCCGGCCCGGACCAGGTACTGGCCGCGCGCGATCAACTGGCCGGTGGCCGCATCCGGGGTCGGCGAGAGCGAGGCCGGCGGCGAAGGCCGCAAGGCATGCACCGCGGCGAACGCGGCGGCGACGACCGCGAAGAGCGCGATCGACCGCTTACCGCGCATCGATGCCTCCGCAGTCCACCGGCAGCTTGAGCGACCCGGCCGGCAACGGGGCCGACGACTCCCTGGTTGGCGATTGCACCGCAAGCCAGGCCGCGATCGCAGAGATGTCGCCCGGCACGAGGAGCGAGGCGATGTCCGCCATGCAGTCGGGCGCTTGCGCGCGCCTTGTCTTGTTTCTCCACGCGCCCATTTGCGCGGCGATGTATTGCGCGTCCAGCCCGATCAGCCCCGGGATCGCCGGGTTCATGCCGGTGAGCGCCTTGCCGTGGCACTCGATGCACGCCGGGATCTTCCTTGCGGCATCGCCCCTGGTCATCAGCGCCTCGCCGCGTGCGAGCACCGGCCCGGGCGGCGAAGGAACGGCCGGCGGATAGGCGGGGGCGAGCCTTGCGTAGTATTCCGCGATCTCGCGCAGGTAGGCGTCCGACAGATACGCGACCATGTGGTTCATGACCGGCGACTGCCTGCGGCGGTCGCGGAAATTCACCAGCTGGTTGTAGAGGTATCCCGCGGGCTTGCCTGCGATGCGCGGATAGAACTCGTTTACCTTGAGGCCTTCGCCTTTCCTGCCGTGACAGGCGGCGCAGGCCAGCAGGCGCTGCCCGATCGTGTCCGGGACGCCCTGATCTGGCGCATCGGCGCCCCGTGTCGAAGGCGCGAAGCAGGCAATCGCGCCCGCGATGAGTACGACGATGGTGCGCAACATGGCCAATTATCCCATCCCGTCCGATCCGGCCGGCCGGGGGCAGGCCGACGGGCGGTTGGGCTTACGGCGCGTCGAACTTGCCTTCGGCCTTCATCCAGCCATGGCAGTCGGCAGCCATCTTCTCCAGCGGCACCCGTTCGAAGCCCAGCTCGCGCACCGCCTTCGAGCAATCGCAGAACATCGAGCGCGTGGCCATCGCAGCCGCTTCGCGCGTGAGCGCAGGCTGTTTTCCGGTGAAGAGGGCGAGCGCCTCGCCGGCCTCGGCCAGCACCTTCAGCAGCCACGCGGGCGAGGCGCGCACCGGGACCTTCCGGCCGTCGAGCCCGCCGATGATCCTGACGAGCTCGAGCAGGCTCGCGTTCGCGCCGCCGAGCAGGTAGAGCTCGCCGACCCGGCCGCGCTCTGCAGCGGCGATGTGGGCTTTCGCCACTTCGCGCACGTCGCAGAACGAAAGCGATCCCGGCGGCACGCCCGGCAGCCTGCCGGTGTGCACCATGCGGAACAGCCGCGCGTACCCGGCGGTGTCGTAGGGTCCGATGATGCCCGCCGGGTTGACGATCACCGCCTGCAGCCCGCGCGCGATGCCCTTGCGCACCTCGCCTTCGGCCGCGAGCTTGGAACGCTGGTAGTTGACCGGCGAGGACGCACCCAGCTGCGGCGTGGTTTCGTCGATCGTGCCTGTGCACATGCCCCAGGCCGAGATGCTCGAGGTATGCACGAACCGCTTCGCGCCGGCCGCGAGCGCGGCCTCGACCATGTTGCGCGTGCCCTCGATATTGATCCGGTCCTGCCCGGCGTCGAGCTTCGACCAGAGGGCGGTGCTGCCGGCCACGTGGAACACCGCATCGACTTCGCGCGGCAGCGTGCGCACGAGCGATGGCGGATCGTTGATGTCGCCCTCGACCCGCTCCACCGCGAGGCGCTTCAGGTAAGTGATGTCGGAACTCGCGCGATGCAGCGCCAGCACCCGCCAACCCTGCCGGACCAGCGCCTCGCACAGGTTGAGCCCGAGAAAGCCGTTGCTGCCGGTGACGTAAGCGGTCTTCGTCACTGCGGCCTGTTGGCGTCGACCAGCCGTTCGCGCACCAGCGCGATGTTGCTTCTCAGCGCATACAGCTCGTCGGTGTAGGAGAGCGGCACCGCGATGCCCTCGGCCTTTGCGTCGAGCTTGTCCAGCTCGTCGACCAGGTCCGCCGCCGGCTTGCTGCCCGCGGAGATCGCGCCCTCGATCTGGCGCAGGTGCCGGTACCAGCGGAAGATCCGCGACCGGATCCGGAAGTTGTAGATCGGCGGGACCAGGCGTGCCGCCGGGATCAGGATCGCGATGATGGAAAAAAGCGCCACCCACATCCTGTCGACCAGGTTCGCGAGCCAGAACGGCAGGTAACGCTGCATCAGCGGCGGGCCGTTCTTGAAATAGCGTTCCGCCTCGGGCGCGAGCGGGAACTCGATGTCCTCCCTGGACGGGAACTGGCCGGCGCGCGCGAACCAGCCCGGCTCCGCGTGGATGTCGTGCGCCGCCTGCACGAAGAGCTGGACCAGCGCCGGGTGCGTATTCTCGCGCGCGACCAGCATGGAGGTCGGCCCCACCAGCTGGATGTCGCGCGGCGGCACGTCGTGCGACAGGTCGGCCACGCCGCGCGGCAGGGTGAGCGCGCTCAGGTACCCGAACTTGCGCGCATAGGCCTGCGCCTGGTTGAACTCGAACAATTCGATGCCCGGCGTGCGCAGGAGCATCTGCAGGATCGGCGATTCGGGCGCCGAGACCAGCACCATCGCGTCGATCTCCTTGTTGAAGAGCGCGATCGCCGCGTGCGTCGGGTCGAGCCGGTTGAGCGTGACGTCTTCGCGCTCGAGGTCGTTGGCCCGCAGGAGCTTGACGAACAGGTTGGACGACCCGGCGCCCCGGCTGCCCGCATTGACCCGCCAGCCGCGGATCTGGTCGAGGCGCTCCAGCTTCCTGCCGGGCAGCTTCGCGGCCGCTTCGGCCCGGTAGAAGAGCCAGACCGGCTCGAGGAACAGGCTGCCCAGCGCCACCAGCGGCAGCGCTTCGCCTTTCTCGTCCTCCTTGCGGATCGCCTCGCTCGAACCGCCGCGCACGAAGCCGAAGTCGACCTGCTCCTTCGGGTCGCGCAACAGGCGCCGGTTGGCCGATGAGCCTTCGGTCGGCCGGAGGACCACTTCGATGCGGTGCCGCCTGAGGATGGCCGCGTAGCGCTTGCCGAACTCGTCGTAGTCGCTTTGCTCCGGGCCGGTCACGAGGACCACCCGCCGCGGCGGGTTCGGCTGGAGCACGAAATAGGCGCCGGCCAGCAGCAGCAGGGCCACCAGCACGAACGGCCCCACCGTGATCGCGAGGTCGCGTGCCGAAACGAGCGTGTCGCGGATGACGACGCGTGCGCGCTGAACCCGGGGCCTGGGCGGCGGGACGGACAAGCGGTTACTCGATCTTGATCCCGCGCGCCTTGACCACCTTGCTCCAGCGCGCGGTCTCGCTGCGGATGAACGCGGTGAAACTCTCCGAGGAGCCGCCCACCGTCGTCATGCCGCGGTCGTTGAGCTTCTCCTTCACGTCGGGCAGGGCGAGCGCCGCGTTGAATTCGGTGTTCAGTTTCGCGATCACGTCCTTAGGCGTGCTCGAGCGGATGATCAGCCCGAACCAGGTGGCGGTCACCGCATCCGGGAAGCCCTGCTCGGCAAACGTCGGCACGTCCGGCAGCACCGGCACCCGCTGCGCGCTCGAGATGCCGATGCTGCGCACCCGGCCGCCGCGGATCTGGCCGAGTGCGCCGGGCAGCGAATTGACGCTGGCGACGATGCGCCCGCCCATCAGCTCGGTCATTGCGGGCGCGTCGCCCTTGTAGGGGATGTGCGTGAACGTGGCGCCCGTCAGGGTGCCCAGCAGTTCGACCGTCAGGTGCGAACTGGTGGCGGCGCCCGGCGAGCCGAACATCGCCTCGCCCGGCTTCGCCTTGGCGAAGGCGACGAAGTCGGCGAAGTTCTTGATCGGCGAGTCGGCCTTGACGGTCAGGATCACCGGGATGTTGACGAGGTGGATCAGCCCGACGAACTCCTTGACCGAGTCGTACGGCAGCGAAGAAAAGACCGCCGGGTTGGTCGCGTGCGGGAGCGCCACGAGCACCGTGGTGTAGCCGTCGGCCGGCTGGCGCAGCAGGTATTCGGTGGCCACGCGTTCGTTCGCGCCCGGCTTGGGGTCGACCAGCACCGACTGGCCGAGGCGTGCCGCAACCTTTTCTCCCAGCGTGCGGGCGAGGAAATCGGTGGGGCCGCCTGCCGCGTACGACAGCACGATGGTGACCGGCTTGGACGGGAAAGCCTGCGCGGTGGCGGCACCGGGCAGGGCGAGCGCGAAGGCGGCGAGCATTGCGGGAAGTACTGCGGCGAGCAAACGGTTCCTCATTCGTGTCTCCTTGGACGCCGGCTCATTGGGAAAGGCACGGCCGGGCTGGGCCCATGATACCCAAGACGCAGCACCCGGGCGGGCCTGCACCGGCACTGGTTCGCTCCTCAGTACGGCAGGCCGACGTAGTTCTCGGCCATCGCAGTCTGCGCGGCGCGCGAACCGGCGAGGTAGCCCAGCTCGGCCTGCTGGATCTTCTGGCCGAACGGGCCGTCGTCGGGCAGCCGGTGCAGCAGCATCGTCATCCACCACGAGAAGCGCTCGGCCTTCCAGATCCGCGCAAGGGCGCGCTCCGAATAGGCATCGAGTTCGGCCGCGCTGCCCTTGTAATGCGCGATCAGTCCCTCGGACAGGTAGTGCACGTCGCTCACCGCGAGGTTGAGGCCCTTCGCGCCGGTAGGCGGCACGATGTGAGCCGCGTCGCCTGCGAGGAACAGGCGCCCGTAGCGCATCGGCTCGGCGACGAAGCTGCGCAGCGGCGCGATGCTCTTTTCGATCGACGGGCCGGTGATCAGGTCGCGCACCGCGTCTGCGTCGAGCCGGCGGCGCAACTCGTCCCAGAATCGCTCGTCGGGCCACTCCTCCACTCGCTCGGCGAGCGAGCACTGGATGTAATAGCGGCTGCGCGTCGGGCTGCGCATGCTGCACAGGGCGAACCCGCGTTCGTGGCAGACGTAGATCAGCTCGTCGGACACCGGCCGGGTGTCGGACAGCACGCCCAGCCAGCCGAAGGGGTACACCCGCTCGAAAGTCTGGATTGCCGAGGGCGGAACGCTTTGCCGGCAGACACCGTGGAAGCCGTCGCAGCCGGCGATGAAATCGCATTCGACCTCGTGCGTCGAGCCGTCCTTCCGGTAGCGCACGCGCGGCCTCGCCGAATCGAAGTCGTGCACGCTGACGTTTTCGGCCTCGTAGACGGTCACGGCGCCTGCCGCCTCGCGCGCGTCCATCAGGTCGCGCGTGACCTCGGTCTGGCCATAGACCACCACGTTGCGGCCGGTCAGGCCCTTGAGGTCGATCCGCTGGCGGCCTGCGCCGAAGCCCAGCTGCACGCCTTCGTGGACCAGGCCCTCGGCGTGCAGGCGTTTGCTTGCGCCGAGGCGATCGAGCATGTCGACCGTGCCCTGCTCGAGCACGCCGGCGCGGATGCGCTCGAGGACATAGGACTTGCTTCTTTGCTCGATGATGATCGCGTCGATGCCGGCTTTCAGCAGCAACTGGCCGAGCAGCAGGCCCGCGGGCCCGGATCCGATGATGGCTACCTGTGTGCGCATGAAGATCTTCTTCCGGGCGTAAAAATCGACTCCGACACCATTTATCCCCGGCCCAGCATCTGGCCGCCGTCGACCGCGATCGTCTGCCCGGTGATCCAGCTCGCGGCGTCGCTGGCGAGGAAGAGCGCCACGTTGGCGATCTCTTCCGGCCTGCCGAGGCGCCCGAACTGGATGCTGCCGAGCACTGCGTTGTAAAGCCGCGGATTCGAGGTCTTGCGCTCGTCCCACAGGCCGCCCGGGAAATCCACCGAGCCGGGCGCGATGCAGTTCACCCGGATGTGCTTCGCGGCCCACTGGGCAGCCTGGGTCGACGTCAGGTGGATCAGCGCTGCCTTGATCGCACCGTAGGGCGGCTGGCGCGCACTCGGTACGAGTCCGGCGATCGACGAGATGTGGATGATCGTGCCCTTCGACTTTTCGAGGTGGGGCAGGGCGGCATGCGTGGCGCGCACCGAGGCCATCAGGTCGACGTTGATGCTCGCCGCCCAGCCGGCCTCGTCGTCGCTGGCGCCGAAGCCGGACGCGTTGTTGACGAGGATGTCGATGCCGCCGAGCGCCTTGGCCGCAGACTGCACGTAGGCGGTCACGGCCGGGCCGTCACCCAGGTCGCACGTCGCCGCATGCACCTTGTGGCCGAAGGCCTTCAGCTCGGCTTCGGTCGCGCGCAATGCGCCTTCGCCGCGCGCGCAGATCGACACGTTTGCGCCTGCTTCGGCAAACGCCAGCGCGATCGAGCGGCCGATGCCGCGCGAACCGCCGGCGACGACGGCGTTCCTGCCCTTCAATTCGAGTTGCATGCTTGGTCCTCCCGGGCCGGCCTACAGGCGTTCGATTATCCCCGATCTACTGCGGTCCGCCCGCGTTCTCGCTATAGTGGCATCCGGCCGGCGGCGGACCGGCCCGATTCCGACGGGGGCAGGCCATGATCGAGCGCAAGAAGATCCTGATCGTAGACGACGACGAAGCCGTCCTCGACTTCCTGCAGGCGAAACTCGGCGGCGCCTACGACGTCATCACCACGAATGCGCCCGATCACGTGCTGGCCCTGGCCAGGCAGCACGCGCCCGAGCTGATCGTCTGCGACGTCGACATGCCGGACATGGACGGCGGCGACGTCTCGGCCGCGCTCTGGGCCGACGACGAAACCCGCTCGATCCCGGTGCTGTTCCTCACCGCGCTCGCGTCCCCGCCGGAGATCGCCTCCTCGCGCGGCCAGATCGGCGGGCGCGCGGCGATTTCCAAACGCACGCCGCCGGCGGAACTCGTCAAGCGGATCCGCGAGATGGTGGACGATTGACGCATTGAGAACGCTCCCCGGCCGGCCGGGTTCGACATGAGCGGCAAGCCCCTCGCCAGCCGCCTGACCCGGCTCAACATCGCAGGCAACCTCTCCGGTGCGTTGCTTGCATTCGCCTACTTCAACTTCCTCGACCCGTCGGCGCACGAGGGCGCGCCGCGGTTCGGGCCCGCGGTGGCGGTGTTCTTCGTCGTCTCGTTCGGGGCGCTCGCGGTCACCGGGCGCCTCCTCGGCGCGCGCTGGGGGCGGCCGGTGATCGAGATCACCGGCCCGATCCCGGCCGGCGCCCTGAGCGACGAGCTCAGGCGCCGCGCATTGCTGGTCCCGCATTTCTTTGCGCTGCTGTCGTTTACCGGCTGGGCGATCGCGTCGCTCCTGTGGGGGGTGGGCTGGCCGTTGATCGCGGGCGAGTTCAGCGTGCCGCGCGCCGTGCGCCAGGTCTTCGGCATGGCTTTCGTGGCCGGGCCGATCGTGGCCGCGATCGTGTTCTTCAGCGTCGAGCGGATCTGGCGCGGCGAGCTGCCGCGCCTGTTCCCCGGCGGCGACCTGTCGGCGGTGAAGGGCCCGCGCCTGGGCGTGCGGGCGCGGATGGTGGCGATGTTCCTGCTGATGAGCCTGGTGCCGATCGCGGTGCTGTCGGTGGCGGCGGTAACGCGCGCCAACGCGATGCTCGGCGCCGACCCGGACACCGCCGAGGCGATCATCCGCAACCTGATCCTGGTGGTTGCGGTGCTGGCCGTCGGCGGCAGCATCGTCTCGGTGCGCCTCGCCGGGTTCGTGGCCGGCAGCGTCGCCGGGCCCTTGCGCGAGGTCCGGTCCGCGATGACCGAGGTCGGGCGCGGTTCGCTCGACGTGAAATGCGCAGTGGTCTCGAACGACGAGATCGGCGAGGTGGCCGAAGGATTCAACCGCATGGTGGCGGGCCTGCGCGAGCGCGAGCAGATCCGCGAGACCTTCGGCAAGTACGTGAGCCCCGAGGTGCGCGACGAGATCCTCGCCGGCCGCGCCTCGCTCGAAGGCGGCATGCGCGAAGTCACCATCCTGTTTGCCGACCTGCGCGATTTCACGCCGTGGGTCGAGTCGACGCCGCCGGCGCAGGTGGTGGCCGACCTCAACGAATACTTCACCGAGATGGATGCCGCGATCCGCGCGCAGGGCGGGCTGGTGCTGCAGTTCATCGGCGACGAGATCGAGGCGGTGTTCGGTGCGCCGGTGGCGGACCCCGGCCACCCGCAGGCCGCGGTGCGGGCAGCCATCGACATGCGTACGCGGCTCGAAGCCTGGAACGCGCGCCGCGTCGCGGCAGGCAAGGTCGCGCTGCGCCACGGCATCGGCATCCACACCGGCACCGTGATCGCGGGCAACATCGGCAGCCCGCAGCGGCTCTCTTATGCACTGGTCGGCGACGCGGTAAACCTCACATCGCGCATCCAGTCGCTCAACAAGGACTTCGGCACCGAGATCCTGGTGAGCGGCGTCACCAAGGCGCGATTGCCGCCGGAGGCGCCGTTCAAGCTCGCGTCGCTGCCGACGGTGAAGGTCAAGGGACGCAGCGCGGAGGTCGAGGTTTATTCGCTGGGCTGATGGGCCCCTTCGCAGGCGATCGCGAGCAGCGTTTCGTCGAGGGCGCCCGGCACCACCGGGTCCCAGTGGTCCGGGCCTTTGGCGCCGGGCGGCGAGATGACGCGGCCTTCGCCCATGTGGCCGGCGTAGTCGACGTAGGCGAGCAACCGGACGCGCTTCTCCCGGCAGTCGTATTCGCGCAATGCGACGGTCGAGCCGTGCGGGTGGCCGTCGGCGGACAGGTCCGGCATCAGCAGGTCGTAGAGCGCGAGCATCTGCACGCCGTCGCCGGCCTGCCTGATGCTGGCCTTGTCGGCATAGGCTGCAAAGATCCTCTCCGAGCCGCCCACCGGCGTCCAGTCGGCTGCGGCCGGGCCGCAGATCAATGCCAGGACGAGCCCGGCTGCGGCGGCGAGCCGGGCGCGGATTCGAGGAGTGCGGCCGGCCTCAGGCGGCCGGGTGCACGAACGCGGGCGAAAACCCGTTGCCGCCCGAACGGATCGCCGCCACATGGGGTTGGCCGAAGTGCGTCGGGAAAAGCACCGCATTCTCGCCGGCGCAGTATTCCAGCACGCTGCGCCGGGTGCGCCGCGCCTCGCCCGGGTCTTCGCAGAATGCGCTGTTCCAGTCCGGGTAGAAAACCTGGATGCCATGGTGGATGACATCCCCGCAGAATAGCGCGCGCTCGCTGCCGCTGGCGAGCTTCAGCACCACGTGCCCTGGCGTATGGCCGGGCGAGGGCTCGACCAGCAGGCTGTCGTCGATTGCGTGCGCGCCGGCGAGCTTGGTGGCGAGGCCGGCCTCGACCACCGGCAGCACGCTGTCCTGGTAGAGGATCCGGCGCTCCGGCTCGATGGCCGGGTTGCGCGCCGGGTTCCAGCGCTCGTCTTCGCGGTCCGAGAACAGGTACTTCGCATTCGGAAAGGTCGGCACCCAGCGGCCGTTCTCGAGCCGCGTGTTCCAGCCGACGTGGTCGGCATGCAGGTGGGTGCAGAGCACGATGTCGATGTCTTCCGGTGCAATGCCGGTTTCGCCGAGGTTCGCGAGGAAGCGCGTGTTCAGCATGTGAAAGCGCGGCATCCAAGGACGCTGCTTGTGGTTGCCGCAGCAGCCGTCGACCAGGATCGTGTGGCGCCCGGTGCGGATCAGCCACGAATGCATGCTCGAGATCATGCGGTCCTGCGCCGGGTCGAAATGGTCGGGCACCATCCAGTCGAGGTGGCGGTTGAAGGCTTCGCGCTCGAACCCGACCAGGAACTTGTCCACCGGCAGGCCGACCGGCCCGACCTGCTCTTCGATGCGGGTAATGCTGGCCGAGCCTATGGTCCAGGTTTGCATCAGGGTCCGGTGCGCATCCGGTCGCGCAGTCGATCAAAGGTGTCCATCGCACGGTAGGCGCCTGCCACCACCGGCAGGAACCACGGCCGCCCATCGTACAACGGCGGCCGCGGGAAGTTCGGCTGGTCGAACACGCAGGTGGACTTCTGCCCGGTGAGGATCTTGCGCGCGAGGTGGAAGCCGAGGTAGCCCATGATCGCCACGCCGTTGCCATTGCAGCCCATCAGGTAAAAGAGACCGTTGTCGACGCCCATGTGGGGCAGCGCATCGAAGCTGAACGCCACGCGGCAGCCCCACGCGTGCCCGATGCGAACGCCCGCAAGCTGCGGGAACTGGCGCACCATGTTGCGGTAGAGGATCGCCGCCGTCTTCGTTTCCGACAGCTCGATCGGCGAGGCGCGGCCGCCGTAGAGGAAACGCCGCCCGTCCGGCGTGCGGCGGAAGAAGGCGAGCACGCGGCGATTGTCCGCGCCGCTGCGCTTCCTGGGCAGCACGCTGTCGGCCACCGCATCGTCGAGCCGCTCGGTCACGATGATGTGGCTCGCCACCGGCACGAGGTTGCGGTTGAGCGGCTTGTCTACCGGTTGCGGATGCGCGTTGGTGGCCGTAACGACGTTCGCGGCCGCGATGACGCCGGCGGGGGTCGAGACGCGAAAGCCGCCGCCGGTGCGCTCGATCGTTTGCACGCGCGTGCCCGCATGGATCGCTACGCCGATGGCAATACAGCGATCGGCGATGCCGCGATGGTATTTGGCCGGGTTCAGTTGCCCGGAGTAGGGCACGACCATCGTGCCGTAAAACGCCTCCGACCCGATCTCGGCGCGCTGCTCCGAGCGCGGCACCATGTAGGCGCCGGCATCGGTCAGCTTGTTCAGCCGGTCTGCGCGCCGGGCAAGCACATCGTAGAAGGCGGGCGTCGGTGCGCACGAAAGCCGGCCGTTGCGGGCGTACTCGCAGTCGATCGCGTTGTCGGCGATGAACCTCTCGGTGTGGGCGAGCGAATCGGCCGCGGCGCGGATGACCTCCGCCGCCGGCGGGGCCTTGCCGTCGCCATCCAGCCGGTGCCAGAACGCGGCCTTGGTCGCATCGATCGCGATGCTGACGCCGCCCGAGTTGCGGCAGCTCGCGTTGAAGCCGAGCTCGTCGGCCTCGAGCACCGTGACCGAGACGCCGTTGCGCGCGAGTTCCAGCGCAGTGGAGAGGCCCGCGATGCCGCCCCCGACAACGACGACGTCGCAGCGCGCCGGGAGCGGCCCGCAGGGCGGCGTCCACGGCGGCGTTTCGTCCCACCAGTAGGGGCGGCGGACGAAGTCCTGGTTCATCGCGCTAGAGCTTCAGCAGGCGCCGTGCATTGCCTTCGAGGATCGCGTGCCGGTCACTATGCGCGATCAACGGGTTGTTGACCACCACCTCGACCGGCTGCTCGTAGGCGATCGGGAAGCAGTAGTCGCTGCCCATCAGCACCCGGTCGGCGCCGACGTTCTTGACGAGGTACTCGACCACCGGATCGGAGTAGCCGATGGTGTCGTAGTGAAAGCGCCGCAGGTATTCGAGCGGGCTTGCACACAGGCGCTGCATGTCCGGCCGCTTCTGCCAGCCGCGGTTCAGGCGCCCGACCAGCCACGGAAAGGCGCCGCCTGCGTGCGGCAGCACGATGTCGAGCTTCGGGAACCGGTCGAGCACGCCGCCGAAGATCAGGTGCGCTGCGGCGATCGCGGACTCGAACGGGTTGCCGAGCAGGTTGGTCAGGTAATGCTTCTCCAGCCGCTCGTGCCCGATCACGAACACCGGGTGCAGCAGCAGCGGCAGGCCGGTGGCTTCTATCGCCTCGTAGACCGGGAAGAAAGACGGGTCCGAGAGTTCCTTGTCGAGCACGCGCGTGGCCATGTAGAAGCCGCGCACGCCCGGCAGCTTGGCGGCGCGCCCGACTTCGCGCACCGCGATGTCCGGCGACTGCATCGGCAGCGTGGCGAGTCCCACCAGGCGGGACGGGTGCGCGGTGCAGGCGCGGGCGAGCTCGTCGTTGAAGACGATCGTCAGGCGCTCGCCCAGGTCCCTGTCGGCCCAGTAGTGCATCGGTTGCGAGAGCGACATCGCGTGGATCGCGACCCCTTGCTCGTCCATCGCCTGCAGGCGGGCATCGAGGTCGACGTAGCGCGGGCCGGCCGGCCCTGTGGACAGGTGCCCGACCTTGAACTGGGGGCCCTTGCCTTCGACGTCCTTCCATTCGACGCCGTAGGCCGGGCCGTGCTTTGCGACCAGGTCGAGCCACGCCTTGGGATACCAGTGCGCGTGGACGTCGATCGGGTTGCCGTGCTTGTGGGTGTGGGCGGTCATGGGCATTGCCTCGGTCTGGCGGGCCGTTTCACTCGGGTGCTGTGGATCATATTCGAACTCGCGTAAGATTCTGCGCACACTTTCGCAAATGGAGCACAGCGCATGGACCCGATGCCGATCGTGGACCTTTTCGAAACCGCCAAAAAGCTCGGCGAGAGCGGCAAGCGCGTCAACGTGCTCTGGCAGGAGCCGGAGTCGCTCGCCTTCGTCGCGCGCGGGCGCGAGTACCGCAGCGAGTTCCACATCAACCCGAGCGAAGAGCTGATGTACCAGATCAAGGGCGAGATGCGGCTGCACTACCGCACGCCCGAGGGCAAGGAGGAGGTCGCAGTCATCAAGGAAGGCTCGGCGATCCACACGCCGGCCGGCGTGCCGCACTCGCCGCGCTTCCCGCCGGACGCCTATGCGCTGATCGTCGAGAGGAAACGCCGCCCCGGCGAGATCGACCGCTTCCACTGGTACTGCGCGAAGTGCGACAACTTCCTGCACGAGGAAACCTTCGTCGTCAGCGACTACCGCGCCGACCCGGTGTCGCTCGCCTACAAGCGCTTCTTCGACAGCGAGGAATTCCGCACCTGCAAGAAATGCGGCGACGTGATGCCCGCACCCGCGCCGGAGAGCGTCTGACCATGCCGAAGATCCTCGTGCAGTCGGCAAACGCGCCGGTCACCGGGTTCACCGACGCCGGCACGCCGTCGCCGCTCGCGCAGGCGATCCGCGCAGGCGACTTCCTGTTCGTTTCGGGGCAGGGGCCGCTCGACCCGCAGACGAAGAAAGTGGTGTCCGAGGATATCCGGGTGCAGACGAAGCAGACGCTGTCGAACCTCGTCGAGATCCTGCAGGCCGGCGGCGCGAGCCTGGCCAACGTGGTCAACATGCGCGTGTGCCTGCGCAACACGGCCGACTTCCCGGCGTTCAACGAAACCTTTCGCGAATTCATGCAGGGCGAGAAAGTCACGCGCACCTGCATCGGCGGCACGCCGCACCGCGCCGGCGTCAACGTCGAGATCGACTGCGTCGCCTTCCTCGGCTGACAGGAGGACATCATGGGTGTGATGGACACCGACCGCACGCTGCCGGCCAACCGGCTGATCTTCGAAGTCAGGCGCGACCGCAGGCTGGTGGAGCGCTTTGCCAACGACCTCGAAGGATTGATGGCCGACTACGGCTTGTCCGAGGCCGAGAAGAAAGCGCTGCGCGAGATCGACCTCAAGGCGCTTGCGGCGCTCGGGATGCACCCGTATTTCCTGCCGCAGGTGAGCCGCCTTTTCAAAGGCACCGGCTACAACCACAACGAGTCGGCCGCGGCGCAGCTTTACGCGTCCAAAATGTTGTCGGGGAAGGGCTGACATGGCCGAGATCGTTTCGGTCCTCGCGCTGGCGCATGCGCCCGGCGCCACCGGCTGGCTCGACAAGGCGCCGAAGCACGAGCAGGACGGGATCGTCAACGGCTATGCGGAGATGCGCAAGCGCCTCGCCGCCACGAAACCGGACGTGATCGTCGGCATCGCCAACGACCACCTGCTGAATTTCCACCCGACCAACGTGCCCGACTGGTGCGTCGGCATCGCCGACCGCTGGGAAGGCCCGGCGGAGTGGTTCCGCGACTGGGTCAACGTGCCGCACTACGAAGTGGCGGGCAACAGCGGGCTCGGGCGCACGATCGTGCGCGAGTCCGCCAGGCGCGGGTTCAACCTCGCGTTCAGCGATTCGCTGCTGTTCGACGACAACTGGTCGGTGCCGCTGCACTTCCTCACGCCGGAACACAACGTGCCGCTGGTGCCGATCCACATGAACTGCGTGCTGCCGCCGATGCCCTTGCCGCAGCGCTGCTACGAGTTCGGCAAGGTGCTCGCCGACGTGGTGCGCGCCTGGCCGGAGAAGAAGCGCGTCGCGATCATGGCCACCGGCGGGCTGTCGCACGATCCGGGCGGGCCGAAGTATTTCGGCGTCGACGAGGCCTTCGACCGCGGCTTCCTCGCGCTGCTGAACGAAGGCGACCCGCAGAAGGTCCTGCGCGAAATCACGATCGAGAAGATGATCGGCGCGGGGGACGGCGGGACGGTGGAGTTGCTCGCGTGGTTCGTAGCGATGGGCGCGGTCGGCACGCGCAAGGCCGACACGGCCTTCTACGTCCCCTCGGTGCCGCTCCGCTGCGGCATGGGCGGCGTGACCTGGGACATGACCCAATAAATGGTGTCGGAGTCGAATTTCGGCGAATAAGGCGGCGCCCGCCCGGCGACGTCCAATACTGCCAAATTTCGAAAGAGCCCCGCATGGATATTCGGTTTGCGGGCGAAATGCTGCCATTAGTCGGGACGGGTTTCGGTGCAGTTCGCGCCTAGATTCGACTCTGACACGATTTTCTGCCAGACGACTCTGCCACCCACCACCGTCATCCCCGGCTCCACATCCTTCAGTCCTGCCGCTTCCATCGTCAGCGGGTTCTCATCGAGCACGATCAGGTCCGCAAGCTTCCCCGCCTCGATCGTCCCGCGCTCCTTTTCCTCCATGCACAAGTAGGCCCCGTTCACCGTCGTGCACTTGAGCGCTTCCTCGCGCGTAAGCCGCTGGCCCGGCGCGATCACCTTGCCGGTATCCCGGTCGATCCTCTCGACAGCCTGCCAGATGCACGGCCACAGCGAGATCGGCACGTTGTCGGTGGCAAGCGACACCGGCACGCCCGCATCGACCAGCGAGCGCAAGGGGCAAAGCGTCTCCTCGTTCTCCTTGCCGATGCGAGCCGCGATCGCAGAGGCTTTCTTCCAGATGTAGGCGTTGGTGTGCGTGGTGACGACGATGCCGAGGTCGCGCAGGCGCGCGAGCTGCTCGCGGTTGACAGTGATCGGGTGCGCGATGACCCAGCGCAGGTCGGAGATCGGCGCTTCCTTCGCGGCTTGGGCCATGAGATCGAACATCGGCATCTGGATTGCGCAGACGCGCAGCTTTTCCCGCGCGGCGGCCTTCAACAGTTCGAGCAGCTTGTCTTTGGGCAACGCGCAGTCGTAGTTGAAGCCGGCCCATCCGGTCTGCGGCGCACATTGCGCGCGCAGGCGCGCCTCGTCGGGCTGCGATTCGAGTTCGGCGTAAACGCCGGCCACGCGCAGCCAGTCGTCGCCTTCGCCGCGGCCACGCAGCCGCGCGGCATGCTCCTTCACCCAGCCGGCAACGTCGTTCACGCTGGCGCCGCTCCAGCCCGGGCTGAACGAGAGCGTCGAGCGCACCGTCTGCAGGTTGCGCGAGCGCAGCGTCCGGTAGGCGTCGATCACCTCCGGCGCGACGCCATGGCCTTCGAACACGGAAGTCGTGCCGCACGCGTTGTAGAGCTGCATCGAACGGCCGAGCGTGCGCACGCGGTCGTCGGCCGTGAAGTGCGGCGCGGTGCGGAACAGCGTGAACTCGGAGATCGGCTGGTAGGCGTTGTCGCGGACGATGCCGGTAGGCTCGCCACTCGCATCCACGTCGATCTGAACTAGCGGGGAGGGCGGTGTGGTTCCGCGCCGGATGCCGGCAAGTGCGAGCGCGGCCGTGTTGGCCACCGACACCAGCGGCAACTGGAACGGCCAGTAGCCCCACGCGCAACGGATCAGGATCGGGTGGCGCGTCGAGGCCCGGTCGAGGTCGTGCCGGTCCGGGTACCGGCCTTCCTCGAACATCTTTTCCGACAACAGGTATTCCGGCGGCTCGCCGAGCGGCATCGTGACGATCCATTGCCCGGGCGGCGTAGTCGCGGCAATCGCGGCCAGGCGCTCGACCAGCGCCTCGATCGACCGGCACCCGGACACCGAAGGCAGGATCTCTTTGAGGCCTTCGCGGTCCAGGTGCGCATGCCCGTCGGTGAGCCCGGGCATCAGCGTGCGCCCGGCGAGTTCGATCACCCGTGTATCGGCGCCGATCAGCCCGGAGATCTCGGCGTCGCTGCCGACGGCGCGGATCCTTTCGCCGTCGACGGCCACCGCGGTGGCGTTGCCCGACCCGGCAAGCGTCAGCACGGTCCCGCCGCGCAGCACCAGGCTGGCCGTGGTCGAAGTCATCGAACTACTCGGGCTTGATCCCGGCATCCTTCACGATGCGCGCGTACTTCGCGTAGTCCTCGCGCAGGATCTCGCCGAACGCCTCGGGCGTTGTGTGAGCGACCTCGCTGTAGCCGTCGGTGATCCGCTTGGCGACCACCGGGTCCGCGAGCGCCTCGCCGAGCGCGTGGTTCAGCTTCTCGACCACCGGCCGCGGCACGCCCACCGGCAGCATCGCGCCGTGCCAGCCGACCAGTACGAAGCCCGGCAGCGTCTCGGCCATCACCGGCACGTCCGGCAGCGGCAGGCCCCGCGTCGGGCGGGTCAGCGCCACCGGCCGGATCTTGCCGGCGCGGATCTGCGGCATCGAGGTGTTGTACAGGTCGAAGAGGATGTTCACCTGGCCGCCAAGAAGATCCGTCAACGCCGGCGCGTTGCCCTTGTACTGCACGTGCACGATCTCGGTCTTGGTGGTCGTGCGCAGCCACTCGCAGCCGAAGGTCATCAGGCCGCCGCCGGAGGCGCATGTGACGCTGCCGGGTTTCGCGCGCGCAGCTGCGATGATCTCCGCCACGGTCTTCGGCGCGAACCCGGGGTTCGCCACCAGCGCGTACGACTGCACCGTCATCTGCGCGAGCGGCGCGAGCTCCTTGAGCGGGTCCACCATGTTCTTGAAGAGAGACGGGTTGGTCACGATGTTCGGCACCACGTAGAGCATCGTGTAGCCGTCGGGCGCTGCGCGCGCCACGGCCTCGTGGCCGATGTTGCTGTTGCCGCCGGCGCGGTTGTCGACCAGCACCGGCTGGCCGAGCCGCTCGGCGAGCTTCGGGGCGACCGCGCGCGCGATCACGTCGGCCGGCCCGCCGGCCGGGAAGGGCACGATCCAGCGCACCGGCTTCGACGGCCAGGCCTGCGCGAACGCGGTGCCTGCCGCAAGCGCGCTCGCGGCAAGCACCGTTGCGAGCCGCCGCCCGAAAGTCCCGGGGCCCGCTCTTGAATATTTCATTTCCTGTATATCGATTGACATGGGATCCGCTCCTGTATTGACTCTTTTAGTTTTAATGTTCGACTTTCTAGAATCTTCGCGACGGCCCTGACCGCCTGCGCCACACGATCATCAGCCAGCCGCCGAGCATGCCGCCGAGGTGCGCGAAATGCGCCACGCCCGAGGCCGTGCCGGTAACGCCGAAGACCAGTTCCACCGCCGCGAACACGATGACGAAAGTGCGCGCCTTCATCGGGATCGGCGGGATCAGCAGCACCACGGTGCGATGCGGGAAGTAGACGCCGAACGCCAGCAGCAGTCCGTATACGCCGCCCGAGGCGCCGACCACCGGCATCGGCGGCCCGCCGATCATGGACGTCACCACGAGGTGCGTGATGCCTGCGGCGATCACGCTCGCAAAGTAATAAAGCGCGTAGAAGCGCGGCCCGAACAGGCGCTCGGCCTCGGAGCCGAACATGTAGAGACCGAACATGTTGAACGCGATGTGCGTGAGGCCGCCGTGCAGGAAGCTGTAGGTGACCAGTTGCCAGGGTGCGAAGCCCGGACTGTCGAAGTCGGGCGAGGCCGGCGGCCAGAGCGCGAACGACTCGACCAGCGGCGCGCCATTCGCCTGCAGCAGGAAGACGGCGATGTTGGCGATCAGCAGGGCGCGGGTGACCGGCGGCATGCGGCTATCTTAACTTCGATGCCGCGCGGGAAGACCGCTCAGGGTGAAACGGGCGTGGCGGCCGGCAGCGCCATGCCGCGCTTTTTCATCTCCTCTCGCACGAGATCGGGCCGGTCGCTGATGATGCCGTCGACACCGAGGTCCATCATCCGCGCGATGTCGGCCGGCGAATTCAACGTCCACACCACCACCGAGAGGCCGAGCGCGCGCGCTTCGGCGATCTTGCGTGCGTCCACGTCGCCGAAGAAAGGCGACCAGATCCTGCACCCGGCCGCCTTGACCATCTTCGGCACCGAGCCGTGCGCGTCGGGCAACAGGCCGGCGGTCCATGCGCCGGCGGCGTCGATGTTGTCGAGCCACTTCTGTTGCGCCGTGAGGCAGACGGTCGGGATCTCCGGCGCCTCGGCCTGCACTACCTTGAGCGTGCGCCAGTCGAAAGACTGGATCGTGGCCCGGCCGGCCACGCCTGCGCCCCGGATCTCGGCGACGACTGCGCGCGCGAACGCTTCGGGCGGCAGCGTGTCCTGCGGCCTGCGCGGATCGATCTTGGTTTCTATGTTGAAGCGCACTTTCGTGTTGCCCGACTTCTTCACCAGCGCGAACAGGTCGGCGAGTTTCGGGATCCGGGTGCCGTCTACCGGCTTTTGTTCCGGGTAGCGCTTGCCGTAGGCCGTGGCCGGGTTCAGGCGGCCGACGTCGTAGCGCAGCAGTTCGGCGTAGGTGATTTCGTGGATCGCCGGGCCGGGCCCGGCAAGCCACGCCCCGTCGGGACCGCGCGCGGTGTCGGGGTGAAGGCGCGGCTCGTGGGAGATCACCACCACGCCGTCCCTGGTGATGCCGGTGTCGAGCTCGAGGGTGTCGACGCCGAGCGACAGCGCAGTCGCGAAGGCAGGCAGCGTGTTCTCGGGCGCGAGCCCGCGGGTGCCGCGGTGGCCCTGCAGGTCGAAGGCCTGCGCAGGCAGCGGCAACGCAAGCGCGGCGAACACCGAGGCCGCCGCGATCGCGTGCAAGACCCGCCGGGCCATCAGGGCGCGGGGACCTTCTTGCGCGCCTGCTTCCTTTCGGGGTGCAGGCCCGTGGGGCTGGAGGACGTGTAGACGCCGCGCACGGTTCTCGCCCGGGTGGGCGCCGCCGCCTGCTTTTCGGCCGTCAGCACGCCGCACCAGAAGGTTGCGCGGGCCGGTGCAGGTTTGGTGTCGTGCATGTTCCCCTCCCCGGGGTTTCGATTGCGCAGTCTACTCCACACCGGGAGCCGCCGACCCGGGCGTGCAACAATCGCGCGTTCGATGTCCTTGCAACGGAGGCGGCATGCAGGCAAGCACGGCGGAAGGCACCGCGCAGTACGACGCGCTGATGGACGTGGTGAGGAACCGGATGACTTCGCGCCAGTTCGATCCTTCGGTCCCGGTGCCGCGCGAGCATTACGAGCTGATCCTCGAGGCGGCGCGGCACGCGCCTTCGGGCGCCAACGCCCAGCCCTGGCATTTCATCGTCGTGACCGATCCGGCGGTGAAGAAGCGGATCGCCGACTATTTCGTCGAGGAGCAGCGCCAGCGCGCGAAGCTGAAGATGAAATTCCCGACACCGAACTATCGCGGCCTCGAGACCGCGCCCGGGTTCGTCGTGATCGCGTCCGACTTCCGCTGGACCCGCGCGTTCCCGGTGCTCATGGACGGGTCGGACCTCGACCGGCAATACCGCGAGAATGCCGAGCGGATCCTGCTGCAGAGCGTCGCGGCGGCGACGATGTCGGCGCACCTCGCCGCGGCTGCGCTCGGGTACAACGTCTGGTGGGTGACCGCGATCGGCCAGGACAACGCGCAGAAGGAAATCAAGCCGCTGCTCGGGATCCCCGACGAGCTTTCGGTGCTCGACATCCTGCTGTTCGGCAAGCCGGCCAAGCCGCCTTACAAGCGCTGGAAGAAAACGCTGCCGCAGATCATGAGCTGGGACAAGTTCCATCCCGCCAACCATTCGACGCTCGAAGAGATCGACAACTGGGTGAAGGAAACGCGGCACAAGGTGATGTACCGCGACGAGAACAAGATCGACTAGCACGGGCGCACGCGACTTTCGGATCCGAAAAGCCGCCTGTCGGATCCGTCAGCACCTGACACGGCCATTACGGCGCTTTGGCGAACACGACCAATTGCGCCGTGAGGTGATCATTCGCGTCACACCGGACAGGCATTCGCTCCGGATATCGTCGGTTTTCTGCACATCTCTGGTTCGACTGTGACGGGCATGGAAGGTGCTTCGAATTCTCTTCGAGGCAAATCGGCCCGGCATTTCGCCGTACCGCCGCCTCCACTGGGAGACAGGAATGAGACAGGTACAGAAAGGCTTTACGTTGATCGAACTGATGATCGTGGTAGCGATCATCGGCATCCTGGCAGCCGTCGCGCTGCCTGCCTACCAGGACTACATGGTCCGCACCCGGGTCGCCGAAGGCCTCGCGATGGCCGGCGCCGCAAAGCTGGCGGTTTCCGAAAATGCAGCCTCCGGCACCAACCCGCTGACCTCCGGCCTCGTGGCACCGACGGCGACCG
>CAZREB010000005.1:0-148876 GCA_964599095.1 uncultured Bordetella sp.
GGCTGCAGATCAACGCGCAGAACTGCGTGCACTGCAAGACCTGCGACATCAAGGACCCGACGCAGAACATCGTCTGGGTGACCCCGGAAGGCGGCGGCGGCCCGAATTACCCGAACATGTAGGGAGGCGGCATGGAGAGCGAAGCGCAGGCGAGGAAGTACGCGAGCATGGCCGAGTTCTATCCCTTCTACCTTTCCGAGCACGCCAACCGCACGTCCCGCAGGCTGCATTTCGTCGGCACCACCCTGGGCCTGTGCTGGCTCACCGCGGCCGTCGTCACGATGAATCCCTGGCTGCTGCTGGCCGGCCTGGTGTGCGGTTATGCATTCGCGTGGGTGGGCCATTTTTTCTTCGAGAAGAACCGGCCGGCCACCTTCACCTACCCGTTCTACAGCTTCGCAGGCGACTGGGTGATGTGGTCGGAGATCCTGCGCGGCAAGATCAAGTTCTAGGATTCTTCCGGTGAGCGAGGAGCGGCCCGGCGACTCCTCGGACGAGGCACCGGTCCCCGAGGATCTCGCCGAATCCTGGCAGGTCATCCACGGCTGCAGCATCAGCGTGCGGCCGCTGCGCAGGTCCGACCTCGACATCGAATCGGCTTTCGTGCAGGGCCTTTCGCGCGAAACGCGCTACAACCGTCTGCTGGGCGGGGCGATCAACATCTCGCGCAGCTACATCGAGCAGCTGATCACCATCGACTACAGCCGCGACATGGCGCTTGCCGCGGTGGTGATGATGGAATCGACCGAAGTGCTGATCGGCGTGGCCCGCTACGTGAAGGACACCGGCCGGGCGCACGACCCGGAGCGCTGCGAGTTCGCGATTGTGATCGCCGATGCCTGGCAGGGCCGCGGCATCGGCCGGCTGCTGATGGGCAAGCTGATCGACGTGGCGCGCGGCCGCGGCATCGGCGAGATGTTCGGCGAGATCCTCGCGACGAACCAAGGGATGCTGATGCTGGTGAAGAGCCTGGGCTTCCGGCTCGGCCGCCACCCTGACGACGGGACGATCGTGCATGCAACGCTGGAGCTGCGCACGCACTGACCAGGGCCTCAGCGCTGTTCGCCTTCGTCGCGCCCCAGTGCCGCAATCGAGAACCGGACCAGCTCCGCGACGTTGCGAACGCCCAGCTTCTCCATGATGCGTGTCTTGTGCACCTCGACGGTCCGCGGACTGATCCCCAGGGCTGCGGCGATTTCCTTGGCGTGCAGACCCCGGGCCGCAAGGTCGAGCACCTGCCGCTCGCGGGTGGTGAGGCGCTCGAGCTTCGCAGCCGCGGCGTGGCGGCTCTCGTGCTGCCGGGCCTTGCGCTCTTCCAGCCCGAAAGCCGTGTCGATCGCCGAAAACAACTGGATGTTGTCGAAGGGCTTTTCGAGAAAATCCACCGCCTGTCCGCGAAAAGCGGCCCGCGCGGTCGGCACGTCCCCGTGCGCCGTGATGATCACGAAAGGAATCGTCGCGCCGCGCTTGCGCAGGCTGTCCTGCAACTCGACCCCGCTGCACCCCGGCAGCCGGACGTCCGCAACGACACACCCCACCCAGTCGTCCCGCCAGGCGGTGAGAAAAGCCTCGGCATCCGCGAACACGCTGGTTCGGTAGCCGGCGACCCCAAGCATCAACGCGATCGAATCACGTACCGAAGCGTCGTCATCGACGATATAGACCGTCAGGCGTTCGGCGCGCATGGGAGGATGAGGTGGAATTCGCCGTGCGGGGCGGCCACGGCCTCGAGCGAGCCGCCGTGGGCTTCGGCGATCGCCCGGCTGACAGCAAGACCGAGACCCATGCCGGTGGACTTGCCCGATACAAACGGCTCGAACAGGCCGTCTCGTGCCGCACCCGGGACCCCCGGGCCATCGTCGAGCACGACGAGGCGAAGGTGAGAGTCGCCGTGGCGATGCACCGAAAGCGCAATGCGACCGCCGCGGCGGCCGGTCCCGGAGATCGATTCGACCGCATTGGCGATCAGGTTGCGCAATACCACTTCCACCTGCAATCGATCGACGAAGAGTGCGGGCAGGTCGCCCGTGCACCGCGCCTCGGTCACGATGCCGGTGCCGGCGGTCGCACTTTCGGCAATGCGGCGCGCCGCTGCGAGCAGCGAATCGACTTCGACCAGCTCCAGCCGCGTGGTGCCTGCGCGGAAGAAATCCCGCAGCCTGCGCACGACTTCGGCGGCACGCTCGGCCTCGGCGAGGATCCTGTCGACGATCGCCCGCGCCTGCGCCGACGCCGAGCGGTCCTTCTCGAAGAGCATCTGCAATGCGCGCCCGTAGTTGGTCACTGCGGTCAGCGGCTGGTTGACTTCATGCGCGATCGCGCCGGCCATTTCGCCGGCCGCCGCCAGCCGCAGCGATTGCCTGAGGCCCTGCTCCGCCCGCTCCCGCTGGTCCACCATCACGCCGAGAAACAGCCCGGTCAGCGTCAGCGACACCAGCAGCGCCTGCAGTTCGACCACCGGCAGCGCGATCGCGCGCTCGGCATGGATGCCGAAGACGATCCCGACCTGCACGATCGCGGTGGCCACGATCGCGCCGTTCATGCCGAAACGCACGGCAGTCCAGATCAGCGGCAGGAACAGCAGGTAAAACTGGCGCGAAGGATCGGAGCCGAATCCCTGGAAGATTAGCCAGACGGTCGCCGCCAGCACGACGGCCTGCAGCAACGCCTCGGGATGCCGGGCCAGGGAGACCAGCGCCGCCCTGCGCGTCGGATCCGCAGCCGCGAACAGCAAAGGCGCGGTCACCAGGATGCCGACCGCGTCGCCGATCCAGAATCGCACCCAGGCATTCGCAAACGTCGTCTCGCGCAGCTGGCCTGCGGCATCGAGGATGCCGATGAAGGCCGCACCGACCAGGCAGGTGCCGACGACGACGACGAGGACGAACGTCGTCAGTTCCCGCGTCGAGCGCAGCCCGGTGTCGCTCAGGGCCGACTTCAGCGCCCACGCGATCATTGCGTACCCGCCGGCCAGCACGAAGGCCGTCGAGAGCGCAATCGTGTAGCCCCCGGGAATGTGCCGCACCGTGGCGTCGGCCAGCACGATCGTGACGAATACCGCGGGCGCATGGTGCAGGCCCCCGAGCATCATCCAGACAATAGCCAGCGCCGGCTGCGGATTCCACGGCGTGATGTTGAACGGCCCGACCGGATCGATGTAGCTCGCCCAGTCGAGCGCGATGAAGCAGGGTGCAAATACGGCCGCATCCCGCAGGTATCGGAGGAATTTCATCGCCGGAATGCATCTTGCTGTGCGCGACGGCGCTTGGCAAGTAAGCATTTCCACGTACGCATGTTCCCGACTGACGCATCACGCCGCGCGCGCATACAGTGAGTCCATGCCGAACCCGATCGCAACCGTAGAAATCGTCGGCGCCGCCCTGTTCGGGCTGGCGGTCATTCACACGTTCTCGACCCGGTACTTCGAGCACCTTGCGCACACGCGGACCGCGCATTCGGGGCTCTGGCACCTGCTGGGCGAGGTCGAGACGGTGTTCGGATTCTGGGCTTTCGTCCTGGTGGCGTTCATGGCCGCCGCCTACGGCTGGGGCACCGCATCGAGCTACCTGGACAGCCAGCGATTTGCCGAACCGATGTTCGTGTTCGTCATCATGGTCATCGCGGCCAGCCGTCCGATCATGCAGATCGCGTCGGACAGCGTGCACGCCGCGGCCAAAGTCCTCCCGATGCAACCTGCGGTCGCAGGCTTCTTCCTGAGCGTTTCTCTCGTCCCGCTGCTCGGCTCGTTTATTACCGAGCCGGCGGCCATGACGCTTGCCGCGCTCATGCTGAGGGATCGCATCTTCGCGACAGGGGCGTCGCAGCGCCTCAAGTACGCGACGCTGGGCGTGCTGTTCGTCAACGTATCGATCGGCGGCACGCTGACCAATTTCGCCGCGCCGCCGGTCCTGATGGTCGCCGCAAACTGGGAGTGGAGCACGGCCTTCATGCTCTCGACCTTCGGCGCGAAGGCCGCGCTGGCCGTCTTCGTCAACGCCGTCGGCCTCACATTCGTGTTCCGGCGCGAACTCGCTGCGCGCGCGGTGCCCTCGGCGGACCGCCCCGGCCGGAAGGTTCCCACCGCATTTGTCGCCGTGAACGTCGCGATCCTGGCCGCGGTGGTCTGGTGCAACCACTTCCCGGAAGCCTTCATGGGCCTGTTCCTGCTGTTCCTCGGTCTGGCCGAGGCGTACCGCCGCCATCACGACCGCCTGCTGTTGCGCGAGGGCCTGATGGTCGCGTTCTTCCTCGCCGGGCTGGTGGTGCTGGGCGGCCAGCAACGCTGGTGGCTGCAGGAGGTGCTGTCCAGGATGGACGAGTCCACGCTCTACTACGGGGCTACGGCGCTGACGGCCATCACCGACAACGCCGCGCTTACCTACCTGGGTTCGCTGGTCGAGGGCCTGTCGGACGACTACAAGTACTCGCTGGTGGCCGGCGCGGTGACCGGCGGCGGCCTGACCGTGATTGCGAACGCGCCGAACCCGGCCGGCTTCGCGATCCTCAAGGACCACTTCGAGGACAAGTCGATCAATGCGTTCGGACTGTTCTTCGCCGCGCTGCTCCCGACGCTGGTCGCGGTGGCCTGCTTCCGGGGCCTGCAGGGCCAGGTCGGCGAAATATTGGACTGGGACCGCTGGGCGCAGTGGTTTGCCGACCTGGACCGCGCCTTCCTGTTCCTGCTGATCCTGCCTTTCGTCGTCGGCGCGGTCGGGTTGTGGGCCGAATACACGCGCAGGAACGACCGCTGACCGCAGCCGCCCGGCCGGGCCGCAACCGATACCAAAACGACTATATGGATTGGCCGGAGCGCGGCTCCGGGAGCCACTCTCCGGAATCGAATGTGCGGCTTTCAGGCCGCCAGCATGTCCTCGTCAGGCACCGCCATGACCCCCGCCCCGCCCTTGGTCATCGTCGCCGCCAGGCCCGGCGCCTGCACCAGCAGGTGGTCGGCGTAGAAACGGGCAGTCGCGATCTTCGCCTTGCAGAACGCCGCATCGCCGCCGCCTGCGGCCAGCTTGCGCTCGGCCGCCAGCGCTGCGCGCGCCATCTGCCAGCCGCCGCAGACGATGCCCATCAGCCTGAGGAAAGGCACCGCGCCGGCGAACGCCGCCTTGACGTCGGTCCCCGCCGTGGACACGATGAACTCCACGCACTCGCCGACCGCCTTGGTGCCGGCCGCGAGCGCAGCGCGAACCGCAGCCACATCCGCGTTTTTCGACGCGGCGAGTTCCGCATCCAGCGCCTGCATCATCTTCAGCCAGCCCTTGACCGTCACGCCGCCTTCGCGCGCGATCTTGCGGCCGACGAGGTCGTTGGCCTGGATGCCGGTGGTGCCCTCGTAGATCGTCGTGATCCGCGCGTCGCGCAGGTGCTGTGCGGCGCCGGTTTCCTCGATGAAGCCCATGCCGCCGTGGATCTGCACGCCCAGCGACGCCACCTCGATGCCGGTCTCGGTGCTCCAGCCCTTGACCACCGGGATCATCAGCTCGACGAAGGCCTGGTTGCGCTGCCGCGTCTCCTTGTCCGGGTGCCGGTGGGCGGCGTCCATCGCACCGGCGACCACATAGGCGAGCGCGCGCATCGCCTCGGTCTGCGACTTCATCAGCATCAGCATGCGGCGCACGTCGGGATGGTTGATGATCGCGACGGTCTTCGAGCCGCCGGTGAGGTCGTTGCCCTGCAGGCGCTCCTTGGCGTACGCAAGTGCGCGCTGGTAGGCGCGCTCGGCGATCGCCACGCCTTCCATGCCGACGCCGAAGCGCGCGGCGTTCATCATGACGAACATGTACGACAGGCCCTTGTTCTCCTCGCCGACGAGATAGCCGATCGCGTTGTCGAACACCATCACCGCCGTCGGGCTCGCATGGATGCCGAGCTTGTGCTCGATGGAGGCGCAGGTCGCGGTGTTGCGCGCACCGAGGCTGCCGTCGGCGTTGACGAGGAACTTGGGCACCACGAAGAGCGAAATTCCCTTGACCCCCGGCGGCGCGTCCGGTGTGCGGGCCAGCACGAGGTGCACGATATTCTCGGTGAGGTCGTGCTCGCCGTAGGTGATGAAGATCTTCTGGCCGCTGACGCGGTAATGATCGCCCTCCCGCACCGCCTTCGAGCGCAGCAGCGCGAGATCCGAGCCGGCCTGCGGCTCGGTGAGGTTCATCGTGCCGGTCCAGGTGCCCGAGACCATCTTCTCGAGGAAGGTCTTCTTGAGCTGGTCGCTGCCGCAAAGCAGCAGCGCCTCGATGGCCCCCTGCGTGAGCAACGGGCAGAGCGAAAACGCCATGTTGGCCGACGTGATCATTTCGGTAACCGGCGTGGACACCAGCTTGGGGAGCCCCTGCCCGCCCCACTCCGGGTCGAGCGGCAACCCGTTCCATCCGCCTTCGACGAACTGCTTGTAGGCCTCCTTGAAGCCCTTGGGCGTCTTGACCGCGCCGTCCTTCCACTGCGAGCCTTCCTGGTCGCCGCTGTAGTTGAGCGGGTCCAGCACGCCCGAGGTGAACTTGGCCGCCTCTTCGAGGATCGCGTCGACCGTATCCGGCGTGGCGTCCTCGCAGCCGGGGAGCTTGGCAACTTCGCTCATGCCGGCCAGTTCGTTGAGGACGAACTTCATGTCCTTCAGGGGGGCGGTATAGGCGCTCATCGTGTTCCTCCGGCGGGGTTGCCCCCTGAATTTATTTGTTCAGTTCCTCGACGATTTGCGGAACGACCTGGAACAGGTCCCCGACGATGCCGTAGTCGGCCACCGAGAAGATCGGCGCTTCCTCGTCCTTGTTGACGCAGACGATCACGCGGCTGTCCTTCATGCCGGCCAGGTGCTGGATCGCACCGGAAATGCCGATCGCGATATACAGATCCGGCGCGACGATCTTGCCGGTCTGGCCGACCTGCCAGTCGTTCGGCACGAAGCCGGCGTCCACCGCGGCGCGCGAGGCACCCATGGCCGCGCCGAGCTTGTCGGCCAGCGGCTCGAGGATCTTGAAGTTGTCGCCCGAGCCCATGCCGCGGCCGCCGGAGACGATGATTTTTGCGGCCGTCAGTTCCGGGCGCTCGGACTTGGAGACTTCCCGGCCGACGAACGACGACAATCCGCTGTCGGCCGGCGCCGCGATGTTTTCGACCGCGCCGCTGCCGCCCGAGGCCGCTACCGCATCGAAACCGGTAGTGCGAACGGTAATGACCTTGATCGCGTCCGACGACTGCACCGTGGCAAGCGCATTGCCGGCGTAGATCGGCCTCACGAAGGTGTCCGGCGATTCGACCGCGATGATCTCGGAAATCTGCTGCATGTCGAGCAGAGCTGCGACGCGCGGCGTGACGTTCTTGCCGTTGGACGTGGCCGGCGCGAGGATGTGCGAGTAGCCTTTGGCGACGCCGACGACCACCGCCGCCACGTTCTCGGCGAGGAAATCCGCCAGGTGCGGTGCGTCTGCGTGCAGAACCTTGCTTACGCCTGCGATCTTGCCCGCCGCCTCGGCCGCCGCGCCCGAGCCGCTGCCGGCCACGAGCACATGGATGTCGCCGCCGATCTTCGCGGCCGCGGCCACGGTATTCAGCGTCGCGCCCTTGATCGAGTTGTTGTCGTGCTCCGCAATGACGAGGCAGCTCATGAGATCACCTTCGCTTCGTTCCTGAGTTTGGCCACCAGCGTGGCGGCGTCCGGCACCTTGATGCCGGCCTTGCGCTTGGGCGGCTCTACGACCTTGAGGGTCTTCAGGCGCGGCGCGACGTCTACGCCGAGCGCGTCCGGCTTGATGTTCTCGAGCGTCTTCTTCTTCGCTTTCATGATGTTCGGCAGCGTCACGTAGCGCGGCTCGTTCAGGCGCAGGTCTGTGGTAACGACGGCCGGGAGCCTGATCGAGATCGTCTCGAGGCCGCCATCCACCTCGCGCGTGACCTGGGCTTTGCCGTCGGCCGCGGTGACTTTGGACGCAAACGTCGCCTGCGACCATCCCAGCAGCGCGCCGAGCATCTGTCCTGTCTGGTTCGAGTCGTCGTCGATCGCCTGCTTGCCGAGGATCACCAGCTGGGGCGCTTCCTTGGTGCACACGGCCTTGAGGAGCTTGGCCACCGCGAGAGGCTGCAGGTCCACGTCGGTCTCGACCAGGATCGCGCGATCGGCGCCGATGGCAAGCGCGGTGCGCAGCGTTTCCTGGCATGCGAGCGGCCCGCACGACACCGCCACGATCTCGGTGGCCACGCCGGCTTCCTTGAGCCGGACGGCCTCCTCGACGGCGATTTCGTCGAAGGGGTTCATGGACATCTTCACGTTCGCGGTCTCCACGCCGGTGCCGTCGGACTTGACGCGCACCTTGACGTTGTAGTCCACCACGCGCTTAACGCTGACGAGGACTTTCATGGGTGATTCAGGCCCCTAGTGATCTGGATTCGGGTTGCTGGAAACGCATTGCCGTTTGAAACATTCCGGAAGGGAAAACCGGCTGCGGATTATACCGTCCATGTGCCCCGGCGCGCCTCCTGCACACACGAACGCCGGCGTGATCGTCGCGCACTTTCGCGCACCGATTCGCACGTTCGAATCCGCCGCATTCTCCCCCGCTGGAAATGCGATTATAGTGCGTCGGGCAAGGCCGATTTCCCGGCGCGTCCCTCCCGTCAACCACCCTGGCACTCTCCGATGAGCACCACCGGCCCCGAACACGATTACAAGCAGAAGCTCGCCGAAGGCCGCTTCGAAATCCAGAAGTGCGCCGCCTGCGGCAAGCATGTCTTCTATCCCCGCGTGATCTGCCCGCATTGCGGTGCCGACGGGCTCGGCTGGGTAGCGGCGGCCGGCGCTGGCATCGTCTACTCCTCCACGGCGGTGCGCAGGAAACCCGAGGCCGGCGGCGACTACAACGTCGCACTCGTCGACCTCGCCGAAGGGCCGCGCATGATGAGCCGGGTGGTCGGCGTCGAGCCCGCTGCCGTGAAGATCGGCATGAAGGTCAAGGCGCGCATCGCCCGTGAAGGCGACTCGCCGATCGTCGAATTCACCCCGGAATAGCTGACATGCCAAACACAAAAGATCTGCGCGGGTCGGTGGCGATTGCCGGCGTCGGGCTGGCCGGATGCGGCGAGGCGCCCGGCTGGACCGAAAACGAAATCATGGCCGCTGCCGCGAGAAACGCGCTTGCCGATGCCGGCCTGACGACCCGCGACGTGGACGGCCTCGTATGCGCCAGCGTCAACGCCTTCCTCACCGGCCTTTCGGTCGCGGAGCAACTGGGGATCCACCCGAAATTTACCGACTCCACCTGCGTCGGCGGCTCCTCCTTCGTCGGGCACCTGCTGCCGGCCGCGATGGCGCTCAACTACGGCCTGTGCGACGTGGTGCTGGTCACCTACGGTTCGAACCAGCGCACCGGTGTCGGCCGCGCCGAAGGCGGCAAGTACAAGGCGATGCTCGACCCGCAGGCCTTCGAGGCGCCCTACAAGCCCTTCAACCCGATGTCCTCGTACGCGCTCGCGGCCGCGCGGCACATGCACCAGTACGGCACCACGCGCACGCACCTCGCCGAGGTGGCCGTGGCCGCGCGCAAATGGGCGCAACTGAATCCCGAAGCCTTCACGCGCGACCCGCTTTCGATCGAGGACGTACTGAAGGCGCGCATGGTGTCCGACCCCCTGAGCGTGCGCGACGCCTGCCTGGTGACCGACGGCGGCGGTGCCTACGTGATGGTGCGGGCCGACCGCGCGAAAAGCCTGAAGAAAAAGCCGGTCTACATGCTCGGCTGCGGCACCGCGCACTGGCACCGGCAGATCTCGTCGATGCCCGACCTGACGGTGACCGCCGCGTCCGAATCCGGGCCGCGCGCTTTCGAGATGGCCGGACTCAAACCTTCGGACGTCGACGTGCTCGAGCTGTACGACGCGTTCACGATCAACACGATCCTGTTCCTCGAGGACCTCGGCTTCTGCAAGAAGGGCGAAGGCGGCGCCTTCGTTTCCGGCGGCCGCATCGCTCCCGGCGGCAGCCTGCCGGTGAACACCAACGGCGGCGGGCTCTCGTGCGTGCACCCCGGCATGTACGGCATGTTCCTCATCGTGGAAGCCGTGCGCCAGTTGCGCGGCGAGGCCGGCGATCGCCAGGTCAAGAATCCGCAGGTCGCCCTTGCGCATGGCAACGGCGGCGTCCTTTCCAGCCAGATCACCGCCCTGCTGGGCACGGAGGCCACGCTATGACCGACCTTTCAAACGTCAGGATCCCGTCGCTTCGCTCGAAAGTGAGCGAAGCCGAATGGCAGGCGCGAGTCGACCTCGCCGCCTGCTACCGGCTGATCGCCCTCTTCGGCATGAACGACCTGATCTACAACCATGCGACCGCCCGCGTGCCGGACGCCGAAGGCCACTTCCTGATCAACGCCTACGGGTATGCCTACGAGGAAGTCACCGCGTCGTCGCTGGTCAAGATCGACCTCGACGGCAACATCGTGCAGGACTCGGGCACAGGCTACGGCATCAACCAGGCCGGCTTCGTGATCCACAGCGCAGTCCATCGCGCGCGCAAGGATGTCGGCTGCGTGATCCACACGCACTCCCCGGCCGGCATGGCGGTGTCGGCGCTCGAATGCGGCCTGCTGCCGATGACGCAGAACGCGATGTTCTTCGGCCAGGTCGGCTATCACGACTACGAAGGCCCGGCGATCGACCTCGACGAGCAGAAGCGCCTGGTGGCGGATCTCGGCAACGCCGCCGCGCTGATCCTGCGCAACCATGGCCTGCTGACTGCGGGGCGCACGGTCTGCGAGGCTTTCGTCGTCATGCACTGGCTGGAGAAGGCCTGCCAGGCGCAGATCATGGCGATGTCCTGCCAGACCCCGATCAGGAAGGTGCCCGAGAAGGTCGTCAAGCTCACCAACGACCGCTATGCCCCCGGCCAGCGCCGCAAGATCACCGAACTCGAATGGCCGGCGATGCTGCGCATGCTCGACCGCCGCGATCCTTCTTTCAGGGACTAGAAGGACGCACTCTCAGATATCCAGGGGCACCGTGGGACGGGCGCCCTTTACAACGATCCCGCCTCGGTCCCCTGGTGTAACCGAGCCATAGCGGACCGCGAATACCGGCGGCAGAGGACGGCCGTTCTCGGGACAGAGCCAAAGACGCAGCAGGTGCCGGTGGCGTTCGGGCTCGGGCCAATTCTCGAAATCGGTGCGCGAGTGCAGGATCTGGTGGTTGTGCAGGAACTGCATGTCCCCGGGCAGGAATTCCATGGACAGGTGCACGTCCGGGTCGTTCGTGACCGCTTCGAGCAAGTCGAGCGCTTCGCGTTCGGCCTCGGTGAGCCGCCTCGCTTCGGGAAAATTCTTCTGCGCGGAATCGATGTACTCGCGCGTGCAGATCGCCGAGAGCTTCCCCGCGTGCCAGTGAAACACCGGCATGTCGAACCATGGCCGCATGCCCTCGGGCACCTCTCCCCTGCGATCCGTAGGGAACGGTTCGAACAACAACGGCGCGAGATCCGGGCGCCGCCTGAGTACCTCGTTGAAGCACGTAGTCGAAGAGACGATGAAGCTTTCGCCGCCCTTCTTCGCGGTCTTCAGGCACAGGAGCCCGACGATGTCGACAGAGTCCGTGTGGTACCGGAGCTTGCGGCTGGTCTGGTAATAGCGGACATTGGGGTCGCTTACGTCGACGCCAAGGTCCTTGACGTGGCCCAGCAGGTGCCCCGCTGCATTCTGCGACCGCGGCCTGCCGAAATGGGCGCCGATGCCCATGTAGGCGATCGCCACCTGCTCGCGCGACCAGCCGTCCGTGCGCAGGCCGCGCACCAGGACGAAACCGCGTCCTTCCAGCAATTCGTTCAATACGCCGGCCAGGCGCGGGCCAAGCGTCGGCAACGGAAACTGCCGCGATGTGATGCCGCCGAGAGGTGCGCCGGTGGCCTGGAATGCAGCGATTGCGCGATCGATCTCCGCGAGATCGGATGCCGTCAGGCGGAAAATCCACTCATCGCTCGCGGACAGGGTTCGCCCATACCACGCGGCGGGGGTCTCGACCGGGCCCGGCGGGAATGGCCGCCTTTCCACGCTCACTCGGGCTTCACCTTTGCGGAGGCCAGCACTTTCATCCATCGCCGGCTTTCATCATCGAAGAACTTCGCGAACCTTTCGGCGCTCATCGGCTCGAGCACGGTGGCGATTTCCGCATAGCGTGCCCGCAAGCCTTCGTCCCTGGCGGTTTTCGCAATCTCCCGGTTCAGGCGGTCCGCAATCCGCTCCGGCGTGCCCTTGGGCGCCCACAGCCCGTACCACGTGGAGACTTCCAGGTCCGCAAGCCCGGCCTCGCTGAGCGTGGGCACGTTCGGGAGCGCGGGAACCCTCTTTGCGGACGTAATGCCGAGTGCGCGCACCTTGCCCGAGGCGATCAGCGGCAGCGCCGTCGCAATCGCCACGTAGGTCAGATGGGCGTTGCCGCTCAGGACGTCCGTCAGCGCCGGGGGCGTGCCCTTGTACGGCACCATCGTCATGCTGATGCCGGCGGTGGAGTTGACCAGTTCCGACACCAGGTGCGGCAGCGTGCCTGCACCCGGGATCGCGAGGTTCAGCGCACCCGGCTTCGAGCGCGCATAGGCGATCAGCTCCTTCATGTCCCTTGCGGCAAGCATTGGATTCGCGACGACGACAACCGGCGTCGATCCGACGATGCCTATCGGGACGAAGTCCGCAACAGGATCGAAACTCATTGACTTGAAAAGGCCCGCGTACACGACCTGGGTCGAGCCGCTGTTAAGCAGCAGGGTATATCCGTCGGGCGGCGCCTTCGCCACGGCTTCCGAACCGATCATGCCGCTGGCCCCGCCCTTGTTTTCGACCACGAAAGGCTGGCCGAGCGATTCGGACAGCTTGTTCACCATCAGCCGTCCTATGACGTCCGTCGGCCCTCCGGCCGGCCACGGGATCAGGACCCTCACGGCCTTCGCCGGGTATTCCTGTGCGAACGAAGCGGTAGCGGCGCACATCACGGCGCCGAGCAGAAATCCGCGCAAGCAGCTTGGTTTCAAGTGGCATCCCCCTGGAGGTGCCGGTTTATGCCTGCCCGGCCGGCGCGTCAACCGCTGCGTCGAAACGTCGGGGGAATGGATCGCAATCGTTTCGCTGTAACATCCGGCATCACGTTCTTCACAAGCACCCACCATGTCGGACAAAAAAATCAGCCTCGAAGGTAAAGTCGCCGTCGTCACCGGCGCCGGCGGCGGCATCGGGCGCGACTTCGCGCACGCGATGGCCGCCAAGGGCGCCAAAGTCGTGGTCAACGACGTCGGCGCTTCGGTGGCCGGCGAAGGCAAGGACGCCGGCCCGGCACAGCGGGTCGTCGACGAAATCAAGGCCAAGGGCGGCCAGGCGGTCGCCAACACCGACAGCGTAGCGGAGTGGGAGGCGGCCAACCGCATCATCAAGACCGCCATCGACTCGTTCGGGCGCATCGACGTGGTCGTCAACAACGCGGGCATCCTGCGCGACCGGTTCTTCTTCAACATGTCGATCGAAGAGTGGAAAGCCGTGATCGACGTGCACCTCAACGGCAGCTTCTACGTGGCGCGCGCCGCGGCGGCCTACTTCAAGAGCCAGGCCTCGGGCCGCTACATCAACATGACCTCGACCTCCGGGCTGGTCGGCAACTTCGGCCAGGCCAACTATGCGGCGGCCAAGCTCGGCATCGTCGGCCTGTCGAAATCGATGGCGCTCGACATGGCCAAGTACAACGTGACCTCGAACTGCATCTCGCCGTTCGCGTGGAGCCGCATGATCGGCACGATACCCGCCGAGACGCCCGACCAGAAGGCCCGCGTCGAGAAGCTCAAGGCGATGGAGACCGCCAAGATCGCGCCGCTCGCGGTCTATCTCGCGAGCGATGCCGCCCAGTCGGTCACCGGCCAGATCTTCGGCGTGCGCGCCAACGAGATTTTCCTCATGAGCCAGAGCCGGCCCTTGCGCTCGGTGCACCGGTCCGAAGGCTGGACGCCGGAGACGATCGCCGACCACGCGATCCCCGCTATGCAGGCGCACTTCTACAAGCTCGACCGCTCGCAGGACGTCTTCAGCTGGGATCCGGCATGATCGACTATGCCGCGCTCAAGGCGCGCAAGTTTCCCGAGGTCGAGCAGACGTACACGGCCAAGGACACCATGCTCTACGCGCTCGGGCTGGGCTACGGCTACGACCCGATGGACGAGAGCCAGCTCCAGTTCGTCTACGAGAAGAACCTCAAGGCGCTGCCGACCATGGCCGTGGTGCTCGGCTATCCCGGCTTCTGGGTGAAGGATCCCGACTCCGGCATCGACTGGGTGCGTATCGTCCACGGCGAGCAATCCCTTACCGTCCACAAGCCCCTGCCGGCCGCGGGGACCGTCGTCGGCGTCACCCGGATCAAAGCGATCGTCGACAAAGGCCAGGGCAAAGGCGCTCTGCTGTTCCAGGAACGCACGATCCGCGACAAGGCCACCGGCGACCTGCTGGCCACGCTCGACCACGTGACCTTCTGCCGCGCCGACGGCGGATTCAGTGACAAGGAAGGCAACGGCCCCAGCGGCGGCGATGCGCCGCCGCCGCCCAAGCCTGCGGTGCCGGACACTGCACCGGATGCCGTGTGCGACCTGCCCACGCTGCCACAGGCCGCGTTGATCTACCGGCTATGCGCCGACGACAACCCGCTGCATGCAGAGCCGGCCGTTGCTAAAGCCGCCGGGTTCCCGCGGCCGATCCTGCATGGCCTTGCCACGTACGGCGTGGCCGGGCACGCGATCCTCAAGACCTATTGCGGCTACGATCCGGCGCGGCTGAAGACGCTGTCGCTGCGATTCTCGGCGCCGGTGTTCCCCGGCGAGACGATCCGGACCGAAATGTGGAAGGAAGGCAATCGCGTGCGCTTTCGCGCCAAGGCGGTGCAGCGCGACATCGTCGTGTTGTCGCATGGCACCGCGGACCTGGGGTAGGGATACCTTTAAAGTCGAACTTTCAATTTCTAAGACTCAATGAATTGGCGGCCTTCAGGCCAATTCTTTTTCCTAAATTGAAAAGCCATCCGGCACCATCGCGTCAGGTTGCGTAACCTGCCCGCGGCTGCTCCAGCCGGTCGAGCGGACTCCTGACACCGCGCGCGCCCTTGTTCATGACGTGCGTGTAGATCATCGTCGTCGACACGTCCGCATGGCCCAACAGTTCCTGCACGGTCCGGATATCGGACCCGGACTGCAGCAAGTGTGTCGCGAACGAATGGCGGAGCGTATGGCAGCCCACGGGCCTGGCGATGCCGGCGGCCTTCGCGGCGCGGCTGACGAGGCGCCCCAGCGTGTCCGGGTAGATGTGATGGCGCCGGATCACGCCGTCTTCCGGATCGGCCGAAAGGCGGCCGGACGGGAACACGAACTGCCAAGCCCACTCCCGGCCCGCTCGCGGGTACTTGCGCCCGAGCGCGTGCGGCAGCGACACCTCCCCATGGCCGCTCTCGAGGTCCCTGCGATGCAACACATGCACCTTCGCCAGATGCGCCTGCAACGGTTGGACCACGCCTTCGGGCAGCATCGTCACGCGTGAACCGCTTGGTTTTCCCGGACCAAATCGAAGATTAATTTTCGACGGCTACGGCGCTCTGAAACTGGGCGCGAGCGCCCAGTTTCAGAGCAAATTCTATCGGCGACGCATCATCGAGAGCCATGTGAGGCCGGCTCTCATTGTAGTCCCGCCTCCATGCCTCGATGATTACCTTGGCCTCCTCCAGCGTTTCGAACCAATGCAGGTTCAGGCATTCGTCTCTGAACGATCCATTGAAAGTTTCCACGTAGCAGTTGTCCGTCGGCTTTCCGGGGCGGCTGAAGTCAATCCTCGCTTGATGGTGGTAAGCCCACAGATCGAGTAATCGTCCTGAGAATTCGCTACCGTTGTCCACGAACAGGTACTTGGGCGCCTGTCGCTGCGCGCACAGGCGATTCAGCGCGGCAACGACATGCTCACCTCCCAGTCGCTGCCCGACCTCAATTGCGAGCGCTTCTCGGCTGAACACGTCCACGATCGTCAAAGTGCGAAACTTCGTCCCGTTGGATAACTGCTCGGAGACGAAGTCCATGCTCCATACTTCATTTGGCCGGCTGGGCTTGATCCGCGCCTGGCGCATCACGGTCATCTTTCGCCGCTTGGGTCGCTTCGATCGCAACTGCAGCTGTTCCTCGTTGTAGAGCCGGTACATCTGGTTCTTGCCAAGCGCCCAGCCTTCGCGCTTGAGTAGGACGTGTATCCGGCGATAGCCGTACCGCACGCGCGTCTGTGCAATCTCACGCATTCGTGCTCTGAGAGCTTCCCTTCGATCCTTGACGCTGCAGTAGTACTGCGAGCTGCGCGTTTGCTTGATCAATCGGCAGGCCCGCCGCATTTTGAGCTTGTAGTGATCCACGATGTAGTTCACCGCCACCCTCTTCAGCGCGGGCCTGGCCACTTTTTTGCGGCAATGTCTTGCAGTATGGCTTTGTCCAGACTGAGCTCGGCGACCAGTTTCTTCAGCCGTCCGTTCTCGTCTTGCAGCTGCTTGAATTCCCGAACTTGGTCGGACTGCAGCCCTGCATATTGCTTCTTCCAGCGGTAAAACGTCTGCTCGGAAATGCCGACCTGGCGAATAATGTCGGCCACCGGCATCCCCAGTTCCGCTTGCTTGAGCACCGCAACAATCTGCTCGACTGAAAAGCGCTTCTTCTTCATGGCAAACCCCCTTCTCCAACGTCAAGTTTGCCGCAAAAACTAACAATCAGTTCGGTCCGAAATAGTACATCATCCGCAAATGTGGACACCTCGACCTGACGCCTGAAGGAATTCCATGGCCCGCATCGCAATCGGTGGCTTCCACCACGAAACCAACTGCTTCGTCGACGCCCGCACGGACTTCGCCTATTTCGCGTCGCACCGCGACCGCCCGCCCCTGGTGTACGGCGATGACGTCGTGCAGTGGCTCACCGGCACCACCTTCGCGATCGCCGGCTTCATGAGCGAGATGCGTACCCGCCACACACTGGCGCCGCTCTTGTGGACCAGCGGCGGCGCTGGTGGCATGGTGACCCGGGACGCCTTCGAGCGCATCGCCTGCGGCCTGGTCGGCGAGTTGTCGAAGGCAATGCCGGTGGACGCCGTCTATCTCGACCTGCATGGTGCGATGGTCACCGAAGACTTCGAGGATGGCGAAGGCGAATTGCTGCGCCGCGTGCGTGCAGCCGTCGGCCCCGATGTTCCCGTCGCAGTCAGCCTCGACTACCACGCCAATGTGACGCCCGCGATGGTAGAGCTTTCGGACGCGATGATCGCGTACCGGACCTATCCGCACGTCGACCGTGTGGAGACCGGGCAGTACGCGGCAAAAGCCATGGAGGCGCTGTTGGAACGCGGCCGCCCGTCGGGCCGCGCGTTGCGCAAGGTGCCGTTCCTGATCCCGCTGAACGGCCAATGCACGCTGGTCGATCCCTCCCGCAGCGTGGTCGCGCGCTCGCGCGTGGCCGAGAAAGGGCTGGTCAACCTTTCGTACCTCGCCGGATTCCCGCCGTCGGACTTGTACTGGTGCGGACCGTCTGTCATCGCGCATGCCTGGGCGCAGGCAGATGCCGATCGTGCGGCCGATGAAATGCTCGCGGCCATCGTCTCCGAGGAGGCGAATTTCGCCGAAGTCATGGTGTCCCCGGAGGAAGGCGTCGCGCGGGCTATCGACATCGCGCGCAGCTCCGCGCGGCCGGTTGTGATCGCCGATACGCAGGACAATCCGGGCTGCGGCGGGACCGCCGATGCCACCGGCCTGCTCAAAGCGCTTGTGGCGGCCGAAGCGCAGGGCGCGGTCATGGGATTCCTTTGCGACGCCGAAGCCGCCGCTGCCGCTCACGCATCCGGCGAAGGGGCCAGGCTCAAGCTCGCGCTCGGCGGTCGTTCAGGGCCGGCGGGTGTAACGCCGTTGGAGGCAACTTTCACAGTGACGCGGCTCGGCAGCGGTAAGTTCGTGTCCGATGGCGCGGTGTCCGGCGGCAGGAAGATCGACGTCGGCCCGATGGCGTTGCTCACTCTTGGCGGAATTGGCGTCGCGGTGACCAGCAAACGACTCCAGGCCTACGACCAGGCCGGCTTCCGGCATGTCGGCATCGAGCCTTCCAAGCAGAAGATCCTGGCGCTGAAGAGCACCTGCCACTACCGCGCCGAGTTCCAGCCAATGGCCGAGGAGGTGATCGTCGTTCTCGCCCCCGGCTATTACCTCGCGGACCCGACTCTCTATCCCTTCCGAAAGCTCCGCGCCGGCGTCCGGCTGAAGCCCTTGGGGCCCGTATTTCCCGGCAGTCCCGCCTAGAAGTTCGCCCTACGCCAGCACGTCTTCCATGATCGCGCGCGCTTCGGCAATCGTATCCGCGACCCGGTTGCGGTCGCGCACCGCCTTGGTCTCGAGCATCCAGCGATCCTCGCCCTCCTCCATCTTCGCCAGGCGCGTGAGGTCGTAGAGGCTCGGGATCATCGTGGTCTGCGGCGTGTACCCATAGGGGTCGTGCCCGTACTTGCCGATGGCCGAACTCATCAGAGGCACGGTCAGTCGGCTGATCCGCTTCATCGCGCGATTCACGGCGCGGGCCGCGTCCTCATCCCCTTTGCCCGCCTCGAAGCCCGCACGCACCGAAGCCGCCCGCGCATCGAAGCGCTGCGCGGCGCCCGAAAAATCGCGTGCTTGCGCCAGCACTCGCTCGAGGCCCACCGATTCGCCGGCGCCTTGGAGTTCCTGCAACCGCTTGACGATCTGCTCGGCCACCGGGACGTAGGTGAAGGGCAGCACGGGCGCGGTGCAAAGTTCCCACAGGTAAGCCGCATAAACGCGCATGTGCGGCTGCATGAACTCCCAATCGAGCTTGTCGATCGTGCACTCGATGGAGTGGTGCCACCATCCGCGCGTCGCAAGTGCGGTCGCCTTCAGCTCGGCTTCGGTAAAGGCGCCTTCGCCCTGGAACATCGGGATGCCCACCCCGATGAAGGATGCATCGCCGCTCTTGGCCACCGCCTTCCAGGATATCTTGCGGTCGCCCAGCACTTGCCGCTCTTCCTGCTGGTGAAAATTCCTGAGCTCGGCGTTCGACGTCGTATGCCAGATCGTCGTGCCGATGCACGACGGCTGGTCGATCTGGAGGTACGCGCAGGCGTGGTCGCGCAGCTTGTCCCAGTAATGGTCGGCAAACCAGGCCGAGCCGGCCATCGTCCCGGTTTCGTGCGCCGTCCAGAAGCCGAACAGCAAGCCGCGGCGCAGCTTCTTCTCGTGCTTCTTGAACACCCGCGCCAGCTCGATCATGCAGGAGTTTCCGGCCGCGTTGTCCGTGGCCGCTTCCCCGGGCCAGGAGTCCTGGTGCCCGCCGACCATGATGAAATCGCCCGGCTCGGTGCTTTCCGGTGCGGGCATTTCGGCGACCGTGATCTGCACCGGCCGCCAGCCGTTGACCACATGCGTGCGAAACCAAACCTTGACCGGCCCGGCTTCGCACAGGGCCTTCAGCCGCAGCCCCGCGACCCTGGCGATCCCGATGCAGGGAATCGTGGGCATTTCGTCCTTGAAGTTGTCCGGCGTCGGGTTGCCCCAGACCGGCTTGACCGACCCGAACGGCACCGCCTCGTTCTGCGGTCCGCCCCAGTTCATCATGACCGCGCCGATCGCGCCCTTGAGGCCCGCGATGCGCTGCTTCTCGTGGCGCGCGGGCGAATAAGACAATTCCGTGAGCACGATCCTGCCGCGCACGTCCTTGCCTTCGAAGTCGGCATAGCTGCCCGAGCCTACATAGACGAGTTCCCCCGACAGGCCCTCGGGCATCGTCTGCAGGCTGTGGCCGAGCGTATTCGCCTGGACCGTGATCGCGCTGGGGGACTGCACGCGGAATTCCGCATGCGCCGGGAAGCTGACGATCGCCTGCAGCTCGTGAATCACGGTGTCGGACACGCCGACCCCGAGCATCGCGTCGCGGCTGTACTCGGCCATGCGACGCCCGTTCGTCGAGCCGGCCGCGCGATGCGGAATGTCCTTGACGATCCGCTCGACGTTCGCGCGAACGTTCGCGGCCGAGATTTCCTCTATGACATTTGCTTTTGACATTGCCCCGCCGTGTTCTCGCCTACTTCCTGGGAAAGGCCGCTTCGAGCTTCGGGCCGATGTTCTTCTCGAAATTCTTCATGCTGTCCCTGAGCGCCTCCGGGCCGGTGAACACCGGCTGGTAGACCAGGCGTTTGGCCATCTCGGTGAACTCGGGATCCTTGATCGCCTGTTCGATCGCCTTCGAGATCTGGTTGGCGAGGGGTGCGGGCATGTTGGCCGGCCCCCAGAAATCGAACCCGAACGGCGGAACGTCGAACATGATGCCCAGCTCCTTGAAGGTCGGGACGTCGGGCATTTCGGGCATGCGCGTGGCGAACGCCACCGCCAGTCCCCGGGTCTTGCCGGCACGCACGTTCGGATAGACCTCGGAAGGCTGCGCCACCCGGTACTCGACGTGTCCGCCGAGAAGCGCGGTGCCGCTCGGTCCGCCGCCGGCGAAGGGCACGTAGGTCACGTCTATCCCCGCGCTCTTCGCGGTCTCCAGCACGAACAGGTTCATCATCCCGCCGGGTGCCGGACCGCCGGCGCTGAGCTTGCCGGGGTTCTTCTTCGCATAGCTGACCAGGTCCGCCCAGGTCTTGATCGGCGAGTCGGCGCGGACCTCGAACATGCCCCACGGCATCTGTCCGGTCTGGCCGAGGATCGTCATCTGGTCCCAGATCTTGGTGTCGTAAGCGCCCGAGTAGTAGTAACCCATCAGCGCAACGTTGCCGGCGAGCAGCAGCGTGTGCCCGTCGGGCGCGGCCTTCAGCATCTCGTTGGTAGCGATCTTGGTCGAAGCCCCGGGCAGGTTCTCCACCACCACCGTGCCGCCCAGCACCTTGCCCAGCGGCCTTTGCAGCGCACGGGCGACGAGGTCATTCGCCCCGCCGGCCGCGAACGGCACGATCACCCGGATCGGCTTGCTCGGGTACCCCTGCGCGAAACACGCATTCGCCGCACCCAGGAATGCAGCGACGGCCAAAACGAATCGCAGTGCCTTGCCTGTCTTCATTGCTTTTCCCCTTGGATCAGGTGGTGAGGACGATTTTGCCGACATGCACGCCGCTGTCGAAATACTCGTGCACCCCAGCCGCGTCCTGAAAAGGATGCACCGAGTCGATCAGCGGCGCAATCGGCGAACGGGCCGGCAGTTTCGGCCAGACGTGCTCGAGAAGTTCGACCGTGATCCGACCTTTGTCTGCGGGGCTGCGCCAGCGCAGGCTGGAGCCGATGATCGTGCCTCGCTTCTTCAACAGGATGCTCATGTCGAGCGTCGCATGCTTCTCGGGGCCTTGTGTCGCAAGGTGGACCAGCCTGCCGCCGACGGCCATGCATTCGAGGCTGCGTTGCACGTAGTCGCGGCCGACGATATCGACGATCACGTCCGCGCCGCGCCCGCCGGTCTTTTCCAACACGCGGGGGACGAAGTCCTCGGTCTTGTAGTCGATGGCGAGGCTGGCGCCTATCGACAGGCAGGCCGCGCACTTCTTCGCCCCGCCGGCCGTTGCGATCGCCTCGGCGCCGAACGCGCGCGCCAGCATGATCGCGGTCGAGCCGATGCCGCTGGTACCGCCGTGCACCAGCAATGTCTCTCCCGCCGACAGTTTCGCCCGTCCGAACACGGTTTCCCAGACCGTGAACATGTTCTCCGGCAGGCAGGCCGCTTCGATTGCGCTCCACCCGGCGGGAATCGGCAGCACCTGCTGCACGGGCGCAATGGCGTACTGCGCATAGCCGCCGCCCGGAAGCAGCGCGCAGACCGCATCGCCGATCTTCCAGCCCTGCACGCCCGGCCCGCTCGCCGCGACCGTGCCGGCCACTTCCAGCCCCGGCACGTCCGAGGCGCCCGGAGGCGGCGGATGCATGCCGCGCCGCTGCAGCGAATCCGGCCGGCTGACCCCGATCGCATCGACGCGAATCAGGATCTCGCCGGGTGACGGCAACGGCACCGGCCGCGCTGCAACACGCAGGACCTCCGGCGGACCGAAGCGCGTAATCTCCACCACGATCATCGAAGACGGAAGGACCATCGAGAAGTGCCCCAGCAGGCGCGGCAGGCCGCACAGCCAATGATGCTAGCGCAGGACGCAACCCGGGGATCGGGCGTTTTGCAATCGCTGCCGCCGGGGCCCGGGCACCCGGTTAGAATCGATCGATGAATCGCACACAGGCACCCGGCCCGTCATGGTGACGCACACGAAGCTGCCGGCCGAGTTCCGCTGCGCCGTCACGCTGGGCGTGGATTTCGACGGGCCCAGCCACGAAGTCGGCCGCGGGATCCCGCCGCTCGGAACCCATTCGTGGGGACGCTACTCGGCCCGATGCGGCATCCCGCGCCACATCGAGATGCTGGCGAGGCAGGGCGTGCCCTGCACCTTCTTCGTGCCCGGGTACGACGCGCAGTGCCACCCGGAGACCGTCCGCGCCATCGACGCTGCAGGGTTCGAGGTCGCGGCCCACGGCTACCTGCACGAAGCCTGGGATCTCGGCACTGAGGAAGAAACCGCCTTGTTGCACCGAACCGACAGCATCCTCCGGGAACTGCTCGGCAAGCCGGTGCAGGGCTGGCGCTCGCCCTCGGGCAGGAAGACCGCGAACACGATGCGGGTGCTCAAGGCCATGGGCTATATCTACGATTCGAGCGACAAGGATTACGACCTGCCCTACCGCCTGCGATTCGGCGCGGGCGTGGACGACTGCATCCTCGAGTTGCCGAACAACACCTACAGCCTGGACGATTTCCCGTTCTACAAATTCAGCTTCACGCCGCCCTCCGAAGTGCTTGCGCAGTGGAAGTCGGAGTTCGACGCCATCTATGCGTCCGACCGCTTCATGGTGCTCACGGTGCACCCGCGTTCCGGCTGGGGCTCCGGCACCCCGGCGCGGACGTGGATCCTCGAGCAGATGATCGAGTACATGAAGGGCCACGCAGGGGTGCATTTCTTTTCCTCGGCGGAGTTTGCGCGCTGGTGCATCGCCAACCCGCAGCACCTCGAAGAGGTCCGCGTCCCATGAAGCGCTGGCAGTGGCCGCAAGGCGTCCGTTGCGTGGTGTTTGTCACCGTGAACTTCGATGCCGAGTCCTTCGACCTGAAATCGACGACCGAGGACAGGCTGTACGGGCGGTTCTCCTATGGGCGCTATGGCGTGCGCGCCGGGCTTCCACGCCTGCTGGCCATGCTGGGACGCCGCTCGATCGCGGCGACTGCCTTCGTTACCGCGAGCGATGCAAAACGGCATGCCGATGCAATTCGCGCGATTCGCGATGCGGGCCACGAGATCGCCTCCCGTGGCGCGGACCTGACGCACCTGCCTGCGCTCAAGGACAGGGAACGCAGCGCCTTGGCCGAAGGGCGGGACACGCTGGCCCGGATCACGGGTTCTGCCCCCAAGGGATTTCGCGCGCCTGGAGGCGAACTCGGCCCCGACAGCCTCGCCCTGCTTGCCGAATTGGGCTTTGTCTACGATTCCTCGTTCCAGGACGACGACCACCCTTACCTGATCGCACCGACGCAAACTTCAAGGATCGCCGAACTGCCTACGGTGCACGCGCTCGACGATTCGTTTGCGTTCTCCGCCCGCCATACGCACGCGCGTGTGATGAAAATCTGGCGCGAGGAATTCGACGCGCTGTACCGGGAAAACTGCCTGGTTCCGCTGACCCTGCACCTGCGTGGCGACATCGGCATCACGCGCGCGGCGCGGCTCGCCGCCCTCGAGGAATTGCTTGGCTACATGGCCGGATGCGCCGGCGTGCATTTCATGACCGGCGCGCAAATCGCCGAGTTGGCGCTTGCCGGCGCTGCGGAAGCAAATCCGCTCGCGCAACACAAGGCGACGCTGGACGTGACCCCATACCGGGGCGACCTGGCCGTCAAGCCGATCTGATGCGCTTGCAGGATCGCAAGGTGCTCGTAACCGGCGGCGCCTCGGGCATCGGCCTGGCCACCGCGCGCCGGTTCGTCGCCGAAGGCGCGCGAGTCGCGTTGCTCGACCGCGATGGCGACCGGCTCGCCGAAGCCGCGCGCGAACTCGGCGAGGCCGCCTGTGCGGTGCGCGCCGATGTCACCTGCGAGGATGAGGTCAGGTCCGCGGTCGCAACGGCGGCGGGACAACTCCAGGGGCTCGACGGCCTGGTCAACGCCGCCGGCATCAGCATCTGGCGCTCGTTCGACGAACTGACGCATGCCGAATGGCGTCGGGTGCTCTCGGTGAACCTGGACGGCCCTTTCATCGTCTGCATGGCGGCCCTGCCTGTCCTGAAGGCGTCAGGCGGCGCGACCATCGTCAACATCGCTTCGGGCGCCGGATTGCAGCCGCGCCAGAATTTCAGCGCCTACTGCGCATCCAAGGGCGGGCTCGTGATGTTCACGAAAGCGATCGCCATGGACCTCGCCGTCCACAGGATCCGCGTGAATGCGGTCTGTCCAGGCATCGTCATGACGCCGCTGGTCGAGCGCAATCTCGCCCTCCACGGCGATCGCGACGCCGCGTACCAGCGCTACATCTCGCGCAACCTCATGAAGCGGTTCGGCACCGCCGAGGAGGTCGCGGACGCGGTGCTCTACCTCACCGGACCGGAATCCTCGTTTGTAACGGGTTCCGCACTAAGCCTGGACGGCGGCTCGGTCTTCCACTGAAACGCACGCCGAGCGCCTTCCCGGGCGAACCTCGCCTCAGCCGGCAGCCACTCTCGCAAGCGCCGGCCCGGGCAAGCGGACCAACTGGTATTCGGACTGCGTGGGCGGCCCCGCCGCCACGTACAAGGCGTCGTTGCATGGATCGAATATCAGCGATGCAATGGTCATCGTCGGCTCGTGGCCCGGGTAGTCGTGCGGCGTGCGGCAGATCGCGCGAGGCGCGCCGAACTCGTCGCGCATCACCGCCTTGATGTCGTCGATCGTGATCGAGCCGATCTTGTGCTCGAGGAGTTGCTTCGCGCGGAAATCGCGATACAAGGTGTCGCCGGTGTAGAACTTGGTCGCCCCGGTCGTCTGTGCGACCACCGACTGGAAATGATTCGCGTGCGTAAGCAGTCCGCGCTCCGGGTAAACCACATAGACGTTGTCCGGCGTGGTCTCGAAATCGATCGCCACGCCGTCGCGGTGTGCGATCAGGTAGTTGCCCGATGCGCCGCGCGGGGCCAGGGCAAGCGAGTCGATCGCTTCGTAGTAGTGCCGCGAATGCAGGATCCGCCTGCGCAGGATCGGGATCGGCACCCCTGCCCGGCCCTTGTCGTGGGTCGACACCAGCAGGTTGCCGCAGACGATCACGCCGTGCTCGTTATACCCGTCGCGCCCCACCATGCCGGCTTCGACGACCATCGTGAGTGCCGGCTTGCCCTTTTGGCGCACGCGCAGGATGACCACCGATTCGATCGCCGGGCAGCGCCAGTCCCAGTTCTTGCCGATCAGGAGCTTCCTGTCGCGGGTCGCCTCCGGCAGTGCGACCACGGTGGTGCATTCGGTCGCCGGCTTGGTGCCGCCGAGGCTGCCGTAAAGAATCTCGGTGCGGCAATTGACCGCAATCACGTGCTCGAGCGGCTGCTTCGCGCCGGCTGCAATGCCCTTGAGTTCCTGCATGATGTCGGCGTCGATCGCTTCGATCTGCGAGCCATAGGCGCGTGCCCGCGCGCACACTTCGTCCAGCGTCAGTTTCGCCTGCCGGACGAAGGCCGGCAGGTAGTGATCCACGGTCTTGGCGACCCGTGCGGCGGCAGCCTCGCCGTGCTGGCGCCCGCATTCGTAGGCGTCGCCTTCAATGTTGAATACCGGAAATGGGTTGTGCATTACCGCATCCTGTGGATTGTGGATCGCGTGTTTCCTGCTTCGATCATAGCAGCGCCCGCCGTACCGGCGAATCGGGCTGCGCGTGATGGCCCCACTGAACGCAATGATCTCGTGCGAGAAATTGGTGAAGTACTAAAAGGTAAATCCTGCCGGAGCGCATTCGCATTACGTCTTGAGGCCGGCGACTGCGGGGGATAGAGTTGTGTTCCGTCAATGCCGCAGGGCCCTGCAAATGAAGCCGCATCCCGAGCGTCCCACCCGATGAGCAGCCGCGACGACCTGAAGGCCGCCCTGGCGCGGGCGCAAGCCGAATACGACAAGGCGCTCGCTGCCCGCAAGGCGGCGCCCGAAGTCGAGCGGCGCAAACTCGGCGAGGACCGCCGCAAAGCAGTGTCGACCTGGGCAAAAGCGGTGGAAGATCGCCGCAAAGCGCTCTCCGACCGTCGCAACCCGGCCATGGACCTCGCCAAGGCGCAGGCCGATCTGGAAAAGGCGGACCGGGACTTGCGTGCCGCCACCGCTGCGCTCGAGGAGATCGAGCGCAAGCTCGGACAGGGCTGACGGCGGTTCAAGCGCCCCGACTCCATCAGGCGTGCGTTTCGCCCGCCGTGGCGCCGTGGGGTGCCGCTGCGACTTACAATGGAGTCCCTGTCACCGGCCGCAGCGCCGGCCCCGCCCCGAGGAGAAGTCCTTGAAGATGCCCCGCCGCGCCACCGCCCTCGCCGCCTTGGCAACCGCGCTTTGCGTTACGTTGCCGGGGGTGGCCTGGCCGCAGGCGTTTCCCTCGAAGCCGATCAAGTACGTGGTGCCTTTTGCGCCGGGCGGTCCGACCGACACGTTCTCGCGGGCGCTGACCGGGTTGCTCTCCACCCAGCTCGGCCAGCCGGTGATCGTCGAGAACATCCCGGGTGCAGGCGCGTCGATCGGCATGGATCGCGTTGCGAAATCGGCGCCGGACGGCTACACCATCGGCCTGGCCACGACCGGCACCCACGCGATCAACCCGGCCTTGTATGGACCCCGGCTGACGTATAACGCGCTCAAGGATTTCAGCCCGCTCACGGTCGCGGTCGGCTACATCAACATCCTCGTCGTCAACCCGAACGTCCCGGCCAGGACCGTCGGCGAACTGGTCGCGTATGCCAAGGCCAATCCCGGCAAGGTGAATTTCGGCTCGGCCGGCAACGGCTCGTCCAACCACCTGTCCGGCGAATTGCTGAAATCGCTCACCGGCGCGCCGATGCAGCACATCCCGTACAAGGGCTCGGGCCCGGCGCTGACCGACGTCATCGGCGGCCAGCTCACGTTCATGTTCGACTCGCCCTCCACGGTGGTGCCGCAGCTTCGCGGCGGGAAAGTGCGCGCGCTCGCGGTGACCACCGCCAAGCGCAGCGTCCACGTGCCCGACATCCCGACGATGACCGAATCCGGCATGCCCGGTTATTCCGAGGCCGGCAGCGACCTCTGGTACGGAATCGTCGGGCCGGCGGGCATTCCCCGGCCGATCGTCGAGCGCCTGAACTCGGAAATCGTCAAGGCGCTGCGCTCGCCGGAAATGGCCGAGCGGCTGAAGGCGCAATTCCTCGACGCGTGGCCCACCACGCCCGAAGAGTTCTACAAGATCATCGAATCGGACCTCGCCAAGTGGGGCAAGATCGTCAAGGCCTCCGGCGCCAAGGTGGACTGATGGCTGCGAACCCGATCCCCCTGCGCGGGGCCGCCGATGCCGCTGAGCAGCCGGTGCTGCCGGATGCGCACGGGATCAACCTGTTCGACGCCGATCCGGGTTACAAGGCATTACTTGCCCTTTACCTCGAGCCGAAGCTTTTCGCGCACCTGCTCCCCCACTTCGAGCGGCTCGGTGAACTCGCCGGCGGCTCACTCGACGATCATGCGCTGACCGCGGACAAGAACCCGCCGGTCCTGCACCACCGCAGGCGCAACGGCGAGAACGCGCAGTGGATCGAGAAGCACCCGGCCTACCGTAGCCTCGAGGAGACGGCCTTCGGCGACTACGGGCTGGCGGCAATGTCACATCGCGGCGGCGTGCTCGGCTGGCCGGACAAGATGCCGCCCGCGGTCAAGTACGCGCTGACCTACGTCTATGTGCAGGCCGAGTTCGGCGTCTGCTGCCCGCTGTCGATGACCGACGCCACCGCGCGCACGATTTCGAAATTCGCCGATGCCGGGCTCGTCGCGCGGTACCTGCCCGGCCTGATATCCCAGGACCTCGACGCCCTGACGCAGGGCGCGATGTTCATGACCGAGCAGGGCGCCGGGTCCGACGTCGGTGCGACGCTCACGCGCGCCGAGCGCCGTGGCGACCACTGGCTGCTCCATGGCGACAAGTGGTTCTGCTCGAACGCGGATGCCGGCGTGGCCCTCGTGCTCGCCCGCCCCGAAGGCGCGCCCGCCGGCACCAAGGGACTCTCGCTATTCCTGCTACCCCGGTTGCTGCACGACGGCACGCCGAACAATTACCGCATCGTCCGGCTGAAGGAAAAGCTCGGGACGCACGACATGCCGAGCGGCGAGATCACGCTCGAAGGGGCCACCGCCTACATGGTCGGCGAGGCCGAGCGCGGATTCGTGCAGATGGCGGACATGATCAACATGTCGCGCTTGTCCAACGGCATGCGCGCTGCGGGCATGATGCGTCGAGCGCTCACCGAAGCGCTCTACATCTCGCGGAACCGCAGCGCCTTCGGCAAGACGCTGATCGAGTTGCCGCTGATGCGCCGGCAACTGCTGAAGCTGATGCTCCCCACCGAGGTCGCGCGCTCGATCATGCTGTACACGGCCGCCGAACTGGCCAGGGCCGATGCAGGCGACGAGGACGCGCGCAAGCGAGTGCGAATCCTCACGCCGCTGTTCAAGTTCCGCGGCTGCCGCGATGCGCGCCGCGTGACCGGCGACGCGATGGAAGTGCGCGGCGGCGCCGGTTACATCGAGGAATGGAGCGACGCGCGGCTGGTCCGCGACTCGCACCTGGGCTCGATCTGGGAAGGCACCAGCAACATCGTCGCGCAGGACGTGCAACGCGCCATCAAGCGCGAAGGTGCGCTCGAAGCCCTGCGCCCCGCCCTGGAATCGATGATTGCTACGGTCGCGAATGCCGGCCTGCGCGAAGCCCTCGCCGGATCGGTCGCGCGCGCCTGCGGGTTCGCCGCGGCTTCCGCGAAATCAGGCGATACCGCGCATGCGCGCCAGGCCGCCACCGGCCTCTACTATGCGGCCGCCGCCGCCATCCTCGCCTCCGAGGGCATGCGGCTTGCGAAAACCGGCGATGCCAGGCGGATGCTGCTCGCTGCGCTCGTGAACGAGCACCGCCTGCGCGCCCGCGACCCGCTCAAGCCTGCGCGCGGCGCCTTCGAGGGCGCGCTCGCCGACGCCCTGCTGCCCGAGACGCCGGTCGATGCCGACACGGCCGAATTACTGCTCGCCGAGTTCAAGTTCTGACCCGATAAATCGACTCCGACACCAATTAATAAAATGCCAGGCCCCCTTTCGCATATCCGCGTCCTCGACCTATCCCGCGTCCTTGCCGGCCCCTGGGCTGCGCAGAACCTTGCCGATCTCGGCGCAGAAGTCATCAAGGTCGAGCGTCCCGGCGCAGGCGACGATACGCGCGGCTGGGGCCCGCCCTTCATCAAGGACGCCGACGGCAAGGACACGCCGGAGGCCGCGTATTACGCCTCGGTCAACCGCAACAAGAAGTCCGTCACGCTCGACATCGGCAAGCCCGAAGGCCAGGCGATCGTCAGGGAACTCGCCGCCAAATGCGACGTGCTGATCGAAAACTACAAGCTCGGCACGCTCAAGCGCTACGGGCTGGGCTACGACGACCTGAAGGCGATCAACCCGCGGCTGGTGTACTGCTCGGTCACCGGTTTCGGCCAGGACGGCCCCTACGCGGCGCGCCCCGGCTACGATTTCATCTTCCAGGGCATGGGCGGGCTGATGTCGATCACCGGCGAGCGCGACGGAGAAATCGGCGCCGGCCCGATGAAGGTCGGCATCGCGATCACCGATGTGCTGACAGGCATGTATGCGAGCGTCGCGATCTGCGCCGCGATCACGCACGTGGAGCGTACCGGCCAGGGCCAGTACATCGACACCGCGCTGCTCGACACGATCGTCGCGTTCAATGCCAACCAGGTCGTCTCCTACCTCGCCTCCGGCATCATCCCGAAGCGCTGGGGCAATGCGCACCCGCAGGTCGTGCCCTATGAAGTCTTCGCCACTTCGGACGGCCACCTGATCCTCGCCGTCGGCAACGACGGCCAGCACGCGCGGTTCTGGAAAGTTGCCGGACGCCCCGAGATCGCCGAAGACCCGCTCTTCAAGACGAATTCGCAGCGCATCATCAACCGCAAGGCGCTGATCCCGCTGATTGCGGAGGTCATGAAGACGCGCACCAAGAAGGAGTGGATCGAGCAGCTGGAGGCCGCGACGGTGCCCTGCGGCCCGATCAACAACATGAAGGAAGTGTTCGAAGATCCACAGGTCCAGCACCGGCACTTGCGCGTCGACATGCCGCATGCCCTCGGGGGCACCGCGCCGGTCGTCGCGAGCCCGATGCGCTTTTCCGAGACACCGGTCGAATACCGCATCGCCCCGCCGCTGCTGGGCGCCTTCAACGAAGAGATCTACCAGGGGCTCCTCGGCAAGAGCGCAGAGGAACTGCAGAAGCTCAAAGCCGCAGGCATCGTGTGACCGGGGCCGCCCTGCCCTACGAGGGCCTGCGGGTGCTCGACATGTCGCAGGGGCTCGCCGGGCCTTACTGCGCAGGGCTGCTCGGGATGCAGGGCGCCGCTGTGATCAAGGTCGAGCCGCCCGGCGGCGACTGGATCCGCAATGCGGGCTACGGGCGAGAGGGTATGACTTCGCTTGCGATCATGGGCAACCCCGGCAAGCGCTCAGCCTGCATCGACGCCGCAAAACCCGAAGGCAAGGCGCTGCTGCTGCGCATGGCACGCGACGCCGACGTATTCGTGCAGAACTTCCGGCCCGGCGTCATCGAACGCCTCGGGCTGTCGTACGAGATCCTTTCGAAGGACAACCCCGCGCTGGTGTACGTCTCGATCACCGGGTTCGGCCCGAGCGGGCCGGATGCACGCAAGGCGGCCACCGATTCAGTCCTGCAGGCGTACACCGGCATGGCCGCGATCAACCGGGCCGCCGATGGGACGCCGCGGCGCATCCCCTTCCTCGTGCCGGATACCGTGACCGGCGTCTATGCCGCGCAAGCCACCGGCGCCGCGCTGTTCGCCCGCGCGCGGACCGGCGCGGGACGCCATGTGCAGGTTTCGCTGATGGATTCCTGCGCGGCACTTCAGGCGGCCCCGATCCTCGATGCCGCCCTGAGCGACGGCAAGCCGGCGGCACCGATCACGGTGCCGGCCGGGATCTTCAAGACGCGCAACGGGCACATCACAGTCACCAGCCTCAACGACGCGATGTTCGCATCGCTGATGCAGGTCCTCGGCCTCGAAGAACTGGCCCGCGACCCGCGATTCTCCACGCCGGCAGGGCGCCAGCAGCATGCCGCGCTCCTGAACCTCGAAGTGTCCCGCTGCCTGGCCACCGAAGATTCGCAGCAATGGATCGAGCGGTTTTCGAAAGCGGACGTCTTGTGCGCCGACGTGCTCGACTACGCGGGATTTCGCGCCGCGCCGCAGACGCGACACATGCAGACCTTTCGCGACGTCGACCAGTACCCGTATGGCGTGCTGCCGCTGCCGCGCGTGCCCGGGGGCAGCCTGGACTGGCCGCTGGCGCCCACACCGCGTGTCGGCGAGCACACGCTAGAGGTGCTGGCCGAATTCGGCGTAACCGAGGCCGAGCGCTCGGCGCTCGTCGCCTGCGGCGCCGTCCACCAAGCCACCTGACCTTCCGGGAAGACCGACCCACTCATGCGCGCACTCGTCTGCCACCAGTTCGGCGACTACCATACGGCCGTCAAGGTCGAAAACGTACCTGAACCCTCGCTCCCGCCGCGAGGCGTGCGAATCGCGGTCGACTATGCGGCCGTTTCGTTCGCGATGAGCCTGTGGATCGCCGGCAAGTACCAGCGCATCCCGCCGTTGCCTTTCACTCCCGGCACTGAAGTGACCGGCACGGTGATCGAGACCGCGCCGGGCGTGACCGCCTGCAAGCCGGGCGACAAGGTGCTTGCGCTGCTCGACTGGGGCGCCTACGCCGAGCAGGTCTGCGCCACCGACTACACGGTCTACCGCCTGCCCGAACGCATCGACCCCGGGGCGGCGCTGCACCTGGGCATTTCCTATGGCACGGCTTACGGCGGCCTCGCCTGGCGCGCCAACCTGCGCGCGGGCGAGACACTGCTGGTGCTCGGCGCCTCGGGCGCCGTGGGACTGGCCGCCGTGGAACTCGGCAAGGCGATGGGCGCCCGCGTGATCGGCGCCGCCGGCGGCGCAGCCAAATGCGCGCAGGCAAAAGCGCACGGCGCCGATGAGGCGATCGACTATGGCGCCGGCGATTTCCGCGAGGCAATCCGCGCTGCCACCGGCGGACGCGGCGTCGACTGCGTGTTCGACCCGGTGGGCGGCGACTACTTCGACCCTGCACTCCGGTCCCTCGCGCCCGAAGGACGGCTGGTAGTGATCGGCTTTGCGTCCGGGAAGATTCCGCAGGTCGCAGCCAACCTGCTGCTGGTCAAGAACATCTCGGTGCTCGGATTCAACTTCGGCACCTATGTCGGCTGGTCGCCGGGCGACGGGCGCGAACAGCACGAGCCTCGCGTGCGCGCGGCCTACGACCAGATCTTCCGTTGGTGCGCCGAAGGCCGGCTCTCGCCGGTGCTCGCCGAGAGCTTCCCGCTCGAGCGCTACGTGGAAGCGCAGGATGCGGTGATGTCGCGCCGCGCATTGGGCAAGGTCGCCCTCAAGCTTCGTTAATGGATTTCCGATGCGACTGCTGATTGTATTGTTGCTGGCGGGCCTCACTCCCTGTATCGCCTTTGGCCAGGCGTTTCCGTCCAAGCCGATCCGGATGGTGATCCCGTACCCGCCCGGCGGCCCGACCGACGTGCTCGGGCGGATCGTCGCATCCAGGCTACCGGAGGCACTCGGCCAGCAGGTCGTCGTCGACAACAAGCCCGGTGCAAGCGGGCAGATCGGCGCGGGTGACGTGGCGAGGTCTGCGCCGGACGGCTACACGCTGCTGGCGAATGCATCGATTCACGTGATCAACCCGCATGTGTACTCCAAGCCGCTGGTCGACGCAGTCAAGGACTTCACGCCGGTCGCGTTGATCGGCATCGTTCCGCTCGTGATGGTCGTCCCGGTTTCGCAGGGTTCAAGGGACGTCAGGGAGTTCATCGCCTGGGCGAAGGCCAACCCCGGAAAGGTCAACTTCGCCTCTTCGAGCACCGCATCCGCGCCGCACTTGGCGGGCGAGCATTTCAAGCAGGTCACCGGGATCGACATGCAGCACGTGCCCTACAAAGGCAGCGCGCCTGCGCTCGCCGACCTCGCCGGCGGGCAGGTCCAGCTGATGTTCGACTCGATGCCTTCTTCGATGGCCTTCATTCGCGGCGGCAAGCTGAAGGTGCTGGCCGTGTCCAACCCGAAGCGGGTCGCCGCGCTGCCGAACGTGCCGACCATGATCGAGTCCGGCATCGCCGACTTCGATCTCGGCACCTGGTACGGAATCTGGGGGCCGGCCAACCTGCCGCGCGAACTGGCGGCAAGGCTGAATGCCGAGATCGTCAAAGTCGTGTCTCTTCCCGAAACGAGGGAGAAGCTCGCCGCCCTCGGCGCCGAGCCTTCGGCCTACAGTGCCGACGAATTCGCCGCCTTCAACCGCCGCGAGACCGAGCGCTGGGGCCGGATCGTGCGCGCCGCCAACGTCAAGCTCGACTGAGCCGGGGCCCAGGCCTGATGGATCGCGTCCTCGTCACCGACTTGATCGACCCCGCGGGCATCGACCTGCTTGCCGCGTCGGTCGAGGTCGTGCGCCCGCCGGACACCGACCCCGCGACACTGCGTGCGCTCGGACGCGAAGTGGACGCAGTGGTTACACGCAGCCGATTGCCGGACGACCTGTTCGAGGCGGCGCCGCGCATCAGGGCGGTGACCATCCATGGCGTCGGCACGGACCTCGTGAACATCGCCTCGGCCAGTGCACACGGCATCAGAGTGGCGAACATTCCCGGAGGCAATGCGCAGTCGGTGGCCGAATACTGCCTGATGGCCATCATGTTGCTTGCGCGCAATTTCAGGTCCATCGACCGCAGACTGCGCAGCGACGCATGGGACACGGCCCGCGCGCTCGCGAGCGACGCGGTCGAGGTGTCCGGGAAAACCCTCGGCATCGTCGGCGTCGGCCACATTGGCAAGCGCCTCGCAGCGATGTGCTCGGGTGGCCTCTCGATGCGAGTGCTCGGCAATCAACGGCGACTGGACGCGCTGCCGGAGCCGATCGAGCCGGCGCCGCTCGAACGCTTGCTGGCCGAATCGGATTTCGTCGTGCTGACCTGCCCGCTGACGCCTGAGACCCACCACATGATGAATGCGGCGCGCCTCGCTTCGATGAAGAAGACGGCGTTCCTGATCAACGTCGGCCGCGGGCCGGTGGTCGACGAATCGGCGCTGGTCGATGCGCTGCGTTCGAAAGCCATTGCCGGCGCGATGCTCGATGTCTACGAACACTACCGGCTCGAGCCCGGTCACGACTTGTTCTCCTTGACGAATGCGGTGCTGACTCCGCACCTGGCAGGCTCTACCCGCGAATCGCGCAAGCGCGTCGGCTGCATCGCCGCCGAGGAAACGCTGCGCATGCTCGCAGGCCTTCCCCCGCTCAGTTTCGTCAATCCCGAAGTCGTCAACCTCAAAGGGCAGCCATGGCATCCAAGGACCTGAAGATCGTCGACATCAAGGCTTATCCCACTTCCTTCCCGGTGCCGAAGAAGGCACAGGTCACGCTGGGCATCGGCACCGCCATCAAGCGCGACGCGGTCGTCGTCAAGGTCACCACCGCCGGCGGGCTCGTGGGCTGGGGCGAGTCGCACCATGGCCGCGCGCACACGGCGGTGGCCAAGCTGATCGAAACCACGCTCAAGCGGCTCGTGGTCGGCATGGATGCCGCCGACGTGGTCGGCGTGTGGGCAAAGATCTACAAGATGCAGCTCGGCAGCCACGGCATGGGCGCCGGGTGTTGCCTGGCGATGAGCGGCATCGACTGCGCCTTGTGGGACATCCGCGGCCAGGCTGCGGGCATGCCGATCTACAAGCTGATCGGCGGCGCCTACCGCGGGCTGCCGGCATACGCGGGCGGCGTGTCGCTCGGCTACCAGCCGGCGGATGAACTGATCGCCGAATTGAAGCCGCACCTGAGAGCCGGCTACAAGGCGGTCAAGCTTCGCGTCGGCGACAGTCCCAAGCGGGACCTGCAGCGGATCCGCGCGGTGAGGAGGTACGTCGGCGACGACATCGCGATCCTGACCGATGCGAACACCGGCTACACGGTCGACGACGCGCGCGCGGCAATGCCTGCGATGCAGGACCTGGACGTTGCCTGGCTGGAGGAGCCCTTCCCCGCGCACGACTACGTGAGTTACGGGCTTGCCGCGAGCTTCAGCAACACGCCGCTGGCGGCGGGCGAGAACCATTACACCCGCTTCGAATTCAACCGCGTGCTCGAGGATGGTTCGATCACTGTGCTGCAGCCCGACCTGTCGAAGACCGGCGGCATCACCGAAGCGCTTCGCATCGCGGCAATTGCTTCGGCCTACAAGCTGCGCATCCACCCGCACAGCTCTATGACCGGCCTCAACCAGGCGGCGAGCATCCACTTCCTCGCCGCGATCGACAACGGCGGCTACTTCGAGGCCGATATCTCGAAGGCGAACAAGTTCCGCGACGAGTTGTGCTCCACGCCGTGGAAAGTCGACAAGGACGGCAACGTCTGGCCGATCGACAAGCCGGGGCTGGGGCTCGAAGTCGACGAGAAATTTCTCGCCAGGCACCCGGCGATCGAAGGCCCGGGTTACGTTTAGCGCAGACGCAGACAATTGGGAGACAGCATGATGGCACTCGGGTTCAGGGCAGTGGGAGCCGCCGCGGCAGCGGCTGCAATCGCGTGGTCGGGCTTGTCGCTCGCACAGGCTTATCCGACAAAACCGATCCGCTGGATCGTGCCCTACACCGGTGGCGGGATCACCGACGTGGTGACGCGGATCGTGACGCAGAAGATGCAGGCAGCCCTCGGCCAGGCGATCGTGGTGGACAACAAGCCCGGCGCCAACAGCATTATCGGCGCCGAGATGACCGCCAAGGCCCCGCCCGACGGCTACACGATGGTGACCGTGATCGGCGCGCATGCGGCGAACGCGACGCTGTATGCGGGCAAGCTGTCGTTCGACCCGGTCAAGAGCTTCGCGCCGGTGTCGCTGGTGGCGATCGCGCCGCTGATCCTGACCGCCAACAACAACTTCCCGGCCAGGGACGTCAAGGAGCTGGTCGCCTACGCCAAGGCCAATCCCGGGAAGATCTCGTTCGGCTCGTCGGGCATCGGCGCGGCTGCGCACCTCACCACCGAGTTGCTCAAACAGACGGCCGGCATCGACATGGTGCACATTCCCTACAAAGGGACCGCGCCCGCCCTGCAGGACCTGATGGCCAGCAACATCCAGATCCTGGTCGATGTCCCCAGTTCGCTGATGCCGCACGTGCGCGGCGGCAAGATCAAGGCGCTTGCGATGTTCTCGGCCAAGCGCATCGGCGGCGCGCCGGAAGTGCCGACCATGGCCGAGGCCGGCGGGCCGCCGCTCGAGGCCTCGACCTGGATCCTGTTCCTCGCCCCTGCGGGCACGCCGAAGGAGATAGTGAACCGCCTGTCGCAGGAGGCCGCCAAGGCGGTCGCCGAGGCCGACGTCAAGGAGCGCTTCTCGCAAAGCGGCATCGACCCGGTCGGCAGCACGCCCGAGCAGGCCGGCAAGTTCCTCGCCGACGAGATCGCCAAGTGGGCCAAGGTGATCAAGACGGCGGGCGTCAAAGCCGAGCAGTAATGTACCGGTACCGATACGCGAATTGACAGGAGAGATAGGCTGCAAGCTATTCTCCTAAATTGAAAGTGTGACTTTCACGCCGGTCGCGGGGCCTTCGGAGGGGGCGGCCGCGGCCCGCCCCCGCCCGACTGCCTTTGACCTAGGTCAGATCGATCCGGGTCCCGCCGGTCATAATTTGACGGTCGGCCCTGCCGAGGGCTGCCTGCCGGCAAAGGAGTCATGACCGAAACAACGAAGCGATGGCTGACGCGTGGCGCCGTGACCGCGGTCATTGCCGGGCTGGCTATCTACGGATGGCAGAAGTACTCGGGTGACGGCGCGATCGACGGGATTGCCAGCGGCAACGGCCGCATCGAGGCGGTCGAGATCGATATCGCCGCAAAGGCGCCGGGAAGGGTCGCCGAGCTCTTCGTGCGCGAAGGCGATTTCGTTGCCGTGGGCCAGCCGCTGGCGCGGATCGACGTGGAGGTGCTTCGCGCCCAGCAACGGGCGGCCGAGGCGCAACTGCAGCAGGCGCTGAGTGCAGTGGCGACGGCGCGCAACCAGCTCGCACAGCGCCAGAGCGAGAAAGCCACTGCCGAGGCCGTCGTGGCCCAGCGAAATGTCGAGGCGGGATCCGCCCGGCGGCAGGTCGCCCGATCGCAAACGCTGGTGGAGAAAGGATTCGTCTCGCGCCAGTCGGCGGAAGATGCGGCCAGCCTGGTGGGAACCGCAGAGGCCGCGTTGAATGCCTCGCGCGCGCAAGTCACGGCGGCCGAGGCCGGCATCGAGACCGCGCGTTCGCAACTGCGAGGCGCGGAATCGGCCGTGGCTGCGGCACGCGCAAACATCGATCGCATCCAGGCCGATATCGATGACAGCACGCTGAAGTCGCCTCGGGAGGGCCGGGTGCAATTCGTCGTCGCCCGGCCGGGCGAAGTGGTCGGCGCGGGCGGACGCGTGCTGAACCTGATCGACCTGACGGACGTCTACATGACGTTCTTCCTGCCCACCGAGGCGGCAGGCAGGCTCGCCATCGGCGCGGAAGTCCGGCTGGTGCTGGACGCCGCCCCGCAGTTCGTGATTCCCGCGCAGGTGTCCTTTGTCTCCGACACCGCGCAGTTCACGCCCAAGACGGTCGAGACGAAGAGCGAGCGCGAGAAGCTGATGTTCCGCGTGCGCGCGCAGATCCCGCAGGACCTGCTCAGGAAGCACATCCGGCAGGTCAAGACCGGCCTGCCGGGCGTCGCCTACGTACGGCTCGACCCGGGCAAGCCCTGGCCGGCGCGGCTCGAGGTGAAAGTGCCGCAATGAGCGCGGGGCCGCCGGTCGCGCGGTTGGAGGGAGTCACCTTGCGCTACGGCGGCAAAGTGGCGCTTGACAACATCGACCTCGAGATCCCGTCCGCATGCATGGTCGGCCTGATCGGCCCCGACGGGGTCGGCAAGTCGGGGCTGCTGTCGCTGGTGGCCGGCGCCCGGGCGGTCCGGAAAGGACGTGTCGAAACGCTGGGCGGCGACATGGCGCGGGCGCGCCATCGGGAAGCGGCCTGCCCGCGCATCGCCTACATGCCGCAAGGATTGGGGAAAAACCTTTATCCGTCGCTGTCGATAGAAGAGAACCTGCAATTCTTCGGCCGCCTGTTCGGCCACGACGCCGGCGAGCGTCGTGAGCGCATCGACCGGCTGACGACCGCGACCGGCCTGTATCCCTTCCTCGCCCGCCCGGTGGGCAAGCTCTCGGGCGGCATGAAGCAGAAGCTGGGACTGTGCTGCGCCCTGATCCACGATCCGGACCTCCTGATCCTCGACGAGCCGACCACCGGCGTCGACCCGCTGGCTCGCAGCCAGTTCTGGAAGCTCATCGAGGGCATCCGCGCCGGCCGCCCGGGCATGAGCGTGGTCGTGGCCACGGCCTACATGGAGGAAGCCGGGCGGTTCGACTGGCTGGTCGCGATGGAAGGCGGACGCGTGCTGGCCTGCGGCACCCCCGCCGATCTGCATCGGCGCACCGGCACCACGACACTCGAAGAGGCCTTCATCGCACTGCTGCCCGAAGATCGCAGGCGGGGGCATCGCGCCGTGGTCGTCCCGCCCCTCGTCGATGGCAGGGACAGTGAAATCGCGATCGAGGCGCGCGGCCTGACCATGCGCTTCGACGACTTCACCGCCGTCGACCGCGTCGATTTCCGCATCCGCCGCGGCGAGATCTTCGGGTTCGTCGGCTCCAACGGCTGCGGCAAGACCACGACGATGAAGATGCTCACCGGCCTGCTGTCGGCGAGCGAAGGCCAGGCCTGGCTGTTCGGCCGCGAAGTCAACCCGCGGGACATCGCCGCCCGCCGCCGCGTGGGCTACATGTCGCAATCCTTTTCGCTCTATTCCGAGCTGACGGTGCAACAGAACCTGGTCCTCCACGCACGCCTGTTCAACGTGCCGAAGGCGGAGCTCGAGGCACGGGTGGCGCGGATGATCGCCCGCTTCGGACTCCGCGAAGTGCCCGACGCCCTGCCGGACACCCTTCCGCTCGGCATGCGCCAGCGCCTGTCCCTGGCGGTCGCCATGGTGCATGAACCCGAGCTGCTGATCCTCGACGAGCCGACTTCGGGCGTCGACCCGGTTGCGCGCGACCAGTTCTGGCAATTGATGATCGACCTGGCACGCCGCGACAGGGTGACGATCTTCATCTCGACCCACTTCATGAACGAGGCCGAGCGCTGCGACCGTATCTCGCTGATGCACGCAGGCAGGGTCCTGGTCAGCGACACGCCGGCGGCGCTGGTGGAAAGGCGCGGCGCGGCCAACCTCGAACAGGCTTTTATCGGATACCTCGAAGACTTCGCCCCCCCGGGCGACCTCGCGTCCGCGGCCCCCGGCGTACAGGCTGTGCCGGCCGTTTTGCACGATCCGCCGCGGGCGCACCGACCCGGCTTCAGCCCGGTGCGGATGTTCAGCTATACCCGGCGTGAGGCGCTGGAATTGCGCCGCGATCCGGTGCGCGCTGCGCTGGCATTGCTCGGCAGCCTGCTGCTGATGTTCATCATGGGCTACGGGATCAGCATGGACGTCGAGGACCTCACCTTCGCGGTACTCGACCGGGACGGCAGCGCGCTGAGCCGGAACTACGCCTTGAATCTCTCCGGCTCGCGGTATTTCCGCGAGCACGCGCCGATTGCCGACCATGCCGAGCTCGACCGCCGCATGCGAAGCGGCGAGCTGTCGCTGGCGATCGAGATTCCGCCAGGCTTCTCGCGGGACCTGGAGCGCGGCGGCCCGGTGCAGATAGCGGCCTGGATCGACGGCGCCATGCCGCAGCGCGCCGAGACCGTGCAAGGCTTTGTCAGCGGCATGCACCAGAGCTGGATGGCCGACATGGCGCGGAGGCGCCTCGGCGCGGAAATCGGCGGCGGCGCGTCGGTCGAAACGCGCTTTCGCTACAACCCTGACGTGAAAAGCCTGCCGGCGATGGTGCCGGCGGTGATCCCGATGCTGCTCTTGATGATCTCTTCCATGCTGACCGCCCTTTCGGTGGTCCGCGAGAAGGAGCTCGGATCCATCGTCAACCTCTACGTCACCCCGGTCAGCCGCACCGAGTTCCTGCTGGGCAAGCAGCTGCCGTATGTCGCACTGGGCATGCTCAATTTCCTGTTGATGACGCTGCTTGCCGTCACGCTGTTCGGCGTGCCTCTCAAGGGCAGCTTCGCCACGCTGGCCGCGGCCGCGCTGGTGTTCATCGGCTTCGCCACCGGCTTCGGCCTGTTCGCGTCCACGTTCACGCGCAGCCAGATCGCCGCCATCTTCCTGACCATGATCTTCACGATGCTCCCGATGACCCAGTTCGCCGGCATGATCAATCCGGTGTCCTCGCTCGAAGGCGCCGGGCGGCTGATCGGCGAAATCTACCCGGCGACGCATTTCCTCATCATCTCCCGCGGGGTCTTCAGCAAGGCGCTCGGAATGACCGACCTCTATGCCTCGTTCTGGCCGATGCTGTTGTCGGTCCCGGCGATCTTCCTCGCGGCCGTGGCCCTGCTGAGGAAACAGGAGCGCTGAGCATGAGCCGCCTGGCCAACATCTATCGCCTCGGCGTGAAGGAGCTGTGGAGCCTGCGGCGCGACCCGATCATGATGGTGCTGATCCTGTATGCCTTCACGGTGGCGATCTACATCGCGGCCACTGCCATGCCGGAGGCGCTCCACAAGGCGCCGCTCGCCATCGTCGACGAGGACGGCTCCCCGCTGTCGGCGCGGATCGCATCGGCCTTCTACCCGCCCCGTTTCCTGCCGCCGAAGATGCTGACGCCGCCCGAAGTCGATCCCGGCCTGGATGCGGGCGCCTTCACATTCGCGCTCGACATCCCGCCGAATTTCCAGCGCGACGTGCTGGCCGGCCGCGCGCCGCAGATCCAGCTCAACGTCGATGCGACCCGGATGAGCCAGTCGTTCAGCGGCAGCGGCTACATCCAGCAGATCGTCCTTGCCGAAATCGGCGAATTCACGCAGCGCTATCGCGGTACCGCCGCCCCGCCGGTGGAACTCGTCCTGCGGGCACGCTTCAACCCGGCGCTGACGCCGGCCTGGTTCGGCTCGCTGATGGAACTCATCAGCATCGTGACCATGCTGTCGGTCATCCTGACCGGTGCGGCGCTGATCCGCGAGCGCGAACACGGCACGATCGAGCACCTGCTGGTGATGCCGGTGACGAGCGGGGAAATCATGCTGGCCAAGATCTGGTCGATGGGGCTGGTCGTGCTGGTGGCGACCGCGCTGTCCCTGACGCTCGTCGTGCAGGGCGCGCTGCGGGTCCCGGTCGAGGGCTCGGTGCCGCTGTTCCTGGCATGCGCGACCCTGCACCTGTTCGCCACGACTTCACTGGGCATCTTCATGGCGACCCTGGCGCGTTCCATGCCGAAGTTCGGCGTGCTGTTCGTCCTGGTCCTGATTCCCTTACAGATGCTTTCGGGCGGCGTCACGCCCCGCGAGAGCATGCCCGGGTACATCCAGGTGGTGATGCTTGCTGCACCTACAACGCACTTCGTGTCCGCCTCGCAGGCGATCCTCTACCGGGCGGCCGGGCTCGAAGTGGTCTGGCCGCAAATGCTGGCGCTTGCGGGGATCGGGAGCGTGCTGTTTGCCGTGTCGCTCGCGCAGTTCCGCAAGTCGCTCAGCAGCATGGCCTGAGCTGCGCGAACCTGCGAACCCGCGCGGGCCGGCCTCCTGCTTGCGGATGGTATTCTCTGCGGCAAGGAGGAGAGACAATGAAAAGAATCCTGAAATTCGTTGCCGCCGCGCTGCTCGCCGCGCCGTTTGCGCTTCATGCGCAGGCCTGGCCTTCCAGGCAGATCCGGATCATCGTCCCGTTCCCGCCCGGCGCGTTCAACGACACGCTCGCCCGGACGCTGGCGCAGGAACTCCCCAAGACCCTCGGGCAGCCGGTGATCGTCGAGAACCGGCCGGGCAGCGGCTCGCTCGTGGGCACCGAGCTTGCCGCCAAGGCGGCGCCGGACGGCTACACGTTGTTCATCGCGGCGCTGCCGTTCTCGGTGCTCCAGAGCCTGTACAAAACCTCGTTCGACGTCACCAGGGACTTCGCGCCGATCACCCTCGCGGGCGTTTCGGACAACATGCTCGTCGCGAACCCGTCGTTCCCGGCCAATTCGGTGCAGGAGCTGATCAAGCTGGCGAAGGAAAAGCCCGGCCGGATCAACTATGGGTCCTCCGGCGCCGGCACCTCGGTGCACCTGTGCATGGAATTGTTCAAGACGATGTCGCGCACATTCATGACGCACATTCCGTACAAAGGCAGCGCGCCTGTCGTCGCCGACCTGATCGCCGGACAGGTGGACGTCATGTTCGACAACCTTCCGAACGTGATCCAGCACGTCAAGGGCGGCCGCATGAAGGCGCTGGCCGTCTCCGGCCCGAAGCGCTCGGCGGCAGCACCGGAGGTGCCGACCGTGGCCGAATCGGGCGTGCCCGGCTTCGAGGTCACCGTCTGGTTCGGGGTGCTGGTGCCGGCCGGCGTGCCGCGCGACATCATCCAGCGGCTGAACGCGGAAAGCACGAGGATCATCCACTCCCCCGAAGTCACCGACCGATTCCTCAAGCTCGGCGTGGAACCGCGCCCGGGCACGCCGGAGCAGTTCGGCGACCTGGTCAAGTCGGAAGTCGCGCGCTGGGCCAAGGTGATCAAGGACGCCGGGATCAAGGTCGACTAGATGAGCGGCCCGAAAAAGCGCGTCGCGAAGCAGTTGCGGTCCGACATCGGCTGGAGCACGGCCGACCGGATCTCGATCTTCGGCAAGGACCTGCCCTCGGAGATCCTCGGCCACCTGAACCTCGGCGACATGGGCTTTCTCGAGATCAGGGGACGGCTGCCGGACGCGAACGAATCGAAGATGTTCAACGCGATGGTCGTATGCCTCGCCGAGCACGGGATCACACCGAGTGCGATCGCCGCGCGCATGACCTACATGGGCGCGCCCGAGGCGATGCAGGCCGCCGTCGCCGCCGGCCTGTGCGGCCTGGGCAGCGTGTTCGTGGGCTCGACCGAGACCTGCGCGCGGATGCTCGTCGAGGCGTTGCCCGACCCGAAGGCCGGGGCCGACCTGCCTGCCCTCGCCGCAGAGGTAGTGGCCGGCTTTCGCGCGAGGCAACAAATCGTCCCCGGCATCGGGCACCCGATCCACAAGCCGGTCGATCCGCGCACGCCCCGCCTGTTCGAAATCGCGGCGGAAACCGGCTTCTCGGGGAGGTACGTGGAACTGATCCGGCTCGTTTCAGCCGAAGCCGGGCGTGCCTCCGGCAAGAGCCTGCCGATCAATGCCACCGGCGCGATCGGCGCGGTCTGCTGTGAGATGGGCTTCGACTGGAAGATCTGCAGGGGCCTCGGCGTCATGGCGCGCGCCGTGGGCCTCGTGGGGCATTTGCTCGAGGAATCGCGCAACCCGATGGCCGGCGAGATCTGGCATCGGGTCGAGGACGAGGCCAGCGAGCATGCGCGCCCGAAGTAGCGCCGCGCGACACATCACTATCTGGAGAAGAGCTTGAGCGAGAACCACCAGGACGTACGCGACGCGGTCCGCGCACTGTGCAAGGAATTCGACGGTGCCTACTGGCAGAAGGTCGACGAGGAGCGGGCCTATCCGGTGGCCTTCGTCGACGCATTGACCCGCGCCGGCTGGATGGCCGCGTTGATCCCGGAGGAGTACGGCGGCTCCGGCCTGTCGCTGACCGTCGCCTCGGTGATCATGGAAGAGATCACCCGCTCCGGCGGCAACGCCGGCTGCTGCCACGGCCAGATGTACAACATGAACACGCTGCTGCGAAACGGGTCGGAAGAGCAGAAGAAGAAGTACATGCCGAAGATCGCCTCCGGCGAACTGCGCCTGCAGTCGATGGGCGTGACCGAGCCTACCGCCGGCACCGACACCACCAGCATCAAGACGGTCGCGGTGAGGAAAGGCGACCGCTACGTGGTCAACGGCCAGAAAGTCTGGACTTCGCGGCTGCAGCACTCCGAGCTGATGATCCTGCTCGCGCGCACGACACCGCTTTCCGAAGTGAAGAAGAAGTCCGAAGGCATGACGATCTTCCTCGTCGACACGCGCGAAGCGATCGGCCGCGGCCTGACGGTCAAGCCGATCCGCAACATGGTGAACCACGAGACCAACGAGGTATTCATCGACAACCTCGAGATTCCGGTCGAGAACCGGATCGGCGAGGAAGGCAGGGGATTCAAGTACATCCTCGACGGCCTGAACGCCGAGCGGATCCTGATCGCTTCCGAATGCATCGGCGACGGCTACTGGTTCATCGAGAAGGCCTCGACCTATTCCAAGGAGAGGGTCGTGTTCGGCCGGCCGATCGGCCAGAACCAGGGCATCCAGTTCCCGATCGCCGAGGCCTACATGGAGATCGAGGCGGCCAACCTGATGCGCTACAAGGCCGCCGGCCTGTTCGACCAGAAGAAGCATTGCGGGGCGGAAGCCAACATGGCCAAGCACCTCTGCGCCAAGGCCTCCTGGGAGGCGGCCAACGTCTGCATCCAGACCTACGGCGGGTTCGGATTTGCGGCCGAATACGATGTGGAGCGGAAATTCCGCGAGAACCGCCTCTACCTCGTTGCGCCGATCTCGACCAACCTGATTCTCTCGTATGTGGCGGAGCACGTTTTGGGGATGCCGCGGTCGTTCTAGGTCCCGGACATTCCGGGAATGCCGCGGTCTGTTCGCCTCCCCGGTCTCCCGACTTTGTGAAATGAATCCCGCGGTCGTTTTAAGTCCCTGTCTCCCTACTTTGTGAAATCCGTACGTTTGCGCGTCCGCGCAAACGGGAGATTTCACAAAGTAGGGAGATTCATGAACTTCAAAATCGACCCCTAAGGCCCAAAACGCACAGCCGAGAACGGCGCCGGGTCGACGAAAGGCGTCTCGCCGACCACCATCTCCGCCACGAGTCTTCCCGTCACCGCACCGAGCGTCAGCCCGTGGTGCGCGTGGCCGAATGCGAACCACAGGTCCTTGTGACGCGGCGCCGGGCCGATCACCGGAAGCATGTCCGGCGTGCACGGGCGCGAGCCCATCCACGGTTCCCGGTCCAGCCGCTCGGCCAGCGGGAACAGGTCGCGCGCGATCGGTTCGGCGCGTCCGAGCTGCACCGGCGTGCGGATCGCATCGCGCCGCGCGAATTCGGCCCCGGTGGTCAGGCGGATGCCGGCGCGCATCGGCGCAAGAAAGTAGCCGCGCTCGGTGTCGAGCACCGGCAGGTTGAGCTTGGCTTCGCCCGCCGCGCGGTAGTGCATGTGGTAGCCGCGCTTGACCGCCAGGGGCAGGTCGTAGCCGAGCGCGCGCGTGAACACGCCCGCCCAGGGACCGAGCGCGACGATCGCGGTGCCGGCTTCCACCGGCCCGCCGGCCGTACGAAGGCGCCATCCCGAGGGGCTTGACGCCTCGAGGCTGGCGGCGTTTCCCTGCCGGAATTCGCCGCCCAGCCGCTCGAACAGACCGAGGTAGCCGAGAGAGAGCCCGTGCGGGTCGTCGACGCGCGTCGGGTCGGTCCAGTGGAGCGCGCCGGGAAGTACGGGCGCCAGGTGAGGCTCGGCTTCCCGTAGCGCCTTCGAATCCAGCGCGCGATAGTTGAGCCCGAATTCGCGGCGCCAGCCTTCGGCTTCCGCAATGCGCCTGTCGCGCTCCTCCGCGGTGCGGAACACCTTCATCCAGCCGCCGCGCCTGATCAGGTTCTCGCAGCCGGCCTCGGCTGCGAGCGCATCGTGCTCGGTAACGCAATGCTCGATCAGTTTGGCGTACCTGCGCGCAACCTCGGCATGCCTCGCCGGGCGCGAGTAGTGCCAGTATTTCCACAGGAAGGGTGCAAGGTGCAGCAGCGCGGACGGGTGGTAGTGCGCGTCGATCGTGCGATTCAGGCCGTAGCGCAACAACGCGCCGAAGTCGTGCGGGAATCCATAGGGGAACACGCCTTCGCGCTGGATCAGGCCGGCATTGCCGAACGAGGTTTCCTCGCCGGCGCCGCGGCGGTCGACCAGCACCACCGAGCGGCCGCGCTTCTGGAGGTGCGCCGCGACGCAGATCCCGACGATGCCGGCGCCCAGTACGGCAACGTCGTACCTCCTCATGCCGCGGCGTTCATGTCTTCTTGAGGCGTACCGCGATCTCGCCGACCACGCCGCGGCGGAAGGCGAGCACGCAGATCACGAAGATCACGCCGGTGATCACGGTCACCCAGCCTTCGAGCTCGGCGAGCTGGTTCTGCAGCGTGACCACGATGAACGCGCCGACAGTCGGCCCGAGGATGGTGCCCATGCCCCCGAGCAGCGTCATCAGCACGGCCTCCCCGGACATCGCCCAGTGCACGTCGGTGAGCGTCTCGAACTTGAACACCAGCGCCTTGGTCGCACCGGCCAGGCCGGACAAGGCGCACGACAGCACGAACGCGAGCAGCTTGTACTTGTCGACGTCGTAGCCGAGGGACAATGCCCTCGCCTCGTTCTCGCGGATCGCCTTGAGCACCTGCCCGAACGGCGAATGGATCGTCCGGTAGATCATCCAGAACCCGAACACGACGATGCCGTAGGTGAAGTAGTACATCGAGATGTCGTCGTCGAGGTTGACCATGCCCAGCAGCGTCTTGCGGGGAATCGCCTGCAGCCCGTCTTCGCCGCCGGTGAAAGGCGCCTGCAGGTAGATGAAATACAGCATCTGCGAGAACGCGAGCGTGATCATCGCGAAGTAGATGCCCTGCCGGCGGATCGCCAACGCGCCGACGACGTATCCGAGCAGCGTCGATGCAAGGACGCCGGCGAGGATACCCAGCTCGGTGGGAAAGCCCATCACCTTCACGGCATGCCCGCAGACGTAGCCCGCGGTGCCGAGGAACATCGCATGGCCGAACGAAAGCAGGCCCGTATAGCCGAGCAGCAGGTTGAATGCGCTTGCGAACAACGCGAAGCACAGGGCTTTCATCAGGAAGATCGGGTAGATCACCGCCGGCGCGGCGATCCCGGCAACGAACAGGGCGGTGTACAGGACCTTGCTGCGATTTTCCATGGCGCCCTACTTCTCCTTGCCGAAGAGGCCCGCCGGCCGCACCAGCAGCACGATCGCCATGATGACGAAGACCACAGTGGATGAGGCCTCCGGGTAGAACACTTTGGTCAGCCCCTCGATCACGCCCAGGCCCAGCCCGGTGAGGATCGATCCTAGGATCGAGCCCATGCCGCCGATGACCACGACCGCGAACACGACGATGATGATGTTGGCCCCCATTAGCGGGTTGATCTGGATGATCGGCGAGGCCAACACGCCGGCGAACGCCGCCAACGCGACGCCGAACGCATAGGTGAGCGTGACCATCCGCGGCACGTTGACGCCGAACGCCTGCGTCAGGGCAGCGTTTTCGGTTCCCGCGCGCAGGTAGGCGCCGAGCTTGGTTCGCTCGATGACGTACCAGGTCGAAAAGCACACCACGAGCGAAGCGGCGACGACCCAGGCGCGATAGTTCGGCAGGATCATGAACCCGAGATTCGTGGCACCGCGAAGCGCGTCCGGCACTTGGTAGGGCTGGCCCGACACGCCGAACTGCTGGCGGAACATCCCTTCGAGGATCAGCGCCAGGCCGAATGTGAGCAGCAGGCCGTACAGGTGGTCGAGCTTATAGAGCCACCGCAGCATCGTCTTCTCGATGACGATGCCGACGATTCCGACCGCGATCGGCGAGATGACGAGCGCGAACCAGTAGTTGAGGCCGAGGTACTGCAGCGTCATCCAGGCGCCGAAAGCGCCGAGCATGTAGAAGGTGCCGTGGGCGAAATTCACCACGTTGAGCAGGCCGAAAATGACCGCCAGCCCGAGGCTGAGCATCGCATAGAACGACCCGTTCACCAGCCCCAGGAGGAGCTGGCTCAGGAACGCCTGCGTCGGGATGCCGAAGATCTCGGTCATGGCGGGCCGCAAGGCGCGCGTTGAACGGCGTCTTGCGTCCGTTCATACGCGCGCAAGTCGACGGGCACGGCAGTGTCTCGTTCGACTACTTTTTCACCATCGGGCAGCGCGAGGCCGACATCGGCTGGAAAGCCTCCGCCGCCGGGATGGTCGCCTTCAGCGTGTAGTAGTCCCAAGGATACTTGGACTCCGACTGCTTCTTGACCTGCATCAGGTACATGTCGTGGATCATGCGATTGTCGTCGCGCAGCTTGCCGTTGCGCAGGAAGAAGTCGGAAACGTCCATCTTCTTCATCTGCGCCACGACCGCCGCCGCATCGTCGGTGCCGGCCGCCTTGACCGCCTTGAGGTAATTCATCGTGGCCGAATACACGCCGGCGTGGATCATGGTCGGCTCCTTCTTCATCTTCTCGAAGAAGCGCTTGGACCATTTGCGGTTCGTGTCGTCCATGTCCCAGTAGAACCCGTCGGTCAGCAGCATGCCCTGTGCAGTGTTGAGGCCCAGGCTGTGCACGTCGGTGATGAACACGAGCAGGCCGGCGAGGCTCTGGTTCTTGGTGATGCCGAACTCGTTGGCCGCCTTGATCGAGTTGATCGTGTCGCCGCCGGCGTTCGCCAGGCCGACGATCTTGGCCTTGGAGCTCTGCGCCTGCAGCAGGAACGACGAGAAGTCCGCCGCGTTCAGCGGATGGCGCACCTGTCCGACCACCTTGCCGCCGTTGGCTTTCACGACGTTGGACGTGTCGGATTCGAGCGAGTGCCCGAACGCGTAGTCCGCGGTCAGGAAGAACCAGGTATCGCCGCCCTGCTTGACGATCGCCTTGCCCGTGCCGTTGGCGAGCGCGAAAGTGTCGTAGGCGTAGTGGATGGTGAACGGGTTGCAGTCCTCGTTCGTAAGGCGGGTCGAGGCGGCCCCCACGTTCATGATCAGCTTCTTCTTCTCGGCCGCGACCTTGCCGGTCGCTATGCCGACGGCGGAGTTGAGCGCGTCGGTCACCATGTCCACCTGCTGGCGGTCGAACCACTCGCGGGTGCGGTTCGCGCCGGTCTCCGCGTTGTTCTGGTGGTCCGCGGACACCAGCTCGATCTTCGCGCCGAGGACCGTTTTGCCGAAATCGTCGATCGCCATCTGCGCGGCGACCACCGAGCCCTGCCCGCCCAGGTCCGAGTACAGGCCGGACATGTCGGTGAGCACGCCGACCTTGACGACGCCGTCGGAGATCTTGCCGGCGGCGGGCGCCGCGGCGGGTTTCTGCGCGGCCGGCTTCTGCTGGGCCATCGCCACCGGCGCGAGCGCGAACGCCCCCGCCACTACTGCACTGATCAACTTACGTTTCATTTTCCTGCCTCCAGTGAAAGTCCAGCCTGCAATGTCGCCCATTCGACGCAAATCAAACGCCCAGGTATTCGTGCAACATGCCCATCTTTTGCTCGAGCTCGGCCGCCGGGAAGGTTTCGGCGATCCTGCCGTGTTCCATCACGTAATGCCGGTCGGCCAGCGGCGCCGCGAAGCGAAAGTTCTGTTCGACCAGAACGATCGTGAAGCCGCGCTCCTTGAGCTGGCCGATCACCCGCCCCAGGGTCTGCACGATGACCGGCGCGAGGCCCTCGGTGATCTCGTCCAGCAGCAGCAGCCGCGCACCGGTGCGAAGAATGCGCGCCATCGCGAGCATCTGCTGCTCGCCGCCCGACAGACGCGTGCCCTGGCTCGAGCGGCGCTCTTCGAGGTTCGGGAACATCGCGTAGATCTCTTGCACCGTCATGCCGCCCTTCTGCACTTCCGGGGGCAGCAGCAGGTTTTCCTCGGTCGACAGGCTGGAGAAGATCCCGCGCTCTTCCGGGCAATAGCCTATCCCTATGTGCGCGACCTGGTGCGTCGGCAGGCCGATGGCCTCGACGCCGTTGACCTTGATCGAGCCCTTGCGCGCGCCGACCAGGCCGAGGATGGACTTCAGCGTCGTGGTCCGTCCGGCGCCGTTGCGGCCCAGCAGCGTGACGACCTCGCCCTCGTTCACGGTCAGGTCGACGCCATGCAGGATGTGCGATTCGCCGTACCACGCGTTCAGGCCGCTTATCGACAGTGCGGGCCGAGCACCGGGCATCGATGCGGCCGCCATCTCAGTGCACCGTTCCCATGTACGCCTCGATGACACCCGGGTCCTTCGAGACCTCGGCGTAGGGGCCTTCGGCAAGCACCGCGCCGCGCTGGAGGACGGTGATGGTGTCCGAAATGCCGGAGACCACGCCCATGTTGTGCTCGACCATCAGGATCGTCCGTCCGGCCGAGACCTTCCTGATCAATTCCTTCACTCGATCGACGTCTTCGTGCCCCATCCCCGCAGTCGGCTCGTCGAGCAGCATCAATTCGGGTTCCATCGCCAGCGTCGTCGCGATCTCGAGGGCCCGCTTGCGGCCATACGGCAATTCGACCGTCACCGTCTTTGCAAACGAAGCGAGGTCGACCGACTCGAGCAGCGCCATCGCCCGCGGGTCGAGCGAAGCGAGCACACCCTCGGATTTCCAGAAGTGGAATGAATTGCCCATCGAGCGCTGGAGCCCGATCCGGACGTTTTCGAGCACGGTGAGGTGCGGGAACACCGCGGAGATCTGGAACGAGCGGATGATGCCGCGGCGGGCCGTCTGGGCCGGCTTCTCGGCGGTGATGTCCTCGCCGTTGTAAAGGATCGCGCCCGCCGTCGGCGGCAGGAACTTGGTGAGCAGGTTGAAGAAGGTGGTCTTGCCGGCGCCATTGGGACCGATCAGCGCATGGATCGTGCCGCGACGCACCTTGAGGTCGACCTTGTTGACCGCCACGAAGCCCTTGAATTCCTTCGTAAGGCCCCGGGTCTCGAGGATGATGTCTCCTGCCATGTTCTCTTTATCTTTCAGCCCCGGGCGTCACCGATGGCGCCGCCCTCAGGCCGGGGCCGTAGTTTGCCTGTTGCGGTGCGGGAAAACAACCCTTGCGGCCGGCTGCCGCCTGTCTGGCCGGAAAAGCGGCCGTGCGCAATTGCGCATCGACCCGGCGGGACGCTGTCGCATGTGATCGCGCTAACCGGGCGCTACGCGGCTTCGGAAACCGGTGCCTCGATGCCCCGGCGGGCAAGGACATGCCGGATCATGGCCGAAGCGAGTTCGTGCTCCCCGAAGAACACCTTGCCTATGTTCTCCTCCTTGAGCAGGACTGCTTCCTCTTCGTTGTGCGTGCGCACCACGATCTCGATCCCCGGGTTCAGCGCACGGGCGATCTCGGCCATCCGGCGATGTGACACCGTGTCCGGTGTCGCGATCACCAGCATGCTTGCCTTGGCGATGTGGGCCTGGATCAATACGAACGGCTGGACGGCGTCGCCCGATACCGAAGGCACGCCGGATTCGCGCAATTGCTCGACCCGCTCGCGGTTCTGTTCGGCCACGACGAAAGGAACCCCCTGCCCGGTCAGCGCGTTCCCGATCCGGCGCCCCACCCGGCCATAGCCGACGATCACGACCTGCCCCGACAGGAAGCGCTCCCCGGTGGTCATAGGCAGCTCGCCAAGCGGATCCCCGCTCCTTTCAAGGCGCTGCGCAAGCGCCGACCGGGCGCGGACCCAGTCCAGAGCCGGCTGCGCCGCGGCGAAGAGCAAAGGATTGACCGAAATCGACACGAGCGCCGCAGCCACCAGCAGGCTCTGCGCCTGCGGGGGCAGCAGGCCGTGCGAAACCCCGAGCGCGGCCAGGATGAAGGAGAACTCGCCGATCTGTGCGAGGCTCACGCCGACGGTGATTGCGGTGTTCAGCGGATAGCGGAATACGAGGACGAGTGCGGCCGCGACCAGCGGGTTGCCGATCATGACGATCGCCGCGGTTGCCAGCAGCATGGCCGGATGCTCGACGAAGATCTGCGGGTCGAAGAGCATGCCGACCGAGACGAAGAAGAGCACGGCAAACGCGTCGCGCAACGGCAGCGACTCCTCCGCGGCGCGATGGCTGAGCTCCGACTCGCGCATCATCATGCCGGCAAAGAATGCGCCGAGCGCGAACGAAACGTCGAAAAGGACGGCCGAGCCGTAGGCCACGCCGACCGCCACTGCGATCACCGAAAGCGTAAACAACTCGCGCGAACCGGTTTGCGCAACCAGCCAGAGCATCCGCGGCAGCACGCGCTTGCCGACCACCACCATCAGCAGGACAAAGGCGAGGACTTTGCCCAGCGTCAGCCCGATCGCCGCCAGCAGGCCGGACGCGGCGGCGCCGGTGGCCGGCGAGCCTGCGGCCGCCGGGTCCGCGTCCCCGCGAAGCACGCCCGACAGGGGGGGCAGCAGCACGAGGACCAGCACCATCACGAGGTCCTCGACGATCAGCCAGCCGACCGCGATCCGCCCGTTCATCGTTTCCAGCGAGTCGGTCGCTTCGAGCGCGCGCAGGACGACCACGGTGCTCGCCACCGACAAGGCTAGGCCGAACACGAGCGCCGTCCCGGCCGGCCATCCCCACAGCACCGCCAGGCCGGTGCCCAGCGCGGCCGACACGGCGACCTGGATTATCGCGCCGGGAATCGCGACCTTCTTGACCGCAAGAAGGTCGTCGAGTGAAAAGTGCAGCCCGACGCCGAACATCAGCAGCATGACGCCGATCTCGGCCAGCTGCCTGGCCAGGCCGATATCGGCAACGAAGCCAGGCGTGGCCGGGCCGATCAGGATTCCCGCGAGAAGGTATCCTGCCATCGGCGGCATCTTGAGGCGCGCCGCGACAAAGCCCATGATAAGCGCCAGCCCGAAGCTGGTCGCGATCGTCGTGATCAGGTCGGTGCTGTGCGGCATGCGATCGGGCCGCCGCTAATACGACGGCGGCGGGCGCTTGTCGATGAAAGCGTCCATGCCCTGGCGGCCTTCGGTCTGCGAAAAGCTCGCGGCAATCACGCCGCCCGCAAGTTCATAGGCCTGGGCAATGCCAAGGTCCGCCTGCTGGTAGAAGGCCCGCTTGCCGGCCGCAATCGTTCCCGGCGGCTTGGCAGCGATTCGGGCGGCCAGGTCCCCGACCGCGGCGTCGATTTCGGCCGCGGGCACGACCCTGTTTACCAACCCCCATTCGAGCGCCTTCGCTGCACCGATCATGTCGCCGGTCAGCAGCATCTCCATCGCGTGCTTGCGCAGGAGGTTGCGTCCGATTGGCACGCCGGGCGTCGAGCAGAAGAACCCCCAGTTGACGCCCGGCGTCGTGAATTTTGCCGCGTCGGACGCGATGGCGAGATCGCACTGAGCCACCAACTGGCACCCGGCGGCGGCGGCAGCGCCGTGCACGCGCGCAATCACCGGCTGCGGCAGGCGCTCGATCGACAGCATCATGCGATTGCACGTCGCAAACAGTGAGGCGATCTTCTCCTGGGATCCAAGCGCGCGGATCTCCTTGAGGTCGTGGCCGGCGCAGAAGCCCTTGCCGGCCCCCGCGAGGATGACCACGCGCACGCTGTCATCCTTCGTGATCGCATCGAAGGCCGCTTGCAGCGCCCCGAGCATCTCCAGCGTGAGCAGGTTCATCTGCGCGGGACGGTTCAGGGTCAGCGTGGCGATGCCGTCGCGATCCTCCCTCAGGAGGGCGGGCTGTTCGGTCTGGGGGACGGCGCTCATGGGACCTCCTATTCGATGGCCGAGGCGGATTTCGCCTGCTCGCGAAGCATGAACTTCTGGATCTTGCCGGTCGAGGTCTTGGGCAGCGCACCGAAAACGACCCGCTTCGGCGCCTTGAACCGCGCCATGTGCTTGCGGCAGAACTCGATGACCTCGGCCTCGGTGGCGCTCGCGCCTGCCTTGAGCTCGACGAACGCACAGGGCGTTTCGCCCCACTTGGTGTCGGGCTGCGCGACGACCGCCGCGGCCATGACCGCAGGATGCCGGTAAAGGACGTCCTCGACCTCGATCGACGAGATGTTCTCGCCGCCGGAGATGATCACGTCCTTCGAGCGGTCCTTGATCTTCACGTAGCCGTCGGGCTGCAGGACCGCAAGGTCGCCGGAATGGAACCAGCCGCCGTCGAAGGCCTCTTTGGTGGCCGCAGGGTTCTTGAGGTAGCCCTTCATGGTGATGTTGCCGCGAAACATGATCTCGCCCATGGTCTCGCCATCGGCCGGAACCTCCTTCATCGTCGCCGGATCCATGACGGCCACCGCTTCCTGCACCGGGTAGCGCACGCCCTGCCGGCCATTGAGCCTCGCCTGTTCGGGCAGCGGCAGTTTTTCCCATTCCTCGTGCTTGGCGCAGACCGTCGCCGGGCCGTAAACCTCGGTCAGCCCGTAAACGTGCGTAATCGAGAAGCCCATCTTCTCCATGCCTTCGAGGATCGCGGCGGGCGGTGCCGCGCCCGCGACAAGACAGCTCACCTTGTGGTCTATGCCTTTCTTGATTTCCTCGGGCGCGTTGATGAGCGTCTGGTGCACGATGGGCGCGCCGCAATAGTGGGTCACCCTGTGTTCGCGAATCGCGTCGAAGATCGGTCCCGCCTCGACCCTGCGCAGGCACACGTTGGTGCCGATGTTCGCGGCCATCGTCCACGGGAAGCACCAGCCGTTGCAGTGGAACATCGGCAAGGTCCAGAGATAGACCGAGTGATGCGGCATGGCCCAGGTGATGATGTTGCCGATGGCGTTCAGGTAGGCGCCCCGGTGATGCGTCACCACGCCCTTGGGATTGCCGGTGGTGCCGGACGTGTAGCCCAGCGCGATCGCCTGCCATTCGTCCGCCGGGCCGCCCCAGGGGTGGTCGGCGTCGCCCTCGGCGAGCAACGCTTCGTAGTCCTTCTCCCCCAGCAGCCTGCCGCCGCTGAAGGCCGGATCGTCCACGTCGATGACGACCGGCTTGTTCTTCGCCAGCGCCAGGGCCTTTTCCACGATCGGCGAATATTCGCGATCGGTGATCAGGAGTCTTGCGTCCCCATGGTCGAGCATGAAGGCGACCGACTCGGCATCGAGCCGCGTATTGAGGGCGTTGAGCACCGCGCCGATGACCGGCACGCCGAAGTGCACCTCGTACATCGGCGGCGTATTCGGCAGCATGACCGCCACAGTGTCACCCACGCCGATGCCGCGCCTGGCGAGCGCCGAAGCCAGCCGCCGGCAGCGCGCGAAAGTCTGCTTCCAGGTGAAGCGCTGCGCGCCATGGATGACCGCGATCCGCTCGGGATAGACATACGCAGCCCGCTCGATGAACGTCATCGGGCTGAGCGGTGCGTAGTTCGCCTGGTTCTTGTCGAGGTCCTGCTCGTAGGGGTTCGGCATGTTCATGATGGCTCCAGTGCGCGCCAAAGCGTGCGTCCCTTGGATTCCTTGTCGATCGCCGCGAGGATCTTCTCGTGCTCCGCGAGCTCCGCGGCGCTGGCGGCCACCACCACCAGCTTCGAAGCGTCGAAGGTTGCGGGGCCGCCCGCGGCCGCCTGCGGCAGGTCGGTCTCGACGATCAGGCTCTCCTGCCCGCGCGACATCGCGAGATAGACCTCGGCGAGCAGCGATGCGTCCAGCAGCGCGCCGTGGAAAGTGCGATGCGAGTTGTCGATGCCGTAGCGCTCGCACAGCGCGTCCAGGTTGTTGCGCTTGCCGGGATGCAGTTCCCGCGCGCGCGCAAGGGTGTCGGTAATGCCGGCGCAATGTCCGGCGAGCTTGCCCAACCCCGCCAGCCCCAGCTCCTGGTCGAGGAATTCGACGTCGAACGCCGCGTTGTGGATGACGATCTCCGCGCCGCGGACGTAATCGAGGAAGTCCTTCGCGATTTCCGCGAATTTCGGCTTGTCGGCGAGGAATTCGGCGGTGAGCCCGTGGATCCGCTCCGCCGCCTCTTCGCTCGCCCGCTCCGGGTTCAGGTACACATGGAACCGATTGTCGGTGACGCGCCGGTCGACGATCTCGATGCAGCCGATCTCGACCACCCGGTCGCCCATGCGCGCATTCAGTCCCGTCGTCTCGGTGTCCAGCACTACCAGCCGCGTCGCCATCAGGCGCCCCCTTCGCTTGATATGCCCATGTTGGCCAGCTCGTCCGCACGCTCGTTGCCCGGGTTGCCGGCATGGCCCTTCACCCACCGCCAGTCTATTCGATGCGTGTGCGTCGCTGCTTCGAGCCGGCGCCAGAGGTCCTCGTTCTTCACCGGCTTCCTGTCGGCCGTTTTCCAGCCGCGCCGCTTCCAGGCATGGATCCACTCCGAAATGCCCTTCTGAACGTATTGCGAATCAGTATAGAGGACCACCTTGCACGGGCGCTTGAGGGACTCCAATGCGCTGATCACGGCCATGAGTTCCATCCGGTTGTTCGTCGTCAACGGCTCGCCGCCGAACAATTCCTTGCGCCTGCCATGGGCCGTCAGCAGCGCGCCCCAGCCCCCGGGGCCCGGATTGCCCTTGCACGCGCCGTCGGCGTAGATCTCCACGGAGCCGTCAGTCATCTTCGTGCCTGCTGGCGTGGCTGCCGGCGTGCCCGTTGGACTGGGTCACGGGCGAGAGCGCCCGCGCCTGTGCGCGCTCCTTCTTCCATGTCGGCGTCACCAAGCGCATCCCCACCGTGCGTTTGACGGCGCGAACCACGTAAACGCCGCCCGCGATCGGCCACCAGCGCGCGCCGGCCTTCTCCATGAAGGCGAACCTCGACAACCACTTGTCGCTCGCAAAAGGGGGGGCATAGCAACCGAACTTGCCGCCGTTCAACTCGAAGCCGAGCAGCTTCAGCCAGTCCTTGAGGCGCAGCAGGCCGATCATCCGGGCATTCCACGGATAGGCGGAATTGCGGCGCGACAGCGACTGCTTGAGTCCCCAGAGCGACAGCGTGTTGAAACCCGAAATCACGATCTGGCCCTCGGGCATCAGCACCCGTTCGGCCTCGCGCAGGACTCCGTGCGGATCCGGGCTGAATTCGAGCACGTGCGGCAGGACGAGCAGGTCGACGCTCTGCGAAGCAATCGGCAACTGGAGCGGGTCGGCGGTAACCGCCCCGCCGGGTTCGAGGGCCAGCGGAAAACGGTAGGAAATCCGGTTGCGACGCAAAAAATCGATGCCGGGCAGGCCGACTTGCACCGCGAGAAAGCCGAACGCATCCTCGACCGCGCTGTCGAACTGTGCCTGTTCCCACTCGAGCACGTACACTCCCGGCGGCGTCTCAAGCCAGCGGGCGAGCGTCGAGGTGTCCGCGGGAGCTACAATGGCCATGGATGGATAATATGAAAATCGTTCCGCTGAAGGCGTTCAAGGACAACTATATCTGGACGCTGCGCAGCGCCACCCACGCTGCAGTCGTCGACCCGGGCGAGGCCCAGCCGGTGCTCGCCTATCTCGCCGCCGAGGGGTTGAAGCTGGCGGCGATCCTGGCGACGCATCACCACCCGGACCACGTCGGGGGCATCGGCGAAATCCTGCGCTCGCATCCCTGTCCGGTGTACGGGCCGAGGAACGAGCCGATTCCCACGCTCACCCACCCGGTCTCCGAAGGCGACAGCGTGCGAATTCCGGATCTGGGCGCCGAGTTTTCGGTGCTCGACATCCCGGGACATACGCGAGCCCACATTGCTTATTATGGCTTAGAGTCGCTCTTCTGTGGCGACACGCTCTTTGCCTGCGGATGCGGGCGCGTGTTCGAAGGCACCCCGGAGCAGATGTTCGCATCGCTTGCCAAGCTGCTCGCGCTTCCGGACGAAACAAGGGTCTATTGCGGCCACGAATACACACTCGCGAACATGCAGTTCGCCAGCGCCGTGGAACCGCAGAACGCGGCACTTGCCGAACGCGTGAAACGCGACCAGGCCCTGAGGGATCGCGGCCTGCCCACGCTTCCCTCGACACTGGCCGACGAGAAGGCGACCAACCCTTTCCTGCGTTGCCGCGAGCCTGCGGTGATCGAGTCCGCCAACAAGTACCTCGGGTCCCGCATCGGCGATCCGGTCAGCGTGTTTTCGGCGATTCGACGATGGAAGAACGAGTTCTAGGCCGCCCCGTGGCCCGCAGGGCGCGATCTTTCGCGTGCGCCGCGATCCTCACAGGCCTGCTCGCTGCCTGTGCGACCCAGCCACCAACGCCCGAGACCGCGAACGCCAGGCTTCCGCGTACACCCTTCCAGGTCGGTGCGCCGCCACCGAGCTTCGTGCCGGCCACGCCGGCGAAGCCCGTGGTATCCACCGCTCCGCTCGACGCCACGCGGCTGCCGCCTTTCGATGGGGAGAAGCAGGAGGTAAAGGAACCTCTGCGCGGCCTGGCTACCGTGGACCTCACGGTCCAGCCGGACGACCTGTGGGAACGCATCCGCGCAGGATTCTCGATGCCGAACCTCGAGGGCCCGATCGTGCAGGACCGCACCGCGTGGTATGCCGCGCGCCCCGATGCGCTCAAGAGGATGTTCGAGCGCAGCCGCCGCTACCTGTATCACATCGTCGAAGAGCTCGAAAAACGCGGCATGCCGACCGAGCTCGCGCTGCTGCCGATGGTCGAAAGCTCGTTCAACCCGATGGCCTATTCGCGCGCCCATGCCTCCGGACTCTGGCAGTTCATCCCGGGGACAGGCAAGCGCTACGACCTTGCGCAGAACTGGTGGTACGACGGCCGCCGCGACATTGTCGCTTCGACTTCGGCGGCGCTCGACTACCTCAAGGACATCTACGAAATGAACGGCGACTGGCATCTCGCGCTCGCCTCGTACAACTGGGGCGAGAATGCAGTCGCCAAGGCCGTAGAGCGCAACAAGGCCGCCGGCCTGCCGACCGACTACTCGAGCCTGCGCATGCCTGAAGAGACGCGCTACTACGTGCCCAAGCTCCAGGCACTGAAGAACATCATCGCGAACCCGGCGCCGTTCGGCATCGTCCTCGACCCGATCCCGAACCAGCCTTATTTCGCCACGGCGACCCGCACCCAGGACATCGACATCAAGCTCGCAGCGCAGCTGGCGGAAATGCCGGTCGAGGAATTCGTCGCACTGAATCCCGGGTTCAACCGGCCGATCATCCCGGCGTCGGTCAATGCGCGCATCGTCCTGCCGGCCGACAAGATCGAGGTGTTCCACGCCAACCTCCTGAAGCTCGACAGCAAGGCCCTCGTCTCGTGGCAGACCTACGTGCCGAAGCCGGGCGAGAGGATCGAAGCGGTTGCCAGGCGCTTCGGGGTTTCGGTCGCCCGCCTCAGGGAGGTCAACGGCGTCACTGCGCGCATGAAGGGCCTGCCGTCCATGCTTGTCGTCCCGACCAATGGAGCTGCGACCGGCGACACCGGGCTGCCGCTGATGTACAGCCCGCCGAAGCCTGCGGCGCAGGAACGGACACTGGTCCACACGGTCAAGGCCGGTGAAACCCTGACGTCGATCGCAGGCCGCTATCGGGTGACGCCTGACGACCTGCGGCGCTGGAATCCCATCGGACGCCTCACAGTGGGCCAACGCCTCCGGGTTCAGACGGCGGCCCCCACCCACCCGCCGCGCGCCCGGGGAAAGGTGACTAAGTCACATAAAATCATAGCGAAGAAGCACACTCCTCAAGTAAAGAAGAAGATTACACAGGCCAAGCGCTAGATCGCTCGCGCTGCTGCATTGCAGCGCCCGGTACGCCACAAAACTGTTGCGGGGAACTGCGACAAGCCTAGAATCGTCCCCCCCGGTTTTCGAATTGCCCCTTCCCTTCCTCGATGTCTCGCGCCCTTCGCCGGACGGCCTTCCTCTTCTTCGCTGCGGCCTGGCCGGTCGTCGCGAACGCCGATCCGCTCATCTTTTTCCTGATGAGCGCTGCCAAGGAGATTGCATCATCGGCAATCGCACGGGCCGAATCCGCCCCGGCGCCCACGACGCTTCCGGCCCCCGATTCCACCTATCTGGGTACCGCGGTCGAGCCCGAGAGATTGCGACGGATCATCGACGAGAGCTTCGCCTACCTGTCCGCATCGCGCCGGGCCGAGATATTCGACAGCCTGAATGCGATGCTGCTGGACCCGAAGCTGGGTGCCAACCGGGCGGCGTTGATAGAGTATTTCCTGCACAAGGCGCTGGCCGTTCGCGCCGCGCAAGTCGAACTCGGGAAGCTGACCTATGCGCAGAAGGAGGGACTCGCCCGGCAGTTCCGGCAGCAGACGACGGGGCTGCCCGACGAGGAGCGGCGCCAGTTGCAGAAGCTGCTCGAGGAGCATTTGCTTCCCGTCCCGGCCGACCTGAACCAGATGCTGCTTGCCCAGTTCCAGGAGCCGAGCCTGGCCGGGCAATCGGGATCACCGTAGGACCCGGAGGAGCCCAGCTTCCGGTTCCTGACCGCGGCCGGCGGGTGCCTTCAGGCATAACCGGCCGCGACCAGCTTGCGCGTGTAGTCCGACTTCGACTCGACGAGCACCTGCTCGATCGGGCCGCTCTCGACGATCTCGCTGTCCTTCATGACCAGCACCCGATGGGCCATTGCACGCACCACGTCGATGTCGTGGGTCACGAGGACGTAACTCAGCGCGCGCTTGCGCTGCAATTCTCCCAGGAGCTGCAGGACCTGCTTCTGGATGGTCACGTCGAGCGCGCTCGTCGGTTCGTCGAGCACCACGATCTTCGGCTTCACGATCAGCGCACGGGCAATCGCAATCCTCTGCCGCTGGCCGCCGGAGAACTCGTGCGGATACCTTTGCAAAAGCGGCTCCACGCGGCCGTCTTCGGTCAACCCGACCTCCTCGAGCGCGTTGACGATGCGCTCGCGCCGGCCGGCAGCGTCCAGCCCGGGCTCGTGGATCTCGAGACCTTCGCCGACGATCGCCTCGATCGTGAGGCGGGGTGACAAGGAGGACAGCGGGTCCTGGAAGACGACCTGGATTTCCCGCCGGAGCCGGCGCCTTGCGTCCGCGTCGGACTCCAGCCAAGTCGATTCGCCGATCCGGATCTCCCCTCTCGCGGCGACGAGGTTCAGCAACGCGAGCGCAAGGGTCGTCTTTCCCGAGCCGGACTCGCCGATCACGCCCAGGGTTTCGCCCGGCGCGAGTTCGAAGTCCGCGCTCTTCACCGCTACGAACCGCCCCTTCCTGAACCATCCCCGGACGCCGGGAAGCGGGATCGGGTATTCGACGCCGACGCCGCGGGCCTCGAGGACCCTGCCTTCGCCTGCAGGAGTGACCTGGCGCTGGGGACGGCTGTCGATGAGCGTGCGCGTATAAGGATGCGCCGGGGCGCTCATGACCGCACCCGTCGGTCCCTGCTCCACGATCACTCCGCGCTCCATCACCGCCACCTTGTCGGCATAGCGACGAACGAGATTGAGGTCATGCGTGATCAGGAGAAGGCTCATTCCTGATTCGGCCCTCAGCCGGTCGATCAATTCGAGGATCTGCAGTCGGATCGACGCATCGAGCGCAGTGGTCGGCTCATCGGCGATCAGCAAGCTGGGATTGCACGCCAGGGCCATCGCGATCATCGCGCGCTGGCGCTGGCCGCCGGAAAGCTGGTGGGGGTAGCTGCGCGCGCGCCGCTCCGGCGCCTCGATCCCGACCCGCCGCATCGCCTCGACTGCCGCATCGCGTGCCTGGATCGCATCCAGGCCTTCATGCAGGCGCAGCGACTCGGCAATCTGGTCTCCCACCTTGTGCACCGGGTTGAGCGCCGTCATCGGCTCCTGGAAGACCATGGCGATCCGGTGGCCGCGCAAGGCTTGAAGCCTGGCATGCGGCATCTGCAACACGTCCTCCCCGTCGAAGAGGACTTCACCGCCGAGGCGCGCCGAATCCAGAAGGCGCATCAGGGACAGTGCGGTCACCGTCTTTCCCGAGCCCGACTCGCCCACGAGCGCAAGGCGCTCGCCTTCCCCGAGCGAGAAGCTGGCGCGATCGACGACGCGGCGCGCCCCGAATTGGACGCTCAGGTCGCGGACTTCGAGCCGGTTCATGGCGCGTCCCCCGCAAGCGTCTTGCGCGGGTCGAGAGCGTCGCGCAACGCATCGCCGATCAGGATCAGCAACAGCAAGGTGACGACCAGGACGAAGAAGGTCGACAGCGAGATCCACCAACAGTCGAGGTTGTTCTTGCCCTGGCTCAGCAATTCGCCCAGGCTCGGCGTCCCGGGCGGCATGCCCAGGCCGAGAAAGTCGAGGCTGGTCAGGGCCCCTACGGCGGCCGCCATTTCGAAAGGCACCAGCGTCACCACCGGGGTCAGGCTGTTCGGGAGGATATGGCGGGTGATGATGCGGAAATTGCTTTGCCCGAGCGCGCGCGCGGCGCGGACGTAGTCGAGCGTGCGGTTCTTGAGGAATTCGGCGCGCACGTAGGCCGCGATCCCGAGCCACCCGAAAACCGAAAGCAGCAGCACCAGAAGCCAGAAGCTCGGTGCGAACATCGACGAAAGGATGATAAGCATGTACAGCGTCGGCATCGAGCTCCAGATCTCGTTGAAGCGTTCCATGACGATGTCGGTCCATCCGGCGAAGTAGCCCTGCACCGCGCCGACCAGGACGCCGACGACGGCGCAGATCGAGGACACGATCAACGCGAAGAAGACCGAAATGCGGAACCCGTAGATCAGCCGTGCCAACAGGTCCCGGCCGGTGTCGTCGGTGCCGAGGATGTTCTGCGAGTCCGGCGGCGCGGGATTGGGCTGGGTCGAAAAATAGTTGACCGTGCTGTGGTGGTAGGGATTCAGCGGGTAAAGCGCAAAATTGCCGGGCCTGGCGAGGTTTTCCCGGATCAACGGGTCGAGGTAATCGGTAGGCGTCGGGAAATCGCCGCCGAATGCGGTCTCCGGCAGGCTCTGCACCAGCGGGAAGTACCACCGCCCCTCGTACCGGACAACCAGCGGCTTGTCGTTCGAAAGAGCCTCCGCGAACAGGCTTAGGACGAACAGCACAAGGAAGACGACAAGGCTGCAGTAACCCAGGCGGTTACTGCGAAAGCGCCGCCAGGCCCGGCGCCCGGGGCTCTGAGCCGGTGCGCCCGCTGCGCGAATCGCGCCCGTGGTACCAGCTTCAGTCAAAGTAGGTCACCCGAGGATCGACCCAGATATAGCTCAGGTCCCGCAGCAGCGTCGTGAACAGGCCGATGATCGTGAACAGGAACAGGCTGCCGAGCACCACCGGGTAGTCGCGCCGGATGACCGACTCGTAGGAAAGGAGTCCGAGGCCATCCAGCGAAAAAAGCGTCTCTATCAGCAACGACCCGGTGAAGAATGCGCCGACGAAGGCGGCCGGGAAGCCGGTCATGATCGGGATCATCGCGTTGCGGAACACGTGCCTCCACAGCACGTTCCGCTCGTCCACTCCCTTCGCGCGTGCCGTCATGACGTATTGCTTGCGGATCTCCTCGAGCACCGAATTCTTCGTCAGCACCGTGATCACTGCGAACCCGCCGAGCACCATCGCGGCCACCGGCATCGCGATATGCCACAAGTAGTCGACAACTTTTCCGAACAGGCTCAATTCGGCCCAGTTGATCGAGGTCAGCCCGCGCAGCGGGAACCACTGGACGAACGAGCCGCCGCCGAAAAGGACCAGCAGAACCACGCCCATGACGAAACTCGGGATCGCATAGCCCAGCAGCACGACGAACGTGGTCACGGTGTCGAATCGGGTGCCGGCACGCACCGCCTTGGCGATCCCGAGCGGCACCGAGATCAGGTACACGAGCAGGAAGGTCCAGAGGCCGAGGCTGATCGAAACCGGCAGCTTCTCCAGGATGAGCTTCCAGACGTCCTTGTTGTGGTAGAAGCTGCGGCCGAGGTCGAAACGCGCAAACTGCGCAAGCATCTGCACGTAGCGCTCGAGCGGCGGCTTGTCGAATCCGTAGAGCTTCTTGATTTCCTCGATCCGCTTGGCGTCTACGCCCTGGCGGCCGCGGTATCCGGTACTGCTGGTGGATGGCCCCTCCCCGCCCGCCTCGCGGCCCTGCAACTGCGAGACAAGCTGCTCGACCGGCCCCCCGGGTACGAACTGCACGACCACGAACGTGATCGTCAGGATGCCGATCAGGGTAGGGATCATCAGCAGCAGCCGCTTGAGGACATAGGACCACATGGCTTCGTTCCGATTATCTGCGGGCTACCTGCGCCACCACGTCTGGAGGACCCACGACTCCGGCTGGTAGTAGAGCGGCATGACCGTCGGTTGGCCGAACTTGCCGGCGCGGTAGGCTATGCGGTAGGTATTGGAGTAATACTGCGGGATCGTATAGTGGCCGTGGCGCAGGATGCGGTCCAGCGCCTTCAGGCGCGCGACGAGTTCGGGCCGGGTGCGCGCCGAGACGACCTGGCCGAGCAGGATGTCGACCGCCGGGTCCTTGACGCCGATCAGGTTGCCGGAGCCTTCGGTGTCCGCCGACCGCGAACCGAAGCGGTCCATCAGTTCGTTGCCGGGCGCTTCGCTTCCCGGCACCCGGACGACGAACAAGTCGTAGTCGAACACGTCCAGTCGCTTTTGCAGCAAGGCGAAATCGACGACCCTCACCTCGGCTTCGATCCCCAGCTTTCCGAGCGCCTGGATGAACGGCGTGTTGACCGGGCCGCTGCGGCTCGAATTGTCGAGGAACTCGACCTTCAGCGGTTCGCCCTGCGGATTGCGAAGCTTGCCTTCCCGATAGGTCCAGCCGGCAGCCGCAAGCAGGTCCTTGGCCTTGCGAAGGTTGGCTCTCAGGCTGCCCGGAGGGCTGGTCGCCGGCGGCTGCGGCACTTCATCAGTAAAGACCTTGGCGGCCACCTTGTCTCGCAGCGGCTCCAGCACCGCGAGCTCGTCCGGGCCCGGCCGCCCCTTGGCCTCGAAATCACTGCCGTTGAAGAAGCCGCGCACGCGAATATAGGCGCCGTAGAAAAGCTTGCGATTCATCCACTCGAAATCGAAGGCCAGCCCGAGCGCCTCGCGAACCCGCGGATCCCTGAACTTCCCGCGCCGGGTGTTGATCAGGTAGCCCTGGAAATCGCCCGCGTTCCTTGCCGTGAGTTCGGCCTTGATCAACTCGCCCGAATCGAATTTCCTCCCTGTGTACGTCCGCGCCCATTCGCGCGCCGAGAAGCTGCGGACATAGTCGAACTCGCCCGCCTTGAACGCCTCGGTCTGCGCGGTGCTGTCCTGGTAGATCTTGTAGGTGATGTGGTCGAAATTGAACATCCCGCGCCGCACGTTCAGGTCCCGCGCCCAGTACTTCGGGTCGCGGTCGTAAGTGATGTCGCGGCCGAAATTCAGGCGCCCTATCCGGTACGGGCCGCTCGCCACCGGGAAGTCGAGGATGATCTTGTCGAACGGCTTGCCGTCGCCCCAGTCCCGGCTGAAGACCGGCAGGCCGCCGACCATCAGCGGAAGTTCGGCGCTCGCCCGGCTGAACTCGAAGCGGACGGTGAGCGGTGCCGTCACGACCGCCTGCTTGACGTCGCCGAAGATGACCCGGTACTGCGGCGCCGCCAGCTTGCTCATCAGGGCATCGAAGCTGTACTTGACGTCGGCTGCCGTCACGGGTTTGCCGTTGTGAAAACGCGCCGCCGGATTGATCTTGAACGTTGCCGAAAGCCCGTCGGCGGCCACTTCGACATCTTCCGCCAGGAGGCCATAGGCGCTCGTAGGCTCGTCCATCGTCCCGGTGAGCAGCGACTCGAACACCAGCAAGCCCATCCCGGGCGGCGCGGTGCCCTTGAGGGTAAACGGGTTGTACTTGTCGAAATTCGTGATCCGCAGCGGCGGCACCAGGTCGATGCTGCCGCCCTTGGGCGCCTTCGGGTCGACCCATCCGAAGGCGCCAAACCCGGCCGGGTACTTCAGGTCGCCGAACTGCCCATAGCCATGTGCCGCCTGCGCCGGTGCGCCCCCTGCGAGGATGCACAAGGAAAGGAGGGCACGAACGGCAATCAACTGCGAACCGGTCACGCGACCTTCCCGCGCCGGCCCCGGGGCATCGAGGCGAGCAAGTTCTTCGTGTAGGGATGCTGCGGGCTCGAGTAGATCATGTCCGCGTCGGCGGATTCGACGATCTCGCCCTCGCTCATCACCATCACATGGTCGGACATGTACTTCACCACCGCCAGATCGTGGGAGATGAACAGGTAGCTCATGCGCAATTCGTCCTGCAGTTCCTGGAGGAGGTTGAGGAGCTGTGCCTGGATGGAAACGTCAAGCGCGGAGACCGACTCGTCGCATATCAGCACTTCGGGCTTCAGGGCGAGGCAGCGTGCGATCGCAATCCTCTGCCGCTGCCCCCCAGAGAATTCATGAGGATACTTGAACTGGGCGGAGCCCGGCAGGCCGACCTGCGCAAGCAAGTCCGCCGCCATTGCCCGGCGCTCCGCCTCGCTCGAGCCAAGGCCGTGGATCCTCATCGGCTCGGTCAGGATCTGGCAGGCCGTGAAGCGCGGATTGAGCGACGCGTACGGGTTCTGGAACACGATCTGCACCTTTCGCTTCGAGGCCTTCAATTCCGCCGCCGGCATCTCGAGCCAGTTCATTCCCCTGAACCAGACCACGCCCCCGCTGGCCTGATGCAGCCGCATCAGGACCATCGCGAGCGTGGATTTCCCCGAACCGGACTCGCCCACCAGGCCGAGGGTCTTGCCCCTGGGCAGCCTGAACGAGGCGTCCTTGACCGCCCGGAACTCCCGCCTGCCGAACAACCCTTCGCGAAAATAGAACGACTTCGACAAGTGACGCGCTTCGAGGACGATCTCCTCGCCGCCTTCGATGCCGCGCGGCCGCTGGCCGGTGCCGGTCGGCAGCGACGGCGATCCGTCCATGAAATCCTCGATCACCGGAAGCCTCTGCGGCCGCCCGTCGAGCGGTGGCCGGCAGGCCAGCAGGGCCTTGGTATACGGGTCGCGCGGCGACTCGAAGATTTCGCCCGCGGTGCCCTGCTCCCTGATCCGGCCGGCGCGCATGACCATGACGCGATCGGCGATTTCGCCCACGACCGCAAGATCATGGGTGATGAACAGCACCGACATCCGGTGCTTGCTCTGCAGGCCCGCGATAAGTTCGAGGATCTGCCGCTGCACGGTCACGTCCAGCGCCGTCGTCGGTTCGTCCGCGATCAGGAGCTTCGGTTCGCAGGCGATTGCCATCGCGATCATGACGCGCTGCTGCTGCCCGCCCGACAACTGGTACGGATAGGCATCGATCCTCGATCCCGGGTCGGGAATGCCGACCTCTGCAAGCAATTCGATCGCCCTCGCCCGCGCGACGGCCTTTGGAACCCGGAGATGCGCGATCAGCACCTCGGCCAACTGGAACCCGATGCTGAACACCGGGTTCAAAGCGCTCATCGGCTCTTGGAAAATCATCGATATCTCTGCGCCACGCAGCGCCCGCAGGTCCCGGCCCGTCAGCGTCAGCAAGTCACGCCCGGCATAGCGGATCACGCTCCCGGGTCCGACCACCGCGTTCTCCGGAAGCACCCCGAGGATTGCAAGTGCCGTGACGGACTTTCCGCTGCCCGACTCACCGACCAGCGCCACGATGCTGTCCGGCGGCACGTCGAAGCTGATTGCGTCCACCGCCGGGACCAGGGCACCGTCCTCTGCGCGAAAGTCGATCGCCAGGTCGCGCACCGACAGCAAATGCTCCACTTTGCCGGCCTCGCTCAATTGAGCCGCGGATCCAAAGCGTCCCGCAGCGCATCGGTCAGCAGGCTGAACGCGGTCACCAGAACTGCCATCGCGACCGTCGCCGCAGTGAGCTGCCACCAGCGACCGTTGAGCAACTCGCTCTGCGCCTCGTTGATCATGCTCCCCCAGGAAACCGTTTCGACGCCGACACCGAAGCCGAGAAAGCTGAGGATGACCTCGGATTTGATGAAGAGCACCACGTGGAGCGACAACTGAACCAGGACCACGTGGCCGATGTTGGGCAGGATATGCAGGTACATGCGCGCGAGGTTGCTCGCGCCGATCGCGTCGGCGGCCTGCACATATTCGCGCACCTTGTGCTTCATGTATTCGGCGCGCACCAGCCTGAAGATGCCGGTCCAACCGGTCAGGGCAAGGATCAGCACCACCGTCATCGTTCCCTTCTGGTCCAGCACCGCGGCGATCGCCAGGATCAGGAGCAGGTACGGAATCGACGTGAAAACGCTGTAGACCCAGTTCAGGACCGCATCGACCCGGCCGCCGAAGTACCCTGCCTGTGCGCCGAGGATAGTGCCGATGCAAGCCGCCAGGAAAGCCGCTGCCAACCCGACGAGCACCGAGGTCTGCGTCCCCTTGAGGGTCTTCTGCAGTACGTCGCGACCCCATTTGTCCCCGCCGAACGGCAAGGTTGCCGCCCGCGCCTCAGGCGCAGGCAGGGCCGCCGGATTGCGCAATATCTCGGCGATGTCGGCACCGATCGGGTCGACGATCCCGAGATCCTCGGGCGGGACCCGGGCTTCCATCTGCGTCGATGGCCATTGTGCTGCCGGCGAACTGCCCGACGTGAGGCCCGGCGGTGCGTAGCTGATGCCGGACTCCTTCGACCAGTCCGCGCCGAGCAGCCCGGTGCCCGCCGCGAGCGCGGCGAGCAGGTAGCAGCAGACGATCGCGGCGCAAACGGCCCCTACCCGGTCCCGGCAGAATCGCCGCCAGGCCATCCGCCAGTGGCCCGGCGAGGCGCCTTCGAGTGTCGCGTACGGCGCGTCGAGTCCGTTGCTCACTTGAGCTGCACCCGGGGATCGAGAACCTTGTACAGGAGGTCGGTCGCAAGGTTCACGACCATGGTCGCAATCGCCACGTAGACGGTGACGGCCTTGATCAGCGGGAAATCGCTGCGCTCCACCGCGAGGATCACCTCCCGGCCTATCCCGGGAATCGAGAAGAACCGCTCGACGAGGAATGCACCGGCGAGCAGTCCGGGAAGCTGGATCATCACGTTGGTCAGCACCGGGATCGAGGCGTTCCGCAGGACGTGCACGCCCAGCGTGCGCGCTTCGCCCAGGCCTTTCGCCCTCGCGGTGCGCACGTAGTCCTGGTGCATCTCGTCGAGAAAAAAACTTCGATACAGGCGGATATCCGGGGCAAGCGTCACCACGACGCCGACCATCACCGGAAGCGCGCTGTAGCGCAGCAGATTCTCGGCGAACCCGTGGCCCCAGCCCTGTACCGGGAACCATCCGAGCCGGTAGCCGATCAGGTACTGGAAGACGATGATGTAGACGAGGATGCTGATCGACTGCCCGACCGTGCATGCGACCATGATCGCCCGGTCGGTCAGCGACCCGCGCAGCCAGGCGACCAGCATCGCGGCGGCCATCGAGAGCACGGTGCCGATGACCATCATCGGGACCAGCACCGTCAGCGAAGGTCCCAGCCGCGTGGCGAAAATCGCGGAGATCCTTTCGCTCGTCGACCAGCTGACGCCGAAATCGCCGGTCACGATCTGCCCGAGGAAGATCCAGAGCTGGGCGTAGTACGGCTGGTCGATGCCGAGTTGCCGGCGGATGTTCTCGATCTGCGCAGGGTTGGAAATCTTGCCCGCCAGCATGTATGCCGGATCGCCGCCGACGACGTTGAAGAGGAGGAATACCAGCAGGACCACGCCGAGGAGCGTCGGGATGAACTGCAGGACGCGCCGAACGACGTAAGCGATCATTGCTGCCTCGACGGCCTCGGATCGAGGTCGATGTAAAGCCATTCGGCATGCAGCACCGGATGCTTGCGATAGCCGATCACGTACGGTTGCAGCAGGACGTTCCGGTACCGGCTGTCGGCGAGGACCCAGACCCCGTCGGTCTCGATGATGCGCGCCATCTCCCGGTAGAGGCGGTTGCGCCCGGGCCCATCGGGCAGCGTCCGCGATTCCTCGTAGCGCCGGTCGAATTCGGGCGAACGGTAGCAGGCATTGTTGCTTTGCTTCGAGTTCGGCCCATACAGCAGCTGCATGAAATTGTCACCGTCCGGATAATCCGCGATCCATGCCGAGCTGCGCATCATCAAGCGGCAGTCGTTCTCGAGCTTGATCAGCTCGGCGAACCGGTCCTTGTGGATCTCGAGCCGCACGCCGATAGAATCGAGCGAGCGCTTCATGAGCTCATCGAACTGGCGATACACCTCGGTAGGGACCGACGAATAGCGGAGCACCAGCGGCCTGCCGTCGGGAAGCGCGCGGTACCCGTCGGATCCCCGCCTGTAGCCGAACCGGTCGAGCAGCGCATTCGCGAGCCGCGGGTCGTGCGGAATGCTGCTTCGATACGCCGGTTCGTGGCCCGCAACTCCCGGCGGGATCGGATACTGCGCGCGCACCGCCTGTCCGTTGCGGATGATCCTGATCTGGTCGTCGAGCTTGTAGGCCATCGCAATCGCCCGGCGCAGGGCGATCTTCTCCTTGGAGAACCCGCCCACCGGGTTGGGCTTGCCGCCGATCGACTCCTGCATGTTGAAATACAGGTAGGTGATCTCAGGGTCCACGCTGCGATCCAGCTTGAAGCCGCGCGCCGCGTACTCCGGTTTCAGCCTGCCGTCCGCCGCCATGAAGATGCCGGCAAGGTCGGAAAGCTGGTATTCGATGTCAGTCTGCCCGCCGAGGAAAGCGAGCCACCGGCTCTGGGTCTCCTCCATGATGCTGATCTCCACGGTACCGATCGCGGGCAGCCGCTTGCCGGCCATCCTTTGGGCGATTTCCCGGTCGGCCGGGTCGTCCCCTGCCATGGCATCCCAGGTCTTCTCGCGAAATCCGGGATTCGCCTCGAGGACGATCTTCGACGAGCGCACATAGCTCGCCAGCCGGTAGGGACCGGTACCTACCGGGTGCGAATTCGCGTCGTTGCCATAGGCTTCGATCGCTTCGCGCGCAACTGCGCCTGCCAGGGGGAACGCGAGCAGGTGCGAAAAGTTGAAATCGGCCCGGTTCAGCCTGATTCGCAGCGTGTAGCGATCCGGTGCCTCCAGTCCTTCGATGTCGGCGTCATAGTCGAAGCGGCCCGATTTCCGCGCGCGCACGGCCAGTTCGTCTAGGCCGGCGATCTTGCCTTCGAACAGGAAGGCGTAGGGCGAGCGAACCGCCGGATCCATGAATCGCTTGAAAGAGTAGGCATAGTCGCGCGCGGTCAACTCGCGCTTCGCGCCCTTGAACGCCGGGTCGTCCGCGAAGTAGATGCCCGGCCTGATCCGGATCGTATAGGTGCGGCCCTGGTCTGTGACCTCGGGCAGCGAGCGCGCCACGTTCGGCACCAGCTTCGCCGGGCGGGCGAGATAGTCGTAGGTCAGCAGTGGATCGAAGATCGCTTCGATCACGGTGCCGGAGTAGTAGTCTGAAATCCGCGCCGGGTCGAAGCCGGTTTCCGCCGCCTGGAAGGTGACTCGCAACACCTTGCCGGCGGCGGCGAACACCAACTGCGGGACCATGAGCAGCACGAGCGCGGCGATCACCGCCCGGCGCGGGAGCCCCTCCATCAAGCGCAATCCATCGGTCGCAATGTCCCGGAAACAGGTCGGCCGGCACGTCCCGGCGGTCGGGGGAAAGTATAATCCGCGGGCCTACTTACAAGAGGAAACAGCATGGGATTTCTCGCCGGCAAACGCATCCTGGTCACCGGGCTGATCAGCAACCGCTCGATTGCGTGGGGCATCGCAAAGGCCGCCCGGCGCGAAGGGGCCGAGCTCGCGCTCACCTACCAGGGCGACCGGTTCAAGGATCGCGTCACCGAAATGGCGAAGGAACTCGGCGCCGACCTCGCCTTGCCCTGCGAGGTGACCGAGGACGCATCGATCGCCGCGCTGTTCGAACTGCTGGGAAAACGCTGGGACAAGCTCGACGGCCTCGTGCACTCGATCGCGTATGCCCCCAAGGAGGCGATCACGGGCGACTTCCTCGACGGACTGTCGCGCGAGTCGTTCAGGCAGGCGCTCGACATCTCGGCCTACAGCTTCCCGGCGCTGGCCAAGGCCGCCTTGCCCATGCTTGGCGAGCGCGCATCGCTCGTGACGCTGACCTACCTCGGCGCGGAGCGCGTCATCCCGAACTACAACACGATGGGCCTCGCCAAGGCCAGCCTGGAGGCCAGCGTGCGCTATCTCGCCGACAGCCTGGGCACGCGCGGCATCCGGGTAAACGCAATTTCGGCCGGCCCGATCAAGACCCTCGCGGCCAGCGGGATTGCGGGTTTCGGGAAAATCCTGAAGTTCGTCGAACAGAACGCGCCTCTGAGGCGCAATGTCACCATCGACGATGTCGGTAACGCAGCGGCCTTCCTGCTGTCCGACCTCGCGGCAGGCATCACTGCAGAAGTGATGCATGTCGACAACGGATTTTCCAGCCTCGCAGGCGGGATGCGCGGGCTCGTCGAAGAGTGATCGCCCGGCGAGTGTGAAACGGGAGTGCGCCCCGTCGGGCGCTCCACCGCTGCCCGGCACGAAAGTCGGGGAAGGCCGAGGCCGGTGCGGGCCTTACAGGTCCTGCTTCTTGTCGAGGTTCGCCTTGTTGATCTCGATCTTGGCCCGCGAGCGCAGGCTGGCTGCGTAGGCGGCGAACTGCTCACCGCCAACCTCGGTTTCGAGGCGCGCCACGGCCGCTTTCGCCTCGGCCTCCGGCTTGGCCGGTGCTTCGATGATCCGCGCCACCTTGTAAATCACGAATCCGCCCTCGCCTGCGTATCCCGCATAGGCCGGCAACTTGGCGGAATCCGCCGAGAGGATCTGCCGCAGCGCCTCGGGCGGCAACCCCTCGGCCTTGCCCCGGCTGATGGCATGCGGCGCGGACCACTTGACGCCCGGATCCTTGCCCGCCTTCAGGTCGGCCAGCTTGGTTTCGCCGTCCTTGCGCGCGAGCTTTGCGGCCTCCTGATGCCGCAGGCGCTTCTCGATATCGGCCTTGACCTCCTCGAACTTTAGCTGGGCAGCCGGCTTGTGCTCGACCACCCGCGCCGAAGCGAGCACGCCGGGAGAGACCTCGATCGCATCGGTATTGCGCTTGGACTGGATCGAGTCGGACGAGAATAGCGCCGAAAGCATGCGCGGGTTCGCAAGCGGTCCGGCGGCCGGCGAGCCCGCCTTGGGGATCCAGTCGGTCTTCTGGACCTGGAGCTTGAAGCGCTCGGCCGCCGGCTTCAGGCTGTCCGACTGCTCGTAGACGAGGTTGCTGAATGCCTCGGCGGATTCGGCAAACTTCCGGGTGCCCTTCTGCCTGGCGAGTTCCTTGGCGAGTTCGGCGCGCACCTCCTCGAGCCCCTTGACCTTGGCCGCCTGGATCGCGGTGACGCGGATGATGTGGTAGCCGAACTCGGTCTCGACAATGTTGCTGATCTCGCCTTCCTTCAGCTTGAAGGCCGCCTCCTCGAAGGGCTTCACCATCGAGCCCGGCGCGACCGTCCCCAGATCGCCGCCCTTTGCCGCGGAGCCCGGGTCCTGCGAATTCTGCTTTGCGAGCTCGGCGAACTTCGACGGATTCTTCCTCAGCTCGACCAGCAGCGCTTCGGCCTTCTTGCGGGCCGCCTCCTTGTCGGCAGGCTTGGCGTCTGCGCCCGCAGCGATGAGGATGTGGCTTACGCTGCGCTGCTCGGCCTGCTTGAACTGGCTTGAGCGCGCCGCGTAGGCCGCCTTGACTTCGTCCTCGGTGACCGGGTCGAGCGCGGCGAGCTGCTCGGCCGAAAGGACCAGGTATTCGGCTCGGACGAGTTCGGGGGTGCGGAACGACGGCTGGTTCGCGTCGTAGAACGCCTTGGCCGCGGATTCGTCGAGCTTCACCTGTCCGGCAAAAGTGTCGGCAGGGATCACGTACTCCGCGACCTCGCGCTGCTGCCCTTCGAGTGCCACTACCCTGGCCGACACCGTGCGCGACTGGATCGCGCTGCCGGCCACGGCCCGATTGAGCTGCGACATCGTCAGGTCGAAGCGAAGCTTGGCTTCGAAGACCGCGGGCGTCATGTTTTGCGCCATCAGCAGGGATTCGTAGGTCGATTTCGAGAACTTCCCGTCGACCTGGAACGGCGGCATGGTCATGATCAGCTCGCGCAGCTGCTCGTCGCTGACGATCAGGCGCGACTTCGCCGCGGCCGCGGCCAGCACCCGCCGGTCGATCAGCGTGTCGAGCAGGTTGCTGCGCATTTCGGGCGTGTCGAACATGCTGAGATCGGCCTGCCGGCCCAGGATCCCGCGGATCCGTTCGACCTGCTGCCGGTATTCCTCGCTGAATTCGCGCACCGTGACCGACTGGCCGTCCACGCTCGCCACATCATTCGCGCCACCCATCGATCGGGTGTAGGACTCCAGCCCGAAAAAGGCGAACGGGACCGTGATGACCGCGAGCAGGATCTGGATGAGCCGCTTGTTCTTGTGGACGAAATCAAACATGGCGCAATTCGTTCCCCGATGCTTTCCGCATGTGAAAAAGGCGAACCGGAGTTCGCCTTTTCAGGAAGGTTGGCGGAGTGGACGGGACTCGAACCCGCGACCTCTGCCGTGACAGGGCAGCATTCTAACCAGCTGAACTACCACTCCACGCCGGACTGCATTGTTGCACTATTACGGTCCTGCCTTGCATCGAACCCCTGCGTCGCGCCGTGGCAAGCTGTGCCCGCCGCGCGATGCATCCTTGTCCTTCTGGTGGGTACTGTTGGGGTCGAACCAACGACATCTGCCTTGTAAGGGCAGCGCTCTACCGCTGAGCTAAGCACCCTTGTTCCGGCCTCCACCAACCCGCTCCGCCGCCTGCCCGCCCATCTGTCCATGGGTAGGAGAGCGCCGCAAAGCCTGTCAGTTTACCGCATCCTTCAGGGCTTTTCCAGCCCGGAACTTGGGCACGCGTGCCGCCTTGATCTTGATCTCGGCCCCGGTGCGCGGATTGCGGCCGGAGCGGGCGGCCCGCTTGCCGACATAGAACGTCCCGAACCCTACCAGGGTGACCATGTTGCCCTTCTTCAGGTTCGACTTGATCGCAACGACCATCGCGTCGATCGCGCGCTCGGCGGCGGATTTCGAGATTTCCGCGGCCTGCGCGATCTGCTCGATCATCTCGGCTTTGTTCATCGCACTCCCCTCTTTCCTCGGCTTAATGCGTAATGACACCCGGCTTGGAATCCCCGGCCTTGTCCTTTACCTCAGGCAGCGCTGCCACATCCACCTCGGTCAGCGGCGCAGGCTGCCGCTCGAGGGCGACCTCGAGCACCTTGTCGATCCACTTGACCGGCACGATTTCGAGCTTGTTCTTGATGTTGTCGGCGATTTCCTGGAGGTCTTTCACGTTCTCGTCCGGGATCATCACCGTCTTGATCCCTCCCCTCACCGCCGCCAGCAGCTTCTCCTTGAGGCCGCCGATCGCCAGGACCTCGCCGCGCAGCGTGATCTCGCCGGTCATCGCCACGTCTGCGCGCACCGGGATGCCGGTCAGCGAGGATACGAGCGAAGTCGTGATCGCGATGCCGGCGCTCGGCCCGTCCTTCGGCGTGGCACCTTCGGGGAAGTGCACGTGGATGTCGCTCTTTTCGAACGAGTCGTCCTTGATGCCGAGCTTGCGCGAGCGGCTGCGCACCACTGAACGGGCCGCCTCGACCGACTCCTTCATGACGTCGCCGAGCGAACCGGTGCGGATGATGTTGCCCTTGCCCGGCATCAGCGCGGTCTCGATGGTCAGCAGTTCGCCGCCGACCTCGGTCCAGGCAAGGCCGGTGACCTGGCCGATCTGGTTGTCCTTCTCGGCCATGCCGAAAGTGAACCGGCGCACGCCGAGGTACTTGTCGAGGTTGCGCGGGGTGACCGAGATCTTCTTCTGCTTGCCCTCGGTCATGATCTGCTTGACCGCCTTGCGGCAGATCTTCGAGATCTCGCGCTCGACGCCGCGGACGCCGGCCTCGCGCGTGTAGTACCGGACCACGTCGCGGATCGCCGGCTCGGTGACGGCGAGCTCGCCGTCCCTGAGGCCGTTGTTCTTCATCTGCTTGGGCAGCAGGTACTTGACGGCGATGTTCACCTTCTCATCTTCCGTGTACCCGGACAGGCGGATCACCTCCATCCGGTCGAGCAGCGCCGGCGGGATGTTGAGCGTGTTCGAGGTGGCAATGAACATCACCTCGGACAGGTCGTACTCCACCTCGATGTAGTGATCGACGAAGGTGTGGTTCTGCTCCGGGTCGAGCACCTCGAGCAGCGCCGAAGACGGGTCGCCGCGGAAGTCCATGCCCATCTTGTCGACTTCGTCCAGCAGGAACAGCGGGTTCTTGACCGCTACCTTGGTCATGCTCTGCAGGATCTTGCCGGGCATCGAGCCGATATAGGTGCGGCGATGGCCGCGGATCTCGGCTTCGTCCCGCACGCCGCCCAGCGCCATGCGCACGAACTTGCGATTGGTCGCCTTCGCGATCGACTGGCCAAGAGACGTCTTGCCGACGCCGGGCGGCCCGACGAGGCACAGGATCGGCGCCTTCATGCGGTCGACGCGGCTCTGCACGGCCAGGTACTCGAGGATGCGCTCCTTGACCTTCTCGAGGCCGTAGTGGTCTTCGTCCAGCACCTTCTGCGCGGCCTTGATGTCCTTGGAGATCTTGGTCTTCTTCTTCCACGGAAGATTGACCAGTGTCTCGATGTAGTTGCGCACGACGGTGGCTTCGGCCGACATAGGCGACATCAGCTTGAGCTTCTTCAGCTCGGCGTCGACCTTCTTGCGCGCCTCCTTTGGCATGTGGGCCTTGCGGATGCGCTTGTCCATCTCTTCGAGGTCGGCGCCCTCCTCGCCTTCGCCGAGCTCCTTCTGGATCGCCTTGACCTGCTCGTTCAGGTAGTACTCGCGCTGGCTCTTCTCCATCTGGCGCTTGACGCGGCCGCGGATGCGCTTTTCGACCTGCAGGATGTCGATCTCGGTCTCGAGCTGCGCGAGCAGGTGCTCGAGGCGCGCCTTGACGTCGAACATCTCGAGCACCTGCTGCTTCTGCTCGAGCTTCAGCGGCAGGTGCGCCGCAACCGTGTCCGCCAGCCGCCCGGCCTCGTCGATGCCCGAAAGCGACGTGAGGATTTCCGGCGGGATCTTCTTGTTCAGCTTCACGTACTGGTCGAATGCCGACAGCAGCGCGCGCCGCATCGCCTCGACTTCGTGCTGGACCGCGCCCTCGGGCGGGATCACGCTGGCCTCGGCCACCCAGTGGCTCTTCAGGTCGGTGATCGCGCCGAGCCGCGCGCGGCTGCCGCCCTCGACCAGCACCTTCACCGTGCCGTCGGGCAGCTTGAGCATCTGCAGGATGTTCGAGATGCAGCCGATCTCGTACATGTCCTCGGGACCCGGATCGTCCTTGGCGGCGGATTTCTGCGCGACCAGGAGGATGGACTTGCCGGCCTCCATCGCCGTTTCCATCGCCTTGATCGACTTCGGGCGACCCACGAAAAGCGGGATCACCATGTGCGGGAACACCACAACGTCCCGCAGCGGCAGCAACGGGTATTGGGTGGGGGAAGCTTCCTTTTCCTGCGATTCGGACATTGTGGTCCTCGGGCCTGGGTACGTTATGCGAAACGGCTCAAACGTGTCATATGCGGCCGCTTTGCCTCAATGCAACATCACGCCGAGCTGCCGGCGACCTTCTGCTGGTCCGAATAGATCAGGATCGGCTTGCCGTCCGCCGTCACCATGGCCTCGTCCACGACGACCTTGCTCACGTTTTCCATTGTCGGAAGCTCGTACATGGTGTCCAGGAGGATCTGCTCGAGGATCGAGCGCAGGCCGCGGGCACCGGTCTTGCGGGCCAGCGCCTTCTTCGAAACCGCGGCGAGGGCGGGGATGCGCACCTCGAGTTCGACGCCTTCCATCAGGAAAAGTTTCTGGTATTGCTTGAGCAGCGCGTTTTTCGGCTCGGTCAGGATCTGGATCAGCGCCGCCTCGTCGAGCTCCTCGAGCGTCGCCGCCACCGGCAGGCGGCCGACGAATTCCGGGATCAGGCCGTACTTGATCAGGTCTTCCGGCTCCGTCCCTCGCAGGACCTCGCTGATGTCCTTGCCGCTGCGGGGGCTGCGGACTTCGGCCCCGAAGCCGATGCCCGACTTTTCCGACCGGGCGCGGATGATCTTGTCCAGCCCGTCGAATGCGCCGCCGCAGATGAACAGGATATTGGTCGTGTCGACCTGGACGAAGTCCTGGTTCGGGTGCTTGCGCCCGCCCTGCGGCGGCACCGAGGCGATCGTGCCCTCGATGAGCTTCAGCAACGCCTGCTGCACGCCTTCGCCGGACACGTCGCGCGTGATCGACGGGTTGTCCGACTTGCGCGAGATCTTGTCGATCTCGTCGATGTAGACGATGCCGCGCTTGGCCTTGTCGACGTCGTAGTCGCAGTTCTGCAGGAGCTTCTGGATGATGTTCTCGACGTCCTCGCCGACGTAGCCGGCCTCGGTCAGGGTGGTCGCGTCGGCGATCACGAACGGCACATTGAGCAGCCGCGCAAGCGTCTGCGCCAGCAGCGTCTTGCCCGAGCCGGTCGGCCCGATCAGCAGGATGTTCGACTTCGCGAGTTCCACCTCGTCGTTCTTCGACAGGTGCTTCAGGCGCTTGTAATGGTTGTAGACCGCGACAGAGAGGATCTTCTTGGCCTGGTTCTGGCCGATCACGTACTGGTCGAGGATCTCGCGGATCTCGCGCGGGGTGGGCAGGTCGGACTTGGCGCCCTTGCCGCCCTTGTCGGTGGCCGTCTCCTCGCGAATGATGTCGTTGCACAGCTCGATGCACTCGTCGCAGATGAACACCGACGGCCCGGCGATGAGTTTCCTCACCTCGTGCTGGCTCTTGCCGCAGAACGAGCAGTACAGCAGTTTCTCGCCCGAGGAGGTCTTTTCCGACATGCGTTTTGGCTCCGCCTATCCTGTATCCGGGATGATCCGTCTGCGACTACGCCGCGCCCTGCACGCGCGACGTCAGAACCTTGTCGACCAGCCCGTACTGTACCGCGGAGTCGGCCGACAGGAAGTTGTCGCGGTCCGTGTCTTTCGCAATCGTATCAACGTTCTGCCCTGTGTGCTTTGCGAGGATTTCGTTCAGACGCTGGCGCAGGAAAAGGATCTCCTTTGCGTGGATCTCGATGTCCGAAGCCTGGCCCTGGAAGCCGCCCATCGGCTGGTGGATCATGACCCGCGAGTTCGGCAGGCAGAAGCGCTTGCCCTTCTCGCCGGCGGCGAGCAGCAGGGCGCCCATGCTGGCGGCCTGGCCGACGCAAAGCGTGGAAACGTTGGGCTTCACGAACTGCATGGTGTCGTAGATCGCCAGCCCCGCCGACACCGACCCGCCCGGCGAGTTGATGTAGAAGGAGATGTCCTTGTCCGGGTTCTCCGATTCGAGGAAGAGTAACTGCGCGACGATCAGGTTGGCTGTGACTTCGTTCACGGGTCCGACCAGAAATACCACGCGCTCCTTCAGCAGGCGCGAGTAGATGTCGTAGGCGCGCTCACCGCGGCCCGACTGCTCGATGACCATCGGCACCAGGCCCAATCCCGCGGGATCGGAGCGCGCGCCGAGCGTTTCTGTTTTCACGGAGGGGGACTGCCAGAGGGTGTCTATCATGAGCCGCTTCCCATCAGTTCGTCGAACGGAACCACCTTGTCGACGACCTTGGCTTTCGACAGCACCCAGTTGACGACGTTGTCCTCGAGGGCGAGGCCTTCCATCTCAGACAGGCGTTGCGGCTGCATGTAGAACCATTTTACCACCTCGGCCGGGCTCTCGTAGGACTGCGCCTGCTCTTCGATCAGCCTGCGGATCTGGTCCGGCTTGGGCTGCAGGCCCTCCTTCTTGGCCAGTTCGCCGATCACCAGCCCGAGCGCCACGCGGCGCTTCGCGCCCGACTCGAACGCGCTCGGGTCGAACGGCAGCTGCTCCATCTTCAGCCCGCGCGCCTCGAGGTCCGCGCGCGCCTGCTTGACCATGTTCTGGGCTTCCATCTGTACCAGCGACTTCGGCAGCTCGATCGGCGTGCTGTCGTGCAGCGCCTGGAGCGCCTGCGACTTGGTGCGCGTCTTGATCCGCTTGGCGACTTCGCGCTCGACGTTGGCCCGGATGTCGGCCCGCATCTTGTCGAGGTCGCCGTCCTGGACACCGAGCGCCTTGGCGAACTCCGCGTCCACCGCCGGCAGCAGCGGCTCCTCGACCTGCTGCACCGAGATCGAGAAGCTGGCGGTCTTCCCGGCCACGTCCTTGCCGTGGTAGTCGTCCGGGAACTTGAGTTCGAAGGTCTTGGACTGGCCGGCGGCCAGGCCTTCGGCTGCGGCCTCGAACTCCGGCAGCATCCGCCCCTCGCCGAGAGTGAATACGAAGCCCTTGGCCGTGCCGCCCTGGAACACCTCGCCGTCGATCCTGCCTTCGAAATCGATCGTCAGCTTGTCGCCCTTTCGCGCGCTGCGGCCCGCGGCGGCGGCATAGGTCGTGCGCTGCTTGCGCAGGATCTCCAGCGTCTTCTCGACTTCGTCCTCGCCCACGGCCGCCGTCGGCTTCTCAATGGTGACGCCGCTCAGGTCGCCCAGCTTCACGTCCGGGTAGACCTCGAACGTGGCCTTGAATTCGAAAACCTTGTCGTTCTCCGCTTCGGCGCCTTCCTTCGTGACCGGCTCGATGCGCGGGTCGCCCGCGACCTTGAGGTCGGCCGCCTTGATCGCGTCGCTGAAGCGCTTTTGCAGCGCATCGCCGATGACTTCGGAGCGCACCTGCGGGCCGTACTGCTTGGCGACGAGCTTCAGCGGCACCTTGCCCGGCCTGAAGCCGGCCATTTTCATGCTGCGTGCGAGCTTGCGCAGGCGCTCGCCGAACTGGCGCTCGACCTCGTCGACCGGCACCGACATCGACAGGCTCCTTTCGAGGGAGCTGGTTGTTTCCACGTTTGCCGCCATTGCTGTTCCTTACTTACGAAGTGTGTTCGCCGAATTACACGAAGTATTGACTGCTGTGGTGCGAAGGAAGGGACTCGAACCCCCACGCCGTGAGGCGCTGGAACCTAAATCCAGTGCGTCTACCAATTCCGCCACCCTCGCCAAGGGTCCGCCGCAAAGACAGCGACAAGACTGCATTGCATGACAATCACGCTTGGTAGCACACATAATTATACCCCAGCCAACCCCCTTCCCCCTGCCGGGAGCGGCCGGAAAACCCTTAGAAATCACGCCCGTGTCCGCTGGCCATTACGAAAATTTCCCGGTCGCCTCGCTGCTCGTGCCGGCGCGCCTGCGCGACGCCGTGGGAATCATTTACCGCTTCGCGCGCAGCGCCGACGACTTTGCCGACGAGGGCGACGCGCCGCCGTCCGAGCGCCTCGCGAGCCTCGACGCCTATCGGGGCGAACTCGACCGGATTGCCGCCGGCGCCGCGCCCGCGACACCGCTATTCGGCGATGTCGCAAGAATCGTGCGCGCGCACAGCCTGCCGCTGGAGCCGTTCTACGACCTGCTGTCGGCGTTTTCGCAGGACGTGGTCAAGACCCGCTACGCTGATTTCGGCGAACTCGCCGACTATGCCCGCCGCTCGGCCAATCCGGTGGGCCGCCTGATGCTGCGCCTGTTCGATGCGGCCAGCGCCGGGAACATCGCCCGGTCGGACGCGATCTGCACCGCGCTGCAACTCATCAACTTCTGGCAGGACGTCGCGATCGACTGGAACAAGGACCGCGTCTACCTGCCGCAGGACGAGATGGCGCACTTCGGCGTGACCGAAGCGCACCTGCGGGATGCGCTTTGCGACGACGCGTGGCGCGAACTCGTCCAATTCCAGGTCGACCGGGCGCGCTCGATGATGGAAAGCGGGGCCCCGCTCGGCCGCACCCTTGCGGGGCGCTTCGGCATGGAAATCCGCATCACGGTGCGCGGCGGCCTCGCGATCCTCGACAAGCTCGAAGCGGCGAACTGCGATATGTTTCGCCACCGGCCGGTGCTCAGGTGGCACGACTGGCCTTTCCTTTTCCTGCGCGCGCTATGACGCCCGACGAGTACTGCAAGGACAAGGCCGTCTCGAGCGGCTCCTCGTTTTACTACTCGTTCCTCTTCCTGCCCCCGGACCGCCGCCGCGCAATCACCGCGCTCTACGCGTTCTGCCGCGAAGTCGACGACGTCGTCGACGAAATCGAGGATCAGCAGGTCGCGCGCACCAAGCTCGCCTGGTGGCGCAACGAGGTCGCCAACCTCTTCGCCGGCCGGCCGCAGCACCCGGTCACCCGCGCACTGGAGCCGGCCATCGCGCCTTTCGGGATCACCGCCGTCCGGCTGAACGAAATCATCGACGGCATGCAGATGGACCTCGACCAGTCGCGGTACCTCGACTTCAAGGGCCTCGAAACCTACTGCTATCACGTGGCCGGCGTCGTCGGGCTGCTCGCCGCAGGCATCTTCGGCTACCGGAATGCGGCTACGCTCGAGTACGCGAAGAACCTCGGCCTCGCATTCCAGCTCACCAACATCATCCGCGACGTCGGCGACGATGCGCGCCGCAACCGCATCTACCTGCCGATGGACGAGCTCAAGCGCTTCGAGGTCCCGGCCTCGGACATCCTGAACGCGCGCTACAGCGACAACTTTACGAGCCTGATGAAATTCCAGGCCGGGCGCGCGGGCTCGTACTACACCGCTGCGCTTGCGGCCCTGCCCGAGGAGGACCGCCGCGACCAACGCGCCGGCCTGATCATGGCTGCGATCTACCGCACCGTGCTGGAGGAAGTCGAGGCCGACGGGTTCAAGGTGCTGACCCAGCGAACTTCGCTTACGCCGATGCGCAAGCTCTGGATCGCGGTGCGCACGTGGCTGCAGACCTAGCGGCCGGCGACACTCCGGCGCGCCGGGTCGCGATCGTCGGCGCGGGCTATGCCGGCCTCGCGGCGGCGGTGACGCTCGCGAAACGTGGCATCAACACCACGATATTCGAAAGCGGCCCGGTGCCCGGCGGCCGCGCGCGCCGCGTCACTACCGGCGGGCGCACGCTGGACAACGGGCAGCACATCCTCGTCGGCGCCTACACCGCGCTGCTCGGGCTGATGCGCGATGTCGGCGCGGATCCCGACGCGCTCCTGCTGCGGATCCCGCTGGAGCTTCGGTACGCGCAAGGGTTCCGGTTGCGCACGCCCTCCCTGCCCGCGCCGCTGCACCTTGCGGTCGGGCTGTTCACCGCAAGCGGCCTGCCGTGGCGGGAGCGGTTCGCAGCGGTCGCTTTCATGCGGGCGATGAAGAAGAAACGCTTTCGTGTGGAGCCGGGCTTGACCGTCGCCGCCCTCCTCGAGACGCACGGGCAAACCGGCACGATCGGCCGGTACATGTGGCACCCGCTGTGCATCTCCGCACTGAACACGCTGCCCCAGCACGCCTCGGCCAACGCCTTCCTCGCGGTGCTGCGCGACAGCCTCGCAGGCGCGCGCGCGGCGAGCGAGTTGCTGATCCCGCGGGTCGACCTGACCGCGCTGTTCCCGGAACCTGCGGCGGCCTGGCTTGCCCGGCACGGCGGCGAGGTGCGGACCGGCTCGCCGGTGCGCGACCTCGATGCGCTGCGCCGCGATTTCGACAATGTCATCGTCGCGGTCGGTCCGCACCACCTCGAGCCGCTGGTCCCGGGTCTGGCCGCGGCCTACACCTACCAGCCGATCTACACCATCTACATCAAGTACCCGGCCTCGGTGGCGCTCCCGATCGCGATGCTCGGCCTGTCCGAAGGCATCGTGCAGTGGGTCTTCGACCGCGGCACGATCGGACGCAGCCCGGGCGAAGGCGAGGCGGGGCTTCTCGCGTGCGTCATCAGCGCGCAGGGCGACCACCAGCAGATGACGCAGGACGAACTTGCCGGGACCTGCCATCGCGAGTTGTGCCGCGCTCTGGGCCCGCTGCCCAAGCCGGAGTGGACCCAGGTGATCGCGGAAAAGCGCGCGACAGTCACTTGCGTTCCCGGGATCAAACGCTTCGGCCCGGAGACGTCGATCCCCGGCGTTTTCCTCGCCGGCGACTACACCGACCCGGAATACCCGCCGACGCTGGAGGCGGCGGTGCTTAGCGGGATCAGGGCGGCGGCGCGGATCTGACCGCCGCGAGCCTTGCCTCGTAGATTGCGAGGTCCCGTGGCGAGAAACAGCAGAACACGACCTCGTCGATCGATGAAGCCGGTCCGATCGACGCCAGCACCGTGCCTACCGCAACTTGCGCGGCGAGGTCGACCGGATAGCCATACACGCCGGTGCTGATGCACGGGAACGCGATCGAACGCAGCCCTTCCGCGGCCGCGAGCCCCAACGCCTTCCGGTAGCAGGATGCCAAGGTCTCGGGCTCGCCCTTGGTGCCGCCGCGCCAGACCGGCCCGACCGCGTGGATCACCCGCTTTGCCGGCAGGCGGTACGCGCCGGTGATCCTTGCGTCGCCCGGCTCGCAGCCATTGAGCTTGCGGCACTCCCGAAGCAGATCCGGTCCGGCGGTACGGTGGATCGCGCCGTCGACCCCGCCCCCGCCGAGCAGCGTGGAATTGGCGGCATTGACGATCGCATCGACCTCGAGCCGGGTGATGTCGCCCTGGATCGCCTTCAAGTGCGCCTTGCCCATGACCCTCGAATGTACTGGTATCGGTACACGAACTGGCCGGAGAGCCAAGCAGGCTCTGGATCCCAGGAATCAATTCCTGAAGATTTCGATCTCACAGGTCGCGCAGCCTCGCCACCGCCTGGTCGACGCGTTCCACCGCGATCACCTCGAGTCCGGCAATCTTCGCCTTCGGAAGGTTGGCCTTCGGGACGATGGCCCGCGTGAAGCCGAGCTTGGCGGCCTCGCGCAATCTCTCCTGCCCGCGCGGCGCCGGCCGCACTTCGCCGGCCAGCCCGACTTCACCGAACGCGATCACCTTGCCCGGGATCGGCCGATCGGTGAGGGACGATACGATCGCCAGCATGACCGCGAGGTCCGCGGCCGGCTCGCCGATGCGCACGCCGCCGACCGCGTTCACGAACACGTCCTGGTCGTAGCAAGCGATCGCAGCGTGCCGGTGCAGGACCGCGAGCAGCATTGCGAGCCTGTTCTGCTCCAGCCCGACCGTCAGCCGGCGCGGGTTCGGCGCGTGCGAAGCGTCCACCAGCGCCTGGATCTCGACCAGCAGCGGCCGGGTGCCTTCGAGCGTCGCCAGCACGCAGGACCCGGCCACGTCCTTCTCGTGGTGCGAGAGGAACAGCGCCGACGGGTTGGAAACCCCGCGCAACCCCTTCTCGGTCATCGCGAAGACGCCGAGTTCGTTGACCGCGCCGAAGCGGTTCTTGATCGCGCGGATCAGCCGGAAGCTCGAGTGGGTGTCCCCCTCGAAATAGAGCACGGTGTCCACGATGTGCTCGAGCACGCGCGGGCCGGCGATCGCGCCCTCCTTGGTCACGTGCCCGATGATGATCAGCGCGATGCCGCTCGACTTGGCGAGCCGTGTCAGTTGCGCGGCGCACTCGCGCACCTGGGCGACCGAGCCCGGCGCCGAGGTCAGCGCCTCGGAGTACAGCGTCTGGATCGAATCGATCACCGCCACCTGCGGCTTCGACGCATCGAGCACCGCGGCGATCCGCTCGAGCTGGATCTCGGCGATCAGCTCGACATCGCCGGCGTCGAGCGCAAGGCGCGACGCGCGCAGCGCGACCTGCTCGGCCGATTCCTCGCCGGAAACGTACAGCGTCCGCTCGCGCGGCGCGATCGCGGCCAGCGCCTGCAGGAAGAGCGTCGACTTGCCTATGCCGGGGTCGCCGCCGATCAGCACCACCTGCCCGGACACCAGCCCGCCACCCAGGACCCGGTCCAGTTCCCCGATGCCGGTGGGCAGCCGCTCGACTTCGCGCGTCTCGATGCGCGCCAGCCGCACCGGCTTGGCTGCGGCGGCCGTGCCCCCGCCGACCATCGAATAGCGATGGGTCGACGGTTTGCCTTCGGCCGCGGTCTCCTGCAGCGTGTTGCCCGCGCCGCAGGACGGGCAGATGCCGAACCATTGCAGCGCGCTTGCGCCGCATTCGGTACAGACGTAGTGGGTCTTCCGGCCCGGCGACCTTGCCTTGGCCACTAAGGGATTTCCACCACCGGCACGCGCGCGGCCAGGCCGCACAGCAACTCGTATGACAGCGTTCCGGCCGACGCGCCGACCTCGTCGGCCGAAAGGCCTTCGCCCCAGAGCGTGACCGGCGTGCCGATATAGGCCTCCGGCAGCGCCGTGATGTCGACGCAGATCATGTCCATCGATACCCGCCCGACGGTGCGCGTGCGCTCGCCGTTGACGAGCACCGGCGTCCCCGAGGGCGCCGCGCGCGGGTATCCGTCGGCATAGCCGCATGCGACGATGCCGATGGTCATCTCCTCCTTGGCTTCGAAGCTGAAGCCGTACCCGACCCGCTCGCCGGGCTGCAGGTTCTGGAGCGCGATGATTTCGCTCTTCAGCGTCATGACCGGCTCCAGGCCGAGGTCCGCGGCCGACTGGTCGGCAAACGGCGAGCAGCCATACAGCATGATCCCGGGCCGCACCCAGTCGGCATGCGTCTCGGGGTATCGCAGCACCGCGGCCGAATTGGCAAGCGACCGCGGCCCCTGCATCGGCTGGCTCATGCTGTTGAACCATTCGAGCTGGCCGGCGACCCCGGAAGCGCCGTCCGCGTCGGCGAAGTGCGTCATCAGCGTGACCGAGCGGATCTGCTCGTGGTTATGCAGAGCGTTCCACCCGATGCGCACGTTGTCGACCATGAATCCCAGCCTGTTCATCCCGCTGTTGATCTTGAGGTAAGCGTCGATCGGTCGGGCCAGCGAGGCCTTCTCGAGGATTTCTATCTGCTCGATGTTGTGGACCACCGGCGTGAGGTCGTATTCGCAGAGAAGCGCGACGTCCCGCGGCTTGAAGAACCCCTCCAGCAGCAGGATCGGCTTTTTCACCCCCTGCAGGCGCAGCCGGATCGCTTCCTCGAAGTCGAGCATCGCGAAGCCGTCGGCCGCGTCGAGCGCGCGTGCGGCGCCCACCAGCCCGTGGCCGTACGCGTTCGCCTTGACGACCGCCCACACCTTCGAGTTCGGCGCGCACCTGCGGACCACGCTCAGGTTGTGCGCTAGCGCCGAGGCCTTGATCGTGGCGGAGATCGGGCGTGGCATCGGTCAGCGGTCCGCGCCTGCGCGCAGCCTTTCCTTGGCGAATTCGATGAACGTATTGGCCAGCCGCGAGCGGAATTTCTCCTTCGGATACACCACCGACAAAGTGCGGCTCAGATTCGGGGCCAATGGCAGGGCCACCAGCTGGCCGAGGCGGATCTCTTTCGCAATCGTCGCCCGCGACATGATCGCAAAGCCCAGGCCGGTGCTCACCAGCCCCTTGATCGCCTCGGGACTGCCGAGTTCCATGACGGTATCCAGGCTGTCGGGCCGGATGCCGGCGGCCTGGAAATAATTGTCGGTCACTTCTCGCGTGCCGGATCCCGGCTCGCGGCTGATGAAGGAATGCCTGAGCAGCTGCTTCGGCGTCACCGAGCCCAATTGCGCGAGCGCATGGCCCGGCGCGCAGAGAACGAGCAGTTCGTCGTTGGCGCAGAAATCCGAAACCAGCGTCGGCAGGTGGGACGGCGCCTCGATGAAACCGAGGTCGAGCGTGAATTCGGCAACCCGGTTCTCGACCGTCCCGGAATTTGCGACGATCAGGCGCGGCAGCACCTTTGGATAGCGCGCCCGGAATTCGCCGAGTACCTGCGGCAGCAGGAATTCGGCGATCGTCGTACTGGCGCCGATCAGCAGCGCGCCGGCGACCTCGCCGGTCATCTCCTTCAGCCGGGTATCGAGCTCCGCCGAGAGGCCGAGGATCCGTTCGGCGTAGTCGAGCACCAGGTCGCCGGCCGGGGTCAATGAGATCCGCCCATGGCCGCGGTCGAACAGCCGCGTATTGAAATGCTCCTCGAGCTGCTTGATCTGGAACGTGACTGCCGGCTGGGTCATGAAGAGCGCTTCCGCAGCCTTGGTGAACGAGAGCTGCCTCGCCACTGCGTGGAACACCTGAAGCCTCCGGTCCGCCATCGTTCGCGTCCGTCGAAAAAGTTAACCCGCTTATTCAAGCATAAATTGCATCGCAAGAATATCTTATGGGTGCACCCCATTGGATAAAAAGCGATTTTTGATCCGCTCGTGCTATAAAGCCGCCTGCATTTCCAAGGAGACCGACCGGGGTCGCCCCTCCACTCCTGCGAGGGCAGCGGACCGGCACCCACCATCCCGATGAGCCTGGGTTTCTACATCATCATGGCGGCGCAGTTTTTCTCGTCGCTCGCCGACAACGCGCTGCTCGTTGCCGCCATCGCCCTGTTGATCCAGTCCGACTCCCCGGCCTGGCTGACGCCGTACCTCAAGTTTTTCTTCGTGATCTCCTACGTCGTGCTCGCGCCGTATGTAGGCGCCTTCGCCGACCGGCTGCCCAAGGGCCAGGTCATGCTGGCAAGCAACAGCATCAAGATCGTGGGCTGCGCGATGATGCTCTTCAACGTGAACCCGCTGGTCGCCTACGCGATGGTGGGCCTGGGCGCCGCCGCCTATTCGCCGGCCAAGTACGGGATCCTGACCGAATACCTGCCGCCCACGCGCCTGGTCATCGCCAACGGCTGGATCGAAGGCCTCACGGTAGCCTCGATCATCCTGGGCACAGTGCTTGGCGGCGTGCTGATCAATGCGCGGGTCTCGAGCCTGCTGCTCAACATCGACCTTCCTTTCGTCGATACGGGCATCGACACGCCCGCCGAAGCGGCAATCTCGCTGATCGTCTTCATTTACGCGACTGCAGCATTCTTCAACCTGTATGTGCCGAACACCGGCGTGCCCTTGAAGAAGCTGCCGTCCAACCCGATCGACACCCTGAGGGACTTCCTTGTCTGCTTCCGCAGTCTCTGGGCCGACAAGCTCGGGCAAATCTCGCTGGCGGTCACCACCCTCTTCTGGGGCGCGGGCGCGACGCTGCAGTTCATCGTGATCGAATGGGCTCGCCACAACCTGGGATTCGACCTGTCGCGCGCCTCGATCCTGCAGGGCGTGGTCGCCTTCGGCATCGCGCTCGGCGCGGTGATCGCCTCCGCACGCGTGAAGCTGCATCACTCGGTGCGGGTGATTCCTCTGGGCATCGCGATGGGCCTGATCGTGCCGCTCATGGTGATGGTCCACAGCATCTGGATCGCGATCCCGCTGATGGTCCTCATCGGCGGGCTTGCGGGATTCTTCGTCGTGCCGATGAACGCGCTGCTGCAGCACCGCGGGCACAACCTCATGGGTGCCGGCCGGTCGATCGCGGTGCAGAACTTCAACGAGAACTCCTCGATCCTGGTCATGATTGCCGGCTATTCGCTGCTGCTCGGCCTCGGCGTGCCGATCAGCTGGGTCATCGTGATGTTCGGCCTCTTCGTTGCCTGCACGATGGCACTGGTGCAGCGCTGGTTCACGCTGAACCGCGTTCGCCACAAGACCGAAATCGATCGCCTGCTCGAGATCGCGAAGTCGGAAAAGCACTGACGCCCGGTCACCGCCGGCAACGCTGCCCCTTGTCGATGTCCGCCAGCAGCGAATCGATCGCCTTGGCCTGGTGCGCGGTGCTCGGGGTCCCCGGGCTCGCCTTCAGCGCTTGGCCCAACGTGGCGCGGGCCGCGCCGGGATCTCCCAGCCTGCATTGGGCACCGCCCAGTTCATAGAGGTCGGACGCCAGCGTCATGCCGAGGGCTTCCGGGCGCACGCCGGAGAGCTTGCGCGAGGCCATCACCGCCTTTGCAAAGTGTGAGGCCGCGTCCGCATGCTTTCCCTGGTCGCGATAGACCACGCCGAGCATCCGCTCCGTGCGCTCGACCAGGAAGACCTGCGGCTTGCCCAGGTCGGCCTCGATCTCCGCCTGGCCAAGCGCATCCGTGATCGCCGCCGCGCGCAACAGGTAGACCTCGGCCTCGTCGAGCTTTCGCATCGACCAGAACAGGCTGCCGGTGTTGCTCAGCACCAGCGCCCGGGCCGCACGGATGCCCGACTTGTCCGCCGCGACCAGCGCGTCGGCGTACAGGTTGCGAGCCTCGTCCGGGCGCTTGTCGCGATAAGCCGCGAGCCCCGCCTCCATCGACTTCACCCACGCAGGCGAAGCGCTCCGGCGCGGCTCGGCGTGCTTCGCTTGGGGGACCGGGCGGCCGGCAGGCGAATCGGGCCTCGCCGGCGCAGGGAGCTTCGACTGGGGTGACGAGGGTGCCGGCGCCCCGCTGCGCGCACCGGCAAGGTCGGACCGGATCTTCGTCGCCACGATGACCGCGAGGCCCGCGGCAACGACCACCAACGTCGCGATCACGGTGGCGAAAACCGGTTTCGAGTTCATGCCTGGCTATGCCTCCCCCTGGCAGTGAGGGCCCGTGCCCCGGCCGGCCGCCGCTCCCGGGGCCGGGGAGCTATTTCACCTTGCCGGCCGAAAAATCCATGATCATCCGCGTCGCAAGATAAATCCGGGGCTCGACCGAGTCCAGCAGCACATACTCGGCGTCGTTGGAATGCGCGCCGAATCCCTGCAGGCCGAAGCGCTCGAGCACGGGACCCTTCGCCTGGAGCGAGGCAAATGCCGCATCCGTTCCGCCGCCTGCCGCTAAGTCGCTGACGACGAGGTCCTTGCCCAGTTCGCGGTAGACCTGCTGCGCATGGCCGGCCAGCGCTTTTGACGCTGCGGTCGCCTCAAGCGGGGGCCGGCGGCGCTCGAAAATCATCTCGACCTGCGTATCCGGGATCAGCTTGTTCTTGATGCGCTCGCGAACCTTGGCTTCGAGACCGTCGTAGTCCGAAACGCGCAGCACGCGCACATCGGCGTTGGCGCTCGCAATTGCGGGGATCACGTTGCGGTTGGTGCCGGCGCTGGCGGTCGTCCAATTCATCTTCACGCCGGTGCGAGGATCGGAAAGATCCCGGGTCTGCAGCACCTGGTGCGCCAGTTCGTACAGCGCATTGCGGCCGTTTTCGGGCGCGCCACCGGCGTGCGATGCCCTTCCCTTGACGTTCAGGATCACCGCGGCAATGCCCGCTGTCGACAGCGAGAGAAGGTCTGACCTTTCATACGCCCCCTCGAACGAAAACACCGCATCGTGCTCGGACCCCAGCTTGGTCAGCATCGCGCGCGAGCCAGGCGAACTGACCTCCTCGTCGGCGTTGATGAGCACGGTGACGAGGCCATAGTCGCGAAAGCCCAGGCCCTTGAGCGCCGCCAGCGTGTGCAGGATCACGGCGATCCCCTGCTTGTCGTCGGCAATGCCCAGGCCGTAGGCGCGATCGCCCTCGATCCGGAACGGCTGCTTGGCGATCATCCCCTTGAGGTAGACCGTGTCCATGTGCGCGATCAACAGGATCTTCCGGGTCCCGGAGCCCTCGAATCGGGCATGCACCATGCGGCCGATCTTCGGCGGCGTGTCTTCCATCTTGTAAGTGTCCGCGCCCGGCATCACGAATTCGACCTTGCCGCCCAGCGCCCGCAGGCGGTCGGCGATCAATGCGGAGATCTTCTCGAGGCCTTCGCTGTCCCGGCTGCCGGATTCGATCGACACCAGGTCCTTCAAGGTCTCGACCAGCGCCGGCTTTTCCTTCCTTGCCTGTGCCATGACGGATTCGACGGGTTGCGCCGAGGCGAGGATTGCGACGCTCGAAGCGAGCGCGCCCAGCAGCACTGCGGCTGCGGTAGCCATCGATTTCACTGATTCTTCTCCCAGGAACCGGAAGGACTCCGGCCCCGCTACGTTAGAGCACCACCGGCTTGTCAGGCAACTCGTTCGGGTTCTGCTCGCCCGGCGGGAAATGTTCCGCAATCAGGTCGCTGATCGCCTCGATGCCGAGGATCGCGCCTTCCTCGAAGCGGCCCTGCGCAAAGGCGGCCTGCATCTCGCGGCAGATTGCGTCCCACGCGGCGGGGCCGACCTTGCTGTGGATGCCGCGGTCGGCAACGATTTCGACGCGCCGGTCGGCGAGCAGCAGGTAAACCAGCACGCCGGCATTGTCTTCGGTGTCCCAGATCCTGAGCCTGCTGAAGACCTCGATCGCCCTTTCGCGCGCGGCACGCCGGGAAAGCAGCAAGCCGAGGGGTAACCCCCCTTCCACCACAAACCGCAGCTCACCGCGATGGCGCTTCTCCTGACGCCCGATCGCCTGCTCGATAGCGCGCAGCGTTTTGCGCGGAAACGCCCGCCGCGTCGCGATTTCATCGGTGAAGAGGTGCTTGATCCAGCGCATCGCGTTACCAGCTCCCCGAGGAGCCGCCTCCGCCAAAACTGCCCCCGCCGCCGCCCCAGCTCGATCCGCCGCTCGAGCTTCCCGACGAAAAACTGCCGCCCGAACTCGATCCCAGGTTGCCGATATTGATCAGCGTAAGGATGAACGCCACGATCGCGGAGATCACGGCACCGAAGACTCCGAACAGGAAGGCGCCCGCAATACCGCCCAGCACCGCCATCGCCAGCGCGCCCGGCAGCCTGCCCATCACGGCGCGCAGGATCGCGCCGCCGATCAGCAGGAAAAGGAATGCCGGCCCCAGCCAGTCGCCCGGATCCGGCGCCCCCTGGGATGACCCGTAGGAAGGCGCAGCCGCCGGCGGCGGCAGCTTTTCGCCGTCGACCAGCCTGATCAACTGGTCGACACCGTCCGAAATGCCGCCGTAGAAATCGCCGGCCTTGAATCTGGGCGTGATGGTTTCGCTGATGACGCGCCTGGCAGTTGCATCCGGGATCGCGCCTTCGAGGCCGTACCCGACTTCGATGCGCAGCCGGCGGTCGTCCTTGGCCACGACGAGGATCAGGCCATCGTCCGTGCCCTTGCGCCCGACCTTCCAGGCCTCGGCGAGGCGGATCGAAAACTGCTCGATCTCCTCCGGCCTGGTGGTTGGCAACATCAGCACCGCGATCTGGCTGCCCTTGCGCGCCTCGAACGCGGCGAGCCGCTGCTCGAGCGTGCCCTTCTGCTCCGCGGTCAGCGTGCCGGTAAGGTCGGTGACCCTTGCCCTGAGCGGCGGGATGGCGACATCGGCCCCCGCCGCCGGCGAGAAGACAAGGCTCGCCGCGCTCAGCAGGAACGCGAGGGCCGCGACCCAGCGCTTTCGCATTGATTACTTCGTCGGAGCCGGGGCGGTCGACGGAGCAGGCGCGGGTGACGCCGCGGGTTTTCCGAACTCCACCTTCGGCGCGACCGAGATCTCCTTCTCGTTCGCGACCCTGAAGTTGGGCTTGGTCTTGTAGCCGAATACCATCGCGGTCAGGTTGTTCGGGAACGTCCGCACCGACACGTTGTAAGCCTCGACCGCCTTGATGAACCGCCCGCGGGCCACCGTGATCCGGTTCTCCGCGCCTTCGAGTTGCACGGTCAGGTCCCGGAACTGGTCGGTGGCCTTGAGTTGCGGGTAGTTCTCAGCCACGACCAGCAGTCGCGACAGCGCGCTCGACAGGCCGGACTGCGCCTTCTCGAAATTGGCGAAAGCGGCCGGGTCGTTCAGCGTCTCGGGCGTCACCTTGACCTGCCCGACCGAAGCGCGCGCATTGACCACCGCCTCCAGCGTCGATTTCTCGAAGTCGGCCGCCCCCTTGACCGTGGCAACCACGTTCGGGATCAGGTCCGCACGGCGCTGGTAGTTGTTGACGACCTCGGACCATGCGGCATTGACCGCCTCGTCCAGCCGCTGGAATTCGTTGTAGCCGCAGCCCGAAAGGGCCAGCGTGGCAATCAGGGCCAGGAAAATTCTGCGCATCGTGTACTCCCATTGGATAGCCGACAGTCTGCGCTATGTTGGGGCAGTCCGCTGCGCCTGCAACCCCTCCATTGTGCGCACCGCGAAGACGAGGTCCTGCCAGGCCTTGGCCTTGTCGGCCGGGGTCCGCAGCAGGTAAGCCGGGTGATAGGTCACGATCAGCGGCACCCCGTGGTAGGCGTGCAGCCGGCCGCGCAGGCTGGCGATCGAGGCATCGGTGGCCAGCAGGGTCTGGGCCGCAAAGCGGCCCATCGCGACGATCAGGCGCGGCTGGATCAGGTCCACCTGCCTCATCAGGTGCGGGGCGCACTTCGCGACTTCGCCCGGCTCCGGGTTGCGATTGCCCGGCGGCCGGCACTTGAGCACATTGGCGATATAGACATTCGTGCCGCGCGCGAGGTCGATCGACGCAAGCATTGCATCGAGCAGGCGGCCGGCCTGCCCCACGAACGGCTCGCCGCGCTGGTCCTCCTCCGCGCCGGGTGCCTCGCCCACCAGCAGCCAGTCGGCCTTCTCGTCGCCGACGCCGAAAACGGTTTGCGTGCGCGACTTGTGCAAGGCGCACGCAGTGCAGGCCGGCACCGCTTCCTTGAGCGCGGGCCAGTCCATCTTCGCAATCCGCGATTCGCGCGCCACCGACGGCGTCTGCGCAAAATCGCCGGCAGTCTCCAGCGGTTCCACTGCGTGTTCCACCGCGGATTCCGCTGTGACCCCGGGGGGTACGGGGGGGACAGGTGAATTTGCTGGCCCCCCCGTTCCGATCCTCGACTTCCAGACGGGCGTCAGCCCCATCTCTTCAAGGATCGCGTCCCGGCGGCCGCTCATAGATCCTGCGTCAGCACGAAGGCATCCTCGCGTCCGCCGTGCGCCGGGTAGTAGCCGCGCCGCGTGGCGATCTGCCTGAATCCGAACCGGTCATAGAGGGCCAGCCCCGGCGCGTTGCTCGGCCGCACTTCGAGGAAGATGTGCCGCGCCCCATTGAGCCGGGCCACCCGCATGGCCTCGCGCAGCAGCGCCGAACCCAGGCCCTGCCGATGCCACCGCGCTGCAACGCTCAAATTGAGGAGGTGCGCCTCGCCGGCCGCCACGATCAGGATGAAGTATCCGGCCAGCCCTGCGTCGATCCGGCAAGTGGAGCAGTGATAGCCCGCGTTCAGCGAATCGACGAAGTTGCCTCGCGTCCACGGATGCGTGTACACCGCATTCTCGATCGCGAGGACTTCGTCGAGATCACCCGCGGCCATCCTGCCGAACCGCGGCTGGTCCTTGAGCACCGCACTCATCTTCCCTTCGCCTGCTCCGACGTCGTCAGCGCGATCTTGTCGCGAATGTAGTGCGGCGCAGCCTGCGCTGCGTCCATGCCCTCGCCGGCTGCGAATCGCGGCGCCGCCAGCCTCGCCACCGCAAGCGCGCTCGGGCGCACTTCCGGCGCGATCCGACGGCAAACCCCTGCCAGCCTCGGCTCGATCCGCTCGCGATAGACCGAGAAGCCGCTTCCGCAACCGAGCCATCCGTCGCCCTCGGGAACTTCCACGGCATCCGGCGGAACGCATACCGCCGGCCGCTTCCCGTGCCATGCTCCGGCGCGCCTTTCGTACGCGGAATAGTACACCTCGTGCATGCGTGCATCGAGGGCGACGATGACGCGGTCGGCGCCGCTTTCCTCCGCGGTCGCCTCGAGCGTCGAGACGCCGATCACCGGCAACCCGTGCGCGAACGCGAGCCCCTGCGCAACGCCGCAGGCAATACGCAAGCCGGTGAATGCGCCGGGGCCTGCGCCGAAGGCGATTCCCTCGACGTCCTGCATGCCGAGTCCCGCGCGTGCAAGCAAAGTCCCGAGCATCGGCAACACGAACTCACCTTGCCGGTTGCCGGCCCGGCGCTCGAGCGAAAGGATCTCGCCGCCGCGCCACAATGCAACCGAGCACCATTCGGTGGCGGTCTCGATGGCGGCGAAGTTCAAGGGCGCGGTGTCCGTTGGCCGAGTCGCATGCCGCATTCTATCGGCTATGATTGCCGCCTTCGGGAAAATGGAGGCGCGAATGGCCGAGCACACTATCGCAGTCATCGCCGGCGACGGCATAGGCAAGGAAGTCATGCCCGAGGGCGTGCGGGTCCTGGAAGCCGTCGGCGCCGGCTACGGCGTGGGCTTCAAGTTCCAGGAATTCCCGTGGAGCTGCGACTGGTACAAGGAGCACGGCAGGATGTGCCCGGAAGACGCGCCTGCGATCCTGAAGAAGTTCGATGCGATCTACTTCGGCGCGGTCGGCAACCCGGCGATCGTTCCCGACCACGTCTCGGCCTGGGGCCTGCTGATCAATTTCCGCCGCTGGTTCGACCTGTACGTGAACCTGCGCCCGGTGCGCCTGTTCAAGGGGCTGCCCTGCCCGCTGGCGGGCCGCGGACCCGGCGACATCGACTACTACGTGGTGCGCGAAAACACCGAAGGCGAGTACTCGACGGTGGGCGGGCGATTGTTCGAAGGCACCGACCGCGAAGTCGTGCAGCAGACTTCCACCTTCACGCGCAAGGGCGTGGACCGCATCCTCAAATACGCTTTCGAGCTCGCAAAGAAGCGTCCGAAGCAGCACGTGACCTCGTGCACCAAGTCCAACGGCATCACGATCACGATGCCCTACTGGGACGAAAGGTTCGCCGAGATGAAGAAGCAGTACCCCGGCATCCGTGCCGACCAGTACCACGTCGACGGCCTGACGATCCAGATGGTGCTGAACCCGGACCGGTTCGACGTCATCGTCGGCTCCAACCTGTTCGGCGACATCCTGTCGGACATCGGCCCGGCCACCGCCGGCACGATCGGCATCGCGCCCTCGGGCAACATCAACCCGGAGCGCGTCTACCCGTCGATCTTCGAGCCGGTGCACGGGTCGGCCCCGGATATTGCCGGCAAGAAAATCGCGAACCCGATCGGCCAGATCTGGGCCGGCGCGATGCTGCTCGACCACCTCGGCCACGCCGACGCGGCCGCGGCGGTAATCCGCGGCATCGAGAAAGTCATTGTCGACGGCCCGCGCACGCCGGATATGGGCGGCAAGGCGAGCACTGCGGAAGTCGGCGCTGCGGTTGCAGAAGCGGTGCGCGCCGAAGGCAAGAAGAAGGCCGCGTAGAGGCGGTTTTCACTTAGGGCAATACAACCGAGGAAATCGCCATGGGCAACCGAGACCGCCAGCGCAGGGAAGAAAAGAAACCCAAGAAGCCGAAGCCCGCGCCGCCGGCGCGGTAGTCCATGTATAACCGCGCGCGGCCTTGGCCCTCGTAATTGCGCTGCTGAGCGCGGTCGGCTTCGCGGTCGGCATGGTCACCTCGCGCGTCGGCCTGCGCACGCTCGACGCGCGCTCGGCTGCCGCGCTCAGCATCCCGACTGCGACGGTCCTGTTCGTCGTCGCTGCGCCGTTTGCGCTCGACACCGCCGGTTTCGACCTGCGCGCCGTGCTGCTGTTCGCCGCCGTCGGCCTGGTCTTCCCGGTGAGCGTAACGCTGCTGACGTTCCGCTCCAACGAACTGCTCGGCCCGACGGTGGCCAGCGCGGTCTCAGGCACCGCGCCGCTGTTCGCCCTGCTCGCCGCAAGCGTATTCCTCGGCGAGCGGGTGCCTCCCCAGGCAGCCGTGTCGGCCGTCGGCGTGGTAGCAGGCGTAGCCTTGCTGTCCTGGAAGAAGGACGCCGTTCGCTCGGGTTTCATTGGCTGGGCGCTGCTGTGGCCGCTGTCGGGCGCAGTCATGCGGGCGTTTGCGCAGACCGGCGCCAAGGCCGGGCTGCTGATCTGGCCGAACGCATACGCCGCGGGGCTGATCGGCTACGTAGTCTCCTGCAGCATCGTGCTCGCCGCCAACCGGTTGCGCGGGTCGGCTCGGCCAAGATTGTCGCGGCGTGACATTGCATGGTTCGCCGGGACGGGCCTGCTGAACGGCGGTGCGGTGTTGCTCATGTACGTTGCGTTGAGCATGGCGCCGGTCTGGGTCGTGGCACCGATCATCGCGTCGTATCCGCTGCTGACCGCGGTCATCGGCACCGCGGTCCTCCACGACGAGAAGGTGTCGCTGCACGGTGCGGCCGGCGCCGTGCTGACGATCGCCTCGATCGTCTACCTTCTCCTGTCGTCTCATCCGGGCTGATGGCTGCAGCCGACCTGCCGACAGAGCCGCTCAGGACCGTCACCGCCGCCGAGCGCGAGGCCTACGAGCGCGACGGCGTCGTCTGCCTGCGCAGCATCTTCCCGGGCGAGTGGCTGGAATTCCTCGCCAGCGCAACGGAAGAAGCCATGGCCAATCCCGGCCCGCACGCAGAGGACTACGAGCGCGACGACGGCAGCGGCCGCTTCTTCGGCGACCTCGAAATGGCCGGTCGCCTGCCTTCGTTCAGGCGCTTCGCCCTCGAGTCCCCCGCGGCGGAAATCGCAGGCCGCATCATGGGCGCGACGCGAATCAATTTCTTCTACGACCAGTTGCTGGTCAAGGAACCGGGGACTTCCGCTCGCACGCCCTGGCACCAGGACCAGCCCTACTGGGCGGTGAGCGGAAGGCAGGTCTGCTCTCTTTGGCTGCCGCTCGATCCGGTGCCGGAGGAAGTTTCCGTAGAGTTCGTATGCGGCAGCCACCGCTGGCCGGAATACAACCCGGCGCATTTCGCCGACGGCAGCGGCTATGAGGGCACCGGGCTGCCGCCTCTGCCGGACATCGAGGCCGAGCGCGACAGGCATCGGATCGCGGGGTTCGAGCTTCAGCCGGGCGACCTCCTCGCTTTCCAGGCCATGATCGTGCACGGCGCGCCCGGCAACAGTGGCACTCACCGGCGCCGGGCGGTCTCGACGCGCTGGACCGGAGACGATGCCCGCTACTGCGTGCGGCCGGGCGAAGTCGCGATCCCGACCGCCGACCCGGGGCTCCGGCATGGGGACAGGATGGATTGCGAGCGATTTCCGCTCGCCTGGGTGCGAACCTGACGTCCTTGGCAGGGATTCGCAAGACGAGGTTCCGGATAGCATGCCGGCTTCGCCCGCACAGGGCTCCGGCGCCATGACCGGCATTCAAGGACAACACAAGCCATGACCCATCCGCTCCTGTTTTCGCCGCTGACCATTCGCGGGCTCACGCTCAAGAACCGCGTCGTGGTCGCGCCGATGCACCAGTATTCGGCGGCCAAAGGATTCGCCACGGACTGGCACCTCATGAACGCCGGCCGCTATGCCGCGGGCGGTGCCGGCCTGGTGATCGTCGAATCGACAAAGGTCGAACGGCGTGGCTGCGGAACGGTCGGTGACCTGGGCCTCTGGCACGACGCCTTCGTGCCGCAGCTCGCTCGCGTCGTCGACCTGATCCACTACTGCGGTGCCGCCGCCGGGATCCAACTCGGGCATTCCGGCCGCAAGTCGCGCTGCCAGCGCCCGTGGGAAGGCGGCCGTCCGCTGAGCAGGGATGACGCAGCTATTGAAGACTGGGACGCATGGGAGCTTGTGGCGCCCAGCGCGATTGCTTCGGACGGCGCGCCGGCGCCTCGCGAGTTGACGGTTGCCGAAATTCATTCGGTCGTCGAAGCCTGGGGCAAAGCAGCGGCGCGCGCGAATGCGGCCGGCTTCGACGTGCTGGAGATCCACGGGTCGCACGGGTACCTGGTGCACCAGTTCCTCTCGCCGGTCGCCAACCAGCGCAGAGACGAGTATGGCGGGTCGGAAGCCAATCGGATGCGCTTTGCCTGCGAGGTCGCCGAATGCGTCCGCGCGAACTGGCCGGCGGAAAAGCCGCTTTTCCTGCGCCTGTCTGCCGAAGATGACGCGGGTTGGGGACCGGCGCAGAGCGTGGAACTTGCAAAGCGCGTAAAACCACTGGGCGTCGACGTGATCGACTGCAGCTCCGGCGGCATCCTGAACAAACCGCCGGCAGGCGCGGCAAAGCCCGCCTACGGCTACCAGGTTCCGTATGCGGACCGGATCAGGAGGGAAGCCGGCCTGATGACGATGGCTGTCGGCCTGATCGTCCATGCGAATCAAGCCGAGCAGATACTGCAGCAGGGCCGGGCCGACCTGATCGCGCTCGCGCGCGAGATGCTCTACAACCCGAACTGGACGATGGACGCCGCGCAGAAGCTCAGGCTGGATCGGGACTTTGCGCTGCTTCCGCCGCCTTACCAGTACTGGCTGGCAAGGCGCGCCGCCACCGTGCCGGATATGACGCCTTCGACTTACGCGGAGCCGCCGGTTGCGCGCGCCTAGGCACCCGCGATCTTTGCAGGCCGCGACTCGATCTCGCGTTGTGCAGAGCGATTGACTGTCTCCACCAGGTAGGCAAGCTCGGTCGACTGGACCCGCAGGATATCGTCCAGCGATACGATCCCCATCAAGGCGCCCCCCTCGGTGACAACCGGCAGCCTCCGCGCGCCGGTGGCGGCCATCGTCTCGGCCGCCTCGAACACGCCGCAATCGTCGCGCAGCACCGTCGGCTCAGGGCTCATGACGTCTTTGACGGTGAGCGTCTGCGGATCGACGCCCGCGGCCACTGCAAGGACGACGATATCCCGGTCGGTGACGACCCCGATCGGTGCGGTGGCGCCGTCGGACTTGTCGATCACCACGAGCGAGCCGACATGGTGCTCGCGCATCATGCGCGCGGCTTCGAGCAGGTCGGTCGATGGCATCGCGACGGCGACGATGCGGCTGCAGAAATCGCGGACTTTCATGGCGGCTCTCCCAAGGGCTGATGAGCCATGGTAGCGGCGCGGCGCCGGCGCCCTTTGATCCCGGTCAAGGCGCCGCGGAGCGAAACCGCCGGGCCGGCGGCAGGCACCGTCTCGCCGTCTTGGTAAAGTAGCCGTCCGACCCGACTGGAGGAGCCTTGCGATGATCTACGAAATGCGCACCTACGACCTGAAACCGCGTTCGCAACCGGAGGTGCTTAAGCGCTTTGGCGAAGCCTACGAGTCGACGCGCAGGAAATACTCCCCCCTCGCCGCGTTCTGGTACACCGAAATCGGCCCGCTGAACCAGATCATCCACGTCTGGCCCTACAAGGATCTCGCCGAACGTACCCGCATCCGTGCCGAAGCCGTCGCCGGCGGCGGCGGCTGGCCGCCGAAGATCGGCGAGTTCATCGTGTCGATGAAATCCGAGATCATGGTGCCCTGGGACAATTCGCCGCTGCTCGAGCCCGGAGACGCGGGCCCGGTCTTCGAGATGCGCACCTACACCATGAGCTCGGGCGACGGGCCGAAGGTGCAGAAAGCCTGGGCGGCCGCGCTTCCGGCGCGCCAGAAGATCTCGCCGGTCATCGCGACCTGGTTCTCGGAGCTCGGCGGGCTGAACAAGTTCGTCCACATCTGGGCGTACAAATCGCTCCAGCACCGCACCGACGCCCGCGCGCAGGCGATCGCGAGCGGCACCTGGCCGCCGAGCGCCCTGCCCGATGCGCCGTACACGACGGTCGCCCAGGAAAACAAGATCCTGCTGGCCGCGCCGTTCTCGCCGCTGAAGTGACCGGGGTACCGCTGCGATGAAGATGGCGCTTGTCGTCTGCAACAGCTACTTCGTGGATCAATTGAAAGCCGTCCTGAAGCAGAACCAGATCGACTACTTCACAAGCTGGGACAAGGCCACCGGCAAGGGCCACGGCACCGAGCCCCACCTCGGCGCCGGCGCGCACGGCAGCACGAACACGGTGACGATGATCGCGTTCGAGGACGAAGCGCGACTCGAAGCGTTGATCGCAAGTATCCAGGCGGCCAACAAGGCGATTCCGCGCGCCGCCGACAGGATCCGCCTGTTCCAGTTGCCGCTCGAGCGGATCGTCTGAGGCGGCGCACACGCCATGAAGATCGTCGATGCGCAGGTGCACATCTGGTCCAGCGGTATGCCTTCGGCGCCCCACCGGCAGGTCACGAAATTCACCGCCGAGGAACTGCTCTCCGAAATGGATGCAGCCGGCGTCGATGCCGCACTCATCCATCCGCCGGCAAGCTGGGACCAGGGCTCCAATGCGCTGGCAGTAGACGCCGCCCGGCGTTACCCGGATCGCTTTGCGGTCATGGGCCAGTTCCCGCCGGACATGCCGGAGAACCGAAAACTGATCCACGGCTGGCGCAACCAGCCCGGCATGATGGGGCTGCGTTTCCCCCTGATCCGCCCCGACCAGAAGGACTGGCACAAGGACGGCACGCTCGACTGGCTGTGGCCGGCCGCCGAGCGCGAGGGCCTGCCGGTCGCGACGATGGCCGGCAGATTCCTGCCGGAATTCAAGTCGATCGCCGAAAGGCATCCCGGACTCAAGCTGATCATCGACCACTACGGGCTGGTACGCACCGCGCAGGACGCTGCCGCCTTCGCCAACCTCGACCTGCTGCTGTCGCTTGCGAAATTGCCGAACGTGGCGATCAAGGCGACCGGTGCGCCCGGCTACTCGACCGAGGCCTACCCGTTCCGCAACCTGCATGACGGCCTGCACCGCATCTTCGACGCGTTCGGGCCCGGCCGGTTCTTCTGGGGTACCGACATCACCCGCATGCCTTGCAGCTACCGGCAGTGCGTGACGATGTTCACCGAGGAGTTGCCCTGGCTCAAGGGCCGCGACCTCGAACTGGTGATGGGCCGCGCCGTGTGCGACTGGGTCGGGTGGAATCGTCCCTTCGGCTGAATTTCCCTGATCAAGGTCATTCGAACTTGACTACGATCAGCCCCGGCATTCGACCGAAATCGGCCACATTGGAAGTCAGCAATCCAAATCCGTGCGCGAGCGCAGTCGCACCGATGATCAGGTCGTGCGCGCCGATCGTGACGTTGCGGGGGAGCGCGCCGAGCAATTGCGCATGGGTGCGCGCGACTGTCCCGTCGAAGGCAAGAACCGGCAGGCGAGCGAGCAAAGCCTCGACGTACGCCGACCGCCGAGCGCGCCGCGCAGGTGTATTGGCGCGATGCACGCCAACCAGGAGCTCGGAGCTGGTAATCGCGCTGATGTAAGCCTCGCCATGGCCGGCCCAGCGGGTGAAATCAATTTCGGCAGCCTGCTTCTCGGCCCGGATCAGGACGTCGGTGTCGAGGATCAGGCCCACTTGCGTATCTGCGGCGGCCTGGCCCCCTTCGCCGTCTTGTTCTCCGCCCGCCACTTGCGCGCCTCGTCAGAACTGAGACGAGGCAGGCTGGCAAACAGGCGATTCAGGTCCGCCAGCGCGATTCCTTCTGGCAGTGCGGCCGGGACCAACCGCGCGACGACCCTTTTGCCGCGCTCGATCGAGAACGACGTGTCGCGGAACTGCACCTGATCCAGCACTTCCGAGAAACTGCGAGCCGCGTTCGTGGCAGAAATGGTTTTGTCGCGCATCGTGGGAAGAAAGTATCCGATTATCAGATTCGAAGTTTACCACTCAAACCACTTCGATCGGCGCATGGAAAGATCCGCGCCCCCCTCAGTCGAACCCTCTCGCGAGAAAACTCTCCGCAATGGCGCAATGCGCCGCCACTCCCTTGGCCAGCATCGCCTCGTTCAGCACCATCTTGTTCGAGTGGCAGGGGCAGGCCATCTTCCACTGCTGGCCTTCGGGACAAACGCCGAGGAAAGCCATCACGCCCGGCACGCGCTGGAGCACGTAGGAGAAATCCTCGGCGCCCATGACCGGCGAACTCATCGTCTGCCAGGCCTCGGCGCCGAACAACGCGGTGACCGCGCGCTCGGCAACGCCGACCGCCTTCGCGTCGCAAACCGTGACCGGAAAGCCGCGGACGATTTCGACCTCGGCCTCGCACTCGTGCGCGCGCGCGACGTGCTCGCACACGCGCCGGATGCCGGCGTGCGCGGTCTCGCGCGTTTCCTCCGACAGCGTGCGGATCGTACCGAGCAGGTTGGCGGCTTCCGGGATCACGTTGTTGGTCGAACCGCCGTCGATCTTGGCAACCGTGATGACGACCGGGTCGAAGATATCCACCCGGCGCGTGACGAAGGCCTGCAGCGCGGTCACGATCTCGCAGGCCACCGGGATCGGGTCGATCGCATGGTGCGGCATCGAGGCGTGGCCACCCTTTCCGGTCACCTTGACGATCAGCTTGTCGGCCGAGGCCATCATCGGCCCGGCCTTGGCCCCGAAGGTGCCGGCCGGCGCGTTCGGCATGATGTGCAGCGCGAAGGCCGCGTCCGGCGCCGGGTTGTCGAGCAGGCCGTCGTCGATCATGAAGCGGGCGCCGTGATGGCCCTCCTCGCCCGGCTGGAACATGAAGAGCACCGTCCCGGCGAGCGACTCGCGCCGCGCGCACAGGATGCGCGCGGCCGACGCGAGCATCGCGGTGTGCGTGTCGTGGCCGCACGCGTGCATCGTGTTGTCCACGTTCGACCTGAAGGGCAGGCCGGTGTCTTCCGGCATAGGCAATGCATCCATGTCCCCGCGCAGCAGCACTGTGCGGCCGGGTCTGCCGCCGCGCAGCACCGCGATCGCGCCGGTGGTCGAAGGCCCGGTCTTCCATTCGAGCGGCAACCCGGCCAGCGCCTCGCGCACCTTCGCCATGGTCTTCGGCGTCTGCAGGCCCAGTTCCGGCTCGGCGTGGATCGCGCGCCGGAGCGCCACCGTCTCGGCCTGCATTGCCTTCGCGGCCTCGAACCAGCTGCCGGGCTGCATCTTCGCTTCGGTGACGATGTCGTTCATGCGCCTCTCCTACCCATTGCTGCCATTTTTCGATTGGACCCCGCGTGGTTACTGGCTCTCAGGGCAAAATGCTGCCAACCCTTGCGCCAGCCGCAACCGCTGCGGTCGTTGCTCAAGCCCCCTTGCGCTGCTTGTTCTCCTGCTGGCGCTTGCGGCGCTCCTCGCCCAGCGCGATCAGCCTGTCGCGCTCAGCCGGGTCGACGCGGCCGTAACGCCCGCGCCAGCCCGGATCGTCCTTCCAGGCGTACGGCGTGACCACCGTCGTGCGCGGCCCGGTCGCCGACTCCAGGAACGTAAGCGCCATCCTGACCACTTCGCGCTGCATGTCCGGCCGGTCCGGATGGCCGATCGGATTGCCCAGCGGGAAATCGTTGAACACGAACCGCGGCACGCCGCAGTGCTCGACCACGTCGCGCGCCGAGCCGACGATGACGGTCGGCAGGCCGTTCGCCTCGAGGTGCCTCGCTACCAGACTCACGGTCTGGTGGCAGACCGGTCACAACGCGCTCAACAGGACCGCGTCGACGCGGTCCTCCCGCAGTCGTTCGAGAATTTCGGGGGCGTCGACCTCGTTGGTCTTCCGCTGGCTGTAGCCGGTGGGCGCGCCGTGGAAGCGCGGCGCGATCCCGCCGATCAGCCCGTCGCGGACCCAGCCGTTGACGGCCTCGATCGGCAGGAAGGTCTCGCGGTCCCGCGTGTGCGTGGACTCGCGGTCCCACGCGAGGTTGTCGGTGTTCAGGCTGGGCAGCGGGTCCACGTTGCCGGACCAGACGTGACGGATGCCGGCCGCGTCATGGTTCGACTTGTCCAGCGGATGCGCGGTCGTGACCAGGCCGATGCGTGCTTCGCGCAGCGGCTTGGCGAGCCGAGCGAACGGCACGTCGTCGTGACGGGCCCAGACATAATCCTTCGAATAGCCGAGCGCCCGGTAATACTCGCGGGTCCTGTCCATGTAGCGGATCGGGTCGTCGTTTACTGGCATGGTTCGGTTTCCTCCCGGCAGGGACCGTTGCGCAGCCCCGGTTTTACCATCAATTGGAGCGGGTGTTCAGCGTATCGCACCCTTTGAACAGGCGCGCGCGGCACGCTTGCGCCAGGTCCTGGGCTTCGCGCGCACGCTGCGGCGTCAGCTGCCTGGCGATCACCTCGCGGTTCATCGCCGCACTGGAAGACTTGCCCGACATGGCCGCCACGCTGAACCACATGTACGCGCGGACGAAATCCTTTGGCACCCCCTGGCCGTTGGCGTACATCTGGCCCAGGCTGTCCTGCGCCCTCGGGTCGCCCTGGGCCGCCGCCAGCCGGTACCAGCGGGCCGCTTCGGCGAAATCGCGCGCGGTGCCCTGCCCGTTGTCGTACATGTAGCCGAGGTTGTACTGCGCCTGCGCATCGCCCTGGGCCGCCGCGAGGCGGTACCACTTCACGGCGGCGGCATAGTCCTGCGGCACGCCCTGGCCGTTGTCGTACATCAGGCCGACGTTGAACTGTGCCGCCGGATTGCCAAGCTCGGCCAGCGGCAGCCAGATGCGCAGCGCCGCCGCGTAGTCCTTGCGGCTGTAGGCAATTGCGGCGTCTTCGAGCGGCCCGGCGCTTGTGGCGCCCGGCGCCAACGCAGCAAGCAGGACCAGCAGGGCGGGCAGGATCCGACGCACTCGACTCGCTCCAGGCGGGAAAAGCCCGAATTGTGCGTCAGCTTGCGCCCAGGTAGAAGCCTTCTTTCACTCGCGCGCACTTGCCGTCAGGTCCCTGAAGGACGCCTCTTCCACGGACAACGTTAATATTCGCAGCGCCCCCCTACCGCCGACGGGATTGCCGATGATCACAGTCCACCACCTGAACAACTCCCGTTCCCAGCGCGTGCTGTGGCTGCTCGAGGAACTGGGCGTCCCCTACGAAATCAAGCGCTACCAGCGCAACGCGGCGACGATGCTTGCGCCGCCGGAACTGCGCGCGGTTCACCCGCTGGGCAAGTCACCGGTGATTACCGACGCAGACCTCACGATCGCCGAGTCCGGGGCGATCATCGAGTACCTCGTCGAGCGCTACGGCAACGGCCGCCTCGTCCCGGCTGCCGGCACCCCCGAAAAGCTGCGCTATACGTACTGGCTGCACTTCGCCGAAGGCTCGGCGATGCTGCCGCTGGTAATGAAGCTCGTCTTCGGCCGGGTCGAGACCGCGCCGATGCCGTTCTTCGTCAAGCCGATCGCCAGGGGCATCGCGGCCAAGGTCAGGGCCGGTTTCATCGACCCGAACATCAAGGCGCACCTCGATTACATGGAATCCGAACTCGGCAAGACGGCCTGGTTCGCCGGCAACGAATTCACAGCCGCCGACATCCAGATGAGCTTTCCCGTGGAGGCCGCCAACGCGCGCGGCGGGCTCGACGCGACGCGGCCCAAGCTGATGGGTTTCCTCGAGCGCATCCACGCGATGCCTTCGTACAAACGCGCGATCGACAAAGGCGGCCCGTTTGCGCTGATGCGCTGAGGCCGCCGACGGTCGGGCCTATGCCGCCCTGGCCCGGATCGCCGCCAGCGTCGCAAGGACGCGTTCGGCCCGGTAGAACACCGGGTAATCCACGAACGCGCCGTCGACCTGGATCGAGGCGACACCCGAGGCCTCGGCCGCCTTGAATGCATCGACGACTTTTCTCGCGCGGGCTTCTTCATCCGGCGTCGGCGTGAAGATCTCGTTCACCACCGCGACCTGGTCCGGGTGGATGCACATGCGGCCCTGGAACCCGAATCGCTTGCTGCGCTCCGCCGAGGCACGCAGGCCGTCGGCATCGTTGAGGCGGACCCACACGGTGTCGATCGGCGGCTCGATGCCGGCGGCCCGCGACGAGACGACCAGCCGCACCCGCAGTTCGGAAAGTTCTTCTTCCCCGGGCGTCCAGGTCATGCCGACGTCGCTCGTGAAATCCGCGGCGCCGAATGCCATGCGCTTGACCCGCCACGGTCCGCGATAGTCCTTCAGCGACCTCGCGCCGTAGATCCGGTCGAGGCGCGAGAAACCGGCGGCGGTCTCGACGATCGGCATCAGGTCGATCCCGCCGGGCGGCAGGCCCCGCTCGCGCTCGAGGTTGGCGATCAGCCAGTCGATCGTGCGCAGGTCCGCGGCCGACTCGACCTTCGGCAGCACGATGCCGTCCACGCCGGGACGGATCACCTCGAGCAGGTCGCCGAGGCACCACTGGGTGCCGATGGCGTTCACGCGGATGTAGCCCTTGGTACCGTTCGCCGGACGAGGCTTCGACAGCGCCTCGACCACGGTCTTGCGCGTGGCGACCTTCTCGCTGACCGCGACGGCGTCTTCGAGATCGAGGATCACTGCATCCGCGCCGAGGGTGAAAGCCTTCTCGACGCGCCGCGCATGGTTGCCGGGTGCGAAAAGGAAAGTGCGCAGGACGCTAGCGGCCATGGTTCCGGATCATCTTGGAAGTTTCAATGCGACCGGGCACCGGCCAGGGGCGTGACTTCCAGCAGGCAGCCGTCGTGCGCCCCGTCCGAGCCGCACTCGACCTCTTCGGCCTTCAGCTTGTAGTGCCTGCCGGTGGCCTCGCCCACATACTCGAGAGAACCGACCAGCCAGCCGAGGAACATGTAGCAGACCTTGCGGCCGGCGTCCTTGCCGAATTCGGACACGAACACCGAATGATGGACCCGCACCTTCGCCCGTCCGGTGGCCTCGTCGACGGACTCGACCCTGAACTGCGCCCAGCCGCGCTGCGAGAGCCGCTTCATGTAATGGTGGAACACGTCGATGCCCGACAAGCCGTGGCGCGCGGACTCCTTCTCGCACCACTGCCACGCTGACTTGTAGCCGGCGTCGTGCAGGTGCTTCGCGTAGGCCTCCACGCCGATCGCTTTCTCGGAGGCGACGTGGTTGTTGACCAGGAAATGGCGCGGCACCAGGATCATCGGCATGCCGTCGACGCGCCACTCGCCGGTGTGCTCGTCGACCTGGATGTCGAGCGCGGGTTTCGCCACTATGCGCCCCACACGTCCTTGAGCACGCGCACCCAGTTCTCGCCGATCACCTTGCGGATACGCCCTTCCTTCCAGCCGCGCCGCTCCATGGCCGCCGTGAGGTTCGGGAACTCGCCGATCGTGCGCAGGCCTTCCGGGTTGATCACGTCGCCGAAATCGGTGAGCTTCCTCGCGTATCCCTTGTCGTGCGTGATCCAGTCGAAGAATTCCTGCCCGTACCCTTGCGTGAAGTCGGTGCCGATGCCGACCTGGTCCTCCCCCGCGATGCCGAGCACATACTCGATGGCCTCGACGTAGTCGTCCACCGTGGACTGGGGGCCGCGCTTCAGGAAAGGCGGAAACATGGTTACGCCCACGAACCCGCCCTTGTCGGCGATGAACTTGAGCTGCTCGTCGGACTTGTTGCGCGGATGCTGCTTGAGCCCGGCCGGCAGGCAATGCGTATACGCCACCGGCTTCTTCGAGGCGAGGATCACGCCTTCGCTGGTCTTTGCGCCCACATGCGACAGGTCGCACAGGATACCTACCCGGTTCATCTCGGCGATCACTTCGTGGCCGAATTCGGACAGGCCGCTGTCGTTCTTCTCGTAGCAACCGCAGCCGACGAGGTTCTGGGTGTTGTAGGCGATCTGCATGACGCCGACGCCCAGTTCCTTGAAGAGTTGCAGGAAGCCGATCTGGTCCTCGATGCCGGTCAGGTTCTGCCAGCCGAGAATGATGCCGGTCTTGCCTTCCTTCTTTGCCCGTGCGATGTCGGCGGTCGTGAAGACCTGCGTGATCAGGTCGGCGTTGTCCGTGAAGTGGCGCTTCCAGCGCGCAACGTTGTCCATGCTGCCGCGGAAGTTCTCCCAGACCGAGCAGGTGCAGTTGGCCGCGGTCAGGCCGCCCTTGCGCATGTCCTCGAACACCGCGCGGGTGAAATTGGCGATGATCAGTCCGTCGACGACGATCGCGTTGTCATGCAGCTCTGAGCCCACTGCCTCTCCGTTCGTTCCCGTTCTGGATGCGCCAAGCATACATTGCATAGCGAAACGACTCCATGCTGCGGTTCGCTGCAGGGCCGTTTCATGAGGCTATCCGATATCCTCTTTTTCTTCCATGAGCGATCTTCCGGCACGAGCCAGGGTAGTCATCGTCGGCGGCGGCATCGTCGGCTGCAGCGTCGCCTACCACCTCGCCAAGCTGGGCTGGCGCGACGTGGTTCTGCTTGAGAAGAACGCGCTCACCAGCGGCACCACCTGGCATGCGGCCGGGCTCGTCGGCCAGTTGCGTTCGACGTACAACCTCACGCAGCTCGCCAAGTACAGCACCGACCTTTTCCAGACACTCGCCGCCGAGACCGGGCAGGAAACCGGCTTCAGGCAGAACGGCTCGATCTCGCTCGCAACCAACGCGGCCCGCATGGAGGAGTTGCGCCGCGGTGCCTCGATGGCGCTTTGCTGCGGTCTCGAAGTCGAGGAAATCAGCGTGGCCGAAGCGGTGCGCCGCTGGCCGATGATGAGCCCGGAGGGCATCGTCGGTGCGGTCTTCCTGCCGCGCGACGGGCAGACCAGCCCGGTCGATACGACGCTCGCACTGGCCAAAGGCGCCAAAGCCGGCGGCGTGCGCATCTTCGAGAAGACCGATGTGACCGGCGTGTCCACGAAGGCCGGCCGCGTTACAGGAGTGACCACCCCGCGCGGCGGGATCGAGGCCGAATACGTCGTCGACTGCGCCGGACTCTGGGGCTGGCAGGTCGGCCGCATGGCGGGTGTCAACGTGCCGCTGCATGCCGCCGAACATTTCTATCTCGTGACCGAGCCGATTCCCGGCCTGCCGCGCGACTTGCCGGTGCTGCGCTCGACCGACATCTGCACCTACTTCAAGGAGGACGCCGGCAAGCTGTTGCTCGGTTTCTTCGAGCCGCACGGCAAGCCGTGGGGCATGGGCGGCATTCCGGATTCGGACGGCTACATCCAGCTGCTGGAAGACTGGGACCACGTGCTGCCCTATCTCGAACTTGCGACACAGCGCGTTCCGGCGCTGCGCGACACCGGCATCAAGCTGTTCTTCAATGGACCGGAGAGCTTCACGCCGGATAACCGCTATATCCTCGGCGAAGCGCACGAGTGCGCCAACTTCTTCGTCGCTGCGGGTTTCAATTCCGTGGGCATCCAGTCCTCGGGCGGCGCAGGCAAGGCCGTCGCGGAATGGATCGTCAAAGGCCACGCGCCGATGGACCTGTGGGATGTCGATGTTCGGCGCTTCATGCCTTTCCAGGGCACTGCAAGTTACCTGCACGACCGCACCAAGGAAGCGCTCGGCCTGCTCTACGACATGCATTGGCCGTTCCGCCAGTACGAGTCGGCGCGCGGCGTGCGGCGCTCGCCATTGCACCGGCATCTCGCGGAGCGAAACGCCTGCTTCGGCGAAGTCGCCGGATGGGAACGTGCCAACTGGTATGCGCCACCCGGCATCGAGCCCAAGTACGAATACTCGTACGGCCGGCAGAACTGGTTCGGGTACAGCGCGGCCGAGCATCGCGCGGCGCGCGAAGGCGTCGCGCTCTTCGACCAGAGCTCGTTCGGCAAATTCCTGCTCCAGGGCCGGGATGCCGAGGCCGTGCTCGACCGCATCTGCGCCAACGACGTCGCCGTGCCTCCCGGCCGCATCGTCTACACCCAGTGGTTGAACGAGCGCGGCGGGATCGAGGCCGACCTGACCGTCACCCGCCTCGCCACCGATCGATACCTGATCGTCACGGCGGCCGCGACCCAGGCGCGCGACTTCCACTGGCTCGCGCGCCATATTCCGGACCGCGCCCACGCGTTCGCCACGGACGTGACCTCGGGCTATGCGGTCCTCGGCTTGATGGGGCCGCGCTCGCGCGCGCTGCTCGCCAAAGTGAGCGGCGCAGACCTTTCCAACAAGGCGTTTCCTTTCGGCAGTTCCAGGGAGATCGATTTCGGCTACGCCCAGGTACGTGCTTCACGGATCACCTACGTCGGCGAACTCGGCTGGGAACTCTACGTGCCGGCCGAATTCGCCGCCGGGCTCTACGAAACGCTGGTCGAGGCAGGCAAGGACTTTGCTCTGGCTCACGCGGGCTATCACGCAATGAACACGCTGCGCATGGAAAAAGGCTACCGCCACTGGGGTCACGACATCGCCGACGAGGACACGCCTCTCGAAGCGGGGCTCGGCTTCGCCGTAGCCTTTGGAAAGAGAGCGGACTTCATCGGTCGCGAAGCCCTGCTGCGCCAGAAGAGCGAGGGCTTGCGCCGCAGGCTTGTGCTGTTCGCGCTCGAAGACGCCGAGCCGCTGGTCTACCACAACGAACCGATCTGGCGCGACGGCAGGCTCGTCGGCCGCGTGACCTCGGGCGCCTATGGGCACACGCTCGGGCGGTCGCTCTGCATGGGCTATGTGCGCGGCGAAGCGCCGGTCACACCCGAGTTCCTGCTTTCGGGCACGTACGAGATCGAGATTGCCGGCAAGCGCTGCAAGGCGAAGCCGTCCCTGAAACCGTTTTATGATCCCGAAGGCAATCGCATCAAGGCGGATGCTCCGTCGGGCCAGAATTAATCTCCGGGAGATGAACATGCCACAAATGCTCTGCAGGCTTGCCGCAACGGTCCTGGCGCTGGCTTTCCCGATGCTCGCCATGGCGCAGGACTATCCGTCGCGTCCGGTCCGGATCGTCGTGCCCTATCCTCCGGGCGGCCCCACCGACGTCATCGTGCGAGTGGTCGGCAACCGACTGTCCGAATCGCTCGGCCAGCCGGTCGTGATCGAGAACCGCGCCGGCGCGAGCGGAATGATCGGCGCGGAACTGGTAGCGAAAGCGCAGCCGGACGGTTATACGCTGCTGGTCAACCCGTCGATCCACGTGATCCTGCCCAGCCTGGTCCAGAAAATGGCCTACGACGCGATCAAGGATTTCACCCATATCACGCTGCTGGTCAGCGTGCCCTTGTTCCTGGTGGTCAACAACGCCCTGCCGGTGAGGAACGTGCGCGACCTGATTGCCTACGCCAAGGCCAACCCGGGCAAGCTCAATTTCGCGTCCTCGAGCAGCGGCTCGTCCTCGCAACTTGCGGGCGAGCAATTCAAGCTGCTCGCCGGTGTCGACATGCAGCACGTCCCGTACAAGGGCAGCACGCCGGCGCTGACCGACGTGATGAGCGGGCAGGTGCACATGATGTTCGACTCCACCCCCTCGGCGATGCCGTTCGTCAAGAGCGGCAAGCTGCGCGCGCTCGCGGTGACCACCGCGAAACGCACGGGAGCCGCCCCGGACATCCCGTCGATGGCCGAGTCGGGCCTGGCGGGTTTCGACCACAGCAACTGGTACGGCGTCTGGGGCCCACCGGGGATGCCGCGTGAAGTCGTCAACAAGCTGTCGGCCGCAATCGCGACGACCATGCAAAAGAAGGATGTGCGCGATCGCCTGGTCGACCTCGGGGCCGACCCCGTGGACGGTGTGTCTCCCGCGCAATTCGAGGCTTACGCGAAATCCGAACTGGAGAGGTTCGCCAAGATCGTCAAGCAAGCCGGAGTGAAGATGTAATGAAGCCTGTGACCAAGAAGGAAGCCTCCACCGTCGCATGGCGCCCGACCGTCGCCGGCAGCCACTACGCCGCCTCGTGCGGCCACTACCTCGCTACCGCAGCCGCCATGCGCGCGCTCGATGCCGGCGGCAACGCGGTCGATGCGGGCGTCACGGCGGCGATTGCCCTCACCGTCCTGCAACCCGACGTAGTGTCTTTCGCCGGCGTGCTGCCAACGCTCGTCTACATGAAGGGCGAGAACACTGTCGTCAGCATTGAAGGGCTCGGTTACTGGCCGGCCTCTACCGACCTCGCGCACCTGAAGGCCGAAGGCGGCGATGCGGTCCCCGAAGGCATCCTGCGGCAGATCGTTCCCGCGGCGCCTGCCACACATGTCGAGGCCTTGCGCCGCTTCGGTACGATTTCCTACGAGCAGGCGGCCACACCGGCGATGCAGCTCGCGCGCGACGGCTACTACATGTACGCGATCCTGCGGGATAGCATCGAGCTGCATGCGGCGGGCATCGACCGGTACGCCGAGAACAAATCGATCTTCCGGCCTGGCGGAAAGACACCGGCAGTGGGCGCCCGGTTCAAACAAGAGAACTTGGCCCGCACCATCGGCCGCATGATCGACGCCGAGCGCAACGCCACCGGCGACCGCAAGGCCAAGCTGCGGGCGGTGCATGACTGCTTCTACAAGGGCTCGATCGCCGAGGACATCGCCGCGTTCCACAAGAAGCATCGCGGCTTTCTCACGCGCGAGGATCTCGCGGGTTTCGAAGTGCCGGTCGAAAAGAGCATCTCGACCACCTACAACGGCATCGAGGTCCATGCGTGCGACGTGTGGTGCCAGGGCGTGGTGTTGCTGCAGACGCTGAAGGCGCTCGAAGGCATCGACCTGCTTTCGCTCGGACACAACACGCCCAAGTACCTGCATGTGCTCGCCCAGGCGCTCGACTTGTCCTTCTCGGACCGCGAAGCCTATGTGGGCGACCCGAAGTTCATGAAGGTCCCGACCGCGCAGCTGCTCTCGGCCGAGTACGCCGCAAAGCAGCGTGCCCGCATCGACCTCGAACGCGCTTCGCGGCGCATGCCCGATCCCGGCGAAATCGCCGGCGTGCCACGGCCGGACCTCGCATCGCTGATGCCGGGCAAGGGGAAGGCACCTCCCGCCCCTGACACGATCTATTCCTGCGTTGCCGATTCGCACGGCAACGTCTGGTCGGCCACCCCGTCGGACACGATGTACGACACGCCGATGATCGACGGCCTTGGAATCAACATCTCGACGCGCGGCATGCAGAGCCGCTTCCTTGCGACCCACCCGTGCTCGGTCGCGCCGGGCAAGCGGCCGCGGCTCACGCCTTCCCCGGCCCTCGCATTGAAGGATGGCAGCTTCCACATGGCCTGGGGCTCGCCGGGCGGCGATATCCAGGTCCAGTCGATGCTGCAGGTCTTCCTGAACGCCAACGTCTTCGGCTTGCAGATGCAGCAGGCGATCGAGGCGCCGCGTGTCGGCACGTTCAACTTCCCGAATTCGTTTTCGCCGCACGCCTACCTTCCCGGCCGCCTGTGCGTGGAGAACCGCTTCCCGGAAAGCGATGTCCAGGCGCTCGAGAAAATGGGCTACGACATCGAGATGTGGCAGGCGAAGTCGTGGAGCATGGGGTCGGTGTGCGCGATCCTTCGCGATGCGCAAACCGGCCTGCTGCATGCCGGCGCCGACCCGCGGCGCGAAGCCTATGCCATGGCCTGGTAACCGGAGAACGCCGTGAAGTCACCCGCAGAATGCAAGGACATCCAGGACATCCGCGACGCGGTCAACGAATACGACCGCCAGATCATCGAACTGCTCGGCAAGCGCACGCGCTACGTGCACGAAGCGGTGCGCTTCAAGAAGAGCGAGGACGACATCCGCAGGCCCGGCCATATCCCGGCGCTGATCGAGCAGCGCCGCGCCTGGGCGAAGGAGTACGGCGTCGATCCCGGGTTCGTGGCGAACATCTACCAGACCCTCGTCGACCATTCGTTCGACGTGCAGGCCGAGCTGTGGAAGAAAGCGCAGAAGCGCTAGCGGTCAAACCAGGTCGGTAAACCGCCGCAGCGCTTCCGAAGGATGGTCGGACACCCAGGCGGCGTAAGTCGGGATCCTTTCCCTCACGCCCGCAAGCGGCCGCAGCACGACGCCGGCGCGCTTGAAGTTGCGCGCACATCCCGAGTAAATCGTCACGCCCACGCCTGCAGCCACCATGCCGAAGATGCCGCTGGTGTTGGAAGCCTGCTGTGCTATCCGGGGAAAGAACCCGGCTGCATGGCAAATCGGAAACAGCAGCGCCCGGAAGCTGCTGAACGTTTCCTCCGAGCCGAGCACGAAGGGCTCCTCCGCCAGGTCCGCGAGCCTGATCGACGTTCGCCCGGCCAGCTTGTGGCCCTCGGGCACCAGCACGACGAAATCGTCCTGCTCGACGATGCGGTTCTCGATCTGTTCGGCCTTGAACGGCCCGATCATGAAGCCGATGTCGATACGGCCTTCCAGCAGCGCCGCGTACTGAAGCGCCGTCGGGATGTATTCGAGGTCCACCCGAACCTGCGGATACTTCGCACGGAAAGCCTTGAGGATCTGCGGCAGGCGGCCGTTGATCGCGAAATCCATGTATCCGACGCGAAGCCGCCCTTCCCTGCCTTCGGCGGCATTGCGCGCGGCGGCTTCCGCAAGTTCGAGATGGCCGAGTGCCAGCCGGCACTCCGCGGCAAAGGCTTCGCCCGCGGGCGTAAGGCGGACGCGCCGCGTCGACCGCTCGAACAAGGGCACACCCACGGAGTCCTCCAGCGCCCGGATGCTGCGGCTGAGCGCCGGCTGCGTCATGAACAGGCGCCCGGCCGCCCGCCCGAAATGCAGGTCCTGCGCCACGAACAGGAAGGCGCGTGCCTGGCGCAGGTCGAACTTCGGGGCGCGGGCGCCGGCAATCGGTGGCTTGGGCATTATTGCCTCAATTTGCATCAATCGATGTGCCATTGATATCAAACCAGGGTCACACCTGTCTACCATGGCGCATCACCCAAGGAGAACCCGATGCCCAACGATCTCGCCGACAAGCAACTCGAAGCCGCCCTCGAAGCCGCCTTTGCCGAAGCCACCCGCCGCTACCAGGCGCGCGGGTTCCAGCGCCGCGTCGGGTTCGGCGCGAAGCCCGCCCTGATCAGCGTCGACCTCGCCAATGCGTGGACGCGTCCCGGCAACCCCTTTACCTGCGAGCACATCGACGACCAGGTCATCCCGTCGATGCAGAAGCTGCTGGCCGCGTTCCGCAAATACGGGTTCCCTGTGGTGCACGTGACCACCTGCTACCAGGTCACCGACCGCAACAACCCGAATACCGACATGGGCCTGTGGCACGACAAGATCCCGGTCGACGTCGTGAATGCCAAGGACACCGACCTGTGGGCCATCGACTCGCGCATCGCGCCGATCGAAGGCGAGCAGCTGCTGATCAAGAAGCGCGCAAGCGCCTTCCATGGCACTTATCTCGCGGGTTTCCTGCGCGCTGCGGGCGTGGACACGATCCTCGTCACCGGCGTCACCGCCTCGGCGTGCGTGCGCGAAACGGTCTGCGACGGCCTTGCCGACGGGTTCCGCCCGATCGCGGTCAAGGAAGCGATCGGCGACCGCGTGCCGGGCGCGGTGCTCTGGAACCTGTTCGACATCGACGCCAAGTTCGGCGACGTCGAGACGACCGAGCGCTGCCTGCAATACCTGGACGAAATCGGCGCGAAGCACCTGAAGGCCAAGGCGGCCTGAGGGCGGTCAATCCGAGTACGTAGCGCCCTCGGATACCTCGGCGCGCAGGATATTTCTTGCGTAAGCTTCACGCGGTCAATCAGTTGCAGCAGTCTGGTGCCATATGACTCAATCCGGACTTTCTAAACAATTGCTTCGAGGTACATCAAGGACAGCAGAGGCGGCAGGGGTGTCGGGACGCTCGACACGTGCGGTCCCCGTTTTGGTGGGGTGAAGTTTCAAACAGCATGTGTGGCCCCGCAAGTGTTTCGCTGCGTCCGGTGTGAGCTTGTGACGCTGCACACGTACCTCATCGGGCGGGGCCGCCACATGCTTTGAAGTCGCCAGCGCGGGTCGCGGGTGCGACGTATGGTGCATGATAAAATTGCGTGATTCCTTCAGTCACGAAATGACTGGAGCATGTGGCGGAAGCCACTCTTCTCTCGAAAGGAGATGTCGATGCCGTACGCGCCGTTCTTCCACACCCTTCACGACGAAACACAGCCTATTGGCACACTTGGGCGAGGCACCCACTACTCGGTACTCCGTGCGGTCATTTGGCACGATGCAGTTCTCCGGCCTCTCCCGAGAGCCGCGCTTCTGGACTTCGCTGTAATCTGGGATGAAGACCACGATGAACGAATCATCGATGCCGTTCTAGCGCTCTACTTCGCCGGGCTACTCTCCCCCGTCCTGTTCATCGGTGAGCGTAAGGGAACCTTATCCGTACTGCTCCAGCATGACGCGCGGACAGGCCGGAGCAAAGCTGCGCTCGCAACGTACGCGAAGAGCGTGGAAGACATCGCCCAGAGACTTGAAGATCCGTGGACTTTGACGATTGATTCAGTCAACGACGCTGAACATTCGATTATCAACGATGATCCGGTGAGCGTTGATCTCTATCTTCGAAACATCCACATGCTATGGAAGCTGGGTATCAAGGCAACGAAAACGGTAGCCCCGTAGCCGCGGCTCACGGACCTACCCTACTTTCCGATAGGTAATCCGCCCCCACGGATAGTGGCCTGTTTGCCTATGCACCTCAGTTCGAACGTGGTTACTGCTCTTTGCTGACAGAAATCCGACGAGTTCACGAGCTTTTAGAACATCGGCCCTCGTTACCGAAGACGTCGCCTCAACCCTGTGCGCTATGGCACCTCGCAATGAGATCAAGTCGTCAAGGACCTTGCACACCCGCGCAACCGAGCGTCCTTTCCACTTCCAGCAAGATGAAAGATTGGAAATACCAAGTGACTTTAAGAAGAGTTCATCAACCTGAGCGCTCTTTGGCGTATTGAATGCCCCCGTGGTTTTCGCAAGCATCTCTGTGAGATTGTCCTTGAGCGCTTGCTTCCAACCATCTCCCGCGAGGCTCCACGCATTCACGCCTGAGTATTTCCCGCCTACACGTGTACGCAAAGCTGCCGGAAGCGACTTCGGATCCCGGCAATTCTCAATGCAAAATGCGAGGCCAGCGTTGACTAGATCCTCGACGTACGCCTCCCAGCACGCAACGACCAGCACAATCGCACTCTTGTGTAAAACTTGGACATCGCGCCTCCCCTTTATACCCTCGGCTCTGATGTGCGAATGGATGTCCAGCAGCCGTGCCACTTCGCGCATGTTGCTGATCAGATCGTCCACATGTTTAACGTCTAGTGTCACTGCCATAGATGAGAGACTCCGTTAGATTGCTGCAGTTTTGAAATGCACGCGCAAGTCAGTATTACGCTTTCGCGCTGCCCATAGGTGTATAAAAGATCTTGGCGCGTGCGCCAAACATCGCTTCGTTCTCCAAGCGTTGCCATGGGTGCGGCACTCGGCAGTCACGCCAACCGAATGGGTCATGCTTGAGGTAGGTGTCAATCCTGCGCAACCGCACCCAGGAAGATGCGCCCTCTCCCACACGCCAGCGCCCCACCTTCATGATCGTCGCATGGTGCTCTCGCGAGCTTGGTTTGCGGGAATAGGCACGCAACACGCCGTCGATGTCGGCTTGCTTCATGAACGCTTAGTTACCGGGAGTTTTCGTTGACTGTACGGGATCAGCCTGATGGGTCCGACCTTCAAAGGTTCGCGCGACTCCAACCACGGAAAGAATGCGATGGCACTCGGCATGCTCCGCTACCCCTCGCCAGACAAGACCACCCAAGCAGCATAGAGTATTAAGATTTCCAATGGATTCTCACTCGTCAGGAAGACATTTATGGCTACTGTTCTGACAGACCTACCCGATGCGGATGCGTTATTGGCATTGTCGCCACACTCACTCGCGCCCATCGTCCTTCGAACCCTAGTCGAGGGACGCAAAGAGGGGCTTCCGATTCACGTCTCGTCACTGACATATCGTATTTACGAGAGCCATAGGCATCAGTTCGAAATCCGCTTTCCTAATCAACGACAGAAGGAGGTCGAGAGAGCACTGGGAGCAGCGTGGCATCTCCTAGTCACCGAGGGCCTCTTGATGCCGGAGCCGGGGTACAACGGCCAGAACGGGTTTATGGTGATGACAGACAGTGGCAGGGCGTTGCTTGAGAACCCTGAAGAGTTCCGTGGATTCAGAGGCGAGGATGCCCTGCCCAAAGGGATGCTCCACCCCATCATCAGAGAAACGGTATGGAGGGCTCTGGCCAATGGAGATTTGGAGCAAGCCGTACTGGAATCATTTCGTGCTGTCGAAATTGCTGTTCGCGAAGTTGGGAAGTTTCCTGCTGGTGATGTGGGCGTCCCGCTGATGCGCAAGGCTTTAGATTGGAAGAATGGCCCACTGTCGGACAGCACACTGCCGGAGGCTGAACGCGAGGCATTGGCGCATCTGTTTGCTGGTGCCATTGGCTATTACAAAAACCCTCAGTCCCACCGGGTAGCGAAGATCGCGGGTCAGCGGCGCGCACAGGAGATTGTGTTGCTGGCCTCGCACCTCCTGTACATCGTGGACACCCGACGATAGCCAACGGAAATTCCCGACGGAAGTGATTGCTACAAAAGTTCAGTTCGACGTGGACGCGGTTGAGGTGCGGACGGAGTACTCATGGCCCGGGGCCTTCTAGGATATGCCATCTGGCTCTGCCACCCCTGGTGACCTATTTGCTCCTCTAATCCTTTGTGTGAGGCTGAATGAAGGTGCGTGAGGAGCTAAATAGCCCTGCGGCGCAGCAGTGCACCTGCGACCCTACAGCGAGGCGTGAGCGGTATTCTTATTCACTGACTTGCCCACTCAATCACATTGCTAGCTGCGAGCGCCAAGGATCGATTTCGGACGAGTGGCACGCATGTTTCCGGTCCGGCAATGGACCGTGCAAGACGACGCAAACCTATCCCGTGCGCGATGAGTCGGTCCTGATGTGGAATTGGCGCTCGATGACAGCACGCGACGAAGGCTGAATTTGCTGTAAATCCCTTTTTGGGAATTGGTGGACCATGTTGGACTAGATGCTGCGACAAACGTACGATCAGTCTTCGCGCGCCGGGATCACGAAGCGCGTCCCGTCCGTCCCGCCGGTGAAGAAGGTCAGGCGCGGCGGCCGTCCGTGCGGCACTTGCGGATAGTGCTGTGCGTCGGCGCCGCTGATCGAGATGCGCAATCGACTACCCTTCGCGAGGGTCCACGCCACCGGCAGTAGCGCGAGCGTGACGTTCTCGGCTTTGCCCGGCGTCATCAGATGAGCGTCGGCCTCGCTGTACGAGCGGTAGGGCCAACTGGTTCTGAAATCGCGCGGCGCCTCGCAGACGGCCCGGTGCAAGAGCCTCAACATGCCCTCGGTGATGTAGCGGGCCGTCCCGTCGGCTTCGAGTTCCGTGAGGTAGACGAAAATCGCGGCGTCCATCTGCGAGGAAGCAAGCTTCAGCTTCGCGAGCACGTGGCCCGCAATTCCGAGCGATTTCTCGAGCGGCGCGGTGTCGAAATGCAGCAGGCCCGCCGAGCGCTCGGTCCAGTCGGGGTAGTAGTCGACGATGTTCGCCGTGCCCAGGCGCTCGTAGCGGGTATTGATGCCGGTGGTCTGCGTAAAGGACACCTGATAGTCGACCCGGCCTTGTGGCGCCGACTCGGCCAGCATCGCATCCGGCCGCGCCTGCAATACCCAATTCTTCGCGCGCGGCGGCCACTGGTCGTCGGCATGCCAGGTTTCGCCGTGCGGGCTGAAGTAGTGCACTTTCGCCTCGTCCTCGAAGCCGTTCTTCCTGCGCATCAGGAAGCGGTCGAAGAAACGCACCAGCTCGCCCATCAGCGCGAACTCGGGCACCGGTCCGCCGCCTCGCCACGGCGAAATATTGGTGCGCGCCCCGTGGTCCCACGGCCCGAACAGCAGCCATTGCGGATTCGGCAGCGAAAGGAAGCGCGTGACCGAGCCGTTGACATAGCCAGCCCCGTCGCACCAGCCGGACACCGAAAGGATCGGGACTTCCGGCTTGATGCCATCCAGGTAACCGTAAGGACTGCAGGCCCGGGTCGTCAGCGCCGGGTCGTGCGCCGCGCCGCTGTCGCGGTAGAACCACTCGCGACCGAGGTCCGCGAGCTTGAAGTTCTCGCGGTGCATCGCGACCGCCTGCTTCACAAGTTCGCCGTCCTTGTCCTCGTCGACCGGCTGCGGCCCCGCATAGCGCGGGTCGGCGAAGTAGGGAAACGAGGGCAGCAGGTCGCGGCGGTCGTGGTCGAGCGCGATCATCAACTCGTCGTACGCCGTCATCCAGATCTTGGACAACAGTCCGCCGGGATAGAGCTGCTCGCTGTAGATGTCGGACACTGCGAACAACGGCGCGATCGCCTTGACCGCGGGATGGCCGGTGCTGGCGAGGAAGCATGCGGCGGCGCCGAGGTACGAAATGCCGGTCGCGCCGAGGTTCCCGTCGCACCATGGCTGCGTCGCGACCCATTCGGCGATCTCGGCGCTGTCCATGCGCTCGTTCGGCGAGCGCATCGAATCGCGGGTGCCGAAGCTCGCACCCGTGCCGCGCACGTCGATCACTACCAGCGCGAAACCGCAGGGAACGAAGGCGTCGCGATACTTGGCCGCGTTCGGCGTCGGCTCTGCCCCGGGCGCGGAGAGCTTGAAGCGGCGGTAGTACGGCGTGAAGATCAGGATCGCAGGAAACTTCTTGCCGGCGGCCTCTTGCGACTGAGGAAGATAGATATCCACCGCCAGTCGGCAACCGTCGCGCATCGGCACGTAGACCGAAACAGGTTCTTTCGGGATCGCGAATCCCCTCTCGCGCGTCGCCATGTATTCGGAAGGCGTAACCTTCCATGCGGTGCCTGACTTGTCCCTGTCGGTCATTTCTTCTCGCGTGCTAGACTGGAATCAAATGAAGAAGACGCAGCGTATCATCGCCCTCGCCGCGCTGGTCCTCGCCGGATTCCTCCCGGCACAGGCGCAGGACGCCTTCCCCTCCCGGCCGATTCGCCTGATTGTCCCGCAGCCCACCGGCACGGGCGGCGATATTTTCGCGCGTCTGATGGGCGACAAGCTCAAGCAGGACCTTGGCCAGGCGGTCGTCGTGGAAAACCGTTCCGGGGCCAATGGCGTGATCGCCATGGCCTTCCTCGCCAAGCAACCGCCGGACGGCTACACGCTGCTCCTCGCCGGCGTGTCGCAGATGAGCTTCAACCACCATCTGTACAAGGACGCGACGTTCGACACGGCGAAAGACTTTACCTATGTGTCGCCGACCGTGGAGGTGCCTTTCGTGCTGGTCGCAAGCAAGAAGAGCGGCGCGCGCACCTTTGCCGACCTCATGGAATTGTCGAAAACCAAGGCCGGCGGCCTCAATTTCGCCAGCGGCGGCGTGGGCAATTCCACGCATCTCGCCACCGAAATGCTTGCGATCCGGGCGAATATGAAAGCGTCGCACGTGCCTTACGGCGGCTCGAGCGGCGCGCTGCTCAGTGTCGTCTCGGGGGAGACCGACATCATGGTGAGCCCGCTACCGATCGCGCTGCCGCATATCACCAGTAACGCCCTCGTACCGGTCGCGATGCTGAGCGCGCAGCGTGCGACCCAGCTTCCGGCCGTGCCGACCTTAAAGGAACTCGGGGTGAATGTGCCGGTCATGCCAGGGTGGTACGCGCTGATCGGCCCGGCAGGCATGGAACCGAAGGTCGCGCAGAAGCTGTATGCATCGGTACAGAAGATGTTCGCCGAACCCGAGGTCAAGGCGCGCCTCGACGGGCTGGCCATGTTCGTCGTGGGTGGCACCGCCGCCGCGGCGCGCGAACGGGGCGCGAGCGACTCGAAAACCTGGGGCGACCTGATCCGCACGCAAAAAATCCTGTTGAACTAACGCGCGCTCAGTCGACGACAAAGGCGTCCTCTACCCGCCATGCGAGCGCGAGCTTGTCGCCTTCATTGGGCGCGCCATCTCCGGTAGAGGACGCGCTGACCAGCAGCTTGTCACCGGCTTCCGACACGAGGTCGTATTCGGTCACAGGGCCAAGGTAAGTCACCGCCTTCACCGTTACCGACAGGCTGTTTCCCGGGTTTCCAGAGCGGGTCAGAACGCCATGCTCGGGCCGGAAACACAGGGCCGCGGTACCGCCGGCGTGCTCACCCGAAAACTGGAGCGCATGGCCGTTGGCTGCCTCGAAGCGCCCGGGGCCGGTCACCCGGCCCTCGATGAAATTGCACTTGCCGATGAAGCCGGCCACGAAGCGCGACACCGGCCTCTTGTAGAGGTCCTCGGCCGAGCCGAGCTGCTCCAGCTTGCCGTGATTCATAACGCCAATACGGTCGGCGATCGCCATCGCCTCTTCCTGGTCGTGGGTGACGAACACCGAGGTGATGCCCGCCTGCCTCTGCAGTCCGCGGATCTCGGTGCGCATCTGGGTGCGCAGCTTGGCGTCCAGCGCCGAGAAAGGCTCGTCGAGCAGCAGGACCTCGGGCTCGTTGGCCATCGCCCGGGCAAGCGCCACGCGCTGCTGCTGGCCGCCGGAAAGCGCGCGCGGCTGGCGCTCCGCCAGCGACTCCATCTGCACCCAGCGCAGCATCTCGGTCACTCGCGCCGCGATCTTCGCCTTGTCCCAGCCGCGCACCTTGAGGCCGAACTCGACGTTCTTCGCCACGGTCAGGTGCGGGAACAGCGCATAGCCCTGGAACACCATGCCGACGTTCCTCTTGTGCACCGGCACCTTCGTCACGTCACGGTCGCCGAACTTCACGCTCCCCGAAGTCGGCGCCACGAAGCCGGCGATCATGCGCAGCGTGGTGGTCTTGCCGCAGCCGCTGGGGCCGAGCAGCGCCAGCAACTCGCCGTCGCGGATGTCGATCGAGACGTCGTCCACCGCGGCGAGCGCCCCGTAGGTCTTGCGGATGTTGCCGAGGGTCACGCCGGCCATGGGTCTAGAACGCCTTTCCGAGTTTGACGAACCGGTCCGACACGACCAGCGCCGCGGCGATGATCAGGATCTGCACCGTGGCCACCGCCGAGATCGTCGGGTCGAGGTTCCATTCGAGGTAGTTGATGATCGCGATCGGCAGCGTGGTCTTGCCGGGCCCGACCAGGAACAGCGACTTCTCGAGGTCGGAGAACGACGCGATGAACGAGAACATCGCCGCGGCGATCATTCCGGGCCGGATGATCGGCAGCGTGACGAGGAAGAAAGTCTGTATCGCATTGGCGCCCAGGCTGCGCGCCGCCTCTTCCGACGCCGCATTGGCCGAGACCAGCGAAGCGCACACCAGCCGCATCGTCCAGGGCAAGGCCACCAGGGTATGCGCGATCACCAGGCCGGTAAACGTGGCCGCAAGCTGGAAGTCGGTGAGGATCTCGATTTCGACGAAATAGATGTAGACCGCGGCGCCGGCCACGATCGCCGGCACGTACATCGGCGAGAGCAGGACCTGGCGCACCGCCTCGCGGCCCGGGAACGGGAAGCGCTCGATGGCCAGCGCCGCCGGCACGCCGATTGCGAGCGAAGCCAGCGTCGCGCAGGCGCCGACCTTCAGGCTCATCAGGAATCCGTTGGCGAAATCGGCCAGTTCCCAGGCACGCGCATACCACGTGAGCGTGTAGCCGGTCGGCGGGAAGGTCAGGATCTTGTCGGCGAAGAAGCTCGCCCAGATGATCGTCAGCAACGGCGCGATCACGAATGCGAAGGTCGCAACCACCAGGGCGAGGAATGCCAGCCGGCCGGACGAGACGCCGCCCATGTTCAGAAGTGCTTCCGGCTGAGAAAGCGCGTGGACAGCACCGTGAGCGCCAGCGTCACGGCCATCAGGATCCAGGCGAGCGTCGAGCCGACCGGCCAGTTGTTGGCCTTCGAGATCTGTTCGTAGACCACCGGTCCCATCATCTTCATGGTCGGCCCGCCGATCAGCACCGGCGTGGCGTAGGCGTTCATGGCCAGTGCGAAGCAGATCGCCGCGGCGGCGACGAACCCGGGCATCGACAACGGCAGCACCACCTCGAACACGGTGCGCAGCGGCGAATGGCCGAGCGACTGCCCGGCCTCCTCCAGGCTCGCCGGAATCGAGTCCATGACGGCCTGCAGCGTGATGATCGCGAACGGCAGCAGGACCGATACCAGCGCGATCACCACGGCCGTGGGCGTGTAGAGGATCTTGAGCGGTTCGTGCACCAGGCCGATGCCGAGAAAGATCGAATTGGCCACGCCCTTGGTGCCCATGACCACCATCCACGCCGCGGAGCGCACGGCGTTGCCCAGCAGCAGCGGCAGCATGGTCAGGATGATCAGCCACCCGCGCAGGCGCTGGGACTCGACGCGCGAAATGCAGTACGCCGCCGGGAACGCAAGCACCATCACGATGACGGTCGAAAGCCCGGCGATCTCGGCCGTCGTCAAGAGGACCTTGCGGTAGTACGGGTCGGCCACGGCCTGCACGTAGTTGCCCGCGCTGAACACCCCGAGCATCAGCTTGACCGGGTCGTACTTGTCGAAGCTGTAGCGCAGGATCAGGCCGAGCGGCGCGAGGAGGAACACCGCAACCAGCACAAGGGCCGGCACGACCAGCGCAGAGCCCCCCCAGTGACGCTGCTCCCCGCCCGTCATGGCGCCTGCCCCGTCGACTTCAGGCGGAGAGGAAATCCTTCTTCCACCAGTCGAGCCACTTGGTGACGTTCTCGGCCCAGTACTTCTGGTCGTAGTAGTGCAACGCCGCCGTCTGCGCCGGGGTGAACGCGATCTTTGCGCCGATTTCGCCGGGGATGCTGACCGCGGTGGTCGGCGGCGCGTAGAAATTGTCCGAGCAAAGGTTGCGCATGCCGGCCGGGTCGATGAGCGCGTTCAGGTAGGCATAGGCGCCTTCCTTGTTGGACGCGCGCTTCGGGATCACCACGCCGAACACCGTGTGGATGCCGCCTTCCTTGGGCGAGGCGACGCGCACGTTGAGGCCGTCCTTCTGCCATTGCAGGCCGCGCGCCTTCCAGTTGCCGATCATCCAGATCTCGTCGGCCTTGAGCGCCGCCTGCGCCTGCTGGTGCGACGGATAGACCTTGGGCTGCACCGCCTTCTTCCACTCGAGCAGCTTCTTCTTGGCGCCCTCGAAGTTGTCCATCTTGCCGCCGGCGAGGATGCTGGCCACCTGCATGGCCGCGCCGTAGTTCTGGTCCATCACGCCGATCTTGCCCGCGTACTTCGGGTTCCACAGGTCGTTGTAGGAAGTGACCGGGTCCTTGATCCGGTCGGCGAGGTAGACGATCTCCCAGGCTGAATACAGCCAGGGCATGAAGTACGGCCGCTTCATCTTCTCGATCATCGTCTTGGCGTTGGGGATCTTCGAGTAGTCGATCGTCTCGAGGGCTTCCTGTACGTTCAGCGTGTAGGCCTCGGCTTCCGCGAAATGCGCCACGTCGACCGTGCCGCGCGGCAGGCGCTTCTCGGCCAGCAGCTTGGTCATCCTCTGGGGCTGCTCGTTCAGGTCGCGCACGATGGTCCAGCCCTTGTCCTCCAGCAGCGGCTTTTCGATATGCTTGACGGCGCGGTCGTTCCAGTCGCCACCCCAGTTGGTGACCACGATCTGCTTGGACTGCGCGTGGGCGGATCGGACACCGAGCATCCCGGCCCCCGCCACCGCCAGCCCCGCCCCTACGAATTCTCTGCGCTTCATGGAAACCTCCGTGTTGTGGGAATAATTCCTGCGTTCATTTCCAGACCTGTTTGCACACCCGGTAGAAATTGCCCCCGAGGATGCCCCGGATGTCGGCCTCGGCGTAATTCTTCCTGCACATCAGTTCAGCCAGATCCTCGATCTGCTCGGGCTGCACGAACTTGGTATGCCGGTTGGCCCTGCCGTTGTTCTCCGGCCAGGCCTCAGGATTCTCGTCGACGTATTTCCAGAACCCCGCCACGTCCTTGACGTAGTCGAGGCCGATGCCGGCATGCTTCGCACCGACCAGGTTCACGATATGGTCCAGGTGGTTGAACATGGACTGGCTGGTCGCTTCCATGTCGTCGATGAACTCGCCCAGGCCGTTCACGCCGATCACCCCGCCGGTTTCGGCGCACTTCCGGATCTGGTCGTCCTTGATGTTGCGGTAGTGGGGAAACACCGAGTAGGCGCAGCAGTGCGAAAAGATGCAGGGCGAAGTGCTCGCCTCCATCGCTTCCATGCTGGTGCGGTGGCCGGTGTGCGTGCCGTCGACCAGCATGCCCACGCGATTCATCTCCTTGATCATCGCGAGGCCGAACCTCGAGAGCCCGGCATCGGTGCGCTCGGCGCAGCCGTCGCCCACGAGGTTCTTCTGGTTGTAGGCCATCAGCATGTGGCGCACGCCGAGGCGATAGAAGACCTCCACCAGCCCCAGGTCGTTCGCGAGCACGTTGGTGCCCTGGAAATTCATCGTGATCGCGAGCTTGTTCTCCTTCCGCGCGCGATCCACGTCGCCGATGGTCTGGACCAGCACGTAAAGGTCCGGATTCTTCGCGCAGACCGCGATGGCCTTGCTGATGTTGGAAAGCGCCTGCTCGGGGCCGAAAGTCTTGTCGCCGCCGAGCGTAAGCGAAACCAATCCGAAGCCCGCCTTCTTGAACCGCGGCAGCGTGATGCCGTCGGTTGCGTGCTGCATGCCGTAGGGAACGGTCATGTCCCAGACGAGCGAGGAGCGGTAGATGGAGCGGGCCTTGTCGCTGATCGTTACGGTTTCTGTCACTGGGGGATGCTCTCCGGTCGAGGGTCGGTCGTCAGGGTTGATCCAGCGTGATGCCGCGCGACCTGATCACTTTGCCGTAGCGATCCAGTTCCGCGCGCAGGAATGCGGAGAACTCGGCCGGCGTATTTCCCACCACGGTCCACCCGAAGCCTTCGATGCGCTTCGCGGTTTCGGGCACTTTCAGAATCGCGATGGTCTCGTTTGCGAGGCGGTCGCGCACGGCCGCCGGGAGGCCGGCCGGCGCCAGCAGCCCGTACCAGGAGCCCGCTTGCGCATCGGTCACCCCCTGCTCGGCATAGGTACGCACATCGGGCAGTGCGGCCGCGCGCCGCGGCGCGCTGATGCCGAGGACCTTGATCTTGCCGGCCTTGCGGTTCGTGTCCGCGGTAAGCGGCGCGCCCGTCACCATGATGTCGACCTGCGAGCCCATGATTGCGTTCATCGCAGGCGCCGACCCCTGGAAAGGCACATGCAGGAGCTGGATGCCGGCCGCCTGCTCGAGCAGGGCAAAGGCGACATGCGCGGAACTGCCGGTTCCCCAGGTCGCATACGAAATCTTGCCGGGCTGCAGCTTCGCCGCCGCCACCAGCGACTGCAGGTCCGATTGCTCGAAGTTCGGCCGCGAGATGAGCAGGAAATTGACCACGCCCACCAGCGAGATCGGTTCGAACCCCTTGATCGCGTCGTATTGCAGGCTCTTGTAGACGTGCGGGTTGATCGAATGCGTGTCCGCCGTGCCGAATACCAGCGTATAGCCGTCGGGCGCGGCCTTGGCCACGTAGGTGGTGCCGATGGTGCCGTTCGCGCCCGGCCGGTTGTCGACCGTGACCGGCTGCCCGAGCCTTTGCGCCAGCCGCTCGGACACGATGCGCGCGACGCTGTCGGTGGGTGAGCCCGGCGGCCAGGCAACCACGACCTTGACCGGCTTGTCCGGGTACTGGGCCTGCGCACCTGCAGCAAGTGCAAGGCAGGCCGCCGTGAGAAATGCCTTGAGAATGTCCATCGCGATGCTCACAGAAGTTTCGCCGGATGCGGGCCTTTGACGGGCACCTCCAGCAGGTCCGCGCCGAAAACGATGTTGCCGTCGTAGATCTCGGCCATCTCGCGCACCACCCGCTCGCGCACGCCGGGCTGGTCGATCTGCTCGGTGACATGCGAAATGACCAGGGTCTTGACCTTGGCCTTCGCGCCGAGGCGCGCGAGCTCGAGATGGCCCATGCAGGATTCGGCGAACTCCGGGCACAGCTCGGTGCCCGACAGGTACTGGCACATGTGCACCATCACGTCGGCGCCTTCGGCCAGTCTTTCCATCGACGCGCACGGGCCGCTGTCGCCCGAGTAGACGAACGAGCCTTCGGGCGAGTCGAACCGGAATCCGTAGGAGATCAGCTGGGGCCCGAAGTGCGCGACGCCCACGGCCTTGACCGTCCAGCCGTTGCCGTCAACGATCTGGTTGGGTTTCATTTCCGTGACTGCGGGCACCGGCTTCATCCTTTGGCCGACGCCACCGCGCGCGCGATAGAGCGAGATGCTGCACATGTGCTCGGTGCGCGCGACCAGGTCCGGCCAGAACGCGCCGCCTTCCTCGAACAGCGCCCTGGTCACCTTGGCGATCGGCGGCGGCCCATAGACCTTGAGTTCGGGAATCTTTCCGGCGCCCTGGTCCCAGCGCGTGAGCAGCAGGCGCGGGTAGTCGCCCATGTGGTCGTAGTGCAGGTGGCTGCAGAAGAAATGGGTCACCCTGGTCGGCGGGATGCCCAGTTCGAGCAGCCGGTGATGCGCGCCGAATCCATGGTCGAAGACGATGACGTCCTGGCCGATCTCCAGCACGTAGCCGGAGCACATGCGCTGCAGCGATGGCGTCGGCGTTCCGGTTCCCAGCAGCCTGAGTCTCATCCCCCGCCCCCTATTCCGGCTTGATGCCGAGTTGCGCGAACAGCTTCTGCCACTTGTCGAGGTCGCGCCGCAGGAACTCCACGAAAGGCGCGGATTCGCTGGCGACCAGCTCGGCGCCCTGCTGGCCGAATTTGTCGCGCATGTCCTGCGCGCCCAGGATCGCGATCATCTCGCGGGTCAGGAAGGACGTGATCGCGGGCGGCGTCCTGGCCGGAGCGAAGATCCCATGCCATCCGTACGCCTCGTAACCCGGCACGCCCTGCTCCGCCAGAGTCGGGATGTCCGGCGCGCCGGGTGCGCGCCTGGAACCGGTAATCCCGAGCGCCACGGTCTTGCCGCCTTTGGTGTGCGGCAGCCCCTGCGCCAGCCCGGGTGCGTTCAGCGCGACCTGCCCGCTGATCGTGTCGGTCAACGCCTGGCCGCTCGACTTGTACGGAATCTCGTCGATCTGCACGCCGGCCATCGACTTGAACAGTTCCACGGTCAGGTGGCTCGGCGTGCCGCGGCCCGAGGAAGCGTACTGCAGCCTCTTCGGCGACGACTTCGCGAGCGCGATGAACTCCTTGAGGTTCTTGACGCCCAGCCCGTTGCCGACCAGGAAGATATTGGGCGTCTGGGCGATCTGGGTGACCGCATAGAAATCGTTGAACGGATCGTAGGGCAGTTTGACGCGCAGGATCTTGCCCAGCGTGAACGCGTTGGAGGCGAGCATCAGGGTGTAGCCATCCGGCTCCGACTTGGCCACCGCCTCCGCCCCGATCGAGCCGGCCGCGCCGTCGCGGTTCTCGACGATCACCGACTGGCCCCAGCGCTCGCCGAGCTTCTGCGCGATGATCCGGGCGAACACGTCCGAAGTGGTGCCGGGCGAGTAACCGACGACGATGCGCACCGACCGGCTGGGATAGGGATCCGCGGCCGTCGCGGCGCCCTGAAACTGTGCTGCGGCCAGGATTGCCAGCAGTACGACGCGCACGAAACCACCCATCTGCCCACCCCGCCGGAATTGAGATCGATCGAACCAGCTTAACGAAAGCGACCTTTCGCGTTTTGTGGTTTTGCGACATCTTTATGCACTTTCGCGAACTCCCGCGGGTGCAAACGCGCTTTGGGGGCGGTTCCCGCCCCGCCGTCAGGCCGATCGTCTGAGGCTGGAGGGACGCACCTTGAAGTGGCTCGTGAACGCACGGGAAAAGTGCGAGCAGTCCCCGAACCCGCATTCGAACCCGACGTCGGTGACCGAAAGGTCGGTGTGCTCGATCATCCAGCGTGCGCGGGCCAGCCGCAGCTGCAGGCGATAGTCGCGCGGCGTGATGCCGACGTCGGCGACGAATTTCCTTTCGAGCTGGCGCATGCTGATGCCCAGCGCCGCGGATATGCCGCTCAGCGGGTCCGGTTGCGCCAGCTTCTGCTCGATCAGCAGCATCGCCTGCCGCACCACGCTGTCGTGCGACTGGCGCGTGACCACGGACTCCGGCTGCGGCGTGCTCGCCGGCAGCGGCTGGTCCTCGATCAGGATCCGCAGGCTCTTGTTCGCCAGCGCGCGGCCGGAATGCCTTTCGATCAGGTGGGCGGCGAGGTGAACCACGCTCGTGCCCCCGGCGCAGGTCATGCGGTCGCGGTCGACGACGAACATGCGGTTGGTGATCATTCGCTGCTCGGGAAACTCGGCGGCGAACTCGTCGCGGTGGAACCAGCTTACGCAGGCCACATAGCCCTCCAGCAGGCCGGCTCGCGCAAGGATGAACGAACCGGTGCACAGCCCGACGAGCGCCACGCCTGCGCGGGCCGCGGCCTTGAGGAAGGGATAGGTTCCCGGCAGCACCTTCTGCCCGCCGTGCAGCAGGCCGCCGACCACCACGATGCAATCGAAATTCTCCGGGTTCGCCATCTCGGCCCAGGGCTGGACGAGCGCGCCGCAACTGGACGCGATCGGCACCCCGCCGTTGCCGAGCACGCTCCACGCGATATCGATCGGCCGGCTGCGATCACCGTCGTCGGCGGCAAGGCGCAGCGTATCGACGAATCCGGCAAACGCGGTCAGCGTGAACCTGGGCGCAAGCACGAAGCCCACCCGCAGCTTGGGCGCGCGCGGACGCTCGGCACCTTCGACCATGTGCGTGATCCGACCGGCCCGTCCGTTCCTTGCCATCGCGCGCTATTCCATGCCACCAGGGAGTGTCGTATAGGTTAAACATTCTGTCGCTTAAATGAAAGTGTCGTGCCGGGGCAATGAATAGCATCCGGGGTCAGGATCCCGCCGAATGGAACGCTTCTCCCTCGCCAGCCTCATCCGGAACTCGCTGTCCGGCCACACCGGCTGGAAGCCGTTCTGGCGCGACGCCGCGCCGAAGCAGAAGTACGACGCGATCATCGTCGGCGGCGGCGGGCACGGCCTGGCCACCGCGTACTACCTGGCGAAGAACCACGGGATCACCAATGTCGCGGTGCTCGAGAAAGGCTGGATCGGCGGCGGCAACACCGGCCGCAACACCACCATCATCCGCTCCAACTACCTCTGGAACGAAAGCGGCGCGCTGTACGAGCACGCGCTCAAGCTCTGGGAAGGGCTGAACGAGGACCTGAACATCAACCTCATGTTCAGCCAGCGCGGCGTGATCAACCTCGCGCACAACCAGTCCGACGTGCGCGAAAGCATCCGGCGGGTCGAATCCAACCGGCTGAACGGCATCGACGGCGAATGGCTGACGCCGGAGCAGGTGAAAGCGTTCTGCCCCATCATCGACATTTCGCGCACCGCGCGCTACCCGGTGCTCGGCGCGACGCTCCAGAGGCGCGGAGGCACCGCGAGGCATGACACGGTCGCATGGGGCTACGCGCGCGCAGCCGACAGCCTGGGCGTGGACATCATCCAGAATTGCGAAGTCACCGGCATCCTGCGCGAAGGCGGGCGCGTCACCGGCGTACGGACCACGCGCGGCACGATCATGGCCGACAAGGTCGGCGTCGTCGCCGCGGGGCATACCTCGGTGGTCGCCGCGATGGCCGACATCCGGCTGCCGCTGCAGAGCCATCCGCTGCAGGCGCTGGTGTCCGAGCCGATCAAGCCGATCCACCCCTGCGTCGTCATGTCGAATGCGGTGCACGTCTACCTGAGCCAGTCGGACAAGGGCGAGCTGGTGATCGGCGCGGGGATCGACACGTTCAACTCCTACAGCCAGCGCGGGTCCTTCCATGTGATCGAGCACCAGATGGCGGCGCTGATCGAGTTGTTCCCGATCTTCAGCCGCGTAAGGATGATGCGCACCTGGGGCGGCATCGTGGACGTCTGCCCGGACGCCTCGCCTATCGTCTCCAAGACCCCGGTGAAGGGCCTGTTCCTCAACTGCGGCTGGGGCACCGGCGGCTTCAAGGCCACGCCGGGCTCGGGCTGGGTGTTCGCCCACACGATCGCTACCGGCGAGCCGCACCCGCTGAACGCCGCATTCGCGCTCGACCGCTTTACGAGCGGCGCGCTGATCGACGAGCACGGCGCCGCGGCGGTGGCGCACTAATGCTGCTGATTACCTGCCCCTGGTGCGGCAACCGCGAGGAGATGGAGTTCTCCTACGGCGGCCAGGCGCATGTCGCCTACCCCAAGGACCCGCACGCGGTGTCGGATGAGGACTGGGCGCAATACCTCTTCATGCGCGACAACCCGAAAGGGCTGTTCCTCGAGCGCTGGGTGCATACCCACGGCTGCCGGCGCTGGTTCAACGTCGCGCGCCACACGGTGACGCACGAGATCAGCGCCGTCTACAAACCCGGCGAACCGCCGCCGGTGGCGAAGCCATGAGCGGCGAAGCCTCGAACCCGTTGCGCATCGCCGGCGCCGGCCGCGTCGACCGCAATCGACCCGTGGCCTTCACATTCAACGGGCGCAGGCTCCAGGGCTATGCGGGCGACACGCTCGCCTCTGCGCTGCTTGCCAACGGCATCCACCTGGTTGCCCGCAGCTTCAAGTACCACCGGCCGCGCGGAATGCTCACCGCCGGCAACGAGGAACCGAACGCCATCGTGCAGCTCGAGCGCGGGCCGTACACGGAGCCGAACCTGCGCGCCACCGAGATCGAACTCTATGCCGACCTCGACGCCTCGAGCGTGAACTGCTTTCCGAGCGTCGATTTCGACCTGCGGGCGATCAACAGCCTCGCCTCCTCGATCCTCGTGGCCGGCTTTTACAACAAGACCTTCATGTGGCCCAAAGGCTTCTGGAAGAAGGTCTACGAGCCCGCGCTCCGCGCCGCAGCCGGTCTCGGCGTCGCGCCCGAAGCGCCGGATCCGGACACTTACGACCGGATGCACTGGCATTGCGACGTGCTCATCGTCGGCGCCGGGCCGGCCGGACTGGCGGCGGCGCTGCAGGCCGCTCGCCAGGGCGTACGCACCGTGATCGTCGAGGAATCCCGGGAAGCCGGTGGCAGCCTGTTGCAACGCCCGTCCACGATCGCCGGCCTCCCCGGCGACGCCTGGGCCGAAAAGGCTTCCGCTGAACTGGCCGCAATGCCGAACGTGCTGTTGCTGACCCGCACGTCGGTCTTCGGGTACTACGACCACAACTACCTGATGGCGGTCGAGCACCGCACCGACCACCAAGGCCCGGGCCGCACCGCCGGTGTCGCCAGAAAGCGGCTCTGGCATTTCCGTGCAAAGCGCGTGATTCTTGCGACGGGTGCGCACGAGCGCCCGATCGTGTTCGGCAACAACGACCTGCCCGGCATCGTGCTCGCAAACGCGGCGTGTGCCTACGCCACCCGATACGGCGTGGCCCTCGGCAAGGCGGGCGCAGCGTTCGTCAACAACGATCACGGCTTCGCCCTTGCACTCGAGACCCATGCGGCTGCAGGGAACCTCACGCTGATCGTCGACGTGCGCGCGGATCCCGGCGACGCACTGATGACGCGCGCCGCAGCCGCCGGCGTACGCGTGCTGCGGGGCTCCGTGGTCGCCTGCGCCCACGGCGGCAAGCGCGTGAGCAGCATCGACATCCGCCCGGTCCAGGGCGCAGGGATCGTGCGTGTCGCCTGCGACCATGTGCTCGTGTCCGGGGGGCTCAATCCCGCGGTCCACCTTTACAGCCAGGCGCCAGGCAAACTGCGATACGACGCGCAATTCGCCTGCTTCCTGCCGGACCAATGCATCCAGGCGGTCGAAGTGGCCGGCGCGCTGAATGGGCGCTTTTCGCTCGATTCCGCCCTTGCGGACGGGACTGCAGCGGGCAAGCGCACACTGGCGATGCTCGGCAAGGCAGTCGAGGCCGACACGCCGGCCGGCATGACCGACGACCTCCGCATCCAGCCGCTCTGGTCGGTGCAGGCACAACTCGGCGAGAAGCTCCCGGGCAAGCACTTCGTCGACTACCAGAACGACGTGACCGAGGCCGACATCCTGCTCGCTTCGCGAGAAGGCTTCCGCTCGGTCGAGCACACCAAGCGCTACACGACGACCGGTATGGCGACCGACCAGGGCAAGACCTCGAACGTCATCGGCCTGGCCCTCCTTGCAGGCTCGCTCGGCAAGCCGATTCCCGAAGTCGGCACCACGACCTTCCGGCCGCCGTTTACGCCGGTCACGTTCGGTGCGATCGCCGGGCGCGACCGCGGCTCGCTGTCGGACCCGGTGCGCATGACGCCGATGCACTCGTGGCACGTCGAGAACGGCGCGGTTTTCGAAGACGTCGGCCAATGGAAGCGCCCCTGGTACTTCCCCAGGCCGGGCGAAGACCTGCATGCCGCCGTTGCGCGCGAGACCAAGGCGCTGCGCACGACCGCCGGCGTGATGGACGCTACCACGCTGGGCAAGATCGACATCCAGGGCGCGGATGCCGCCGAATTTCTGAACCGGATCTACACCAACGCGTGGACCAAGCTCGCCGTCGGCAGTTGCCGGTACGGCGTGATGTGCAAGCCCGACGGCATGGTGATGGACGACGGCGTCACCGCACGCCTCGCCGAAGACCGCTTCCTGATGACCACGACCACCGGCAATGCGGCGCGCGTCCTCGACTGGCTGGAAGAGTGGCTGCAGACGGAGTGGCCGGACCTCAGGGTGTATTGCACGACAGTCACCGAGCAATGGGCCACCACGGCGGTCGTGGGCCCGAACGCCCGCAAGATCCTCCAGGCGCTCGCGCCGGGCATGGACTTCTCGAACGCCGCGTTCCCTTTCATGACCTTCCGCGAAGGCGTGGTCGCCGGCCTCGAGGCGCGCGTGTTCCGGATCAGTTTCAACGGCGAGCTCTCGTATGAGATCAACGTGCCGTCGTGGCACGGGCTGGCGTTGTGGAAGGCGGTGATCGAGGCCGGCAAGCCGCACGGCCTCACGCCTTACGGCACCGAGACCATGCACGTGGCGCGAGCCGAGAAGGGCTACATCATCATAGGCCAGGAAACCGACGGCACCGTCACCCCGCAGGACGTCGGGCTCGAATGGGCGGTGTCGAAGCAGAAGGATTTCATCGGCAAGCGCTCGTTTTCGCGCAGCGACTCCAGCCGCGCAGGGAGAAAGCAACTGGTCGGATTGCTGCCGCAGGACAAGGCTTTCGTGGCGGCCGAAGGCTCGCACCTCGTCGCGAGCCCCGAGCGCTCCGCCTTCGACCCGGTGCGCGGCAGCCCGTCGATCGGCCACATCACCTCCAGTTACTACAGCCCCAACCTGGAATCGGCCTTTGCGCTCGCACTGGTTGCCGACGGTCGCGCGATGCACGGCAAGACGGTGTATGCGGTAAAGGGCGCGCGTCTCGAGCCGATGCTGGTGACCGACCCGGTATTCATCGACAAGGAAGGCAAGCGCCGTGACGGCATCGACTGACCGCGCCTCGCCGCTCGCTGCCTGGTCCACGCGTTTCGTGACGGCGAGCGCGGATCCTGCCGCGTTTACGATCCGCGAAGTGCCGTTTGCGGCACAGGTCAACCTGCGCCTGGATGCGGCGACCCATGGCGGCAAGGTGCGCGCAGTGCTCGGTTGCGACCTTCCGGTAAGTGCCAACACGTGGAGCGCCGGCAACGAGGGCTCGGTCCTCTGGCTCGGGCCGGACGAGTGGCTGGTGGTGGCGGCCGAGGGGCGCAACGACAAGCTCTGCGCCGAACTGCGCGCCGCGCTCCAGGGCGTCCACCATTCGGTCACCGATGTTTCCGCCAATCGCACGATCATCGAGATCGCCGGCGCCGAAGCGCGGCTCGCGCTGGCCAAAGGGTGCCCGCTCGACCTGCACGGCAACGCGTTCAGGCCGCCGCAATGCGCGCAGACCCTGCTGGCCAAGTCCCAGGTGATCCTGCAGTGCATCGACGGACGGCCGGTATTGCGGCTGTTCGTGCGGATTTCATTTGCACCTTACGTTGCCGAATGGCTGCTGGACGCGGCCGCGGAACTCGCCGCATCCCGCGGCATCGACACCGGGCGCATCGCAGAACGGCTCGCCTGAACCGCATACAAAGGAGGCAAGGCCATGAGCAAGATCACCGTGTTCACCGCCCGCAAGGTCGTCACGATGGATCCGGGCCGGCCCGCAGCCGAGGCGGTGGCAGTCATGGACGGCCGGATCGTGTCGACCGGCAGCCTCGAATCGATGCAGCCCTGGCTGAAGCGCCACGAGCACGCGATCGACCGGACGCTGGAAGGCAAGGTCATCCTGCCGGGGCTGATCGACCCGCACACGCACTTCACGATGTCGGCGGGCTACCTGATGCTGCACTACATCGGCCCGATCGAATCCCCGGGCCCGAACGGCATGAATCCCGCGTTGCTCACCCATGAACAGGTGATTGCCAAGCTGCGCGCGGCGCATGCCGGGGAGCCGGACCCGAAGAAGCCGATGATCGCCTGGGGGCTGGACCCCGCGATCCAGGGCGGCCACCTGCACCGCGACGAACTCGACGCGATCAGCAAGGACCGCCCGATGTGGGTCATCTCCTACGCGCCCCACTTCTTCTACCTGAACAGCGCCGCGATCGAATACACCGGCATCAAGGCGGACACCACCGTACACGGCGTACAGCGCTATCCGGACGGCCGGCTGAGCGGCGTGTTCGTCGAGATCGAGGCCGGCCGCATGGCCTTGGGCGGCATGCGCCTCGTGATCCAGAAAGGCGGCGGCATCAACGGCCTGCGCATGATGGGCGACACCGCGAAGCGCGCCGGCATCACGACGACCGCGGAAATGGTGTTCGGCTTCAACGATTTCGAGCTCGAATGGAAGATGCACGTGGACGCGGTGAACGACCCCGGCTTCCCGCTGCGCATGGCGCTGGTGCCGCTCGAGAACCCGCTCTTCAAGACCCACGCGGACAAGTCGGCCGATTTCCTGCTCGGCATGGCCAAAGAGCGCAACAACGACAAGTTGTTCCTGCACGGCATCAAGTTCCTGTCCGACGGCTCCTTCCCGGCGATGTCGCTGCGCCTGAACTTTCCCGGCTACCTCGACGGCAGCAACGGGCTGCGCAACGACGTGCCGTGGGACGAGCTGCCGGCGCGCATGCTGCCGTTCTGGAAGGCCGGCATCCAGATCCACTGTCACGCCAACGGCGACGAGGCGATCGACGCGTCGCTCAACGCGCTCGCGCGCCTGCAGGAGATGCACCCGCGCTTCGATCACCGCTTCACGATCGAGCATTACTGCATCAGCACGCCGGACCAGGCGCGCAGGCTGAAGGCGCTGGGCGGTTGCGCCAGCGTCAACAACTACTTCGTCCACTACCGCAGCCAGCTGCACAGCGAACAGGGATTCGGCCCCGACCGGTCGGAAGCGGTCGCGCGGCTGGGTTCGCTGGAGCGCGAAGGGGTCGTCTTTGCGCTGCATTCGGACTTCTCGCTCGTGGTAGTGCCGATGCACCCGCTCACCGCCGCCTGGGCCGCGGTCAATCGCGTGGCGCTCGACGGCAAAACCGTCATGGCGCCGGGAGAGCGCATCGGCGTGGAAAGAGCGCTGCGCGCGGTGACGATCGATGCGGCCTACGTGCTCGGCATCGAAAACAAGGTCGGCAGCCTCGAGCCCGGCAAGTTCGCCGACTTCGCGATCCTCGAAAAGGACCCCTTCGAGGTCGACAAGATGGCGATCCGCGACATCCCGGTCTGGGGCACCGCGCTCGGCGGCAAGCTGCAGCCGGCGTGAAACTCCCCCAACAGGCTTCGACCGAGCAGGCCTGGCAGATGCTGTCGGGCTTCATCCAGGCGGCGCAGATGATCCCGCAGGCGCAACGCGCGGCCGACGGGTCGCTGCCGCTGACGGTGATAGGCGGGTTTCTCGGCGCAGGCAAGACCACGCTGCTCAATCGACTGCTGTCGGGCGACCACGGCCTGCGGATCGCGGTGCTGGTGAACGACTTCGGGCGGATCAACATTGACGCGGCGCTCGTGCGTTCGCGGACCGAAGACACCATCAGCCTCGCCAACGGGTGCGCCTGCTGCACGATCGCGGGCGACCTCACCAAGACCCTGCTCGCCCTCGCCGCGCGCGAGGACCCGCCCGAGGCGATCGTGCTCGAAGCGAGCGGCCTCGCGGACCCGCTGGGCATCGCGCAGGTGGCGCTGGCGAATCCTGCGCTCCGGCTGGACGGCATCCTCGCGCTCGTCGATGCGGAAGCCGCAGGTCGGATTGCGGCGGATCCGGCGTGTTCGGCAACGTTTGCCTCGCAGGTCGGCGCCGCCGATCTCGTGATCCTGAACAAGACGGACCTTGTCGATGCGATCGCGCTCGCCAACACCCATGCGCTTGTGGGCACTCTCGCCCCCGGCAAGCCGGTGATCGAGACCACCGGCGCCGATGTCCCGTCCGAAGTCGTGCTCGGGATCCGCAGCGAGCGCGACCTGCCCCGCCAGTCGGCCGTTCCAGCCGGCCACGCCGATCCCTTTCGCAGCTGGAGCGCCGAGACCGATGCGCCTCTCGACGGCGAGCGGCTGCGTGCGATGCTGGATTCCCTGCCCGCGGGAACGCTGCGCGCCAAGGGCGTTCTTTGGCTGTCCACCGATCCCGCGCGCCGGACGGTATTCCAGCGGGTCGGGCCGCGCTGGAGCTATGTGACGGACGATTGGGGCGGCGAAACGCCGCACTCCAGCCTCGCGGTGATCGGCCCGGCGGGCAGCCTGGACGCAGTCGCGCTCTCGCGCCAGTTCGAAGCCTGCCGGGCCTGACGCGGTTGGACATCAGCGTCTTCGACCTGTTCAAGATCGGCATCGGCCCTTCGAGCAGCCACACGGTCGGCCCGATGCGGGCCGCGCGCAAGGCGCTGGAAGACCTGCCGGACCTCGCCAAAGTCGTGCGCGTGAAAGTCATCCTGTACGGCTCGCTCGCCCTCACCGGCCGCGGCCATGGCACCGACAAGGCGATCATCCTCGGGCTGTCGGGCCTGCGCCAGGATACCGTCGACCCCGAGGTCCTCCCGGCACTGCTGGACGCCGTGGCGCTCGATGGCGAAATATCGCTGCTGGGCAGGCACGCTGTGCCGTTCTCGATCGCGGACGACATCGAATTTCGCGGCACCGAGTCGCTGCCTTTCCACCCGAACGCCTTGCGCGTGGTCGCGACGTTCGACGACGGTTCGGCCGGCGAAGCGGTGTTCTACTCGATCGGCGGCGGCTTCATCGTCAAGGAAGGCGAGGCCGGCGACCGCACTGGGGCGGACCGCGCGGCGGCCCCGCTCGCCTACGCAAGCGCGGACGAACTGCTGCGCATCGGGCGCGCGCGCAACCTGCGGATCCACGAGGTCGTGCGCGCGAACGAGCGCGCCTGGCACGGCGACGCCGAGATCGACGCCGGGCTCGACGCAATCCACCGGGCGATGCGTGCGTGCATCGACCGCGGGCTGGTCACCGAAGGGATCCTGCCCGGCGGCCTGAACGTGCGGCGGCGGGCGCCCGGCATGTACCGGCAACTGAAAGCCGCCGGCGCGAAGATGCCCCACGAGGTCATGGACTGGATCAGCCTGTTCGCGATCGCAGTCAACGAAGAGAACGCTGCCGGCAGCCGCGTGGTCACCGCCCCGACCAACGGCGCGGCCGGCATCATTCCGGCAGTCATGCGTTACTACGAAGACTTCTGCCCCGGGGCCACGCCCAGCGGCCTGCGCGACTTCCTGCTGGCTGCGGCGGCGGTCGGCGCCCTTTTCAAGCGCAACGCCTCGATCTCCGGCGCCGAAGTCGGCTGCCAGGGCGAAGTGGGCGCGGCCTGCGCGATGGCGGCCGCCGGCCTGTGCGCCGCACTGGGCGGCACCAACGAACAGGTCGAGAACGCGGCCGAGATCGGCATCGAGCACCACCTGGGCATGACCTGCGACCCGATCGGCGGGCTGGTGCAGATCCCGTGCATCGAGAGGAACGCAATGGGCGCGATCAAGGCGATCAACGCGGCGTCGCTCGCGCTGCGCGGCGACGGCGCTCACAACGTCAGCCTCGACCAGGCGATCGAGACCGTGAAGACCACCGGTGCCGACATGCAGCACAAGTACAAGGAAACCGCGCTCGGCGGCCTTGCGATCAACGTGCTGCCGGTCAGCCGGGTGGAATGCTAGGCTTACGCCTATGAACGCCCCCGACAAAGCCGTGAAGGCCGCCGAAAGGTTCCTCACGCTGCAGGAAATCGTCGCGGCCGCGCGCCGCAACCTCGCGCCCGGCCCCTGGAACTACCTGGCCGGCGCCACCGAGACCGAGACCACCATGCGCCGCAACCGGCAGGCGCTCGACTCGATCGCGTTTCGCCCGCGTGTGCTGAACGACGTGAGCACGGTCGACTGCAGCGCGGATTTCATGGGAAGGAAGGTCCGGCTCCCCGTGATGCTCGCTCCGGTGGGCGGCATGGAGTCGTTTGCGCCGGGCGCCGCCGCGGACGCAGCGCGCGGCGCGGCCGGGTTCGGCATCGCGCAGATGCTCTCGTCGGTCTGCCAGCCCGGTCTCGAGGCAGTGGCCGCGGCGGCGGACAACATCCGCGTGTTCCAGCTCTACGTGCGCGGCGACGAGCCCTGGACCGACGACTGGGTGCGGCGCGCCAGGGACAACGGGTTCACCGCGTTCTGCTTCACCGTCGACAGCGCGTTCTACAGCCGGCGCGAGCGCGACATCGCCGGCCGCTTCACCAAGCCCTGGCGGCCCACCGACAACAGCGGCATGCAGTTCCAGGCGGCGCTTTCGTGGGACCAGGTGCGGCGCTACAAGCAGAAGCACGACCTTCCGCTGATCCTCAAGGGCATCGCAACGGCCGAAGACGCCGAGATCGCGGTCAAGGAAGGCGTCGAGGTGATCTACGTTTCCAACCACGGCGGCCGGCAGCTCGACCACGGGCTCGGCAGCGCGGCCGTGCTGCCGGAAGTGATCGAGGCGGTCGGAGGCCGAGCCGAAGTGTGGGTAGACGGCGGATTCATGCGCGGCTCGGACGTGGTCAAGGCGATCGCGCTGGGCGCGCGCACCGTCGGCATCGGCCGCCTGATGTGCCTCGGCCTCGCGGCCGCGGGGGTGCCGGGCCTGGTGCGCACGCTGGAATTGCTCGAAGAGGAAGTCAGGATCTGCCTCGGCCTGCTCGGCGTGACCTCTTTCGCAGGCCTCACGCCTCGTCATGTGACCAGCGCAACCCCGGTCTACGAACCGCATGTGCTGAGCGCGTTCCCGCTGCTCGACGAATTTCCCGGGCCGGGCTGAAGGACGACCCATGAAGGTTGCGATTACCAATCTCGGGCGCATCGTCACCGGCGACTGGCGGGACTCGTTCGCCAAGGGCGACTCGATCCTGATGCAGGACGGCCTGATCACCGCGGTCGGCAGCGTCTCGGCCGCAGACGTCGAGGCCGCCGACGTCGTCATCGATGCGGATGGCGCGACAGCGATTCCCGGCCTGATCGACTCGCAGGTGCACAACACCTTCGGCGACTACACGCCGCGCCAGAAGACCGTCGGCTTCCTTGAGAGCTACGTGCACGGCGGCGTGACCACGGCAGTGAGCGCCTCCGAGGTCCACGTGCCGGGCCGCCCCAAGGATCCCGAAGGCGTCAAGGCGCTCGCGGTCGCGGCGATGAAATGCTTCGAGCACTATCGCCCGGGCGGCATGCGCGTCTGGGCGGGCTCGATCATCCTCGAGCCTGGACTGGTGGAGGCCGACTTTGCCGAGATCGCCGCCAAGGGCGTGTGGCTTGCGAAAGCCGGTTTCGGCGCGGTCAAGACGCCCTACGACTACGAGCCGATGATTGCGTGGGCACGCAAGCACGGCATGATCTCGATGGTGCACACCGGCGGCTCGTCGATCCCGGGCTCTTCGGGCATCTGGGCCGACCATCTCATCAAGATCAAGCCCGACGTATCCTTCCACGTGAACGGCGGGCCGGTGGCAATGCCGGACGAGGACTTCCCGCGCATCGTCCACGAATCGGACATCGCGCTGCAGGTCTGCACCGCAGGTAACCTGCGCACCACGCTGCTGCTGGGCGACATGGTCAGGAAAGCCGACCAGTTCGACCGCTTCCTGATCGCGACCGACACGCCGACCGGCTCGGGGATCATGCCGCTGGGCATGATGTACACGATCACGCACCTCGCCAGCCTCACCAGCATGCCGGTCGAGTGGGCGATCGCCGCGGCCACCGGGAACAACGCGCGCGTCTACAAGCGCAACTCCGGGTTCCTGCAAGCCGGCAAGGATGCGGACGTCGTGATCATCGACTCGTGCGTCGGCGGCTCCAAGAGCGACCCGCTCGATTCGCTGCGCAACGGCGACATCGCCGCGGTCGGCGCAGTCATCACCGACGGCGTCCCGCGTTTCGTCGGCCGCAGCCGCAACACCCCCGCGCCCAACCGCCGCATCCGCGTCACGTCCTGCCGCATCCCTCAGGACTATTCAGGCACCTGAAAAGGGGCCAGGCTCAAACCTTGCAAGACCGGACGTCCCCGACCCTCGGGATGCAAGGTTTGAGCCTGGCCCCGATTCAAACCAGGTAGCCGCGCTGCTCGCCGAGGATGGTGGTGCGGAAGAACAGGCGGTGCGCGCCCTTCTCGAAGTCGCCGAGCGCGATGTGGATCAGGCTGCGGTTGTCCCACATGATGAAGTCGCCCTTGGTCCACTTGTGCCGGTAGGTGTAGAGCGGGTCGATCGTGTGGTTGAAGAGGAAACGCACCAGCGGCTGCGACTCCTCGGCCGTCATGCCGACGAAATGCGAGATCAGCGACTCGGCGATATAGAGCGCCTTCCTGCCGGTGACCGGGTGCGTCAGCACCAGCGGCTGGGCCACCGGCGGGTTCAGTTCGCGCAATCGCTCGCGGACATCGGGCCGCTTCAGGCGCTGGGTCGGGATCGAGAGGTAGTCATGCACCGCCCACAGCGGTTCGATGACCTCCTTCATCTTGTCCGACAGGGAGTCGTACGCGGCCGTCGTGCTCGCGAACAGCGTGTCGCCGCCGACTTCGGGCACCACCTGGCAGTGGAACAGCGACCCCATCGCCGGGTGCAGAGTGTACGAGAGGTCCGAATGCCAGTGCTTGCCGACGTTCTCGCTGACCGACGGCTTGCCGTTCACCGGGATCGTGCTGACCATGAAGATCTCGTCGTATTGCGGGTGGCGGAAAGGCTCCAGGGCCTCGTGGCGGTCGAGCTCGCCGAAGCGGCGGCTGAAGGCGATGTGCTGCTCGGGCGTGATCGCCTGCCCGCGCATCAGCACCAGCCCCTGCTCGTTCCAGACTTTCCAGATTTCGGCGATCGTCGCGTCGTCGACCGGCTTGGACAGGTCGAGCCCGGTGATCTCGACGCCGAAAGTGTTGGTCAGCCGCCTGGTCTGCAGTGCCATGAAATGCCCCCTTGTCTGCGCAGCGTGCATTTTCGCCCGGAATCGGCCGGCGCCGGGCGACCCATGCAAACCTTTCACCGGCCGCGGCAGGCTCAACGCCGGCCCGGCGCGCCTGTAAAATCGGTCCTGCACACTCCCCCAGTCCCGTATAAACGCACCGCGAGAGGAATCCCATGAAACTGCCAGTCAAGCGATGGCTCACGTTCGTCGACCAGACCGAGGGCCCCAAAGGCGAGCCGCCGCTGCGCAAGGTCGCCATCGTCGCCGTCATCGACAACCCGTGCGCCGGGCGGTACGTGAAGAACCTGAATCCCATGATGTATGCAAGCGCGCAGCTCGGCGCGCTGATGGCCGAAAAGGCGGTGTACGCCATGGAACCGCACCAGGCCAGAGGCATAGGCAAGGGCGGCGTCGCGGGGCTTGCCGGTGAGCAGGAGCACGTCAATGCGCTGCTTACGACCGAGTTCGCCGCGCCGGTGCGTGAGGTGCTCGGCGGCGGCAAGGCGTGGATCTCGTCGATGACCAAGCGCGGCGGGCCGGGCACCACGATCGACATCCCGATGAACCACAAGGATGCGCTGTACGTACGCTCGTTCTACGACGGCATGACCGTCACGCTGCACGACGCACCTGCGGCCGGCGAGATCGCGCTGATCCTGTGCCTGGCCAACCGCGGCCGCATCGACGCGCGCGTCGGCGGCCTGCGGCCGCAGGACATCAAGGGGCTGGACGGGCTGACCTAGCCGACCGGCGCGCGGCCGCCGCAGCACCGGTCAATGCTGCCATTTTCCGGGTATGGGCTGCTTCCTGCCTGGCTCTCCGGGCGAAATGCTGCCATGCGAATTCAGGCGAACTGGTTCTTCAGCACCGTCTCGCCGCGCCAGATCCGGCCGAGGTTCTCCATCATCAGGTCGAGGACGTTGTCCTCGTAGCGGCGCGTCTCGCCGGCGGTGTGCGGCGTGATCAGCACGTTCGGAAACGCCCACAGCGGCGAAGCGGCCGGCAACGGCTCCTCCCAGACGCAGTCGAGCGCGGCGCCGGCGATTCGCCTGCCATCCAGCGCCTCCAGCAACGCCGGCTCGTTGACGACCTTGCCGCGCGCAACGTTTACCAGGTAGGCCGAGGGCTTCATCGCGGCGAGCGCCCTGGCGTCGACCAGGTTCTCGGTCTTCGGTGTCAACGGGCAGGTCAGCGCGACGAAATCGGCTTCCGGAAGCACAGAGAGCAATTCGCCCTCCCCGACCACCCGGTCAGCCGCGCCGGCGCCCTTGGTGACGTCGCGCTTGACGCCGATGACTTTCATGTCGAATGCCTTCGCAAGCGTCGCCAGCCGCGAGCCGATGCGGCCCATGCCGGCAATCACCAGCGTCTTGCCGCCGAGTTCTTCTTCGCGCTTCGAGATGTCGCCGATCATGCCGCGCCATTTTTTCGCGGCCTGGTTGTCGCGCGCCTCCGGGATCAGCCGCGCCATCGACAGGATCAGCGTGATCGCGTGCTCGGCCACCGCGCGCTCGTTGGCGCCCTGCGCGCTCGCCACGCGGATGCCGGCGGCCTGCAGCGCCTCCTTGCCGTACTGGTCTGTGCCGGCGCTGATCGACTGGATGAACGCGAGTCTCGGCGCCGCCGGGATGAACTCGTTGCGCCACAGCCCCGAGCACACCACGACGTCGGCCTCGCCGATGCGCGCCTTCAGGTCGTCGAGGGTACGCACCTCGAACGAATTGATCCCGGTGTTGCGCGCCGCGAAACGCTCGCCCATGCGGTAGGCGACGTGCGCGAAGCAGATCGTGAGCTTTTCCCTGGGGGGCAGCGGGCGGGAGGGCATGGTGGAGCCGGCCTAGGAGGCCTTGCAACTCTTCTTGACGTCTCTCGGGACGGGCTTGCAGACGCCGGCGTCCCTGTCCATCTTGCAGTCGACCAGCGTCCCGCCCACGCACGCCTCGTCCTGGCATTTCGGGAATTTCCCGCAACTGGCGGTCGCCGACAACAGCATGCCGCGCCCGGCCGGCGCCGCCTGCGCGAGCGTCCATCCGGCATTGCGCTCGGGTGACTGCGCAGCCGCAGCGTGCCCCCCATCGGTGGACGACGCAAACGCCGACACCGCTGCCAACGCGACCCCGCAAGCAATCCCAACAATCGTTCGTTTCATGCCGGTCTCCTTCGGAAATTTTGTGGCGGCAGGCGCCGAATTCCTGCCGTCCGCGACGGGAAAAGCCTAACCGCCTTCGGCCAGCGCCACAAGGGAGGAATCCCCCCGGCGCCCCTCCATTTCACCGGCTCGCCATCGAACGCTGGCGCGCGGCGATCAGGCGGCCGAGATTTTCCTTGCGACCGCGCACCGGCGCGCCGGCGGATTTTCCGGCCACGTAGGCCGGGTCTCCGTACCGCTCGAGCAAGCGCTGGAAGTCGGCGTGCATGCGCACGTCGAATGCGCGCTCCCGCCCTTCGGAATCCCGCGCCGGATGCGCCGGGTACAACGTCAGGCAGGGCAGGAATCCCTCCGGCACCGGGATGTTCGCGTCATGGGCGCGCCCGAGGCGTGCGAGGCCGGGCATCAAATGGGTATGCGGTCCGTGCGGCGAAACACCGCCGGGCGCCGGGATCGGGTTCGTGACCTCGATGCGCGCCAGGCGCGACACCGCGACGCGGGCCGGCGCCGCCGCGACTATGTCCGCCGTGAGCGATGGATCGTCGTAGACCAATCGTCCTTCGGACCCGCGCAACCGGCGGATGAGCGCGGCGTCGGACGTCCGCAAACAGAAACTCACCACGCGCCGCCCGAGACCAAGGTCGAACAGCAGGTCGCTGCGCGCGACCTCGAAGATTGCTTCGCGGTCCGGCCCGAGTTCGGTCAGGCCAAGGCGGCCCTCCATCATGTAAGACTGCGCAGGAAGGCAGAACGCAATGCCGTGGTTCCACAGCCGCGGATTCGGGCTGGGCGTTTCGTAGGCCAGCACGCGGATGTCCGGGTGCGGCTGGATCCGGATCGCACCGCCCCGGGTCGACGCGGTCAGCGGACCGTGCAATTCGATACCGTTCCCGGCGTGGTGGAACTCGGCCAGCACGCCGAACTCGCCGACGCTCCAACTGCTCGCGGGATCCGCAAGATGCCCGGCCAGCAGGGATTCGATTTCGGTTCGTGAAGCCATCGCGGGAGTATGTCGCAGAACGGGACCCGATTCATCGCCGGCCGGCGAGGTACGCGCAGATGGCAAGGCACTGCACGGCCGCTACCGTCGCGTAGAGCGCAGGCGCGAGGCCCGCGGCTTCGCCGGCCGCGGGCGGATTCCACTCGCGGATCAAGGCAAAGAAGGCCGGCGAGATTGCGAAGCCTGCCTGCGCTATGGCGACGATCAGGGCGGCCACGCGGGTGACGTCCGCCTTGACGAATTCGACCTGCGCGATCAACGGGGGCAGCGAGTTGGTGTTGCCGAAGCCCACACCGAAAAGCACCACGCCGGCGAGCAGCCACGGGACGTTCGTGCCGGCCGCGAGGATAAGGGCGCCGCATCCGGCCATCTGCGCCGCGAGGCCCCCGCAGACCACCAGCCGGCGATCCGCGCCCAGGGGCATCAGCCAGCCGAGCAGCGTGCGCCCGCCGATCGCCATGACCGTCAGGAACCCCATCGCCAGGCCCGCCGGCTGTGCGCCGAGTGCGGGCACGAGCAGCGAGTACAGGTGAGAAATCATGCCGATCTGGGCAAACAGCCCGAGCGTCATGCCGGCCGAAAGCGTGACGAACCGCCGGTCGCGCCAGAGCGCCGCCCCCGGCAAGGGGCGCGCATCGGGCGACGTGACCGGCACGGCCGGCGCACCGGGCTCGTCGCCGTCGGGCCGCAGGCCCATCGACTGCGGCGTGCGCGAGAAGACCGAATCGGCCAGGATCCAGAGGGTAACCACCATAGCAACGGCAATCAGGGTCGATGCCGCGGGAAATCCCACGGCGCCGATCGCCGCCACCCAGAGCGGCGAGAAGACGATCCCGCCGACGCTGCCGCCGTTGTACGCCATGCCGAGCGCGGCAGGACGCGCGCGGTCGAACCAGGGCGAGACGAGGATGTTGAGCGCCGCAGCGCTCATCGTTCCCCAGCCGAGCCCGCTCAATACCGCCGCAACGAACAGTTGCCACGGTGAAGCTGCCATCGCGAACCCGATGATGCCCGCGGCCATCGACAACGAGCCCGCCTTCGTGACCAGGACCGCACCGAAGCGATGATGCAGCGCCGGCATGTTGGCCCCGGTCACTGCGCCGACGAGGAAGTGCACGCTGATGGCCGAGGAGACGAGGAGGACCGGCCAGCCGCGGGACTCGTGGAGGACGTTCAGGAAGACCGGCGGACCGTAGAAGCCCAATCCCCAGCCGAAGACCGCGAGG
>CAZREB010000005.1:148976-354161 GCA_964599095.1 uncultured Bordetella sp.
GTTCAGGAAGACCGGCGGACCGTAGAAGCCCAATCCCCAGCCGAAGACCGCGAGGGTGAACGCAGCCTGGACGACCCGCCAACCGTAGAACCTCCCTGCCCGCTCACTTCGTGCCAACGATCGATTCCTCAACTTGTAGCCCGGGGCGATACTATCGCCCGGTACCCGGGAGAATGCTTCGTTCCGGAACGAAGCATCCCGGCAGCCCGAAGGGTAACCTGATCGCATCGGGTCGATTCGCCAAGCCATGACAAGCAACGCCAGGTTCTCTGAAATCGCTTCGCTCGCCGGCGATATTGCACGCGCCGGCATGCTGCATGCGCTGATGGACGGGCGGGCCCTCACGGCGTCCGAACTTGCGCGCGTCGCCGGCGTTTCAGCCCAGACCGCAAGCGGGCACCTCGCAAAGATGACGGCGGCCGGCCTGCTCAGCGTGGAAAAGCAGGGCCGGCACCGGTATCACCGGCTCGCATCGGCAGCGGTCGCGCAGATGATCGAAGGCATCATGCGCGTAGCCTCCGGCATGGGACCGATGCGGCCTGCCCCGGTCACCGGGCCGAGGGATTCGGCCCTGCGCAATGCGCGAACCTGTTACGACCATCTGGCCGGCCATCTCGGGGTCACCCTTGCCGATGCCCTCGTCGAGCGGGGACACGTGGAGCTCGCCGACGACGGCGGGCTCGTGACCGAATCCGGTATCACGCTCTTGCGGGAACTCGGGATCGATCTCGCGTCGCTTCCGGGGCGTGGCGGCACGAATGCCCGCGTCATTTGCAGGCCCTGCCTCGACTGGAGCGAACGGCGGGTGCATCTTGCCGGCGCCTTGGGCGCGGCGCTGTGCACGCACAGTTTCGAAGCGGGCTGGATACGACGCCTCGAAGGCACCCGCGCCGTCGCGGTTACGCCAAAAGGGAATCGTGCCTTTTTCGAGACTTTCGGTGCGCGACTGGGCTAGCGCCCGCGGGACAGCAGGTCGATGAAGGCCGACGGTTCGGTTTCGCCTTTGCCTTCGGCGACCAGCAGCCTGAACCGCTCCACCGCAGCACGGGCCATCGGCAGCGGCACGCCGGCGTCTTCGGCGACCGCAACCGCGTTGAGCAAGTCCTTCAGCATCACGTTCACCGTGCCGAGCGCGGGCGCGTAATTGCGCGAGGCCATGCGCGGCCCGAACACCTGCATCGGCTTCGAATCGGCGAATCCGCCTTTCAGCGCTTCGGGGACCTGCGCGGCATCCACACCCGCCGCCTCGGCCAGGCGCAACGCCTCGGCAATCACCGGGAAGAGGCTCGCGACGATGACCTGGTTGGCGAGCTTGGTCACCTGCCCGGCGCCCGAATCGCCCATGCGCGTGAAACGGCTCGCAAGCTCCGCGACCAGCGGCCGCACGAACTCGATGTGCTCCGCCTTGCCGCCGGCCATGATCGCGAGCGTGCCCTGCTCCGCACCGACGGTGCCGCCGGACACCGGCGCGTCGATGTAGCCCACACCCTTTTCGGCGAGCCTTGCAGCGTATTCTTTCGCGGCTTTGGGCGCGATGCTCGAAAAATCGATCACGATCTTTCCGTCCGCGGCGCCCGCATCGATTCCCTCGACGACCCCGCCGGCACCGAAGAGGACTTCCTTCACCGAGGCCTGGTCGGTCACGCATAGCATGACGATGTCGGCAAAGCGCGCGACGTCGGCCGGCGTGTCCTTGGCGACCGCCCCCTTGGCGGTGACCGGCGCGAGTTTCTCCTTGCTGCGGTTCCAGACCGCGACCTTGTAACCGGCGGCGAGCAGTCGCAGCGTCATCGGCCTGCCCATCAGGCCGATGCCGATGTAGCCGAGCTTGGGCAGGCTCATGGTTTCCTTCCCCCGCGATGCGTGACCGCGCCCAGATTCGCCGGCCCGACGAGCGCGGCATATTTTTCGAGGGCACCCGACAACGGCGCCCGCTTCGGCGGCTGCCACGCCTTCCTGCGCCTGGCGAGTTCGGCCTCGGAGACTTCGAGCGTGAGCCGGCCGGCTTTCGCGTCGATCGCGATCGTGTCGCCGTCCTTCACCAGCGCGAGCGGCCCGCCGGTGCCGGCCTCGGGGGACACATAACCGATCATCATGCCGCGCGTGGCACCGGAGAAGCGGCCGTCGGTGAGCAATGCCACCTTCTCGCCCATGCCCTGGCCGTAGATCAAGGCGGTGACGCCGAGCATTTCGCGCATGCCGGGGCCGCCTTTCGGGCCCTCGTAGCGGATGACGAGGACATCGCCTTCCGAATACGAGCGCGCAGCCACCACCGCAGCGCAGTCCTCCTCGCAGTCGAACACGCGCGCCCGGCCGGTGAATTTGAGGCTCTTCAGGCCGGCCACCTTGATCAGTGCGCCGTCGGGGGCGAGGTTGCCCTTGAGCACGACGAGCCCGCCGGTGTTCATGATCGGCGCCTTGCGCACGACTTCGCCGTCGGCGCCCGGATGGTCCGAGAGTTCCTGTTCCAGCGTAGTGCCGAAGATCGTCAGGCAATCGCCGTGCAACGCCCCGCGCTCGAGCAGCACCCGGAGCACGTTGTAGACGCCGCCGACTGCGTGCAGGTCCTTGGCGAGAAAGCGGCCCCCGGGCTTCATGTCGGCGATCAACGGCGTCTTCTTCGAAATGCGCGCGAGGTCGTCGAGCGAGAACTTGATGCCGGCCTCGTGCGCGATCGCAGGAATATGCAGCCCTGCGTTCGTCGATCCGCCGGTAGCGGCCACCGCGGCGCAGGCGTTCTCGAGGCTCTTCCTGGTCACGAGGTCGCGCGGCCGCGGGCCATCGGTGCGCAGCAACTCCATGACGACGCGACCGGCTTCGCGCGCGGTCGCTGCCCGCTCCTTCGCCATTGCGGGCATCGTGGCCGACCCCGGCAACGCAAGACCGAGGGTCTCGGACACCATCGCCATCGTGTTCGCCGTGAACTGCCCGGGACACGACCCGAGCGTCGGCAGGCAGACGCGCTCGAGCTGGTCGAGCTCGGATTGGCGCATGTCGCCGGCCATGACCGCACCGACCGCCTCGAACGTATCGAGCACCGTGACGTCGCGCCCTTTCCACCGGCCCGGCGAGGCCGGCCCGCCGTACATGAAGACCGACGGCAGGTTGAGGCGCACCATCGCCATCATCATGCCGGGCAGGGTCTTGTCGCAGCCGGCGAAGGTGACCAGCGCATCGTAGGCATGCCCGCGGCACACCGCCTCGACCCCGTCGGCGATGATTTCGCGCGACGGGAGCGAAAATTTCATGCCGGCATGGCCCATCGACATCGAGTCGGCCACCGCGATCGACGCGAAATCGAAGGGCACGCCACCCCACTCCTTGACCGCGACGCAGGCTTCGCGCGCCAGTTCGCCCAGCTTCGCGTTGCAGGGCGTCACGCGCCCGTCGGTGCTGGCCACGCCGACGAAAGGCCTGGCGATGTCCTCGTCGGTGAGGCCGAGGCCGCGCAGGAAGGCGCGATGCGGCGCCCGGTCGAGCCCGTCGACCGTGATCCGCGAGGGCAGGTTCCTGAACGGTGCCGCCTTCCTTGCGGCCCTGGCCCTAGTCATGCCACTGGTTCCTCTTCACGTTGTTCCCTCGATGTATTCGGCAACGATCTCCCCGATGCCTGCGCTGTGCCTGAAGCCGAGCCCCGCCGCCCGCACCGAAAACGTGGACTGCGCAACCGTATCCATCAGTGCCTGCGCTGCCGGGTCAGGGTCGAAGCGTACCTTACCCAGGCGCGCCCGGAGCCCGGCCGACCCCTGCACCGCTGCGTGCACCGCTTCGAGCATCGCCTGCGCCGAGACCGGGATGCCGGTGAGGACCAGCGTGCGCTCCGGGCCGAAGTCCGCCGCGGGGACTTTCATGGCGTGGACCAGGGATTCGACCACGCGCGCGATCGAGATGCAGGCCATGCGCGTGTGCGGCCCGACCGGGCAGGTGTAGTCGCGCCCCGCAAGCGGCTCGCGGATGATCGCGCTCGACCAGCCCGAGACCGCGGTATTGGCCGCGCCCGGGCGCACCAGCACCGTCGGCAACCGCAGGCAGCGGCCGTCCGCGAACCCCCGCCGGGAGTAATCGTCGATCATCACCTCGCACATCAGCTTCTGCGCCCCGTATGAAAGCCGCGGCGCCGGCCGCGTCTCGTCGGTGACTTCGAGGTTCACGCCGCGATACACCGCGATCGACGAAGTGAACACGAATTTCGGGCATCGGCCGGCCAGGCGGGCCGCCTCCAGCAGGTCGCGCGTGGCGTCGAAGTTGACCTTCATGCCGAGCTCGAAATTCTGCTCGGCACCGCCCGACACCAGCGACGCGAGGTGGAAAATCGCGTCGATGCTTGCATCGACCAGGGACCGCGCCGTCGGCGCGTAGGCCAGGTTGCCGGTCACCGACTCGACTTTCGCGTGCGGTGCGGGGAGTGACACCTGGTCGAACGCGACGATGCGTTCGACATCCGCGCGGCGTGCAAGCGCATCGACGAGCGCCGCGCCGATGAACCCGGCGGCGCCGGTGACGAGGATCCTCATCCGAGCCGGGCGGCGGCCGCGTTCAGCACATGGCGCGTGGCAAGCAGTTCGGCGAGTTCCTCGTCGCCATCGATGACCGCCGACAGGATCGCCGAATGCTCCTTCCAGTCTTCCCGCGCGCGGCGGGTGCCGTTCTGGGCGAACACCAGGTTGGTGCGGTCGCGCAGCGAACGCATGATGTCGAACAGCACGCTGTTGCTGCCCGCCGTCGCAAGCAGGTCGTGGAATTCGCTGTTGAGGATCGTCAGGTCTTCGGGGAGACCCTTGTCCGCCGCGGCGTTGCCGCGCGCCAGGACTTCGCGGAGCCGCTCGACCACGGCCGGCTCGTGGTGCCGCGCCGCGAGCCGTGCGTTCAGGCCTTCGAGCGTCGCCCGCACCTCGACCAGTTCGCGCGCTACTTCGGACGAAATCGCGGTGACCCAGGCCCCCCGCCGGGGGCGCAGGTCGACGATCCCCTCGCCGGCGAGCGCCTTGAGCGCCTCGCGCACCGGGACGCGCGACACCCCGAGCTGCTCGGAAATCCGGTCCTCGACCAGCCGCTCATCGGGCTTGTAGTGCCCGGTGAGGATCGCGCGCCTCAGCCGGTCGGCGACGACCTTGCTGAGCGGCTCGCGTCCCGGGGCCCGGCTCAATGGCTCCACATCATGACGCCGGCGATCGTCGAGACCGCCAGCCCGGTGATGACCGGCCAGAAGATCACGCGCACCGCCTCGAGCACCGGCACGCGCGCGAACCCGGTCACCGCGATCAGCGACGACCAGGCGATCAGCGTGCCGCCGCCGGTCCAGACCGCGCCCATCTGGCCGATCGCGCAGAGCGTCTCGACGTCGATGCCGACCGTCGGCGCCAGCGCCCCGGACAGCGCACCGGTCAGCGGCAGCCCGGAAAAGCCGGAGCCGTCCACGCCGGTGATCATGCCGACGATCAGCACCCCGAAGGCCACGAAGAAATGGTTGTGCGGTATGAAGGCCTGGGCGGCCTGCACCAGGTCGAACAGGAAGCCCGGCGCCTTGGCGCCGCCGGGCAGCCCCAGGATGGAGCCGGCCGTGTCGCCGCCGCCGATGAAGAAAAAGCCCGCGATCGGCAGCACCGCGCCCATCGCCTTGAACGCGAACACGAAGCCGTCGATCACGTGGTCGGCGGTCACGTCGAGGAACTTGCGCCCGTCGCTGGCGAGGGTGGCGAAGATCATCAGGAAGGTCGCCGTCCCGCCGAGCAGCGCCGCGGCGTCGCCGCCCTTGATGTCGTTCATACCTGACACGAATTTCGGCAGCACCATCGCCGCGACGATCGCGAGGAACACCAGCGGCGTGAGCCCGGCGAACAGCTTCGACCAGCGCATCACCGCCTGCGGCAGCACGTGCATCTCGGCGTCGATCGCCTTGTCGCCGACGATCGGCGCATGCGGGACGGCTTCGGCGAGGGCTTCCTTGTCGAACGAGCCGACCTTGCCGCCGATGCTCTTCTGCTGCTCGGTCAGCGTCATGCCCGCCTCCCATGCGGCGAGGTGGTGCGCACCCGGTGCCGTGATCGTGCGGCGGATCGCGAGATAGCCCAGCACGAGCGCGATGATGCCGGTGATCAGCGACAGCACCATGGCGCGGTCGGCCACGACGCCGACCGATGCGGCTGCGCCGGCGGCCTTGGCGCTGATGCCCGGCGCCACGCGGATCACGTAGTCCGAAGAGAGCGCCATGCCCTGCCCGGCGATCGCGATCGACACCGCCGCGCCCATCGCCGGCAGCCCGGCGACGATCGCCGCCGGCAGCAGGATCGCGCCTACCAGCGGGATCGCCGGCGTCGGCCAGAAGAACAGCGAGATCAGGTAGGTCGTCAGCGACAGCACGACGTAGGCGATATGGCCGTTGGACATCACCTTGCGGAAGGGCTCGACCATCATGATGTCCGAGCGCAACGCCTTGAGCGAATTCAACAGCGCGGTCATCAGCGCGATTACGAGGAAGATGTTGAACAGTTCCTTGGCGGCGGTGAGGCTGCCGTAGAACACCGATTCGAGCGCGCCGATGACGCTGCCCGAATAGGCGAGCGAGACCAGGAAAGTCCCCGCAATCGCCGGCACCACCACGTTGGCGCGCAACGCCATCGTGATCATGATCGCCACCACGCCCACCAAGTACACCCAGTGCGCACCGCTCAACGCTATTGCGTGATCCATGGTTCCCCTCCCCGGTTGACCCCTGCCCTGTTGAACGCCAATGAGACTTATTTTTGTATACAATAAGTCCAAGCCCGGACCGAATCAAGCGGAATCTTCCAGCCAGCGTCGGCCAAGTACCCGATTTTTGTATACACACCGGCCGACCCGGCCGGCCCGCCTCGCCGCCTCCCCCCCCGCCGGCTGTGCTAAAAAGCCGGGTCCAGAAGGAGGATTCCGATGAAAAAATCCGCCAGCATCGCCGGCCGGCTGGTCGCCGCGCTCGCCTGCTGCGCCGCGCTCAATGCGTGGGCCCAGCCCTACCCGTCCAAGCCCGTGAAGATCGTGGTGCCCTTCGCCTCGGGCGGGCCGGCCGACATCTACGCCCGCTTCCTCGGCCAGAAGCTGCAGGACGCGCTCGGCCAGGCCTTCGTGGTCGAAGACCGGCCGGGCGGCGGCTCGCTGATCGGCACCGATGCGGTGGCCAAGTCCCCGGCCGACGGCTACACGCTGCTGATGATGTCGAACACGCACACCGTGAACGAATCGCTGATCCGGGTGAAGCCCTTCGAACTGCTCAAGGATTTCGCGCCGGTTTCGCCGGTGAACTACTCGGATCTCGTGCTCGTCGTCCACCCGTCGGTGCCGGCCAACTCGCTCAAGGAGCTGATCGCGCTGGCGAAGGCCAGGCCCAGGGAACTCAACTACGCCTCCTCCGGGCCGGGCACGCCGTACCACATGGCCGGCGAGCTCTTCAAGGCGATGGCGGGCCTGGACATCGTGCATGTGCCCTACAAGGGAAGCTCGGGCGCGCGCACCGACATCCTCGGCGGGCAGGTGCAGATGATGTTCGATGCGATCACGACGATGGCGCCCAACGTGCGCGCCGGCAAGCTCAAGGCCTTCGGCACCACCGGCAAGGCCCGCTCGCCGGTGCTCCCGGACGTGCCGACGGTCGCGGAGGCCGGCGTGCCCGGTTACGAGGCGGTCATCTGGCTCGGCATCATGGCGCCGGCCGCCACGCCCAAGCCGGTCGTCGAGCGCCTGAATGCCGAGATCCGCAAGATCGTCGCGAATGCCGAGGTCAAGGACGCCTGGGCGAAGCAAGGCGCCTCGCCGATGAACATGTCGACCGACGAATTCGGGCAGTACGTGCGCGGCGACATCGCGAAGTGGGCGAACGTCGTGAAGATCTCGGGTGCGAAGGTCGACTAGGTGCGATCGACCGACCGGGAGGCCTGATGCATCTAGACATCCTCAGCGCAGGTGCGGCCAAGGCCGTTGTGATCTCCGCGGCGGCCGACATCGGCGTCACGCCCGGCGGCGCGTTCGGCGCGGTCGGGGCGATGCAGGACAAGCTGCTCGCAGGCGAACCCTGCGACGTGATCGTGCTGACCCGCCCGATGCTCGAGGCGCTGGCCACGTCGGGCAAGGTGGTTGCACAGACGATTGCCGACCTCGGCCGCGTGAAGACCGGCGTGGCGGTCAAGAAGGGCACGCCTCGCCCGAACGTGAATCGCGCCGAGACGCTCGCCTCCGCCCTGCTCGGCGCCGAAGCGATCTACGTGCCGGACATGAAGAAGTCCACCGCCGGCCGGCACATCGCAAGCGTCATCGACTCGTTGGGGATCACCTCCGAAGTCGCCGACAGGATAAGGGAATTCCCGAACGGGGCGGCGGCGATGCGGGCGATGGCCGACGCGCCCGGGCTCTATGCCATTGGCTGCACGCAAGTGTCCGAGATCCTCTATACCGAAGGCGCCGACCTGGTGGGTGCGCTGCCGGACGAATTCGAGCTGTCGACGCTCTACTCGGCCGCCGCCTGCACCGGCGCCGGCAACCCAGCCGCAGCACGCAATTTCGTCCTCTTCCTCACCGGCGAATCCACGCAGCGCATGCGCCGGAAAGCGGGCTTCGAGGCTGCATGACCGGCAGGCAATGGTTTTATGATGCGGCCTGAGTGCCCCCGCGCAAAGGAAACCGCATGCTCGCCAGCCACAACCGTTTCGACTACTCCCCGATCACCGAACGCCCGGACTTCACCTGGCCCGGCGGACGGCGCCTCGCAATCCACCTGTCGCTCAATCTCGAGCACTTTGCCTACAACGAGGGCCTGGGCCTCTCTTACTCGCCGGGCATCCCGCACCCGAATACCTACAACTGGGCCTGGCGCGAATACGGCAACCGCGTAGGCGTGTGGCGCCTGATCGAACTGTGCGATGCGTTGAAGCTGCCGATGTCGGTGCTGCTCAACTCCGAGGTCTACGATCACTGCCCGAAAGTCGTCGACGCGTTGCGCCGCCGCGGCGACGAAATCCTCGGCCACGGCCGCACCAACTCCGAGCACCAGAACAACTTCGACGAGGCGGGCGAAAGAAAGCTGATCGACGACGTGACCGCCGCGATCGTGAAGCACGAGGGCAAGGCGCCCCAGGGCTGGCTGAGCCCCGGCGTGAACCCGAGCCTGGTGACGCCCGACCTGCTGCAGGAGGCCGGCTACACCTACCTGATGGACTGGCCGATGGACGACCAGCCGGTGTGGATGAAGACGCGCAAGGGGCGCATCCTCAGCCTTCCGTACCCGCACGAAGTGAACGACATCCCGATGATCGCCCTGCATCACGGCACCGCGCCGGCCTTTGCGGACATGGTGATCGACAACTTCGACGAGATGCTCGAACAGTCGAAGCGCCAGTCACTGGTCTACGGCATCGCGATCCACGCTTTCCTGATCGGGCAGCCGTTCCGGCTCCGGCATTTCCGGCGCGCGCTGGAGCACATCGCGAAGCATCGCGACAAGGTGTGGATCGCGACCAGCGGGGAGATTGCGCAGCACTACATGGACATCGCGCCGGTCAATGCAGGCGCGTAAGCGAGGACGCCCCGATCGATCCGGGCTCCTGTGAACCCTCCAGGCGCTCAGTTCGCCGGCACGCCCGACGCCACCGGCGGCGCATCGAACGGCGAATCGGCGCCTTCGAGCCACAGCTTGCCGCGCGCATACAGCGCCTGCACGACCGGCCCCTTCAACTGCGGCATGTCCATCTTGATCCTGAAGCCGAGCTTCGATTGCAGGTAGGCGAGGTGCCGGTAGCCTTCCGGAAAGCTCATCAGCAGCCTGGGCTCGAGCACCAGTTCCGAAGCCGGGTTCAGCGGATCGAGGCGGTCCTTCTCGTAGATCGGCTGGCGGCGGACGATCTTCCAGGCGCCCTGCCGGCGTTCGAAGAAGTCGTAGAACCGCCCGGTGCAGACCACGTCGACCGGCTGGCCCTCCAGCGGCCCGCGCTGGCTGATGGTCATCTTGCATTGCGAGACCGCGCGGTCGCCGGCCAGGTCGACCGAGATCCCGCCGAGGAAATGCAGGATGCTCACGCCCTTGTCGAATCCCGCCTTGCTGACCGCGATGAACTGCTCGGCCGGCCCCTGGAACCAGGTGGCCGACATCCAGCCGTCAGGATGCCATACGGTCTTGAAACGCTCCCAGTCGCCGGCGTCGCGCCAGACGGCCCAGTTCTGCACCACTTCGGCAATCGCCAGCCGGTCTTCCATGCCCTTGTCCAAGAAATCCTCCCTGAATTTCCGGCATTATGCTGGCCAATCGCCCGGCCATGAAATAACCTGCGGCGAACGAAGACCGGCCATGGAGAGTTTCGCAATGAAGAAATCGATGCTCGTCGCAAGCGCGCTCGCCGGCCTGCTGGCCGTAAGCCTTTCGCAAGCGCAGGACGCCTACCCCGCGAAGCCGCTGCGCATCATCGTCCCGTTCGCGCCGGGCGGCGGCATCGACATCCTCGGCCGCACGCTGGGCCAGAAGCTGTCGGAACGCTGGAAGCAGCCAGTCGTGATCGAGAACAAGCCCGGCGCCAGCGGTGCGATCGGTTTCGAAATGGCGGCCAAGGCACCGGCCGACGGTTATTCGATCCTGATGTCGGTCAACACGATGATCATGCTGCCGAGCCTGAAGAAGAACCTGCCTTACGACGCGATCAAGGATTTCGCGCCGGTGGCGCCGGTGGCGGTCGGAACGATGGCTTTCGTGGTGCCGCCGGCGCTCGGCGTGAAGACAGTGCCCGAATTCGTGGCGCTGGCGAAGAAGGAGCCAGGCAAGCTCAACTACGGCTCGCCCGGCAGCGGTACGCCGCATCATTTGGCGATGGAGCTCTTCAAGCAGCGTGCCGGGATCAGCCTTACGCACATCCCGTACAAGGGCTCCGACGGCATGATGACCGGCATCCTCGGCGGGCAGATCAGCGCGGTGTTCATGCCGGTGCACCAGGCGCTGACCAACGTGCAGGCCGGGCGCCTGGTGATGCTGTCGGCGAGCGGGACCAAGCGCTCGAACGCGACACCGAACGTGCCGTCGCTCGGCGAGGCGGCAGGCATCCGCGACATCGACGTCGACATCTGGTTCGGGATGTACCTGCAGGCCGCCGCACCCAAGGATGTGATCGCGAAACTCAATGCCGAGGTCAACGCGATCCTCAAATCCCCCGACGTGGTGGAAACGCTTGCCCGGCAAGGCCTGCAGCCCACCGGCGGCACGCCGGCCGAACTGGCCGAGCTGACCGCCAGCGACCTCGAGCGCTGGGCCAGAGTCATCCGCGACGCGAACATCCGCGCCGATTAGCGCGAAGCACTCAGGAGAGTCCCATGGAAGTCCTCATCATCGGCGCCGGCGTCGGCGGCCTTACGCTGGCACTCGAGTTGCACGAAATCGGCATCCCGGTGCAGGTCTATGAATCCGCGCCGGAGATCAAGCAGGTCGGCGTCGGCGTCACGCTGCTGCCCCACTGCGTCAAGGTGCTCGGCGAGCTGGGCCTGGTCGACCACCTCGCCCGCCTTGCGGTCTCGACGCGCGAATCGGTCTTCTTCAACCGTTTCGGCCAGCGGATCCACAGCGAGCCCACCGGCCGCCACGCCGGCTACGAGTGGCCGCAGTTCCAGGCGCACCGCGCCGACATCCTGACGGTGCTGCTCGACGCCTTCAAGGCGCGGGTAGGCGAGGACAGGCTGCATCTCGGCTGGCAGTGCACCGGCTTCGAGCAAAGCGCATCGAGCGCTACCGCGAAGTTCGTCGCGCGCGGGTCCGGCGAGGCGCTTCCGCCGCAGACAGGTGACGTCATCATCGGTTGCGACGGGCTGCATTCGGTCATCAGGAAGCAGCTCCACCCGAACGAAGGCGAGCCGGTGTATTCCGGCGTCAACATGTGGCGCGGCGTCACGCGCTGGAAGCCCTACCTCACCGGCGAGAGCTACGCGCGCGCTGGCTGGCTGACGCCGGGCAAGATGGTGATTTACCCAATCCGCAACAACATCGACGCCGAAGGCCGCACGCTGATCAGCTGGGTCTGCGAAGTCACCACGCCCAAGTACGAAAAGCGCGACTGGAACCGGCCGGGCAACATCGACGACTTCATCGGCCCGTTCGCCGACTGGAACTGGGACTGGCTGGATGTGCCTGCGATGATCCGCGCCGCGGACATGATCCTCGAGTTCCCGATGATCGACCAGGACCCGCTGCCTTGGTGGACGCAGGGCCGCGTGACGCTGCTGGGCGATGCGGCGCACCCGATGGTGCCGCGCGGCTCGAACGGCGCCGGCCAGGCGATCCTCGACACCGTGGCGTTGAAGAAGGCCTTCCTCGCGAACAAGGATCCGGTCGCGGCGCTCAAGGCCTACGAGGACATACGCTCACCGGCCACCGCCAACGTCGTGCTGACCAACCGCAGGAACCCGCCGGACGCGATCCTGAGGGAGGTCTGGCAGCGCACCGGCGACAAGCCTTTCGGGAACATCGACGACGTGATCAGCAAGGCCGAGATCATGGCGATCTCGGACGGCTACAAGAAGGTCGCCGGCTACGACCGCGAGTCCTTGCGCGCCTGAGGCTTCTGGTTCAGGAGCCGCTCCACGACCGCGGTCATCCGCGCGGCCTGCGCGGCGTCGTCGGCGGCGGGGATCTCGTACCACTTCCTGACCATCGCCTCCGGCTCGAGCGGGGCTGAGGACGGTTTCTTGCTGAAGCGCTCCTGCAGCTTCGCAAGGTTGCGCGTCCGGCGCGCGGCGGCGTGCGACTCGGGCGTCGGCAGGTCGAGCGCGATTTCGAGGTCGAGCAGCAGCGTGTCGCGTTCGGCCTTGCCGCGTTCGAGGGCATCGGGCGCCGCTTCGGCGGACGACGTCGCGGCCTTCTGCGCCATCTCGGCAAAGCGCGCCGCGTGCTTTTCCTTTTTCTTGCGCTCGACTTCGCGCGCGGCTTCCAGGGCTGCAGCGCGTTCGGCGTCCCTCTTGGCGCGCTGGGCATCGCGCTCGGCGAACTCGGCATCCCTGCGCGCGAACACCGCGTCGCATGCGCTGCGGAAACGCCGCCAGAACTTCTGGTCGTCGCCATGCCGCAGGCGGATGACCGGGACGTCCTCCTTCCAGCGACGCTGCAGCGTCTTGGCGGCGCTCATGGCCTCCGACAGGTCCGGATTGTCCTTGAGCGCTTCGGCTTGCGTAACCAGATCCTTGAGCCGCTCGAATTCCTTCGTGCGCGCTGCCTCGAGCTGCGCGTCGATCTTGTCCATGAAGGCATCGAAACGCTTCCTGAGGTGACGTTCGTCGCGGAACCCCGCACGGGCGGCCGACCGCCACAGCCTGGCGATCTCCTCGCGTTTGCCGTCGACCGCTTTCAGGTCGGACTTGCCATCCGCACCGCCGAGCGATGCATGCCAGGCCTCCCATTCGTCCAGCAAAGCGGCCTTGGCCGCGCGCGCGGCCTCCTGCGCCGCGGCCTCGATCGCACGCTGCTCGGCCACCGGCTTGTAGGCGCGCTCGAGCGCACGGTCGAATTTTTTCCACAGCGCCTGCGGGGCCGCCCCGTGCGCATCGAGGTTTTTCCACTCGCGCCGCAGCAGCGGGACCGCGCGCGCACGTTCGGCGATATCGGGCTCGCCGACGAGCAGCGCCTCGGCCACTTCGATCAGCTGCTCGCGCGCCTTGTCGGTGCCCCAGCGCGCCCAGCCCGCGAGGCGCGCCTGCTGGGCCCGTGCACGCTGCAGCCGGCGCGCGACCTGGCCCGACGGCGGGACGCCGCCGAGCAGCTTGTCGATGCCTTTTGCCGCGGCTTCGGCTTCGACGACGCGGCCTTCCTCGAGGTGCGCCTCGAGTTCGCCGAGGAGCTCTTGCACCGCCTCGTGGTCGATCTTCTTTCGCGGCGGCGCGTTCGGCGCGGATTCCGCAGCCGCTTTCGCGGCCGCTTCGGCGGCCAGCTTTGCTTCGCGCTCGACCTCTTCGGCCGCGCGGCGCTCCTCTTCGAGCACGGTGCGCTCGATCGCGTCGGCAAACGCGATCACCCTGTTCTCGACCTCCTCCAGCGCGCTGACGAAGTTGCGCGCGGCCGGCAACGCCCGCACCCACTGGGGCGCGGCCGATGCGGCCTCGACGAGCGTACCGTGCTGCGCGCTCCATTCACCGAGCTGGTCGGCGGAGGGCTCGACGGCAGTGCGCACCGCGACGAGCAGGGTTTCGGCCGACGCAAGCAGGCCGCGCATCTCGATCTGCGCCTGCGTCTCCTGCAGCACCCGCTCGCGCGCCTCCGCGAGCAGGGCCTCGCATTCGGCGGTCTCTTCGCCGCCCTTGCCCAGAGAGGCAAGCTCTTTCTCGACTTCCAGCAGGTGGTTGATTGCGATAGGCGTGGTCTCCAGCAATCCGCGCACCGTCGCCGCCAGTTCGACCGAGCGCCGCGCGCGCGTGCCTTCCTGGCGCGAAGCGCGCAGCCTGTCCGCGCAATGCCGATGGACGTGTTTGTCCTTGCTCGCCTCGGCCACGCGGCGCAGCACCGCCTTGTCCGCAATACGCTGGGCCGCGGCAAGGCGCACATCGGCGAACTTGCTGCGCAGCGCCACCTCGGCGAGCGGATCGTCGCCCTGCACCCGGCCTGCCCATTCGATGGCGCGCGCCCTGTCGGTCGAGTTGCACACCGCCTCGGCCCACGCCGCCGGGGGCGCGTCGTCCGCCGGCCTCGCCGCACCCGCCTCGACGGGGCTTGCGCCCGGAGGCGAGGTGTCCCCCGGCGCGCGCACGCGCGCGAATACCCAGTTCTTGTTCATCCGCTCGCGGTCGCCTTCAGAGAACCCCGGACGTCCCGCCGTCCAGGTTGATGCTGGTGCCGGTGACATAGCTCGCCGCATCCGAGGCGAGGAAAGCGATCACGTTGGCGACCTCTTCGGCCTGCCCGACGCGGCCCAGCGGGATGTCCTTGGCCATGTTCGTGTAGACCTGCTCGACCGGGAGGCCGGCCTTGGCCGCCTTGGCCTCGTGCTGGCCGGCCCGGATCAGGCCGATGCAGACCGTGTTGACGAGGATCTTGTCCGGCGCGAACTCCTTGGACAGCGCCTTGGTGAAAGCAAGCCCGGCGGCACGCGTCACCGTCGTCGGCATCGATTTCGCACGCGGCTGCTTGGCGCCGATGTTGGTGATGTTGATGATGCGCCCGCCGCCCTGCTTCTTCATCTCGGGGATTGCCAGCCGCGCCAGGCGGATCGCGCCGAACAGCTTGAGGTCGAAATCGGCCTGCCAGGTCTCGTCGGTCACCGACTGGAACTCGCCGGTGTTCGAGGTGCCGGCATTGTTGACGAGGATATCGATGCGCCCGAACGCCGCGAGGGCTTCGGCCACCAGCCGCTCGCAATCTTCCTTGCTGCCGACGTCGGCGCGCACTGCCGCCACCCTGCCGCCGGCCGCGCGGATTTCGCCGGCCACCGCATCGAGCAATGCCTGCCCGCGCGCGGCGATGACCACGCCTGCGCCTTCCCTGGCGAGCAGCACCGCCGCGGCCTTGCCTATGCCCTGGGTTCCGCCGGTGACGATCGCCACCTTGCCCTTCAATCCGAGTTCCATCGAATCTTTCCCCGATATTTTCGCCCCGAAGCATAGCGCTCCCGCCATGGTCTTGCCTATATCAACTGCGGTATTCTCGATCGCATGACGCCTTCCCCCGGCGCCGATGCCGGCGCCCGCTTCTACGCCGACCTGCGTGTGGTGTCCGACCTGGGCGAGTCCACCCGCGCGGAAAACTGCTCGCCGCTGCCCGGCGACTGGCATGTCGCGCTGTGCGACGTTCGCAACTCGACGATCGCGATCGAGTCGGGCCGCTACAAGAACGTCAACACGCTCGGCGCCGCCGCGATCACCGCAGTGCTGAATGCCGCGCAGGGTCTCGACATTCCTTTCGGCTTCGAGGGCGACGGCTGCGTGCTGTGCGTGCCGCCGCACCTGCTCGAGGACACGCGGGCGGCGCTTTCCAAGACGCGCGAGATCGCCCGCGATTCGTTCGAACTCGACCTGCGCATCGGCACGGTGCCGGTGGCCGACATCCGCGCCGGCGGCTATGACATCCTCGTCGCGCGCTACCGGGTCACGGAGCACTACGACCAGGCGGTGTTCTCCGGCGGCGGCATGGCCTATGCGGATTCGCTCCTCAAGGACCCGCGCCCCGGTAACAAGTACCTGATCCCCGACAGCGTCGAGCCGCGCGGCAGCATGGAGGGCTTCGAATGCCGCTGGCAGGACGTGCCGAGCCGGCACGGCGAGACGGTGAGCCTGATCGTGCGCTCGCTCTCGCCGGACCCGGAACTGGCCGGCGCCCTCTACCGTCTCGTGATCGCCAAGGTCGCCGCGATCTATGGGAGCCCGGACGCCTGCCACCCGCTGGCATTGCCCGACCTGTCGTTCAGCTTCGACGGCCGGCAGCTCGGCAACGAAGCCGGCGTGCGCGCCGCCGGCAAGGGCGCGTGGGGCCGATGGCTCTGGAAGATGCGCATGCGCTGGTTCGCGGCGCTCGGGGCTTTCCTCATGAAATTCGGCATCCGCACCGAGGAAACCGACTGGGGCACCTACAAGCAGACGCTGATCCGAAACTCGGACGTGCGCAAGTTCAACGACGGCTATCGCCAGATCCTCGCCGGCACCGCCGCGCAGAGGAAGGAACTCGACGCCTGGCTGGACGAGCGTTACCGGGCGGGCGAACTCGTCTACGGGATCCACACGACCAATCGCGCGCAGATGACCTGCCTGGTCTTCAACTACGCCGGCAAGCACATGCACTTCATCGACGGCGCCGACGGCGGCCTGTTCCTCGCCGCCAAGGAGTTCAAGCGGCGCCTGGCCGAGGTGAAGGCGCGTTCTCCAGCAGCCTGATAAGCGCGTGCAGCGTCTGGTTGACCGGCGCCGGCACGCCGAGTTCAAGCCCGCGCCTGAACACGAAGCCGTTCAGGTGGTCGATCTCGCTTTTCCTGCCGCGCGCCAGGTCCTGCGCGGTCGATGAAGTGGCCTCCGGCATCGAGTCGGCCAGGCGGCAGGCGGCGTCGACCAGGTCGCCCGGCGGCATCGTCACGCCGGACGCCTGCGCCACGGCCAGCACTTCACGCACCACCAACTTCATGACGTCCTGCACTTCCGCGTTTGCCCGCATGCGCTTGTACTGCGACAGGCCGAGCGCCGAGATCGCGTTGTAGGCGCAATTCATCAGCAGCTTGACCCAGAGTTCGCCCTCGACGTTGTCCGACACGCGGCATGGGATCGCTGCGCGCTCGAAGGTAGCCGCAATCTGCGCCAGCTGCGCCTGCGTGAAGTCGTTGCTTCGCCCCATGTTGCCGACGACCAGGTCGCCGCGGCCGGTATGGCGCACGCGGCCCGGTCCCGCCATCGCCACCGCCACGTACACCACCGCGGGCAGCACCGGATTGGGCAAGTACCTGCGGATGCGATCGATGTTGTCCACGCCGTTCTGCAGGCCGATCACGACCGCCTTCGGGTCGAGATGAGGCGCAAGCGCTCGCGCGGCTTCTTCGGTGTCGCCCGACTTGACCGAGAACAGCAACCACTGCGCATCGCGCGCCGCCGTCACGTCGCTCGAAGCGCCGATCGGGATCGCGCCGCTGAATTGCGGGCTCTCGAATCGCAGGCCGCCGCTCGAGATTGCGTCGACATGCTGCGGCCGTGCGACCAGCGTCACGCGCGCACCCGCCCGGGCGAGCATGCCGCCGTAGTAGCAGCCGACTGCGCCGCTCCCCATGACGGCAATTCGCGGCCACGCTGCTGCATCCATTGGTGAGCCCATAGACTGTGCAAGGATCGGGATTCTAATGCCCCAAACTGGGGTAAATTACGCGGGCTGCCGCACAACGGAGGAAACAGCATGAAACGCTTCATTTCGGTCGCGCTGCTCGCGATCGGCGCGCTCGCCGCGCAAGGGGCGCAGGCCCAGAACTACCCGAACAAGCCGGTCAAGATCATCGCCCCTTTCGCCCCCGGCGGCGGCACCGACTTCATTGCGCGGCTGATCGCGCAGAAGCTCACCGAGAAGCTCGGCTCGCAGGTCATCGTCGAGAACAAGCCCGGCGCCGGCGGCAACCTCGGCGCGGAACAGGCCGTCAGGTCGCCCGCCGACGGCTACACGCTGCTGCTGGTGGCCGGCAGCTACACCGTCAACCCGAGCCTGTACAAGCTGACGTTCGACCCGGTGAACGACATCACGCCGATCATCCAGCTTTCGCAGGGCCCGTTCATCGTCGCGGTGCATCCCTCGGTGCAGGCCAAGACGCTCAAGGAGCTGATCGAATACGCGAAGAAGCAGCCCGACAAGCTTTCCTATGCGTCCGCCGGCTCCGGCAGCATCACCCACCTCGCCTCCGCGATGTTCGTCGACATGGCGAAGGTGAAGATCGTGCATATCCCGTACAAAGGCACCGGCCCGGCGCTGAACGACACCATGGCCGGTAATACGCAGCTCCTGTTCGGCAGCCCGGCATCGACGATCCCGCACGTGAAGTCCGGCCGCCTGCGCGCGCTTGCGGTCACGACGACCAAGCGGATCGCGGCCGCGCCGGACGTCCCGACGGTCGCCGAAGCCGGCGTGCCCGGCTATGAAGTCGTGCTGTGGCACGGCCTCGTCGGCCCGAAGGGGCTGCCGAAGGCGGTGGTCGACAGGATCAACGCCGAGGCCAACCAGATCCTCAAGGCGCCGGAGATGGACAAGCTCCTCGCCACCGACGGCGTCGCGCCGGCCGGCGGCACGCCCGAGCAGTTCGCCGCCACGATCAAGACCGACATCGAGCGCTGGCGCAAGGTGGTGCAGCAGGCCGGCGTCAAGGTGGATTGATCGGCCGGCCGATGAGCGACTGCCGGGGCGTGCGGACGGCGGCGCGCCTCTTGGCATTGACTGTCGCGGCCTGCGCGTCATTCTTGCTGGGCGGTTGCGGCCGGCAGGAAACCGCGCAACAGGCTCCGGGCGTCGAAGCAGCCACCGCAAAGTCCAATCGCGAGTTCGGCCAAAGGCTGAACCTCGCCGACCCGCAGGGCTTCGAGGACGCCGCGCGCGGCCTGATCGCACGCCCGGCCGGGAAGGTCCAGGCCGCCGACGGCCGCGTGCTGTGGGATTTCGGGCAGTTCGCCTTCCTCAAGGGCGACGCGCCGGCTTCGGTCAATCCGAGCCTGTGGCGGCAGGCGCTGCTGAACAACAACACCGGCCTCTACAAGGTCACCGAAGGCGTCTACCAGCTGCGCGGGTTCGACCTCGCGAACATGACGCTGATCGAAGGCGCCACCGGCTGGATCGTCGTCGACCCGCTGACCTCGCGCGAGACGGCAGCCGCGGCGATCGCGTTCGCCCGCAAGCACCTGGGCGAACGCAAGGTCTCGGCTGTCGTCTTCACGCACAGCCATGTCGACCATTTCGGCGGCGCGCTCGGCGTGGTCTCCGGCGAGGAGGCTGCGGCGCGCGCGCTGCCCGTCGTGGCGCCAGAAGGGTTTCTCGAAGAGGCTACCAGCGAGAACGTGCTGGTCGGCCCGTCCATGGGCCGGCGTGCCGCCTGGATGTACGGCTTTCCGCTTGCTGCAGGCGTCGACGGGCTGGTCGACCTCGGCCTGGGCAAGAATGTCGCGGTAGGCACGGTCGGCATCCTGCCCCCGACCCGCACGATCACCAAGGCGCCGGAGGAACTGACGCTCGACGGCGTGCGCTTCGTGTTCTACAACGCGCCGCACTCCGAGGCGCCGGCCGAGATGGCGTTCTACCTGCCGGACCGGAAGGCCCTCTGCGCCGCCGAAGTGCTGACCCAGACCCAGCACAACCTGTACACGCTGCGCGGCGCCAAGGTGCGCGACGCCCTGCGCTGGTCGAACTACATCGACGATTTCCTGGATCGCTTCGGGTCCGCCGAAACGGTCTTCGCCTCGCACAACTGGCCGCTCTGGGGCAACGCGCGGATCGTCGACTTCATGAAGAAGCATCGCGACGCCTACCGCTACATCCACGACCAGACGGTGCGCCTGGTCAACAGCGGCCTGAAGCCCGACCAGATCGCCGACCAGTTGCGCATGCCCAGATCGCTCGAAGAGACGCTGTCGGTGCACGGGTACTACGGCACGCTGAGGCACAATGCCCGCGCGGTGTACCAGAACTATGTGGGCTGGTTCGACGGCAACCCGGCCAACCTCGACACGATCCCGCGCCCGGAGGCCTCGAAGCGTTATGTCGATCTGATGGGCGGGATCGACAAGCTGGTGGCCGCCGCGCAGGAGGCCTACGGCCGCGCCGAATACCGCTGGGCGGCCGAACTGCTGAACCACGGCGTGTATGCGCAGCCCGGCCACAAGGGCGCCAGGGACCTGCTTGCAAAAACCTACGAGCAGCTGGGCTTCGTTGCCGAGTCCGCGGCCTGGCGCAACACCTACCTGACCGGCGCCTACGAACTCAGGAACGGCCCGCCGAAGAAGGGCATCGACCGCGCCCAGCTCTTCGACATGCTGATGTTCACGCCGCTGGAGCGATTCCTCGACGCGATGGCCGCCAGCCTCGACGGCACCAGGGCCGAAGGCAAGGACTTCAAGGTGAACCTCGTCTTCACCGACCTGAAGGAATCGCACGTGCTGTGGATCGAGAACTCGGTGCTGCACCATCGCAAGGCGGCGCCCGCGGCGGATGCGAACGCGACGCTCACACTGACCAAGGCCATGTACCTCAGGATGATCATCGGCACCGCCAAGGTCGCCGACGTCCTGATGGGCGACGAGCTGAAGACGAGCGGGAGCCGGATCGACCTCGTGCGCTTCTTCGCGCTGTTCGACAAACCGCAGGGGATCTTCCCGATCGTCACGCCCTGAAACGGAGGCAAGCCTATGGCAGCATTTCACCCTGGGAACGGCCAGCCACGCGGGGGTTGCGTGAAAAATGGCAGCATTTGGATGGCCGGCGCGCTGCTGCTCGCGGCCTGCGCGGGCGGGCCCGCGCCGATCTCCGAGGCGCGGATCGCCGAGATCCTCGCCAGCCCCGACCGGCGCGAGGCCGACCGCACCAACGACCTGCGGCGCAAGCCCGCCCAGCTGCTGGCTTTCATCGGCGTACGGCCCGGCATGGTGGCGCTCGACCTGAGCGCCGGCGGCGGCTACACGACCGAGCTGCTCGCGCGCGCGGTCGGGCCCGCGGGGCGTGTCTACGGGCAAAGCCGGCCGCGCGACCCGAACAGCGCACCTCCGAAACCCGCGGCGCCGGAAGGCGGTGCGGCCACTGCGCCTGCCGGCGGCGCTGCGCCCCGGCCGGCCGGCCCGCCGAATTCGCCGCTGGCGCTGGCCGAGCGGGCGAAGAACCCGGCGGCCGCGAACATCGTGCCGGTCGTGCGCCGGTTCGAAGACCCGGTGCCGCCCGAGGTCGCGCCCGGCACGCTCGACCTCGCCACGCTGATGTTCAACTACCACGACCTCGTGTGGCTGAACATCGACCGCGCGCAGATGAACCGTGCAGTATTCGCCGCGCTCAGGCCCGGCGGGATGTACGTCATCGCCGACCATTCGGGCCGGCCCGGCACCGGGGATTCGGAAGCCGGCACGCTGCACCGGATCGAGGAGGCCTTCCTGCGCAGGGAAGTCGAAGCCGCCGGGTTCCGGTTCGTGGCCGAAGGCGGGTTCCTGCGCAACCCGAACGACCCGCGCGACCGCAACACGCCGGTGCCGGCCCAGCCCAAGGACGAGTTCGTCCTCAAGTTCGTGAAGCCGTAAGCGCACAATGAAAAAGCGCGTCCTCAACGTCGGCGGCAACAGCAAGCAGATCCTGCTGCCGCACCAGTACGACGGTTACGAGCACGTGCTCCTCGACATCGACCCGGCGCAAAGGCCCGACGTCGTCTGCGATGCGCGTGAAATGGCGCAGCGGCTGCCGCCTGCGACCTACGACGCGGTGTACTGCTCGCACAACCTCGAGCACTACTACGCGCACGACGTCCCCCGCGTGCTGGCCGGATTCCTGCACGTGCTGAAGGAGCCCGGCTTCGCGCAGGTCATCGTCCCGGACATCGGCGACGTGATGCGCGCCTGCGTCGCGCGCGGCATGGCGCTCGAGGACGTGCTCTACGATTCGTCGGCCGGGCCGATCACGGTGCACGACGTGATCTACGGGTTCGGCCGCGAGATCGAGCGCAGCGGCAACGACTTCTTCGCGCACAAGACCGGCTTCACGCCGGCCTCGCTCAAGGCGGCGCTGCTCGCGGCCGGATTCTCGAAGGTCTACATCGAGACCTGGGAATACTCGGCCTACGCGATGGCTTTCAAGGGCGCGCCGGAGCCGGCGACGATCCGGGCATTCGAATTGGGCGAAGTCGCGGCCTGAGGCCCGGCCGGATCCGATCGTTGCTCAGCCGAAACTGATCTTCTCCAGGTCCGCCTCCGACGGGAAGCGGCCGGTTTCATAACGGGAGTAGACGAGCCTGCCGTCGACCGTGACGTCGAACTGGCCGGACTTGCCGGTCCGCGTCTCGACCGGGCCGTGCCCACGTCCTTCGATCCAGGCCTTCACACGGAGGGCCTCGGGTTTGTAGCCTCAACCTGCGCAGTAGTCGATGACGACAGCCATATGTCTTGCTCCGCTGGTGTTTCGTCGGCGCAGGGCCGCGCCCGCGCGACGCGAATTCTAACGCCGGCTCAGGGCCGCCACGGCTCGCTGTAGTTCTCCGCGCCGATCTTGCGGACGTCGGTCAGCCAGTCGCCTTCGTACGGCCACGTGCCGGGCGCATCCGGTTTCGGCCCCTGCCAGAAACGCGCAAGCGGCCCGTCGCCGACCTTTTCCAGCGACCAGGCCTGCCGGCGGAACGTCCAGCTGTCGGGCACGAGGCGGTGCGCTTCGCGGAAGTGATGCACCGCCGCCTCGTGATGACCGTCGATCTCGAGTTGCGACGCGAGCTGGAAGTGCGCGTGGCCAAGCGCCTTGGCGTTGTCGCGCGGGCGCGAGCGCTCGACGACTTCCGCCGGCTTCAGCGCGAAGCGGCTCGATGCGCCTTTCTCCACCCAGTCGCGCAGCGCCGCGTGATAGCCCTCGGGATCCTTCCGGATCTTGGCCGCCTCGGCCATGATCTCCTTGAAGCGCTGCGGCAGTTCCGCGGGCAGGCTGCGCGCCATGCCCGAGGTCGCCTGCGGCGGCGCGGGCGCGGCTTCGGCCGGCCGCACGATCATGCCGTCCTCGTCGATCCAGACGCTGCTCGGGATGTTGATCACGCCGAACATCTCGGCGAGCACGTGATGCCGGTCGATCAGCGAAGGATGCTCAGGCTTGGCCGCTTCGATGAACGCGCGGCAACCGGCATCGCCCTGCGTGTCGAGTCCGACGGTGACGAGTTCAAAGCCCTTGGGGTGAAGTTCGTTCCTCAGTGCCTGCCACACGGGCAGGTCGCGGGAGCAGCCTCAATACGGCGCCCACGCATAGAGCAGGACCTTCTGCCCGCGCAGGCTCGAGAGGCGGAACTCCCTGCCGTCGACGTCCGGCAGGCGCAGGTCGGGCGCTTGCGCGCTCGCGAGCGCACGCGAGCCGATCGAGGCCGGCCCGATCGCCCAGAGCCCATGCTCCGGCGATCCGACGAGCGGCATGCCGATGACCTTTGCGACGGCTTCCACGTCGACCCGGTCGCCGGGCGGCTTGGCGAGCGGGATGCACACGTCCCCCTGGCAAGCGCCCTCGGGCTTCAGTTGCCAGCCGGTGCCGGCTTCGAATTCGCTTTTGGGGACGGTCAGGGAACGAAGAATCATGTGGGGTCGTCCTTATTAGTCTCCGCGCAACCGCGCCGGCACGTCGCGGGTGCGCATCAGGTTCTGCACTTCGGTGACGCCTTTCAGCCGGGAGGCGAGGTCGGTACAGGCGCGGACCTCGTCGGCGTTGTCGACCACGCCTTCGAGCTTGACCTTCCCATTCGATGCGGTGACACGCACCATGCAATGAGAGGTCGACGCATGGGTGCGCAGCGTCGCGCGCACGTGATGGGCCACCGCCAGGTCGCGCAGCTTCGCGCGCGATTCGTCGGTCTCGGTGAATTGCGGGGACTTCACCATCCGGACGATTTCGTCTACGCACTGGTCGACGCCGACCCGGTCGGTGTTGAACCCGACGTCGTACTCGTTGATGTCCCGCACCTCGATGTGGAAGTGCCGGCGCATCACGGCCTGCGCCGCCTCGTCGTTCTGGTCGACGATGCGCGCCGCCTCGGCTTCGTCGTCGATTTCGAGCCGCTCCATCATTCGGCGGATCCTGTTCCTGCGCGAGGACGAAACGCACACCCGCACCGCATGCGGCACTTCCTTGAAGAGCGACGTCGCGCCCCAGCCGCGCATGATGATGCCGGCGTTGTTCTCGGCGAGCGAGACGATCTCGTCGGCGGTCAGGATGCGCATCTTCACCTGGTCGGTGGTGAGCCGCTCGATCAGGCCCTGGCTGCCTTCGAGGAAGCTGACCACGTGGCTCTTGCGCATGCGCGCACGGTTCGCGAGGTGGTCGATCATCTCGTGGTGCTCGACCTTCAGGCCGAGCGCCGCGGCCACCCCTTTCGCGACGTCCTTGCCCAGCGACCCGATTTCCCGGTTCATGGCGATCAGCGGCATTTTCGACCTCCCGTCGAAGCGTGGCGCTACTTAGCCTCAGGCCCGGGAGGACGTCAAGCGCCTTGGTGGGCTATGCGCCCGGCTCCTCACGCGGCTCTTTGCTCCCCGTCCGGTTTCATGTGTCATCGCCGGTTGCCCTGCACACCGACAGCAGCCTCAGTCGATCACCCGGTTCGCCCTCAGCAGGACCGAGGCTTGCAGCGCGATGCCGATCGACTTTGCGGTCCGGGCATTGACGACCATTTCGATCACCGTCGCCTGCTCCACCGGGAGGTCGGCCGGACGCGCGCCGCGCAGGATCCGGTTCACGTAGTAGGCCCCGCGCCGGAACATCGACGGGATGTCCGGCGCGTAGCTCAGCAAGCCACCCGCCTCGGTCATGAAACTCCACCCCGAGACGACCGGAATCCGCTTGCGCACCCCGAACTCGGCGATCGCGGTGCGGCCTTCGGCGACCGCGCCCTGGCCGAAGGCGACATACAGCGCCTCCGGCTTTTGCGCCTCGACTCGCCGCAACGCGGCTTCGATGCCGTGTTCCGACCGCAACGGCGCCGGCTCGGCAGACATGCCGAGCTTGCGTGCCACCGCCATCGCCGCCTGCGCCTCGATTGCCGCATTCCGGTTGCCCTCATCCCAGAGGACGGCGATACGCCGGACGGCCGGCGCCACTTCCCGGATCAATTGCACCCGCTTGGCCGCAAGGTCGGCCGAAATGAACGAGACGCCGGTCACGTTTCCGCCCGGGCGGGCGAGCGTCTTCACCACGCCGACGCCGACCGGGTCGCCCAGCGCGAGGAACACGACGGGAATCGCGTTACTCGCGTTGCGGATCGCGACGGTCGCCTCGGCCCCGGACGTCACAATGAGATCGGGGTCTTGCGCGAGGAGATCCTTGCATGTCGCGTCGAGGAACTCGACGCTGCCTTCGGCCGAGCGGTAGACCAGATCGATGTTCCGGCCGGGGGCATAACCGTAGTCACGCAAGCCGTCGAGGAACGCCTGCCTCTCCTGCGAGGGGGGTTCACGCTGCGGCGAGAGGAGCAGGTACCCGATGCGGGGACGCCGCCCTTGCGCAAACGCGCGCGCATCGACCACGCATGTGCCCGCACAAAGGATGAGGAATTCACGCCGGTCCATTCGGTTCGCCGCTCGGTAAGGGTGGGCACTGCGCAGGGAATTCTAGCGCCCGCATGCGCCAGGGGTCGTCCCTGCCGCACCTGCTCGCGCAGGCTATCATTTGCATGCGTCCGGCCGGGCCGGGCCGAAAACCAATTCGGGACATTGCGCATGAGCGAACCATCCGGGCGCGAGCCCTTCACCCTGCAAGTCCGCCCAGGCCTGGAGCGCGAATGCGAACGTGCCTGGCAGCGCCTCGCCTCCGCCGGCACCTGGTGGTCGGGCGCCGAGCGCCTGGCGATCGCCGCCGAATCGCGTCTGGCACGCTCCTGTGCGCTGTGCCGCGCGCGCAAGGCGGCGCTCTCGCCCTACGCGGCCGCGGGCGATCACGAGACCCACGCCATCCTGCCAAGAGGCGTGATCGACGTCGTGCACCGGCTGTCCACCGACGCCGGGCGCCTCACGCGAAACTGGCTGCAGCGTGTCGTCGGCGACGATTTGTCGGAAGAAGAATATGTCGAGACCGTCGCCGTGGTCGCGGTGATCACCGCGCTGGACACCTTCGACTTGTCGCTCGGAAGGCCGCAGCGCGCATTGCCTTCGCCGCTTGCCGGCGAACCGGCGCGCCGCCGGCCGGCGCGCGCCCGGCGCGATCTCGCGTGGGTCAGCACCGTCCCGCCCGAAGACGTGGCGCCGGGAGACCCCGACCCGTACAGGGTCCACGGGACGAAAAACATCCACCGTGCCTTGAGCCTGGTGCCGCAGGAGGTGTTCAACTTCTTCGACCTCGACGTCGAGCTTTACCTGAAGGATCATGAAATCCGCGATTTCGGCCGCGACCATCGTGCCCTGTCGCATGCGCAGATCGAATTGCTCGCCGGCCGCATCTCTGCCCTGAACGGGTGCTATTACTGAACGGTCAGCCATACGGCGCTGCTCCGTGCGAGCGGCCAGCATGCAGGCCACGACTACGAACTCTCCGGCGCCCTCGAAGGCGACGCCGCTTCGCTCGGCGTGCCCCACGGCGCCCTGCTGGTCGAATTCGGCGAGGCCGTGCTGCGTGGCGATGCAGCGCGTCGCACCGCGGCCCGGCAGGCGGTGCTCGATACGCTGGGCGCCGCTGCGCTCGTGGACGCGGCCGCGATCGTCGCTTCCTTCAACTCGGTCGTGATCATCGCCGACGGCACCGGCATCCCGCTGGAGGAAGCCAAGGCCGAGGCGACGGCCGACCTGCGCTCTGCGCTCGGGCTCGAGAAGCTCAACCACCTCGCCTCCTGATCGGGGTGCGCCTTCGTCAGGCCGCCGGCCGCGGAAGCGGCGAACCGCGCCATGCGCGCCCGAGGGCCGCGTGGGCGAGGATCGCCAGCACCCCGTTGACCAGAAGCGCATGCCTGACGCCGAGAAGGCCCACGGACAGGCCCGTCAGCAGGCTGCCGAGCGAAGCGCCGCCGCGCATTGCCAGCATGAACAGGCTCACGGTCCGGCCCCGCAACTCGGGCGGCGAGAACGTCTGCAGGAAGGTATTCGCCGAAACATTGCTCGCAGCCATCGCGCCGCCCGCGACCACGAACAGGACCGGCAGCGCCCACGCCCACGGGTTGAGCGCAGCAAGGACGAGGGCGGCGCCGAAGGCCGCGCCCCACCATGAAATCAGGGGCCGCCGGTCACGCAGCGGGTTCAGGAAGAGCAGGCCGACGGCCCCCAGCAGCCCGCCGAATCCCAGGGCGCCCATGGTCAGGCTGAAATGCCCGACATCGCCGCCGAAAGCGTCGCGGACCAGCACCGGGCAGAACGTGATCAGCGGCGCGCAAAGCATGCTCGAAGCAAGCACGCTGAGCAGACCGCCGCGCAGGCCGGGCTGGCGCGAAATCCCGCGCACGCCGGCAAGCAGTTTCCGGTAGTCGAACAGGCGGCCGGCCTCCGGGCTGCGCCTGCCGTGCGGCAGGATCCATACGGCGACGAGGATGAACGGCAGATACGAGGCCGCGCTCAACGCAAAGCATGCGACCGCACCGAACGTGGCCATCAGCATGCCCGCGATCGCCGGGCCGGCGATGCGCGAGAGGTTGAACTGGCTCGAGTTCAGCGCAATCCCCGACGGGATCTGCGAGCGCTCGACGATCGAAGGCACGATCGACTGGAACGACGGCATCGAAAGCGCATCGGTGATGCCCACGACCAGCGACAGCGCGATGATCATCCATGGCTGCACCGTGCCGGTCAGCAGCAGCGCCACGATGATCAACGGGCACAGCATCTGGACCGACTGGAAACAGGCGATCACACGGCTGCGGTCCGCGCGGTCGGCAAGCGCGCCGCCGACGAGCAGCAGGAGCAATGCGGGCCCGCCCATGGCGAACGAGTCCAGGCCCAGCATGAACGACGATGCGCCCAGGCTGAGCAGCAACCACGGCTGCGCCACCAGTTGTGCCCACGTCCCGATGTTCGAGGCGAAGCTCGCGACCCAGAAGGTGCCGAACCGCCGCGTAAGCAGCAGGCTGAGCGAGTCGCGGAAGGCGCTTGGTTGCATGGATGCATGCTAGCCCACGATCGCGCCGCCATGCAGGCCGGTCGACCGGCATGATCGGCCCGCCTTCGGCGCGCACTGCACCGACCGCGTATTGACACAGGTCAACTCCCCGGCGGGATTGCGTTATAGGATCGTACGAATCCAGGAGGAAGCCATGAGCCAGTTTCCGGAAGACATCTATACCGAACCTGCAGACCTCGACGTAAATACGCTGGAAAATCTCGGGCCGCTGCGCGGCATGGCTGGCGTTTGGGAAGGCAGGCGCGGGCTGGACGTCAAGCCCAAGGCCGAAGGGCCCAGGAAGCAGGCCTACGTCGAGCGCATCGACCTGCAGCCGATCGACCCGCAGACCAACGGGCCGCAGGTGTACTACGGCTTGCGCTACCACACCCACGTGGTGAAGCCGGACCAGGTGAAGACCTATCATGACCAGGTCGGCTACTGGTTGTGGGAGCCTGCCACCGGCACCGTAATCCACACGCTCACGATCCCGCGCGCACAGGTCGTGATGGCCGCCGGAAAGGCCGCCGCGGACGCGAAGGAGTTCGAGCTCCGCGCCACGCACGACTCCGAAAGCTTCGGCATCCGCTCGGCGCCTTTCCTCGACTACGCCTTCAAGACGGTCGAATTCCGCATCAAGGTCAGCATCAACCCGGACGGCACATGGACTTACGACGAGGACACGGTCATGCTGATCCGCGGGCAGGCCGAGCCTTTCCACCACACCGACCGGAACACGCTGACCAAGGTAGGCGAGCCCACGCCCAACCCGCTTGCGCGAAAATAGCCGGCGCAGCCCGGGCGAGGCGCCGACGACGCCCGACGCGGTGCACCGTGCCGCATTGCTGCAGCACTTCGACGAGCGATGGACGAGAAACGGATACGCAAGATCATAGGCCTGCTCTCTCCCGAGGAGATCGGGCACCTGCAACGCCTCTGGCACCACGGACCGAGGAATACGAGCGACTTCAGCAATACGCCGGCGGTCCTGAAGTCGCTCGAGGTGCGCGACCTGGTGTTCACCCGCGGTGCGACCGTGGCGCTGACCTATAGAGGCAAGCTGGTGGCCAGGCACCTCTAGGAAGCCCTCAGCGCCGGCCGCGGCCGCCGGGCTCCTTGTGGTAATCCTTCAGGAACACCACTTCGCGCACGATATCGTCATCCGAAAGCTGGACGTACAGGTCGAAGTCGTCCTGCGCGTCGTTGTACATCCGGTATTCCCAGACGTTGCGCTCTTGGCGGTCCATACGGGATATACGTCCCGGCGGACCAAGGATCTCCCTCACCCTGGCCGAGGTCGTCGTCCCCGGAACCAGCTTGGCGATCAACTGCTGGGTCAGCACCTGCTCGATCGATTTCACGACGCCCTCCGGCGACAGGTGCACCGCGTGGGTCGTCCGGCCCATGGGCGCGGTCGTGTAGAACCAGGTGGCGCTGCCGTCCGGAAACAAGATCCTGTCGGACGGCGCGCCCATCGCCTTTTGCACGTCGTCCGCCTTCGACTGGCCGGGCAGCAGCCCGCTGCCCTCGAAAGTGACGCAGCCCGCCAGCAGGAGTGCCACGAGTGCAATGGCGAGTCGCATTGATCAGCCCGTCACCCGAAACACTTCTCTCTCGCCTTCCAGCCCCTTGAGCGAATGATGCCCGCGTGATTCCAGGCTGATGCTCGAGCCCGCCAGCAGGTCGCGGGTGGTCCAGGACACCAGCACCTCGCCGTCTCCCGCAATCGAGAGGACGCGCGCGGCCGCATGCACCGCCACGCCATGCACGTCTCCCTGGACGAGTTCGACTTCGCCGGTGTGACAGCCTGCGCGGATCTCGAGGCCGACCCGCTTTGCCGCCGCCACCATCGACTGCGCGCAGCGTACCGCCCTCACCGCGCTGTCGAAGGCGGCGAGAAATCCGTCGCCGGTGGTCTTGAGTTCTCGTCCGCGATGCCGCTCGAGCTCGGTGCGCATGGCCGAGTTGTGCTCCACGAGCATCGCCCGCCAGCGCACATCGCCGACCTGCGCGAGCTTCGCCGTGGAGCCGACGATGTCGGTGAAAAGCAGCGTGGCGACGATCCCGCCTCCGAGCTCGAAGGGGGATTGGGCAAACGTGCGCGCGCCGGTGATCTCGACGCCGTGGTAGGGGACGTCGCCGACCACCCAAGCATCGTGGCCGGGCGGGATTTCGTAGATGTCGCCGGGGACGAAGTCGATGGTCGACCCGTCGTTCATCAGGACGTGGAGTTGCCCGCTGACCACGAAGCCGATGTGCCGGTGCTCGCATTTCGCCGTCCCGGCGATCGGGCGGACGTCGTTCGACCACCGCCAGCCGGGCTGGAACAGGAAATTGCCGAACACGATGTCGTCGAACGTGACGAGGCGCAATTCGCCGTTGGGGAACCGGCGGACCTCCTCGGCGTTCGCGAAGCTGCGGCGCTGGAGTCTGGGCATCGGCGGGCCTCCTCGGAACCGGACGCCGTGATGGTAGCGCGTACGCCGGTGGTACGCAGTGCCGGCGCAGCGCCTGTCGCTTAAGTATTGTGCAAGCCTTCCGTAGTCGGGGGGACACACCGGACCGGCCGAAACTACAGGCCGAGCGTCACCTTGGCGTAGATGTTCCGCTGGATTTCATTGGACCCGCCGTAGATCGTGAACTTGCGCAGGTTGAGGTAGCGCGCGCCGACGGCACCCGGTTGCTGCGCAAACGGCCCGCCGGCCTGGAGCAGGAGCTCGGCGAGCCCCTGGTGGATTTCGGCGCCCTTGATCTTGAGGATCGCGACCTCGGGCCCCGGCGTGCGGCCGGTGCGCCGCATTTCGTCGACGAATCGCAAGTTGGTGATTTCCAGCGCCATCAGCTCGATCTCGATCTTCGCGATCCGGTCGCGAAAACGCGGATCCTCGATCAGCGGCCGCCCGTTCTCCACCTGCGCAGCGGCGCGGCGCTTCAAGCCGGCCAGCGTGCGGCGGGCGATGCCGATGCGGGCGCTGTTCAGGCGCTCGTAACCCAGCAGGTACTTGGCCACAGTCCACCCCTTGCCTTCCTCGTGGACCAGGTTCTCGACCGGCACCCGCACGTTTTCGAGAAACACCTCGTTCACCTCGTGCGCGCCGTCCATGAGGATCAGCGGCCGGACCGTGATGCCCGGCGATCGCATGTCGACCAGCAGGAAGGTGATGCCCTCCTGGGGCCGCGCGGCCGAAGAGTCGGTGCGGACCAGGCAGACCATCCAGTCGGCCCAATGCGCCTGGGTGGTCCAGATCTTCTGGCCGTTGACCACGTAGTGATCGCCGACGCGGACCGCGCTTGTCTTCAGCGCAACCAGGTCCGAACCCGCACCGGGCTCCGAATAGCCCTGGCACCAGAACTCCTCCCCGCTGTAGATTTTCGGCAGGAAGCGCTTCTTCTGCGCTTCGGTCCCGAACCGGATCAGCACCGGCGCGCAGAAATTGAGCGAAAGGCCGGGCAGCTGCGGCGCGCCGGAATATCCGCATTCCTCCTCGAAAATGTAGCGCTGCACGACATTCCAGCCGGTCCCGCCCCACTCGGGCGGCCAATGCGGTGCGATCCACCCCTTCGCCGCCAGGATGCGATGCCAGCGCATCACTTCTTCCTTCGAAAGTTCGGCGTGGCCGTCGACCTTTGCCTTGAGGTCAGCGGGCACGTTCGCCGCCGCCCAGGCGCGCACCATGTCTCGAAACGCGATTTCCTCCGCCGTGAAATTCAGATCCACCGGTTCAATCCACAGTCCGCAGGAAGGCCTCGCGCAATTCGAATTTCAGGACCTTGCCGGTCCCGTTCCTCGGCAGGCTTTCGACGAAGCGCACGAATTTCGGCTTCTTGTAGCTGGCAATGCGGGCCTTGCAATGCTCGATCACCTGCGATGCGTCCGGTGCACGCCCTTTGCCGACCTCGATGAAAGCGGCGACCGCTTCGCCGTAGATCTCGTCGGGCACGCCGATCACGGCGGCGTCCTCGACGCCCTCCAATTCCAGGATGGCCGCCTCGACCTCTTTCGAATAGATGTTGTAGCCGCCGGAAATCACCATGTCCTTCTTCCGGTCGACGACATAAAGGTAGCCATCGGCGTCGAAACGTCCCATGTCGCCAGTGCGCAACCAGCCGTTCACAAGCGTCTCCGCGGTGGCCTGGGGATTGTTGAAGTAGCAGCGCATGGTGAGGAAGCGCCCGGGTGCGCCCGAGCGCACGAGGATCTCGCCCGCTTCGCCCTGCGGGACGTCGTTGCCCGCATCGTCGACGATGCGCACCTCGGCGCCCGGGTTGACCCGTCCGACCGAGGCGGCCTTGGTGACCTGCTCCTGCGGCCCGAGGAGGGTCAACGCGCCCAGCTCCGTCATGCCGAAAAAAGCGTACAGACTCAGCGCCGGCAGCGCCTTTTGCAGGCGCACCTTGAGTTCTACCGGAAACGCTTCGCCGGCCACTACGGCAATGCGAACGCTTCGAAAGCGCGCCGGATCGGCCTCGATTTCAGGCAGCAGCATGCGCCCGACCGTGGGCACGATGCCCAGCACGGTTACGCCCTCGGCTTCGATCAATCGGACGGCCTGTCTTGCGTCGAATCGCTCCATCACCACCAACGTCGATCCGAGGCAAAGCATGTTGATCACCCGGGAAAACCCGGTCCGGTGGGCCAGCGGGGTCGTCGTCAGGATCCGGTCGTGTGCGCCGATGCCCATCTGCTGCGCATTGATGTAGCCGTTCGAGAAAATGTAGTTCGCCTGCGTGAGGACCGCGCCCTTCGGCTTGCCTGTCGTGCCCGAGGTATACGAGATCAGGCAGTCGTCGAACTCGGGCGCAATGTCGGGCAGCCGGCCGGGATTTCCGGCCGCGAGCGCCTCGAAGGACAACTCATTGGACTCCTTTGCCCCGTCCACGCAGACCCGCAGAACCCCCGAACCCAGGCCGGCGCGCGCGACCGCCTCACGCGTGCCTTCCTCGAAGACCACGGCCGACGGCCCCGCGTCGGACACGATGTAGGCGACTTCGGATACCGACAGCTTCGGGTTGAGCGCGACCAGGATCGCACCAGCCTTCATCGCGGCGACCAGGGCGATCACGAACTCCACGCGGTTCGACACTAGGATGGCAATGCGGTCGCCGACCTTGACGCCGCGGTCGGCCAGTCCGGCGGCAAGTGCGCTCGACCTTGCGTGCAGCGCGCCGAAACTCAGGCGCACAGGGCCACAGACGATGGCCGTGCGCTCCGGTGTCGTGGCGGCGTGTGCCGCGAGAAACGCTGGAATCTTCAATCAGTCGACCTTGATGCCGCGTGCCTTGATGATCCCGCGCCAGCGCTCCACCTCGGAACGGATCAACCCGGTGAACTGCTGCGGCGTGCCTCCCACCGGCGTCATCCCGACCTGGACCAGCTTCTCGCGTACGTCGGGCAGCGCCAGCGCCGCCTGGAATTCCATATTCAACCGTCGGACGATCTCCGGCGGCGTGCCGACATTCACCACGAGTCCGAACCAGGTGTTCGTCACCGCTTCCGGGTAGCCCTGCTCGACGAAGGTCGGCACCTCGGGCAGCAGCTCGGAGCGTTCCTTGCTCGCGATCGCCAGGCCGCGCAGGCGTCCGGCCTTGATATGCGGCAGCACGCCCGGCAGCGTGTTCGACGCGACCGTAATGCGGTTGGCGAGGGCCTCGGTCATCACCGGCGCGTCCCCCTTGAGCGGGATGTGCTGCATGCTGATGCCCGCCAGCAGGCTCACGAGTTCCACGGTGAGGTGGTTGTTGGTCGCGTTGCCCGCCGTCCCGTAATTCACCTCGCCCGGCTTCGACTTGGCAAGCCTGACGAGATCGGCAAAGGACTGCAGTCCGCTCGCCGGGTTGGTCGAGAACACCGGCGGAATGTTCACCAGGTGAATCAGCCCGGTCATCTGGGCCTGCGCGTCGTACTTCATCTCGAACAGGGACGGATTGGTCGAGTGCGCCGGCCCAACAAGCAGGATCGTGTACCCGTCCGAAGGCGAAGCCAGAACGTGCTCGGTTGCGATCCGTTCGCCTGCACCGGCGCGGCTTTCCACCAGTACAGGCTGGCCGATGCGCGCCGCGACTTTCTCGCCGACCGTGCGCGACAGGAGGTCCACCGGTCCGCCGTGGGTATAAGGCAGCACAATGCGGACGGGCTTCGTGGGGTAGGCCTGCGCCAGCACGCCACTCGCGATCGATGCGAGTGCGGCGACTGCGGCAGCGCGGACAAGCCATGAAATTCTGGCGTGCGACTCCATGCAAGACTCCCTGTTCGACCCGTGACGGATCGGTTGGCGCAGAATACGAGGCTCCAAAGCCTCCGCACAAGCGGCCGAGCGAAATGCCGCGGGGCGCCCGCCGGCCGACAGGCCGGTTCCAAGCGCCTGTTTCGCAATTCACGAAGCTTGTACGCTAAGAAGTGATCGGCGCCGCAATACAATTGCCCATGATCCTCCGCGCCCTCCTCCTCGCCTGCGCCGTCTTCGCCGCCGTCCCGGCCGCCGCGCAGACCTTTCCCACGCGCCCGGTGCGCATCGTGGTCGCCAGCCCGCCGGGCGGCGGCACCGACATCATGGCGCGGCTGCTCGCCGAGCCGCTGCGCCAGGATCTCGGCCAGCCGGTGGTGATCGAGAACAAGGGCGCCGGCAACGGCATCCTCGGTTCGATCGAGGTGGCGCGCGCCGCCCCCGACGGCTACACGGTGATGATGATCGCCGGCGCGCTTGCAATCGCGCCCTCGGTCTATACCAAGCTGCCGTTCGACCCGCTCAAGGACCTGAAACCGATCGCGCTGATTGCGCAGGTGCCCCTCATCCTTGTCACCAAGAACGACAGCGCGCTGAACTCTGTCGCCGACCTGATTGCGCTCGCGAGGCGCGATGGCGACAGGGTCACGTTCGCGAGCTTCGGCAACGCCACGCCGTCGCACCTGGTCGGCGAAAGCATGAACCAGCTCGCCGGCCTGAAGATGACGCACGTGCCGTACAAGGGCAGCGCCGCGGCGCTCACCGACGTGCTCGGCGGCCTCGTCACGTTCGGTATCCTCGACGCGGTGTCGATGACGCCGCAGGTGAAGGGCGGCCGGGTGAAGGCGCTCGGCGTCACCGGGCCCAAGCGCTTTCACGCGCTGCCCGACCGGCCGACGCTGGTCGAGTCCGGAATCGCATTCGACCCCGTGGGCTGGCACGCCGCGTTCGCGCCGGCGGCCATCGCCCCCGCGCTCGCCAACCGCTGGAACGCCGCGTTCGTAAAAGCCACGACACGCGCCGATATCCGCGATCGGATCATCGCCGGCGGCTCGGTGCCGATCGAACCGCCACTCAACGTCGAGCAATGGACGGCGCGCTTCCGCCAGGACGTCGAGCAGTGGGGACGTGTGGCGAAGGCCGCGAAGGTCACGGCGGATACGCAATGAGCGCCGCCCGCTACGAGGTCTCGGTCACGCGCGCGGTGCGCTACGGCGCCGCCATCGTCGGCCACCCGTCCGCGCCGCGCGAGCGCGACCTGTTGCTCGACGTTTACGCGCCGGTGGGCGCAAGCGGCCCGCGCCCGGCGCTCGTCATGGCCTTCGGCGGCGCCTTCCACCGGGGCTCGCGCGAGAAGGACCGCGTGGACGAAGAGGGCCAGAAGAACACCACCATCGCGGAGTACTGCGCGCGCTTTGCCGCGCGCGGTTACGTGGCCTTCTCGATCGACTACCGCCTGATCCCCGAAGACCCCCACCCCGGCAATACCCCGATCGTCTCGAGCGAGCGCAGTGTGCCGCGGGCGCGCATAGACTTCGTCCGCAAGCTCATGGGGCTGCCGCCCATTACGACGGAGCAGGTGCTCGGCGGCACCGAAGCGGCCTGCGACGACATGGAGGCTGCGGTCGCCTTCGTGCGTGCGAATGCGACGCGCTTCGGGATCGACCCGGCCCGCCTCGCGCTCGGCGGCTTCTCGGCGGGCGCGCGCGTCGCGCTGATGGTGGCGTTCGGCGCGCGCGTGCCGGTGCGCGGCGTGGTGAGCCTGTCGGGGTTCATGGGCCCCGAAGATCTCGCGCGCTATGTCACCGGCGAGCCGGGGCAAGCGAAGGTGATGCTTGTCTCGGGCGAGAATGACCTCGAGCACATCGCCGCGTCGTTTGCGGGCACTGCCGCGCACTTCGCGTCCAAGGGCCTGCTCGGGGCCGCCCACGTGATCCGCGGCGCAAACCACTTCTATCCGGGAGAAAGCGCAGTCACGCGCCCGGATGGCGGCAACAGCACCCTCGAGGAAGAGATCGCAGCGTTCCTGGCGGGCGTGCTCGGCTGATCCTCTACGCGCGGGAACGGTGAGCCGGCGTCGCCGGATCGGCGGCCCGCAGTTCGCGCTTCAGGGCTTCGTTTTGCCTGCCTGTGCCACGAACGCGTCGATCAGCCCTTCGGGCGCATTGACGACATGCCCCGGGCCGGGGAACCCGCCCGAGCGCACGTCCGCGATGAACTCCTTGAACCCGGAAACGCGCTCGGCCTGGATCGCCTCCTGCATCTTGTAGAGCTCGCGGTACTGCTTGGAGTGACGCGGATAGGGCGGGCGGTTGTTGCCGAGGATGTCCTCCGCGAACAGGAACTGGATGTCGCCTCCACCGCCCGCGCCGATCGAGGAGGTGACCAGCGTGGTGCGTTTGCTGATTTCGGCAAGCAATTCAGCGGGAATGACTTCGACCTCGACTGCCCAGGCACCCGCCTCCTCCAGGCGTTTGATCTCACGATAAATCCAGAGTGCTTCTTCGAGCGTCTTGCCGACCGCGCGCAGGCCGCCGGTCCAGGTGCTCTTTCTCGGCACCAGGCCCGCGTGACCCTGCACAGGCACGCCGGCTTCCGCGGCCGCGCTGATGAAGCGCGGCGACCACTGGCACATGATCGCGTCCGCGCCGATTTCCATCGCCTGGTAGGCAAGGCGCACCGCCTCGTCCGCGGTGGCCGCTGCGACCAGCGGGACCGAGAACGACATGAAGGTGTTCGGCGCGGCCTTGCGGATGGCTATCGCGGTATCGGGTTTCTTCGGGTCGAAGCGCACCTTCATCGTGTCGATGCCGGCCTCCTCGGCCGCCGACGCCTCTTCGGGCGTGAAGGGGACCGTCTCGCACAGCACGCGCTTGCCCTTCTGGTCGCGCAGGTCCTTCACGGTGTAGTTGCGGGTGCCGTACGCCCCGCCCAGCGACATCACGCGCTTCAAGCCGCGCTGTGCCGCATCACGCGGCGGAATGCCGCCGTCACCGGTGGAATGGCTTGCCATGGGTCCTTGCTCCTCTTGAAAAGGGTCTTCCAATCATACGCGGCGTGATTGGCCGCCCGCGCGATCAAGCCGCGCCAGGTGCCTTCAGCCCACGCTGCGAGCCGGCTTCTTGGCGCCTCGGTAGAGGATGCGCGTCTTGGCGTCGATGACGCCCGCGTGCTGCTCGATGGCCGCCGCGTCCATGTCGGCCTTCGGCGGCTCTTCATGGTCGAAGTGGTTGTAGCGATCCTTGCCGCGCACCAGCGTCGCGCAATCGCGCTCGCCGGTGATCTGCCGCAGGTGCGGCGGGATGTAGCGGATCGCATATCCGATGCGCGGCAGCGCCGCACGATTGGGCTCCGAGCCATGCACCAGCAGCACATGGTGCAGCGAGAATTCGCCCGGCTGCAGGACCACGTTGACGGCGTCGGCTTCGTTGACCTCGGCCGCGATCTCCTGGCCCCGCGTCAGCAGGTTCTTCTCGTGAAAGCTGTCCTTGTGCTCGAGTTGCCTGAGATGCGTGCCCGGCACCACCTTCATGCACCCGGATTCCACGGTGGAGGGCGTCAACGCGACCCAGGCCGTCACCACGTCGGGCGAGGACAGCCCCCAATAGGTTGCGTCCTGGTGCCAGGAGATGAAGCTGCCGTCCCCCGGCCCCTTGGCGAAGAAGCTCGCCGCCCAGCACAGGATGTCCTCGCTGCCGAGCACGTCCTCGACCGCATCGAGGATCTTCGGCGTGCGGATCAGTGCGTTCAGCCAGGGAAACAGCAGGTGCGGCTTCTGGTTGTAGCGGCCCGCGAACTTGCCGCCCATCATCGCCTTGGTCGACTCGGCCTTGGCGGCCAGCTCGCCGGCCTCTTCGGTCGAAAACGCGCGCAGCGGGAAATGGATGCCGGTCCTGCGGTAGCTCTCGATCTCGGACGCGCTAAGCACTTTGCCCATCGTTCGGACTCCCCCGTTCAGCTTCCTTGGTAGTGCGACATTGCCGCCTGCGGCCCCTAATCCACTTTTGCGCCGGAAGCCTTCACCACCGGCGCCCAGCGCTGCACTTCGACCTTGATCATCTCGTCCATCTGCTCCGGCGTGCCGCCGACGATGCCGAATCCGAGGTCGGTCATGCGCTTGGCGAACTCCGGCGTCTTCATCGACTGCGCGAGGATCGCGTTGAGCCGCGTGACGATCGGCCTTGGCGTTCCGGTCGGGACCGACAGGCTGAACCACCCGGCGGCCTTGTAGCCCGGGACACCGGCTTCCTCGACGGTGGGGACCTCCGGCAGGCCTTTCTCGCGCTGGGTGCCGGTAACCGCGAGCGCACGCAACTTCCCGGCCTTGACGAGCGGCAGCGACGACGGGATGTTGACCACCATCATCGAGAGGCGCCCGCCCATCAGGTCGTTCAGCCCCGGGGGCGCGCCCTTGTAGGGGATATGGACGATGTTGGTGCCCGTCATCGACTTGAACAGCTCGCCTGACAAATGGGTCGTCGTCCCGCTCCCGGTCGAGCCATACGTCAGCTTGCCGGGCTCCGCGCGGGCCAGGGCGATCAGTTCCTGCAGGTTTCGCGCCTTGAGGTCGGGGGGGACGACGATCACGTTATTGAACGACGCCAGCACCGTCACAGACACAAAATCCTTGAACGGGTCGAAGCCCAGCTTGGAGTAGAGCAGCGGCACGACGCCGAACAAGGGACTCGAGGTGATCGTCAGCGTGTACCCGTCGGGCGCGGCCTTTGCGCCGACTTCGGTGCCCACCGTGCTGCCTGCACCCGGCCGGTTCTCGACGACGACCGACTGGCCCAGCCCCTTGGAAAGCTCGTCGGCCACTGCGCGGGCGAGGAAGTCCGCGGTGCCTCCGGCCGGGTTCGGGTTGATCAGCCTGACAGGCTTGTCCGGATACGCCTGGGCGTTCGCAGCCTGCGGCGCGAGCGCCCAGGCGGCTGCGTATACAAGAAGCACCAGCCAGTTGCGTCTGTTCATTGCGGCTCCCCTTTGGTGCACGAATGGTAGCCGAGGAAGCGCTCGGATGAGCTTGTTTCAAGGCGCTGTTTCACGGCGCGGAAAGGGGCGCGGATGCCGTTTCGATTAGTCTTCGAGGATTCGGTCGAACATTCGCGAAGCAACTCCAGGAGCCAACCGTGACGCAGCCCGCCCCCGAGTCCCGAGCGCCCTTCACCATCCTGTTTCCCGACAGCCGGACCGGGCACCAGGACATAGAACGCGAGGTCGTCGGCCCGCACACCGTCCTGCTCAATCCCCGCCAGACGACCTTCGAGGCGATCGAACGCAACGCCTGGGAGACGTGCGATGCGATCGTCGTCTCGCGCGTGCCGATCAATGCGCAGGTGATTCCGCACCTGCACCGCGCGCGCATCGTCGTGCGCTCCGGCGTGGGCTTCGACACCGTGGACCTTGAGGCCTGCGGCGCGGCCGGCATCGCCGTCTGCAACGTGCCCGACTACGGCACCACCGATGTCGCGGACACCGCTATCGCTCTAATGCTCACGCTTGCCCGCGGCACCGCGGCGCTGGATAACGCGCTGCGCGCCGACCTGAAGACCGGCTGGGCTTACATGAACAACGTCACCGCGCGCCGCCTGCGCGGCCTGTGCTTCGGCGTCATCGGCCTGGGCCGGATCGGGACGGCTGCCGCACTTCGCGCAAGCGCCTTTGGCATGAACGTCGCGTTTTACGACCCGTACCGGCCGAATGGCACCGAGTTGTCGTACGGTTACCGGCGCGCTCGCTCGCTGCACGAACTGCTTGGGATGGCCGACGTGATCTCATTACATGCGCCGCTGTCGGACGAGACGCGCGGCATGATCGATGCAGCGGCGGTGAGCGCAATGAAGCCGGGCGCGTGGTTCATCAACACCGCGCGCGGGGCGATCTGCGATTCGGCCGCATTAAGGGACGGCCTGAAATCCGGGCGTCTCGCCGCGCTCGGCATCGATGCGCTGCCCGAGGAGCCCGCGACGCTCGACGACCCGCTGGTGGCCGCCTGGCAGGCGAACGAGCCGTGGATCCGGGGACGCATGCTGCTCAACCCGCACGCCGCGCATTACAGCCCCGACTCGATGATCGACATGCGGCGCAAGGCGATTGAGACGGCTTATGGGTATTTGAAGGACGGGACGCTGATCAACTGCGTGAACGAGAAAAGCCTCAGGAATCGGCGCTGAGCGTAATTGCAGCTTCGCAACGGCGTTCCGGCTTCAAGGCACAAGCGCGAAACCGCGTGACGCAAACCGGTTTCAGCTAAGCCAGGCGGATTGATGACTTGCATATGCCCGAATGTCTGCAATCCGCAGTCGATTTCGGCCTGTCGGTCGGGTTAAATTGTCTTCAGCCTTGCGGCTGTTCGGTAGCAGACGCGGCCGCAAGATCGAAGACCGGAACGAGGAAGGAGGCTACGAAATCAATTCCCGGCGCCTTTTTCCGGATTTCGAGCCGCCACCCGACTCGCCCGCGGCTCCAGAAATTGTCCTCGGCGAAGGAGAGCGGCACCTGATCGGGATGTCGCGGAATTTCCAGCCTGACCGGCACTGTTGTTCGTCCACCGCTCCCGGCCGGGATTTGACTACTCGCTATCATCGAATCTACGCGCCAATGCAAGATTTCGGATCGCCCGCTCGTGCCGAAATTTACCAAGCTGATCGTCGTTGGCACTGCCGGGTCAGGGGGTAGTGCGCACTCCACGTCGGCTTGCAGGCAACCACCGATGGCAGCCGGAAGGGTTATCAGCCGACACACGCTTTCGCCATATTTGTTACCGCGTCTCCAAAGAAACGTAACTCCCGCGGCCAGACAGAGAAGCGTCAAGCTCAGCATCCATTCGCCGAAATGGCCACCCCGCATGACGGAAAGGACGAAGATCGCCGCACCCGGCAGACCGAAGAACAAATAGGCCAATACCAGGACGAATGCGCCAACCGGTCTAGGGCAGACAATTTCCCGCGCAGCCCACTGCTCATTCGCCAACCACGGGCGCCCGTTCGACGGATCCTCAGCCGGATTCATAGGCATCTCCTAGTGGACGACGGCACCGAAGCGGGGACCACTCGTCGAGAAATTCGCGCTTGCAGCAAGAAGAACCCCAACTTCCGATACCAGCGCTTTGGGATAGTCGCCAAATGCGCTGCGGAAGCCCACCCTCATCTTCAGATGATCATGGAACGGATGTAAAAATTCCAGATATCCAAAATGGCGTAAGAGGCAGCAGCGAAAGCGGACTTCTCTTCGCGTGGACTCCGATTTTGCACCCGAGGGAGAGAACGCAATGCACAACGCCCCCGCACAATCCAATTCGGCAGTCGGACTAACCTTCAACGTCTGCTAACCGAAAGTCCGACCGTCCGCTTCGGGTCGAAATCTGACGCTCGGGCAGACCAAATGAAAACGGCCTACTTTTCAGTAAGCCGTTGATGATGCTGGCGCGCCCAGAGAGATTCGAACTCCCGACCCCTTGGTTCGTAGCCAAGTACTCTATCCAGCTGAGCTATGGGCGCGAGGGGGCGGATTATAGCCGAACCGGCCAGCCGGCGACAATCGGCGCGGCCGAAGCCTTCGCTCGGCGAAAGGCTAATCCAGCGACAGCCCCAGCTTCTTGACGATGCCGCCCCAGCGCTCGATTTCCTGCTTCACCAACTGCGTGTGCTGTTCGGGCGTATTCGTCATCGGCAGGACACCGTAGTCGGAGAATTGCTTTTGCATCTCCGGCGAGCCAACGGCCTTGACGATTTCAGCATTCAACCGGGAGACGATCTCTTTGGGTGTGCCCGCTGGCGCCATGCTGCCGATCCACGAAAACGCGTCGAAATTCTCGAGGCCGGATTCGGCCACGGTGGGGACCGAAGGCAGCGCCGGGTGCCGCTCCTTGGTCGAAACCGCGAGCGCGCGCAATGCGCCGGAGCCGATATGCCCCTTGGCAGCACCGAAGTCGACGAACATCGCCGCTACTTGTCCGCCTACGAGGTCCTGCACTGCCGGCGCGGCGCCTTTGTAAGGCACGTGCGTAAGCTTGATATCGGCACGCTGCGTGAACGCTTCGGTTATCACGTGCGCGATGCTTCCGGCGCCGAACGAAGCGTAGTTGATCTTTCCCGGATTCGCCTTGGCGTAGCTGATGAAGCCTTGCACGTCCGTCACCGGCAGGAGCTTCGGGTTGACCACGAGCAGGAAAGGATTCTTCGCGAGCAGGCTGATCGCCTGGAAGTCCTTGTTGGTGTCGTAGGTGATCTTGCGGTACACGCCGGGATTGATGGTCAACTCCCCGACGCCCGCAATCAGGACGGTGTAGCCGTCGGCCGGCGACCGCGCCGCCGCTTCCACCCCGATCATGCCGGCGGCGCCCGGGCGATTGTCAGTGACGATCGACTGCCCCAATGCTGCCGAAAGCCGGGTGGCGAGCGTGCGTGCGACGAAGTCGGTGCCGCCGCCCGCCGGAAACGGCACGATGAACTTGATCGGCTTCGACGGATACGCCTGCGCGAGCGCGGACGAAGCGCCGACGGCGCAGACGGCACCGAGAACCAAAGGTGCGAGACATCGCAGCAGCGGACGGACGGATTCCTTGAGCAAGGTCTTCATCTCACGCCTGCTTCAGATGCGCGCCGCGATTCTCGAACAGCTTCGGGTCGGCGTAGCCCAACAGTTCGGTCTTGCCGCTCTTGCCGAGCATCACCTGCATGAAAATCGTTTCCTTGGTGTTGTTCTGGTAACCATGGATCACGCCTTTGGGGCACGAAGCACAGTCCCACTCGTTCAGCAGCGTCTCGACGCGCTTGCCGTCCTCGGTTTCGAAAAACACCGTGAGCTGCCCCTTGAGCACGAAGAACACTTCCTCGATTTCGTGGGTATGGGGCGCATTGCCCTGGCCCGGCGGCACTTCCATGATGCACAGTGTCATGCCGCCCTGCGGGATGACCCCGGTTTCGGTGCCCCCGTTGGTGTTCCCGATGAACTGGTAACGCGCGCGCTTCCAGCCTTCGAAAGCCGCGTCCGCATAAGCATTCCAATTTGCCGGCCGCTCCTTGAATCGGGCGGTGTATTTCGCCACGATGTCCTCGAGAGACATCCCGACGACGTTCGGATCCATTTCATGACGGGCCACTGCGTTCGCCATTGTCTGCTCCCCTGCGCGTGTTGGGTGTGCATCTATACTATCGCAACGACAAAATACCCCGCTGCCATTTGTCGAAACAACGGAGACGAACAAAACTATGAGCGAAGCCGTGCCGGCCCAGTGGGCCAGGATTATCCAGGCCCTTTCCACGGGCAACGGGGACCGTCCCATGGCCGCGTTGCCGGACGCGGCGCGGGCCCTGATGGCCGAAATCGGCCCGAAGTGGGGTACCGACATCCAGAAGTATCGCGATATGGTGCTCGCGGCCTATGCCCCACTCCTCGCGAATTCGCCCAAGGACGGCGTCACCGTAACGCGGGAGCATGCCTACGGCCCGCACGCCCGCCACCGTCTCGACGTATTTCGCCCGGACGGCGCCGAGCGCGCCCCTGTCATGGTGTTCGTGCATGGGGGCGCCTTCTTGCGCGGCAGCAAAAGCGTCCCCGATGGAATTTACGACAATGTCCCGTATTGGTTTGCGCGCCAGGGGTGCCTGGGCATCAACATCGAGTACCGCCTTGCGCCGGAGGCGCCCTTCCCGGCGGGCGCGGAAGATCTTGACGCGGCGATGGATTGGGTCAAGCAGAACGCCGCAAGCCACGGCGGCGACCCGGCGAAGATCTTCCTGGTGGGCCATTCGGCCGGCGCAACGCATATCGCCGGTTACGCGTTCGATCCGAACATTGCCGCCAAACCGGGCGCAGAACTCTGCGGGATGGTCCTCATCAGCGGCCGCCTGCGCATCGATGCTTCACCGGAGAACCCGAACGCCCGCGGCGTGCGCGCGTATTTCGGCGATGACGAGTCGCTGTACGAAATCCGCTCCCCGGTGACCCATGCCCACCTGTGTCGTCACCCGGTAATGATTGCTATAGCCGAATTCGAGAACCCTCTGCTCGATATCTACGGCGCCGAACTTCTGTGGCGGCTGGCCCAAAAGAACCGGAAGGCGCCCCGATTCATCCGCATGGCATTGCATAACCATAGCTCGATGGCCATGCACTTCAACACCGGGGAGGAAGTGCTCGGTCGCGAAATCCTGCGGTTCATGGTCGAGAACTCGGGTCACGCGCCCGCGGGGTCGGCGCGGCCCTAGCCGGATCCTTGCGCGAATCGATCCTTCTATTGACGTCCCCGGATCGACGGCCATAATCGGCCGATGAGTCCATCTCGGCCAAATCAGGCGCAAGGCGCCCTGCACGACCTGGTCATCCGCGGCGGCACGGTCGCCACCGCGACCGAAACCCGCGCCGCGGATGTCGGCATCAAGGACGGCAAGGTGGCCGCGCTCGGCCAAGGACTCACGGGCGCGAAGACCATCGATGCAACCGGAAAACTCGTGCTGCCCGGCGGCGTCGACAGCCATGTGCATATCGAGCAGCTTTCGTCCTTCGCGATTCCGTGCGCGGACGACTTCTACTCGGGGACGGTCTCGGCCGCATTCGGAGGCACGACGACGATCCTGCCCTTCTGCGCGCAGCATCGCGAAGACGCCCTTCCAATGGTGCTGGCCGACTATTTCGAGAAAGCCCGCACCAAGGCGGTGGTCGACTACGCCTTCCACCTGATCATCGCCAACCCGGACGAGGCAACGCTGTCGCGGGACCTGCCGGCCGCGATCGGCCAGGGCATCCGCTCGTTCAAGATCTTCATGACCTACGACCGCATGCGCCTCGCGGACGAGCAGATCCTCGACGTGATGTCGGTAGCGCGACGCGACGGCGCGCTGCTGATGGTGCACGCGGAAAACCACGGCATCATCTCGTGGCTCGGCGGCAGGATGGTCAAGCAGGGCAACGTCGCGCCCCGCTACCATGCGATCTGCCACACGAGGAGCTCGGAAGCCGAGGCGATCAACCGGGTGATCACGCTGGCCGAGGTGGTCGACTGCCCGATCCTGATCGTGCACGTGTCCACACCCGAGGGGATCGACCTGATCCGCAAGGCGCAGGCGCGCGGCGTCAAGGTGTTCGCCGAGACCTGCCCGCAATACCTCTTCCTGACTGCGAAAGACATCGACCGTCCGGGCGTGCTCGGCGCTGCGTTCTGCTGCTCGCCCCCGCCGCGCGACGAGGCCGCCCAGGAAGCCTGCTGGGCCGGGCTCAAGGACGGCACGCTCACGGTGTACTCGTCCGACCATGCGCCCTACAAGATGGACGCGAGCGGCAAGCTGCCCAACGGCGAGCAGACCACCTTCAAGCAGATGGCCAACGGCGTGCCGGGCATCGAGTTGCGGCTGCCGCTGCTCTTCACGTTCGGCTACAAGGCCGGCCGGATCACGCTGAACGAATTCGTCGCGCTGACTTCCGCGCGGCACGCGCAGACCTACGGCCTCTTCCCGCGCAAAGGCACGATCGCCGTCGGGTCAGATGCAGATATCGCCATCTGGGACCCGGAAAAGAAAGTCACTATCACCAAAGACCTGGTACACGACAACACCGGCTACACGCCCTACGAAGGGCGCGAACTCACCGGCTGGCCGGTCACGGTGCTGTCGCGCGGCGCGATCATCGTCGAGTCCGGCAAGCTCGCGGCCGAACGCGGCCGGGGGCAATTCCTGCCGCGCGAAGCCTCCGAGCCGCTGCGCCCGCTCGGGCGGCAGATTCCCGAGATGGCGCAGCTGTCCGCCTGGAACACTCCCCTCAAACCCTGAGAGCCCCGTCATGAGCAGAAAAATCCGCGTTGCGGCCGCCCAGCTCGGCCCGATCCACCTGGCCGACACCCGGCCGGCCGTCGTCAAGCGCCTGGTCGAGATGCTGCGCGAAGCCGCGAGCATGGGCGCGAAATTCGTGGTCTTCCCCGAGTTGGCGTTCACCACCTTCTTCCCGCGCTACTGGTACGACGACGAGGCCGAAGCCGAGAAGAAGTTCTTCGAGGCGAGCATGCCCTCGCCCGAGACACAGCCGCTCTTCGACGAGGCGAAGAAGCACGGCATCGGCTTCTACATCGGCTACGCGGAACTCACGCAGGAAGACGGCCGACAGCGCCGCTTCAACACCGCGATCCTGGTCGCGCCCGACGGCAAGATCGTCGGCAAGTACCGCAAGATCCACCTGCCCGGCCATGCGGACCACAAGAAAGGCGCGGCCTTCCAGCACCTCGAGAAGAAGTATTTCGAGGTCGGCAACCTGGGCTTCCGCACTTTCCGCTTCATGGACATGATCGCCGGCATGCTGATCTGCAACGACCGGCGCTGGCCCGAGGCCTTTCGTGTGCTCGGCCTGCAGGGCGCCGAGATCGTCACGCTCGGCTTCAACACGCCGACCGAAAACCTGCACTACCCGGAGCCGCCGGCGCTGCGCGTGCACCACCACCTGATCATGGCGCAGGCCATGGCGTTCCAGAACGCCGTCTGGCTGGTCGAGGTGGCCAAGTGCGGCTTCGAGGATGGCTTCCGGATGTTCGGCCACTCGGTGATCGTGTCGCCCGGCGGCGAGATCGTCGCCAAGACCAACTCCGAGGAAGACGAGGTGATCGTCCACAACGTGGATCTTGCCTACGGCGAAAACCTGAGGAAGACGATGTTCAACCTCGCCGCGCACCGCCGGCCGGAGCACTACAAGCTGATCGTCGAGCGGGTCGGCGTCGAAGTCACGCCGGCCAACTGACCGCTGCACCAGCAGAACCCCGCCAACTTCGCGAAGGTACCCGCATGAGCTACGGCCTCGTCGTCCATATCCGCACCCACCCCGAAACACGCGCCGCCTTCATGGAGAAGCTGGCCGCGAATGCTGCTGCCGCGCGAACGGAACCCGGCTGCCTCACCTTCGACGTGCTGGTCAGCCCCGAGGACCCGGACAGGATCATGCTGTACGAGGTCTACAAGAGCGAGGCCGCGTTCCAGCAGCACCAGGCCACGCAGGCGTTCAAGACCTACATGGCCGAGGCCGTGCCGATGCTGGCCGCGCGCGACCGCACTTTCATGACCCGCATCTCGCACTGAGGCGAGCCCCCATGGACCTGGACTTCACGAAGCTCGACCCCGACATCCGCTACAAGCTGCTGGTCGGGCTGGTCGTGCCGCGGCCGATCGCCTTCGTCTCGACCTACAACGCGAACGGCGTGGCCAACTGCGCGCCGTTCTCGTTCTTCAACGTCGTCAGCCACGAGCCGCCGATGGTGATCATCAGCTTCGGCACCCGCGACAACGCCGGCTCGGACGGTGGAATGAAGGACACGCCGAAGAATATCCTGCGCACCGGCGAGTTCGTCGTGAACATGGTCGATGAGGCCACCGCCAACGGGATGCACATTGCCAGCGGCGAGTTCGGCGAGGAGGAATCCGAATTCGACAAGGCCGGGTTCACGCCGGTGCCGGCGCTGCGCGTGAAGCACCCGCGGATCAAGGAGTCCCCGGCCGCGTTCGAGTGCAAGCTGCGGGAGAAGACCGAGCTCGGGCCGGGGCGCGTGTTCCTGTTCGGCGAGATCGTGCTGCTGCACGCGGCCGAAGGCATCATCGACCCGGTGACGCGCCGTGTCAGCGAAACCCTGTACCGGCCGGTCGGCCGGCTCTGGGGCAACCGCTACTGCACCACCCGCCAGCGGTTCGCACTGCCCGGCGAGTTGCCCGCGTAAGGCCCCCACGGCCGGGTAAATGCTGCCATATTTTAGGCAAAGGCCGCGTGGATATTGGCTCTCCTGCCAAAATACTGCCATTACCAACCCGCTCCAGGAGACACCGCAATGAAAAGCAATGCACCTGCACGCGTACCGCGGGGCAAGTATTTCGAGGACTTCGAGGTCGGCGCGGTGTTCGTCTCTCCGCGCCGCACGATTACCCAGACCGACATCATCAACTTCGCCTGCCTGTCGGGCGACTTCAACCCGCCGCACGTGGATTTCGAGTTCTGCAGGGAGCAGCCCTACGGCGAGCCGATCGCGCACGGCCCGCTGATTTTCGCGGTCGCCGCGGGATTGCTGGTCCAGATGGGCCTGAACGACGGCACCATCATCGCGATGCTCGGCGTGGACAAGTGGCGCGTGCATGCGCCGGTCAAGCACGGCGACACGATCCACGTGGTGGCGACGGTCAAGGAGAAGAAGACCACAAGCAAGCCGCACCAGGGCATCGTGACCTTCGTGCGCGAGGTGGTGAACCAGCACGGCGACGTGGTCCACACGCTCGAAGCGACCTCGATGTACAAGCGAAAGCCGGCCTGATTCACGCCGGCGTGCCCGTGCGGCTCAGCCGGCAATCTTCTCGCGCTTGACCACGATCCCGGCCGCCTCGCGGTCCCAGGTGCCCGGGACAAGGCCCTCCCCGCGCAGCACGAACTTCTGCACCTTGTGGGTCGGCGTGCGCGGCAACTCCTCCACCACGCGGATGTAGCGCGGCAGCATGAAGTGCGCCATGCGCGGGCGCAGGAATTCGAGCAGCTCCGCGCAATCGATGACGGCGCCGGGACGCGGCGCGACGATCGCGAGCACTTCGTCTTCGCCCAGTTCGCTCGCGGCCGCGACCACCGCGGCCTCGCGCACCGCCGGGTGCGCCAGCAATTCGGCCTCCACCTCGTGCGACGAGATGTTCTCGCCCCTGCGCCGGATCGCGTCCTTGCCGCGGTCGACGAAGTAGTAGTCGCCGTTCGCGTCGCGCCTGAAGAGGTCGCCGGTGTGCAGCCAGCCGTTGCGCCACAGGCGTGCGGTGGCTTCGGCGTCGCCGCTGTACCCTGGTGTCAGCGCCCAGGGCAGGTCGGTGCGCAGTATCAGTTCGCCCACCTCGCCCGCCGGCACCTCGATGTCGTTCGCGTCCACGAGTCGCGCTTCGACGCCCGGCCGCGGCCGCCCGCACAGGCCGGCGCGCGCCGGGTTCGGGCCGGAGACCAGCGTATTGCTCGTCTCCGTGGAGTTGTAGTTGGTATAGACGGTCACGCCGAAACGCCGGGCGAACTCCGGCGCGCCCTCGGGCAGCGGCACCAGCGAGATGATGCGCAGGCCATGGTCGCGGTCGGCCGGGCTCGGCGGCGCCTTCATCAGGAAGGCCACCATCGCGCCGAGCAGCGTGCAGGTGGTGGCGCCGGTCTCGCGGACCGTCTGCCAGAAGGTGGCGGTGTTGAAACTCTCGGCCAGCACGATCGACCCGCCGGCCAGCAGCATCCCGTAGACGCCGAGCAGCCCGCCGGAATGGAACAGCGGCAGGTTCACCAGCCGGCGGTCGGCGGCGGTGAACATCTCGCGTCCGGCCACCGCCATCTGCGCGAGGTGCAGGTACGGAGTCAGCACGCCTTTCGAAGGGCCGGTGGTGCCTGAGGTGTAAACGACCGCCTGCAGGTCCCACGGATGCAGGTGCACACCAGCCAGTTCGGGGCCGGGATCGGCGTCGAGCGTAGTCGCGTCCAGCGCTTCGATCCCGGCCGGCAGCGTGCCCTTGCCGCCGAGGATCACGACACGCTCCAGCGCACCGGTGGCGCCGGCCTCGAATCGTGACGCGAGCCCCGTGTGGACAACGGCGAGCGATGCCTCCGAATGCGCGGCAACATGTGCAAGCAGCGCGCCCTTGTAGGCGGTATTCACCGGCACGATTGCGGCGCCGAGCAGGTTGAGGCCGAACCAGACGCGCAACAGGTCCGCGCAGTTCGGCAGCCACACGAACACCCTGTCGCCCCGGCGCACGCCGAGGCGCGCAAGGCCGGCAGCACAGCGCTCGGCGTGCGCCAGCGTTTGCGCATAAGTCCATTCGCCGCCTTCGGCAAAGCGTACGAAGACCTGGGCGCCACGCTCGCGCGCCTGGCGCCGCAGCGCCGGCCCGAGCACGCACGCTTCGTCCGGCGGGATTGCGAACGCTATGGAAGAGGCCCGGGCCATGCCCCGGCTCAGATCGGCGTGACCCTGACGTGCAGCAGCGCGCTGCGTCCGGCCTGCACCTCCTCGAGGCAGCGCTCGATCGCGGCGCCGGTGTCGGCCGGGTCGGCGAGGCATTCGCCGTAGGCGCCGCTGACCGCGGCGAGCTTGGAGAACTCCATGCCGCGCGGCAGTCGCGACTGGAAGGCATCGCGCTCCAGCGCCGTTCCATTCGGGTAGACGCGCAAAGTGGCGTCCTTTACCGCGTTCCAGCCGGTGTTGTCGACGATGATGCTGAAGATCGGCAGCCGGTGCTCGCGCGAGACGGCGAACACCGAGTCGAGGTTGCCGAAGTAGAACCCGCCGTCGCCGACGATGTGAACCGAGCGGTGCCGCGGCCGTGCAAGCTTCACCCCGAGCGCGAGCCCGCCGGCGGCGCCCAGGCCGCTGCCGCTGTGGCGGATCATCGTGCGGGCCACCGGGCGCGGCACCTGCCGCGCGAACACCGGGTTGTTGGTCACCGCCTCGGAGAGGATCGTGTCCTGCGGGTCGAGGCGCTTGCCGAGTTCGGAGGCGAAATAGTCGGGGTTGATCGCGCCCTCGACGCCCGGGTCTGCGGCGAGGCCGGCCGTCTTCTTCCTGCGCGCGGCGAATTCGGCCTCCATCGCCTTCCAGCGCGCCGCGGCCGCCGCCTTGAAGGAGGCATCCGCCGTTGCAACCACCGCATCGGCAAGCTGCTCGAGCACCTGCCCTGCATCGGCTTCGATCCGCTCCTGCGCCGGGAAGCTCCACATCGGGATCGATTTCTTGATCACGTCGATGTCGATATGCGCCCACCAGGCGTCCGGGTGCGGCGCGGTATCGCGCGGGATCCACGGCACGTCGGTGTCCACCATGAGCCCGAAATCCGCTTTCGGCAGGAAGTCCGCGACCCGGAAGCCCGCAAAGCCTTCGAACTCGCGCCCGATGTTGATCACCGGCGCATTCTCGAACACGCGCACGCCGGCGAGGCGCGAGAGCCTTTCGATCGCATCCGAAGTACGCGTGCTCCTGCCGCCGTAGCCGGTCACCAGCATCGGGCGCTCCGACTTCATCAATCGGGCCGCCAGCGCCTTGACGCGCGCCGGGTCGATGCCGCCCAGGCGCTGCGGCGCATGCGTCGACTCCGGGTAGGAGCGGATCGCCTCGGGCTGCCAGTGCTCGGCGAGCGTTTCGCGCGCGAACAGGAGGTGCACCGGCCCGGGCGGGTCGCTCTGCATCAGCGTGTGCGCGCGGCGCACCGTCTCCTTGGCCACGGCGCCCGAAGGCAGCGTGTATTCCCACTTGGCGAACGGGCGCACGATGCTGCCCTGGTCCATCGGCTCCTGCACGAAGTGCACGTAGTCGTCGCGCGTACCGGGCAGCTCGCCCAGGCTGGTATATGGCGCCTTGCCGGCCATCAGCATCACCGGCAATCGCGTGCGAAAGAGGTTGTGCATGCCCATCGCCGCGTTCGCGGTGCCCACATCCACGTGCACCATCACGCCCTGGCCGCGCCCCGTGGCGAGGGCATAGCCGCCGGCCATGTGCATCGCGGTGTTCTCGTGCGGGCAGAGGATGGTCTTCGGGTACGGCAGGCCGGCGGCCTCCATGCGCGCCATCTCCTCGATGATCGGCGCGTGGTCGGTGCCGAAATTGCAGAACAGGTACTCGATGCCGGCTTCCGACAAGCCGTCCAGAAGAAAGCGTGCGGCGGTCTGCGAGGTGGTGGTCTTCATGGTTTCGGTTTCGGAGTGTACGGGCCGGGCGTCAGCCGCCCGGAGGCGCCAGTGTGTGCGCGCCGCGGGCGGAACTCAATGCGCCCCGCGAAACGCTGCGGCCGCACCGGCGCCCCGCGCCGGCTCTTGCGCCGGCTTTTCCGATTAATGTGATACTCCGAGCGATGCATTCGAAGCCCACGCACCCGCGCGCCGGGCCCGGCGTCCACGCGTTTGCGTTGCTCTCGGGAATCGAGGCGTTCGTCCGGGGCACCGCGCTCGCGGTCTACCCGCTGGTGATGTACCGCGTCTGGGCCGATGCGACGACCGTGGCGCAACTGTATTTCGGCGTGGGGGTGTGCTCGCTCCTCACCACGCTTGCGCTGCCGCTGCTTGCGCGCCGCATCCCGCGCCGCTGGACGTACACGACCGGCGCGCTGCTTTATGTGGCCTCTGCCGTCCTTGGATACGCCGGCGGCAAAGCGGTGACGGCGGCGTTGCTGTGCCACACGATGGGAACCGCCATCGTCTTCGTCTGTTTCAACGCCTACGTGCTGGACCACATCGGCAAGATGGATTTAGGGCGCCTGGAAACCGTGCGCCTGGTGTACGCCGGTCTTGGCTGGTCGCTCGGTCCGGTCTCGGGAGTTTGGCTCTTGGGCGTTTGGCCCGAAGCGCCGTTCGTGGTGATCGGGATCATGGCTTGCGCGCTGCTCGGCGTGTTCTGGCATCTGCGCATCGGCGAAGGCCGGGTCATCGCCGCCCGGAGCGCGGCCCGGCCCTTGACCTACTTGCTCCGCTTTTTTTCGCAGCCCCGGCTGGTCGCCGGCTGGGCGTTCACAGTCATCCGGTCCTGCGGGTGGTGGGTCTACATCGTCTATGTCGGGATCTTCGCCGTGCAAAACGGCCTGGGCGAGCAAGTGGGCGGCACCGCGATGTCGCTTGCCAACATGGGCCTGTTCCTTGCGCCGCTGATGCTGCGCTGGATGCAGCGGCGATCGGTGCGCGAGGCGGTGCGCACCGGCTTCCTGGCCGCCGCCTGCTGCTTCATCCTCGCATCGCTGGCTTCGCCGCTCCCCTGGGTGACCGTGGCCCTTTTGGTACTGGGAGCGTATTTTCTGATCCTGCTGGACGTCTGCGCCGGCCTGCCTTTCATGATGTCGGTCAAGCCTTCACAGCGCGCCGAGATGTCGGCGGTCTATTCGAGCTTTCGCGACGTGTCGGGCATCCTGAGCCCGGCATTCGCCTGGGTGGCGCTGCACTTCATCCCGGTGGCCGGCATCTTCGCGTGGTTCGGGCTCGCCCTGCTCACGGCGTGGGGGCTGGCCGGGAAGCTGCACCCGCAACTCGGGATTCCGGGTGCGCGCCGGGTCCGGTTGCGCCCCGGAATGTCGAGAGGCACGGGCTGACGCGGCGAGTCCAGCCCGCCTACGGGCGTTTCATGACATTCGCCGCGACGATCCGCTGCCGGAAAGAAAACACGTTCGGGTCTTCCGGGTCGACGAATACCTGCAGCCAATGGTGGTTCGGCTGGCCGAAGGTTTCCACGCGCGTGAAATTCTCGATCGCCGGGACGTTCGGCTTGCGCCCGAGCGGCTTGTCGATCCGGAAGAAATGGCTGTCGCCGTTCACGAGCACGACGGGTTTCCCGTAGGCGATCGTCTCCGCTTCGAGCGCGGCACGCAGCGCGTCCGTTCCGGTCCCGAGCTTGCCCGGGAACGGGATCACGTCGGGAAAGATGTTCGCCTGCTGGATGATCATCAGCGCCCGGCTCCCGTTCGCCTTGGCCGCGGCAAATCCTTCGCGAATCCACTGCAGGTTGGCGCGTTCGCGCTCTGCGTGCTCCGCATCGCTCGCGGCGGAGTATCCGAGACCGTTGTTGCTGCCGACCACATGCAGCGTGATGAACGTGACCCCGCCCCCGGTCCACCGAACGTTTTCGCGGTACTTCGCAAGCACCGGATCCGGGGACTGGCTTTGCCTGGCCAGGTCGATCGTGCGGCGGCCGTGCGAACGCTCGCCCTGGAAGAAGAATGCCCGCAGGCTAGACAAGCGCTCCAGCGGATTGCCGCCCGGCACGCCCTGCTTGTCATGGCAGTCGGTCCAGTCGTTGTCGCCGGGCGTGTAGATCATGGGATTCGCAGATGCGTCGAACTGCGCCTTGCGACGCGCCCACAATGCATCCGAGCAAGATCCGAAGCGCGGTGCGCCAAGATCCCCGACGTGGACGGCGAATGCGAGCTTAGTTGCATTCATCTCGTCGAGCACGTTTTGCAGGTTCGCTTCGTTTTCGGGCCGGTAGGCGAGGTCGCCGAACAATCCGAATGTGTACAGGCCGCTGGACGCTCCCGGCGCACCCTGGGTCGCGCAGCCTGCGAGGATCGCGCAAGCGATGACGGCGACAAGCTGCTTGAATGTGCTCATGGTCGTTCCCTATTGAAGGTGCATGCCCCACTTCCTGATCGTGCGCTCTTCGAGCACGCGGAAGATCAGGCTCTCGACCATGAGGCCGATGATGATCACGCTGAACAGGCCCGCGAACACCGACGGGATGTCGAGCGTGTTCTTGTTCTCGTAGATGAACCAGCCGAGCCCGCCGGATCCGGAACTGGTGCCGAACACCAGTTCGGCCGCGATCAGCGTGCGCCACGCAAAAGCCCAGCCGATCTTGAGGCCGGTGACGATGCTCGGGAAGGCCGCAGGCACCAGGATGCGGCAGACATAGCTCACGCCCGTGAGCCCGTAGTTGCGGCCGACCATGCGCAGCGTATTCGACACCGACAGGAACCCGGAATGCGTGTTCAGCGCGACCGGCCAGAGAACGGCGTGTACGAGCACGAACACGATGCTGGGGTTGCCCAGCCCGAACCAGATCAGCGCAATCGGCAGCAGCGCGATCGCCGGCAACGGGTTGAACATCGCCGTCAGTGCCTCGAGCAGGTCGTTGCCGACCTGTGAAGTCACCGCCAGCACCGCAAAGACGAGCGCCAGCGCCAGGCCGATCGCATAACCCTGCAGCAGCACCTTGATCGACACCCAGGCCTTGGCCGGCAGCTCGCCGGTGATCGCATGGCTCACGAAAGACTGCACCGTCGACAGGAAAGTCGGCACCAGCAGCGTGTTGTTGAGATGCGCCGCGTAGGCCTGCCACAGCCCGGCGAGCACCAGCAGGATCACCGCCTTGCGCACGATGGACCGGCCCCATATCCGCTCCCAGGCCGTGAGCGGTTTGCGCACGACGCCGAAGTTCTGCTCCCTGACCTGCTCGCGGACGTACTCCGCGCGGGCCACCGGCGAGTCAGGCGTCGCCATGATGCACCTTCATTCCCGCCTCCTTCATTCCGGCCTCCTCGGTTTCGACCGCGTCGGCAAACAGCATTTTGTGGATGCGTTCCGAGAGCGTGGTGCCGAGCGCGGCATCGACGCTGTCGTCGCCGTCACTGTTCAATTCGGCCTTCACCTGCCCCGGGTGCGGCGACATCAGCAGGATGCGGTTGCCGATCCGGACCGCCTCCGGGATCGAATGAGTCACGAACAGCACGGTAAAACGCGTGTCTTCCCAGAGCTGCAGCAACTCGTCCTGCATCTTTCTGCGCGTGAGTGCGTCGAGCGCGGCAAACGGCTCGTCCATCAGCAGGATGTCCGGCTCCATGGCCATGCCGCGCGCGATCGCGACGCGCTGCTTCATGCCACCGGAGAGGGTATGCGGGAAGGAGTCGGCGAAACGCGCGAGGTTGACCTTTTCTATGTACGCCATGGCCCGGTCCTGCGCCTCCTTGCCGCGCAAGCGGCCCGAAGCCTCGAGTGCAAACACGACGTTCTGCCTCACCGTCTTCCAGGGCAGCAGCTGGTCGAATTCCTGGAACACCATGACGCGGTCCGGGCCGGGTTTCGAGATCGCCTTGCCCTTCAGCGCGATCTCGCCCTCGACCGGATTCAGGTAGCCGCCGACCGCCTTCAGCAGCGTCGACTTGCCGCAGCCCGACGGCCCGAGCAGCACGAACCGGTCGCCGGCGTGCACGTCGAAGCTGACGCGATACGTGGCCGTGACCAGGTGCTCGCGGGTCTTGTACTGCAGCGTCACCCCGTCGACGCGGAGCAGCGGCCCGCCGGAAACGGGCAGGCCGGCGCCAGCGGCGGTCATGGCCGTCCCGTGCAATGCTCCCGCACCATTCGCCGGCTCAGCTTCCGGGCTGGTCGTGAAGCTCCGGGAAGAACAGGTCCTGCCACTTGGCCGGCTTGTTCTTGAGCGTGCCCACCTGGTGCATGAACTGCGCATACGGCAGCAGCCTCTCGGGCGACATCGTGTAGTGGACCTGCGGGTCGCTCATGATCTTGAGGATCTTGTCGACCGAATCCTTGCCGCCGCCTTCCTGCACGTAGATCTCGGCCGCGCGCTTCTTGTCGGCGTTGATCGAGGCGGTCGCCTCCTTCATCGCATCGAACACCGCCTTGTAGGTCTTCGGGTTGGCCTCGCGGAACTTGTTCGTCGCCCAGACCATCAGGAAGGTGTTCGGCCCGCCCATGACGTCATACGAGTTGAGCACCGTCGTGATGCCGGGATTCTCCAGGGCGTAGTTCTGGAAGGGCGGCGAGGTGAACTGCGCGTTGATCTCGCCGGTTCCCGAGAGCAGGGCGCGCAGGCCTTCCGGGTGCGGCAGGCCGACCATCAGGGGATTGAGCTTCTTGTAGTTCTCGATGCCGTACTCTTTTGCTACCGCCATCTGCAGGTAGGTGGTCTGCACCGACGAGCCGGCCCCGGCCATCGCGATCCGGTCCTTGTCGGTGAAGTCGCGGATCGACTTGACCTTCGGGTTGCGCGTGATCAGCAGGTTCGGCATCGACGAGAGCGCCGCCACGCCGCGCACGTCGAGGTTGCCGCGCGTCTTGTCCCACAGGATCAGCGCCGGGCCGGTGCCGCCCGAGGCGAAATGCAGGTTGCCCGAAAGCAGCGCATCGTTCGCCGCGGCGCCCGCGGCCACCTTGGCCCAGGTGACCTTGGATTGCAGCCCGGCTTTCGCCAGGTGCTTCTCGACCAGCTTCTCCTGCTTCATCAGCGTGAGCTGCATGTAGCCGATGCCGTACTGCGACACCAGTTTCACTTCGTCGACTTCCGCGTGGGCGATGACGGTCATTGCCACACCGGCCGTTGCACCCAACGCGATGCGCAGGGCCTGTCTCCATGTTGTCATTTTTTATCCCTCTCTTGTGCAGTGCGAAATGTTGGCGGGACGCCGCTTCGCGAACCATAGCACCTGACACCGGCAGTCGGCGACAGCCGTTCGAAAGCCCCATGCGGGTGCTATGCGAGTGCGACCAACCCAAGCCTGTCCATGAGTGCGCGATCCGATTGCGCCTCGGGATTGCCGGTCGTTGAAAGGCAGGTCAAGCAAGGCGGCAACCGACTCAACCGACCACGCACGTTCGCGAACGTTCAATGGCGTCGTGCAGTGTTGTCTTGAATCAATGAGCGAGCACCCGCCGCCGGCTCTTCAAACCATCCGCTCGTGGCCGGCCCAGAATTTCGCGCGGATGTCCCGCTTCAGCACCTTCCCGACGCTCGAGCGAGGCAGGTCGGGCCAGAACTCCACCGACTTGGGCGTCTTGATGGGCCCCAGGCGCTCGCGGCAGAAGGCCAGCACTTCGGCTTCGGTCACCGTGCAGGCGGACCTGAGCTCGATCACGGCTTTCACCGCTTCCCCCCAGTCGGGGTCCGGCACGCCGATGACCGCGCAATCCTGCACCGCCGGATGTGACCACAGCACCTGCTCCACCTCGCCCGGATAGACGTTGAAGCCGCCGCTTATGATCAGGTCGCGCTTGCGATCCACGATATAGAGGTACCCGGCATCGTCGAGGTACCCGATGTCGCCGGTATGGCGCCACCCATGCTTCATCGCCTCGCTCGAGGCCGTGGGATTCCTGAAGTAGCCGGGCGTGACCAGCGCACCCCGAACAACGATCTCCCCCCGTTCGTTGGCGCCGAGCAGCCTGCCCTCGTCGTCCATGATCGCAATGCTCGTGCCGTCGGTGGCACGGCCGGCGGACGCCAGCCTCCGAAGACCCGCGGCGTCGTCGCCGACGAGATGCTCCTGCGGGGAAAGGTAGGTGCACATCAGCGGGATTTCCGCCTGGCCGAAGCACTGCGCCATCACGGGCCCGAAGACATCGATCGCCTCGCGCAGCTTGTCTACGGACATCGGCGCGGCGCCGTAGACGAAGTACTCGAGCGAAGAGTAGTCGTGGCGGCGAACCTCCGGATGCGCCAGCAGGCGATAGATGACCGTCGGCGGCAGGAAAAGGTAAGTCACCCGCTCGCGCTCGATGGTGTCCAGGATCCGGCCTGGATCGGCCTTTTCCATGAGGATCTGGCGGGCCCCGTGCTTCATCAGCGGGTAGGCGATCGCACCGGCGGCGTGCGTGAAAGGCGCCACCACCAGGTGGACCGGGGGCTTGCGCGGGGGCATGCATCCCACGATCAGGCGGTACATCTCCTCGAGGGCGCGGTGGGTCTGGAGCACCCCCTTGGGCCGGCCCGTGGTGCCGCCGGTCGACTTGATGATGGCGACTTCGTCCGGTCCACGCCGCAAGTCGAGGGGACTGTCCGAGTGCCGGGCGCTCCAGGTCATGACCGACGGAAGGCCCGGCAGATCGCGGTCCAGGCATACGAACTCGCGCAGCCGCGGCGCGAGTTCGCGCAGCCGCGGCAGGTGACCCGCGAAAGAGGAATGCAGGAACAGCAGCTCGCATTCGGCGAAATCGAGGAACCAACCGTTGTCGTCCACGCCGTCGCGCGCGTTTAGCGGAACGTAGGGCGTGCCCGCACGGAAGGTGCCCAGCGCCGCGAGCAGCCCTTCGCTGCAATTGGGTGAATACAGGCCTGCATGGCCCTGCTCGCCGATTGACGCATGCAGTGCGCGGGCGATGCGTTGCGTCGCCGACTTCGCCTCGGCGTACCGCAGGCCCACCCGGCCGTCCTCGATGCACCGGCTTTCGGGATAGCGCCCGGCGCCGGCGTCGAACCAGTCAACGATCATCTATTGCGCCGTCCAGCCGCCGTCGACGATGAGCGAGCTTCCGGTCACGAACCGGGAGGCCTCGGAGGCGAGGAATACCGCCGGCCCGACAAGGTCGGCGGGGTGGCCGAAGCGCCCGAGCGGCGTGCCTTGCTCGATCCGGCGGCGCGTGCTCTCCGGGTGCTGGCGCGTCAGCGGCGTATCGATATAGCCGGGGGCGAGCGCGTTGACCCGCACGCCATGCGGCGCCATCTCGAGCGCCAGGGTCCGGGTCAACTGGACCAGGGCCCCTTTCGCGGCCGAATAGGCGCTGACCTCCCGGATGCCCACGTGCCCTGCGATCGACGCAATATTGATGATCGAACCCCCGCCGCGCGCCTGCATGCCGCGCCCCACGGCCTTGCAGAACAGGAAGGCCCCGCGCACATGGACGTGCAGCAGCGAATCGAACTCGGCCTGCGAAAACTCGATGAGCGGCTTGCGGATGTTGTGTCCGGCGCCATTGACGAGAATCCCGATCGGCCCGAGCGCCTTGACGGCGTCCGCCACCGCAGCCTCCACCTCCGCCTCCTCGCTGACCTCGGCGCGGAACGCGAGCACTCGCCGCCCCGAAGCCGCCGCCATCTCTTTTGCGCATTGCGACGCCGCGGAAGCGTCGCGGTCCACCAGCGCAACGTCCGCGCCGTAGCAGGCGAAGCCCCAAGCGATGGCCCGGCACAACCCGGAAGCGCCCCCGGTGACGAGCGCGACCTTGCCGGTGAGGTCGTGAAGACTTTTTATCTCGGTGGCGGCCGGCAGGCCGGCCGATTCTGGAAAAACCATCAGTAGCTCGATCGCCCGCCGCTGACGTCGTAGCACGCCGCGGTGACGAAACTCGATTCGTCGGAAAGGAGGAACGCCACGACGTTCGCGACTTCGGCGGGTTCCGCGGGACGCCCCATCGGGATCCGCCCGATCGAGTCTGCGCTATAGCCCGCGGGCATCTGCGCATGCATGCCGGTCGAGCCCACGAGGGCCGGCGACACGCAGTTCACCCGCACCCCGTAGTCCGCCAGGTCCTTGGCCCACGACTTGGTGAAGGCGATCACCGCGGCCTTCGAACCGGCGTAGACCGAGATATTTTTCGGGCCTTCCTTGCCGGCGATGGAGGCGATGGTGACGATCGCCCCCCTGCGCCGCGCCATCATCTGCCTGGCCACGATTCGGGTGCAGGAAAAAACGGAGCGCACATTGAGGTCGAACACGGCCATCACGTCCTGGTCTGTCGTCTCCCAGAGAGGGGCAATCGGGCCGAGCATGCCCGCATTGTTGACAAGCGCATCGACAGGCCCGAGCCGCGCCCCGATTTCCCCGACCGCACGTTCGACGGCCCCGGCATCGAGCATGTCGACCTCGATTGCCATGGCCGTTCCGCCGGCGGCGCCGATCTCGGAGGCCACACCGGCGGCACCCCCGCCGTTACGGTCCGCAATCGCCACGGCCGCCCCGCGCCGGGCGAGATCGAGCGCAATGGCGCGGCCGATGCTGGCCGCGCCGCCCGTGACAAGTGCGACGCGGCCCGCGAACGAGCTGCCGCTCATTTGACGGCTTGCGCTGCCTTGCTGATCCGCTGCAGCTGCGCCTGGTCCACCCCGGGCATGGCCGGCCAGATCGACATGCCGACCTTGCGCCATGCCGCGATTTCCGCAGGCTTGGGGTCGTACAACGTGATGCCGTTCTTGGTCAGCTGTTCGCGCAGCACCTTCTCGTTGTCGTCCTCGGCCTTCATGGAAAACACCTCGGCTTCGCGTGCTGCCTGCTCGAGGATCGCGCGCTGCTTCGGGGTACGCGCGTTCCACCATTTGACGCTGACATCGGTAAGCGTCGCCGTCGGCGACCAGAAGATCGTGGACACATGCTTGGTCACTTCCCACAGCTTGCCCAGCGGCCACGAGGCCATGTTCGCGTCCACGCCGTCCACCGTCTTGTTCGCGAGCGCGAGGTAGGTCTCGCCCCACGGAACCACCGTTGGGTTCGCGCCCGCGGCGCGATAGAACGACAAGAGCACCGGCGATTGCGGCACCCGGATTTTCATCTGCTTGACATCGTCCGGGGTGTGAATGGGCTTCTGTCCCCCGACGACTCGATGTCCGCCGGTCTCGAAGATCATCATCGGCCGCAAGCCGTCCTTTTCGGCCGCGGCCTTCAACTCCTTGCCGATGTCGCCGTTGATCACCAGGGTACGCAACTGTTTCTTGTCGAGGAGGTACGGCGTTTCCAGCACCTGCCATACCTTCGTAAACGGCCCATGGTTGGCCATGCTGGCCATGCCCATGTCCGCGGTGCCGTCCAGGACGGCCTGGATGGACTTGTCCTCGGTATAAAGCTTGCCCGAGTGATACACCTGTATCGTGATCTTGCCGCCCGAAAGTTCACCGGCCCGCTTGGCGAAGAGATCCATCGCACGACCGACCGGCATGTCCGGGGGATAGGAATTGGTCACGCGCATCTTGAGCGCGGGCAGGTCATCCTGCGCCATCGCCGTGGGCGAGGCGATCACGGCCGCCACCAGGCTCGCGAAGACCGAACTCTTCAACTTAAGCATCGATTGATTCGTCACTTTTTGCTCCTCCTGTTGTACAACTCGACTGCGCGAATTCCCGGGCGCGGATGCCCCGGGGAACTAAACCCTCGTCACTTCCGCTCCGGCATCAGCATGTCAGGCAGCCATAGCACCAGTTGCGGAAAATAAATGAACAGGACGAGCGCCACGGCAATGCAAACGAAAAAGGGGATCGACTCCCGCGCGAACTCCTCGATGCTCACGTTGGCCATCTTGCACACGATGAACATGGTGAGTCCGAACGGGGGCGTCACCAATCCGGTCGCAAGCGCGATCGTCGCTATTACGCCGAAGTAGACCGGGTCCATCTTGGTCGCCTCCACGATCGGCATGAGGATCGGCACGGTGAGGATCAGGATCGCCAGCACCTCCATCACGCAGCCGAGCACGAGCAGGAAGCCGGTGACGAGGAGCATCATCATTTTCGGGTCGGTCGTCAGCCCCTTGAGGAGCTTGACGACGCCGTCTCCGGCGTTTTCGGCGATCAGGATCCATCCGAAAACGGCTGAAATCCCCACGACAAAGAGCACCGTTCCCGAGATCACGCCGGTTTCGACCACGCCTCGGTAGAAGGTTTTCCAGGTGAGCGTCCGGTAGCACAAGCCGAGGAAGATCACATAGACGGCCGCCACACCGGCCGACTCGGTCGGGGTGAACACGCCTGAAAGGATCCCCACGATGATGATGATCGGCAGGCCCAGGCTCGGCAGCGCGGACAGGAAGCTCAGGAATGCTTCGGCCAGCGAGAAGCGGGCCTCTACCGGATAGTTCCGGCGGCGCGACACGAAATAGCAAACCAGCCCGAACATGAAGCTCAGGATGACGCCGGGAACCACCCCGCCCAGGAACATCCGGCCTATGGAAATGCTGGTCAAGCCGCCGATCACCACCATGATGATGGATGGCGGGATAATCGGCCCGACGGTCGACCCGCAGGCCGTCACTGCCGCGGAGAACGCGGAACCGTAACCGACCTTCTTCATCACGGGTATCAGGGCGCTGCCGGTCGCGGCGGCGTCCGCCAGGCCCGATCCCGAGATCCCCGAGATGATCATGTTCGTCATCACGTTGACCTGCGCCAGGCCGCCGCGCACCCAGCCGACGAGGCTTTGCGAAAAGCGCACCAGGCGCTTGGTCACGTCGCTCTCGCCCATCAGGGCCCCCGTGAGCACGAACATCGGGATGGCAAGCAGCAGGAACGTATCCACGGCGGCGATCGTCTGCTGCGGGATGATGGACAGCGGCACGTCCGCCACGTACAGCAGGTAGACCAGCGAGCAGAAGCCGATCGCCAGGACGATCGGCATCCCCGAGAAGAACAGCACCACCATCAGTCCCAGTACGACCCAGTTCATGGCGTCCTCATACGTCGAGCGTCGGCGCGACGACTACGACCTGGGGGGCCGAGCCCCGGATCAGCGCCTCGATCGAGTGCATCAATAGGCTGCCGGCCATGATTGCGGCGCCCGCGGGCAAGGCCAGGTAGACCCACCCGCGCGACACGCCCGTCGCGACGTACGTCGTCTTCATGTTCGCCGCCATGTACAGGTTTCCGTAATACGCGAGGGCGACGAGGAACAGCAGGCCCAGAACATTGGTCGCGAGGAGCACCCAGAGCCTCAGCCTGCCGCCGAACCTTGCCGAGAAAACGGTGATGACGTAGTGCTCGTTGCGATCCATTGCGATCGCCGCGCCCAGCATCACGGTCCAGACGAGGATCATCCGCGCAACCTCCTCGGTCCAGGTGACCCCCGCCTGCAGGACGTAGCGGGTAAACACCTGCAGCACGATCAGGGCGAGCAGCGCGACAACGTGGACGAACAGCACGGCTTCGAGGACGGAGAAGAAGCGGCGGCGCCACTCCGAGAGCGCCTCCACCCCTCCTCGCGACGCTTTCGATGCGACGTCCGGATTGGACGCGGGCGCCGGCGTCGTCATTCTTGCGCGTACTGCTGGTGGAGGGCCTCGAGCCGACCCTTGATGGCCGCATCCCGCTGGGCACCGGCCGGGTACTCGTCGCCCGCGAGAACGATATCGATGACCTTCCCGGTGATTTCCCGGACCATCGCCTTGTCCTCCTCTTCAGTAGGCCGGGCAACGATCGGCATGACGGTATCCTGGCAGTACGTCCGTTGCGGGTCGCTGTAGAACTCGCCCTCCTTCATCGGCGGCGGGAGCACGCCGGGAATCTGCCCCTTGATGGCTTTCCTCACCAAGCGACGCCACATGGCGACCCCCGCGTCCGTGGTGCCGAAGTTCTCGAGCGCATGCCTGGCCATCGTGCGCTGGCCGACGATCGCGTCCCAATCGCCCGGATTGCGCTGCGCCTGCTCGTAAGGGCGCCCGCCCACCTGGCCGCCGAGGAAATCCGCACCCTCGACCCCGCAGCGTGCCGGATCCCCCTTGCCGGGATCGACGACATCGAAATGGCGCCAGCCGAACACGCTCGAACTCTCGTCGTCGTGCGGCACGACCCACCGGTTGAAGGCCACGCGCTGAAAGTAGAACTCGCGCCGCCCGTCGTTGAACAGCGTCCCGATCTCGATATTCGACGGAAACGTGAAGTGGTTGATGCGCACCCAGACGTTGCCGTCGATCCGGCGCGACTGGACGACGATCATGCTCCGCCCATCCTCGGTTTCGCGGAATTCCATGACCGGGATGGACGACCAGGCTGCGGGCAGCGTAGTCACCGACACGCTTTCGCGCAACGCCGCATTCCCTATTCCGTTGTGGAAGATCGCGGTATGGACGGGATCGGCGATGTTGTCCTGCACCTGGAGCCAGTTGCAGGGAAAGTAGTTCGACAGCGGCACCATCCTGTTGCCGGGCCGCACGTACGACTCGCTCACGGGGAACTGCGGCTTCAGTTCCGGCGGTCCCATGTAGGCGAATACGAGCCCGTCCCGCTCGAATGCGGGATAAGCGCCGTGGAAGATCCTCTCCCGCAGCCGCCGGTTTTCGGGTTCCCCCGGGGTCTCGAGCAAGGTTCCGTCGATGTCGTAGTGCCAGCCGTGGTAGCAGCAGCGGATGCCCCGCTGCTCGACGATCCCGTATTCGAGCGACGCGCCCCGATGGCTGCAGTGCCGATGCATAAGGCCGATCCGCTTCCCGCCGTCCCGGAAGACCACCAGGTCCTCGCCCATGATGCGGATCGCCAGGGGCAGGTCCTTGATCTGCTCCGAAAGGCACACCGGCTGCCAGAAGCGCCTGAGGAACTCGCCAAGCGGGGTGTCTGGGCCGCTTCGCAGCAGCTCGCCGTCCGGTTCGGGCACGTCCCGCTTGTCATAGCCGCGGAACGGACCCGGCCGCTGGTCCGGCCGGGCAGAGGTGTCGACTTTGGTCAGAGCCATGATGTTCTCCTCGCTCGATGCTGGCCTGCGCCCAGGCCCGCCCTGCATAAACAGACCGACTCGCGCATTTCAGCGGCCCGCCGCCTGCGGCGAACCCGGATTGCGGATTTCCACACGCACGTAGTGCCATGACTTGCGGCCGGACAATTCCTTCAGGAGCCGAACCACCGGCAGCTCGAAACTGTAGACGGTGCGCATCGGCCCGGCCGCGCGCATCTCGCCGACCTGGTCGCCGGCCAGGCAGAACCGGAGAAGGCGCTCCTCGTCGCTGGCTCCGGGATACTGCTTGCGCAAGGCGTCCAACGCCGGCTTCGGCGCCGCCGGCTTGAGTGGAATCCTCGACGAGCCGTTCGAGACGATCCGGTCGAGCGCCTCGGGTTCAACCGGCGCCAGCAACTTGCCGTAGTAGCCGAGCACGTACTTCTTCACCTCGTCGGGCACGACCTTGTAGCGTTCCCCGCTCACCACGTTGAAGACCGCCTGGGTGCCGACCAGCTGGGCGAACGGCGTGACCATGATCGGCCAGGCCAGTTCGCGACGGATCCTCGCGCACTCCTCGAGTACTTCGTCGAAGCGGTCCGAGAGCCCTGCCGTCTCGAGCTGGAACTTGAGGTTGGTGAGCATGCCGCCCGGCAGCTGGTGTTCGTAATGGAACGCGTCATAGGCCATCGGCGCGCCCAGCGGCTTGCCCTCCTGGAGGGCTACGCGGCGGAAATGCTCGCTCACCTGCGCAACCGCCTCCATGTCGAGCGCCACGTCGAACCCGAGCGCGCGCAGGTTCGCTTCCATCGTCTGCGTGTCCGGCTGCGCCGGCCCCTGGGCGAGCGGCGCGATCGAGGTATCGACGATTTCCACGCCGAGCCTCACGCCCTCGTGGTAGACGAGCGGTGCAAGCCCGGTCAGGCAGTGGCTGTGCAGGTTGATCGGCACCTCGCCGATCGCGGCGCGCAGCGCGGGAACGAGCGTGCGGACCCGGTCGATGCCCAGAAGCCCGCCGGAGTCCTTGATCATGATCCAGTCGACTCCGGCGCGCGCGACCAGTTCCTTCGCCTTGGCGGCATAGAATTCGTCCGTGTGCACGGGGCTTTCGCAGAACACCAGGCAGCCGCAGGTCCCCATGCCCAGGCGCTTGGCCAGTTGCAGGTTCGGCACGATGTTGTCCAGGTCGGCGAGCGCGTCGAATGCGCACACCATCCCGATGCCGTTGGCCGCGAGACGCTCCACCCAGAGCGCGTTGACGTCGTCGGGGAGCACGTCGAACCCCATCAGGCTGTTCGAGCGGATCCAGGCCTTGATCGGGACGTCCCGGATGCGCTCGCGCACCAGGCGGATGCGCTCCCAGGGATCTTCCTTGAGGTAGCGCACGCAGACGTCGAACTGGATCAGGCCCATGAGGTCGACGGCCGCATAGCCGATGCGGTTCAGCTGCTCGCAGATCGGCAGCATCATTGCCGTGGTCATGCGTGTCGCCCACAGACTCTGGTGGGCGTCGCGCAACGTGGTGTCCACGAACGCGACCTTGCGCCCGGGCAGCGGGGCGGGCTTACTTGCGGGCATTGAATTTCTCCTCCACCCAGCGGGTGGTCACTTGGCCGGCCTGGAAGTCGTCGTGCGCCAGGACCTTTTGGTGAAACGGGATGGTCGTCCGGACGCCCGCCACCACGAAGCTTTCCAGCGCCTCGCGCATGCGCGCTATGGCCGCCGGGCGGTTCGGCGCATGGACGATGACCTTGGCAAGAAGCGAGTCATAGAAAGGCGGGATGACGTAGCCGGGGTAGCAATGCGTGTCCACGCGCACCCCGTCCCCGGCGGGCGCGACCCACTCGGTGATCCGCCCGGGCGAGGGCCTGAAGTCGCGCTCGGCATCCTCCGCGTTGATGCGGCACTCGATCGCGTGGCCCTCCAGCCGCAAGTCGGCCTGCCCGAACGAAAGCGGCTCGCCCGACGCAATGCGGATCTGCTCGGCGACCAGGTCGACGCCGGCGACCATTTCGGTAACGGGATGCTCGACCTGGATCCGTGTGTTCATTTCAAGGAAGTAGTACCGGCGAGCCTCCTCGTCGTAGACGAACTCGATGGTGCCGGCCCCCTGGTAATCCACGCGCTTTGCCAGCTTTACTGCAGCCTCGCCCAACTCGGCGCGCAACTGCGGGTCGATGACCGGCGAAGGCGCCTCCTCGATGAGCTTCTGGTGCCGCCGCTGCGTGGAGCACTCCCTTTCCCCAACGTGCAGAACGTTCCCATGACCGTCGCCGAGCACCTGGATCTCGATGTGCCGCGCGCGCTCGATGAATTTTTCCATGTACAGGGTGTCATCGCCGAAGGCGGCGCGCGCCTCGTTGGCGGCCGAAGACATGGCCGCCTCCATCTCCCCTTCGCCTCGCACGATGCGCATCCCGCGCCCGCCCCCGCCGGCCGACGCCTTGAGCAGCACCGGGTAGCCGATGTCCCGCGCGGTGCGCCGCGCGTCTTCCACGCTCTCGATGCGCTCGGAGCCCGGTACCCGCGGCACACCGGCCTCACCCGCCAGGCGCACCGCGGTGATCTTGTCCCCCATCGACTCGATCGCCGAGGGCGACGGCCCGATGAACACCAGGCCCGACTCGGCACACATCCTGGAAAATGGCGCACGTTCGGAAAGGAACCCATAGCCCGGGTGGACCGCCTGGCACCCCGTGCCCATCGCGGCCGCGACCAGGGCATCGGGTCGGAGGTAACTTTCGGACGACCGCGCCGGCCCGACGCAGACAGAGCGGGTGGCCATCTGCGCGGCGAGGCTGTCGCGGTCCGCATCGGAAACGCCGACGACCGATTCGATGCCCAGCTTGTCGCACGCCCTCACGACGCGCACGGCAATCTCGCCGCGATTGGCGACGAATACACGCGTGATGGGCGTCCTCGCGGCCATGCGTGATCAGCCCTTATCGGGGTCGATGACGATCATGACTTCGCCGAACTCGACGAGCGCCCCGTTTTCGGCGCGGATTTCGGCGACCTTGCCGGCCACCCCGGCCTGGATCGAATTGAAGAGCTTCATGACCTCGATGAGGCAGACCGTGTCGTCCGCCTTGACCTGCCGTCCGACCTCCACGAACGGGGGTTCGCCGGGCGCCGACGAGCGATAGAACGTACCCAGCATCGGCGCCTTGATCGCCACCATGCCTTCGGGGACGGGACGCGACTCGGCCCGTCCCTTGGCCGCCGGTGGGGCTGCAGCCGGGCGAGCCGCAACGGGCGCGGCCTGCGGCAGCGACGCCTGCGCCGGGCGCCCGCCCCCCGAGCCCTGCCGCCTGAGGTGCAGGCGCAGATCGCCATAAACGAGTTCGAGTTCTTCGAGATGCTCCGCCTCGTCGACGATCTTGACGATGCGCTGCACGTCTTCGTGTGTGAGATCCATTCTCGTGCTCCTCAGGGCCTGACGCCGTACTTCGGCTTCGGGCCGACACTGGTTGCGAGCCGCGATTGCGCGGCGTCGATAAAGCGGCAAAGGTAGGCGCGCGTCTCGCGCGGATCGATGATCTCCTCCACCCCGAAGGCCTCGGCCGTGCGAAACGGCGAGGCCATTGAGCGCAGGTCGGCTTCGATCTGGGCCTCGCGAGCCGCAGGATCCGGCGCGGCCTGGATTTCCCGCCGGAACGCCGCTGCGACGCCGCCCTCGATCGGCAGCGAGCCCCATTCGGCCGACGGCCAGGCGACCTTGAAGTCCAGGCCGTTCTTGTCCGTCGCCCCCATGCCGGCCATCCCGTAGCACTTGCGGACCACCACGGTGAACATGGGCACGCTCGCCTGCAGGCCGACGAAGACGCTGCGCATGCCTTCGCGCAACGTGCCGGCGGCCTCGGCATCCCGGCCGACCATGAAGCCGGGCACGTCGACCAGGAACACGAGCGGGATATGGAAGCAGTCGCACAGTTCGACGAAATGCGTCTGCTTGCGCGCGGCGCGAACGTCCATGGCGCCGCCATAGACCATCGGGTTATTGGCAACGAAGCCGACGACCTTGCCGTTCATGCGTGCAAAGGCGGTGATCAGCGCCTTGCCGTAGCTGGGCTGGATCTCGAAGACGGAGTCGCGGTCCGCGACGAGCCGGATCACCTTCCTCATGTCGTACGCCTTGCGGCGATTGCGCGGAACGATGGACAGCAATTCCTGCTCGGCGCGGTCGGCCGGATCGCCCGATTCCAGCACCGGAGGCAGCTGCCAGACATTCTGCGGCATGTAGCTCAGGTACCTGCGCACCATCTCGAAACACTGCGCTTCGCTGGCGGCGACGTTGTCGATCGTCCCGGCAGCGTCGACCGCGACCGCCGGCCCGCCGAGTTCCTCCTTGGTGAGCTTCTGGCCAAGGGACCTTTCGACCACCGGCGGCCCTGCCGCGAACACCTGGCTGGTGTTCTTCACCATGACCGACCAGTGCGAGAGGATCGCGCGGCCGGCCGGGCCGCCTGCCGCAGTGCCGAGCACCGCGCACACCACGGGAACCTCGCCCATGAGTTCCACTGACCGCTCGAACCCGTGCACGCCGGGGAACACCGAATGGCCCCGCCGGTTGATCGACGTCACGCTGCCGCCTGCTCCGTCGATCAGGTTGACCAGCGGGATCCGGTAGCTGTGCGCGAGGTCCTCGACGAATCCCCCCTGCCCCCCCTTTTTGCGGTCGCCGCTCCAGCTGGTGCCGCCGCGCACGGTGAAGTCCTCCCCGCCGATCGCGACGGGCCGCCCGTCGATCTTCGCCAGCCCCATCACGTAAGGCGCCGGCGTGACCCCGAGCAACTTGCCGTGGTCGTCGTACTTGCCCTGGCCGGTCAGCCGGCCGACTTCCTGGAACGAGCCCGCGTCGGCCAGGCCGGCGATGCGCTCGCGGATCGTGAGGCGACCCTGGTCGTGGTGCTTGGCCACCGCCGCCGCGCCTCCGAGCGCATCGGCCTGGGCACGGCGGAACGCCAGCTCCTCCACCTCGGGGCCCCAGCCTTCCACTCCTGCGGATTCCGGGCTCATGCGGAAAGGATCGCGACGACCTGTCCTTCCTCGATGGACTCGCTTTCGGCGACGCGGAATTCGACGATCGTCCCGCCGTCCTCAGCGATCACCGGGATCTCCATCTTCATCGACTCGATGAGCATCACCGTGTCGCCCGGCGCGAGCTTCTGGCCGACCACGGTGGTGATCTTCCACACCGAGCCGGTCACGTCGGACCTTGCTTCCAGTCTTGCCATTTTCAGGTTCCCTTTCGATTGTGTTTCTAGTAGCTGGTCGGCCAGGCGCGCATCAGGTGCTGGCCTACGCCCCGGGTAAGCCGCAGCTGGTGCACCTCCAGCATGCGGACCAGGTAGTCCCGGGTTTCCTGGGGCCGGATCACCGACTGGACGGAAAAGATCGACGCCGCATCCCAGACCTCGCTTGCGCGGTCCATTTCGGCCAGCGCTTCGTCGAACCCCGCGTCGCCGGGATCGAGCCCGTGGACGACCCTCACCGCGAAGCGCGAATCCATGAAGCTGATTTCCGCGGTCGGCCACGCGGCGACCTCGTCCGAATTGCGCCCGCCGCCCATGTTGAGATAGGCCTGGCCGTAGGTCTTCCTCAGGATCACCGAGAGCTTGGGCACCGTCACAAGCGACAGCGCGTTCATCATGTTCATGATCTTGCCCGGCGCGCGCTTTCTCTCGGCGTCGGTGCCGATCACGAACCCGGGCGTGTCGACGAACATCACGATCGGGATGTTGAACGAGTCGCACAGGACGAGGAAACTGGTGAATTTCTCACATGCGTCGGTGTCCAGCGCCCCGCCCTTCACCAGCGGGTTGTTGGCCAGGATCCCCACGGTGCGGCCGTCGAGGCGCGCAAGGCCGGTGACGCCGACCTTGCCGAAGCGCGCCTTGAGCTCGAAGAAACTGTCCTTGTCGACGATCGCGCGCACGATCTTGCGCACGTCGTAGACTTGCGTGCGGCTCGACGGAAGGAGGTTGAGTATGTCGCGCAGTCCTTCGCCCGAGCCCGCGGGCACCGCGCGCACCGGCGGCGCCTCGTTGTGATGGCTCGGCAGGTAGTCGAGGAAGGCCTTGATGGCATCGAGCGCCTCCTCGTCCGTGTCCACCGCCAGGTCGGCAAGGCCGGTCACCTCGGTATGCAACCGCCAGCCGCCGAGTTCCTCGGGATCGACCTTTTCGCCGATCGCAAGCGACGCAAGCAGCGGGCTGGACACCGCGAGGACCGCGCCTTTCCTCATCACGCTGAAATCCGAAAGCGCCGCGTACCAGGACGAGGACCCATAGGACAGTCCGAGGGTCGCCGACGCCCAGGGGATCTCGCGCGTCCTCAGGTACTGTGTGCCGTCATTGCCAAGCAGGGAGCCCATGCCGCGCGCGCCCATCGTGTCAGGCATGCGGGCGCCCGAGGATTCGCCAAGGAACACAAGCGGGATGCCGCGCTGTGTGGCGACGCGTTTCATGTGTCCGATCTTGCGGCCGTTGGTCGCGCCACTCGAGGACCCCATCACCGTAAAGTCGTTGGCCACCAGCCCGGCCTCGCGCCCGCTGATCTTGCCGAACCCCGCGATCTTGCCGTCGGCCGGCGTCTTGTCGTGGTCCGCCGGGAACGTTCCGGAGGTGCCGAACAGGCCCGACTCGATGAAGGTGCCCGGATCGCACAGGCGGGCGATCCGCTCCCTGGCGTTCAGCACACCGGCCGCCTTGCGGCGCGCGAGCTTCTCGGGGCCGCCCATCGCCAGTGCCTTCGCAAGGCGCTCTTCGTACGTACGCAGCGTTTCGTCGAAGCGCGAGTGCGCGCCGGGTTGAGGGGCCGTTTCGGGCCCGGTCTTGGAACTCACGAAGTGGTTTCTCCTTGCGTCGTCAGGTTGGGCACGTCGTTACAGGTGACGATGCCCGCGGCGGCCAGCGCATCGATGCGCTCGTCGGCATGCCCGAGGAGCTCGCGCAGCACGCGGCGGGTGTCCTGTCCCACGCGATGCCCGGCATGCCGGACCGCGCCGGGCGTCTCGGACAGCCGCGGCACCACCGCCGCCATCGCCACCTCGCCCAACTCGTCGTCCGGCGCCTGGACTATCGCTCCACGCGCGCGATAGTGGGGGTCGCCGAAGATATCCGCGATCGTGAAGATGCGCGTCGCCGGGACATTCGCCTGCGCGAGCTCGGTTTCCAGCTTCGCGATCGGGTGCCGCATCGTCCATTGCGCAATCAGGTCATCGAGCTCCTCGTGGCGCTCGGAACGCTCGACCGCGGCCGAGAACCGCGGGTCATCGGCCAGCCCGGGCTGGCCCATCGCCGCGGCAAGCCGCCGGAACACCGCCTCGCCCATGGCCGTGATATGCAGGAACTCTCCGTCCTTGGTCGGATACAGGTTGTTCGGCGTGCTCTCGGGCAGCCGCGAACCGGAGCGGTTCGCGATGTGCCCGAGCTTCTGGTAGGCCGGGATCCACGGCTCCATGAAGCTGAAGGCACATTCGTAAAGTGCCGAGTCGATGTACTGCCCGCGCCCGGTCTTCTCGCGTGCGAGCAATGCAAGCGTCGCCCCAAAAGCGCTGTACAGGCCGGTGATGTAATCGGTCATCGAGACCGCTACGCGGGTGGGGGGACGGTCGGGATCCCCGGTCAAATGGCGCAGCCCGCTGATCGCTTCGCTGATTACGCCATAGCCGGCCCGCTGGCTGTAGGGACCATCCTGCCCGAAACCGCTGATGCGGACCATGACAAGGCGCGGGTTGATCGCGGAAAGCTCTTTGTAACCGAGCCCCCATTTCTCGAGGCCGCCGGGCCGGAAGTTCTCGACCACGACGTCGGATTTGGCGGCGAGTTGGCGCACTACGTCCTGCCCTTCCGGGCGGCGCAGGTCGACGCATATGAGCGCCTTGTTGCGGAAGATGCTCGCGGCATACAGCGATCTGCCATGAAATCGCTTGCCCATGGTGCGTACAGGGTCGCCTTCGGCCGGCTCGATCTTGATGACGTCGGCGCCGAAGTCGGCCAGCAACCTTCCGCAAAACGGGCCGGCTACGGTGGAGCCCATCTCGAGCACCCGATACCCCGACAACGGGCCCCGAGACGGTGTCGATCCTGCGGTCGTCACAGCACGTACTTCTGGAAATTGCGCAGGAAGGCCTTGGCGCTGCGCATGTTCTCGCGCCTGAGCGACTCGGCGCCATCGGCGTCGCCGCGCCGCATCGCCTCCAGCACTGCGATGTGCTCGCGCAGGCCTTGCTGGGCGCGACCGGGCAGGATGATCAGCCGGTGGATGATCACCTGCGTCTTCTCGTAGATGCTGTCGAGCATTTGCGCCAGGACCGGGTTTTGCGCCGCGTCCATGCTTCGCGTCCTGAACTGCGCGTAGCCGGTGAGGAACGCGTCGAAATCGTTTTTTTCCACGTAGCGTCTCATCGGCCCCTTGAAGAGGTCGAGCAGGTCCTGCCAGGAGTCGTGGGGTACGTTCAGCGTTGCGAGCCTCACGCAGAGGCCTTCGAGCACCTCCCGGGTGTCGTAGATGTGGTACACGTTCGCAGGCTCCAGCCGGGCCACGATCGCGCCGCGATTCGGGATCCGCTCGATGAGGCCCCGCTGCTCGAGCGCCGAAAACGCCTCGCGAACCTGCGTGCGGGGCACGCCGAACTCGAGCGCGAGCTCCGCCTCGCCGAGCTTCGCGCCCGGCGCGGCCTCCTGGCTCGCAATGCGCTCCCTGAGGACGTCGACCAAGGTTGCGGTCCGCTTGCGGCCGTTGCGGCCGCGCTCGCCGCGCGTCGCCGCGGGCGGTCTCGGTCTGGGGGCCCTGCGCGATGTAGTTCTGGCCATTGGCTCGTCAGGCTCGGGACCGAAGGCGGGGTGCCGCCGGCGCTCTGCAATGATGGTAGCAGTTTAGGATACAACGTTGTAAACAGTTGTGTAACTAAATCGATTACGATTAGTATGGGCTCTTCCTCCTCAATGGAGCGCACGAGCGATGTCCAGCAGTCCAGCGCACTTCGAAGGCGAGAGAAAAGGCGACGGGAGCGCTGCGCAGGCTCGCCCGTTCAATGCATACCACATGCGCGAACGCCCCGCGCCCGATGCCGACCTGACCCGCACCGGCCCCGGCACCCCGATGGGCGAATACCTGCGCCTCTACTGGCAGCCGGTATGCCTGTCGCAGGAACTGACCGAGCTGCCCAAAGCGCTGACCATCATGGGCGAGAAGCTCGTCGCCTTCCGCGACCGCGGCGGCCGGATCGGCGTGCTGCAGCGGCAATGCGCGCATCGCGGCGCTTCGCTCGAATTCGGGATCGTCCAGAAGACCGGCATCCGGTGCAGCTATCACGGATGGCTTTTCGACGTCGACGGGCGGATCCTCGACACGCCGTGCGAGCCGGCCGGCAGCCGCCGCAAGGACACCGTGTACCAGGGCGCCTATCCCGCGTTCGAGCGCGACGGCCTCGTGTTCGCGTACATGGGGCCGCCGGAACGCAAGCCCCCGTTCCCGGAGTACGACTCGTATACGTCCCCCCGCGACAACCGGCTCGTCGCGTTCTCGAACATCTATCCCTGCAACTGGCTGCAGGTGTGCGAGAACATCATGGACCACATGCACGCCGCCGTCCTCCACAACAACATGACGGTCGAGAGCGTGTCTGCGGAGATCGCCGCCGGGACCACGCTCGCCGGCTTCGGCGACATGCCGACCATGCACTGGGAGACGACCCGCAACGGCAATGCCATGGTCTTTGTCGCGGCAAGGCGGCTGCCGGGGGACAGGGTCTGGGTCAGGATCTCGGAAATGGTGCTGCCCAACTATGTCCAGATCGGGTCGCTCGCGCCCACCGCGTCCAAGTACCGCCATTCGACGACGTCGCTGACCCGCTGGCATGTGCCGGTCGACGACGAGCACATGATCATCTTCGGCTGGCGGCATTTCAATTCCGAGATCGACCCCGAAAACCTCAGCCGGCCCGACCAGTGCGGGGTCGACTCGATCGATTTCCTCATCGGGCAGACCGGCAATCGGTCTTACGAGGAAGGCCAGCGCGCGCCCGGCGACTGGGAGGTCATCTGCAGCCAAGGGGCGATCGCGACCCACAAGCTCGAGCACCTGGCCACCTCGGACACAGGGGTGGCGATGTATCGCAGGCTGCTGCGCAAGGCGATCGCCGGCCAGACCGGTCCCGATACCAGCTTCCACCCGGAGGCTGGTGGCTCGATTCACCAGTATGCGCAGGACACCGTCTTTACGATCCCCATGAAGGCCGGCGAGGACGACCGGGCCATGATGCTGGGCCTGAACAGGCGGCTTCTGGCCGTCATCCAGGAAGGCGACGCGGTCCCATCGGCGCAGCGCGACCGCCATATCCGGCGCCGGCTCGATGAGCTCGAAAGGGAAATGAACGACAGGCAAGACCCCGCAGCCCCCGGGTAAGCGGCGACCCATGGGAAGCGCCAACAAGCCGCTGTCGGGTATCCGGGTCCTCGATCTCACCACGGTCGTGATGGGCCCGTATGCCACGCAGGTGCTCGGCCACATGGGCGCCGACGTAATCAAGGTCGAGGCGCCCGAAGGCGACCCGACTCGGGGTATCGGCCCGGCGAGGCATCCGCGCATGGCCCCGCTCTTCCTCAATTCCAACCGCAGCAAGCGCAGCCTCGTGCTGGACCTCAAGCATCCTGATGGCCGCGAAGCGTTGATCGACTTGTGCAAGTCGGCGGACGTGATGATCTGCAACATCCGGCCGCAGGCGATGGCGCGCCTGGGGCTGGCGTATGCCGACATCCGCGAGGCGAATCCGGGCATCATCTATGTCGCCCTCGTCGGATACGACCAGCGCGGGCCCTATGCCGCCAAGCCCGCGTACGACGACCTTGTGCAGGGCGCGGTGGGGATTCCGGTGCTGTTTACGAAAGACTGCGATCGCGAACCGCAGTACGTGCCGCTCACCATCGCCGACCACATCACCGGGATGAGCGCCGTCTCCACCGTGCTCGCCGCGATCATCCACAAGAAGAACACCGGCCAGGGCCAGGAAATCGTGGTCCCGATGTACGAGACCCTTGCGGAAATCACGCTCGTGTCGCACCTGCAAGGCGCCACCTTCAGGCCCCCCAAAGGGCCGCCTGAGTACGCACGCCTGCTGGTCAAGGAGCGGCGGCCTTACAAGACGCGCGACGGGCACGTCTGCATGCTCCTGTACAACGACAAGCAGTGGAAGGCGTTCCTCAGGATCGTGGGCGCGGAACCGCTGTTCGAGACCGACGCCCGGTTCGCCACCATGGCAAGCCGCAACAGCCACATCGCCGACTTATACCGGTTCGTCGCCGAAAAGATGCTCGACCGCACGAGCGCCGAGTGGCTCGAACTGTTCGCAACCGTCGACATCCCGGCGATGCCGTTGCAGACCCTCGAAGGGTTGCTGGAGGATCCGCACCTGCGGGAGATCGGGTTCTTCTCCGAGGTCGAACACCCGACCGAGGGACCGCTGCTGGCGATGAGCGTACCGAGCGTCTGGTCGGCGAGCCAGCCGGAGGCGTCCAGGCATGCCCCGAGGCTGGGCGAACACAGCCTGGAAATCCTGAGGGAGAGCGGCATGCCGGAAGACAGGATCAAGGGCCTCGTCCAGGGCGGCGCGACTTACGACGGGAGCCGAGCGGCCTGAGCACGACCGCAAGCCCGGCCGGGGAACGCAAATGGACACCCGGTGAAGTCCTGCTCTTTCGCTACTCCGCCCTGACCTTCAATAACCACCGCAGTCCGCCCATGGGCCCGGGACCACGAAGGCTGGCTCGCGATGGATGCGACCGCCGAGATCCGGTGACGCCGGCCGGGCCGCGGCATTGCTGCCAAATTTCTGGCAACCCCCGCGTGCCTATTGGCTCTCCGGTAGAAATACTGCCATCAGGCCTTGCGCCAGGTGCGCGAGACTACGCCCGATAGCGTGCGCCAATAGCCGCGGGTTTCATGCCGCAGGTCCTGCCGCATCTTCGCGTGCAGTTCGGGCAGCGCGTGGAACGGCACAGCCGGATAGGCGTGGTGCTCGGTGTGGTACGGCATGTTCCAGGCATAGAAGCGCACGACCGGATTCGTGTGGATCGTGCGCGTCATCTCCAGCATGTCGCTCTTCAGCGCGCAGCCCGTGTGCTCGGCCAGGAGGTAGTTGCGCAGGAAGAACTGGCCGATGAGGCCGGGCGCGATCCACAGCCACGCGAGCGCCCAGGTCTGCAGCGCCACGGACCCGGCGAAGGCGAGCGCATAGGCGAAGAGGTAAATGCGCGCCTCGAGCACGATTCCGCGCCGGTTCTCTTGCGCGATCCACGCTTGCGGCGCCCGGCCGAACAGCGCGTGCTCGAGGCTGTTCGAGAGGCGGCGCTTCCAGTTCTGCATGCCGCACACGTGCCACACGTACTCAGCCGCGGTGCGAGGCTTGGGCGCGGCGAGTTCCGGATCGCGCTCGGGATCCTGCGTGAAGCGATGGTGATCCCAGTGGAACTGGCGGTAGTAGTTGAAAGGCAGCAGCAGCGTGAAGCCGGCGAAGTGGCCGATCGCGCGGTTGATCCAGCGCGAGCGGAACGCGGTCATGTGGGCCGCCTCGTGGAACGGGCAGAAAAGGAAGCTCAGCACATAGCCGTGTGCGACCAGGGCCGGCACGACCCACGCGGAGCCGCGCAGCATCCAGATCGCCGTCCCGGTGCACACGAGCGTGGCGGCATGCCCGAGCAGCCAAGGCATCGCCCGGGCGTCCGAGCGGACCGCGAGGGCCTTGAGGTCGGCCGCCCGCACCTTCGAGCGGTGCGTGATTACCGGATTGTCTTCAGTCATGACGTCCACGTGCATGCCCCCTCAGTGGTGGCGTGCGGCGCTTCGGTGAGCGCGTGGGCGTAGGCGACCGGATGCCAGCAGCGCCGCAGCGCATTCATGCGATTGACATTGCGGCTGGACGGCTCCCCGTTCATGCGCGCACTGTGCCCCGCCTGCGTGGCGCTGACAACCGGTCGGGGCGGCCCGCCCCGGGCCCGCTCACCCCTCGACGATCGGCGTCCTGCGAAGCGTGCGGGATTCGGACGGGTCGAAAGGGGTCCGCGCGTGCTGCAGCATCTGGTTGCTCCAGATGAGCAGGTCGCCGACTTTCCACCGGTGGGTGTAGATGAATTCCGGCCGGTAGACCGCTTCACGCAGCCGCGCGAGCAGGTCCGCGCTCGCCGCCGGATCGAGCTCGACCACGCGGTCGGTCGAGGCCTTGCTGAACCACAATGCCCGCCGGCCGGTGCGCGGATTCATCCAGACCAGCGAGTGCTGGCAACGGGGCGCGTCGGCGCCTCCCGAGCGCGCGAAATCCGGGTCGGCGAGGTTGCCCTTGTAGTTGTATGCGTGGATGCACGAAAGGCCCTCGAGCTCGGCCTTGAAGGCGGCCGGCAGCGAGTCATAGGCAAGGGACGTGTTGCAGAACAGTGTCTCCCCGCCTTTGCCCTTGGGCACTTCGACGCCGTAGAGCATGATCGCCTTGAGCGGGTCGGGGTAGAAGAGCTGGTCGTAGTGGAACGTCAGCTCCCCGTCGCCGAGCATGCCGTCGGCGCGCCTGTTCGAGATGTGCTGCGTATCGGGGAATTCGTTCGGCTTGTAGTCCCCGCGCACCTTGATGCTGCCGAAGATCCGGCCGAACCTGGACTGTTCCTCGACGCTCAGCGACACGTCGCGGAAAAGGAGCGCGTTGTAGCGGTCGAATGCCTCGCGCAATTCGATCATCGTCCGTTCGTCGGCCGCCCGGCTGAAGTCCATGCCCGTCACCTCGGCGCCCACCACCGGCGACAAGGGCCGGAACTCCAGCGACCGGTTGCCGGCCGCCATTGCCTTGACTTGCGGCTCACCCATCGTCATCCCCTCGTTCTGTCTGCGAATCCGGCCGCGCGCTTGCGGGCCCAGTCGAGGACCCGCGTGCGCGGGTCGCCTGCGTAATCCTGCATGTAGTCGCCTTGGGCGTTGATGCCCGGGATCGCCGGGATCCAGGCCTCCTGCAACAGCTGGTCGGGATCCCCGAACCGCTCGGCGATCGCCCTCACGCGGGGATCGTCGAACGCGGTCAGCCTGCCGCGATCGATGACGATGATCTTCTCGCCGCTCGCGGTGGTCCCTTCGTACGTCGAGAACAGGTTGTGGATGTGGACGTGCCTGGTCGGCAGGCCCGCCTTGGCCATTTCCGGGATCTCGTCGCTGTTCGGGCCGAAGCCGTGGTGCACGAGGCCCGAGCGGCGGCGCTCGTACAGGAGGTCGAACAGGCCGGTGGACGGTCGGAACACCTTCGGCATCGTGCCTATGGCGCATTCCCAGTACCAGAAGAAGCCGGGCCGGTGCTTGCAGGCGATGTCGCGCGACCCCGCCACCTTGCGCGTGCGGTAGGCAGGCATGATCACGTCCTTGAACTCGTCGAGCTTCTGGCGCCAGATCTCCCCGTACTCCCCGCCGCCGTTCACCGCGGTGATCAGGCCGTCCTCGACGCGCGCCTCGCACCATTCGAACACGCCGCGATGGTTCGTCGTCCCGGCGATCACGCCGGTCGCGTCCTCCTCGGCGGTGATGTACAGGGGCTTGCCCCACTGGTGGCTCTGGTACATCCAGCGGCTGTCGTTGTAGTTGCTGAACGTGACGTCGGTGCCCTCGGGGTCGGTGAAGCGCACCCGCACGCAGCGCTGGATCTGCTCCCAGACGACCTTGTCGATCGCGACCTGCAGCTCGATCGGGAAAGTGATCTCGTCGCCCGCCCAGTGCTCGACCGAGGTCCAGGGCAGGCGCTCCCATCGGTAAGGCGTATCCGGGATCGGCCCGGCGGTCCCGTTGATCACCAGGTCGTAGTTGTGCTTGTCCGCGATCTCGCGCACGAGGTAGGGATTGCGGCGGATGTCCGTGCCGATCGAGCGCTGCACGCTGCGCGCCTCGTCGGCGCCGTCGAGCGGTGTTTCCGTGATGTGGTACACCGAGCGCTGCGGGCCGCCCGAATCGACCATGATGATGTCCATCTTCGCGCCGAGCTCGCTCGCCGCGGCCTTCATCGCCTCGACCACCCGCCAGTCGTACGAGCTGTCGACGCCCAGCAGCACTTTTTCGCCGCGCTTCATGCCGTAACCGGGCTGGGTGTTGTTGCGCCGGCTCGGGCGGCTGCAGAGGACGCAAGCCTTGGCCACCAGGTCGTCCATCAGGCCGACCTGGTCGAGTTCGGGGGCGCGCGGCGCGGCGAACAGGCCCTTGGCCTTGCCGAGATAGGTATCGGGCACGGGCTAGCTCCTCTTCTTGCGGAGCACGATCATACGATCGAGCCGCCGCCGTCGACCATCATCGCGTGGCCGGTGACGAAGCTGCTTTCCTCCGAGGCGAAAAACAGCATCGCGTTGGCGATCTCCTCGGCCTGGCCGAGCCTGCGCAGCGGCCGTCCCTGCGCCAGCCGCTCGCGCAACTCGGCGGGATTGCGCAGGAACATCGGCGACTCCACCGGCCCGGGACAGACACAGTTCACGCGGATGCCTTCGGCGGCGTGGTCGACCGCCAGGCACTTGGTGAAATGGATGACGGCGGCCTTGGAGGTCGAGTAGGCCGCCTTGCCGCCCGGCCCGATCACGACGCCGAGACCCGAGCCCGTGTTGACGATGCGCCCGCCGCCGTTACGCGCCATTGCGGGGATTGCGAACTTGCACATCAGGAACATGCTGGTGAGGTTGACGTCGAATACGCGCTTCCAGTCGGCCTCGGCCATATCGGTGATCTTTGCGGTGAACGACATGCCGGCGTTGTTCACCAGGATGTCGAGCCGGCCGAAGCGATCGAGCGCGGCCTGCGTGATCGCCTGCGCGTCGGCGGCCTGCGATACGTCGCCGACGGCGACCGCCGCGCCCGGGACTTCCCCGAGCACCGCCTCGGCCGCGGCGCGGTCGCGATCGGCGATCACGACGCTTGCGCCCTCGGAGGCAAAACGCAGCACCGCCGCCCGGCCGATGCCCGAGCCTCCGCCGGTGATGATTGCCACCCGCCCCGCCAATCGGTCCGCCATGCGCCGCCCCCCCGAATTGATTGTCCGACTGTTCGTGTGTTCTTACTTTGTGAGACCGTAGTCTCTGCAGCAAACTGTAGAGGCGTGCATTTTGACTGTCAAGCGGGGCTGTGAAATTGACACGCGGGGCGCGACTGGCTAGCCTTCGATCCTGAGAACCCATTCTTACATTGCAGCACATGACGCAGAAGAAACCCGCGGCCGCTTCCGGCCAGAAGGCGATCAAGTCGCTGGGCAAGGCGATCGACGTGATCTTCGCCTTCACGCGCGAGAGGCCCTCGCTCACGGTGGACGAGATCTCGCGTGAGCTCGGGTTTCCGCGCAGCACCACCTACCGGCTGATCGCGACGCTGCGCGACAAGGGCGTGGTGCGCCAGAAGGACGGCACCGACAGCTACATGCTCGGCTCCCGGTTGCTGCAGCTGGGCGACGTGATCCGCCTTTCGCTGGACCTCAGGCACACCGCCCTGCCCTTCATGCAGCTGCTCGTGCGCATGTCCCGCGAAACAGTGGTGCTGGTGGTGCCCACCGACAGCCAGGCGACCTACCTCGAGATGCTCGAAAGCCCGGAACCCATGCGCGTGATCCCCAGCGATGGAATGAGCTTCCCGCTGCACTGCGGTTCGACGCGCCGGATCCTGCTGGCTCACATGAGTCCGGAATTCCAGGAGCAGTACCTGCGCGGCCGCCTGCGCCGCTACACGGCCGGCACCCTCGTCGACAAGGCGGCGCTGCGCACCGACCTCGAGCAGATCCGCAAGCGGGGCTATGCCACCAGCAACCAGGAAATCTACTCCGGCGCGCGCAGCATGGCCGCGCCGGTTCACGATGCCGCGGACCGCGTGATCGCAAGTGTCGGCATCGTCGGCCCGGCCCAGCGGCTGACGGACGAGCGCATCGAAAAACTGCTGCCCACGCTGCTCGAGTGCGCGGAGGGGATTTCGGTGGCGCTCGGCGCACGCACACGCGAAGGCGGGGGGCGCGCGCGCGGCAGGGGCAGGCAGGGGCGTGCCCAGACCGTGACGCGCGGCCATTGAAGAATCGGGCCCCGGCGCGGCTGGTGCTGGCAGGTCGGCCATGATCCCGGCGCCCTCTTTCGACGCCGCGTCGCTGCTGCTCGCCGGCGCAAGCCGTTTCGCCTCGAAACCGGCGATCTGCCACGACGCCGAAGTCACGACCTACGCCGGGCTCCTCGAGCGGATCGGCCGCCTCGCGAACGGGCTCAAGGATCTCGGCATCCTCCCCGGCGACAGGGTGGTCCTCCTGTTGCCGAACAGCACGAGGTTCGTGGAAGCCTGGTGGGCCGTCATCCGGGCGGGTGCGGTCGTCGTCCCGCTGAACCCGCGCACCGCATTCGAGGAACTGCACTTCTACGTCGACAACAGCGGTGCAAGGTGCGTAATCACCGACGCCGAGCACCTGCCCTCGGTCGAGACGCTGCGTTCCGATGGCCGGATCCGCGACATGGTCATCGTGTGTGTCGACCGGCCGCACGCCGCGGTGGAGGACTATGAGGCGCTGGTCGAGCGCAGCCGCCCGCCCGGCATGCACGTGCCGCAGGAACTCTCCAGGCCCTGCGCCATTTATTACACCGCCGGCAGCACCGGCCGGCCGAAAGGCGTCGTCCGCTCCCACCTGAGCGTGGCCTGGGGCCTGGCGATGCTTGCGCAGCGCCTATCACGCGATGACGTGCTCCTCGGGCGGGCGCCGATGGCCCACACCGGGGGATCGTTGACCGGCCCGTTCGCCGTGCTGCTTGCGGGCGGCACGCTCGTCATCCCTACGCGCACCGACCCGGACTCGCTGCTCGAGCTGGTTCCGCGCCATCGGGTGTCGCGCCTGTACCTGCATCCGGTGCTGTCTGCCAAAGGCCTGTTCGCTTCGATGGACCGCAGGCCGGTCGACCTCGGCTCGCTGCGCAAGCTGCACTGGACGGCAGGATTCCTGCCCGAGGCGATCCGCGCCGAGATCTTCCGCCGCTTCCCCGGCCTGCCGCTCGAGATCACATACGGCATGACGGAAGTCAGCAATATCGCCACCTACGATTGCGATGCGGACACCCCGCACCCATCCAACTGCGTGGGCTACGCCTGGCCGGGAAGCGAGATCGGCATCCTCGGCGCCGCGGGCAAGCTCATGCCGCCCGGCGGCGAAGAGGGCGAAGTCGTCGTGCGCTCGCCGACCGGCATGAGCGGGTACTGGAACGCGCCGGACCTCACGGCCGTCGCGATGGACGGCGGCTGGCTGCACACGGGCGACCTCGGCCGGCTCGGCGAGGACGGCGCCCTCCTGCTCACCGGGCGGATCAAGGACGTCATCAAGTCTGCCGGGATGACCGTACACGCGGCCGAGGTCGAACACGCGCTTGCCGCGCACCCGGAGGTGCTCGACTGCGCGGTGTTCGGATTGCCCCACCCCCACTGGGAGGAGGCGGTGACCGCCATCGTCGCCCGCCGCGAGGCGTCCCGCGCCAGCGAAAGCGAACTGATCGAGCACTGCCGCAGGCACCTGAGCAGCTACAAGCTGCCCAAGCAGGTCATATTCGTCGATGCGTTGCCGCGCAACGGCTCGAACAAGGTCGACAAACGTGCGCTGGTTGCGCAGTTTTCAGGCGCGGCGGTCTCCGCCGGCCAAGGATCCACATGAGGAAGGATTTGCCCAATGAATTATGAAACGCTCCTGGTCGCCGAACAAGACGGCGTCCTCGAAATCACGCTGAACCGCGTCGATCAGCTGAACGCGATCAACGCAAAGTGCCGCGAAGAACTGATGACCTTGTTCCTCGCTGCGCGCGAAAATCCCGCGCATCGCGTACTGCTGATCACGGGCGCGGGGCGCGCTTTTTCGGCGGGTGCCGATCTCAAGGATGGGAGCGTCACCGAGCCGCCGATCGAATCGGTGGAATCGCGCTGGTGGGGCGACTTCCGCGCAACGCTCGCCACCCTCGGCAAGCCGAGCATCGCAGCGGTCAACGGCATGGCGCTGGGCGGGGGGTTCGAACTGGCGCTCGCCTGTGATTTCCGTCTCGCGGCACCGGAAGCGAGCTTCGCGGTGCCCGAGATCAACCTCGGGTCGATTCCCGCGGGCGGCGCGACGCAGCGCCTCGCCCGCCTGGCGGGCCTCGGCCGCGCGATGGAGCTCGTGCTGTTCGGCGAACGCATCGATGCCGCCGAAGCCCACCGCATCGGCCTGGTCAACCGGGTGGTACCGGCAAACGAACTCCTGCCTACCGCAAGGCAGTGGGCAGGCAAGCTCGCCGCCAAGGCGCCGCTCGCGCTCAAGTACGGCAAGGAGGCAGTCATCAAGAGCACGGACCTGTCCATCGAGGACGGCATCCGCCTCGAGGCCTACCTGGGCGGCCTGCTGCGCACCACCGAGGACCGGCGCGAGGGGATCGCAGCGATCCTCGAGAAGCGCAAACCCGTATTCCACGGCAAGTAACGGATTGAAAGCCTGAACATTCGAGCTAAGGAGATCAGCATGGCCCTGCCAGAACGCGTTGCCAACAGAAAAATCTACCTCCGGGCCGAGCAAGTACCGGAGGACGTGCGCCAGTTCATCGTCAAGATGCTGACGGTGCAGATCCAGTCGGAGTATGCCGATGCGCCGGACCGCTCCGGCTCGGTCTGCCCGACGGTGGAAGACAAGGCGTGGGTCGACTTCCAGATCGCCCAGGAAAAGGAGCACGGCCTCGGGGTCTCGAGGATCCTGCAGGACATGGGTGTAGATCCCCTGCCCTACATCAAGGAGGCCGAGAGCTCGGTCACCGTCGGCGGGCGCAAGCTCGACTACTTCCGCATGCGCATGGAGGACTGGGTGGAGCGCAGCATGACCCGGGTGCTTGCGGAGCGCACCGGCGGCATCCAGTCGATCGGCGGCCTGGGCGCGAGCTACGTGCCGCTGGCGGTCTGGCACGCCAAGAATTACGTGGACGAGGCCCTCGGCCACACGGCCCAGGGCAACGTGTACGCAAAGCGCCTAGTCGAGCAGGGCCGCCGCGAAGAGTGCCAGAAGGCGATCGAGAAGTTCTACCCGTCGTGCCTGGACATCTTCGGCGGCGTCGATACGCCGAACGAAAAGCGCTACAAGGAACTGGGAGTCAAGACACTGAGCAACAACCAGTCGCGCCTGCTCTGGATCAAGTCGCTGGAGCGTGACCTGAAGGCGATGTCGCTGGACATGCCCGCCGCGCTCTGGAAGGGCAATCGACGCGAGTATCCGGAGGAGAGCATGGCGAGCACCGGCCTGTATCTCGAGACGACCGACGTCCCGCCGGAGGTTCGCCCGCTGCTCGCGCGCGTCATCAGTGGCTGGGTGCAGAGCAAGTACGCCCGCCAGAACGAGATGGCGGTGTTCGCCGCGCCGACGCCCGAGGAAAAGTACGCGGTCGCGATCCATTACCGCGACGATCGAAAGTGGGGCCTGCATGCCGCCCGGATGCTGCCTGCTCTGGGTGTCGATCCCGACCCGATCGCCGACGAGGCCGAGCGCAGCCTCGCGGGCGGAAAGTTCAAGGTGGATTTCCTCAAGCAGCCATTGCCGGAGACCTGGACGGACATCTGCCTGCAGCAGTGGATTGCCGCCCGCGCTTCGCAGGCGGCATCGCTTGCGACTTTCGGTTCCTGCCTCGTCCCGCTGGCCGTCTGGTCCGGCATTCACTACGACGGGCAGGAGCGCGTCGCGAACCAATGGCTGCAGCGCATCCAGGGTCTGGATCGCGCAAGCGTACGCCAGGCAGGTCCGAAGATCCTCGCGCAGTGGTATCCCCACGCGCTGCGCGTGTTCGGCGGCGAAGGCAGCGTCAACGAGGAAGCCTATTGCCGCGCCGGAATCAAGACGGCATCGAACCGGCAGGTCCGCGAGATCTTCATCGACCTGATCGAGCGCGATGCGGCAGTGCTCGGCCTTGCTTCGCCCGCGGGCGCGTCGGCCCCCAGGGCCCTGAGCGCGGCTGCCTGAACCGTCCCTACCGATCGGCGAGCAGGACCCGGGCGCGTTCCGGGTCCGGGTCGATCACCTTGCCAAGGTCGACATCCAGTTCGCCCGGGACCCTCACGCGCGTGAACGTATGGCCCGCGTAGGTCAGCGGACGTGTCGCGTCGAGGCCCATTTTCGCCGACGTGCCGTCGTTGCGCCCGTGGCGAGTCGTCGAAGGATCGAGGGGCGAGCCCTGGGCGCCCGACACCACCACGAGGTCCAGGTCCGCCTGGAACCGGGTGGCGACGGCCCACTCGACCTCCGCAGGGTTGTGGACGTCGACGTCGTCGTCGACGACGATCACCTGCTTGATGTCGAAGTGCGCGCCGAACGCGGCCATGATGACATTCTTCGCTTCGCTTTCGCGCCGTTTCTTCAGCTTTACGTACAGGTGGTAGCGGCAACTGCCGCCCAGCGCCAGGTGCGCGTCGAGCACGTTCGGGAAGCTTCTCTGCAGCAGCCCGAGAATCGTCGCCTCGCGCGGGATCGCGCCGAGCATCAGGTGCTCCAGGCCGGCCGGCACGATGGTGTGGAAGATCGGGTTGCGGCGATGCGTCACCCGATCGACCTCGAGCACCTGCTGCCGGCTCGCCGGGCTGTACGTTCGCGGAAATTCACCGAAAGGGCCCTCCATTTCACGCACCCCGGGAAGCACGCGCGCCTCGATCACGATCTCTGCGTGCGCGGGCACCCGGATGTCGCTTCCGGCGCACTTGACCACTTCGAGCGGCGCCCCGTGCAGGCTCCCGGCGATCTCGAGCTCGTCGCGGTCGATCGCGACCACGGCCTGCGAAGCGAGCAGCACGACCGGGTCGGCGCCGATCACAATAGCCACATGCAGCGGCTCGCCCCTCTCCTCGGCCGCGGTGTGGAAAGCAAAGACGTGGCGCGATCCGCCGCGCATCTGCAGCCGCCGGCCGTCGAGCACCTGGATGCGCTGGATCGAAGCGTTCTGGATTCCGGTCCTCGGATTGCGCGCCACCATCACGCCCGCCGTGATGTACGGGCCGCTGTCGTGCTCGTTATGCGTCGGGATCGGCAGCAGGTCGAGGACGCTCGCGCCTTCGGCCACGCACTCCCGGGCCGGCGCATCGGCGGGCCCGATTTCGCGCCAGGCAATGCCCTGGGCCGCCGCATCGCGAAAGCAGGCCAGCAACTCGTGTTGCGGCACCCCGATCGCCTCCGCCATCCAGGCGCGGGAGGATACATACCCGGAGACGACCGTCCCCGGGTGCCCGCCGGGGTGCGGGAAGAGGACGGCCTGGCGGCCATCCAGGCGGTTCGCGATTGCCGCGAGTTCGTACCTGAGCGCCGCGCCCTCGCGTGCAACCGCAAGGCGGCCGCTCGAAGACAGGTGGGCCAGCCACGCACGCAGGCTGCGCGCGTATGCGGGAGACCGGTGATCCATCGTCGACTCTTTCGGTTGTGTGCGCGACGCACGAAGGTATCGGCTTGCACAGCGATCGGCTAGTGCCGGTTCGAATCGAACCGCGGGCCGCGCGGCAGGCGTCCTGCTGCAGGGCGTATTGACGCACGACAGGTCGTGCTCTAGCATCGATCGAAATAGTGATACCCAAGTCTCACAAAGTGGGAATAAGGAAGGCGACCAGGCATGACGAAACCCCGCACGGTAATGATCACAGGTTGCGCCCATGGGATCGGCAGCGCGATCGCCGGTCGGGCGGCCGCCGAGGGCGCAACGCTCGTGCTGGTCGACCTTGACCGCGCCGGGCTCGATTCGCAGGCCGCGGAGCTGAAGCGCCGGGGCGCAGCCGGTGTCATTGCAAGGGTCGGCGACGTGACTCAGGCCGACGCGATGCGCGACATCGTGGCGGAAGCCGAACGGCAACACGATGGCGTCGACGTGCTGGTGAACAATGCGGGCGGTGTCTGGCTGCTGGCCGAGACCGGGAAGATCGCCGGCCAGTTCCGCCCCTTCGTGGACACCGGCGCAGCCGAGTGGGAGCCGATCATGCGGACGAACCTTTTCGGCACGCTGAACTGCACCAGCGCGGTTCTGCCGGGAATGATCCGCCGGCGCAGCGGGCGCATCGTCAGTGTCGCATCGGTCGCCGGCGTATCCGGGAGCGAAGGGCTGGCCGTGTATTCCGCGGCCAAAGGCGGCGTCATTGCCTTTACCAAGGCGATTGCCCGTGAGGTCGCCCGCCAGGGAATCACCGCAAATGCAGTGGCGCCGGGCGCGGTCAGGACACGGATCTGGGACAAGAACCCCTCCGGCGCCGAGGCCAAGGCTGCGGCGATCCCCGTGGGCCGGCTCGCCCAGCCCGAAGAGATCGCCGATGCGGTGATGTACCTTGCCTCGCCGGCTGCATCATTCGTCAACGGGCAGGTATTGGTCGTCAGCGGCGGGCCGGCGTGAGCACAGGCGGATTTCCAAGACACCCATAAAGAGGATGGCAGCCCTGCGTGGGCAATGCCATTCCCCAACAGGAGGCAGACATGAGCAAAGTACGCACTACCCGGGCCCGGCCCGCATTGGTCCTGGCCTTTGCCCTGATCGCGGGATGGAGCCTTCCGGCCGCGTCGCAGGCACCCACCCAGATCCGGGTCGGCATGGCCTCGCCCACCGGGGTCGCGCTGCCGGTGTGGGCGGCGCTGACGCTTGGGCTGGACAAGGCGGAAAACCTCACGTTCGTTCCCGAGCGCATGAACACCACGCTCACCGTTCCCTCGCTGATCGCCGGCAAGGTCGACACGATGGCGAGCAGTGCCGAACTTGCGATCGCCAAGGGGGCGAAGATCAGGCTCGTGGCCGGCGGCTTTCGCGCAAGGGGCTGGAACGGGCTGTATGCGTCCAAGAAGTCCGGCATCACCTCGCTCAAGGACCTGAAGGGACGGCGCATCGGCATCAACAAGTACGGCGACCCGCAGTACGTGATGGTCGAGGAAGCCCTGAAGCGCGCCGGCCTGACCGCCGCGGACGTGACGTTCATGTACCAATCCCCGCCGCAACGGGCGCAATCGCTGATCGCCGGTGCGCTCGATGCGGGCATCATGTTCCCGCCCTATTCGACCAACATGCAGAAGCAGGGCGCCGCGATCGAAGTCTCCGACCTCAAGTTCACCAGGGACTACCAGTCGAACGCCTACGCGATGAACGACAGTTTCATCGCCGAGAATCCCGACGCGGTCGCGCGCTTTGCAAGGGTGATCTCCAAGGCGATCATCGCCATCTACGACGAGGCGAACTGGCCGGCGTTCGAGAAGACCTTTTATGGATACATGAACCTGACGCCGGCCCAGTTCGACATGCGGCAGTACCTTCAGTCGACGAAAGCCGAACGGATCCTCAATGAATTCCCGACGCGGGAACTGCTGCAGGGAAACATCTTCTACGTCGAGGCGCTCCCGGAATACGCCACCAGTCCGCGCAAGCTGAAGGTCGACGACCTGATCTACGTAACTCCCGAGTTCCGCGACAAGTTCGAGGGTAAGGTCCCCTCGGTGGGCGCGAACTGAGCGTGGCGCGCGACGTCTGCCTGTCCGTCGAGTCGGTCTCCAAGACCTTCCGGTCCCGCGGCAATACCGTCCACGCGGTCTCGAACGTCGATCTCCAGCTGCATGCCGGCGAGTTCCTGAGCATCGTCGGCCCGAGCGGATGCGGAAAGAGCACGCTGCTCAACATGATGGCCGGCATCGAGGCAACGACGAGCGGAAGGATCGTGATCGCCGATTCGTCGCCGGGCGCGCTGGGTTACGTGACGCAGCGCGACTCCCTGCTGCCGTGGCGCTCGCTGCTGTCGAACGTCGAGCTCGGGCTCGAATTGCGCGGCATCGCGGCGCCGGAGCGCCATGAAAAGGTCCGCGAATGGCTGCGTCTGGTGGGGCTCGAAGGCTTCGAAGACCACTATCCAGACCAGCTTTCGGGCGGCATGCGCCAGCGCGCCTCGCTGGTGCGCACCCTCGCATACGGCCCGAAACTGCTGTTGTTGGACGAACCTTTCGGCGCGCTCGATGCGCAGACGCGCGTGTCGCTGCAGACCGAGCTCATGGCGCTCTGGGGCCGGGCGGCGGTTCCCGCCATCCTGGTGACGCACGACATCGGCGAGGCCATCTGCCTGTCGGACCGCATCATCCTGATGTCTCCCAGGCCGGGTCAGATCGCCGGCGAGTACGCAGTACCGCTCCCGCGCCCGCGGCCTTCGCCGATCGAGTTGTGGAAGACCGATGAATTCCGCCGGCTGTCCGACCGCCTGTGGGGCGACTTGAGCAGGGTGTCCGGCGAAAGGGGCTTTGGCCATGATTAGCCCGCGCGCAGTCGTCGGGGCAAGGATCATGATCGCGCTGGTGCTGGTCGCGGCCTGGCAGTTCGCCTCGGGCAGGCTCGTGGATGCGGTGCTGATCGGCAGCCCGATGGAGGTCGTCCGCGTGCTGTGGCGCTGGTGCAACGACGGCACCCTCCCGCACCACTGGCTGGTCACCATGCAGGAAATGGTCCTCGGCTTCCTGCTCGGGTTCATCGTCGGCGGCGTGCTCGGTGCGGTCATGGGCGCGTTCCGGATCGCCGAGGCCCTGTTCGAGCCCTACGTTTTCTTCCTCTATTCGGTGCCGCGCATCGCGCTGGCGCCCCTGTTCATCGTCTGGTTCGGCATCGCCGCGATGTTCAAGATCATGTTCGTCGCCTTCATGGTGCTGTTCGTCGCGTTGATCACGATGTTCTACAGCATGCGCGACATCGACCCGGCAATGATCCACGCAGTGCGGATCATGGGGGGATCGAAGCGCCAGATCCTGCAGAAGGTCGTCTTCCCGCAGATGCTGCTCTGGATGTTCGCCTCGCTCAAGCTGACGCTTCCCTATGCCCTCGTCGGCACGATCGTGGCCGAGTTCCTCGCGTCGAACGCGGGCCTGGGCTTCATCATCTTCAATGCATCGTCGATCCTCGACACCAATGCGGTCCTGGCCGGGGTATTCGTGCTCGCGCTGACAGGCACCGCGCTCAACGTGATGATCTCGCGCATCGAGCGCCGGATGATGCACTGGAAGAAGGGGGCGGCCGGCGCCTTGGCAGTCTGAACATGGGCCGGCTCGCCCGCCACCTGCTCGCAATCGCATGGGTGGTTGCCGCATGCGGCACGCCCGGGGCCCTGGCGGCCTATCCCGACAAGCCGATCCGGATGCTCGTCCATTTCCCGGCCGGCGGCGCCGCCGACGTTGCGGCGCGCATCGTCGCCCAGCCGCTCTCGCTCGCGCTGGGCGCCAAGATCGTGATCGACAACAAGGCCGGCGCGGACGGCGCGATCGCCGGGATGGAGGCGGCCAAGGCGTTTCCCGACGGATATACGCTGCTGTTCGCCACCAACACGGCGATGTGCGCCGCGCCGACGCTGCGCAAGATCCCCCCTTACGATCCGATCGCCGATTTCACGCCGGTGTCGATGGTCGGCCGGTTCAGCGCCTTCCTCTTCGTGCATCCGAGCGTCCCGGCCAAGTCGGTCGCCGAACTGCTCGCCTATGCGCGCAACCATCCGGGCCTGCTGAACTACGGCACGGCCAGCAGCACCAGCATCCTGGCCACCGCGCAACTGAAGCTGCTCGAACGCCTGGACATCGTTCATGTGCCCTACAAGGGAGAGGTCCAATTGAATACCGACCTGGTGGCAGGGCGCGTGCAAATGGCCGTTGCTACGCCGGGGGTGGCCCTGCAGCACGTGAAAGACGGACGGCTGCGGGTCCTCGCGACGCTGCTCGGCAATCGCAGCCCGCTGGCGCCCGATGTGCCGACCATGGCCGAAGCGGGCGTGACAGGGCTGACCATTTCGCCTTGGGCGGCCATATTCGGCCCGGCCAGGATGCCCAGGGAGGTGGTCGACCGGCTTTCCCGCGCGATCGTGGATGTGATGGCGCGCCGCGACGTCCTCGCCCAACTGGATCGGCAGGCGTTCGAAGGCCGCGGTTCGTCACCCGAAGCTTTGGCGGCATTCGTGCGCGAACAGCTCGAAATGTGGCGTCGCACGGTCAAGGCGGTCGGCATTGCGCCGGACTGACGGGACAGGGCAACCGACGGCGGCCGCCCCGCTGCAACCTAGACGCTGCGTGCCCGGCCTTCCCAGTACTTCGCGCGCAGCTTGCGCTTGGCGACCTTGCCATTGTCGTCCCGCGGGAAATCCTGCATCAGCGACACGCTGCGCGGGATCTTGAAGCCGGCGATCCGCGGGCGCAGCCACGCTTCGACTTGCGCGGCGCCGACTTCCGCGCCCGGCTCCGGGAGGATGGCCGCCGTCAGGCTTTCGCCCATTTCCTCGTCGGGCACGCCGAAGACGGCGCAGTCGAGCACGCCCGGACAACCGATCAGCGCATGCTCGACCTCGGCGGGATAGATCTTCACGCCGCCTGAAATCACCGTGTCCGCCGATCGGTCGCAGAGGAACAGGTAGCCCTCGTCGTCCAGGTAGCCGATGTCGCCGAGCGACACGAGGCCGTCCCGCTCGATGGCCCGCCGGGCGGCCTCGTTGCCCACATACGTGAAATCCGACCACGCCGGCTGCCGCATGTAGACCAGGCCGATTTCGCCGGGGCCGCAGACGCGCCCGTCTTCGCCGTGAATCCGGACAATGGCGTCGCCGGCCGGCCGGCCCGCACTTCCAGGCCTGGCGAGCGCCTCGCTGCTCGAGATGATCGTGACCACGCCGGTTTCGCTCGCGGCGTAGGTCTCGAAGATCTTCTCGCCGAGCCAGGCGATCATCGCGCGCTTGACCTCGGGTGCGCATGGGGCGCCGGTGGATGCGATGAAGCGCAAGGACGAAACGTCATAGCGTTCGCGGACCTCTGCCGGGAGCTTGAGCATGCGCACGTACATCGTAGGCACGAGGTAGGCGATGTCGATCCTGTGGGATTCGATGAGGCGCAGCGTCTCTTCGGCGTCGAAGCGAGCCATCACCACGAGCCGCTCGCCCATGCGCAGCGTGGCCTGCGCAATTACGCTCGGCGCGCTGTGGTAGAGGGGAGCGGGCAGGAGGGTGCGGCAGCCGGGAAGCACGCCGAAGCACTCGGCCATCAGCTTGTCGACGCGCTGTTGCGCTTCCGCCACCCGATCCACCGGCCACGGCGCGCGCCGCACGCCCTTGGGCCGCCCGGTGGTCCCCGACGTATAGGCCAGGTGCCCGCGCGGGGCGACCGCCGGGCCGGCGTACGGGACCTGCGCAGAGAGCCAGGATTCGTAGTCCTGGCCGCCCGCAGCGATCGCGCCGGTGAGCAGCACGCGCATGTCCGCCGGCACGACGTCCCTTACGGCATCGTACAAGTCGCCGGCCGCAATCAAGACCTTTGCTCCGCTGTCGGCCAGGAGGAATGCAACTTCCTCGGGCGCGAAATGCCAGTTGATCGGGCAGTAGTAGAACCCACCGGCGCGGCAGGCGGGGATGACGTCGGCGTAGACGGGGTCGTTGCGCAACAGGACCGCCACGACATCGCCTTCGACCATTCCGAGCCGCGCCAACCCACCGGCCAGCCGCGTTCCGCGCGCGGCGACTTCGTCGGCGGAGCGGGCGAGCGCACCGAAATGAATCGCCGCGGCCATCGCGCTGCGCCGGCGCCGCTACTGGACCTTGATGCCTGTGGTCTTGATCAGGCGGGCATACCTTTCCAGGTCGGTCCGGATCAGGGCGGCGAACTCCTCCGGCGTGCTCGTCATCGGCTCGATTCCGGCCGCCATGAGCTTGTCGCGAACTTCCGGGCTCGTCAGCGTGGCGACAAGCTCGGTGTGCAGCTTCGCGATGATGTCCGGCGGCGTGCCGGCCGTGGTCAGGATCCCGAACCAGGTCGGTGCGTCCACGCCCGGGACGCCGGACTCCGCAACCGTCGGGATCTCGGGCGCGAGGACGGTGCGCTTCGCACTCGTCATGGCGAGCACGCGGATTCGACCGGCCTTGATGAATGACCTCACCGTTGCAAGGTCGATGATGGCAAGCGGAATCTGTCCCCCGATCAGGTCGGTGACTGCGGGCTGCGAGCCCTTGTAGGGCACATGTGCCAGGTCGGTTCCGGCGATGAGGTTGATCATCGCGCCGGCCAGGTGCTGCGAGGTGCCGGTGCCGGAGGTCCCGAACGTCACCTGGCCCGGCCTCGCCTTTGCGTAGGCGACCAGTTCATTGATCGACTGCACCGGCAGGTCGGCCCTGACGACGACCAGCTGCGGCAGGACTGTCGACAGCGTAAGCGGGGCCAGGTCCTTGAGGGAGTCGTAGGGCATTTTCGGCAGCAGGGTGGGGCTGACAGCGAGCGAGCCGGTGCCGCCGAAGCCGATCGTGTAGCCGTCAGGCGGCGCCTTGGCGATCGCATCCACCCCGACGATGCCGCCCGCCCCGGAGCGGTTGTCGACGATGACCGGCTGCCCGAGGCGTTCGGACAGTTTCGCAGCGATCGCTCGCGCGGACACGTCGGAACTTCCGGCGCCGGCCGGGAAGCCGACCATGAACCGCACCGGCTTGGTCGGATACGCCTGGCCGTGAACGCTCCCCGCGACTTGGAAAGCGGCCGCGAGGGCCAGGATGCGTGCAATCTGACGCTGACGCGCGATCATTCCCGTCTCCTTGGTTTTATGCTTGCCCATGCTGCGGCCGCCCCTGTCCCCGGGGCACCGGGCCGCGCTGTTACTTCGCCGGGAAGGCGTCCTTGCCCTCGAACCAGTCGGCGATCTCCTCGCGCATCGGGAACCACACGTCGCCCTTGTTCTTGATGAACTTGAGGACGCGGTCGACCGAACGGATCTTGTCCGCCCGCCCGAGCACGTGCGGGTGGATGATCAGGTTCATGATGCGGCCCTGGTGCCGGCCCTCCTCGTGCAGCACGGAGAAGGTCTCCTCGAGGGTCGCCGCATACTCGGGGGAGGTGAAATTGCGGCGCAGCACGAGCGAGCTGTCAGGCATTTCCATGTCCTGCGGGATGCAGAGGATGGAGCGGCCCTCGACTTCGATCTTGTAAGGCTGGTCGTCGTTGCCGAAATCGCAGAACCAGCGAAATCCGCGTTCGGCGAGCAGCGCGAGCGTATTGGGCGACTGGCTGAACGACGGCGAGATCCAGCCGCGCGGCGCCTCTCCGAAGACCGACTTGTATTCCGCGACGACGCTGTCCAAGAAGGCCGCCTCCGCGGCGCGGTCGTTCGCGAAATTCGACAACAGGTCGTGCTGCAGCCGGGAGTGCGCGACGAATTCCCATCCGCGGCTGCGCGCGGCCTCGAGCACCTCCGGATAGAAACTGCCGAAGCGGGTGTTGATCGGCGCCGATGCCTTGAGCCCATGGCTGTCGAGCAGGTCGAAGATGCGCCACATGCCGATGCGCTGACCGTACTCGCGCCACGTGTAGTTGGGATAGTCGGGTACGCCGGCCGGCAGGGGGATGGGCATGATGGTCGGCCCGCCCGAGTAGCTGCCGGCCTTCGGGAGCAACTCCCAGCACTCGAGCGCCACGGTAACGATCACCGCGACCCGCGCGCCGTTCGGCCACACGAAGCGCGGCCTGCGCGCGATCGATTGGAAGGGATAGACGATTTCGGCCATCGTTTGCGCTCCGGGGTGTTATTCTTGCAATGTGAGAACAATGTCTCTGAAAATGCAGTCTATTAACTCGAATTCGGGCTGTCAACACGACACGCGAAACGCGCTCGGAAGCGGGCCCGGTTGCCGCGCCGCGCAAACCATGTGCCGCCTGCGAAACGCCGTCCGGTTTCTCACAATGCGGTGGGAATTGCGCCCGCGATTGGAATAGATTGGCGGTCGAAGTCGGGGGTCGGTGCAACAAACGGCGCGCATCTTCCGGATGTCGCCCAATCGGGAGGGTTGATGGCCGCACTAGAGATTCGCCCGCTGTCGACGGTAGTGGGCGCAGAAGTCTCCGGGATGGATTTCAGCGAGATCGCCGATGATCCGAAGGCCGGCACGCTGCGCGAAGCCTTCAGGCAATACGAGCTGCTGCTTTTTCGAAACGCAAAGCTCACGGTCGAAGAGCAGTCGCGTTTCGGACGGCTGTTCGGCGAGATCATGGTGAGGGGCGACTACAAGCCCAATGAATTCCCGGACACGCAGCACATCTCCAACAGGCGGGCCGACGGCATGCTTGGCGACGGCGAACTTCGCTTCCACTGCGACCAATTGTTCTATAAGGAGCCTCTGAGTGCGCTCATGCTGTACGCAGTGGAGGTCCCCGACAGCGGTGGAGAGACCTTGTTCTGCAACACTTACCTTGCCTACCAGCGCATGCCGGCCGGATTGCGCCGCCAGCTGGATGGCTTCACGTGCCGCCACGCCTACGACTACAAGGGAAATCTCTCGGATCCGGACTTCTCCCGCAAGGCGGGTGCGAACTCGCCCAGTCATATTCACCCGATGGTGTGGCGCAATCCCGCCACCGGGCGCGAGGCCATCTGGATAGGACAGGCGTCGACGCACCGGATCATGGAACTCGACCCGCAGGAAAGCGAGGTCATGCTCGATCGCGTCAAGGGGCTCCTGTACCAGGAATCCAATATTTATGTGCACCGCTGGGCGGTCGGAGACCTGCTTCTCTGGAACAACAGGACGGTCCAGCACGCAAGACTGCCCTTCGACCCCGGCAAGGCGAGAACCCTGCGTCGGACACCCATTCTCTAGGCGCCGGGCTTCCGCCCGCGGGAATCGCACTGGACTGCGCCGCGGTCTTGTATGAAGATTGCCCGCAGATCAACACAAGGAGCTTCCGTGAACTTCCCAGCCGACAAGTCCCTGCCTCGCATCGAGGCCGAACCGTGGGACAAGGGCGATTCGATCGTGCTGCAACCGGACGAAGGCGAGTCCTATTGGCAGCCCCGCCCCGCCAACGGCTACAGCACGGTCAAGGTCAGCCCGCGCAACTGCCGCTCGAACCATGCGTCCTTCGGCATCCAGGTGATCGCGCCGGGCGGCTACGTGCGCGAGCACTGGCACGATTCGCACGACGAGATCCTGTTCTGCTTCGAAGGCACCGGCACGTTCCTCGTCGACGGCGTGGCACACAAGGCCGTGCCCGGCACCACCGTGTTTGCCGGCCGGTGGGTGAAGCACAAGATCATCAACGACGGGCCGGGCGAGTTCAAGATGACCTGGACTTACCTCCCGCCGGGCCTGCACAACTTCTTCGACGCGATCGGCCGGCCGCGCAAGGCCGGCGAACCGGCACCCGAGCCCTTCGCGCGCCCCGACAACACGCTGGCCGCCGAGAAGGCCGCCGGCTTCGGGCCCAAGATCGGCGACTAGACGAAACGAGGGGCACCGCCCCTGCTCCAGATCTCCCCGGACTTCCGACACGAGCATATGAATGCCCCCCTCCCCGCAGGCGTGACCTCCCAGTCGCTGCGCCGCCACCTGGAAGCGCTTGCGTCCGCGGGCGTGCTCGAGCGGATCGATCTGCCGGCCGACGTCGACAACGACGTCTCGGCGGTGTCCTACCTGACCTACGTCAAGAAGCGCAAGGCCTGCCACTTCACCAACCTGATCGGCTTCCCGGGATGGGAGGTCGCCAGCCAGCTGGTCATGGACCGCGGCATGTGGTCGGTCGCCCTCGGCGTGCCCGAGTCCCAAGTGGTCGAGACTTTCGCGCGCCGCCTGGCGCAACCGGTTGCGCCGGTGCTCACCGCTGCGGCGCCGGTCCACGAAATCGTCGAAGTCGGCGACGCAGTGGACCTGATGAAGATTCCGGCGATGTGGACTTCGCAGCGCGACCCGGGGCGCTACATCGCCTCGGGGATGTGCATCATCAAGGATCCGAAGACGGGCATCCGCAACATGTCGGTCCATCGGGCGCAGATCCTCGGCCGCAATACCACCGGCTACTACATGCTGCCGCGCCAGGCGATGCGGATCCACCAGATGCACCAGGAGCTCGGTCGCCCGATGGAGGCCGCAATGGTCATCGGCGGGCACCCGCTGATCATGTTCGCCGCCGCGTTCGTCGCGCCTTTCGGCATGGACGAGCTGGCGATCGGCGGCGGCCTGCTCGGCGAACCTGTGCGCCTGGTGAAGTGCAGGACGATCGACATCGAGGTCCCGGCGGACGCCGAGGTGGTGCTCGAGGGCGAGATCCTGCCCGACGAGATCGCTCCCGAAGGCCCGTTCGGCGAGGTGACCGGCACCTATTCCAAGGTCGGTACCGCACCGGTGTTCCGCGTCAAGGCGATCACGCGCAGGAAGAATCCGGTCTTCTATGCGATGAGCTGCGGCATGCCGCCGTCCGACGCGCACTCGATCACCTGTGCGGTCGTCGAGGCCAAGCTCTCGGACCACCTCAAGGGCGTAGACGGCGGGCTGCTCGACCTGCGCGACATCCGCTGTCCCGGCGGCATGTCACCCCTGATCGTCGCGCTGCGCATGCAGCCACGCTATCCCGGGCAGGCGCGCACCGCGCTGATGGCCGCCGCCGCCAGTCCCTATCTGCACCCGAAGCTGCTCGTCGCTGTCGATCCGGACATCGATATCAGCGACCCATGGCAAGTGCTGCGCGCGTTTTCATCGCGGTTCGACCCGGTCGCCGGACTGACCCGCATCGATCGCACCCGGGTGTTCACGCTCGACAACGCTTCGCCGCTCGATCCGGGCGCCAACCCGATGCACCGGACCGGCACCAAGGCGCTGTTCGACGCTACGCTCGATGCGCGCCTCGATCCGTCAGAACGCGCGAAGTATGCGTGGGTCGCATCGCCTGCGGGCCGTGAGGCCTGGGCGCCGGCGCTCGGCGTGGAGCAGCAGGGATTCGTGTTCACGCTGCGCGACCGCCTGGAGGCGCGCATCGCGCCCATGGAGGCGCCGGCGCCCGCGATGCGCACGACCCGGATCGAATCGATCGTCACCGAAGTACGCGGTGTCTACGCCGGCGTGCTGGTGCTCGGCGACCAGCTGTGCCTCGTGCGCGCTTTCCGCTCGGGCGAAGTCCTGCAGATCGTGCTCGACACGCCGCGCCTTGCGATGCTCCTTTCGCGCCGCCAGCGCGCGCGGCTGGTGATCGGCGCCTCGGCCGGCGTGGTGCTGGCCGCCGCGATCGGTTCGCTCGGCGCGCAGGCCGATTTCGCGCTGGCGGGTGCGTTAACCGGGCGGCCGGTCAGGCTCGTCGGCAGCGTCGGCCTGCCCTATCCGGCCCAGGCACGCGCGCTGATCGACGGGGAGATCGACCCCGCCGCCGCCAGCAAGACCGGCGCAATTTCGGGAATCGCCGGCTATGCGGGGGCGACCCTCGAGTCGGTCCGCTTCACGTTCGATGCGTGCCGCACGATTGCCGGCAGCAAGGATCCCGGGTTCAACGTCTCCGGCGCGATGGCAATCGCAAACGAGATCCTCACGGCGCGCCACTTGCGCACGATCGAAGGCGGGCTCGACCTGCGCGACGTGCATTGCCCGGTGCAAACCGGCGGGTTGCTCACGGTGCTGCAACTGGCCCCGCGCGTTGCCGGGCAGGCGAAGACCGCCTTGCTCGCCGCTCTCTCCGGCCCTTCCACGCTGGCGAGGATGGCGCTGGCGATCGACCCCGACGTGAGCGCGACCGATCCGGCCGAACTCATCTGGGCCATGGCGAGCCGCGTACATGCGCAGTCCGACGTCGGGATCATCGAAGGCGCGAGCGGGATGCCCGCAGACCCGCTCGCCCGTCCGGTCGGTCGCGGCGCGGCCCAGTCGAACAAGTGGATTTACGACGCCACGATCCCGCTGGGCACCAGCGGCGGCGAAGGCCCGGAGGCGTTTGCGCGGGCCACGCCTAAGGGCCTGGAATAAATCGGGGACAGACCACGATTTCCTGCGTCGGAAAACGTGGTCTGTCCCCGATTGCTGATTATTAGTCGACCTTGGCGCCGGATTCCTTGACGACTTTGGCCCACTTGACCAGTTCGGTGCGTACGAGATTGCCGAGGTCCTGCGGCGAGCCGCCGTTGATCGTGTATCCCTGCGCGCCGAGCTTCTCGCGGATATCCGGGTCGGCGAGCGCGGCCGCGAATTCCCGGTTGAGGCGCTGGACGATCGCCTCGGGCGTCGCCGCAACGGCGAACAACGCGAACCATGTCGACACCTCGTAGCCCGGCACGCCGGTCTCGGCGACCGTCGGCAGGTCGGGAAAGGCCGCGAGCCGCTGTGCGGTGGTGACCGCAATCGGGCGGACCCGTCCGTCGCGAATCAGCGGCAGCGAGGGCGGCATGTTCGCGAACATCACGTTGACGTCGCCCCGCGTGACCGCAACCACGCCTTCAGAACTGCCTTTGTACGGCACATGCACCAGCTTCGCGCCGGTGAGCATCTCGAAGAGCGCCGCAGACATGTGCTGCGACGTGCCCGAGCCGTTGGAGGAATAGGTGATCGTCCCGGGGCTCGCCTTCGCGGCGGCGACCAGGTCGGGGATCGTTTTCCAAGGCATCTGCGGATTGACGATCACCACGTTCGGGATGCTTGCAAGGTTGATGACCGGCGCGAAATCCCTTACCGCGTCGTAGCCCACTTTCGAGTAGAGCGCAGGATTGACCGCATGCGAAGCGGCCGTGCCCAGCAGAAGCGTGTAGCCGTCGGCCGGGCCTCTGGCCACCTGCTCGCTGCCCACGCTGCCGCCGGCGCCCGGCCGGTTTTCGACCACGATCTGCTGGCCGAGCGCCAGGCCCACCTTGGGCGCGATCACGCGCGCGAGGATGTCGGTGCTGCCGGGACCGTAGGGCACGACCCAACGGATCGGCTTGGCCGGCCACGCCTGCGCCTGCGCAGCGGCACAGGCGGCCAGCAGGCAGGCGGAAATGGAGATCCCGAACAATCGTTTACGCAGATTGAACAATGACGCGCTCCTCAGGCCAGTTTATATACCGGAAATAATATATCAGGCGCCCTGCCAGTTGAATCGGACGCGCGCGATGGCCATGCCGACGGCCGCCTGCGAAGGCTCCACCACCGGGATTCCGATCTCGTCCTGCAGGGGCTTGCGGTAACGCGCCATGCCGGCGCATCCCATCACGATCACGTTCGCGCCGTGGACGTCGCGCAGCGCCTTGCCGACCTCGACCATGCGCCTGAAAGTCTTCTTTTCATCGGACAGTTCCGTCACGCCCAGGCCGACCGGCAGCTCGGCCGCGAGCCGGTCCGTCACCCCCATCGCGCCGATGTACCTCAGGTGCCGCGGGATCGATTTCTCCAGGATTGCAATGACGCCGAATTTGTGGCCCAGCGTCATGGCCGTCAGCACGCCGCATTCCGAGATCCCGAGCACCGGTTTGGCGGTCGTTTCGCGCACCGAGTGCAGGCCCGGATCGCTGTAGCAGGCGATCACGAAGGCCGAATAGCCGGCCTCCTTTTCGCGCACCAGCTTCAGCATCGGCGCCACCACGCTGTCGACATGCTGCTGCGTCTCGATGCCCGGCGGGCCTTCCTTGAGCGTCACGCATTCGATGGCCGGGCCGCCGGCCATGCGCAGCGGCGCCATTGCCTCGTCGATCCCGCGGGTGACCGCCTCGGTGGAATTCGGGTTGATGACCAGGATCTTTTCCATCAATGCATCGCCAGTTGTTTGTGCTCGAATCGGGACAACAGCCTCACCAGCGGCCACAGGCAGACGAGGTAGATGATACCTGCGGCGATGATCGGCGTGGCGTTGTAGGTCACCGACTGGGCCTGTCGCGCGGCATAGAGAAGTTCGGGCAGGGCCACGACGCTGGCGATCGACGTGAGCTTGACGACCTCGAGCGTATTGCCGATGAGATCCGGCAGCACGTTCCTGGCCGCCTGCGGCAGGATTACGCGGCTCATGTATTGCGTCGCCGACAGGCCCAGCGACCTCGCCGCCTCGAACTGCCCGCGCGGAATCGACTCGATGCCTGCGCGGAAGATCTCGCCGTAGTAACTCGAAGTGTTCAGGAGGAAGGCGAGGGCGACGGCCACGAACGCGGGCAGGTCGAGGCCGAGGAACGGGAGTCCGAACGCAATGAACATCAGCAGCACCAGCGGCGGGAACGCGCGGAAGAAGTCGACATAGGCAATCACCACCCAGCGCATCCATCGCGCAGGCGCACGCGAGGCAATCGCGACCGCCAGACCGCCGGCAATGCCAAGCGGGATTACGACGATGCAAAGCAGCACCGTCATCCCGAGCCCCTTGAGCAGGTAGGGCCACGCCTGCTGCAAGATGCCGAGGTTGAAGAAATTGACGAGCAGGCTGTCCACGGCTCAGCGCTTCCACGCAAAGCGCGTTTCCACCCAGCGGCCGAACCACACCACCGGCAGGAACAGGAGCAGGTAAGCCGCCGCGCCGAGCGTCAGCGGCGAAGGGTTGTACGAGAACGAATAGGCGCCCTGCGCCTGGTAAAGGATCTCGCCGACCGCCACGACCGCGCCGAGCGCGGTGTTCTTGGTGATCGCGATGGTCCGGTTGGTGAGCGGCGGGATCGTGATGCGTACCGCCTGCGGCAGCACCACGAAGCGCAGCGACTGCCCGAAGCCCAGGCCGACGGCGCGCGCCGCCTCCCACTGCCCTTTCGGCACCGCCAGCAGTCCCGCCCAGAAGATTTCCTCGGCATACGCGGCGAGCACCATCGACAGCGCCAGCCACGTGGCCACGAACCCCGACATGCGCACGCCCACCGTGGGCAGCGCGAAGTAGAACAGGATGATCACCACCAGCGGCGGCAACGCGCGCAGCGCATCGACGAACACCACGATGAAGAAGTTGACCGCCTTGACGCGCGCGGCCCGCACCACCGCAAGCAGCAGTCCGCACGCAATGCCTGTGACCACCACGACGAGCGCCAGGTGGATCGTAACGAAGAACCCTTCGACGATCTTCGGCAGGTACTGCTGCATGACCTGCCAGTTGAGGAAGGTCTCGGCGAACTTGCTCATTCAACGAGCATGCGGGGTGACGCCGGCACCGCCTCCCGGAGGGCGCCTACTTGCAGCGCGGCGTGTGCGGCGTCGGATCGTAGCCGGCCATGCCGGGGACGCCATAGCCCGGGAAAGCCGTGACGGCCGCCGAGCCCGCCTCCGGCTTTGCGCCAAACCACTTCTCGTGCAGCTTCGCGATCGTGCCGTCGGCTTTCATGCACTCGATCGCCTCGTCGAAGGCGTTCCTGAGCTTGGGGTCGTCCTTGCGGAACACTGCCCCCCAGACCAGCCCTTGGTCGACTTTCAGCGTGGCGGTCTTCAGCTGGCGGTTCGAGCGCATCACCGCATAGGCGCCGGTGGTGTTGCCTGTGAGACCGGCGTCCGCGCGCCCGGCGATGATCGCCTGCATCGCATCGGCGTTGGTGCCGTAGGACTCGGTCTTGTAACCGTACTTGGCGGCGTTGTCCTGCAGCCACTTGTCGTAAGCCGAGCCTTTGTTGGTCGAGATCGTCTTGCCCTTGAGGTCGTCGAGCGACTTGAGGTCCGGCTTGCCCGCGCCCACCACGAATGCGTAGTAGGTGTTCAGGTAGCCCTCGGAGAACAACAGGTTCGCGGCACGCTCGGGTGTTACGGTGGTCGGCGCGCCGACGAAGTCCAGCTTGCCGGCGTTCATCGCAGGGATCAGGCCGGAGAACTCGCCCGCGAACACCTCGATCTTGCGGCCCATGCGTTTGCCGGCCTCGAGCACCAGATCGATGTTGAACCCCTCTACGCCGCCGCCCATTTTCGGCATCGCGTGTGGCGCGAACGTGCCGTCGAACCCGACGACCAGCGGTTTATCCTGGGTGTAGCCGGAAGTGGAAACGAGGCAAAAGGCCGCGGCGGCCACGGCTGCAAATTTCTTCATTTGTGCTCTCCCTGTCATTCCGGCTGGATGCCGGCGGTGCGAATCAACTTGCCCATATTGTCCACTTCGTTGCGGAAGGCCGCCGCGTAGGCATCCGGGCTCGCGTAAGGCGCGGCCTCCATCGCCTGCTTTGCAAAGGCTGCGCGCACCTCCGGCATCGCCATGACCTTCGAGATTTCGGCATGCAGGCGATTGACGACGTCCTTGGGCATGCCGGCAGGCCCCATGAAGCCGATCATTGCGCCGAAGTTGTAGTTCACGCCCTGCTCGAGCAACGTCGGGACGTCGGGCAGCGCACCGACGCGCTTCTCCCAAGTGGTGCCGAGCGCACGCAGCTTGCCTGCGTTGATATGCTGCAACGGCGTCTGCACCAGGTCGATCATCATCTGGATGTTGCCGGCCAGCAGGTCGGTGATCGCCTGCGAAGCGCCCTTGTACGGCACGTGCACCAAGTTGACGCCGGTTCGCTGCCTGAAGAGCTCTCCCGCGAGGTGGAGCGTATTGCCGACGCCGGCCGAGCCGTAGTTGATCTTTCCCGGGTTGGCCTTCGCGTAGGCGACCAGTTCCTGGACGTTCTTCGCCGGCACGCCCGGGTGCACGGATAGCACCAGGGGCGAAACGATTGCGTTGTTGATCGGCGTCAGGTCCTTAAGCACGTCGTACGGCAGCTTCTTGTTCAGGTAGGGCTGGGCGGCGTAGGTCGTCATCCCGGCGAGCAGCAGCGTATAGCCGTCGCCCGGGCTCTTGGTGACGCTCTCGGTGCCGATGACGGTGTTCCCGCCGGGCTTGTTCTCGACTACCACCTGCGTCCCCAGCAACGGGCCGAGGCGCTCCGCGACGGTGCGCGCCGTGAAATCGGAAGAGCCGCCGGCCGTATACGGGACGACCACGTGAATCGGCTTTGAAGGAAAGCCCTGCGCAACGGCGGTCACCGCGGACAGCAATGCAAACGTACCCGCCAGCGAAGCGGCAATCGCGCGAAGCATTCGAATTCTCCCTGTCTGTTCTTGTCGTCGGTTGATGCACGAAGTGTACCAACACCGGGGCGTGCTAGATTCCGCCTCGATGGAAAACCACGGCTTCCTCGCCCAAGCGCTCGTCTACCTGGCCGCGGCGGTGATCGCGGTCCCGGTCTCCAAGCGCCTGGGCCTGGGCTCGGTCCTCGGGTTCCTGATCGCCGGCGTCGTCATCGGCCCGTGGGGCCTCGGGCTGATCGGCGACGTCGAATCGATGCTGCACTTCTCCGAGTTCGGCGTGGTGCTGCTGCTGTTCCTGGTCGGCCTCGAGCTCAACCCGAAGCGCCTGTGGAGCCTGCGCACCTCGATCTTCGGCATGGGCACGGTGCAAGTCGTTGCGACGATGCTGGCGGTCACCGCGCTCGGCATGGCGTTCGGCCACCCGCTCGCACTTTCGCTGGTCGCAGGCATGGGGTTCGCGATGTCCTCGACGGCGATCGCACTCGCCACGCTGGAAGAAAAGCACCTGCTGCCCACACCCGGCGGCCAGGCCTCGTTCGCGGTGCTGCTGTTCCAGGACATCGCGGTGATCCCGCTGATGCTCCTGCTCTCGCTGATGGCCCCGGCGCGCGGAGGCGGCGCGGGATTCGACCTCCTGGCCGCAGGGCGCGCCCTCGGGCTGATCGTGCTGCTGATCGTCGCGGGGCGCTTCCTGCTGCGCCCGCTGTTGCGCTATGTGGCCAATACCGGCCTGCGCGAGATCTTCATCGCCTTCTCGCTGCTCCTGGTGATAGGCATCGCCTTCCTGATGCAGTCGGTGGGGCTGTCGGCCGCACTCGGCACCTTCCTCGCCGGCGTGCTGCTGGCCGACTCGGAGTACCGGCACGAGCTCGAACTCGACATCGAGCCTTTCAAGGGCTTGCTGCTGGGCCTGTTCTTCATCTCGGTGGGCATGTCGGTCGACCTCGGCCTGTTCGTGCGCGTGCCACTGCTGGTGCTCGGCATTGCGTTCGGGATCGTCGCGTTGAAGACCGCACTGCTGCTCCTGATCGCGCGCGGCTTCAGGCTGTGCGGCGCCGACGGCGCCCTGTTCGCGCTCGGCCTGTCGCAGATCGGCGAATTCGCCTTCGTGCTGTTCGGCGTGGCCGCCTCGGAGCGGATCATCTCGCGCGAATCGACCGACATCCTGAACGCGGCCGTGGCCGCGTCGATGTTGAGCACGCCGCTGCTGATGATCCTGTACGAGAAGGTCGTCGTACCGCGCCTGAAGATCAGCTCGCCCCGCGAAGCCGATGTCATCGAGGAGGAAAATCCGGTGATCGTTGCCGGGTACGGCCGCTTCGGCCAGGTGGTGGCGCGCCTGCTGAATGCGCGCGGCATCGGCACGACGGTGGTCGACCACGACCCGAACCAGATCGAGCTGGTGAGGCGTTTTGGCCAGAAGGCCTATTATGGCGACGCGACCCGCCTCGACCTGCTGCGCTCGGCCGGTGCGGGGCAGGCAAAGCTTCTGGTCGTCGCGATCGACGACAAGGAGGCGGCGCTTGCGACCTCGAAGCTCGCGCGCGAGCATTTCCCGCACCTGGCGATCATCGCCCGGGCCTACAGCCGCACCGATGCCTTCGAGTTCGTCGCGCTCGGGATACCGGCGATCCGCGAGACCTTCGGCTCGGCGATCGACGCCGGCGAGCATGCGCTGCGGGTACTGGGCCACAGCGCGCACGACGCGCAGCGCCTCGCCCACCAGTTCCGCCGTCACGACGAAACCCTGCTGTCCCAGGCCGCGCCGCACAGGGACGACGTCAAGAAACTGATCACGATCGGCCGGCAGGGCCGCGCCGACCTCGAGAAGCTCCTGCAGAACGAGCAGCAGGCCCCCCAGCCGGCACCCGGGGAAGACGCCTGGTAGGAAATAGACAGACCCTATTGATCCCATCCAACTTAATCATTGGACGCTATCGTCCAGGGCCGGCAAACTGCGCTCATCGACTTTCAACCTCCCAGGAGCCCCTCATGTCGCAGAGCAAAGAAGGCCAGAAGATCCCGCAAGTCACTTTCCGCACCCGCACCGCGGGCGAGTGGAAGAACGTCACGACCGACGAGTTGTTCAAGGGCAAGACCGTCGTGGTGTTCTCGCTCCCGGGCGCATTCACGCCCACCTGCTCGACCACCCATCTCCCCCGCTACAACGAGCTTGCGCCGGCGTTCTTCGCCAACGGCGTCGATTCGATCCTGTGCATCTCGGTGAACGACGCTTTCGTGATGAACGAGTGGGCCGCCGGCCAGGAATCGGACAACATCACGATGATTCCGGACGGCAACGGCGAGTTCACCGAAGGCATGGGGATGCTGGTGGACAAGGCCGACCTCGGCTTCGGCAAGCGCTCGTGGCGCTACTCGATGCTCGTAAAGGACGGCGTGGTGCAGAAAATGTTCGTCGAGCCGAACAAGCCCGGGGACCCGTTCGAGGTCTCGGATGCCGACACAATGCTCGCCTACGTCAACCCGAACGCGAAGAAGCCCGACCAGGTTGCGATCCTGACGCGCGAAGGCTGCTCTTTCTGCGCGAAGGCCAAGAAGCTGCTGCAGGATCTCGGCTACGACTACGCCGAAGTGTCGCTGCCGAACACCAACCGCAGCCGCATCGTAGGCGCGATCACCGGCCAGGGCACCGTACCGCAGGTGTTCATCAACGGCAGGCACATCGGGGGGTACACCGAGCTGGAAAGCTGGGCGAAGAAAGCGGCCTGATCGAGAGGGTCTCTATTCCTTCGCGCAAGGCCGCGACACCGCCGGCTTGAGGCCGGCGTGCCGCCGGGTCAGAGAAACCTGGACGCGACCTTGAACTCCAGTTGCCTCAGGAAGGACCTCAATTTCCCCTCGATCAGCGTCACGCCGAGCACGTCAAGGAAGCACAGCCAGAGCATTGCCTTCGTCACCGAACCCGGCCAGCTCGCGGAACTGGAGAACGAAACGACATAGCTCGCGGCGCCGATCCAGAACAGGGAGTGAAACATCACGATGAGGAGCACGCCGACGCTCGCCCAGCCATAGGCGCTGGCCCGGATCGCCCTGCGCCTGACCTGGTCTTCTGCGGAAAACGCAGGGTTTTCATCGATGCCCCTTGCCTTGGAAAACAGGTCGAACCGCTGCCGGTCATACGTCTGTTGGAAGCACTTGATCATCCCGTTGGCCATTGCCTGCACCTGATGGTCCATCAGCGCACGCGTGGCCGGGATGCGATCGAAGAACCAGTGCCGGCTGAGAAAATAGATCCGCAGCGGCACGTACTTGACGAATGCCCAGAGCAAAGTGACCGGCAGGTTCTTCGATGCGGCGCTGATTTCCGGGCTGAATACGAGGTCGGCGTCGGCGCCCATCTGGTCGCGTATCAATACCGGCGCGATCGAATTGCGATAGGGCAGCCATGCCGGCAGCAGGTCCTCGATCAGCTTGCACAGGGCATCGGTCAGGATCGTCCCGGCCTCGGACGGTTTGCTCTGGCGAGCCTTGATCTTCTCGTAGAGCGCGGCGGCCTCCTCCCAGTCGTCGGTGAGCAGGTCGTCGTCGATACCCATGACATGGCCTACGATCCTCCAGCAATGCAGGAACGCCTCCTTTTCCTCGCGACTCAGGATGCCGCCGAGCTTTTCGACCCCGAGCGGGATCACGTAGCCGATGGTGAGGAGCGTGAAAGCCTTGTCCTCCTGGTTGACCGGCTGCCCGCTGTCCTGGGCGATATCGTGCTTGCGCGCCTCGTAACGCATCCAGGCGTGCAGGTACCGCACCTTCGCCGCAGTCAGGATTCCGGGCCCCCACAGGCGGCGCCCGCGGAACCCCACGCTGTTCTTGACGCAGTCGCGAAACAGCCTCTCGAAGCTTTCGCTGCCGAAATCGGACGGTGTGTAGTTTTCGGGCCGGGCGCCGTGCAGCGCCATGTGCTCGTCAATCTGCTCGCGGAATGCGCGCTGTATTTCCGGGTCGGATTGCAGTTCCCAGTAGGCGAGCTCATTGCCCCCGGAATCGATCCAGACCGGATCCAGCCCGACACCGAGGTCGAATTTCAGTTCGGGACGGACCTTGTGCACGGCAAAGGCGAACCAGGCGGTGTATTGCGCGCCCGCGTCGGCAAGCACCGACACCCCGCCCCGGTCCATGACGTCTTTCAGGAAAAACCCGGTTTCATAGACTCTGTGCGCGAGGTACTCCTGTTTCAGCAGGCGCTCGCTCTTGTAGAGGAGCGGGATCCCCTTCGCGTCCAGGTAGCAGGCCGGCAGGCTGTGGGTGAACAGCACCATCACGCAGGCGGCCATGTGCTCTTCCCAAAGGCGAAACCCGGTGCGCAGCTTTTCCTCGTCGACCCACTCCGGGCATGGCGCAGGCGCAAACGCATCGTGCAGCGTCCGGGGATAGGATCGGAACTGCGCCTTCCTGAACGAGTCGTCGCACAAAAACAGGTTGGGCGAGCGGCGTACTTCCAGGGACAGCTGCAGGAACCGGTGATAGGCGACGAGATTGTCCGCCTCGATCTTTTTCTTCAGCTCCGGATTGCGCGCAATTTCGCCGACGAGCCGACGAAAGCGCCCTTTGAGCAGAGTCGCATTCGCCAAGGCGCAGTTCATTGCGGCAAGCGCGGCCGCCGGCTCGCGATTGGCGAGCGCCTTGCCCGCAAGCAACGAGGCGAGCCGGGCGCTCTCGACATGAAACCCGAACGGTTGGGGCCAGACCCGGGAGCGCCACAGGTCCAGCGCCCTGTACTGCTCGCCTTGCGCGGCGCACAACCCGTCCATCTGCGCAATCGTCGCCGCCGGCAGGACACCGTCGACTGACGGGCTCCCGGCGATGGAGGAGACCGCGGCAATCAAGCCCGACTGTGACTTTATCCATTCGTCGCAAGCCCTTCTCGCGAAATCCTCCGCGTGTTCACCATGCAGGACGTCGGCGCTCAGCAGGTTATGGATGTTGAGATCGAACGTCGGGTCGGTCTGCAGACGCTTTGCGTCCAGAAAGGCATCGGTCCATCGCTGAGTGCTCATTTCCCCCCCAGGGTCCCTGCGGCGCAATTTGCCAATTCAGGATATTCGAGAAGAATCGGGAATACAATCCTCCTCACACGCGCGGGAAAGGAAACCTGTGGCCGGCCTGACGTTCGAGCAGTGCCTCACCGAGACGATCGAAATGCTCCGGCGGCAGAAGCGGATGTCGTATCGCGCAATCAAGCGCCAGTTCGGGATCGACGACGAATTCGTCGCGGACCTGAAATCCGAGATCGTCGAGGTGCTGGAGCTCGCCGTCGATCACGAAGGCAGGATGCTCGTCTGGAAGGAGGGCATGCCGCCAGCCGTCACGTCCCGAGAACCCGCACCGGCGCCAAGCTCGGCGCTGCTCGCCGGGGCGGAGCGCCGCCAGCTCACGGTAATGTTCTGCGATCTCGCCGGCTCGACCGAGCTTTCCGCGCAACTCGACCCCGAGGACCTGCGCGACCTCCTTCACCAGTACCAGGGGAAAACAACTGCGGCGATCCGGCAGTTCGACGGGTTCGTGGCCCAGTTTCTCGGCGACGGGATGCTCATCTACTTCGGCTATCCCAGCGCCCACGAGGACGATGCCCAGCGGGCGGTTCGCGCAGGGCTCGAGATCCTGATCGGAATGCAGGAATTGAATCGGATCCACTTCCAGGGGCGCACGCGGCTCTCGGTCCGGATCGGAATCCATACCGGGCCGGTGGTCGTCAGCGAAGTCGGCAGCGGCGAGCGGCGCGAGCACCTCGCGCTCGGGGAGACGCCGAACGTCGCTGCCAAACTGCAGGCGCTGGCCGAGCCGGATACGCTCCTCATCACCGCAGCCGCCCTGCGGCTGGTCGAAGACAGCTTCCTGTTCGCGCCCTCCCGTCCGCTCGAACTCAAGGGACGCGCGGAGCCAATCGAAACGTTTCGGGTCCTGGGCCTGCGAGGCGCGGAACATGGGGCGCTCGCCCGTACTGCGGCGCCGGTGCTCGGCCGCAGCACCGAGACACAGCTGTTGCGCGAATGCTGGGCCCGAAGCCGGGAAAGCATCGGGCAGGTGGTCCTCGTGCGCGGAGAAGCGGGGATAGGGAAGTCGAGACTGGTCGAATCCCTGCGCGAGAAGATTGCGCCGGAAGCCGGCGCGTGCATCACGTTCCGCTGCTCGCCTTACTTCGCCAACAGCGCTCTGCACCCCGTCATCATGCACCTGCAGCAGTTCCTTGGATTCACGCGAGAGGACAGCGCCGAGGCTCGGCTCGCCAGCCTCGAGCGCGCGCTGCGGGGTTACGCGTTCACCGATTCGAGGACTGTCCCGCTTTTCGCGGCGCTGCTGTCCGTGCCGGTTCCGCCGGAGCGCTACCCCCCGCTCGAGCTGAGCCCGCCGGAGTTCAAGCGCCTGACGGCGAATGCGTTGACCGCATGGCTCATCGAGGAAACCGGGCGACACCCGATCCTGGTGGTGGTCGAGGACCTGCATTGGGCCGACCCGTCGCTGATCGAGCTGCTATCGAACATCGTGGAGAAGATCCCCACGGTTCCGATGCTGTTGCTGCTGGTTTCCAGGCCGGACTTTCGCTCCCCGCCCGCCTGGGATGAACGATCCCACGTAAGCCAACTGAAGCTGGGTCGCTTCGCGCGTGCCGAAGCCGAGGCACTGTTGACTCACCTGCTGCGCGGGAAATCGCTGCCCGAGGAGGTGGTGCGCCATATCGTCGACAAGACCGACGGCATTCCCCTGTTCGTCGAAGAGTTGCTGAAAACGATCCTCGAGTCGGGCATGCTCAATGAGGTATCGGGGGCATATCGCCTCAGCGGCCCGCTGCTGGAGACCGCGATCCCGACGACACTGCAGGATTCCCTCATGGCGCGTCTCGACCGCATGGCGTCGGCGCGGGAGATCGCGCAGATTGCGGCAACGCTCGGCAGGGAGTTTTCCTATGACCAGATACGCGCCTTGAAGCTGCTGGACCCGCTGGCGCTCGACCAGGGGCTCGCGCGACTCGTCGAGGCGGACCTGATCTACAGCCGGGGCGCGATCCAAGGCGCACACTATATTTTCAAACATGCGCTGATTCGCGATGCGGCTTATCTGTCCCTCCTGAAGAGTCGCCGGAATTTCTTTCACGAACGCATTGCACGCGTCATGGACGCGCAGTTTCCGGAAATCCGCGCGACGCAGCCCGAGCTCCTGGCCCACCACTACACGGAAGCCGGTCTCGCGGACCCGGCGGCCGATTGCTGGCAACGCGCGGCGCAGCGAGCGATCGAGCGCTCCGCCTACCTTGAGGCGATCCACCATCTGGATACCGCGCTTCGGCTGAACGGGACTCTGCCGGTCACCGGGCAGACGACGCGCCGTGAGCTCTTGCTCCTGACAAGCTACGGCCTGGCGCTCACCCCGACGCGGGGCTATGCCGCGCCCGAACTGCAGGAGACCTATGCCCGCGCACACGAGCTGAGCCGCCAGATAGGCGAGGAACCAGAGATTTTTCCGTTGCTCAACGGGATGTGGTCCTTTTACCTGGTGCGGGGCAAGTACCAGTCGGCACGCGAACTCGGCGAACAGATGCTGCGCCTCGCGGCGAAGACGGAATCCCCGGTGGCCCTGATCCAGGCCAACCGCGCGCTAGGCGTAACCCTGCTCTACTCGGGAGAACTCGAGTCCGGACTCGCGCACATCGAAACGGCAAACGCGGGTTACGACCCGGAACGCCACCGCGCGTTCGCATTCCGCCTCAACGGGCTGGACCTGGGCGTCAGCGTGCTTTCCTTTGCCGCATGGGGTGCATGGCTCTCCGGCAGGCCTGTACGCGCAATGCAAAGAAACGAGGAAATGCATGCGCTGGCAAGAAGAGTCGACCATCCCTACAACTCGGCCTGGGTCCTCACATTTTCGCCGTGGATTCACCAGATGCGCCGGGAGGTCGAGTCGACGCTGGAAGAGACCGAAACCGGGATTGCCTATGCAAAGGAGCATGGGTTCCTGCTCTTCCATGCGATGGGGATGATCCTGCACGGTTGGGCCCTGGCGATGAGCGGCCGGGCGCCTGAGGGCATCGAGGAATTGAGCCGGGGCATGGCCAATTATTTTCGGACCGGCGCCGGCTCTTCACGCGTGCACTGGAGCGCACTGCTTGCCGAGGCGCACCTGGCCGCGGGCCAGTTCGACGAGGGGCTGCGCGTGATCGAAGATGCCGAGAGCCACAACACGGGCGAACGCTACTACGAAGCGGAGCTGCACCGGCTGCACGGGGAACTGCTGCTGGCGCGGGCCGCGGGCGATGCACAGGCGATTGCCGAGGTCCGGCGCTGCCTTCTGATGGCGCTCGATCTCGCACGGGCACAGGGTGCGAGATCGCTGGAACTGCGCGCGGCCCTGAGTCTCGCCCGGCTCATGCGCCTGCATGGCGGTGCGCGCGAGGCGGTCACCGCTCTGGCGAGGGTTTATGCCGGATTCAGGGAGGGATTCGACACCGCAGATTTGCAGGAAGCTGCAGTGCTGCTCAAAGAGTTCGGGCAATAGCCGGAGCGACTTTGTTCGTGCCATCAAGCAATCCGGCGGCTGAACGAGGGAGCAAATATGTCCCCGGCCGGATGGGGATGAGAAGTCGCGAATGCGAGGACGGTACGAGACTATTACTCCGGCACCGCGCCCAGGAACCGGCGAAACAGCTCGCTGTCTCTGCGCGCCGCATCCGCCCCGCCGAGATAGACGCTGCGTCCGGAAGCGAGCACGCAAACGTTGTCGGCGACGCGAAGCGCGCGCCGGGTATTCTGCTCGACCAGTACCGTAGTCACGCCCTCGGTGCGCAACTTCTCGAGCACTTCGATGAACAGACCCGCCGCCTTCGGCATCAGGCCAAGCGACAGCTCGTCCACGAACAGCAGCCTGGGCTCGGACATCAGGGCCCGCCCGAACGCGAGCATCTGCTGCTCGCCGCCCGACAGTGAGCCGGACACTTGGGCTCGCCTTTCGGCCAGGCGCGGGAACAGCGTGAAAACCCGCTCGAGGCTGCGGGCTTCGGCCGCGCGCGATTTCGTATAGGCGCCGACGGCAAGGTTCTCGAGCACGCTCATGTCAGAGAACAGGCGCCGGCCTTCGGGCACCAGCGCCATCCCCAATTCCGCCCGTTCGGTGGCTTTGCGATGTGTGATGTCCACCCCGTCAAGGACCACCCGGCCCGACTGGACCGGGATGAATCCCATGACGGCCTGGATTGTGGAAGTCTTGCCGGCGCCATTGGGCCCGAGCAGGGCGAAGATCTCGCCCTCGCCCACTTCGAGCGTCAGGTCGGTCACGGCGCGGATCGCGCCGTAGCCGCACCCCAGGGACTCAAGCCGCAGCTTCGTCTTCATCCGCGCCTACGTAAGCTTCCTGCACGACCGGATCGAGGACGGTAGTGGCCGGATCGCCATCGGCGACGACCGTCCCGCCGACCAGCACGACCAGCCGCTGGGAGATCCGCAACACCTCGCCCAGGTTGTGCTCGACCAGGATGACGGTCAGGCCGTCGCGGTTGAGCGCGACGATCGTCTCGGCCAGCGCCTGGGCCTCGCTGGAATTCAGCCCGGCCAGGGGCTCGTCGAGCAGCGCGACTGCAGGGTCCAGCGCCAATGCGCGCGCAACTTCGAGGCGTTTCAATTGGCCGAGCGGCAGCGTCTCGGCAAGCTGGTCGGCGGCGCCGGCAAGGCCGACGCGCTCGAGCAGGCCGAGGGCCCTCTTGCGCTCGCCCTCGCGGCTCACCGCAAACAGGGATCCCAGGCCGCCGGTGCGCGCATGGCCGGCCGCGATCATGACGTTGGCGAGCGCGGTCAACCCCCGGAACGGCCGCACCACCTGGTGCGTCAGGGCCAGGCCGAGGCGCGCGCGCCTGTGCACCGGCAAGCGGGTGACGTCTTCGCCGTTCAGGAATACCCGGCCGGTGTCGGGCCTCTGCACGCCGGTAAGGAGCTTCAGCGCAGTCGTCTTGCCGGCCCCGTTCGGCCCGATCAGGCCGATGAGTTCGCCGCGTTGCACCGAGAGGTCGAGACCGCTGACGGCCTGGACCCCGCCGAACCGGACCGACAGCCTCTCCGCGCGCAGGACTTCAGCCATTGCGCCTGCCTGAATGCCGCGCGAGCGGGCGCCAAGCGAGAAGGCTCCCGACCCCGCCCGGGCTCACCAGCATTACAACCACGAGCAATCCGCCGAACACGAGCAGCCGATACTCGTTGATGAAGCGGAACCACTCGGGCATCAGCGTCAGCAGGATCGCGGCGATCGTCACGCCGACGACCGAGCCGAGCCCGCCGATGACGGCCATCGACAGCACCATGACCGAGACCAGGAAGCCGAAGGTGTCCGGCAGGATCGAGCGCGCGAAGTACGCGTAGAAGCCGCCGGCGAAGCCCGCAATCGCGGTGCCGATACCGAACGCCGCAAGCTTGAACCTGGCCACATCGATGCCGAGCGTCGCGGCGGCGTCCTGGTCGCGCGCGACCGCGTCGAACGCGACCCCCATCCAGCTGCGCTTGAGATAGAGGCTGAATGCAAACACGGCAATCGCGACTGCAATCATGAAGACCATGTCGCCTACCGCGCCCAGGCCGGATTCCGGAATCCCGGTGAGACCCATCTCGCCGCCCAGCCACTTCTGCTTCCTGACGAACCCGAGGAACAGGAACCCCGCCCCCATCGTGACGATCGCAAGGAAATCGAGGCGCACGCGCACCGACGCGAGCCCGACGACCACGCCGATCCCGCCCGCGACCACCGCTGCGCCCAGCAGCGCCAGCGGGAACGGCACGCCCTTGAGCGCCAGGAATGCGCCCGCGTACGCGCCGATCCCGTAAAAGGCGGCATGGCCGAGGCTCACCTGGCCGCAGAAGCCGGTGATGATGTTGAGGCTCAACGCCAGCACCACGTTGATCGCGACGATCGTCGACAGGCTGACGATGTACGCGTTCATGAACGGACCAGCCCCTGCGGGCGGATCATCAGGACGACGATCAGGAACAGGAATCCGATCGCGTCGCGGTCGAGCACATCGGTGAGGTAGATGCTGCCGAGGTTCTCGACCACGCCGAGCAGCAGGCTTGCCACCAGCGTCCCGCGCACGTTGCCCAGGCCGCCGAGCACGATGATCGCAAGGCCCTTGTACGAGAGGGTGGCCCCCATGCCGGGCTCGACATAGTTGTTGAGCAGTGCGATCAGCACGCCCGCTACGGCGCCGAGCGCCGACCCGATGATGAAGTTGAGGTAGCGCACGCGTACCGGGTCGACCCCGAAGCTCGCCGCCATCGGCGCATCGGTCACCGTGGCACGCCAGCCCAGGCCCAGCCGTGTTCGCGTGGCAACCAGCGACAGCAACCCAAGGAGCGCGAACGAGACCAGCACGGTGGCGATCTCGGCCTGAGTGAACCGGATGCCGAGGAGTTCGACCGTCGACTGGTAGTACGGATTGCTCTTGAACGACAAACCGTAGCCGCCGAACACCAGCCGGAACCCGTCTTCCATCATCACCAAAAGGCCGATGGAAACGATCATAGGCACGTGCGGCGGCTGGTCGAGCACCGGCTCGTAGCCGAGGCGATAGATCAGCACGCCTGCGATGCCCGCCGCCAGCACCGCCGCCACAAACCCCAGGACCAGGCTGCCGCTCGCGTTCGTGACCACGACGCCGAGAAAGGCGCCGAGCGTGAAGATGCCCGCGTGCGCGATGTGCAGGATGCGCAGCAGGCCGTAGACGAGCGTCAGGCCTACGGACATCAGCGCATACATGCTGCCGTAAACCAGGCCCTTCAGGACGATTTCCAGGAGCAGCATGAATCGCGGCGCCGCTGCCGGCTCGAGGTTCCCGGCGGCGGCGCGTAGGTCGGCAGGAAGTTACTTGGCCGTCGGCGTAAGGATGGCCGGGTCGTCCATGACCTTGAAGCTGCGGTAGCTGCCGCCCTTGACGATCGAGATCTCCACCGGCTGGTAGAGCTCGCCGGTCGCGCCGAAATACTTCATCGGCCCGGTCAGCAGCGGGAAGTTCCTTGTCGCGGCCAGCGCGTCGCGGATCTTCTTCGGGTCGTTGGCGCCTGCGCGCTTGATGGCATCTGCCACCAGCATGACCGCGCCGTAGCAGTTGGCCGCCACGGTCTCCATCTCGTGCCCGGCCCGCTTTGCGAACTCGGCCTTGAATTTCTCCATGTCGGGGTGCTTGCTGTCGCGCCCGAGCGCACCGACGACATAGACCCCCTCGGCCGCCTCCTTGGCGATCGCGATGAATTGCATCGAGTCGAAGGCCTGCGAGCCGACGATAGGCTGCGTGAGGCCGGCGGCGCGAAGCTGCGCCACGAGCGGGCCGGCGACGAAGAAATAGCCGCTGGCGAAGATCACGTCCGGGTTGTCGGCCTTGACCGCCGCGACGATTGCGCCGAACTGCCGCTCCTTGAGGCTGTAGGTGTATTCCTTGAGGACCGTGAGCCCGAAACCCGGCGCCATCTTCTTGAACCCCTCGCCGATCGACTGGCCGAAGTCGTTGTCCATCGTGATCACCGAGACGCGCTTCTTGCCGAACTGCTCGGCGATGAACTTCGCAGCCATTGCGCCCTGCGGTGGGCCGAGCGTCACGCCTCGGAAAGCGAAGTTGCCGCCGGTGGTGACATCCGGGTGGACCGCGTACGCGGCGAAGTAAGGCACGCCCGCCTTCTGGAACACCGGCGAAGCAGCGCGCGTCGGCAGCGAGTAGCCGCCGGAGATCGCCACCGACACCTTGTCCTGCCCGATCATCTTGTTGGCGAGCGGGATCGACTGGTCGGCCTTGCCCTGGTCGTCGTAGACCACGAGCTCGAGCTTCTGCCCGAGGACGCCGCCGGCCGCATTGATCCAGTCGACGGCGATCCTGGCGCCGATCTCGGAGGACTTGCCGTCGGCGGCCGTCGGTCCGGTGAGCGGCGCATGGAAGCCGATCTTGATCTGCGAGAACGCAGGGCCGCTCAGGGCGAACAGCGCTGCGGCAGACAGTGCGAGGACTTTGCGCGTCAATTTCATTTTTGTTTCCCCTTGGAGCGACCTAGCGTTTCGGATGGGCCGGATGGAAAACCGGCGTGAACATCCAGCGCGCGGCGATCTGCGTGTAGCCGCGAAACCAGAAACCGTTGTTGTGCTTGAGCACTTCCTGCTTGTGCGCCCGGTAGTAGGCCGGGATGCGATACCACGGCATCGTCGGGAAGACGTGGTGCACCGAGTGCATGTTGTTGTACAGGAACAGCACGCTCCAGAATGCGTTCGACTCGACCACTGCGACGCGGTGGCCCGGGCGCTCGCCTGCGCGGTGCTCGATGAACGCGCGCAGCAGCGAAAGGGAGAGGCCCGGGTAGGCCACCAGCGCCACGTACTCGTACCAGGGCATGCCGGCGACCTGGGTGATGAACCAGAACATCAGGCCGACCGCGACGAAGTGCCGGATCCAGATCGGCACGTCGGAATAGTTGCCGGCGGCGAGCTTGCGGTATTCGACCACGACCTGCTTCCTGACCCGCAGCAGGGGACCGAGCAGCAGGCGGCCGGCAAGCGTCTGGTGCGCAAGGAGGATCGCCCGCCAGGCCGGTGAGAACGCGGCCCAGTCGGCGCTCTTCTGGTAGTAGGTCTCGGTGTCCTCGCCGGGATAGGTAAGGTACGTGTTCCGGTGATGCGTGCTGTGGCTGCGCTTGTAGAGCTCGAACGGGAACCAGCCGCCGATCGGCGGCCAGACGACCGCGAAGCGCAGCCACGCGGGAATGCCCAGCCAGCCGTGAATCGCCTCGTGCTGCAGCGAGAAGTGCCAGGCGAGGATGTAGCCCCCGAGCGGGATCATCAGCCACCACGGGATCGAGGCGTGGTACCAGACCAGCAGGAACCAGCTCGCGTAGATCGCAAGTGCGACGATCCAGGTCGGGCCTTCCCACTGCCAGAATTTTCTGCGGATCAGGTTCAAAGCCCTGGCTGGATGGAGGGATAACGCGGTTGATTCAAACATCGGCAAGTTGCATAGTCAAGGATGGTCATGGACGCACCCTCCCCTTTCCGCCTCAAGGCGGCCGAGTTGAAAGCGCTCTCGGTGCGTTCGGACGCGCGCGGCCTTGCGCACCTTGCGGGCCACCTCGGCGCGCTGTTCGCCACAGGTGCGGGGGTGCTTGCATCGCGCGGGACGCTCTGGGTGGTCCCGGCGCTGGTCCTGCACGGCTACGTGCTGATCTTCCTGTTCTGCGCGATGCACGAAGCGACCCACTTCACGCCTTTCCGGTCACGCTGGCTGTCGAGGACGCTCGGCCACTTCGCAGGCTTCCTGCTCTTGTTGCCGTTCGAGTACTTCAGGCTGTTTCACTGGGATCATCACCGTTTCACGCACGACCCGGCGCGCGACCCGGAACTCGCCCAGCCCAAACCCGACACGCCGGCAGGGTATCTGCTCCATATCTCGGGCCTGCCGAACTGGAAGACCCGCATCCTCACCGTCGCACGGCACGCCCTGACCGGCAGGACGCCGCAGCCGTGGATTCCGCGCGCGAAGAATGCCGAGGTCGTCGCCGAGGCTCGCGCCTACCTGCTGGGATATATCGCCGTCATCGCGGTCTCGGCGTGGCTCGAGACCGCGGTGCTGCTCTGGGTCTGGATCCTGCCCGCGATGATCGGGCAGGTCTTCCTGCGCAACTACCTGCTGGCCGAGCATACCGGCTGCCCGCAGGGCGACGATGCGCTGGTGAATACGCGGACGACGTACACGAACGCCTTCGTGCGGTTCTTCGCCTGGAACATGCCGTTCCACGTCGAGCACCATGCGTGCCCGTCGATCCCTTTCCATTCGCTGCCCGCGGCGAATGCCCATTTCCGGGAGCACATCCGGGTCGCGGACCAGGGCTACCTCTCCGCGCTGCGCTCGATCCGGCGCTTCCTCTTCAGCCGCCCGGCCGGCGCCTGAGCCGGGCGCGGACTCTCTCGAGCGCCTCGGCCGGCGGCACCGCCAGGGCCCAGTCCTCCCGATCCGCCCGCTTGCGGGTCGCGTCCAGGCCGAGCTTGGCCACCGTCCCCATCGACTTCAAGGGTTCGGACCGGTCGGTGCGCGCGCCGGGGACGACGACGATGTCGCGGTCGGCCTTCATGCGCGTCGCGACCGCCCATTCGACCCGTGATTCCTCCCACGGATCGATATCGTCGTCGACAACGGTGACATTCTTTACGAGGCTGACGCTGCCCCACGCGGTGTCCATGATCTCGCGGGCCGGAATCTGCGATTGCCCCGCTGCCGGCCGCGCACTCACCACTGCGTCGAGCCGTCCGCAGCCGCCGTGGCCGACCGCCACCTGCCGGATCGCGAAACCGGCCTCCTGCAGGCGGCGCGCCAGGCCGGCCGCGATCGCAACGCCACCGACCAGCGAATGCTCCGGGTGATACCCGGGCTGGATCACCTGGTACAGGGCGTCGCTGCGCCGGGTGAGGCGGCGAAACGTCGCCACGGCGCCGGCGCCGTAGCGCTCGTACAAGCCGTGAAATTCCGACACCGGCCCCTCATCGTGCGTTTCGTCGAGGTCGATCGATCCTTCGAGCACGATTTCGCAATGCGCGGGAACGTCGAGCGCCACACTGCCGCACCGGACCACTTCCACCGGCGCGCCGAGCAATGCGCCCGCCACCTCGAGTTCGTCGTCACCCAGGCCGAGATACAGCGCCGCCGCAATCAGCACACAGGGATGGTTGCCGATGGTGACCGCGATCTCGATATTTTCGCTGCGCGCTCTTGCAGCCCGCGCCATCACCGCGAGATGGTGATTCGGGGCAATGCCGATGAATGCGCGATTGCCGCCAAGCAGCTTGAGGCGGGCGAACGAAAGGTTCCGTTTCCCGGTCACGCTGTCCTTCGCGACGATGGCGCCCGCCGTGATATAGCGCCCGCTCTCGGCCGGGTAGAACCACGGCACCGGCAGTTCGGCGCCGAGGTCCGGCGAATCGACAATCACGTCCTGGCAGGGCCCCGACGGAATCGCGCGCAATGCCAGCGGCGCATTGATAGCCGCGAGTATTTTTTGCTGCAACGTCTCGACATCGGTACCGAGGCCCCGGGCAATGCGGCTCCTCGAATTCAGCAGGTTGCCGACGACCGGGAGCGCCTGCCCGGCCACTGATTGGAACCGGACAGCCGGCCCGTGTGCGAGTTCGGTCAACCAGGCGGAGACTTCGTAACGCCACTCCACGCTTTCCGGGACGCTCAGCACATCGCCGGTTCGCTCCAGGTCGGCGACAAACGCGCGCAGAGATTGATCGGGCATCCGCGTCTGCATCGAGCGCGTCGGTTCCGGGCCTAGCGCTACTCCTTGCTGCAAGGCCAGGCCGCGCCGGGCTTGAGGCCGCCGGGCAACTTGGTTTGCTTGTCCCCGCAGGCCGATTCCAGCTGGGGCTGGGTCAGGCCGATGACCCCGGACAGGTCGACGCCTTCGAGCCGCGTGCGGAACATGCGCGCGTTCGTGAACTTGGCCCCGGCAAGGCCGGCCTTGGACAGGTTGGTGCGCGCAAGATCGGCCCCCGAAAGGTTCGCGCCCTTCAAGTTCGCGTCTTCGAGACTGGACCGCGGAAACTCGGCTTTCTCCAGGTTCGCGTTGCCGAGGTCGGCCGATTTCAGGTTGGTGCGAATCATTTCCGCCTTGGTGAGGTCGGCGCCGACGAGTTTCGCACCGGTGAAGTTTGCCCGGTAAGCGCTGGTCTCGACCAGCTTCGCTCCGCTCAGGTCGGCGCCGCTCAGCCGTACTCGCTCGAGGCTGGCGCGCGACAGGTCCGCGCCGGCGAGGCTCGCGTTCGCAAGGTCGGTGCCGCCCAGGTCGGCCCCGACGATCCGCGCGCCCTTCAGGTCGGCCTTGCCGAGCATCAGGCGCTGCTTCTCGCACCCGTTCCAGTCGACCCCCGCCTTGGGCGAGTCATTGCAGGCCGACTGCGCGGCCAGTGGAGCCATGCCGATTGCAAGGATCAATGCTGCTGCACGCATGAATTCAGTCAGTCGTTCCACGCCGGCGGACCCCGGCAACAGGGGCCATTTCAACAGAACCCCTACCGGCCCGCAATCGGCCATGCACGGCAATCCCGAGCCGGGGGGATGGCGCGTTCCTCCGATTGCCCGGTTAAGATTGCAGCGTCCCCAACGAGACCGCAGGCGACCGCGTGCGCAATTCCACTCACGACCCGTGCACTTTCGTCATCTTCGGGGGAACCGGCGACCTGATGCGGAAGAAATTGCTGCCGTCGCTCTTCCGATTGGCGCAGACCGGCGCCCTAGACGCGGGCTGCCAGATCCTCGGCGTGGCACGCGACCGGACGCTCACCGACAAGCAGTTTCGTGCGTGGGCGAACGAAGCGCTCGGCGCGCTCGGGCTGCCGGCGGGCGACCGAAGCTGGTGCGACCGGTGCCTGCATTACCAGCCGGTCGACATGAACAGCCCCGGCGATTTCAAGGCGCTCGCTGCGCGCATTGCCGCGCTCGACTGCAGGAAGAACGCCGCCAACCGGGTGCTTTACCTTGCGCTGCCGCCGGCGTCCTTCGCCGGCACGATCGAAGCGCTCGGCAAGGCCGGCCTGAGCCGGAGCACCGGCTGGACCCGGCTCGTCGTCGAAAAGCCATTCGGTCACGACCTCGACTCGGCGATCCGCCTGAATGCGCTGGTCCACAGGTATTTCGACGAGGCGCAGATCTACCGGATCGACCACTACCTCGGCAAGGAAACGGTGCAGAACCTGCTTGCCTTCCGCTTCGGCAACGCCTTGTTCGAATCGGCGTGGAACCGCGACCACATCAAGGCCGTGCAGATCAGCGTTGCCGAGCAGACGAGCATCGGCACCCGCGCCGGCTACTACGAGACGGCCGGCGCGCTGCGCGACATGGTCCAGAACCATCTTACGCAACTGCTCACGCTGACCGCGATGGAGGTGCCGGCTGCGTTTGCCGCGGACAGCATCCGCTTCGAGAAGGTCAAGGTGTTGCGGTCGGTCGCGCCCATCGGCCGGGACGCGGTCGTGTTCGGCCAGTATGCTCCCGGCAAGGCGGGCGGAAAGAAACTGGCCGGCTACCTGCAGGAGCCCGGTGTCGCTGCGCGCTCGCGGACCGAGACCTACGTGGCCATGCGGCTGGAGATCCAGAACTGGCGCTGGCAGGGCGTGCCTTTTTACCTGCGCACCGGCAAGAGCCTGCCGCGCAGGTCCACGCGCATCGTGATCGATTTCCGCAAGCCGCCGGTCGCCCTGTTCCGCACCGTCGGGCGGCGGCCCCACCGGAACATCCTCGCGATCAACCTGCAGCCGGACCAGGGCTTCGACCTCTCGTTCGAGGTCAAGTCGCCGGGTGACCGCTTCACGCTGCAGACCGAACGCATGCAGTTCCGCTATCCCGAGGTCAAGGACTCCCTGTGGGACGGCTACGAGACGCTGCTGCTGGAAATCCTGCGCGGCGACCAGACGCTGTTCGTGCATGCCGACGAAACCGAGGCTTCGTGGCAGCTCTACGGGCCGCTGCTGCGCAGGCGCACCGCGCCCCATCCCTATCCCGCCGGCAGCTGGGGGCCGGCGGCAGCCGACAAGCTCATGGAAGCGACCGGCGGCGAATGGACTACCTGACAAAATTTTCGGACTTTCATTTCCGCAGATTCAAGCGGGAAGCGGCTCTCCGGACAATAGGAATATCAATTCCGGTATGAGAATGCGCTAATGGCGCACTATCCACGCTCGCAGGCAAGGCACTGGGTGCGCGAGAACTTCCGTGGCTACTTCACGGTGCTGTACACGCCTTTTTCACCCAATGGCGAGATCGACGCGACCGGCCTGAGGAGCAACGTGGCAAAGACCCTCGCCCTGCCGGGCGTCGGCGGGCTGTCGGTGCACTCGATCCACCAGGAGTTCTGGACGCTGACCGCCACGGAGCGAAAGCACGTCACCGACATTGTCATCGACGCGGTGGACGGCAAGGTGCCGGTGGTCGTCGGCGCCTCCGATCCGAGCGCGCGCAACGTGGTCGAGCTGGCGCGCCACGCCGAAGCGGCCGGTGCGGATGCTGTCATGGTCTGGCCGCCGTACTACGGGCCGCGGACTGCGGACGGGGTGCGCGAGTTCTACGAGTACGTCGCCGGCCGCATCGGAATCGGCATGATCGCCTACAGCACGACGCTGTCCGAGCTAGGCTATTACCTCGCACCCGACCAGGTGGAGGCGTTGCTGCCGATCGAGAACCTCTGCGCGGTGCAGAACACGACGGCCGACTTCCCCAGCTACGCGGCGATGATGGAGCGGGTGGGCGACCGGATCTGCGTGACGACCTCGCTCGAAGAGACGATGCTCTTCGGCAAGACGGCATTCGCCGACGGCCGGACGCCCGATTTCCTGCTGGGCGCTTCGCGGCCGCTCTTCGTCCAGAACGCCGCGCAACCACGGTGCGGGCGCTTCATCGAGGCGATCCGGAACAGGGAGTACAAGGCCGCCGCCGAAGAGGTGCGCGGCATCGTTGCGATCGCCGGCAAGCTGCAGAGCCGCTACTTTGCCCGCGGCTTTCATCACATCGCGCTGTCCAAGGAACTCACCCGCCTGATGGGGATGGCCGCCGGCGGCACGCGCCCCCCGCTGGGCGCGCCGAGCGGCGAGGAACTCGCCGAATGCGCCGAAATCCTTGCCGCGGCCGGCCTGCTGGACAGAAGCGCTATTTAGCCGCGACCCCGGCCAGGAACTCGAGCAGCCCGGCGACGCAGCGATCGGCATAGCCGTCGCAGATGTTGTGCGCCCCGGTGTCGAAAAGCTTCAGCGTCGAGCCGGCGATCCGCTTGTGCATTTCGTCGTAGGCGCTCGCATGGCCGATCTTCTCCTTGCCGGCGGCCACGATCAGCGTCGGGCATTGGATCCTGCCGACGTCGTCCATGAAGTCGTGCGTGGTCATGTGGGTGACGAAGCGGGCGATGAACGCCGGGTCGTTCGACCCGGCCTGCTCGATGAACCATTGCACGAGCTTCGGGTCGGCGTTCGAATCGAAACGCTCGTCGATGGTGTCGGCAAGGAACTTCTTCAGGCCCACCTCCTTCACCTTCGGAATCCAGGTCAGCGCATGGCTGTTCTTGAGGCCGGGTGTCGAGCCGTAGAGCGCCAGTGTCTTGACGCGCGAGGGATGGTGGATCGCCAGTTGCTGGGAGACGTACCCACCGGCAGAGTTGCCGACGACGTGCGCGCTCTTCGCGCCGACGAGGTCCAGCAGCTCGATCGCGTCACCGACCAAATGGCCGAGCGAGAACGGTTCGCTTTCCTTCGGGATCTGTGAGGCGCCATGGCCGCGCAGGTCCAGCCGCACCACCCGGTACTTGCGGGCCAGCGGCGGCACCCACTTGAACCAGCGGCGCGAGTTGCCCATCGCCGCGTGCAGCAGCAGGAGCGTGTCCGGTTGCGTCCACGGATCGGTGAAATCGTCGATGTAGTAGGCGAGCTTCGCGCCGTCGCGCGAGGTGAAGGTCCGGGCGTTGAAGGTCTGCATTGTTCCTAGCCTTTGAACGGGAATTTCTTGTCGTAGAGGTCGGCGGCGTCTTCCACCGCCATGAAGGTCGCGCCTTCGTCGGCCAGCGTCTTCAACAGCTTCTCGAGCACCGTCATGCGGTGCCCGCGACCGATGACGAAGGGGTGGAACGTGTAATTGAGGATGCCCCAGTCGGTAAGGCCCTGCATGTAGCGGAAATCGGCGATCCAGTTGCCGAGCACCGATTCGGCATTCATCAGGCCCGGCAGGATCGTGGCCTTGGTGCGCAGGAACTCGAAGTGCGGGTAGTCGTCGAGCGTCCAGCTCACCGGCATCTCGATCAGCCTCGTCTCCTTGCCGAATACCGCGGGCTTTTCCAGCTCGATCACGTCGCCCTGCCGGATACGGTAGGGCCTATGGTCGTTGCCCATCATGCTCGACTCGTAGAAGAACCCGTGCTTCAGGAACAGGTCCACCGAGTTCGGCGAAAGGTCCCACGAGGGCGACCGGTAGCCGCGCGCGTACCGCCCGGTGAGCTTCTTGATCTGCTCGTTTGCGCGGACCAGCCCGGCTTCTTCCTCCTCGCGGGTCATGTCGTTCGGCGGCATGTGTGTCCAGCCGTGATGGCCGATCTCGTGGCCTGCGTCGAAGACCTGCTTGCATTGGTCAGGGTAGGTTTCGAGCGTGTGCCCCGGGACGAACCAGGTCGAGCGCACCTTGTACTTGTGGAGCAAGGCGAGGATCCGCGGCACGGCGACCGGCCCGAACTCGCCGCGCGAGATCGGCGTCGGGCTGGTCAGCCCGCGCGAGATGAAACCGGACATCGCGTCGAAGTCGAAGCTTATGGTCGCTACATGGGTTGCCATCGGGTCACCTGTCCTCAATAGGCCGAGCGCCCGCCGTCCGCAGGGATGGCAGCGCCGGTAATCATGCGGGATTCGTTCGAGGCGAGAAACAGCGCGATCGCAGCGATATCCTCCGGCTCGCCCATCCAGAACGGGTAGGTCTTCAGCTGCTCGGTCACGTTCTGGCGGTCCGGCGCGCTGCCCGGCTTACCCGGCATGCCGTAGGTGGCTCGCACGCGCTCGGTGTTGGTCCGTCCGGCACAGATGCAATTCACCCGGATATTGTCTTTTGCATAAGTGGCGGCCATGGCTCGCGTCAGCGAAATGATCGCGCCCTTTGCCGCGGTGTAGATATGGGCCGGGTTGGCCCCGCGCAGGCCCGCACCCGAAGACATGTTGACCACCGCTCCGCCGCCCGCGTCGACGATCTTCGGGATCACGTGGCGGCAGGCCAGCATCGTGCCCTTGACGTCGAGCGTCATGGTGCGGTCCCAGACGGCCATGTCCACTTCCGAAATCGGCGAATCCTCGGGCAGCGAACCGCCGGCGGAATTGAACAGCGTGTCGATCTTCCCGAAACGCGCGATGCCGGCCGCGACGGCCGAAATCACGCTGCCCTCGTCGGTTGCGTCCATCTTCACGAAGATCGCCTCGCCGCCCTCCGCGACGACTGCGTCCGCCGAGGCCTGCCCGGTGGCCGCGTTGATGTCCGCGACGACGATCTTCGCGCCTTCGCGCGCGAACATGAGCGCGCATGCCTTTGCGATGCCCGCACCACCGCCCACCAGGAAAGCCACCCTGCCTTCGAGACGTCCCATGGCGGCCTACTCGCCCTTGATCCCGGCGGACTTCACAAGCGCGCTGAACTTGGCCACATCCGAGCGGATGCGCGTCATGAAGTCGTCCGGCGTGCTCGACTGCGGGTCGGAGCCGCCCTCGATCATGACTTTCTGCACGTCGGGCATCGCGACGATCTTCACGATGGCCGCATTCAGCTGCTCGACGATCGCGCGCGGCGTCCCGGCGGCGGCGAGGATGCCGTACCAGGAGGACAACTCGTAGCCGGGCACGCCGGCCTCCTCGATGGTCGGCACCTCGGGCATCGAAGAGGCGCGCTTCCTCGACGTGACCCCCAATCCCTTGAGCTTGCCGGCCCGAACAAATCCGACCTCGCCCGGGATCGACGAGCAATACATGTCGATCTGGCCGCCCATCAGGTCGGTGAGCGCGGGTGCGTCACCCTTGTAGGGCACCTGCAGGATTTCGATCCCGGCCAGGCTCTTGAGCAATTCCACGCACAGCAGCGGGGTCCCTATCCCCGAGGAGCCGTAGGTCAGCTTGCCGGGATTGGCTTTTGCGTAGGCAATCAGTTCGCGGACGTTGTTCGGCGCCAGCGTGGGCCGCGTCACGAGGAAATTCTGCGACGAAACAATTTGCGAGATCGGCGCGAAATCGGTAAGGACGTTGTACGGCAGCTTGGACGAGAAGGCCGGCGCGATCGTCATGTTGGCGGTGCCGGTGAGCAGCGTGTATCCGTCCGGGGCCGACTTGGCGACGAAATCGAAAGCCAGGTTGCCCGAGGCGCCGGCCTTGTTCTCGACCAGCACCGGCTGGCCGATCATCGGCGAGAGTTTCTGGCTGATCAGGCGCCCGAGAATGTCGGTCGCCCCGCCGGGCGGATAAGGGATGATCATCCGGATCGGCTTGGACGGCCACGACTGCGCGGGTGCAAGCGGGGCGACTGCGGCACAGGCGATTGCAAGAAGCAGGGGAAGCAGCTTCTTCGTCTTCACGTCCGTCCCTTCTGCCAATCGCGCTCGGCCTGCAGCGCGGAATCGTCGTCGAGGTCCACGCCGAGCGCGACGACCATGCGGCCCAGTGCGCCGTAATAGGTCGCCGACATCGCAATATCCACGATCTGGCGCGCGGAAAAATGCCGCTTCATCGCATCCATGATCGCGTCGGTGACCTTGAGGTCGCCCAGCGCCATGACGAATGCCACGATGGCCTGCTCGCCTGCGGGCAGCGATGAAGGCACTTTTCCGGCGCCGATTTCCCCGACCGCGGATTCGCCGATGCCGGCCTGCACCGCAAGCGGCCCGTGATGCGCCCAGGCATACGGCACGCCTCGCGCCGAGGTGAGGATCGTCAATTCGCGCAGCCGCTCCGGGAGATCGGTCTTGTACTTGACGTATTCGCCGACCCGGGCGAAATGGACCAGGCCGCCCGGCGCATGGCCGAGCGAGCGCAGTGCGTTCGACACGAATCCGCGCGTCGCCTTGATTTCCGCGTAAACGGCAGCGAGTTCAGGATTGCCCTTGTCGTCCGCAGGAGGAAGCCTGGCCATGTTCAGAACTCCGTAGGTTGGCCGCGCCGCCTGATCCGGGCGATCCCGGATTCGAGCAGGCGGGTGAATTCGGTCAGGCGCGCGTCCACGGTCTTCGGGTCCCACTTATAGAACCCGCGGCCGGTCGTCACGCCATGATGTCCCTGCTCCACGAGGCGCTGGAGCGTCGCGCTCGGCTTGCGGCCGTTGTGCAACGTGGGATAAAGGTTTTTCGATGTCGCGAGATGCACCGGCAGGCCATGGATGTCGCGCGACACCACCGGTCCGAGGATGTTGTATCGAAAGCCGAACCCGAACCGCACGGCCCGGTCGACATCCTCGGCGGTCGTGATGCCGGAGTCGATCAGGTGGTAGATCTCGCGGTACATCGCGTGCTGGATCCGGTTGATCAGCATGCCGGGCACGTCGCGGTTGAGCACCACCGGCACCTTGCCCATCGCGTCCATCCAGCCCAGCAGCTTCTTCATCGTCGCGTCGGATGTCTTCGGACCGCGCGTGACCTCGACGACGAGCATCACGTGGGCTGGCACGCTGAAATGCAGGCCGGCGCTGCGCTGCTGTCGCCTGAGCGGCTTCACGACGTCGCGCACACGCAGGCCGGAGGTGTTCGTCGCGATGATCGTATCCGCATGCACGAGAGGCTCGATTTCGCGCAGCAGGCGGTGCTTCAGCGCGAGGTCTTCGAAGACCGCCTCGATGACCAGATCCGCCTGCTTCCAGGGAACCGTACCGGTGCCTTCGTGAAGCGTGATGGCTTTCCGGGCCGCAGCCGAGCGTAGCCGCTTGAACTCCCTGGCCCAATAGGCGGCGGCCCGCTTGCGCACCGCTGGGTCGGTTTCGGTCACCTCGCAGCGCCAGCCGTTGCGCGCAAAAGCGATTGCGATGTCGGCACCCATGCGCCCGGCGCCGAGAATGACGACGCAGGGCGCGCGTTTCGGCGTGCGCTTCGCCGCTCCCCTACTCGACCTTGGCACCGGAGGCCTTGACGACTTTCTTCCAGGTGTCGACCTGGTTGCGGATGTAGGCGCCGAACTCCTCGGGCGTCCCGCCGACCGGCGCGGTGCCGAGTTTCGCGAGGCGCTCGCGCACGTCGGGCATCTGCAGGATTCGATTGGTGTCGGCGTTGATCCTCGCCACCAGGTCCCTGGGCATGCCTGCGGGCCCGACCACCCCGAGCCACGAGACGTAGTCGTAGCCCGGGACACCGGATTCCGCTACTGTCGGTACGTCGGGGGCGACCGGCGAGCGCTTGGCGCTGCTGACTGCCAGTGCGCGCAGCTTGCCGCCCTGCACGAACGGCCAGGCGCCGGGCATCGAGTCGAACACCATCGTGATCTGGTTGCCCATGACGTCCTGGTCGGCCGGGGCGCTGCCCTTGTACGGCACATGGGTGATGTCGGTCCCGGTCATCATCTTGAGCACCTCCATGAACAGGTGCATCGAAGAGCCGCTGCCGGCAGTGCCGAAAGTCAGCTTCCCCGGGTTCGCCTTCGCGTAGGCGAGAAGCTCACCGAGGTTCCGGAACGGCGAATTCGGGTTCACGACCAGCACGTTGATGCTCGCCACGGCCCAGATGACCGGCGTGAAATCGCGCACCGGGTCGTAGGGCAGCTTGGAGCCGAACAACGCAGGATTGGCCCCATGCGTATTGATGGCGGCGATCTGCAGCATGTAGCCGTCGGGGGGCGACTTCGCCACCGCCTCCGAGCCGATGCTGCCGCTCGCGCCGATGCGGTTTTCCACCAGCACCGGCTTGCCCCAGGCCTGGGTGTACTTGTCGGCGAGGATGCGGCCGACGATGTCGGTCTGCCCGCCGGGCGCGAAAGGCACCATGATGCGCACCGGCTTTTCGGGCCAGTTCGATTGTGCAAGCGCCGTGGATGCGCCAGCGGCGAGCGCCGCCAGCGCCGCCCATAGGACCTTCCTTGCCTTCACCATGGTGCCCCTCCCAACGATGAGCCGCCGCAGACGTGCAGCAGCTGCCCGGTCACGTAGCTGTTCTCGGGCGAAATGAAGAACATCGCGGCCCGCGCGATGTCGTCCGGCGTGCCTCCGCGGCCGACGATGCAGTTCTCGACCAGCTTGCGCGCGACTTCCGGCGGGTTGTTTTTCTTGAACAGCGCGGTGAGCACCGGCCCGGGCGAAATCGCGTTCACCGTGATCCCGAATTCGCCGAACTCGAGCGCCCAGCTGCGCGTGAATGCCACCAGCGCGGCCTTGGTGCCGGAGTACACGGTGCGCGCCTTCTTCCCGAGGATGGAACGCGAGGACATGTTGACCACCCGGCCGAAGCGCTGTGCCTTCATGCCGGGGACGAAGGCCTGCATGAAGATCACCGCTGCGCGAAGGTGCAGGTTGACGCCGTGGTCGAAGGTAGCGTCGGTGACCTCCTCGAGCATCCCGGGGGTCGGGAAGCCGGCATTGTTGACCAGCACGTTGACGCGGAAGCGGCTGGAGATGTCGTAGGCAGCCGCACGTGTGGCCGCTGCGTCGGTCAGGTCTGCCTGAATGAAATGGTAGTCGCCCCCCGGCATCACCTCGGGCCGCGCGATGTCCACGTTGATGACCGTGGCGCCGGCGGCCATCAGGTGCGCGCAGATGCCTTCGCCGATGCCTGTGGTACCCCCGGTGACCACTGCGACGAGGTTCGGCATCCTCATTCCGCCTTGATCTTGAGGCGCTCGATCACGTCGGTCCAGCGCGCAATCATGGCCTGCATCTGCTGCGTATGCTCCTGGTAGGTGTTGGCCAGAGGCAGGTAGCCAAGCGACGCGAGCCGCTCGGCATGAACCGGGCTGCGCATCGCCGCGACGAAATGCTTGTTCAGTGCAGCAAGCACCGCCGGGGGCGTGCCCGCCGGCGCGTAGACGCCCCAGTAGGAATCCGCATCCACGTTCTTGATGCCGAGCTCCTCGAAAGTCGGCACGTTCGGCATCGCCGGGTTGCGCGTCACGTTGGTCACCGCCAGCGCGCGCAGCTTGCCGGCCTCGACATAGGACCGTGCCGAGCTGATGCCGGCGAACTGCATGTGCACCTGCCCGCCCAGCAGGTCGGTCATTGCCGGCCCGGTGCCCTTGTACGGGATATGCGTGATGAATACATGGGCCGAGAGCTTCATCAGCTCGGCGGCGAGGTGGGTCGAAGTGCCGGAGCCGCCCGAGGCATAGTTCAGGTAACCGGGCTTGGCGCGCGCCAGCGCAAGCAGCTCGGGCAGCGTGTTCGCCGGTACCGACGGATGGACCACGAGCAGCACCGGCGCATAGGCCATCATGGTGACGCCGACGAACGACTTGGCCGTGTCGAACGGCATCTTGGCGCGAAAGAGTCCCGGGTTGACGAGCACGGCAGTGTCGGTCGCCAGCACCGTGTAGCCGTCGGGCGGCGCCTTGGCGACCAGCTCGGTGCCGATGATCGAATTGCCGCCCGGCCGGTTCTCGATGATGAGTTGGTGGCCCATCGACGCGCTGATCGTCGGCGCGATCGTGCGCACGAGGTTGTCAGTGCCACCGCCCGGCGCATACGGGATGATCACCCGCACCGGCTTTTCTGGAAATGCCTGTGCGCCGGCCGCGGCTGCAAAGCCGGCGAGCAAACACGCGAGGACGATCTTCAGGGTCGATTGCATAGAGCCTCCTTAGCCCGGGTTCCAAAGTTCGCGCATCGACGGCAACGATTCCAGTCGACCGACCATGGCGATCAGCGATTCTGCCTGCGATTGATTCATCGGCCGCGCGCCGCCGGCCAGGCACCCGAGGACCTTGGCGCGATGCTCCTCGTCCGACAGCGGATGCTCGGGCGTACCGGGAAGCTCGGTGGCCGTAGCCTCGAAGCGCTCGCCCTGCCTCGTCTTTACCGCCACTGTCGCCGGGACGAATTTGCCGGCCTGGGCCGGATCGACTTCGACATTCACACGGCGTGCAAGGGCGCACACTTCTGCATCGGCAACGGCCGCCGGATGGATATCGCCCACGTCGAACCTTCCGCGCAACAACGTGCTCGCAATCGAATACTGTACGCTGAACTGTGCCGACACTTGCGGATTTTCGCCGGGCGCGAAGTCTGCGCCGACCAGCCGCGCCATGAAAGGGGAAATCCGCACGCTGGCCGACTCGATATCCGCGCCCCTGACCTTCCGGCGTGCCACGAGGTCGAGGGTCGCCTCGATCGCCGCATGGTTGCAGAAGCAGCTTGCATACTTCTTCAGCGTCAGCGAAGCGAACCGGTAGTCGGCGCCGAGCCCCCCGGTGACGATCGAATGGTCGAGCTTTGTGTAAAGGGCTTCGAATCCGCACTGCCCGTCGAACATCGCGGCCGGGGCGCTGACGCCGCACTGGGCGAGCAGCGCCGCGTCGACCCCGTCGCGCGCCGCAAAGGCCGACTGCAGCCGCTTGGTGGTCGCGCGCTCGACGAGCGCCTGCTGCGTCCCGGCGGCACGGCTCATCGCGATGCCCATCGCCGTGAGGATCCCGTCGGCGCCAAGGCCGAGCGCCCGTGCCGACGCCGCGGCGGCAGCGAATACGCCGAGAACCGAGGTATAGAACCAACCCGGATGGCTCCGGATCGCAAGGCCGAGCCGGACGAGCAATTCGTCGCCGGCAACGTAGGCCGCGAGGAACTCCTTGCCGCCCAGGCCGCGTTGTTCCGCCACCGCAAGCACCGCCGGCACGATCACGATGTCGGCATGGACCGTCGCTTCGTCGTGCACGCTGTCGAAATCCAGCGCGGCGGCCATGGCGCCGTTGGTGAACGCGGCCTGCGGCGCAGGAACGCTGTCGGGACAAGTCCAGATGCGGCTCTCGCGGCACCCGCCCTGGCGGATGGCGAGGGCCTGCAGCGCTGCGATCCCCTCCGCACCCGAACCCGCCCACGCGACCGCCAGCGTATCCAGCAATAGACGCTTTGCACGCGCGACCACGGGTGCAGGCAGGTCTTCATAGCGCAGCCCGGCCGCCCAGTCCGCCAATTGCCGGCCCAGCCCTTGGGCAGCGTGCGCGGGCTGGCGCGCGAGCCTCTCAGGCATGGGCGCCCATGGCGGCCTTCGGCCTGCCTGTCTGCGCCCCGGTGATGTAGCCGTCGGCCATTTCCGGGTCGACCGGCCGCAGGTTCTCGGCCTTCAGCCAGAGCCTGTACAGCAGGCGCTTTTTTTCGGGTTCGGGCCAGTCGTTGAATTCGGTGCGCCAGTGCAGGACGGTGTAGTTGTTGAGCACCTGCAGGTCGCCGGGCCTGAATTCCATGTCGAGGCGATACTCGTCGCTGCGCGCAAGCTCCACCATGTAATCGATGGCGCGCATTTCGGTATCCGGAACCAGCGCGCCCATGCGGCGCTGCGCCTCCTTGATCGTGCTGGCGTTGAACACGCAGCTCAACGCGCCCTTGTAGTACCGGTAGACCGGGATCGGCTTCGGCGTGCAGCCGAACGGCGCGGCCGCCGATGCATCGCCGCGCAGGTTGTGGTGGAACCCGCGATACAGCCACTCGAGGTACTCGGGATGCGTCTCCAGCACCGCGTTGTAGATCGCCATCGTGCTTGCGATGCGGCTGAGTCCACCGGAGCGCGCCGCATTGATGCACAACAGCGCCACCACGTCCGCCGGGTCCGTGTGGGGACGCTGCTCGGCATTGGTCTGCGAAGGCTTCACGTCGAGATTGTTGACGTCGAATCCGCGGTCGGTGATTTCGGCCACCAGGTCGCCCTGCAGGTTCTGCGTGACCGCGGTCCCGAGGTGCGTGCCGAAGGCCCAGTAAATCATGCGGATCGCCTCGCGGCTCCGGCCTGCGACCGGCAGGCCGCGCAACAGCACGAAGCCGACACCCTCCACCACGCGGCGCCGGACATCCTCGAAAACCCCGGCGCATTGCCGGAGCGCAAAGTCCGCACGCGCAAGCGCGGCAAACGGCTTGCCGCTCGCAAGCGCGCCCTCCGCGGCTCGTTCCAGCTCGTCGGCCTGCGAGCGGGTGAGTTCGAGAATCCACGAGCGGTCCCTGGCCATGTCGCATCCGCGCCAGGCCGAAGGATGGGTCACCGGGGTGCGAAGGATCTCGGGCATGGCAGGGCGCCTTTCGTCAGTGGTGTGCCGCGGCTTGCGAAGAGGCCGCCTGCTTCGCGGCCGCCTGCGCGGCGACGTCGTAGTGTGCGCCGGTCGAGTAGCCGCCGGCCACCCCCGGTGCAAGTGCGCGCGCATTCGGCACTTTGAGCCACAGGCGCATCATCACGCGCCGGGACTCGGGACCGATGTCCTTCCACGCGGTGCGGCTGTGGAGCATCGTGTAGTTGTTCAGCAACTGCAGGTCGCCGGGTTCGAGCGCCATGTCGAGGCGCAGGTCGTCGCGCAGCGAGAGCTCGACCACTGCGTCGAGGGCTTCGCGCTCGATCGCGGTCAGCGGCACGCCCGACTTGCGCTCGCCGGCGAGGACCGTCTTCGAATTGAACACGCAACTCAGCTTGCCTTCGAATTCGCTGTAGACCGGGATCCGGCGAGGCGTCACGCGCGTCCCGGTTTCCGGCGCCTGCTGGTCGCGCAGGTCGTGCGCATAGCCCTCGAGCAGCACCTCGACCAGGTCCGGCCGCGTCGAACGCAACTCGTTGAACACCGTCATCGCGCTTGCGATCCGGCTGGTGCCGCCGTTGACCGCGGGGCGCACGCACAACAGGCCGACCACGTCGGCCGGGTCCGTATGCGGCGCCTGTTCGGCGCTGGTTGCCGAGCCGTGGACGTTCGGGGCGTTGTAGTCGAGGCCCTGGTCGACGATATGGGCGAGCAGGTTGGCGCGGAATCCGCCGACATTGACGCGCTCGTGTTGCCCTAGCGCAGTCCCCAGGTGGGTCCCCAGTCCCCAGAGAAGGCGCGCAGCATCCTCTTCGTCGCGCGAGTCGACAGGCAGGCCGCGCAGGAGCACAAAGCCCCGGCCTTCCTCGAGTTCGCGTTGCGCTTCGCCCAATCGCTTGGCGACGTTCGGCAATTCGAACTCCTCGCGCCCGAATTCGGCGGCGCGCAATCCCCGGCTGCGGACTGCGGCCGTCGCGTGCTCCAGTTCGGCAACCTCATCCGCCCCGAGGCGCCATTCCCACGAGCGGTCCGCGCGAAGGTCGTCCGCGCGCCAGGCGCTGGGATCTCTTACGGGAGCAGGAAGAGCCGGCATGGGTCGTCGACGAACAGGTATCGAGAAGCAGTCTCAAATCCTAAGCGGCCGGCGCCGATGAAATTGTCACGTGGGTTACAATCCGCGCACCGTCTCGCATCCGGCACCCAACGGACCATGGCAGAACACGATTTCGATTGGCGGCTCTCTGTCCTCGGGGACAACCCCTGGTTCAGGGACCTGCCGGCGGATGCGCTTGAAGAGTTCGCGAGAATCAGCCGCCACCGGCGCTATGCGGATGGCGGGCTGATTGCGGCGCGCGGCGTGCCCCCCGAAGGGCTTGCGGTCGTGCTGCGTGGCGCGATCCGCAGCGCCACGCTTGCGGCCGACGGCCACGAAGTCGTCTTTTCGCTGATCCAGCCGGGGTACGTCTGGGGGTTGGTCGCCGCCATCGACGGGCTGGGCTCGGTCCACGACACGCGCGCACACGGCCGCACCGAGGTTCTGCTGGTGCCGCGGACCGCCTTTATCGGTGTCCTCGATGCGCGGCCCGGCCTTTACGCGCACTTCGCTCGCCTGCTCTGCTACCGCTTGCGCAAGGCCTACACGGCGGTAGACGAGTTCGCGCTGGTCCCGCTGCGCCAACGGCTTGCGCGCCAGCTTTGCACGCTCGCCCTCGCCGCCCCGGGCGGGCCTCCGGAGGGCGACGGCGCGAACCTGCGCCTGACGCAATCGGAAATCGCGGTAATGCTGAGCGCGGCCCGGCCGAGCGTGAACCGCGAATTGAAGCGATTGCAGGAAGAAGGGTTCGTGGAACTCGGTTACCGCGGAGTAACCATCCGGCAGTTCTCGAAGCTGCGTGACATCTGCGCGAACAAGGGCCTGTTCGCGTCGTAACCCGACCGGCTATTCGGGCTTGATGCCCGCGCCCCGCGCGATCTGCGCGAACTTCGCCACGCTGTCCCGGATCAGCGCCTGGAATTCCTGCGGCGTATTGGTGGTCGGTTCCGAGCCGAGGCCGACGTACTTCTCGCGCAGGTCGGGCTGCGCGACCGCCTTGACGATGTGCCCGTGCATCCGGTCGACGATGTCCTTCGGCGTGCCTGCAGGCGCAAGGATGCCGAACCAGGAGACGACTTCATAGCCCGGCACACCGGCTTCGTCGAGCGTCGGGATTTCGGGCAGGGCCGCAGCGCGCCTCTTCGCGCTCACGCCAAGCGCCCTCACCTTGCCGGACTTGATGTGCTGGATGCCGCCGGCGATGGTCGCGAAATACATGTCGACGCGGCCTGCGATCAGGTCGGTGAGCGCAGGCGTGTCGCCCTTGTAGGGAATATGCGCGATGTCCGTGCCGGTCATGCTCTTGAACAATTCCATCGTCAGGTGCGGGATGCCGCCGGCGCCGGCCGATGCATAGTTGAGCTTGCCCGGCTGCGCCTTGGCCGCGGCGATCACGTCGGCCACCGTCTTCGATGGGGAGTTGGCCGGCACCATCAACACGTTCTGCACCACGACCACGAGCGAGATCGGTGCGTAGTCCCTGACGACGTCGAACGGCAGCTTCGCGGTGAGCGCCGGCGCCACGGTCATAGAGCCGGCCCCCCAGAGCAACGTGTAGCCGTCGGGCGCGGCTTTCGCCACGTAATCGAATGCCACGTTGCCGCCCGCGCCGACCTTGTTCTCGATGACGAGCGGCTGCGGCAGGTCGGTGATTTTCGCGGCGAGGTGGCGCGCGTGGATGTCCGACGCGCCGCCGGGCGGATAGGGTACGACCAGGCGCACCGGCCGCGCGGGCCAGGCCTGCGCCCAGGACGTTCCGATGAATCCCGCAGCCAGCAGCGCGGGGAGCCCGTATCGAAGGAAGTTGCGGATCATCATGCGCGAATCGTGCGGCGCGCCTCGGACCCAAGTCAAGGCAGGTTCGCGTCCGCTATAATGGCGCGATGCAGGAGAGACCCGGACCCGTCCGGTCACCGAAGGCGCAAACTCCCATAATCGCTCAGGTTCAGTACTGCATGCCACGAATTGCCGTCTGGAGAGCCGTCGCGCAGCACGCGTGACGCACCGAAGGAGCAAGGCCGCAGCCTCCGCTGCGGCCGAATCTCTCAGGTAACACGGACAGGGGGAGCGGCAACCGCGCGGATGTTTCCGGCGTTGCCGGTATCCCGCGCGGAGCCAATTCGAAAGGTGCTCCCATGCGTGCAGTCGTCCTCGGCGCCGGCCTGCTCGGCGTTTCCTCCGCCTACTACCTCAACCGGCTCGGCCACGAAGTCACGGTCATCGACCGGCAGGCCTCGCCCGCCGCCGAAACCAGTTTCGCCAACGGAGGCCAGATCTCTGTCAGCCATGCCGAGCCCTGGGCCAACCCGAGCGCGCCGCTCAAGGTGCTCAAGTGGCTCGCCAAGGAAGATGCTCCCCTGCTCTTCCGGCTCAGGGCGGACCTGCGCCAGTGGCTGTGGGTGCTGCAATTCCTCGGCGAATGCACGCCCGCGCGCACCCGGCACAACATCGGGCAGATCGTGCGGCTGGGCACCTACAGTCGCGACACGCTGCAGGCGCTGCGACGCGAAACCGGCATCGCCTACGATCAGCGCACGCAGGGCATCCTGCATTTCTACACCGACCCGAAGGAATTCGAGGGCGCGCTGAAACCCGCAGAGCAGATGCGCGCGCTCGGCTGCGAGCGCCACGTAATCTCCGCGGACGAGGCGGTGACGATCGAACCGGCGCTGCGCCATATCCGGCCCCGGCTCGCCGGCGCGACCTACACGGCGGAAGACGAGTCGGGCGACGCGAACCTCTTTGCCCGCGAACTCGTCAAGCTGTGCGAAGCCAACGGCGTGACCTTCCTGATGAACCACACGGTCACTGCGCTGCGCGAGGCCGGCGGCCGGATCGACCACGTCGAAGCCACCGACAAGGACGGTCGCTTCCAGCGCATTCGCGCCGATGCCTACGTGCTGTGCATGGGATCGTTCAGCCCGCTCTACGCGGCACCGCTCGGCATCCGCTTGCCGATCTACCCGGCCAAGGGCTATTCGGTGACGCTGCCGGTGAAGGACGAATCGATGGCCCACCGCGTGTCGCTGACCGACGACGAATACAAGCTGGTGTTTTCGCGCCTCGGCAACCGCCTGCGGATTGCAGGCACCGCCGAACTCAACGGTTACGACCGCGACCTGAACCGCGTGCGCTGCGAAGCAATCGTGCGTCGCGTCGAGGAGTTGTTTCCCGGCGCGGGCGAAACGCAGGAGGCCCAGTTTTGGACCGGCCTGCGCCCTGCCACGCCTTCCAACGTGCCGATCATCGGAAGATCGAAGCTGCCGAACCTGTACCTGAACACCGGGCACGGCACGCTCGGCTGGACGCATTCCTGCGGGTCGGGGAAATCGATCGCGCGGATCGTGAGCGGGCTTGCGCCCGAGGTGGATTTCGCGTTCACGGGCGCCTGAGCGCGCAAGCCGATGGCAGCATATCGGCCGGGGAGCCGCTGAAATACTGGGGCTTTGCCGGGAAATGGCAGAAATTGCGTGCGCGCTACGGAAAATCCGTCAGTGGGTCGGCCGTCATCCACCCGACCGATTCCATGTTGATTTGCGGCCAGACAGTGTGCTCGGGACACGCCGCGGCGAACGCGCTCGCCGCCTCCAGCACCGAGTCTTCGCGCATCCGGTGTCCCACGATCTGCATTCCGACCGGCAGCCCTTCTGAAGTGAATCCGCAAGGGACGGAAGCAACCGGAAGCCCGGTGACGCTGAAGGTGTAGGAGAAGAGAAACACGTCGCGGAACTTTTCGACTTTCGCGTCCCCGAACATGGTCGGAAAGGGCTGGTCGAGCCGAAACGCCGTGGCGCCGATCGTCGGAGTCACGATGTAATCGTATTTCTGCATGAACTTCCGAACCCGGTGCCAGTACGCAGTGCGCATCTTCTCGGCCTTGACGACCGTCTTCACGTCCGTTCGCAGGCCTTCGTTCGCCTGGCGTGCCAGCGCCGGAGTCATCACCTTGCCGTAGGGCTCGACAAGGTCGGCATACCTGGCGACCATCCCGAAGGCCCTCGTGCCCGCACGGATCTCGCGGATGTCGGATGCGTCGAAACAGCCTTCTTCGACCACGCAGCCGAGATCTTCAAGCCGGCGGACTGCAGCAAGAACCAGGCGAGCCACCTGCGGGTCCACCGGGATGAGGCCGTTCATGTCCGGGCTGTAGGCGACGCGCCGCCCCTTCAGGCTGCACAGGCCCCGGGCAGCCTCGATGTAGTCGTACTGCTGGAGCGGGATCGAACTCGGATCCCGGTCGTCGGGGCCGGCAAGGACCGCAAGCATCCTCCCGAGGTCCGCAACCGCAGCCGCCATCGGCCCGTGAACATGCTCCACGAGGGTGTCCCACCCATAGTCGGTCGGGTAGACGGGGACCCGGCCCGGCGCCGGCCGCAGTCCGGAGATTCCGCAGAAGGCGGCAGGGATCCGGATCGACCCGCCGAGGTCCGTGCCCAGCCCGATCGGCGCCATCCCGCAACCCACTGCCGCACCGGTCCCGCCGCTCGATCCCCCGGCCGACCGGTTGAGATCGCGCGGATTGCGGGTCGTGCCGAACAAGTAGTTGGTGGTGTTGATGTCGTGCGCGAACTCCGGCGTATTGGTCTTGCCCAGAAGCACCGCGCCGGCTGCCTTGAGCCTTTCGACCGAAATCGCATCTTCGTCCGGCACGAAGTTCTCGAGGATCCTGGAACCGAACGTGGTTCGCAGCCCGCGTGTATGCAGATTGTCCTTCGCGACGAATGGCACGCCCTCGAGGAGCCGGGGTGCCGCACCGGAAGCCAGGCGGGCGTCGCATGCGCGCGCCTGTTCCAGGGCTTCCGGGTTCGGCGTGCAGATGGCATTGACCAGCGGATTGCGCTCTTCGACGCGACGCAGGAACGCCTCGGCGACCTCGACCGCGCTGACCCGCCGGCTGGCAACTTCAGCTGCGAGCGCCCCTGCGGACTTGCCCAGGAGATCGTTGCTCAGCGCGCTGCTCCGGTCAGGCCCGGGAGCGGCGGCGATTCGGTGCGCGCATCCATGGTCAGTTTGCGTAGCGAGAACTTCCACTCGCCGCCGACCGAAACAATGGTGTCGTCGTAGACGCCCGCGCCGGCAAGCACCGGGAGCTTGCCCGGGTCGCCGTTGTACGCATGAAGGTAGCACCACCCGCTGACGCTTGCGTCGGGGCGCTTCCTGAGGAGCAACCCGCTGTTCCAGTGGCGCCGATAGCGGCCGTTGCGGCTCTCGACGTCCTTGCGCTTGTATTCGACGAGGTTCTGGTAACCCTTGATCACGAGCTTGCGCGTGACCTGGTCCATGACACCGTCATCAGTGAAACAGGATGCATAACCTTCGGCGTCCCCGGAGTCGCTGCAAAGATTGTAGTAAGCGTAGAGGCTGGAGATCTCGATCCACTCGCTGGCCGTCAGGCCGGTGCGGCTGCTCATCGGTGCGTGCTCCGGAATGTGGAATGCCGGACATGATGGCAAGAACCCGGCGATTGCGGAACTGCGATGTTCCATTGTTTCGCAGGGGCGCGCCACAGTTTCGAATTTCCTCCTCATGCGCCGATGGCGCGCGAAAGCGAATGCGCGCGAAAATGCTTTGCTGATATGCTGGTTCGGCGCTTTCGAGTCGTTCCACGCTCCACCACACACGAAGGAGAACCGCCGTGAGGATCGCGACACGCAATTGGCCAGCCGCGTTTTCCCTGCTGTTCGGGGTAATGATGTCGGTTTCGGCGTGGGGGGACGAGTACCCGGGCAGGCCTGTCTCCCTGGTCATCCCCTATGGCGCCGGGGGCGCATTCGACATCACCGCGCGTCTCCTTGCATCCGTCTCGCAGAAGCACCTGGGGCAACAACTCGTTCCCACGCTCAAACCCGGTGGCGGCGCGACCATCGGGACTGCTTTCGTCGCTCGCGCCAAGCCCGACGGTTACACCCTCGTCTACGCAGCCAACAGTTCGCTCACCGTCGCGCCGCTTCTGGAAGACCCCGGGTACACCAAGGACGACTTCATCCCGGTCGCAAAGATCACGCACCTCACCTACGTGATCGCGGTCCGTGCGGACAAGCCCTGGAAGAACCTCGGCGAACTGCTCGCGCACGTGCGCAGCAATCCCAGGAATGTGGTCTTCGGAGCCACCGGAATCCCCGGCCTGAGCACGATCGGGCATTCGATATTGCTGAAGACCGCCGGCATCTCCACCGCGCCGCCCATGGTCCCCTTCAAGGGTGTCGGAGAACAGGTGCTCTCGGTGCTCAAAGGCGATACCGACTACATGATCCAGATCTACCTGGGACTCCTCCCGCAGATTCGCTCGAAGGAGCTTCGCGTGCTTGCGGTGCTCGACGACGCACGCTCGCCCCTGATGCCGGACGTGCCCACGGCCAGGGAACTCGGGTTCAACATTTCGCTGAACATGTGGCTGAGCGTCCTCGCGCCAAAGGGGACTCCGGAACCCGTCATCGAGAAGTTGTCCGGCGCGATCGCGAAAATGGTCAAGGATCCCGAGTTCGTCGAAGCCATGGCCAAGATCGACGCGCCCATCCTGTACCAGGATCGCCGCACGTTCCAGGCCTTCTGGAACGAGGAATACAAGACGTACGGAAACCTGATCCAGCAGGAAGGCCTGCGCAAGAAGAAGTAGCTGCGCGCCTGCGAATCGGAGCCTGAATCCATGCGGCGTTGGGATCGCATCGCCAGCGTCGTCCTCCTTGTCTGCGGAGGGCTCCTGGCGTTTGGCGCCCTCAAGCTGGACCGCGGCGACTTCAACCAGCCCGGCCCCGGCTTCCTGCCCTTGGGTGGGGCCGGCCTGCTGATTTTGCTGTCGCTGGCCTACGCGGTTTCGAGCTTCAGGCGCGCGCCGGACGGCGAAGAGAGTCCCTGGCCGAAACTGAACCGCGCCAGGCTGGTCGTCGTGATGACGAGCCTGGCCCTGTACTGTGCAGTGCTTGAAAGTGCGGGCTTCATCCTGTCCACGTTCGTCCTCATGGCGGTCCTCTTCGCGGTCGCCGACCCGGAAAGATGGGTCGCAGGGCTCGTGAAGGCGGCGTTGAGCACGGCGGTCGCATACGTAGTATTCGAGAAGCTCCTGATGGTGCAGTTCCCTGCCGGGCTTCTCGGCGCCTGATCGCGCGATGGACCTGCTTCAGTACCTGCTCAGCGGATTTCAGGTCAGCCTCCAGCCGGTCAACCTCCTCTACTGTTTTCTCGGGGTGCTGCTCGGGACGCTGATCGGCGTGCTTCCCGGGGTGGGGCCGACGGCCGCGATCGCGCTCCTGCTGCCGATCACTTTCCATGTGCCCGCCGTCTCCACGATCATCCTGCTGGCCGGCATCTATTACGGCGCGATGTACGGCGGGTCGACGACCTCGATCCTGGTGAACATTCCCGGGGAAGCCGCCTCGGTCGTGACCTGCATCGACGGCTACCAGATGGCGCGCCAGGGCAGGGCCGGCCCCGCGCTGGGCATCGCGGCTTTCGGATCATTCATCGGCGGGACGCTCGGCCTGGTCGGACTGATGTTCGCTGCACCCGCGATGGCGCGATTTGCCCGTGAGTTCGGCGCGCCGGAATATACCGGCCTGGTCTGCCTGGGGCTGAGCCTGCTGGTCTACCTGGGCGGCGGGTCGATCACCAAGGCGCTGATCTCGGCGCTGATCGGGCTCGCCCTGAGTTTCGTCGGCCAGGACATGTTCACCGGCGAGGACCGGTTCACGCTGGGGATACGCGAACTCAAGGACGGAATCGGCCTGGTGCCGATGTTCATGGGCCTGTTCGGGATCTCCGAAGTCCTCGTCAATATCGAGAAGACGATAGTCCGCGAAATATTCACCACCAGGATCGGCCAGTTGCTTCCTTCGCGGGAGGACTGGGCGCGGGCGTTGCCGGCAATGATCAGGGGAACCGGGATCGGCTTTGTGCTTGGCGTGATTCCGGGAGGATCGGCCGTCATCGCCTCGTTTGCTTCGTATGCGCTGGAGAAGAAGATCTCGAGGCATCCGGAGCAATTCGGCTCCGGTGCCGTCGAAGGCGTGGCGGGGCCGGAGACGGCCAACAACGCCGCCGCCACCGGCGCGTTCATACCGCTTTTCGGCCTCGGCATCCCGTCCAATGCCACGACGGCCATCCTGCTCGGAGCGCTGATGCTGCACGGGGTGCGGCCGGGCCCCATGATGATGGAACAGCATGCGGGCCTGTTCTGGGGAATCATCGCCAGCATGTACGTGGGCAACGTCATCCTGCTGGTCCTGAACCTCCCGCTGATCAGCCTGTGGGTGAAGATCCTGAAAGTGCCTTACAAGACCTTGTATCCCCTGATCCTGCTCTTCTGCATCATTGGCGCATACAGCGTCGAGGGCAGCGTCCTCGACATCGGGGTCATGCTTGCTTTCGGCGTGCTCGGCTATGTGCTCAGGAAAATGGGCTTCGAAGGGGCGCCGTTGGTGCTCGCATTCATCCTCGGGCCGATGCTGGAGAATTCATTGCGGCAATCCCTGATCATTTCGCATGGAAGCTTCCTGATCTTCGTGCAGCGCCCGATCGCTGCCGCCTGCCTGCTGGCCACCGTGATCCTGCTCCTTACCGCGCTCATCCCGTTTGTCCGCAAGAAGCGGGAGCTTCTTGTCGAAGAGTCTTAGCCTTACGTCCTGAAGCTGCCGTCCCGGCATCCGCGGCCCGATCGTGTAGTGTTCGGATTTCGACCGCACCGGAAGGACTGACCATGCCCCAATTGCGCCTCGGCCTCACCTACGGCTACTCCCGCGGGACGATGACGATCGACCGCGACCTGATCCTCGAGGCCGAGCGCCTCGGCTTCTATTCGGTGTGGACCGCAGAGGCCTACGGGTCGGACGCGGTGTCGCCGCTTGCGTACATCGCCGCATTCACCACGAAGATCAGGCTGGGCACCGCGATCATCCAGATGCCGGCGCGCACGCCGGCGGCGACTGCGATGGCGGCAATGACGATCGACTCCCTCTCCGGCGGCCGTTTCATCCTGGGGTTGGGACCGTCGGGCCCGCAGGTGGTCGAAGGCTGGTATGGCGTGCCCTACGGCAAGCCGCTTACCCGCACGCGTGAGTACGTCTCGATCATCCGGACCATCCTCGCGCGCGAGACGCCGCTCGACTTCAAGGGCGAGATCTACGAAATCCCCTATCGCGGCCCCAAGGCTACCGGCCTGGGCAAGCCGCTGAAGAGCATCCTGCACGCGCGCAAGGACATGGAGATCTACACCGCCTCCATCGGCGCGGCCGGCATCGAATGCAGCGCGGAGGTGGCCGACGGCCTGATCCCGGTGTGGATGAACCCGGAGCGCTTCGACCTGCTCGCCCCGCATCTCGAGGCCGGGTTCAGGAAAGCCGGCGGCGGCAAGAGCCTGGCGAATTTCGACGTTGCTCCCTTCGTGACCTGCGTGGTCGGCGACGACCTCGAGAAATGCCGCAAGCCGATCAAGGAGAACCTCGCCCTCTACATCGGCGGCATGGGCGCGCGCGGCAAGAATTTCTACAACGACTACGCCAAGCGGCTCGGTTACGAGGAAGCCGCAGTGAAGATCCAGGACCTGTTCCTCGCCGGCAAGAAGGCCGAGGCCGAGGCGGCCGTGCCGGACAAGCTGGTCGACGACGTGGCGCTGGTCGGCGACAAGGCGCGGATCCGCGACCGGCTGGAAGCCTGGAAGGCCTCGCCCGTCCGGACGCTGCTGATCGGCACGAAGCAGCCGGAGGCGCTGCGGGTGCTTGCGGAGCTCGCACTGTAGCGGGTCCGGTCGCCACGAATGTCAGGAAGTTCCCCGGAGACTCAATAGCGGCGCGGGGCTCAGGCCGGATATGTCAGTAGTGGAGTGGTTCCCGGCTACTGCAGGCTCGGCTTCTTCAGGAGGTCGCCGCGGTCGACCGACCTGACCATGACGCGCACCGGGTTGCCCGCGCGCACCAGGGTAAGAGGGACCTCGACGCCGGCCGGGCCGAGACGCCAGATCGAGCGGAACAGCCCCGCAAGGCCGGTCGCCCGCTCGTCGCCCACGCCGAGCACCACGTCCCCGACGCGGATCCCGGCGCGCTCGGCCGGACCGCCGGGCACCACGAAGCCGACCACCATCCGGCCCTGCTGCTCCTGCGTGTAGAGGCCGAGCCACGGACGCGGCGGATGCGGGCTGCGGCCGGTCTTCAGCATCGAATCGAGGATCGGGTTCAGCAGGTCGATGGGCACGAACATGTTCACGTGGATCGACTTCCCTTCGACCTCCTCCTCGACCAGCAGCGAGCCGATGCCGACCAGGTCGCCCTGCGCATCGAGCAGCGCGGCGCCGCCCCACTGCGGATGGGCCGGGGCGGTGAAGATCGCTTCGTCGAGCACGTATTCCCAATAGCCGGCGAACTCGCGTTTGTCGACCAGGCGCGTCTTGAGCGCGTGTGCGAGGCCGCCATGGCCGATCACGAACGCCGAGTCGCCGACTTTCACGTCCGACGCCAGCCCGCGTGAAAGGTAAGGCGCGTCGAGCTTGCCCAGCGGGTGGATCAACCCGAACCCGGTCGCCTGGTCGTACGCGAGCGGGTACCCGCCGACGACCGCGCCGCGATTGGTCGTCAGCCAGACCTGGGTGGCCTCGGTGATCAGGTATCCGATCGTGAGCACCAGGCCGGTTTCGGCAATTGCCACGCCGTAGCCGCTGCGCTCGGTGCCGAGCACGTCGGCGGTGAAGGCGTCTTCAGGGATTTCGGCGCGCACCAGCACGACCGCGTCGAGCGCGCGGGCCAGGTCGAACTGGGTTTCGGCGGCCTTCGGCTGCAGGGCCTCGGGAAAGGCCCATTGTCGCGATTGGGTCATGGCCGCAATTTTGACACGGCCAAGCACTCTTTTTATCGCACCCGCCCAAAGGGCTTCGCGACGATCGGTTTGCTAGAGTGCCGGTACAGTCGCAACCCGATCCTGCGGGAGCCCCGGATGCCGCCAAAGACCTTTCGCCTTTCCGTGCCAGACGCAGCCCTCGCAGACCTGCGCGAACGCCTCGCCCGCACTCGCTGGCCCGACGAGCCGCCGCTGGAACCCTGGTCCACCGGCACGAGCGTTGCCTATCTGCGCGATCTCGCCGAGTACTGGCGCGACGGTTTCGATTGGCGCGGCCAGGAGGCGAAGCTGAATGCGCTTCCACAGTACACGATGGCGATCGACGGCATCGAGCTGCACTTCATCCATCTCCCGGGCGATCGCCCGGACGCGCTGCCGCTCCTGATTTCGCACGGTTGGCCGGGATCGGTGTTCGAGTTCATGCGGCTCATCCCCTTGCTGAGGGGCCGATTCTCGCTGGTGCTGCCGTCGCTGCCGGGATACACGCTCTCATTCAAGCCCGGGCAGCGGCGCTTCGCGATCGAGGATATCGCCGACCTCTACGCGAAACTGATGGGCGAACTCGGGTACGCGCGCTTCGGTGCGCAGGGCGGCGACTGGGGCGCATTCGTCGCCTCGTGCCTGGGGCACCGCCACCCGGAAAGGGTCGCCGGCATCCACATCAACCTGCTTGGCGTGCGGCGCGAGCCGGACCTCGCGCATGAATACCCGGAGTACCACGCGCAGCTCGCGCATTTCCTGCGCGAGGAAACCGGGTACCAGGCGATCCAGGGCACCAAGCCGCAGACGCTGGCTTTCGCGCTCACCGACTCTCCGGTCGGGCTGGCCGCATGGGTGGCCGAGAAATTCCGGAGCTGGACCGACTGCGGCGGCACAATCGAAAACGCGGTGTCCCGCGACGCCATGCTCGCCAACATCGCGCTCTACTGGTTCACCGGCGCGATCGGGTCTTCGTTCTGGCCCTACTTCGCGCGCATGCACGGGCCGTGGCCGATTCCCGCGGGCGAAAAGGTCACGGTGCCGACCGGGTATGTCGAATTCCCGAAAGAGATCCTGCGGCCCCCGCGCGGCCTGGCGGAAAAGACCTATTCGAACATTCGCCGCTGGACGGTCGAGTCGAAAGGCGGGCATTTCGCGGCAATGGAGCAACCGGAGGTGCTGGCGCGCGAGGTGCGCGCGTTCTTCGACGCCCTCTGACGCGGGCCCATCCCGGGCCGATCCTCACTTCTCGTCGAAGTTGCCCTCGTACCGGTTGTGGAAGAACCGGGGCCGCACCTGGTCGATGACCTTGTACCGGCCGAAACTCAGCGTCTTGTAGGACGCCCTTGATTCGAACTTCCCGGGAGGACCGAAGAACCTGTCCGGACCGAAGATCGGAACGCCTTCCGGGATGTAGTGGAAGACCATGCTGCGGCGGGAAAGGCCGGGGTAGAGGATCGGCGCGCCGCCGTGCGGGAGCTCAGGGTGCCAGATGAGCGTATCGCCCTTCTTCGGGTAGTACTCGACCAGTTCCAGGTTGTTGCTGCGGCACTCCTGGATGATCGTCTCGAAATAGGTCTTGTCGTTCACCGCCGGGTTCCCGACGAGTTCGGCATCGCGGGCCACCTTGTGCCCGTTCCGGTAATACGACAGTGCGCCGGATCCGGGCACGACGTCCTCGAACGCGGTCCAGACCCCGAAGTAATGGTTCAGCGGATTGGTGAAGAAGGCAGGAGTGTCCCGGTGGACCGACTGCGTCGAGCCCTTGTCGAAGAAGAGCGAGCCGACGACCACCAGCGGCTTGCCGAAGGCGGCCTCGACGATCCTGACGACTGCCGGGTGAAACGCAACGCGCCGCGCGGCTTCGGACACCAAATGCAGGCATGCAAGCCTTTCGTAGAGCGAGTGCTCGTCCTTGTATTCGCTCGACTCCGGCGTATCGGCGCAGAACCGGCGGAAGTCGCGGACCACCTCGTCGCAAAGTTCGGCCGGCACGTTGCCCTTGAGGATTGCGACGCCGTTCGTGCGCAGATCCTCGAGGCTGGCCTTGGTGGACGCATCCAGCGTCGACCCCGCAAGGCGCGAACCGTCGCCCTGGAGGAACCACATCTCCTCCTTTTGCAGATCGCCCTTGCCGCCGAAGCTTTCATCCCAGACCCGTCGCAGCAGCCTCTTCACGGTGCCCTCCATTCGAAAATTCGGCCAAGGGTAGCGTGAATCGGGATGGGGCGAGCAAGCCGGTTCACGAATACCCGAAAGCCGCGTCGTCCAGGTCGATCTTCGGGAATTCGTCCTTTTCGGCCCAGTAGTTCTGCGTGTGCGCCCATTCGGGCCTGTCGCCGCGCTTGGGCAGCAGGTGCATGCCACGCATCATGTAGCCGGGATTGAAGTCTTCCGGGTCGATCCATGGCAGCAGCGGCATGTCCTTGTCCTGCGGGCGCAACCGGGTGACCACGCGCCTGGCGCCCTTGGCCTCCATATGCGCAAGCAGCCGGCAGACGAAATCAGCCACGATGTCCACGCGCAGCGTCCAGCTCGCGCGGAAATACCCGAACACCCAAACGAGGTTCGGCACACCCGTGAACATCATGCCCCGGTACGTCACCGTATCGCCGAGGAGGAGCGGCTTGCCGTCGATCGTCATCTCGATGTCGCCGAACACGCACAGGTCGAAGCCGGTCGCCGTCACGATGATGTCGGCCTCGAGCAGGCGCCCCGACTTGAGCAGGATCCCCTTGGCCGTGAAGCGCTCGATCTCGCCGGTCACCACCGAGGCCTTGCCTTCGGCGATGCCCTTGAACATGTCGCCGTCCGGCACGAACGCGAGGCGCTGCCGCCAGGGCCGGTATTTCGGCGTGAAGTGGGTGTCGACATCGTAGTCCGGCCCGACGTGGCTGCGCACGGCGCCCAGCAGGTCCTTCTTGACGCCTTCGGGGTCGGCAACGCAGCGCCTGGTGAATGCATCCTGCTCGTAGAGGATCTTGCGGCGCACGATCTCGTGGATCCACGACTCGTCCACCTGCAGCCTGCGCAATTCATCGGCGATCTCGATCGCATTGCGGCCGATGCGGAAATAGGTCGGCGAGCGCTGGAGCATCGTGATGTGCGCGCAACTCGGCGCCATCGCGGGAAGCACGGTCGCGGCGGTAGCGCCGGATCCGATGACGACGACCCGCTTGCCGGCGTAGTCCAGGTCTTCGGGCCAGTTCTGCGGATGGACGATCGGGCCCTTGAACTCGCCCATGCCTTCCCACTCCGGCATATGGCCCTTGGAGTGGCGGTAGTACCCTTGGCACATCCAAAGGAAATTGGCCGTGAACCGGCATTGCTCACCTGTGTCGGTGCGCGTCGCTTCCACGGTCCAGGCGTTGTCGCGGCTCGACCACGCCGCGCGGTCGATACGATGGCGGTAACGGATGTGCAGGCCGAGATCGTTCTCGTCGACGACCTCCTTCATGTACTTCAGGATCTCCGCCGCGGTCGCAATCGGCGCCCCGACCCACGGCTTGAAGCTGTAGCCGTACGTGTAGAGGTCGCTGTCGGACCGGATCCCCGGAAACTTGTGCGTGACCCATGTGCCGCCGAAGGTGTCCTTGGACTCGAGCACCACGAAGGATTTGCCCGGGCACTGGCGCGCGAGTTGGTACGCGCTGCCGATCCCGGAAATGCCCGCACCCACCACCAGGACGTCGAAGTGCTCGACTCGTGCCGCCCCTTGAACTGTGCGAGCGTCAGTTGCGGTGTTCATAGTCGGGGAGTTGGGTTCCGGAAAAGGTCAATCGTTTGCATGCCCGCGACTTTAGCATTCCGATAAGGCGCGCCGGTATGCCGACCGCGGCAATTCCGGGCAATCGGAAGGCAAATTGACCTGCGTCAAGAACAGTTGCCGGTTCCCGCGGAGCATTGGTTATCCACTGGGAGGCCGACATGAACGCTGGGGAAATCTGCAACAGGGAAGTGGTTTACGTTTATCGTGAAACGCCCCTTGTCGAAGCGGCCGGGCTGATGCGCGAGCACCATGTCGGCACGCTCGTCGTGGTCGCCGACCGGCTTTCGGAACGCGTTCCGGTTGGGATGCTGACCGATCGCGACATCGTGGTCGCCGTGGTCGCCAAGAAGCTCGAGCCGCGCTTGCTGACGGTCGGCGACATGATGAGCACGGACCTCTTCACGGTGAGCGAGCAAACCGGCATCGCCGACGTCATGCACCTGATGCGCACGAAGGGTGTGCGGCGCGTGCCCGTACTCACACACAGTGGCGCTCTCGCCGGGATACTTTCGATCGACGACCTGCTCGCATTCTTTTCGGAACAGCTTGGCGACGCAGCGCATGCTGTCGAGCGAGAGCGCGACCGGGAAGCCCGCCTGCGGCCCTAGGCCATGCCGCGAGGCGCGCCCGCAAACGCGCAGGCGCCGGTTCAAAATGCCGACATCGCGCGCGCGTTCGAGGAGACTGCCGACCTCCTCGAACTCGGCAACGAGAACCCGTTCCGCGTCCGTGCATACCGCAATGCTGCGCGGATCGTGGGCGATCTGCGCCTGAACGTGGCTGCGACTCTCGCCGCGGGAGACGATCTGCCGAAGATCCCCGGGATCGGCGAAGACCTGAAGGGCAAGATGCGGGAGATTGCATCCAGCGGCACCTGCGCGCTGCTGGAAAAGCTGCGCAATCGCTATCCCGCCGGGATCGCCGAGCTTCTCCGGATTCCGGGCCTCGGGCCGAAGCGTGTACACGTATTGCACGAACACGGCATCGATTCCCTGGCGCTGCTTCGCGATGCGGCCGGTGCCGGGCGCCTGCATGCGATCCCGGGCTTCGGCGAAAGAACGGAACGAAGCCTGCTCGCGGCGGTCAGCGACAGGCTCAGCAAGGTTCGGCGCTTCAAGCTCGCCGACGCGGCGCAGTACGCCGGCCCCTATGCGCAGTATGCCGGTGCGGTAATCGCCGGCAGCTACCGGCGCCGCCGCGAGACAGTCGGCGACCTCGACTTCCTGGTCGCATCGAGCGAGCCCGGTCAGGCGATCGCGCGCTTCGTGGGCTATCCTGGCGTCAAGGATGTACTCGCCAAGGGCGTTACCAAGGCCAGCGTACGCCTCGAATGCGGCCTGCAAGTGGACCTTCGCGTCGTGCCGCCCGCAAGCTTCGGCGCCGCGCTGCATTACTTCACCGGATCGAAGGCCCACAATATCGCAGTGCGCAGGCTCGGGATCGCGCGCGGCCTCAGGATCAACGAATACGGCGTGTTCCGCGGACGCCAGCGCATCGCGGGCGAGACCGAGGCTTCGGTCTACGCCGCCGTGGGCCTGCCCTATATCGAACCTGAATTGCGCGAGGAGCGCGGCGAAATTGAGGCCGCACGCACCGGCAGCCTGCCGCAACTGGTCGAGCTTGCGGACCTGCGTGGCGACCTGCACGCGCATACGCGCGCCTCCGACGGGCGAAGCACGCTGCGCGAAATGGCGCTGGCCGCGCGGGTACGCGGGCTGGCTTACCTGGCGATCACCGAACATTCCAGGCGCGAGACGCAGGCGCATGGGCTCGACCCGGCCGCAGTGCGCCGGCAGGTGGCCCAGATCGAGGCGCTCAACCTGGAATTGCAGGGGATCCGGCTGCTGAAGGGCATCGAGGTCGATATCCTCGACGACGGGCAGCTCGACCTGCCGGATTCGCTGCTTTCGGCTCTCGACGTCGTCGTCGCAGCGGTGCACAGCCGGTTCAACCTCCCGCGGGCGCGCCAGACCGAGCGCATCCTCGCGGCCATGGACAATCCGCATGTCTCGATCCTTGCGCATCCAACCGGCCGATTGATCGAGGAGCGTGCGCCTTGCGAACTCGACCTGCTTGCGGTCATGCGCAAGGCCGCAAGCCGGGGAATCGCGCTCGAGCTGAACGCCCATCCGGACCGCCTCGACCTGAACGACATGCACTGCCGGATGGCGAAGGACGAGGGCGCGCTCCTGTCGATCAATTCGGATGCGCATGCAGCCGACGGCTTCGATGTGCTCGCTTTCGGCGTGGACCAGGCGCGACGCGGCTGGCTCTCGAAGAACGATGTGCTCAATACGCGGCCGCTCGGCGAGGTCGAGCGACTGCTGCGTCGCATCCGGCCGGAGCGCAATGGCACTGGGCGCTAGCCGAAGTACGCTTCGAATCGCTTGATGAAATCGTCGGCCGCCTCTTCCGGAAGGCGATTGATGCCTGCGGCTTCACTGCGGCCGCCGCCGTCCGGAAACTGCCGGCACAGGGCGGCCGCGTCCTTCGGGCGACCTTTCGGCGCGCGGACGCTGACGATGTACCGGCCGTGGGCGCCAGGCACCAGCACTGCGTGCGCGCGATCGGGCTCGGCGACGGCCAGCCGGTTCGAGAGCAGGCCGCTCACGCGCCGGGCCCACGCCGTATCCGGCAGCACACGCACGGCACAACGGGTGGTTTCCAGCACAGGACGCACGTGCGAAGCGCGCTCCAGATCATCGCTGCGGCCATGCCGCAACTCCTCGAACACCGGCTCCGCCGCGAAGCATCGAAGCGGGTCGGCGTACGGGCCGATAAGCCGGTACAAGACCTGCGGCGGCGAAATGAGATCCTCGATCGATTCGCCGTAAGCGTTGTAGTTCATGCTCTCGCCCATCTCGCGCAGTGCGATGAGCGCCGTTTCACCCAGGCCGAGACCCCGCGCGAGCCGCTCGGCCGTCTCCGGGAGGTTGTCGCCGAACGCGGCCGCGACCGCCCAGGCGCGATACCGGCCGCCCAGGTACCGGTCGACGATCAGGCTGGTGCAGGACCCCGCCTGCGTATCGATATGCGCCTCGAAGCGGCGATGATGGGGAATCGGGCCGCTTGCATGGTGGTCGAAATAGCGCACGCGAACGCCTCGGCCCAGTAGCCGCACGAGCGCCCCCCGGTTGGCTTCCAGCGAAACATCGCAGACGGTCACGAGATCGTCCTCGGTGGCGTCGACGCGCGCGAGCAGCCCGATATCGCGCTTTACACCGGTGACCAGCGTCCCGCCGCCCTCCCCTGCAAGCCGCAGTTGATGCAGGGCGCAAAGCCCGTCGGCATCCCCGTTAGCGACGTCGATGCGATTCACGCAACCGCGCGCTGCATTGTGGTGGGGGCCTGGGCCCGGAAGCACGATCGACGTTGCACGCCTCGTAAATTGAAGTCATGAAGAAAGACCATTGAGATCCCGGATTCGACAATTGATGCAGATCAACAGGAGCCGGGGGGCGAAGCGCCGATATTAGTTGCCGGCGAGCGGACGCTTCACGCGCTGGCGCGCGATACTCACTGACTTGACTGGCGGAGAGTGAGGGATTCGAACCCTCGATACGGGTTGACCCCGTATAACGCCTTAGCAGGGCGCCCCCTTCAGCCTCTCGGGCAACTCTCCGTTCGTTCGCGAAGTTCACTCACTGCGAGTTGCCCTTAAGAGGCTTCGGGGGCGCTACGCCCCGAGGTGAACGAGCGCCTGGCGGCGCTGGCCTCACGGACAACTTTCCGACCCGATTTCACGGGTCGGGAGGTGATTCTACTACGGCCGGATCCTAGGCCTGGTCCAGCTCGAAAGCCTTGTGGAGCACCCGCACGGCAAGCTCCATGTACTTCTCGTCGAGCACCACGGAGATCTTGATCTCGGAAGTCGTGATCATCTGGATGTTGATGCCTTCCTCGGCCAGCGTGCGGAACATCTGCGAGGCGATGCCGACGTGCGACCGCATGCCCAGTCCCACCAGCGACACCTTGGCGATCTTGTCGTCGCCGGTCACGTCGCGGCACTTGATGTGCGGCTGGACCTGGTCCTTGAGGATCTTGAGGGCCTTGGCGCAGTCGGCACGGCCCACGGTAAAAGACAGGTCGGTCATGCCGTCGTGGCCGACGTTCTGCACGATGACGTCCACGTCGATCTTCGCGTCCGCGATCGGGCCGAGGATCGCGTAGGCGATGCCGGGGCGGTCGGGGACGTCGTGCACGGTGATCTTCGCCTCGTCGCGGGCAAAGGCCACGCCGGAAATGACTGCTTTTTCCATTGCCATGGTCGGGTCTTCCTCGAATGTGATCAGCGTGCCGGAAGCGAACTCCTCCTCGACCGGGATCATCGGGTCGGTCAGGCTGGAGAGCACGCGCAGGCGCACCTTGTACTTGCCGGCGAATTCCACCGAGCGGATCTGCAATACTTTCGAGCCCAGGCTCGCCATCTCGAGCATTTCCTCGAACGTGACCGTCTTCAGCCGGCGCGCCTCCGGCACGATGCGTGGATCGGTCGTGTAGACGCCGTCGACATCGGTATAGATCTGGCACTCGTCGGCCTTGAGAGCCGCCGCAAGCGCGACGCCGGTCGTGTCGGAGCCGCCGCGGCCCAGTGTCGTCGTGGCGCCTGAAGCATCTACGCCTTGAAAGCCGGCGACGACGACGACATAGCCGTCTTTCAGGTCCTTGCGGATGCGGCCTTCGTCGATGGAGATGATGCGCGCCTTGGTGTAGGCGTCGTCCGTCAGGATGCGCACCTGCCCGCCGGTGTAGCTTTTCGCCTTTTGCCCGATCGCCTGCAACGCCATGGCCGCAAGGCCGATGGTGACCTGCTCACCTGTGGATGCAACCTGGTCGAGTTCGCGCGGATCGGGGATAGGCTGGATTTCCTTGGCAAGGCCGATGAGCCGGTTGGTCTCGCCGCTCATCGCGGAGACGACAACGACCACGTCGTGCCCGGCGGCACGCCACTTGGCGACACGCCTGGCGACGTTCTTGATGCGCTCGACTGAGCCGACGGAGGTGCCGCCGTATTTCTGGACGATCAGGGCCATGCAGGTTCCGGGGGGAAGGACGGGACGGGAAAAGCCCGTGATTTTAACGTAGTTTGTGCTATTTACGCCATGTTTTCATGGACTTTCGACGGTTTGGCCGGAAACAAGGGCGAGCAGGGCTTCGCCGTATTTCTCGAGTTTCCGGGCGCCTATCCCGCCGATTGCGGCAAGTGCTGCCAGGCCGGCCGGCTTCCTGCGGGCGATCTCGGCCAAGGTACTGTCGTGAAGGATCACATAGGCCGGCACCGCCTGGCCCCGGGCCTCGGCCGAGCGCCAGGCCTTGAGCCGATCGAAGAGCGCCTGGTCCTCCCCCGCGAGACCGGCCGCAGAAGCGGAGCGATTGGGCTGGACGACGCGACGGCGCGAAACCACGCGGCGCATCTCCACCGGCTGCTCCCCCTTCAGCACCGCACGGCTGGCGGCCGTGAGCTTGAGGGCACCGTGCGCTTCGTGATCCACCTGCGCAAACCCGAGCGCCACGAGCTGGCGGAAGATGCCGCGCCATGCCGCCTCGTCGACATCTGCGCCGATGCCGAACACGCCGAGCTTGTCGTGACCCCAGCGCGAAATGCGTTCGCCGCCCTTGCCGCGCAGGACGTCGATCAGGTGCACCGCACCGAATCGCTGGCCGGTCCGGTAAATCGCCGAGAGCGCCTTGCGCGCCTCCTCGGTGGCATCGAAGGTCTCCGGCGGCTCGAGGCAGGTGTCGCAGTTGCCGCAGGGCACGCCCTGCTCGCCGAAGTAGCCGAGCAGCCGTACCCGCCGGCAGCCGGCCGTTTCGCACAGGCCGAGGAGCGCGTCGAGCTTGGCGCCCGAGACGCGCTTGAACTCCTCGCTCGCCTCGGATTGGTCGATCAGGCGCCGCTGCAGCACGAGGTCGGCAAGGCCATAGGTCATCCACGCGTCCGCGGGAAGGCCGTCGCGCCCTGCGCGCCCGGTCTCCTGGTAGTAACCCTCGATGCTTTTGGGCAGGTCGAGGTGCGCGACGAAGCGCACGTCCGGCTTGTCGATTCCCATGCCGAACGCGATCGTCGCCACCATCACGATGCCCTCCTCACGCTGGAAGCGGGCCTGGTTCTGCTTGCGCGCTTCCGCATCCATGCCTGCGTGATAGGCGAGCGCGTTCACGCCTTGCTCCGCCAGCCATGCGGCCGTCTCGTCCACCTTGCGGCGCGAAAGGCAATACACGATCCCCGAGTCGCCGGCGTGTTCGGCGCGGATGAAGCGCAGCAGTTGCGCGCGCGGGTCGGCCTTGTCGACGATCGTGTAGCGGATGTTCGGCCGGTCAAAGCTCGACACGAAGGTTCGGGCGCCGCCGAGATCGAGGCGCTCGATGATCTCGGCGCGCGTCTGCGGGTCGGCGGTCGCGGTCAGCGCAATGCGCGGCACGCCGGGAAAGCGTTCGTGCAGGACGGAAAGCTGCAGGTACTCCGGCCGGAAGTCGTGGCCCCATTGGGACACGCAGTGCGCCTCGTCGATCGCGAACAGCGCAATCCTGCATTGCGACAGGAGATCGAGGCACCGGGGCGTCGTCAACCGCTCGGGCGCGACGTACAACAAGTCGAGTTCACCCGCGGTGAGCGAAGCTTCGACCGCCCGGGCGGCCTGCGCGTCCAGCGACGAGTTGAGGAATGCGGCCCGCACGCCGAGCAACTCGAGGGCGGCGACCTGGTCCTGCATCAGCGCAATCAGCGGCGAAACGACGACGCCTGTGCCCTCCCGCAGCAGCGACGGGACCTGGTAGCAAAGCGACTTGCCGCCGCCGGTCGGCATCAGCACCAGCGCCTCGCCACCCGACGCGACGTGCGCAATGATCTCTTCCTGCGGCCCGCGAAACGCGGGATAGCCGAAAGTCGTGCGCAACACTTCCAGCGCCGACGGCACCTTCATCGGCTCGCCGGCCTTCGTTGACACACGCGACGTGCGATCAATGCTCGAGCGCGTCGATCACGAGCCTGAGCGCGCGCTCCGCGAACAGGCGCATGTTCGCCCGGCGGTCCGACTTGCCCGTCTCCAGCGTGATCGCGCGTTCCGCAATGCCCGCTACGGCAAGACAGGAATGACCGGCCGCATCGCCGTAGCGATTGCCGGTCGGGCCGGTCGCCCCGGTTTCGGCAAGGCCCCAACTGGTCTCGAATCGCCGATGCGCGGTGCGCGCCAGCAGCAGCGCATACGGTTCCGAGGCCGAGCGCATCCCGGCCATGGCGGAATCCGGGATATCCATCAGCACTTTGCGCGCCAGGCGCGTGTAGACGACCGCACCGCCGACGAAATACGCCGAGGCGCCTGGGACCGCAAGCAGGCAGGCGGCGATGAGGCCGCCGGTGGACGACTCGGCAACCGCAATCGTCTCGTTGCGCTTCTTCAGGAGGACCGCAACCTGTTCCGCAAGCGGGATCAATGTATCCATGCGGCTATGATAGCCGCCATTTGCGGCAGGACATCGAAAGGCGCATGGCATGGAAATCCGCACGATCGATCCATCCTTCAACCTGGTCGCAGAAGGACTGAGGTTTCCCGAGGGGCCGATCGCGATGCCCGACGGCTCCGTCGTTCTGGTCGAGATCGCGCGCAAGACGCTTACGCGTGTGGCCGGCGACGGCAAGCCGCGCGTAATCGCCGACCTCGGCGGCGGTCCCAACGGCGCGGCCATGGGTCCGGATGGAAAAATCTATGTCACCAATAACGGCGGCTTCGCCTGGCACGAGCGTCCCGACGGCCGGCTCCTCCCCGGCCCGCAACCGCCGGACTATGCCGGAGGCAGCATCCAGGTGGTGGACCCGGAGACCGGCCGGTACGAGACCCTGTACGACTCGTGCGACGGGCGCAGGCTGCGAGGCCCGAACGACCTGGTGTTCGACGACGCGGGCGGGTTCTGGTTCACGGACCTCGGCAAGACGCGCGAGCGCGAACTGGACCGGGGAGCCGTTTACTATGCAAAGGCCGACGGTTCGCAGATCCGCGAAATGATCTTTCCGCTGGAGCGGCCGAACGGGTGCGGACTCTCGCCCGACGGCCGCATCCTGTACGTGGCGGAGACACCTACGGCGCGCCTGTGGCGATACGAGCTGGCGGCGCCTGGCGAACTGAAGGCTGTGCGCGGCTTCTTTCGCGGCGAAAAGGGACGCGTCCTCGCCGGCCTCGGCGGGTACCAGATGTTCGATTCGCTTGCCGTCGACAGCGAAGGCCACATTGGCGTTGCGACCCTGATCACCGGCGCAGTTTCCGACGTGTGGCCTGACGGCAGCCGCGTAGATCAATACAAGCTTCCGGACCCGATGGTGACCAATGTCTGCTTTGGCGGGAAGGAACTGCGCACCGCCTATGCCACGTTGTCGATGACCGGCAGGCTCGTTTCGTTCGAGTGGCCGCGCCCCGGGCTGCCGCTCGAGTTCCTCAACAAGGGTGGATAGCCCTGCACGTGCATTCGCCCCTTTTGCGCTTTCGCACAACTGGGCGTAGATTTGCCGGGTCCATCGGGGGAGGGATCGACCATGAGTGCTTGCGCCAGGCTGTCTGCGGTTTTGTCTTTCGGTTTGCTTCTGGCTCCTCCTGGCGCTTCGATCGCGCAACCGATGTTCAAGTGCCTCAAGGGCACCGCGGTGACTTACTCCAACACTTCCTGCGAACAACTCGGCCTGAAATCCGCCGGGCAGGTTCGCGACCGGGTCACGACGCTGCCGATGGGCGGCTCGACGCAGGCTAAGGGTCCGTCCGGGCCTGCAGGCAAGCCGCAATCGCCGATTGCGAAGGAAAACCAGATCGACATGCCAGCCACGTCGACAATCAAGCCGGTCAACCCGCTGATCGAGAAGCTGGCGAAGTAGCGGCAGTCCGTCTTCTCCGCATTCCCTAGAACGGATAGGCGCTCACCCTGACGCTGCGAGCGTCCGCATCGACCCTGAATAGCGGGTTGGAGCGATCGGGGCCGGTGAATACGATTTCGTCGCCCCCGTACTTGGCGTAGCGCAATGTCCAGGTCCCCTGGGGGAAAGCAAACACCCGGTTGCTTCCCCATGCAAGATCGAACGATTCGGTCGTCGTCTTTGCCTCGACCACATCGCGGCGCAGAACTGCGGAAATGCTCCACAGGGCTGCGCTCCCTCGATCCGGGCCAACCGGTTCCGCTTGCCCGGCGGGAACTGCGTCAAGGCGAACGCGCCAGCAGACCGACCGGTCATCCTCCGACTGCCGGCCCAGGTCCTGCACGCCGGCCCCCGCTTGCGCGGGGAACACCGGTGCAGCCGAGCCCGGCTTCAGCCGCCAGCCGTCGGCGAGGTCCCCGGGCGTGAGGGAAAGGCAGGCCGTCTGCTCGAGTTCGCCCGCGTCTGCGCCCAGCGAAAAGGCGTCGGACTTGCGCGTGACTTCTTCTGTCCGGGTGGTCTTCACCCGATGCTCGATCGTGGCGCGACCGGGCGAGTTCGGCAGCAGGCCCACGACGACGAAATTCTGCTGGCCCGCCTGCGCGAAGGTATCGAATCGCGGCGCGTCCCACGGAATCGAAAGTCCGGCCCGGGACCACACCGGGACAGGTGATTCCGGCGGGCCGAGCGCGCTGGTCGGCAGCGAAAACGCCAGGCTTTGCGTATCGTACGAGTAGGCTTCGAAGGATCTTCCGTTGATGGTGAGCCTTGGCAACGCGCCCTCGGGATACATGTCCGGAAATGCACCGCGCACGGTAAGCGTCTGGAACGGCAGGAAAGGAAAAAGGTAGAGCGGGCCGAACGAGCGCACCTGCGGAACCTGGGCCGGCACCTCGAGCCTGTCGGCGAGGATCCGTGCCTTTTCGCCCGCTTCGGCCGCCGCGGCGTTCGTGCCTTTGGCGATCCCGGCGAGCACCGATTCGATCGCGGAGACGGTCGATCCTGCAGCGCCGTCCAATGCGTCCTGCCTGCGATTCAGCTGTTCCCTGAGCGCAATGCGCGCGCGCATGATCGCCCGGCTGGCCTGCAGGGCGGCGCCAATCGCAATCTCGCGGTTCTGCTGCATGGCGCTCTTCGCGGCGGCTTCGGCTGCCGCCTGCCGAACGTCCAGGAAAGCGCCAAGCGTGCCCGGCTCGTACTTGTCGCCTTGATGGCCTGCAATGCCCGCGAGGCCCGCCAGTCCGATCCCGCCCGCCATCGCTGCGACCGGCAGGAGATCTGCGGCCGCTGCGACCGCCGCCGGATGCGCAGCCGCCACGGCCGCTACCGAAGCGCAGCCGGACAGGCCGGCCTGGCAACAGGCGATCGCAGCGATCGCGATCAGGCGCATCTGCATGGGGATTGTCAGTACCTGTTCCTGGCGGAAGGGGTGGGATTCGAACCCACGAAGGCTTGCGCCTTGCCGGTTTTCAAGACCGGTGCAATCGACCACTCTGCCACCCTTCCATTGAAATCGGCGCCCGGCACCCCGATTCTACCTGCGCCCGGCTCTGCATAACAAAGCGCAATAGATTGATCCGGCAGGGGTTTGGCGCTTGAAACTTCTTCGTGTTTTGGTAGTCTTATTCGCGGGCCACATTTGTGCCCGAAAGCTTTCCCACAGGAGAGAACATGCAACCCGAACTCAGGCCGGTCCCGAATAACGACAGCGCGTTTGGCCGCGAAGGGCCGCGCTACGCCCCCGGCGACCGGATCGTAGACGCCGCGGACTCGCAAAAGGTCCTGCGCAATACCTACCTGCTCCTCGCGCTGACGATGGTTCCCACCGTCGTCGGTGCGATGATAGGCATGAGCACGGTCGGCCTCGTGATGCAGCACCCGATAATGATCTCGCTCGGCATGCTGGCCGCGGTAATCGGCCTGCAATTCGCGATCACCGCGAACCGCAACAGCGGAATCGGCGTCGCCCTCCTGCTGCTGATGACCGGCCTGCTGGGCTGGTGGCTCGGCCCGATCCTGACCGTCGCGCTGGCGCTCAAGAACGGCCCGGCACTGGTCGGCTATGCGGCCGTGGGCACCGGCGTGGTGATGGCGGTGATGGCCACGATTGCGACCACCACCAGGCGCGATTTCAGCTTCATGGGCAAGTTCCTGATGGTGGGCATGATCGTGGTGATCCTTGCCGGGATCGCGAACATGTTCCTGCAGATGCCTGCGCTGTCGCTGGCGATCTCGTCGGTGGCAATCGTCGTCTTTTCGCTGTTCCTGCTGCACGACCTGTCGCGCATCGTGACCGGCGGCGAGACCAACTACGTGATGGCCACTACGGGCGTCTACCTCAGCCTGCTCAACATCTTCGTGAGCCTGCTGCAACTCCTGATGGCATTGGCCGGCGAGAAGGACTGAGTCTTCCCGGTCCCCGAAAAAGGCGCCCGAGGGCGCCTTTTTTGTTGCCGGAAACCTAGCGCTCGAAAAGCGCGATCGACTCCACGTGCGTGGTGTGCGGAAACATGTTGACGACGCCCGCCGCAACGAGCCTGAATCCGCGCGTATGGACCAGGATCCCGGCATCCCGCGCCAGCGTCGAAGGTTCGCAGGAAACGTAGACGATACGCATCGGCCAGGCATCGGGCAGCGCCTTGGCGACCTCGGCGGCACCGGTGCGCGGCGGGTCGATCAGCACCTTGTCGAAAGGCCCCCAACCGGCGAGCTTCGCTTCGTCGGACTCAAAGAGATCAGCACACTCGAAAGTCGCCAACCCCGCAAGGCCGTTGGCCTGCGCATTCGACCGCGCCCGCTGCACCAGTTCCTCGGAACCCTCGAACCCCACGACAGTCGCCCCGGTAGCGGCAAGCGGCAGCGAGAAATTGCCGACACCGCAAAAGAGGTCCGCGACGCGCTCCCCCGGCCGTGGATCGAGCATCCGAACCGCGCGCCGCACCAGGATGCGGTTGATCCCGTGGTTCACCTGGGTGAAATCCGTCGGCCGGAAAGCGATCCGGATGCCGAACTCCGGCAGGCTGTAATCCAGCTCGGGCATCGAGGCCGGATGGAATGGCGCGGCGGTCGCCGGTCCTTTAGGCTGCAGCCACAGCCAGACGCCTTCGTTGTCGGCGAAGGCGCGAAGGCTTTCCGCGTCCCGGTCCGAGAGCGGGTCGAGGTTGCGGAAGACCAGGACGTCCACCTTGTCGCCCACCGCGATTTCGATCTGCGGCATTCTTTCACGCATTTCGAGTTGCGCGACGAGCCGGCGCAGCGGCGGAATCAGGCGCGAAATTCGCGGCGGCAGGTTCTCGCACTGGTTCATGTCGGCGACGAAGCTCGACTTCCTCTCGTGAAAGCCGACCATCGGCCCCCTGGGCGGCGGCAGTCCGCGGACCGCGAGCCGCGCCCGATGCCTGTAGCCCCACTCCTCGCCGTAGACGATAGGCAGCAACGTTTGCGCCTCGACCTTGCCGATGCGTTGCAGGGAATCCTCCAGCCAACGCTGCTTGGCGGCCATTTGCGCACGCAGGTCCGCGTGTTGCGTGGCGCATCCGCCGCACATGCCGAAATGCGGGCAGCGCGGTTCGCGACGGCTTGCACTCGCATGCAGCACGCGAACGGTTTCCGCCTGGTCGTAGGAGGCGCCTCGGCGCGTGGTCCGGGCCTCAACCTTCTCGCCGGGCAGAGCGCCTTCGATGAACACGACCTTGCCGTCGTCGCGCGCCACGCCCCGTCCCTCGGACTCGATCGACTCGATGTCGAGGACACGCAACTCGGCCGGCTGGTCCTGGCGCGCGCCCCGCGGGGTGGAGGCTCTCTTGTGCCTCCGCCTACTCATCCAGCAGCGGATCGCGCCAGCGGGACAGGAATTCGGACCAATGCGGCTGGCCGAGTTTTTCAAGCGCCGAGCGCAGGACGGCGCACTCGCGCCTGAAGTGCGCGAGGGTCATCGTGCCGCGCAGGAGCTGGTAGCGAAGGTAAAGCAGATAGGTGTTCGCGGTATCCGCCTCGCAATAGCTTCGGATTCGCTCGATGCCGCCCCTGCGGAACTCGTCCCACACTTCGGAGCCGTGCAGGCCGATCTTGCCCGGCAGCCCGGCAATCTGCGCAACCTCGTCCAGCGGACTGTTGTTGCGCGGCTGGTACATCGCCAGCACGTCCATCAGGTCGAGGTGGCGCGAGTGGTAGCGGCTGACGTAGTTGTTGTAGCGGAAGTCGCGGTTCTCGTCGCCCGTTTCCCAGAACCGCGCGGCGTCGATGCCATGGACAAGGGCGCGGTAATTCAGCACCGGCAGGTCGAATCCGCCCCCGTTCCAGGACACGAGCTGCGGCGTGTATCGCTCGATCCCCTCGTAGAATCTTTGGATCAGCGCGCGCTCCGGATCGCCTGGATGGCCCAGAGACCAGACGCGCACCGCCTCATCGTCACGCATGACGCAGGCAATCGCCACCACGCGCTGCAGGTGGGGCTGGAGGAAATCATTTCCGGAAGCCGCGCGGCGCCGCTGGAACGCGACCTCGGCGACCTCATGGTCGGGAACGGATTCCGGCAGGTCGTACAGCCGCCGGATGCCCGCGCAATCGGGCACCGTCTCGATGTCGAACGCGAGGACGGGAGTCACGCGGGGGCCCGGTTCAATCCGGGAAGATGCCGGTGGAGAGGTAGCGGTCGCCCCGGTCGCAGACGATCGAGACGATCACGGCATTGCGCAGGGACTCGGATACGCGCAGCGCCACGCACATTGCGCCGCCCGACGAAACGCCGGCGAAGATGCCTTCCTCACGGGCGAGGCGCCGGGTCATGTCCTCCGCGTCGGCCTGGCTCACGTATTCGAGACGATCGACCCGCGACTTGTCGTAGATCTTCGGCAGGTAGGCCTCGGGCCATTTGCGGATGCCCGCGATCTGCGAGCCCTCCTCGGGCTGGCAGCCGATGACGCAGACCTCCGGGTTCATTTCCTTGAGGAAGCGCGAGGTGCCCATGATGGTCCCGGTCGTGCCCATGCTGGAAACGAAATGCGTGATCCGGCCGCCGGTGTCGCGCCAGATCTCCGGGCCGGTGCCTTCGTAGTGCGCGAGCGGGTTGTCCGCGTTGGCGAACTGGTCGAGCATCACACCCTTGCCTTCGGCGACCATCCGCTCGGAAAGGTCGCGCGCCGCCTCCATGCCTCCGGATTTCGGCGTCAGCACCAGTTCGGCGCCGAAGGCCCGCATGCTCTGGCGCCTTTCGAGCGACTGGTTCTCCGGCATGATGAGCACCATCCGGTAGCCGCGCATCGCCGCCACCATGGCGAGCGCAATGCCGGTGTTCCCGCTGGTGGCCTCGATCAACGTGTCGCCCGGCTTGATCCGGCCCCGCTCCTCGGCGCGCATGATCATCGACAGCGCCGGCCGGTCCTTGACCGAGCCTGCCGGGTTGTTGCCTTCGAGCTTGGCGAGGATGACGTTGCCGTTGGCGTCGTTGGCGGCGCCCGGAATGCGCTTGAGGCGCACAAGGGGAGTGTTGCCTACCGAGTGTTCGAGGGTCTTGCAGTCCATTTCAGGTCCGCGTCTCCGGAGAACGCGCCGCCAGCAGGTCCTTGACGTATTCGTCCACGCCTTGCTCGACAGGCCGGAATTCGCCGGGGTAGCCCGCAGCGCGCAATTGCGACAGATCCGCCCGCGTATAGCTCTGGTACCTGCCGACGAGAGCGGAAGGGAAGGGCACGTATTCGATCGCGCCCGCGGTGACCAGTTCGGGCAGCGACAGGCGCGCTTCGCCGCGCGATTCGCGCACGCCGTTTACCACTGCCATCGCGACATCATTGAAGGTTTGCGCTCGCCCGGTGCCGCAATTGTAGATCCCGGACACCTGCCGGTTCTCGAGGAACCACAGGTTCATGTTGACCACGTCGTCGACGTGCACAAAGTCGCGCTGCTGGCCGCCGTCGGGATAACCGGCACTGCCGACGAACAATTTCACCCTGCCGGCATCCATGAACTGGTTGAATCCATGCCAGGCCACCGATGCCATTCGCGTCTTGTGCGCCTCGTTGGGGCCGTAGACGTTGAAGTAGCGGAACCCGGCGATCTGTGCCGTGCGCTCGGGAAGCTGGGCGCGGACGCACTGGTCGAAGAGGAACTTCGAATATCCATAGATGTTGAGCGGGGCCTCGTGCTTTCGCTCCTCGCGGAATACGGGGCCGGCACCATAGACCGCCGCCGAGGAAGCATAGAGCAGCGGGATCTCCTGGTTCTGGCACCAGTCGAGCAGCCGGCGCGAATAACGGTAGTTGTTCTCCATCACGTAGCGTCCGTCGGACGCCATGGTGTCCGAGCAGGCGCCCTGGTGCAGCACGGCGTCGATCGCGCCGTTGAAATCACCACCTTCGAGCCGGTCCAGGAATTCACGCTTGTCGAGGTAATCCGCGATCTCGCAAGCCACGAGGTTGGCGAATTTCGCCGAGTTCTCGAGGTTGTCCACCGCAATGATGCTGCCGGCGCCTTCGCGATTGAGGCCCGCGATGATCCTTGATCCGATGAAACCGGCAGCACCGGTGACGATAGTGTGCATTGGCATATCCGAATCGCTACCCGAACAATTCAGCGTGCGTGGCTACTGCGGTCCCAAGCTTGCCCACCACGATCCCGGCAGCGCGATTCGCGATCCGCACGGCGTCGGCAAGCGCCGCGCCTGCCGCAAGCATTACCGCAAGCGTCGCGATGACGGTATCGCCGGCACCGCTGACATCGTACACTTCGCGCGCCTGTGCAGGCACGTGCATCGCGCCGTGCGCATCGAACAGCGTCATCCCCTGCTCGCTGCGCGTGAGCAGGAGGCCGTCCAGCGCAAGGTCGCGGCGCAATCCTTGCGCCCTCGCCGCCAGGTCGGACTCGTCCGCCCAGGATCCCACGACCTCGCGCAGTTCGCCCAGGTTCGGCGTCACCAGGTCCGCACCCCGATAGCGCGAGTAGTCATCGCCCTTCGGGTCGACGAGAACCCGCTTGCCGGCCTTTTTTGCGAGCCCGATCATCGTCGCGATGTGCGCGAGCCCGCCCTTGCCGTAGTCCGACAGGATGACCGCATCGCATTCGGGCAGCGCCGCTTCGAAATCGGCCAGCTTCGATGCGAGGACTTCGCGCGACGGCGGGGTCTCGAAGTCGATGCGCAGGAGTTGCTGCTGGCGGCCGATGACCCGCAACTTGACCGTCGTATCCATCGACGCGTCGCGGTGGAGATGCGCGCGGACGCCCGTCTGGTCGATAAGCCCGGCCAGCTTGCCCCCGGCCTCGTCGTCGCCTATGACCGAAATGAGCTGCACCCGCGCGCCAAGCGCGGCGCAGTTGCGGGCGACGTTCGCCGCGCCGCCGGGACGCTCATCGATGCGCGTCACGCGCACCACCGGCACCGGCGCCTCCGGCGAGATGCGCGCGACATCGCCGAACCAGTAGCGATCGAGCATCACGTCGCCAACGACCAGGATTCGCGCGTCGGCGGTCGGGTACGCCGGTTCTTGAGCGGTTCTCACGCCTGCGCTCGGCCTATCGCGAAATACTCGATCCCGAGCTTCTTCATCGCCGCCGGGTCATACAGGTTGCGTCCATCGAAGATTGCAGGCGTCTTGAGGCGCGACTTGATCGCGTCGAAGTCCGGGCTGCGGAACTCCTGCCACTCGGTGACTATGCAAAGAGCGTCGCACCCTTCGAGTGCAGATACCGCGCTTTCGGCAAAAGCCATGCGCGCTTCGCCTGCATAGACCTTTGCCGCCTCCGCGCGCGCGACAGGATCGTAGGCACGGACTTCGGCGCCCGCCGCCAGCAGGCCCGCAATCAATGCAAGGCTCGAAGCCTCGCGCATGTCGTCGGTATTCGCCTTGAACGCAAGGCCCCAGATCGCAAAGCGCCGCCCGGCAAGGTCGGGCCCGAATCTTTGCTTGACCTTCGCCGCGAGCACGCCCTTTTGCGCCTCGTTTACCGCGTCCACGGCAGCGAGCAGCCTCAGGGGGTGGCCGGACCGCTCCGCGGTGCGTTGCAGCGCCTTGACGTCCTTCGGGAAGCAGGATCCGCCATAACCGGCCCCCGCGTAGAGGAAGTGGTATCCGATGCGCGGATCCGACCCGATTCCGCGCCTGACCTCCTCGATGTCCGCGCCTATGCGTTCGGCAAGGTTGGCCAGCTCGTTCATGAACGATATCCGTGTGGCGAGCATCGCGTTCGCGGCGTACTTGGTCAGCTCGGCCGAGCGCACGCTCATGACCATGACCCGCTCGTGATTGCGCTGGAAGGGTGCGTACAGTTCGCGCAGGCGTTGCGTGGCCCGATCATCCTCGCTGCCGATCACGATCCGGTCGGGGCGCATGAAATCCTCTATTGCCGCGCCTTCCTTGAGGAATTCGGGATTGGAAACGACACTGAAAGGCACCTCCATTCTGCGCGCCGCCAGTTCCTGCGCGATCGCGGCGCGGACCTCGTCCGCGGTTCCCACCGGGACGGTCGACTTGTTCACGATCACGCGGTATTCCCCCATGTGGCGGCCGATCGAGCGGGCCGCCGAAACCACGTGCGTAAGGTCGGCCGATCCGTCTTCGCCTGGCGGCGTTCCGACGGCAATGAACTGGAGTTCGCCGTGGGCCACGCATGCAGCAATTTCGGTCGAGAAGACCAGACGTCCCGCGGCGCGGTTCCGCGCAACGATGGCATCCAGTCCGGGCTCGAAGATCGGCAGCCCGCCCGAGTTCAGGGTGGCGATCTTGCCGGCGTCGATGTCGCAGCAAAGCACATTGTTGCCGGCATCCGCCAGGCACGCCCCGGTGACCAGACCGACGTAGCCCGTGCCTATGACACTGACTTTCATTCAGATTTCCTCATGGGACCAGGTCGAATTCCTCGGAACGCCGCGGCGGGTACGTTTCCCAGCCACCACAACCCGGGCAGTGCCAGTGGAACTGGCGCGCGCGAAAGCCGCAATTCTCGCAGCGATAACGCGCAAGGCGCCGGGCGTGGCTGTGGACAAGGTTCTTGACCAGTTCGAGGTCGCGGCGCCGGTCGGGAGAGGTTGCGCCGGCGATCTGCGCCTCGAGCAGGCGATCAAGGCCGAGCAGCGTCGGGTTGCGGCGCAGTTCGTCCCGCACGAGCGTATAGGCCGCCTCGGCGCCTTTCGCATCGAGCGTGTACTGGAAGACCGTGTCGAGGAGATCGAGCGACGGGTATCGCTCAAGGTGCCCGGCCAGCAGCGTCAGCCCCTCCTCCAGCCGCCCGGTATCGCGGAAGGCGTCGAGCAGCCGCTGCGCCGCGAGCGCCAGGTAGGACGGGTCCTGGTTCTCGATGCGCTTCCAATTCTCGATGGCACGCCCGCTGTCGCCGAGGCTGCGCTCGAGGTCACCGAGCTGCAGGCTCGCCCGTACGCACTTGCGGTTCGCCTCGAGCGCCGCCTCGAGGTGGCGCCGCGCCTCGTCGGGGCGCGAATGCGTTGCGTCGAAAGCCGCAAGCTCGCAATAGAAATGGGCAACTTCCCGGGCGTTCGACTCGGCCCGTGTGGCGCCCTTCCCGGTGCCGATCTCCGCGGCCATGTCGATCGCCTTTTGCCACTCCTTCTCGGCCTGGTAGATCTCGAGGAGAAAATCACGCGCCTCTGCAGCCAGCGGACCCTCGCGCAGCCGGTTGAATACTTCCTCCGCACGGTCGAGGATGCCGGCCTTCAGGTAGTCCTGCCCCAGTTCGAACAGAGCGGCAAGCCTCTGGTCGGAAGACAGGTCCGCGCGGTCGACGAGGTTCTGGTGCATGCGGATCGCGCGGTCATATTCCCCGCGCCGCCGGAACAGGCTTCCCAATGCATAGTGGAGTTCGACGGTTTCGGGGTCGACCTTGACGACTTCGATGAAGGCCTCGATCGCCTTGTCCGGCTGTTCGTTCAGCAGGAAATTGAGTCCCTTGAAGTAGGAGCGAGGCAGCGCACGCGATTCGGTCAGCAGGTGCTTGATGTCGATCCGGGCCGCCAGCCATCCAAGCCCGAAAAACAGCGGGAAGCCGACCAGCCACCAATATTCGAACTCCATCAGGCGTCCGCTGCCGGCGGCGGCACGGGATCGACGGCAGCCGCAGCCTTTTCGCGCTGCTCCTGCAGTTCACGACGCAGTTCGAGATTCTCCCGCCTCTGGACAAAGAGCGTGGTGAGGACGGCCGCCAGCCCGAAAGCCGCGCCGGCGGCGAAAAACGCGAGCAGCAGGACGATCAGAGGCGCCTGCCACGCGAGTTCGAAGTAGAAGCGCAGCGTGACCGGCTCGGTGTTCTTGACCGCAAACGCGAGCAGGAACAGGAAGACGACCAGCCGGACAGCCCAGGTGAGGTATCGCATGGCTCAGCGCCCTCTCAGGGCGCTTTTGCCGCCGCCTCGGCCTCCGCAGCGTCGACCCGCTCGCGCAACTCCTTGCCGGCCTTGAAATGGGGCACGTACTTTTCGGGCACGTGCACCTTTTCGCCGGACTTCGGGTTGCGGCCCACGCGCGGCGGCCTGTAGTTCAGGCCGAAGCTGCCGAAGCCGCGGATCTCGATTCGGTTGCCCTCGAGCAGCGCGAGCGTCATCGCGTCGAGGATCATCTTCACCGCGTACTCGGCATCCTTCGCCACCAGCTGCGGGTAGCGCTGCGCCAGCCGAGCGATCAGTTCGGACTTGGTCATGACCGGACTTCCCCTTTGTATTGCCTGCTAGCGCCGCCAGCCCGCTGCCTGCCCGCGTCCCCCGCGCCTACTGCTGCGGCGTGCTGTTCTTGTCGAGCTTCGCACGCAGCAGCGCCCCGAGGTTCGTGCTGCCCGCGGCGCTGGCCGCGCTCTCGGTGCGCAGCGTCTTCATCGCCTCGGACTCTTCGGCCATGTCCTTCGCCTTCACCGACAGGTTGATCGAGCGGTTCTTGCGGTCGACGTTGATGATCATCGTCTGGATCGAATCGCCTTCCTTGAGCACGGTGCGCAGGTCGTCGATCCGGTCGCGGGAGAACTCGGATGCGCGCAGGTAGCCCTCGATGTCGCCGGCGAGCGAGATCACGGCACCCTTCGCGTCCACCGACTTGACGGTGCCGTCGAGGATGGTGTTCTTCTCATTGCTGGCGATGAAGTTGGTGAACGGGTCGCCTTCCATCTGCTTGATCCCGAGCGAGATCCGCTCGCGCTCCACGTCGATGGCAAGCACCAGCGCCTCGATCTCGTCGCCCTTCTTGAAATTGCGCACCGCCTCCTCGCCCTGCTGCGACCACGAGAGGTCGGACAGGTGCACCAGGCCGTCGATGCCGCCAGGCAGCCCGATGAACACGCCGAAGTCGGTAATCGACTTGATCTGGCCCTTCACCTTGTCGCCCTTCTTGAAGTCGCGTGCGAAATCGTCCCACGGGTTGGGCATGCACTGCTTCATGCCGAGCGAGATCCGGCGGCGGTCCTCGTCGATCTCGAGGATCATGACCTCGACCTCGTCGCCGACCTGCACGACCTTGGACGGGTGGACGTTCTTGTTGGTCCAGTCCATTTCGGAGACGTGCACCAGGCCTTCGATGCCGGACTCGACTTCGACGAACGCGCCGTAGTCGGTCAGGTTGGTGACCTTGCCGAACAGGCGGGTACCCTGCGGGTAGCGGCGCGAGATGCCGACCCATGGGTCTTCGCCCAGCTGCTTCAGGCCGAGCGACACGCGGTTCTTCTCGGTGTCGAACTTGAGCACCTTGGCGGTGACCTCGTCGCCCACGGCCAGCACCTCGGAGGGGTGCTTGACGCGGCGCCAGGCGAGGTCGGTGATATGAAGCAGGCCGTCGATTCCGCCGAGATCCACGAACGCGCCGTAGTCGGTGATGTTCTTGACGATGCCCTTGACGGTTGCGCCCTCGGACAGCGTGGACAGCAGCTGCTCGCGCTCCGCGCCCGCGGTCTCCTCGAGCACTGCGCGGCGCGATACGACCACGTTGTTGCGCTTGCGGTCGAGCTTGATGACCTTGAACAGCATGGTCTTGCCTTCGAACGGCGTTGTGTCCTTGACCGGGCGCAGGTCGACCAGCGAACCCGGCAGGAAGGCGCGGATGCCGTTGGCCATCACGGTGAGGCCGCCCTTCACCTTGCCGGTGATGGTGCCTTCGATCTTGGCGCCTTCTTCAAGCGCCTTTTCCAGATCCATCCAGGCCGCGAGGCGCTTGGCCTTGTCGCGCGAAAGGCGGGTTTCGCCGAAGCCGTCTTCGAGGGCCTCGATCGACACGCTGACGAAATCGCCGACCTTGACGTCGAGCACGCCGGCGTCGCTGCGGAATTCTTCGAGGGGAATGTGGCTCTCGGACTTCAGCCCCGCATTGACCGTGACGAAGTTGTGGTCGACGGCGACGACTTCTGCGGTGATGACCTCGCCAATGCGCATTTCCTTGCGCGAAAGGCTTTCTTCGAATAGCGCGGCGAACGAATCGGCGGCGGGGACGGGCGAGTTGGGGCTGGGCACTGCGGGGGACAGACTGGACATGTAAGAAAGACCTGGTTTGGGCCGCCGGCGATCCCCGTTTTCCGGGAGGACGCGCACGTCGGGCTGCGTTGCAAAAAAGGCGCTGCGGCCACCGGGCCGCCCGCCCACCGTAAGAATCGCCGCGGGCTCTGGCTAAATCCTTTCAGATCAAAGAGCTCTCAACGATCCCAGCTTCTCCCGGGCCATCCGCTCGACCTGCGTGACGACCTCTTCCACCGACAGGTTCGACGAGTCGAGCTGCACTGCGTCAGGTGCCGGCACGAGCGGCGCTGCCGCCCTTTTCGCGTCGCGCTCATCGCGCTCGGCGAGGTCCCGGGAAAGGGACGCGAGATTAGCACTGATTCCTTTGTCTTTCAACTGTTTATAACGGCGCTCGGCTCTGATCCGGACGCTCGCGGTCAGAAACACCTTGAGGATCGCGTCGGGAAAGATCACGGTCCCCATGTCGCGCCCGTCAGCCACCAGTCCAGGCGGCTGCCGGAACGCCCGCTGGCGCTCGAGCAAGGCGGCCCGGACCCGCGGCAGCCGGGCGACGGAGGAGGCGAGCGTGCCGATGTCCTCGCCTCGAAGCTTCTCCGTAACATCCTCTCCGGAAAGGAGAATTCTGTCGTTTCTAAAGCGTACTGCGAGGCCCGCGGCAATGCGGGCGAGGGCCTCCTCGTCAGCCTCTTCGATCGCCGACCGCCGCGATGCAAGGGCCACCAGGCGGTAAAGTGCCCCGCTTTCCAGATAGTGGAACCCCAAAGAGCCGGCGACGCGGCAAGCCAGCGTGCCTTTGCCCGAGGCCGATGGGCCGTCGATGGCGATGACGGGGATACTCACAGCGGCACCGTCAGGCTCGCCAGGACGTCGAAGTACTCGGGAAAGGTTTTGGCCACACATCCGGGATCGTTGATCCTCACGGTGACGCCGCCCAACGCCGCCAGCGAAAAGCACATCGCCATGCGGTGGTCGTCATAAGTGTCGATCGTGGCGGGCACCCAGCGCCCGGGCGGCGCCACTCTGAGGTAATCCGCGCCCTCCTCGACCGTGGCGCCGAGCTTGCGCAATTCGGTCGCCATCGCAGCGAGCCGGTCGGTCTCCTTGACGCGCCAGCTGGCGATGTTGCGCAGGACGCTCGGACCGTCCGCGAACAGCGCCATGACTGCGGCCGTCATCGCTGCGTCCGGGATGTGGTTCAGGTCGGCATCCAGCGCCCTGAGCTTGCCGCCGCGGGACACCTCGATCCAGTTGGGACCCACGCTGACCTGGGCGCCCATGCGCTCCAGGACCTCGACGAAGCGAACGTCGCCCTGGATGCTGTCCCGCCCCACGCCCAGGACCCGGACCGGACCGCCTGCAATGGCGCCTGCGGCAAGGAAATACGAGGCCGAGGACGCGTCCCCTTCGACGTGGATCTCGCCGGGGCTCGCGTAGCCTCCCGCAGGCACGCGGAAGGACCGCCAGCCCTCGCGCCCGACGTCCACGCCGAAGCGGCGCATCAGGTTGAGCGTGATCTCCACATAGGGCCGCGAGATCAGCTCGCCTTCGACGAGGATCTCCGCAGGCCGCCCCGCCAGCGGAAGCGCCATCAGCAAGGCCGTTAGGAACTGCGAAGACACGTCACCGCGCACGCGCACCGGTTGGCCCACATCGATACGGCCCGCGTGGATCGCGAGCGGCGGAAAGCCCTCGGCACCGGTGTAGTCGATTTGCGCGCCGATCGCTCGCAACGCAGCCACAAGATCGCCGATCGGCCTTTCGTGCATGCGCGGCACGCCCGACAGCCTGTAGTCCCCGCCAGAGAGTGCGAGAACGGCCGTCAACGGTCTGAACGCGGTTCCCGCATTGCCGAGAAAGAGGTCCGCACTCCTGACAGGAATTGCGCCGGCGCAGCCGTGGATACGGATCTCCGGGGAACTTCCTGACATTGCGTTGATGCCCAGCCGGCGCAGGGCGGCGAGCATGACACGGGTGTCGTCGGCATCGAGCGCGTCGCGGACCACGGTCTCGCCGCGTGCCAGCGCGGCCAGCAGCAGCACGCGATTGGAAATGCTCTTGGACCCTGGCATCGTCGCCGCGCCGGCGACGCGGCCGATCGGGGCGAGGTCGAGAAACTCCATTCAGGCGCCGTATCCGCCGGCGAGCCAGCGATTGCGCGCGTCGCGCGACTGCGCAAACACCTTTTCCAGCGCCGCCGCGTCGCCGGCTGCGAGCGGCCCGCGCAGCGCACGCAGTTTCTCGACATAGCGGTCGAGCTCTGCGGTCAGCGCCTCTCGGTTCGCGACGCAGATGTCGCGCCACATTTCCGGGTGGCTGGAAGCGATGCGCGTGAAATCGCGGAATCCGCCGGCCGCGAAGCCGAACAGCTGCCCGGAATTCTCGCGCCCGGCGAATTCGTGTACCAGCGCATACGCCAGCAGATGCGGCAGGTGGCTGACCGCCGCGAACACCGCGTCATGCTCGGCGGCGCTCATGCGGGAAACGCGGGCACCGCAGGCCTCCCACGCCGCGCAAGCGAGTTCTACGAGCGAGGCCGGATTTTCCGCAAGCGGCGCAAGCACCACGCGCTTGCCCTGGTAGAGATCGACCTTGGCGGCGCCGGCCCCGCTGTGCTCGGCGCCCGCAATCGGGTGCGCCGGCACGAACTGCGCCACCCGGCGGCCCAAGGCGCTCCGCGCGGCGGCAACCACGTCCTGCTTGGTGCTCCCCGCATCCATGACGAGCGTCGCAGCGCCCAGGCCGGGCGCGATCTGCGCGAAGAGCGCCGGGAATTGGGCCACCGGCGTGGCCACCAGCACGAGGTCGGCGCCGCGCACCGCGGCCGCGGCCTCGGACTCAACCGCGTCGACGATCCCCAACTCTCCGGCAAGCCGCATGTTGTCCGGATTGCGCCCGACGCCGATCACGCTGCGGCACATCCCGGCCGCCTTCAGACCCAACGCAAAGGAGCCGCCGATCAGCCCGACCCCGATGACGGCCACCTTGTCGAACCGGGGCGAGGTTCCAGCTGCCATTGCCGCGGCTATTCCCGCAGGCTCGCGGCCAGCGCCGCGAGGAAACGCTCGTTCTCCTCCGGCGTGCCGATCGTCACGCGCAGGTGCTCGGGCAACTCGTATCCGGCGACCGGGCGCACGATCACGCCTCGCTTGAGCAGGCGCTTGAAGATCTCGCCGGCCTTGCCGACGCGAATGGTGATGAAGTTGCCGTACGATGGGATGTACTCGAGGCCGAGCTCGGCCGCCCCCTCCTCGACCCGCCTCATGCCTGCGCGGTTCTCGGCATAGCTGCGGGCAACGAATTCCATGTCGTCGAGCGCGGCCGCCGCGGCCGTGAGCGCGATGCTGTTGACGTTGAACGGCTGGCGGACACGGTTCATCAGGTCGGCCACCGCGGGGTTCGCCATCGCATAGCCCACGCGCAGGCCGGCCAGGCCGTAGGCTTTCGAGAATGTCCGGGTCACCACGAGGTTCGGATGGCGCTTGACCCACTTGGCGGTGTCGACGCGCAATTCGGGTGGCAGGTATTCGTTGTAGGCCTCGTCGAGGACGACAATGCAGCCTGGAACAGCCTTCAGCAGGCTCGCGATCCCGTCGTAAGGGACAAAGGTGCCGGTGGGGTTGTTCGGGTTCGCAATGAACAGCACGCGCGTGTCGCCGGTGACCGCCTTCGCCATCGCCTCGAGGTCGTGCCCGTAGTTCTTCGCCGGCACGCCGATTCCGCGCGCACCGCGTGCCTGGGTCGCGAGCGGGTACACCGCGAAGGAGTGCTGCGAATAGACTGCCGAAGAGCCCGGCCCGAGGTAGGCCATCGCAACCAGCTCGAGCACATCGTTCGACCCGTTGCCGAGCACGATCGAGTCCATGCCGACGCCGTAGCGCCGGGACAATGCATCCTTCAGTTCGAACCCGTTGCCGTCCGGGTAGCGCGCAAGGTCGCCGAGAGCAGCCTCGATGGCGGCGCGGGTGCGCGGACCGATTCCGCGAGGGTTCTCGTTGGAGGCCAGCTTGACGATGCTCTTTTCCTCGATACCCATTTCGCGAGCGAGCTCCGAGGTGGGTTTGCCCGGCTGGTAGGGCGCAATCGCGCGTACGTAGGACGGGGAAAGTTCGCAGAGGTCCTTGGTGGAAACGTTCTTGGGCACTGGTGCATTCATGGACTGGCACTCACTGGACGGCCGCAGGATAGGATCCCAGGACCTTGAGGAACGGCGCCTTCCGGCCGAGTTCGGCAAGCGCGCTTGCCACGCGCTCGTCGTTCCTGTGACCTTCGACGTCGATGAAAAACAGGTACTCCCAGAGCCCGCTCTTGGCGGCACGGGAGGGGCGCGATTCGATCCGCGACATGCTCACGCGGTTGGCCGCAAGCGGAGAAAGCAGCGCATGCACCGCACCGGGCTTGTTCTCTGCCGACATGACCAGCGAGGTCCTGTCCTGGCCGGTCGGCGCGGTGTCGATCTTGCCCAGCACGAGGAAGCGCGTCGTGTTGTTGGGATCGTCCTCGATCGATCGCGCGAGGACGGTAAGCGCGAAACGCTCGCTGGCCAATTGTCCCGCGATCGCCGCGCTTCCCGGCTCCTCGGACGCGCGGCGCGCCGCCTCGGCATTCGAAACGACTTGCACACGCTCCGCGCCGGGCAGGTTCTGGCCGAGCCAGCCGTGGCACTGGGCGAGCGATTGCGCGTGCGAATAGACGCGCTTGATCACAGTGAGGTCGCCCGCCTTCGCCATCAGGTTCTGCTGCACGCGCAATTCGATTTCGCCGCAGATCTTCAGCGGAGTGGCGACCAGCAGGTCGAGCGTGCGGCCAACTGCGCCTTCGGTGGAGTTTTCGACCGGCACGACGGCAAATTCGGTGTCGCCTGCTTCGGCGCGCCGGAAGACTTCGTCGATCGAAGCCAGCGGAACGGCCTCCACCGCGCGGCCGAAATGCTTCTGGACCGCCTGTTCGCTGAAGGTCCCCTGCGGCCCCAGGAAGCCGGCGCGGATGTCCTGCTCCATGCCGCGGCATGCTGAGATCACTTCGCGAAAGACAGTCGTGACACGGTTCGCGGGCAGCGGCCCCGGGTTTTCAGCCGTCATGCGCCGCAGGATCTCGGCCTCGCGCTCAGGCCGGTAAGCCGGTGCTCCCTGCTTGAGTTGTCCAACGCGGCGCGCCAGGCCCGCCCGCCGGTTCACGAGCGCGAGCAATTCGCTGTCCAGGGCATCGATTTCCTTGCGCAACTTCGCGATTTCCTCGCTCATGGATCAGCCGCGCTCCTTCTCGAACTCGCGCATGTAGTCGGCGAGCGCGCGCACGCCTTCCACCGGCATCGCGTTGTAGATCGATGCCCGGATGCCCCCGGCGAGGCGATGGCCCTTGAGCTGGATCATGCCGCGTGCCTCCGCCCCCTTGAGGAAGTCGCCCACCAGGCTTTCGTCGGCGAGGTTGAACGGGATGTTCATGCGCGAGCGGTCCTCCACCGCGACCGCGGTCCGGTAGAAGGTGCTTGCGTCCAGCACATCGTAAATGAGCTTCGCCTTGGCGACGTTTCGCCTTTCCATCTCGGCCAGCCCGCCGAGCTGCTTGAGCCACTTGAACACCAGCCCGGCCATGTAGATGCCGTAGGTGGCCGGCGTGTTGAGCATCGAGCCCGCCTCGGCCTGCAGCTTGTAGTCGAGGACCGTCGGCGTGCCCTTCTGGGCGCGCCCGAGCAGGTCCTCCCTCACGATGACGATCGTCATCCCCGCCGGACCGATGTTCTTCTGGGCACCGGCGTAGATCAGCCCGAAGCGCGAAACATCCAGCGGCCGCGACAGGATGTGCGACGAAGCATCCGTAACCAGCGGAACGTCGCCGGTATCGGGGATCCAGTGGAACTCGACGCCGCCAATGGTCTCGTTCGAGCAATAGTGGACGTAAGCTGCTTCCGGCCTGATCTTCCATGCCTGTTGCGCAGGGGCATAGGTAAATCCGCGATCCACGGAGGTCACCGCGATCCTCGCGTCGCAGAACGCTTCGGCTTCTTTGGCGGCCTTCCGCGACCATTCGCCGGTCACGACGAAATCCGCCTTGCCCTTGCCGGCCAGCAGGTTCATCGGGATCGCCGCGAACTGGAGCGTCGCACCGCCGGGAAGGAACAGCACCTTGTAGTTCACCGGGATCGACAGGAGTGCGCGGAGGTCGGCCTCGGTCTCCTCCGCGATGCCCATGAACTGCTTGCCGCGGTGGCTCATCTCCATGACGCCCATGCCCGACCCGTGCCAGTCGAGCATTTCGTCGCCGGCCCTGGCGAGCACCTCCTGCGGCAGTACCGCCGGCCCGGCGCTGAAATTCCAGATCCGGCTCATCGCCTAGGCCGGTCCCGCACCATCGGCCGCGGGCGCAGCCGCCCCGCCTTCGGTTTCCCCATTGCCGTTCGGGATCTCTTCGTCGCGCTCCACGACGCGCTCCAGGCCCGCCAGCTTCTCGCCCTCGCCCAGCGCAATCAGCGTGACGCCCTGCGTCGTTCGGCCCTGCTCGCGGATCTGGGCCACGGCGGTCCGGATCAGGACGCCGCCGGTGGAAATCAGCATCACTTCGTCGGTGTCGTCCACCAGGATCGCGCCGACGAGGTTGCCGTTGCGTTCGGACGCCTGGATCGCGATCATGCCCTGCGTTCCGCGGCCATGGCGCGTGTACTCCGCGATCGGCGTGCGCTTGCCGAACCCGTTTTCGGTCGCGGTGAGGACCGTCTGCTTTTCGTCCTTTGCAACGAGCATGCAAACGACCCTCTGGCTGCCGTCCTCGGCCAGGCGCATGCCCCGGACTCCCGTGGCTTGGCGACCCATCGGCCGCACGTCGCCTTCCTCGAAACGCACGGCCTTGCCGGCGTCCGAAAAAAGCATCACGTCGTAGTTTCCGTCGGTAAGTGCCGCACCCACCAGGTAGTCGCCTTCGTCCAGCCCGACCGCAATGATGCCCGAGGGGCGCGGGCGCGAAAATTCCGAAAGCGGCGTCTTCTTGACCGTGCCCTGCGCCGTCGCCATGAAGACGTAGTGCTGCGCGTCGAACTCCTTGACGGTCAGCACCGCGGTGATCTTCTCTCCTTCCTCCAGAGGGAACACGTTGACGATCGGCTTTCCGCGGCTCGCGCGCGTGCCCTGCGGGACCTCATAGACCTTGAGCCAGTAGAGCCGGCCGCGGTTGGAGAAGCAGAGCAGGTAGTCGTGCGTATGCGCGACGAACAGGCGGTCGATGAAATCGTCTTCCTTGGTCGCCGCGGCCTGCCTGCCGCGACCGCCGCGGCGCTGTGCGCTGTAGTCGGCCAGCGGCTGCGACTTCACGTACCCGCCATGCGAGAAAGTGACGACCATGTCCTGCGGCGCGATCAGGTCCTCGAGGGAAATGTCCTCGGTGTTGACCTCGATCACGCTGCGGCGGGTGTCGCCGAACTGCTCGCGGATCTGCCTGAGCTCGTCGCCGATGATGGCGGTGATGCGCGCCGGCTTGTCGAGGATGTCGAGCAGGTCGGCGATGTTGGCCATCACCTCCTTGTACTCGGTGACGATCTTGTCCTGCTCGAGGCCGGTCAGACGCTGCAGCCGCAGTTCCAGGATGGCCTGAGCCTGCTCGTCCGAGAGCAGGTAGCCGGACTCCTTGAGACCGTATTCGGGCGACACTCCCTCGGGCCGGAAGGCGTCGGCCACTGCGCGGTCGAGCATCTCGCGAACGATCGCCGACGACCAGGCCCGGCCCATCAGCCCGCGCTTGGCCTCCGCAGGAGAGGGCGCGCGCTTGATGAGCTCGATTACCTCGTCGACGTTAGAAAGCGCAACCGCCAGGCCTTCCAGGATATGGCCGCGCTCGCGCGCCTTGCGCAGCTCGAACACCGTGCGCCGGGTGACCACCTCGCGCCGGTGCGACAGGAAGCACTCAATCAGCTCCTTCAGGTTGAGCACCTTGGGCTGGTTGTCGACCAGCGCGACCATGTTCATCCCGAACGTGTCCTGCAGCTGGGTCTGCTTGTAGAGGTGGTTCAGGATCACCTCCGGGAGCTCGTTCCTCTTCAGCTCGATCACCACGCGCATGCCGTCCTTGTCGGATTCGTCGCGGATGTCGGAGATGCCCTCGATCTTCTTTTCCCCGACCAGCTCGGCGATCCGCTCGAGCAGAGTCTTCTTGTTCACCTGGTAGGGAAGCTCGTCGACGATGATCGCCTGCCGGTCGCCCTTGCCGATGTCCTCGAAGTGCGTCTTCGCCCGCATGACCACGCGCCCCCGGCCGGTGCGGTAGCCCTCGCGTACGCCGGAGACGCCGTAGATGATGCCGGCGGTCGGGAAGTCGGGCGCCGGCACGATCTCGATCAGCTCGTCGACCTCGATTTCCGGTCGCGCGAGCATCGCGAGGCAGGCATCGACAACCTCGGTGAGGTTGTGCGGCGGGATGTTGGTGGCCATGCCGACCGCGATTCCCGACGAACCGTTGATCAACAGGTTCGGGATCCGTGCCGGCATCACGAGCGGCTCGTTCTCCGAGCCGTCGTAGTTCGGGCCGAAATCGACCGTCTCCTTGTCGATGTCGACCAGCAGCTCGTGGCCGATGCGCGCCATGCGGATTTCCGTGTAACGCATGGCCGCGGCATTGTCGCCGTCGACAGATCCGAAGTTGCCCTGGCCGTCGACCAGCATGTAGCGCAGCGAGAAATCCTGCGCCATCCGCACGATCGTGTCGTAGACCGCCGTGTCACCGTGGGGATGGTATTTGCCGATGACGTCGCCGACGATGCGCGCCGATTTCTTGTAGGCGCGGTTCCAGTCGTTTGACAGTTCGTACATCGCATACAGTACGCGGCGATGGACCGGCTTCAGCCCGTCCCTCACGTCCGGCAGCGCGCGCCCCACGATCACGCTCATGGCGTAGTCGAGGTACGACCTCCTCATCTCCTCTTCGATACTGATCGGGAGTGTTTCTTTTGCGAATTGATCCATGCTTGCCCAGTTGTTTCCGGCACCCGCCGCGGACTGCGGGAAAGGGGTTCCAAAGCCGCGCTGCCGAACATGAAATTTTAACACGCGGACCTTGCCCGGACCGGCTTACGCGGTAAGCTTCCGGCCGGGTTTCAGGGACAGAAAGGAAGGGCAGGTGCAAAGCGAGAACTCCGTCCTGATCAGCGCGCGCTGGGTCGTGCCCATCGAGCCGCAAGGGGTCGTGCTGGAGCGTCACAGCGTCGCGGTGCGCGACGGTGCGATCGCCGCGATCCTGCCGACCACCCAGGCCCTGGAAGATCACGCCGACCTTGCGCGAGTCGACCTCGAGGACCACGTCCTGATCCCCGGACTGGTCAATGCGCATACGCATGCGGCGATGACGCTGATGCGCGGGCTCGCCGACGACCTGTCGCTGATGCGCTGGCTGCAGGAGCACATCTGGCCGACCGAGGCAAAGCACGTGACGGCCCAGTTTGTCCGGGACGGCACGCTGCTCGCCTGTGCGGAGATGCTCCGCGGCGGCGTCACCTGCTTCAACGACATGTACTTTTACCCGGAAGCGGCGGTGGAGGCGGTGCTCGAGTCCGGAATGCGCGGATCCTTCGGCATGATCGTGATCGACTTCCCGACGGTCTACGCGTCCGACCCGGACGACTACCTGGCCAAGGGCCTCGCGCTGCGAGACCGCTACCGGGACCACCCGCTGCTGTCTTTCTGCCTGGCGCCGCACGCGCCGTACACGGTCTCGGATCGCGCGTTCGGCAAAATCGCAACGCTCGCCGCCGAGCTCGACTGCCCGGTCCACTGCCATGTGCACGAGACCGAAGACGAAATCGCGCGCTCTGTTTCCGAGCACGGCGTGAGGCCCCTCGAGCGGCTGCGTGCCCTGGGGATCGTCGGGCCGAACCTTATTTCGGTGCATTCGGTCCACCTGACACCGGAGGAGATCGCGATGCTTGCAAGGCACGGGAGCTCGGTGGCCCACTGCCCGTCCTCGAACCTGAAACTTGCGAGCGGATTCGCGCCGGTGGCGGCCCTGCTTGAGGCCGGCGTGAACGTCGCGCTCGGAACCGACGGCGCCGCCAGCAACAACCGCCTGGACGTGTTCGAGGAGATGCGCCTCGCCGCCCTGCTGGCCAAGGCCGTGGCAAGGGACGCCGAGGCCCTGCCCGCCCATGCCGCGTTGCGATCGGCCACCCTGGGCAGCGCCAAGGCCCTCGGGCTGGATCGGCGGGTCGGATCGATCGAGCCCGGGAAGCGGGCCGACCTGGCGGCGGTCCGGCTGGCTGGGCCGGAACTGGTCCCGATGTTCGATCCGGCGTCGCACCTCGTTTACGGCGCCGGGCGTGCGGACGTGTCCGACGTCTGGGTGGACGGAGTGCAAAGAATGGCCGACAGGGTCCTGAAACACATGGATATTTCCGGCTTGGACACCCGCGCCAAGTTGTGGCAAAATGCTCTGAAGGGTTGAATTGAACGCGGGATTTTTTTGGATTCGAGAAGTCATCGGAATAACGAAGAAGAGGGGATCGTAATGAACAAGAAATCTTTGTCGCTTCTGGCAATTGCAGGTATCGCGATGTCGGCGGCGTCTTTTTCCGCCTCCGCCCAGCAGGCGGGGGGCTATTGGACTAACCCTTCCAGCGGACTGATCTGGAAAAACGCCTACGGGCAGTGCTGGAAGTCGGTGTACTTCACACCGGCCATGGCCGTCGCGGAATGCGATCCCGACCTGATGCCGAAGCCGCCGGCCCCCGCGCCCAAGCCGTATGTCGCGCCGCCTCCGCCGAAGCCGGCTCCCGCGCCGAAGCCCGCGCCTAAGCCCGCGCCGAAGCCGGTCGCCGAGAAGGTGACGATGGCCGCCGATGCGCTGTTCGACTTCGACAAGGCGGTGATCAAGCCCGACGCCAAGAGCAAGCTGGATGACCTCGCCGACAAGGTGAAGCGTGTCAACCTCGAAGTCGTGATCGCGATCGGCCACACCGATTCGATCGGCAGCGACGCGTACAACCAGAAGCTGTCCGTGCGCCGTGCGGAAGCGGTCAAGGCCTACCTGGTCAGCAAAGGCATCGAGCCGAACCGCATCTACACCGAAGGCAAGGGCGAGAAGCAGCCGGTGGCGAGCAACAAGACCAAGGAAGGTCGCGCCAAGAACCGTCGCGTGGAAATCGAAGTCATCGGCACGCGCAAGCCGTAAGCTTCACGTTCCGGAAAAAAGCCCTGCACCCGCAGGGCTTTTTTTTTTGGATAATCGCTCAATGACTCTGGCTCCGAACGCCGATCCCGCAGAACTCGAGAAGTTCAGCCAGCTGGCACATCGCTGGTGGGATCCGGCCAGTGAATTCCGGCCGTTGCATGAAATCAACCCGCTGCGTCTCGCATGGATCGACGAACGTGCACCGCTCGCAGGAAGGCAAGTGCTCGATGTCGGCTGCGGCGGAGGGATCCTCGCCGAGGCAATGGCCGCAAAGGGCGCAAATGTCACCGGCATCGATCTGTCCGAGAAGGCCCTCAGGGTCGCGGAACTCCACCTGCTGGAAAGCCGCCTGCCGGTGCGCTACGAATCGATTTCTGCCGAAGCGCTGGCCGGACGGAGTCCCGGTGCGTTCGACGTCGTGACCTGCATGGAATTGCTCGAGCACGTGCCGGACCCGGCAAGCACCGTGGCTGCCTGCGCCAGGCTCGTCCGGCCCGGAGGCCACGTTTTCTTCTCGACCATCAACCGCAATCCGAAGGCGTACTTGTTGGCCGTCATCGGCGCGGAATACCTCCTGAAGATGCTTCCCAAGGGCACACATGACTACCTGCGCTTCATCAAGCCCTCGGAGCTTGCCGCAGCATGCCGGGCGGGCGGTCTGCGATGCGACGAATTCACTGGCATGACCTACAACCCGCTATCGAAGCGATACAGCCTCGGCCGGGACTGCGACGTGAATTACATCGCCCACTGTCTCAGGGACGACTAGATGAAGGCAGTCCTGTTCGATTTCGACGGAACGCTCGCGGACACCGCACCGGACCTGGGTGCCGCGCTCAACCGCATGCTCACCGACCGCGGCCGACCGCCCCTGCCCATCGACTCCGTGCGGCCGCATGCCTCCAGCGGCGCGCGTGGGCTGTTGTCCGTCGGCTTCGGCGTCGGCCCGCAGGACGCCGGGTTCGAGGCGATGCGCGAGGAATTCCTCGCCAACTACAGCGCCGCAATCTGCGTACACACGCGTCTGTTCCCGGGCATCGCGGAATTGCTCGGCGAGCTCGATTCGCGCTCGCTTGCATGGGGCATCGTGACCAACAAGGCGATCCGCCTGACGACCCCGCTCGTGGAGCGTCTCGGGCTCGCGGATCGCGCCAGCTGCGTGGTTGGCGGAGACTCCACGCCGCACCTAAAGCCGCATCCCGCATCCCTGCTGCATGCCTCGCAGAAGATTGGCATTCGCCCTGCCGATTGCTGCTACCTTGGGGACGACCTGCGCGATATCCAGGCGGCGAAGGCGGCCGGCATGTTCTCGGTGGCGGTCGAGTACGGCTACAGCGGCACCGAAAATGGCGGCCCCCGCGGATGGAATGCCGAAGCGGTCATCAGCCGGCCGCTCGACCTCCTGCAGCATCTCTAGGCCCCTGCACGATCGCGGGCCGGACTTGCAATCCTGCCGCCCATCCCCACATGCGATAATGCGGTACTTGTATGAAACCGGGGGCGACCTGGCTTCGACAGGGGTAACAAAGCAGGCAGGGCATACCGAGGACCAGTCACCTCGCAAATCCATCTGGACACTAAGTAACTGCGAACGACAACACGTACGCACTAGCCGCCTAAGAACCGGCTAGCTCTGCACCCACCTCGTTCCTGGGGTGGGCCGGGCAACCGGATGCAGAGTCATCTACAGGAAATCGGGCTGCGCCGGGTCGCTTGGAACAGCCCTAAAAAGTAGGCGACTCGCGGGGAAAGCAGCGTGCCTGTTCGCGGCCGACCCGTTAAATCAAGTCGACAGGCTAAGTATGTAGAACTGTATGTGGCGTGCTTCTGGACGCGGGTTCGATTCCCGCCGCCTCCACCAACCCGAAGGCCCGGACATTGCTCCGGGCCTTCCGCTTTCGGAATCCCGGCCTCAATCGCCCTTCTTCTCGAAGTAGGTCAGGTCCACGTAGACGGCCGCTGCTAGCAAAAGCAGCCGCGTGTCATTGTCCAGTGCACCCGAACTGAAACCGACACGAAAGTTGTCCCGGTCGGTGAATGCTTCCGACAGGACACCCGACCACTTCTTTTGCACCACCGCCACTTCCTCGCCGCCCGCCATGAAAGGAAACGTCCACAACTTCCAGATCGGCGACGACACGGTCAGGAGCGTCCGGCCGCGTGCGTCTTCGACCGTGAATTTCTTGCTCAGGACGGCAAAATCCTTCTGAATCGCGCCGATGCGCTGCCGCTTCGCGTTTTAGATCTCGAGCCGCGAGAAATAGATCCGGAACGGGTGAACGGCATTCAGCACGGGTTGCCGAAGGTTGTCGTAGAAGTGGATCTCGAAGGTGCGCCAATGACCGACGAACTGCGCAAGGACGAATCCGAACACGCCCTTTCGCTCTTCGGCGGCGTAAGCGATCGGCCGACCGGCCGAATCCGCCACCTGGTAGCGGTTGCGCGTTTCGAACGAGAAAAGCTGCGCCCACTCGAACTTCTGCGTGACGAAGACTTCGCGATGCGCGGTCAGGTCCAGCGCGGCGCCCGCGGTGCCGGGCGCGTCGGCGTATCCGGGCCGCCCCCGCGTCTCGACAAACTTGTGGTACGCGATTCTGCACGCGGGGCATTGCCAGTCCGGTGCGGACGCGGACTCGGCGCGTACATGGCCGCATTTCGGGCATGGCTTGCCGGCGTAGCTACTGGACATCGGTTCCCCCATTCTCGTCGGAGTGTATCGGAACCGGTATAAGGGCATTCTGGCGGAAACCGGATCCGCCCCGGTCTTCGAACCGGAAAGTGCCCGCCGCGAGCCGGCGCCCCTAATCTTCGAGGGCGGCGACTCCTTCTGCCATCTTCTTCGTCACAGGCGCGGCCGTCTTGGGGGCCGAGGCAGGATCGACGAGGCGACCTACGTAGTCGCCCTTGCCGCTGGTCCGTATCATGTAACGCGATTCAGTCGGGTCGTAGTCGCCCACCGCGACGTGCGTCAGGCACCGGTTGTCCCACATCACTACGTCCTTCAGCGTCCAGTAATGCCGGTAAACGAAGGCGTTCGATACCGAGTGCTCGCACAGGAACCTGATCAACGGCTTGCTCTCGGCTTCGCTCAATCCCACGAACTGCCGGACGCGCTCGTTCACGTACAGCGCCTTTCGCCCGGTGTCCGGGTGGACTCGCACCGCAGGATGGATCACCGGCGGGTTCAGCCTTTTGTATTCGGCCACGATCTCCGGACCGCGCTTCTCGAGGCCCTGGATCAGGCTCGCGTCATGGATCCCTTCCAGTCCGTCGAGAAAGGCCTGCATCTTGAGCGACAGCGTTTCGTACGCGAGATACATGTTCGCGAACATCGTATCCCCGCCCACCGACGGCTTCTCGATGCAGTAGAGCGTGGTCGCCTTGGCGGGCCTGATCGTGTAAGAGAGGTCCGTATGCCAGTTCTGCCCCGCGTTGTAGGTCGGCGAAGCCTTGCCGTTGGTCTTCTTGTTGGTAAGCACCATGACTTCGTTGATGTCCGGGTGCCGGTTGAAGGGCTGGGACTCGTAGTCCTCGAGCTCGCCGAAATTGCGGCTGAAGGCGACCAGCTGAACCGGGCTGATTCGTTGATCCGGGAACACGAGCACCAGATGCTTCAGCCACGCCGCGCGAATCGCGGACAGGTCGGCCCCCGAAAGGGGCTTCGACAGGTCGACGCCGGTGACCCGGGCGCCGCAGGCAAAGCCGACCGGCTGGACTGCGATTGCTGACATGATCTGGCCTCCTCGCTTGGAATCGGCCGGGCCGACCTCCGGGTCGCCGCGGCCGCACCAGTCTGCATGCGCAGGGATACGCCTGCAAGAAGCGGTTTGAATTCGCGGTCCACAGGCTTACCATCCGGGCCTGCAATCGACGAAAGAACACCATTGGAAGCCTCACGCCGCCCGGCGCTCGACCCGCACTACCTGCGCCCGATCTCCCGGGAAGAGGTCGCCGACCTCCCGATCCGCAGGTACGAAGGCGATGTCGTGCTCGTGACGACGGCCGCGGAGCGCGACCGCGCGATGGCCGATATCCACGGCGAGCGCCTGACCGGTTTCGACACCGAAACCCGCCCCGCTTTCCACAAGGGCCAGAGCTACCTGCCGTCCCTGGTGCAGGTGGCCACGGCGCGGGCCGTGTACCTGTTCAGGCTGGGGCATATGGATTTCTCGGCAGAACTGACCGGCTACCTTGGATCCGGTCAAGTTACCAAGGCCGGCGTCGCGATCACCGATGACCTACGGCAGTTGAAGCTGCTTTTCCCATTCGAGCCGGAAGCGGTCGTCGACCCGGGGAGCGTAGCGTACCGGCACGGGTTGAAGCAGACCGGGTTGCGCAACCTGACCGCCCTTTTCCTCGGCTTTCGCATCCCTAAAGGTAACCGCACCTCGAACTGGGCGGCCCAGCGGCTGAACCCGGCGCAGATCGCCTATGCGGCAACCGACGCCTGGGCCTGCCGGGAGTTGTCCCTGAAGTTTGAGGAACTCGGCCTAATCTGGACCCACAGGGGAACCCAGGTTCCCCCGTGACCCCCTCCTAGACCCACTGGGGAACCCAGGTTCCCCAGTGACCCCCTCCTAGCGGCCGAAGAGGCCTTTCAGCAGGCTCCCGAATCCGCCGCCCGCGTTCGAGGATTCCTGCGACGCAGGCGCCTCGGGTTGCGCGGCAGGCGCCGGTGCGGCGGCGTGCGATTCGCCGGGGATACGGCCTTCGCCGACCACCATGAACGGGGCCCAGTAACTCGGATGCGCGTAGTTGAGGCGATCCTCACCGTTCATCAGCGGCAGCATCGCACGACGAAGCGCCTCGGCATTGCCGACGCCCCGATTGCGCTCGCGCAACGTGCGGGTCACCAACTTGAGGGTCGCGTCGGACGGAACCGCCCAATGCGTAGCCAGCATGGCGCGATCGCCGGCGTGGAAGAAGGCACGTGCCAAGCCGGATACGCCTTCCGCGTCCGGCGTGCCATCGGCGGCTGCGGTGCTGGTCGCCGTCAGGATGACGAGGTCGGCGTTGAGCTTGAGTTGCGCGATCTCGCTCGCGGTCAGCAGCCCGTCGTCCTGCTCCGTGCCCCTGCGCGGCGGTGTGAAGACCAGTGCCGACTCGGCCAGCCCCTTGAAATCGTCGGCCATGAATCCGTGCGTGGCGAACGCGATGACGCGATAGTCCGAAAGGTCGAGGCGCTTGACGCCGGCCTCGCTGGCCTCCTCCTGCAGGTGAACGTCGGCCTGGTCGGCCTGCAGGATGTCCGCCATCGCATAGAGCGCGTAGCGTGTTTCGGGCAGCGGTGCAAAGCTCCAGACCTGGTTCACGTTCGCGAGCGCGTCCCTCGAATAGGCACGGGCCGAACCGCCCGAACTCACGCCCCTCTCCTCGCCCCCCAGCACCGGGTCGCCAAATCCGGCAAACGGCTTGCGGGCGGCGGGTTTGCGGGCCACGCGCCGCAATGTGCGCAGCGTGCCTTCGGCCGGCACGATGCTGAGCGCATATTGCCGTCCGAGCCATGCGACTTTCGAGTGCTCCTCGGGCTCCTTGATCGGCGCAAGGTAGGGCACGGTCACCAGCGCGGCAAAAGGCAGGCCGTTCAGCGAATCGTCGGGGACGATGACGAGGTGCGACGCGCCGGCCAGCGCTTGCTCGGCCACGCCGAGGATGCGGCGGTAGAGCTGGTTCGCCTGTGCGACGGGGTAGTTCCGCAGCACCACGCGCTTTGCATCGTCCCCGCTCGGGTGGTCGAGTTCCTCCCTCAATCGCTTGACGATCGAAGCAAGCTCATTGCGGCCGATGTCCAGGCTGAAGAAGGCGAAGCGGTCGTTGCGCACGACAACGAGATAGCTGGCGTTGTCGTCGACCAGGTAGCTCAGCAAAGCTTCGTCGGGCCCGAGCAGCGATTGTGCGGACGCCAGCGGAACCGGGTCCGGATTCAAGTAGTCGCGGTAGCCGGGAATCCGCTGCGCGATCTGGGCGTCCCGCTGCGAGATCTGCCGGTCCACGGCGGCGATCTCGCCGCGCAACTTGTTCACTTCGGGCGAGGCATGCTGGAACCCGCCCCCCCCGGCGACGTCCACCAGCGTGTTGTCGAGTCCGTGCCAGCGATCCAGCAGATCCTCGCGCGCGCTTGCGAGTTGGGCGAGCGACGCATCGGCGCGCCCGAACCTTGCGGCAATGCGCGACACCGCCCCGGTCTCGTGGCGATTGCGCGCGAGTTGCATCAGATCGAATGCCTGGGCCACGACCGTAGGCGAGTTCCTCGACGCCGACGCGCCCAGGAAGCCCAGTTCCATGGCCAGGCTCGAGCGATAGAGGCGGCGCGGGGTCGCCGGCGTAGGTGCCGGTGCGGGAACCGCCGCTACCGAGAGGGCAACTTGAGGCGAAACCGCAGCCGGCTTCACCACCGGCATCGCGGGTGCGGGCTGCGCGACCACGGGAGCGGGCTTGGCCGGCGCCGGCTGGGCGAGCGCGACTTTCGGTGCGACGGCCGGCTTCTGAGGCGATGCGACCTGTGCGGGCACGGGTTGCGACTGGCCCGGAGCCCGCAGGGCGCCAAGCGGTTGGGCAGGCTTGGCCGGCGGAACCGGAGCAGGCGCAGGCGAAGGTGCGGCAGCTGCTTGCGGCGGCAGTGGACTTTGGGTCGGCGGGACCGCCTGCTGGACCGGCATCGGCTGCGCCATCGGCGCCGGTGCGGCCGGCGCAGACGCGACCGCTGTCGGCGCAGACGCGACGGCTGCGGGCGCTGCCGGCGCCGGGGCGACCGCGGCTTGCGCGGGCGGGGACTGCAGCGGCGGAACCTCCGAGGGCGGCGCCGGCTGCGGCCGGCGCAGGAGGTCGACTTGGCGCTGTCGCGACGGCCGCGCGCGGGCGAGGTCGCGATGCAAAAGCGACAGGTAGTTGCGGCTTTGTACCGTGTCGGGGTGGTCCATGCCGAGGGCCTTTTCGCGAATCGCGAGGGCCCGGCTGACCAGTGGCTCGGCCTCCTCGAGCCGGCCCGTCGCCCTGTACAACGCCGCCAGGTTGTTCAACGCCGAAGCCACGCGAACGTGCTGCGGGCCCAGCGCCTTCTCGTAGATCGAGATCACGCGCTTCAGCACCGGCTCCATCTCACGTTGCCGGTTCTGCGTGTGAAAGAGGAGCGCGAGGCTCTCCAGGCTCATGGCGAGGTCCGGGTGATCCATGCCCCGGTACTTCTCGTCCATCGCGATCGTCCGCCGGATCAGCTTCTCGGATTCCTCGAACCGGCGCTGGACCCTGTAGAGCTCGGCCAGCCAGGCCAGGGTGGTCGCGAGGCGAGGATCATCGTCGCCGAATCCTTCGGCCTCCTTGAGCGCGAACTCGAACTGCCGGGTCGCCTCGTCCGGGTCACGCTTGCGGTAGGCGGCGGTCCCTGCGTCGAGATAGCGGTTCCACGTGGCCTCGTCTGCCGCATCCGCCGGCGAAGGCAAGGCGACAAAAGCGGCCGACACCGCGACGACCAGCAGCGCGGCGAAGGCCCGGCCGGCGGCGCGGATCGGTTTCACGCGTGAGTTGCCATCGCCGGTCCGGGCTCGCGGCGGCGGATCACGCCTTCACGCGGCTCCGGTACTCGCCGGTGCGGGTGTCGATCTCGATCATGTCGCCGGTGTCGCAGAAAAGCGGCACCCTGACTTCGAACCCGGTCTTGAGCTTGGCGGGCTTCAGCACCTTGCCCGACGTGTCGCCGCGAACCGCAGGCTCGGTCGCGACGATTTCGCGCGCCACGGTCTGCGGGATGTCGACCGAGATCGGCCGGCCCTGGTAGAGCGTCACTTCAGCCGGCATGCCGTCTTCGAGGTAATTGAGCGCGTCGCCCATGTTCTCGGCGTCGACCTCGTACTGGTTGAATTCCTCGTCCATGAACACGTACGAAGGCTCGGCGAAGTACGAATAGGTGACTTCCTTGCGGTCCAGCGTGACGACCTCGAACTTCTCGTCGGCGCGGTACACCGTCTCGGTCGCCGCCCCGGAGAGGAGGTTCCTGAGCTTCATTTTGACCACGGAAGCGTTGCGGCCGGACTTGCTGAACTCGGCTTTCTGGACCACCAGCGGGTCCTTGCCGACCATGATGACGTTCCCCGAACGGATTTCCTGTGCAATCTTCATTTGCGTCCCGATTCCCACATAAGCAAACCTGCTATTTTAATCGTTCCTCGCAGTATTGGGCCAGATTTGCAGCCAAATCTCCCAGCTTTTCGAGGCTGGAAGCCCAGTTCGCTGCATGACCGTCGAGCGTGCCCTTCGCCGCCGCCAGCGCCCGCCAATCGGCGGCCAGGTCCCCCGGTCCGCTGCCCGTGCCGTTCCAGGCGTGCCAAAGCCTGCGCAAGGGATCGGAGACCGCCGGAGGCAATCCTGCGCAATACCGGTCCAGGAAGGCACCCAGCTTCACTTCATGGGCCCCTTCGGATTGCGGGTAGATCTGCCACGTGAACGGACGCCTCGCCCACTGGGCCCGGACAACAGAGTCTTCGCCGCGCACAAAGTTCCAATCGCAGGCCCAAAGCAATTCGTCGTAGCCGGGCTGAGGCACGAACGGCAGGAACCGCGCTTCGAGCCGCCCCTTGGCAAGCAACGCGCCGTCGCCCGGATCCCCGCGGCCGAAGAATGCGCAAACGTCGGGCCGCAGCCGGCCGGGAGGCACAGCAATGACAACCGGCGCCTGCCCGTCGGACCAAGCCTGCAGCAGTTCGCGCGCGGCCGGGTTTTCGTAACCGAACAGGGAAACGGCGAGGGCTTCGGGCGCCGGCGGGGGAAATCCGAACCGGCGCCAGAAGCGCGCGCGTGCATCCGGTGCGCCTTCGAATGCCCGCCGGCGCGGCTCGAGCGAAGCCTCCCGAAGCACGCCTCCGGTGCCCGGCGCGAATCCCGGGAAGAAGAACCAGCGCTCGAGCGGCAGGCGCGGATGCGGCGACGGAAGGCCGTGATGCGTTTCGACCCACGGCTCTGCGCTCAGATATTCGAGGACGACCCAGGCCGGCCGCGGAATCCGGGCGGCCATCGATTCAACATAGGCCTCCGGCAGCCCGCACCCGAAAGCCTCTACGGCAATCTCGGCCGACTCGCCGAATTCGGTGCCGGCAGACCACTCGCGCACCTCCACGCCGTCGACGACCTGCGTCGATCTCGACACGGCAACTTCAGGGCACAATGCACTCAACGGCGCAAGGAGGTCGATCCACAGGCGCACCCGTGCGCCGTGCTCGTCTGCAAGCTGCCGGGCCAGGCGCCAGCACACCGCGGCGTCACCGTAGTTGTCGACCACCCTGCAAAAGACGTCCCAGGATCGGGACATGGTGCCTCCAGTAGAATGAGGGCTTGCGCTTCGACGTCATCGTGATCGGCGCCGGCGCGGCCGGCATGATGTGCGCCGCACAGGCCGCGGCGCGCGGCCGCACGGTATTGCTGATCGAGCACGCCGCCAAGATCGGCGAGCGCATCCGCATTTCCGGCGGGGGCCGCTGCAACTTCACCAACCGCAGCGTCGGCCCGGCGAACTTCCTGTCGAAGAACCCGCATTTCTGCCGGTCGGCGCTTGCCCGCTTTTCCGAGCGCGATTTTATCGCGATGGTCGAACGGCGCGGCATCCGCTACCACGAGAAGACGCTCGGCCAGCTCTTCTGCGACGAATCGGCGACGCAGATCACCGCGATGCTGAAGTCGGCGTGCGACGAAGGCGGCGTGCGCTGGGCGCATCCTTGCGCGGTGGCTGCAGTCGCGCGCACGGGGTCAGGTGGATCGCGGTTCTCTGTCTCGACGAACGAAGGCCCGTTCGAATCCGAGTCGCTGGTGGTTGCAACCGGCGGCCTCGCGTTGCCGCAGATCGGCGCTTCGCCATTTGGCTACAAACTGGCGGAGCAATTCGGGCTGCCGATCGTCAAGCCGAAGCCGGCGCTGGTGCCATTGGCGCTTGCGCCGGAAGTGCTGACGCGCCTCAAGCCCTTGTCGGGTGTCTCGATTGAGGCGATCACCCAGTGCGGCGAGCGCAACCCCGAGTTTCGGGAGAGCATTCTCGTCACCCATCGTGGCCTCTCGGGCCCCGCCATCCTGCAAGTGTCCAGCTACTGGCAGGCGCTGGACGACGGCAGCCAGCCCGTGAAGATCGACCTCCTGCCCGGCACGGATGCGGCCGCGTGGCTCGCGTCGAAGCGCCAATCGGGAACCCCGCTCAAGTACCTGCTCGCGGAAATGCTCCCACGCAGGTTTGCGGATGCGTGGTGCGCATTGCACGGCTGGGAGCGCCCGCCCGCCGAGATGTCGAATCGCGAAATCGCCGCTGCCGCGGCCATGCTCGAGGCGTGGCCGCTCGTGCCCTCTGGAACGCTCGGTTACGCGAAGGCTGAAGTCACTCTGGGCGGCATCGACACGTCTGCCTTGTCGTCCAGGACAATGGAGGCCACCGCCGTACCCGGCCTGTATTTCATCGGCGAAGTCGTCGACGTCACCGGATGGCTCGGCGGCTACAACTTCCAGTGGGCCTGGTCTTCGGGGTGGGTCGCCGGCCAGTTTGTCTGAATCCTCCGGCTCCGGGCGCCAGCGTTGCCCTTTGGGGCGCGCGATCGAATCGCCCTTTGCCTCGTCCGGTATGATTTCCGGCCCATGAACAAGATGCAGCGTTTCCTCGCCGCGGTGCGCGGCGAACCGGTCGACTACCCGCCCAGCGTAGCGTGGTGCAATTTCGTCACCGACGGCGTCGACGGGAAGGAGAACGCACGCCGCCAGCTCGCTTTCCACGACGCCTGCGACTGGGACTTCTGCAAGGTGATGAACGACTATCGCCTCGCGCCGCCGGCCGGCATCGAGACGATCGCGACTCCGGCCGACATGCTGCGCTTCGCCAGGCAAGCGATGTCGGAGCGGATCTTCGCCGAGCAACTCGAGTGCCTGCGGATCATGCGCTCCCGCCTCGGCGCCGAGGTCCCCCTCGTCGAAACGCTCTTCGAGCCCTTCTTCTCGCTGTTGTTCGCCGTCGGCTTCTCTCGCGCCGCGTTCATCCGCAGCCATCGCGAGGAGGCTGCCGCGATGCTCACCGCGCTCACCGGCACCTTTGTCGATTACATTGCCGAACTCCGGAAGATCCCGGTGGACGGCGTCCTGTATGCGACCAACGCCTGCATCCTCGCTCCGTCATCGCGCGGCATCAGCGACGCCGAATTCCGCGAATTCCACCGGCCGTACGACCTGCGCCTGCTGAACGAAATGCAGGGCTTGACCCGGATCGTCCACGCGCACGGCAATCCGCTGGACATCGGGCGGATCCTCGACTACCCCTGCGAAGTGCTGAGCTGGTCGGACCGGCTCAACGGCAATCCTTCGATTGCGACCGTTCGCAAGCTCACCGGCAAATGCCTGATGGGCGGCGTCGACGAATCGAGACTGCAGGAGCGGTCCCTCCCGGAAATCCGTGCCGAAGTCGCCGACGCGATCGCGCAGGCGGGCGGCACGCGGAATTTCATCCTGTCGCCCGGCTGCAATGTCGCTTCGGGCGTCGCGACGCGTTCGCTCATTTGCATGCGCGACGCCGCGCGCAGCCAGCGCTAGCCCGACCGTCGGGACTGGCGCAGCGTTTCCCCGGCCCACGACGCGAGCCGGTGCACGGCGTCGCAGTGATCCTCGCCAATCCCGCAGCAACCGCGTGCGATGTTCCGGTACCGCCGGACCGGCTGTTGTCTCATGCTCGCCGTCCGATGCAGGCTCGCGCTCGGTGAGGCCACCGGGAACACCTCGCCCTCGAATACCGTTCCCCACACCGTAATATCCTTCAATCCCCTGGCGCCGGCCTCGAACGGGTCCTGCTCGAGGACCGTGAAGTCGGCTTTCTTGCCCGCCACGATGCTGCCGATCTCGTGGTCCATGCCGAGCGCGTGGGCCGCGTCGATCGTGATCCCCCGCAAGGCCTGTTCGACCGTAAGGCATTCGGCGGGCGTAACGGTCCGGCCGGATCGCGACAACCGGTTGGCCGCACACCATGCGAGGAACAACGGCTCGGTGGGCGCCATCATGAAATCCGAATGCAGCGACACCGGAATGCCGGCGCGCACCATCGAGCCGGCGCGCACAATCTGCGCCGCCCGCTCGGGTCCCAGACCGAGGATCGAATAGCTGTCCGACAACGCGTGAATAAAATACGGGTTGACCGACGCTACCGCTCCGAGTGCCGCCATCCGCCGCGTCTGCGCAGTGGTCGAGAATCCCATATGGTGAAAGGCAAAGCGGTGGTCGAAGCGCGGCTTTCGATCGAGCGACGCCGCAAGCGCATCCAACACGGCGTCGACACCGCCGTCGCCGTTGACATGGACATGGACCTGGTATCCCGCATCCCAAAACGTGCGCACTCCATCCGACAGCACCTTCGGCGCCATCATCCATTCGCCCTGGTGTCCGTCGATATAGCCCGGCGCGTTCATTCGCATCAGCTGAGAAAACATCGCCCCGTCTGCATAAAGCTTGATCGCGCGCAGCGTCTTCATGCGCCTGCTGTCGCGCGCAGGGAGCTTTTCGACAAACTCGAGCACCTTGGCGAATCCCGGGTCTTCGGCCGGGCTGGGCTTCTTGCCCGCAAGCCGGAAACCGAGCGCACCGGCATGCGGAATGTTGAACACGCGTACCGGGAGGTTTTTCTGCTCGACGACCGAGTTCCACGCGGTTATTTCATATTCGACATCCAGGGACCCGAACGCCATGTCCCCGGCGGTCGTGATTCCCCCGCGGTGCATCAGCCTGGCCATGCGCTCCAGGCCGGCATGGAACCACTCCGTCTTCAGGAAATGTGGCATCAGCTTCGCGAGCAGCGTCTTGGTGCCGATCTCGAAAAAGTGTCCTTCGTCCCAGTTGATCTGTGGATGGGCCGCGGACTCACGGGTCAGCCCCGCGAATTCCAGCGCCTTCGAATTGGCAAAGATCTCGTGGAACGAGCGGTGCCAGACGATCAGCGGCCGGCCGGGGCAGAGCGCGTCGAGTTCGCTGCGTCTGGGCCGCTGGCCGTGATGGGCATGATGGAATCCCCACGAAGCGAGCAACTCGCCGGTGCCGTGATGCGACCTGACCGCCTGCGAAAGCCGAGAGCGCCATTCCTCGCGGTCGTTGGCGGCCTTCGCCACCGTCCCATCGGCCATGCGCCAGTCTTCGGGCGCAATGATTGCCGTGGGAAGCAGCAGCGCGCCCAGCCAAGGATGCACGTGGTTGTCGATCAGTCCCGGCACGAGCACCTTGCCGGCGAGCCGTTCGTCGACCAGCACTTCGCGCCCCTCCCGCCAGGGGGCCATCGACGCCATATCCCCGACGGCCACGATCCTGTCGCCGCTGACGGCGACCGCAGAGGCTTCGGGCAGGGATGCGTCCATCGTGACGATCTTGCGCGCGGGGTAGATCTTCACCGGGGGCCGGGGCCCGGAACCTGTCTGCACCATCTTCGAATCCTCGTCTGCGGCGACCAGCCGCAAAGCTAGTCTGCCGGGGCTATCCTTGTATGACGTCCAAGGCCTAGAATTTGCCTGAACGGGACATTCAATCCATTCGCCGTGCCCCTCCAGACCGCATCCGACCACCTGCTGCGCAACCCGATCGGGTTCCTGCTCGTGCCCCGCTTCACAGTCATCGCATTGTCCTCCGCGATCGAGCCGCTTCGGATCGCCAACCGCTATGTTTCACGCAAATACGCATGGCGCCTGATTTCGGCCGACGGCAAGCCCGTCCCGGACGGAAACGGGCTGCAGATCCAACCGGATCACTCGGTCGACGAAGCCGGCGCGCTCGGCACCGTCTTCGTGTGCGCCGACCATGATCCGGAGAAGGCGGCCACGCGGCGGACAACGACCTGGCTGAAAGGCCTGGATCGCGCGGGGGTGACGCTCGGCGGCATCGATGCCGGGGCTTTCGTGCTTGCGCGAGCGGGCTTGCTGGAGAACCGCCGCGTAACCGTCCATTGGGAAGTCCTCGATGCGTTCCGCGAGCGCTATCCTGGCATCGAAGTGACCGAATCGCTGTTCGAAGTCGACCGGGACCGCCTGACCTCAGCCGGCGGCGTCGCGGTCATCGACATGATGCTGCACGCGATCGCAGCCGATCACGGGCAGGCGATCGCCGACCGTGTTGCCGAGCACTGCCTGCACGACCACATCCGCAATTCCTCCGAGCTGCAACGTATGGCCCAGTCTGCGCAGACGCAGGCGCAGCACCCGAAGGTGTCGCAGGCGATCCGCTATGCCGAAGCGCGCCTCGACCGTGCGTTCGGGCCCGAGGACGTGGCCGGGGCCGTCGGGCTGTCCAACCGCCAGCTGTCGCGCCTGTTCCGGGCGGCGCTCGGCGACAGCCCGGCGCGCTATTTCTTCCGGATGAGGCTCGAGCGGTCGCGGCTGCTGCTGAGGCGCACGGCCATGCCGATTCTCGACATCTCGGTGGCCTGCGGGTTCGCATCTCAGGCGCATTTCTCCCGCAGCTACCGGGCGGAATTCGGGCACCCGCCGCGCGCCGAGCGCGCCTCTGGGCGGCCGGCTCACCGCCTGCGGATGGACGTCGGCTGAAGTCCGGAAAAGTCAAATTGGCGTCCGGCTGGGAACAACGCACGCAGTCCTGAATCCCTAAGCTGTCCGCCTGCATACCAGCCAGGAGGCAGCATGCCATTCCGCACCGGACTCAGGCTCTTCGCATTTGCGCTGGCGGCAGTCCCCGCCATGGTGCTCGCCCAGTCGCGCGCGGAGACGCTCATCGTCGGCGGCAGCCAGAGCCCCCGCCACCTGAATCCTGCCGTCCAGTCGGGCGTCGCAACCATGATGCCGGGGGCGCAGATCTTCGCCAGCCCATTGCGATTCGACGACAAGTGGCAGCCCCAGCCGTATCTCGCGGAAAGTTGGAGCTTCCAGGACGACGGCAAGTCGCTGTTGCTCAAGCTTTCGCCCAGGGCCGTGTTCCACGACGGCAAGCCGATCACCTCCGAGGACGTCGCCTTTTCGATCATGACCGCGAAGGCGTACCACCCTTTCCAGTCAATGTTCGGCCCGGTGGACCGCGTCGAGACGCCGAGCCCGCACGTCGCGATCATCCGGATGAAGGACCCGCACCCGGCGATCCTGCTCGCGATGTCCCCGCCTTTCTGCCCGATCCTGCCCAAGCACGTCTACGGCGACGGGCAGGACGTTCGCTCGCATCCGCGCAACCTCAACCCGGTGGGCTCCGGCCCGTACAAGTTCGTCGAATTCAAGCCCGGCGAGCACATCATCCTGGAGAGGAACGACAGGTTCTTCATGCCCGGCCGCCCGAAGTTCGCAAAGCTGATCTTCCGGCTCTACAAGGACCCGACTGCGGTGTCGCTCGCGCTGGAACGCAAGGACATCGACATGTTCCCGTTCGTCAGCAACATCACCGAAGTCCTGCGGCTGCAGAAACTGCCGGACGTCGTCATCGAGCGCCGTGGCGGCGCCGCGATCGGCGCGCTCGGCTGGGTGGCCTTCAACCTCAAGAAGAAACCGCTCGACGACATTCGGGTGCGCCAGGCCATCTCGTACGCAATCGATCGGGACTTCATCACCAAGAAGCTCCACTCGGGGCTCACCAGACCGGCCACCGGCCCGATCGCGCCCGGAAGCCCCTTCTACACCGACCAGGTCGAGCGCTACAAGCTGAACCTCGACCGCGCAAACAAGCTTCTCGACGAAGCGGGCCTCAAGCGCGGTGCCGACGGGATGCGCTTTGCGATGATGCTCGACGTCCAGCCCGGCAGCCCGGACAACTACGCAAACATCGCGGAGTACCTGAAGCCGCAGCTGAAGAAGATCGGCATCAACGTCACGCTGCGCGTCTCGCCGGACTTCCCCACCTGGGCCAAGCGCGTCGGCGGCCATGACTTCGAAGCCTCGATGGACGCGTCGTTCAACTATGGCGACCCGGTCATCGGGGTGCACCGGACCTACCTCTCCAGCAACATCAGGCAGGGCGTGATCTGGTCGAACACGCAGAGCTATGTGAATCCAAAAGTGGACGACCTCCTGGCTCGCGCCACGATCGAAAGGAGCCTGGACAAGCGCAAGGCCCTGTACGCCGAGTTCCAGCGCATCGTCGTCAACGACGTGCCGGTCGCCTTCACGCATGTCTGGTCGGTGGTGACCGCCGCCGACAAGTCGCTCAAGAACATTCCTGCGGGCATCTGGGGCACGCTCACGCCTTACGACGAAGTCGAGCGCAGGTAATGCACGCCCTGCGGCACGGCCGCGTGCATCCGGCCGGACCTGCCGGGAAAGCGAGGTCGCACCACGGGCGCCGGGGCCGAGTGGCCCGCTCCGCCCGCGCAAAGCTCGACTGAAGATGGACGCGGTTCCGCTTCCGCGCCACGCGCGATGCGTCGTCATCGGCGGCGGCATCGTCGGTTGCAGCGTTGCATACCACCTGGCAAAGCTCGGCTGGAAAGACGTCGTCCTGCTCGAGCGCGGGCAACTGACCTGCGGCACGACCTGGCACGCCGCCGGACTGGTTGCGCAGTTGCGCGCAACCCAGAATCTCACCCGCCTCGCCCGTTACAGCATCGACTTGTATGCCCGCCTCGAAGCCGAAACCGGGCAGGCCACCGGATTCAGGCAGAACGGCGCAATCACCGTCGCCGACAACCCGGAGCGATTCGAGGAACTCAGGCGCAGCGCCTCGATGGGACGGTGCTTCGGCGTGGAGGTCGACGTGATTTCACCTTCCGAGCTGAAGCAGCTCTGGCCGATGATCAACCATGCCGACATCGTCGGCGCGATCCACATGCCCAAGGACGGGCAGATCAACCCGGTGGACGTAACGCAGGCGCTCGCAAAAGGAGCCCGCATGGCGGGCGCGCGGATCGTCGAGCGCTGCAAAGTGACCGGCATCCTGCTGCGCGACGGCCGGGCCGCGGGTGTGCGCACCGGGCAGGGAGAGATCTCCGCGGAAGTCGTGGTGAATTGCGGCGGCATGTGGGCGCGCGAGATCGGCTCGCTTGCCGGCGTGAACGTCCCGCTTCATGCGGCCGAGCACTTCTACGTCGTGACCGAGCCGATGGCGGGGGCGGTGAAGACGCTGCCGGTGTTGCGCGATTTCGATGGCCAGGCCTACTACAAGGAAGATGCCGGCAAGCTGCTGGTCGGCGCGTTCGAGCGCAGGGCCAAGCCCTGGGGCACGGATGGCATACCGGAAAACTTCGAATTCGACGAATTGCCCGAGGATTGGGACCACTTCGAGCCGATCCTCAGGAACGCCCTGCATCGGGTACCCGCGCTCGAAACGGCCGGCATCCAGAAATTCTTCAATGGTCCGGAGAGCTTCACGCCGGACAACCGTTACTACCTCGGCGAAGCACCGGAGGTGCGCGGTTTTTTCGTCGCGGCCGGGTTCAACTCGATCGGCATCCAGTCGGCAGGCGGCGCCGGCATGGTGCTGGCGGAATGGATCGCCGATGACCACCCGCCTATGGATCTCTCCGACGTGGATATCCGGCGCGCGTTTCCGTATCAAAACGACCCGGTCTACCTTCGCGAGCGGGTGACGGAGGCGCTCGGCCTGCTGTACGACATGCACTGGCCTTATCGCCAGTACAAGACCGCCCGCGGCATGCGCCGCTCGCCATTGCACGAGCGGATCGTCGCCGCGAATGCCTGCATGGGCGAATTTGCCGGATGGGAGCGCCCCAATTGGTATGCGCCGCCCGGCGTCGCGCCCGAATACGAATACAGCTGGGGACGCCAGAACTGGTTCGAGTTCAGGGCGGCAGAATGCCGCGCGGCAAGGGAACGTGTCGCGCTGTTCGACCAGAGCTCGTTTGCCAAATTCGAGGTTTCCGGTCCCGGCTCGCTCGAGTTGCTGCAACGGGTCAGTGCGAACGACATTTCGCCCCTCGGTCGCGCAGTCTATACGCAGTGGCTGAACGAACGCGGCGGCATCGAGGCCGATCTCACGGTGACGCGCCTTTCGCACGATCGGTTCCTGGTGATCACCGGCGCGGCAAGCGGCACCCGCGACCTCGCCTGGCTCAGGCGGCATCGGCCCGACGGAGCCCTGTGCCGCATCGACGACGTCACCGAAGAGCACGCTGTGCTCGGCGTCATGGGGCCCGGATCGCGTGCCCTGCTGTCGAAGCTTGCCGGGGCGGAATTGTCGGAAGACGCGTTTCCTTTCGGCGCAAGCCGCGAAATGCTTTTCGCCGGAAAGCGGTTGCGCGCCACGCGCATCAGCTATGTCGGTGAACTGGGCTGGGAATTGCTTGTGCCACGCGAATCCGCGCTCGCGGCTTACGACGCAATCATGACCGTCGGCCCGGCCCACGGCCTTGCGCTCGCGGGCATGCATGCGATGGACAGCCTGCGCCTCGAAAAGGGGTACCGGCACTGGGGTCACGACATCGGCGACGAAGACACCCCCCTCGAAGCCGGCCTTGCGTTTGCCTGCGCATTCGACAAACCCGGCGGATTCATCGGGCGCGAAGCGCTCGTTTCGCAGAGGGCGCGCGTGCTTGCGAAGCGGCTGGTGCAGTTTGCGCTCGAAGATCCCGGGCCGCTCCTCTACCACAACGAGCCGATCTTCCGGGACGGCGAGCGGGTCGGATACCTGACCTCTGCAAGCTACGGCCACACGCTCGGGCGCTCGATAGGCCTTGGCTACGTTCGCAACGACAGCGGAGTGGATGCGGGTTTCGTGAATTCCGGGAATTACGAAATCGATGTCGCCGGAACACGCTACAGGGCCCGGGCGAGCTTGCGGCCGATGTTCGATCCGGCGGGTGCAAGGATGCGGCCGGCGAGGCTAACTGTTTGACGTTCAATGATGTTGCGGCCCCAATTGGATTATTGTAAATTGGATCCAATATCATTCCCAACGACTCCAATGAGCGCCTCACCCGCCGCGTCCCCCGCCAGCGCCCTGAATCCACCGAGCCTGCCCGAACTCGCCTACGCGCATCTGCGAGGCGCCATCCTCGATGGCACCCTCGAAGCCGGCGCGCCCCTCAGACAGGAGGAAATCGCCGCCCGGCTGGGCATCAGCCGGCTGCCGATCCGCGAGGCGCTGCGCCGGCTGGAGTCCGAGGGGCTGGCGATGCTGCGACCGCGGCGCGGCTACGTGGTGGCATCGCTCAACCGCGACGAGATCGACGACGTACTCGACCTGCAGGCGACGCTGGAAGCCCGCGCGGGTCATGCAGCCACATCGCGATGGAGCGGCGACGTTGCGCGCGAACTCGAGGCCTGCCTTGTGCAACTCGACAGAATCACGTCGCACTCGCCGGTCGAGGTCGATGCGTTCGCCGAATGGAACCTCAGGTTCCACGACACGCTGTTCGAGTCTTCGGGCCGGCCGTTCCTGTGCCGCACGCTCAGGATGCTGCGCTCGAATGCCGAGCGCTACGTGCGCATGGCCGCCGGGATCCTGATCGACCTGCGCCAGTCGCAGGCCGAACACCGGGCGATCCTCGAAGCCTACAACGCCGGGAATGCGGCGATGGTGGCCGAGTTGTGCCGGGAACACCGCGACTCGACCCGCACCCGCCTGCTCGCGCACCTCGACAAGACGAGCGAGGCCACCGCGGCGAAAGGAGGCGTGTGATGGCGACCTTCATCAAGTGCGGCTGGCTGTTCGACGGGCGCGGCGAGGCGGCCGAGCCCGACCGGGAGATCGTGGTCCGCGACGGCGTCATTGCCTTCGTCGGCGACGCGAATGCGGCCCCCGAACGCAAGCCGGGCGACGTGCTGCTCGACTATTCGGGCCTTTTCGTATTGCCCGGCCTGATCGACGTGCACACCCACCTCGCCTACGGCAATGCGAAATCCGAAGAGAACATAGACATCTACTCGCCGATGGAATTCCGGGCGCTGCGCGGCATGTTCTTCGCGCAGCAGGTACTGGCGGCGGGCTACACCTCGATCTGCTCGCCCGGCGACGCCGGCCGCATTTCGCTGTCGATCCGCAACGCCGTCGACGCGGGCCTCTTCAACGGACCGCGCGTGATGGCCGCCGGCCCCTACATCACGAGCCGGCAGGGTCTCGCCGACTGGTATCCGACCTGGATCGGGACGCCCGACACAGGCGTCGGCCACCTCGTCAAGAGCCTGGATGAAGGCATCGAGGAAGTGCGCCGCCAGGTGAAGGAGGGCGTCGACTGCATCAAGATCGCCATGGACGGCCGCATGAAACGCGCCGACGGCGAATTCATGGCCGCCTTCACGCAGGCCGAAACCAGCGCGATCGTCGAAGAGGTGCACCGCCTCGGGCGCAAGGCGATCGTGCATGCGCGCGGCCGCGAAGCGGTGCTCTACTCGGCGCGCGCCGGGGTCGACCTGATCTTCCACGCGTCGTACATGGATGCGGAAGGCCTCGATGCGGTGCTTGCGAACAAGTGCTCGATTGCGCCGACGCTGACTTTCCTGCGCCACGACATCGATTTCACGCAACCCTCGGACCAGGCCTTCCACCACGGGCGGCGCGCCGCGAGCCAGGCCGAGTTCGATACCGCGTGCGAAGTGCTGTCGCGCGCCTACAGGCTCGGCGTGCCCATCCTCCCGGGCACGGATTCCGGGTTCGCCCTGACGCCCTACGGCGAGTGGCACGCGAAGGAACTGGCCATCTTCGTCAAATACCTCGGCATGACGAACGTGCAGGCACTGCGGAGCGCCACTTCGCTCGCCGCGCAGTTCCTCTCGCACGGCGCGGAAGTCGGCGCGATCGAAGCCGGCAGGCGGGCCGACCTCGTCGTCGTGGACGGCAACCCGCTGCGCGACGTTGCGGTCCTGCTCGAAAAGGCGCGCATAAGGGCGGTGCTCAGGGACGGCGAGCCGATGGACCTGCGCAAGCGAACCTACGACCCGGCGAAGGTGTCGGATTTCTCCCACCAGTGGTGGAGCACGCTGTATACGCGCGAGCGCGTGGAATCGCTGTTCGGCGCCGCGCGGGCCGCCGCATGAAGACGATCGAGACACCGGTTCTCATCGCCGGCGGCGGTCCGGTCGGCCTGACGCTGGCGATGGATCTTGCCTGGCGCGGCGTCCCGGTCGTGGTGGCCGAATTGCGCCGCCGCGGCGAGGCCCCGAGCGTCAAATGCAACCATACCTCGGCCCGGTCGATGGAAATCTTCCGCCGGCTCGGCGTCGCGCAGAAGCTGCGCAATGCGGGGCTGCCGGCCGATTACCCGAACGACTGCTCCTACCGCACGACGACCACCGGCATCGAACTTGCCCGCATCCCGATCCCGTGCCGCGCCGACCGCTACACCGCGAAGGGCGGCCCGGACACCTGGTGGCCGACGCCCGAGCCGCCGCACCGGATCAACCAGATGTATCTCGAACCCATCCTGGGGGAATGCGCCGCGGCGATGCCGGGCCTCACGATCCTCAACCGCACTTCGATCGACGATTTCTCGCAGGACGCAGACGGCGTGACCGCCACCGCAAGGAACCTCGATACCGGCGAAATCACGCAGATCGCCAGCCGCTACATGGTCGGATGCGACGGCGGGCGCTCCGAAGTCCGCCGCAGGATCGGCGCGACATTGAGCGGCACCGCGGTCGTCCAGCGCGTGCAGTCGACCCACATCCGTGCACCGAAATTGCTGTCGATGCTGCCCGGCAAGCCCGCGTGGGTGATGTTCTCGCTGAACCCGCGCCGCAGCGGCAACGTCATGGCGATCGACGGGCGCGAGACCTGGCTGGTCCACAACTACCTGCGCGACGACGAGGACGATTTCGAGTCGATCGACCGCGACTGGGCGATCCGCACCATTCTCGGCGTCGGCGCGGATTTCGAGTACGAAGTGATCGCAAAGGAAGACTGGATCGGAAGGCGGCTCGTGGCCGACAAGTTCCGCGACCGCCGGGTGTTCATCTGCGGCGATGCCGCGCACCTGTGGGTGCCTTATGCCGGCTACGGGATGAATGCCGGAATCGCCGATGCGGCGAATCTCGCGTGGCTGCTGGCCGCCCGGATCAACGGCTGGGGTGCCGAAGGCATCCTCGACGCGCACGAGAAGGAGCGCCAGCCGATCACCGAACAGGTGTCGTATTTCGCGATGAACCACTCGTTCCAGATGGCGCGGCAGCGCCAGACGGTGCCGCCGAACATCGAGGATCCCGGCCCGGAAGGCGACGCGGCGCGCGCGGCGCTAGGCAAGGCGGCCTACGACCTGAACGTCCAGCAGTACTGCTGCGGCGGCCTCAACTTCGGCTATTTCTACAGCGGCTCGCCTATCATCGCCTGCGACGCCGAGTCCCCGCCCGCCTACTCGATGTACGACTTCACGCCCTCGACCGTGCCCGGCTGCCGCACCCCGCATGTCTGGCTGCGCGACGGGCGCTCGCTCTACGATGCGATGGGCCCCGGCTACACATTGCTGCGCTTCGATCGCGCGATCGACGTTGCGCCCATGCTCGACGCGGCGCAGGTGCGCGGCGTCCCCCTCGAAGTCCTCGATGTCGACTCCGCCGAGGCAGCCGCCGTCTACCGCCACAAGCTCGTGCTCTCGCGGCCCGACCAGCATGTAGCATGGCGAGGAAACGCGCTGCCCGCCGATTGCCCCGGACTCGTCGACCTCGTCCGCGGCGCAGGCGTCGCCGCAGACCGGGCCGCTTCCCCCCATCCAGAACCGAAAAGGAAAACAGCATGAACGACCGAGCCAACACCGCAGTGACGCTTGAGCAAAGCGCGTTTTTCATG